>NZ_JBDWDG010000014.1:0-196064 GCF_039977455.1 Algibacter sp. | reverse complement strand
AAATAATTTAACGGTGCTTATGCCAAATTCGAAATTCAATCAATATACCATTTTTGATATTAGTGGACGAGTAAATAAACAAGGCGTTATTACAAATGATTTACAGAAACTCAATATTGATTTAAGTGATTTATCTAAAGGTATTTATTTAATGACAATTAAAGGGAATCAAATAACTAAAACGTTTAAGTTGGTAAAGGAGTAGACTTGTGTCTTAAAGCAAAAAAAACTCCAGACCTATTACATGTATATTTTGTTTAATCAATATAGCTAAAGGTATTAAATTAGTGTTATAGCGTAGAATTAATTTTTTTTAATACGTGAGCACTATTTTTTAAACTAAAAGATAAAAAAGGATAATTTCTTAAATCTAATAGGTTAAAGTGGTTTTTCAATAGTATAATTGGATTAGCGATTTATGAATAAAAACATGTAATAGGCCTAGTGCTGTATTATAAATATTAACTAAAATCGATTTACAATGAAAATTAAAATTTTACTTTTTACAGTTGTACTATCAACTACATCATTATTTTCTACTGCATTTGCGCAAGCAATTATTCTTCAGTCGGAAGATAATAATGGGCTTCATGGAGCTAATATTATCCTAGAAGATAATGAGGCACAAAATATAGGCTATATAGCAAGTGGTGATTGGGCTAAGTATGATAATGTAGATTTAACAAATATTGTTGCTTTTTCTGCTCATTTGGCTAGTAATAAAACAGGTGATCAAACGGTTACAATGCATTTAGATGATGGTGTAAATGGAACTGGGGTACCAGGAACAGCAATAGCTAGTGTTACGGCTAACGGAAAAACAGGATGGCAGAACTATGTTGAAACTGAAAATGGAATGTTAAGCCAATCAGTAACAGGAAATCAAACGGTGTATTTTGTGTTTACGTTTGGAGGCCAATTTAATATAGACCTGTTTACTTTAAAAGACGCAGCATCCTTATCTGTTGCGGATAAAATTAAGGAAGGCAAAATTGGTTATTACCCTAATCCAGTAAATGAAGTGCTTACAATTGAAATGCCTACTGCAGATTTCAGTCAATACATCATTTTAGATGTTACAGGAAAAGTAGTTAAAGAAGAAGGTATACAATCCGGCGTAAGAAAAGTAGAACTTAATGTAAGTGATTTATCTAAAGGTTTATACTTAATGAGTTTAGAAGGAACTAAAAACTCAACTTTTAAGTTTATTAAAGAATAATAAAAGCCTTATTATAGTAGCTTTACAAGCTAAATAAAAGTAATTTAATTAACAGTATCAAGAAAATTCTTGGTGCTGTTTTTTTTGTTTAACGACTAAGGGCTAGTTTGCTTTCAATTATCAAAAGGTCTATAATTTAAAAATATAGCACTATAATTTATAAGGTTTGTTGGTTTAGTGTATTAATTTTACATAAAATGGCATCAAGATTTATTCTGCTAAATAATACCGAAATAGAACTATAACTAATAAAAAAAAATCAAAAAAAATTAAACTCTAAGTATATGGTAGTAAAACAACAATTTTTAAAAAGGAAACACTGTTTTTTATTTTGTGCATTTTCACTTTTATTTCTTTTTAGGGTGTCAGCACAAGTAACAATTTCAAGTGTAGCGGAGTTAGCAAGTTTTGCAGCTCTATCAAATCAATCGGTAGTCATGACACCTGGTGTTTATCAAATGGAAGATTACTTAACACCAGCTGTGATTGCAGCTACCACACCCGATGCAAATAATAGGCATGCGATGATTGAATTTAGTGGAAGTAATAACACTTTCGATTTAACAGGAGTAACTATTGAAATAAATTCAGAATTATTAAATGATTATGGTACGCGTATTATCGAGTTTTATGTAACAGGAAACTTTGTTAATATAAAAGGTTTAACAGTTACCGATATAGGAAACTCTGCACCTTCTAGTCCAGGAATGCAATCTGTAACAATCGCCGGAGAAAATAATACCATGGAGGATGTTACTTTAAATGTAAATGGATCTTATCCTTATGGCTATGGCGATCTTCTTGGTAAAGGCGATGGTAATTTAGTTAATTTGCGTAAGCATAGTGGTTTGTTAGTTGAAGGATTAAATATTAATATTATTCGTTGTTCCATTTATTCTCAAGCATTTGGGCATTTATTTTTTATTCAAGGCGGAAGAAATGTGCTTTTTCAAGATTGTTATGCTGAGGCTGTAACAAGAACAACCAATGATATGCTAGAGGAAACTTCGGGGCCTGCTTTTGATAGAGATTTTGCTGCAGTTTACCCTAATTATGATGGTGATAAGGTAATTACCCCAGGGTATACCAAATCGTTAAGTGAAGTAGGTTACCGTTCATACGGTGCTGGTGGTGTTGGTGGTCATACCACTGGCGCAATTACGTTAATAAATTGCGTTGCTAAAAATACCCGTTCTGGCTTTGCTTTTACAAGATATGGCGGCGATGTATTGATGCAAAATTGTGAGGCTACAGGCTGTGAAGCTGGGTATCAAGTTGAAGAAGTGACTATTGAGAATAGTAGAGGTGATGCAGTTAATGGCCCATTACTGTATCTTAATGGAGGAGCGTCTAATGTAGAGTTAGCTTTAATACCTAACGTGGCTACAACAACCTTACATGCTATTGCAACCATTGGAGGTAATAATCATAATGTGACACTCACAAAATTTGATGATGTTGATAGACCACAAGTCCATTCTATTTTAGTTGGTACTACTAGACCGTCTGGAGCTAATCCTTTCTCCCCTTTAGGAACAACGTCCACATCTGGTATTACTTTAAACAATTGTACAGAAATGCCAATTGAAATCAATTCGTTAACAAGTTCAAGTATTATTAATACCACAGGGCCAGTTACGGATAATGGTTCGGGAAATACAGTTATTACAGATTCATGTGTGGGAGTAGCAGATTTAACTTTTGATGATGGTACCTATACATATAGCGTATTAAGTACTAGTCCTAATGAATGTGAAGTTACAGGGTTTGTTTCAGGTCAAGAAATAGCAAATGCTGTAATTCCTGAGCAAGCTGATAATGGTTCAATGTCATTTAGTGTTGTGGCAGTTGGTGAAGGTGCATTTCAAGATGAAACCGGAATTACTAATGTAACGCTTCCAAGTACAGTGATTGCCATTGGTAACAATGCTTTTCATAGCTGTGCCAGTTTAACAACCATAAATCTTGATAACATAATAACTTACGGAGACCATAGTTTTAATAGTTGTTCTTCATTAGCATTAGCACCTTTAGATTTTACCAATACCACAAGTACAGGTAGTTATACTTTTATTAATTGTAGTTCTATTACCTCGGTAATTGTTCCTGGAAGTTTAAATTTAGGGGTTGGAGCGCTTAGAGGTACTGGAGTTACAGCGTTTACTATTCCTAGTGAATGGACTGTTATTCCAGACCAAATGCTTAGAGATTGTAAATCAATTACCTCTATTAATATTCCAAGTTCAATAACGACTATGGGCGTTGCAGCGTTTAGAGGGTGTACAGGGATTACAGATATGCAAGTAAATTGGACTATTGCCAGTAATATTCCTGATGCTACTGTAAATAATTTGTTTAGTGGTTTAACATTAAGCAGTATAAACCTTTTAGTTCCAACTGGAACAACAGATGATTATGAGGCTGCACCGGTTTGGACCGATTTTAATATACAACAAGGTACTTTAAGTGTTAATAGTTTAGAATATGATTTAGGTTTTAGTTTTTACCCTAATCCAACAAACAATAAGGTTTCAATAAAACATAGCCAATTACAAAATGCTGCTGTTACCGTTTACGATTTAAATGGGAGAGCCTTAATAAGTAAGTCTTTAAATGATACCTTTTCTGAAGTTAATTTGTCTAACCTAGCTTCAGGTGTTTATCTATTTAAAGTTCAAGTTGAAAATAGCCAATTTGTAAAACGTATTGTTAAGCAGTAGTTTATTATAAAATTTTAGTTTCTTATACTTAAAAAAAGCCGTTTCATTTTAAAATGAAACGGCTTTTTAAAGTTCTAACTCATGCTAATAATTTAAGATTTTAGTTTAATTATAGCTTTCATTTCTAACCACGCCAAATAAGTTTTTTAAGGCGTAATCTATAAATGAATACCTACAAATTATTATGATTTATAGCTTATTAAAGCATGTTGTGCTTAAATTTATAGCATTTGGGCTATAATTTAAAGGTTAATTGTTAAAATTTTAACATATTAGCGGAAACTAATTATAATTAATTAAAACATTTTTTATTATGAAAAAAACATTACTATTATTTATTACATTTTTAACTGTAGGTTTTGTGAATGCTCAAGATTTTACAGTAGGCGATATTAGCTATACAATAACTGCTTCAGTTGTTGGTGGCGATGCCACAGATGAAGTAGCTGTTCAAGGAAGTACTTTAGCAGCACTTGATATACCTAGTACGGTGGAAAATGGCGGGGTAACTTACACGGTAACATCAGTTGAGACGCTTGCATTTCAAAATAATTCTACTATTACTTCATTAACGCTACCAAGTACATTAAAAACAATAGGAAGTAATGCTTTTAATAATTGTTCATCGTTAGCGTTGGATCCTTTGGATTTAACACATGTAACTTCTGTAGGGTCGTATGCTTTTTATCAGAGCTCTTTAATTACTTCAGTTATAGTTCCTGATGGTATAACTTTTGCTGATGGAGTTTTAAGAAATACGGGTCTTACTTCATTTACCATTCCGGCATCATGGACTACCTTACCAAATCAAATGCTTAGGGATTGTACATCAATTACGTCCATCAATATTCCAAGTACAGTGACATCTTTATCAGCTGCAAATTTTAGAGGCTGTACAAACTTGACAGAGATTCAAGTTAATAGTTCTACACCAATAGCCGTACCTAATGCCAATGCTATAGCAACAATAAATGCAGGGGCAATATTATACGTTCCAGATGCTACTGCAGAGAGTGCTTATGAGGCTGATGCTGCTTGGTTAGCTGTTTTTGATGCTTCCCGTATTGTAACAGGTACTTTAAGCACAAAAAATCTAGAACAAGAATTAGGTTTTAGTATTTATCCTAATCCAACAAACGGTGTTGTTTCAATTCAAAGCCAACAACTTAACAATGCTCAGGTAAGTGTTTACGACTTAAACGGAAGAGCTTTATTAAGTAAGCCTTTAAATGGAACTTCGTCTGAAATAAATATTTCTAACATGGCTTCAGGAGTTTATTTACTAAAAGTTCAAGTTGAAAATAGCGAATTTGTAAAACGGATTATCAAACAATAGATTTTATAAAAAATTAGTTTCTTATACCTTAAAAAGCCGTTTCATTTAAATGAAACGGCTTTTTTGTTGCCAAATAAATTAAGATTTTAATTTGTTATGACTATTTAAACTATTTCATTAGCACAAGTTATTTAGGATTAAATCAGTAAGTTAAAATTTTTGTGTTTTGTGGTTTGTAACCTGTAAATCACCTGTATACGGCGTATTGGGTATATATTTATATCAATTGGGTATTAATTTAAAAGTTAATTGTGAAAATTTTAACACCTTAGCCCTAACTAAATATAAATAACTAAAATATTCTTTATTATGAAAAAAACATTACTATTATTAACCGCCTTTTTAACAATCGGATTGGTAAATGCGCAAGGATCGGTATCAGGATCTGAAGGAGAAACCTTTACGGATGGTAACTATACATTTAGAATAACAAGTGTAGCTAATGATGAAGCAGAACTTGCAGGGAGCACTGATTCTGCATTAGTTGTGCCTGGAACTGCTGTAGATGCATATGATGCTGTTTCTTACACTATAACAGCTATTGGAAGTGCAGCATTTAAAAATAATACGGCTATTACTTCGGTGATACTACCTCCCTCAGTAAAAGAGCTGAAACTGGATGCTTTTATTAATGCAACTAGTCTTACCTCCATAAATCTAGAAAATGTACAGATATTTAATAAAAATTGTTTAAGACTTACGGGATTAATAACTTTAAGTGACTTGAGTAGTACAGTTGTTATTGGAGATAATGGTCTTGGTCGTGTGAATATCACGGATATAGAGTTAGACTTGCCTGCTTTAGAGACACTTGAGCGTTATGGATTTGTTAAAGCTAATGGTGCTCAGAATGATCTTCAAGTAATTAGATTTGGCCCTTCATTGCAAACTATAGGTGCTAATCCTATTATTCATGGTCTTGGAGCTTTAGTTTCACTTGAATTTGCGTCGCCAACACCAGTAACAATTACCGATTCAGCAAATTTTGTTTCAGGAGGAATGGCAATTGAGAATATAACCTTATACGTACCAACAGGTGCTAAGCAAGATTATATCGATGCCGGCTGGGTAGGGTTTGCAGATATTGTAGAGGGCAGTGCTCCTGCGGCATTAAGCGTAAAAACGGTTGATGCTAAAGCATTAGGTTTTGCAGTTTATCCAAATCCAACAGCCGGTAAAGTATTTATTAAAAATGCGCAAGCCTTAAATACTGAGGTGTCTGTTTACGACTTAAACGGTAGATCGCTTTTAAACAAAAACGTCAATACTAATTTATCTGAAATTAATATTTCTAACCTAAGTGCAGGTATATATTTATTTAAAGTAAAAACAGACGAAGGTCAGTTTGTACAGCGTATAGTAAAGCAATAATTGCTTTAGGTCATAAAGCTGTATTAATTTTAAAAAAAAACAGTACTAATTTTATTATTAGTGCTGTTTTTTTTAACCATATATCCTGGTAATTTTAAATTCATAAAAATAAAAAATGAAATATATTAAAATTAAAATGTTAATGGTTTTTGGGCTTATATGTAGTTTGCAGTCAACCATAGCTATAGCCCAAAATAAGAAGTCAGACCAAAAAGGCTTTGTCAAATTATTTAATGGAAAAAATTGGGATGGATGGCATTTAAAATTACGAAATGGAGATGAGACCATGGCAAAAAAAGTATATGCTATTCATAATAAAAAAGTGCATGTCTATAAAAATTTCCCCGATAGTCTAGATTTAGATACAGGTGAAAATGCTACTCACGGCCTTTTCTATACTAATAAAAAATACAGTAAATATATTTTAAAATTTCAATATAAATGGGGTGAAAAAATAGCCAATAATTTTAAACGATGGCAATACGATGCAGGCGTTTATTATCATGTAGTTGACGATAAAATATGGCCTACAGGCATTGAGTATCAAGTGCGTTACGATCACACTAATAACCGTAACCATACTGGCGATTTAATTCGTCCAAAAGATGTACAATACGATTGGTACTCTGTTCCTGATGGGGACACGTATTTACATCCAAACGAAGGTGGTATCCTAGATGAAAGTGAAAATTGGTTGCATTTCGCATCACCTACAAAAAATTATAATGCTTTAAATAATAAATGGAACCAAGGTGAAATTATAGTGATGGGTGATAAATACACCATTCATAAGCTGAATGGCGAGGTGGTTAATGTGGCCTTTAATTTAAATCCAAGTGAAGGTATTATTGGCTTTCAATCTGAAACAGCCGAAATATATTATAAGAATATTAAAATTAAAGAGTTTAGTGAAAGTATCCCAATAGAGGAATTTTTCAAAAAATAAAGGTGGCTTATAAATAGCGCTTTTAGTTTTTGGTAATTGCAATCCATAAAAGATATTTAATTCGAATAGAATAAATGGATTAAAAATACTTTATAGCCCGCGATAATTTGAAACTTAAAGTAGCTTCAGGATATTTTAAAAAAGGTTCTAAATTAAAATAGTATGCTGTAGTATGGTTGTACATAAATTGCAAAAAACAACTGCTTATAAGCTCAAATTCCACTTAAATGAACCATTATTTATACACAATGGATAATTAGTTATAAGTAAAAACTTAAATTTTTGCCAACTTGCATTAAGAAAACAATTCCTTTTTAATTTTAAACAAAACACATTTTAGGTATTTATGAAAGCAATTAAAATAAAAACAATTACAGCGTTTTTAATAACGGCTATTTTACCACTACTCATTTTTGCTAATGTTTCAGTAAATGCATTATTTACAGATGGAATGGTTATTCAGCGCGACGCTGTAGTACCAATTTGGGGCTGGGCAGATGCTAACGAAATAATTACCATAGAAACAAGTTGGGGGCAATCGGCACAAGTAATTACTAATACAGAAGGTAATTGGCGTGCAGATATTAAAACACCAGAAGCTGGTGGGCCTCATAAAATTACTGTGTTTTCAAAAAATAAAATTGTAATAAACAATGTATTGTCTGGCGATGTTTGGTTATGTACAGGACAGTCTAATATGGATTTTTCCATGTCTAAGTTTATAAACAATGCTAGGGAAGAACAATATCAGCCATTAGTAGAATATATTAGAAATGAAGTAGCTACAGCTAAAGATGATTGGATTCGCCATATAGAAGTACCACAAACCACCTCGCTTTTTGAAAAACAACAAAATTTTGAGGATAATTGGCGTTCGGTTAATCCAGAACAAATAGGAAAAATAACAGCCACAGGTTACTTTTTTGCCAAAGAACTGCGTAAACATGTAAATGTACCAATTGGTTTATTGGAATGCTCTTGGGGAGGAACGCGTGTGCAGCCATGGATTTCGGAAGAGACTTATTTGGCTGATAAGAATTTAAAGGATTATTTTGAGGCAAGTCGTTCAGAAACCATGGCTAAAATAGAAAAAATGGATGCCGATGATTATGTAGATAAAGCTTATGAAAAAGCCTTAGCTAAATGGAACAAAAACGGACAAAAAGGTAGAAAGCCAAAAGGGGAAAAGCATCCAACCAAAGATATGCAGTTGCCAGCAACCCTTTACAATGGTATGGTGTCAAGTATTTTGCCTTATAGAATTAAAGGCGCTATTTGGTATCAAGGCGAAAGTAATGCATTATTTAAACCTACCGAATACGAATACTATTTAACAAGCATGATAAATAATTGGAGAGCCGATTGGAAACAAGGTAATTTTCCGTTTTATTACGCACAATTAGCATCTTGTAAAAGAGCAAATGAAGAAGCCGATGCTGGTTGGGCCATGGTTAACGACCATTTACGACGCACGCTAAAAGTACCTAATACAGGAATGGCGGTACTTCATGATATTGGTGAGGCTAAAGATATACATCCGCATAATAAAATGGATGCCGGAAAACGATTAGCATTTTGGGCTTTAAAAAATGATTACAATATTAAGGTTGATGCTGTGAGCGGTCCTTTATATAAATCCTTTTCAATTAATGGAGATAAAATTGCGGTAACTTTTTCAGAAGCAGAATCAGGATTAATGGTAGCAAATAAACATTTGTTAGACGATGCGGTAATGGTTAACGAACCTTTAGGGGCTTTCGAGATTCAAGATAACACGGGTGCATGGAAACCAGCCAAAGCCAAAATCACCACAACACATACCATTGAGGTTTGGAACGATGCTGTAAGTAACCCAGTAAACGTGCGTTATGCATGGTCAGGTACACCATTAAAAGCAAACCTATACAATAAAGCAGGATTGCCAGCAGCAGTTTTTACAACAGAAAATTAAATTAGTCCTAAACATTAGAAATAGTTCAATTAATGAAATTCATTAAAAAGATAATAATCTTAATCGTTTTTGGAGGCACTTTAGGTCTTTCAGCTCAAAAAAATATTCAAGTTGATGTAAATCAGCAAGGTGAAAAATTTGATCATTATTGGAGTAAAATGGTAGGCGCAGGTCGTGCAAATGAGGCTTTACGCGCCGGTTGGTTAGAGCAAATGCAACAAGTGCAGGAAAACTGTGGGTTTGAATACGTACGTTTTCATGGCTTGTTTCATGATGATATGTTTCCTGTTATTCTGGAGCGTGGAAAAACCGTCTATAACTGGCAATATATCGATGATGTTTTTGATAGATTATTAGATTTAAAAGTTAAGCCTTTCATAGAATTAGCCTTTTTACCTACCAGTATGGCTGCTGAAAATTCTAAAACAGTGTTTTGGTGGAAGGCCAATATTACACCTGCAGAAGATTCTTTTGAAAAGTGGCATGATTTAGTTAAGGCGTTTACACAACATTGTGTTGATCGTTATGGAATGGACGAAGTATTAACCTGGTATTTCGAGGTTTGGAACGAGCCTAACCTATATCCTTTATTTTGGGATGGCACAAAATCGCAATATTTCGAGCTATATAAACAATCGGCTTTAGCGGTTAAGTCTGTGGATAGTCGCTTAAAAATTGGAGGACCATCAACAAGTAATTTTGTGCCAGACACACGTTTTGATGGGGAAACTACAAACGATAAAGCTTCAGATGCCGTTTTTAATACAGAGGATATTAATGCATTAGAATGGCATGGCGTTTGGATTGAAGATTTTCTTAAATACTGTAAAAAAGAAAAATTACCAGTGGATTTTATTAGCACACATCCTTATCCAACCGATTATGCTTTTAATCCAGAAACAGGTAAAGGAAAAGGTTTAACACGTTTTGCTAAATCTTTAAAATTAGATTTAGAATGGCTTAATAAAACCATAGCAGAAAGCGCTTACCCAGATGTTGAAATCCATTTAACGGAGTGGAATACAAGCCCAAGTAGTAGAGATGCTATGCATGATCGTTTACCTGCTGCAGCTTATATTGTAAAGTCAAATTTAGATTGTATTGGACTAACAAACTCTTTAGCATTTTGGACTTTTACAGATATTTTTGAAGAAAAAGGAGGCGCTTCTAGTATATTTCATGGCGGTTTTGGAATGATAAATTACCAAGGTTTAGTAAAGCCTTCATATCACGCCTACAGAATGTTACACGAATTGGGAAATCAAAAATTATATAAAGACGATTATCTTTTTGTTAGCACGGATGAAACGACTGGAAAAATTTCGGCTTTAGCTTATAATTACCCTGAAGAGTACGAAAATGCTGTGCCCTTTGGTACTGATAAGCGCGAAAATGGAACCACTAAGAATTTAGATTTTACGTTAACAGGATTAAAGGCAGGAGCTTTGTTTGAAATAGAAATACTGGATAAAGATCACGGAAATATTCATAATTTTTGGGAGTCTATGGGGAAACCAGAGCCACCAACCCGAGAAGAAATTAAAATAATGAAAACCTATGCGAATACCATGAAAACGACACATGTAAAAGCCGATAAAAATGGAAATTTAGCCATTAAGCATGAAATTACGCCATGGAGCTTAGTATTAATTAAACAAGTAAATTAAAAATATATAACTATGAAAAATCGTAACCAATACCCCAGTTTGTCTCTTGTTTTATTTACTTGTTTTTCACTTTTATTGTGCATGTCTTGTAATAAAGTTAGGACTGTCGAAATAAAAGGAAAATCGGTTGATTGCGAATTGATTTTTGAAGAGAGTTTTGATAACGGATTAGATAATTGGCAAGTAGAACAAATGGAAGGTGGTACTGTTGAAGTTAAAAAAGGCAAACTTGAAATTGATGATGTAAAAGGCTGTACCGTTTGGTTAAAAGAAAAATTCGAAGGACCTATTGTTATAAAATACGATGTTTTTATTATTCAAGATGGAGGTGCTAATGATAGAGTGTCTGATTTAAATTGCTTTTGGATGGCTTCAGATCCTAAAAACCCAGATAATTTATTTGCCAATTCAGAAAAACGAGGTGGAAAATTTTCAAACTATGATGATTTACAATTATACTATATGGGTGTAGGTGGGAATTTTAATAAAACAACACGTTTTCGTCGTTACGTGGGTAATGGAGAGCGCCCGTTGTTGCCACACCATGATTTAAGCGACTCGAAATTTATGCTTGAAGCAAATAAAACCTATAAAATTAAAATAGTGGCTAATAATGGCGTCATCCAATATTATAGAGACAATGTATTGTTTGCAGATTTTGTGGATAAAAATCCATATACTTCGGGGTATTTTGGTTTAAGAACCGTTAAAAATCATATGACTGTTGATAATTTCAAAGTCTATAGAATCGAAAAATAAATCAACCAAAATCCATGCTTAAAATAAAGAAAATGAAATTTTATAAAATAGTTCGATTATGTATTTTAGGTGTTTTACCTGTAATAATTTTAGGGTTTAATACTGATAAAAAAGGCATATATAAAAAGGATTGGATTGATTTTAATAAAAACGGTGTTAAGGATGTTTTTGAAGACCCTTCGGCACTTTTGGAAGACCGTGTTAAAAATTTAGTTTCATTAATGAATGTTAATGAAAAAACGTGTCAGCTTACCACATTGTATGGGTATTCGAGAGTTTTAGCTGATGAATTACCTACTAAAGAATGGAAAAATAAGGTTTGGAAAGATGGTATTGCTAATATAGACGAGCATTTAAATACCATATGGAACCAAGAAAAAACGCATACAAAATATGCTTATCCTTACAGTACCCATGCCGAAACTATAAATATTGTTCAGAAATGGTTTGTTGAGGAAACAAGATTAGGGATTCCAGTAGATTTTACTAACGAGGGGGTCCATGGTTTATGTCACGAAAAAGCAACACCGCTGCCAGCGCCAATTGGTATTGGTAGTACATGGAATAAAGATTTAGTTAGAAAAGCTGGAGAAATTGTAGGAAGAGAAGCAAAAGCACTAGGTTATACTAATGTGTATGCACCAATTTTAGATGTAGCACGCGACCAACGTTGGGGACGTGTTTTAGAATGTTATGGCGAAGAACCGTATCATATTGCAGAAATGGGAAAACAAATGACCTTAGGTATTCAATCGCAAGGTGTGGCTTCAACCTTAAAACATTTTGCTGTATATAGTATTCCTAAAGGTGCTCGCGATGGCGATGCTAGAACAGATTCGCATGTGGCACCACGCGAAATGTTTCAATTGCATTTATACCCTTTTAAGCGCGTTATAAAAGAAGCTGCTCCCATGGGAATTATGAGTAGTTATAATGATTATGATGGGGTTCCTATTACTGCAAGTCGTTATTTTTTAACCGATTTACTTCGCGAAAAATATGGCTTTAATGGTTATGTAGTTTCAGATAGTGAAGCTGTAGAATATGTTTCAGAAAAACACCGCGTAGCTAAAGATTATAAAGAAGCTGTACGACAAGTTATTGAAGCGGGATTAAATGTTCGTACCACTTTTAGAACGCCAGAATCTTTTATTGAGCCGTTACGTGAATTGATACGTGATGGTGAAATTTCAATGAAAACGATTGATTCTAGAGTTGCCGATGTATTGCGTGTTAAATTCAGATTAGGTTTATTTGATAACCCTTATGTTGAAAATCCAGAAGAAGCCGATAAATTAGTACACACTCCAGAAGATGAGGCGTTTTCAAAACAAATAAACAGAGAGTCTTTAGTACTTCTTAAAAATGAAAATAATCTATTACCATTAGATCTTAAAAACCTAGATAATATCTTGGTTACAGGTCCGTTGGCTAACGAGGTAAGTTTTACTTTTAGTCGATATGGTCCAGCTTTTAATCCTTCGGTTTCTGTTTATGAAGGGGTTAAAAAATATGCCGGCAACAACGCTAATGTTAGTTTTGTAAAAGGATGCGATATTGTAGATCCAGATTGGCCTGGGAGTGAAATTATTCCAACAGATTTATCAGCAAAGGAACAAGCAGATATTGATGCAGCGGTTGAAAAAGCAAAACAATCCGATATTATTATAGCCGTTGTAGGCGAGGACGAAAAACGTGTTGGTGAAACAAAATCACGAACTAGTTTAGGGCTTCCAGGGCGTCAATTTCAATTGGTTCAGGCCTTGTATAAAACAGGGAAACCTGTAGTTTTGGTACTTATTAACGGTCAGCCTTTAACTATAAACTGGGAAAATAAATTTTTACCAGCTATACTAGAAGCTTGGTTTCCAAGTACCGCAGCGGGCGAGGTTATTGCCGAAACCTTGTTTGGAGACTATAATCCTGGAGGGAAATTATCAGTTACATTTCCTAAAACAGTTGGACAGATTCCATTAAACTTTCCATTTAAACCAGGATCGCAAGCAGGACAACCCGGTGCAGGACCAAATGGTTATGGTAATACAAGGGTTTTAGGGCCTTTATATCCGTTTGGCTACGGATTAAGTTATACAACCTTTGAGTATAGTGATTTGGTAGTAACTCCAAAAAGTTTAAAACCACAAGCTGATATTCATGTGTCTTTTAAAATTACAAATACTGGTAAAAGAGCAGGTGATGAAATCGTACAAATGTATTTAAAAGATATGGTGAGTAGTGTAACCACATACGAGTCGGTTTTACGTGGGTTCGAGCGTGTTCACTTAAAGCCTAATGAAACCAAAACTGTTAATTTTATTTTACATCCAGATGATTTAGCTATTTTAGACAAAAATATGAATTGGACGGTCGAACCAGGCGTGTTTAAAGTTTTGGTTGGTAGTTCCTCAGTAGATATTAAACTTAGCGATCAGTTTAAAATAGAAAACGTTTATAACTAAAGGTTTTAGCGTATTGTAATCGGGCTATGGATACTGTTTTATGAAACTACATTTTTTAGATAGAAGTAATTTAAATAATAGTTCTTTTAGTACTAAAGTTAACGAGTACCCTAACTTTTTAAAAGTATGGCACTACCATCCAGAAATAGAACTTGTTGTTGTACTAAAAAGTCAAGGCACTTGTTTTGTTGGTGATGGTGTTGAGAAATTTGAGGAGAATGAAATTGTTTTAATAGGTGAAAATTTACCACACATGTGGTTAAATGACGATGAATATTTTCAGGAAAATGCCAACCTTGTAGCTAAAGCTATTGCAATTCATTTTAATAGAAAATGTTTAGGTTCTACCTTTTTTGAAACCCCAGAAATGATTCACCTTTCAGAACTTTTTGATAGAGCAAGATTTGGAATAAAGTTTTTAAAGGTTGATAAAAAACTCATTAAAGATGTTCAAGGCATGACTGAAAAGGTTGGGTTCGATAAAACCATGGCATTTTTAAATATTTTAAACAAGCTTGCTAAGCATAAAAGTTATAAATTATTAGCAAGTCAGGGTTATGTAAATACCCTACGAAACGCCGAAAATAAAACCTTAGATACTATTCATGCTTATATATTCAACAATTTTAATAAGTCCATTTCGTTGGAGGATGTTGCCAAAGTAGCAAACATGAATACATCGGCTTTTAGTCGTTTTTTTAAACGGGTAAACAGAAAAACATTCTCCAGATATTTAGCTGAAATTAGAATAGGGTATGCCTGTAAATTATTATTAGAAAATAAATATAATATAGCGGGAGTGTGTTATGAGTCTGGTTTTCATAATATTTCTAATTTTAATAGGCAGTTTAAGTTAATTATGAATAAAACACCATCATCGTATTTAAAGGAGTACAAGAAATAATTTAATACTTGCAGTTTTCAACTGTTTTTGTAGCTTTAGCACAAAATTAATATCAATTTAATCCAAGTTTTAGGTGGAATTGTGATAGTATTTTTTTTACTATTGTATTCTAAAAAAAGACAAACAACCAAACTAAATATTAAGGGACTAAAAATGAATTATCATTTAGGAATAGATATAGGGAGCTCTTCTATTAAAGTAGCATTAGTCAACTCAGAAACAGGGGAAAGTTTAGGCGTAGTTCAGGAGCCTAAAACTGAGATGAGTATGCATGCCGTAAAAAACGGATGGGCAGAACAAGACCCAAACGATTGGTGGCTGCATATCTGTAATGCCATAAAGCAACTAAAAAAACAGTTTAATATATCTAGTACTCAAATAGATGGTATTGGTATTTCGTATCAAATGCATGGACTGGTTGTGGTAGATAAAGCTGGAAATCCATTGCGTAAAAGTATAATTTGGTGCGATAGTAGAGCAGTAAATATTGGTAACGATGCCTTTAAAGCTATAGGAGAAGATCAATGTGCAGCGCACCTTTTAAATTCACCAGCAAATTTTACAGCTTCAAAATTAAAATGGGTAAAGGAAAATGAGCCTGATGTTTTTAGTAAGATTCATAAATTCATGCTTCCGGGAGATTATATCGCTTTTAAATTTTCTGATACTATAAATACTACCATTTCAGGATTGTCCGAAGGGATTTTTTGGGATTTCAAAAACGATTCCATTGCCGACTTTCTATTAGAGCATTACGGCATCGATAAAGCTTTAGTACCAGATATTGTGCCAACCTTTGGTGTCCAATCTATAGTCGATAAAAAAGGCGAAGCCGAAAGCGGTATAGCGGCAGGAACACCAGTGTATTACAGAGCAGGCGACCAGCCTAACAATGCTTTATCTTTAAACGTATTTAATCCAGGCGAAGTAGCTGCAACAGGCGGTACATCGGGTGTCGTGTATGCGGTAACCGATAGTCTTTCCGGTAAGGAAAGTACACGAGTAAATAATTTTGCGCACGTAAATTACACAAAATCTAACCCAAAAATCGGGAAGCTTTTAAATATTAATGGTGCCGGAATTCAATACCGTTGGTTGCTCAATAATTTGGATGTAAGCTCATACGAAGACATGAATACGCTGGCCTCTGAAATTCCAGTAGGTTCAGATGGTGTGTGTATGTTGCCCTTTGGAAACGGAGCAGAACGCATGCTAAACAATAAAGAAATAGGTACACGATTGGTAAATGTTAATTTAAATAACCATAATAAAGCCCATTTATGTCGTGCAGCACTCGAGGGGATCGCGTTTTCATTCTTATACGGCATGGAAATCCTTAAGTCAGATGGTATTAAAGCACGTGTTATTCGTGCCGGAAACGATAATTTATTCCGCTCGGAAATTTTTGCAAATACCGTAGCTACACTTATCGGGCAAGAAATAGAAATTTACAATACCACGGGAGCCATAGGGGCGGCCAGAGCGGCTAATTTACATAAAGGTGATTTTAAAGCCTTCGGGAAAGCCATTATGGATAATGATTATGTTATGACATTCAAGCCGTTAAAGGACAAAACACCGTATGTAAAAGCCTATAATACCTGGAAAAAAGAATTAGAGTTGGTGTTAAATAATAATTAGGGCGCATGCCTGCCGGCAGGCAGGTTACCCGAAAAGGGTCGGGCTTTACGTTACAAGGCCGCGCTCCCAAATGTCGCTGTGGGCTTTCCACTGCAATCCCTAACGCGAACACTAAACTAAAGATTAATAAACAAACGAATAAAAAAATAAACGAATAAACACATTTCAGAATGGCAAATACAGAGTATTTTAAAGGCATAGGGAACATTAAGTTCGAGGGAAAGGAATCAGACAATCCCTTAGCATTCAAGTATTACAATCCAGACCAAGTGGTGGCAGGAAAAACCATGAAAGAATGGTTTAAATTCTCCATAGCTTACTGGCATACCTTCTGTGGTCAAGGATCAGACCCATTCGGTCCAGGAACACAAAACTTTGCTTGGGATCAATCATCAGACCCTATTCAAGCAGCAAAAGATAAAGCCGATGCTGCCTTCGAATTTATTGGTAAAATGGGGTTCGATTATTTCTGTTTTCACGATTTCGATTTAATTCAAGAAGGTGCAACTTTTGCCGAATCTGAAGCACGTTTAGAAACCATTACTGATTATATAAAAGGTAAACAGGCCGAAAGTGGTGTTAAGTTATTATGGGGAACGGCAAACTGTTTTTCTAACCCACGTTATATGAATGGCGCCTCTACAAATCCAGATTTCGATGTGGTAGCACGTGCAGGTGGGCAAGTAAAATTAGCTTTAGATGCCACAATTAAATTAAACGGAGAGAACTATGTGTTTTGGGGAGGTCGCGAAGGTTACATGTCGCTGTTAAATACAGATATGGGACGCGAACTAGACCACATGGGCCAATTCTTAACCATGGCTAGAGATTATGCAAGAGCCCAAGGTTTTAAAGGGAATTTCTTTATTGAGCCTAAGCCAATGGAACCATCAAAACATCAGTACGATTTCGATTCTGCCACAGCAATAGGCTTCTTAAAAGAATACGGCTTAGATAAAGATTTCAAAATTAATATCGAAGTAAACCATGCTACTTTAGCGCAACATACATTCCAACACGAAATTGAAACAGCTGCTAAAGCAGGTATGTTAGGGAGTTTAGATGCTAATCGTGGCGATTATCAAAACGGTTGGGATACCGATCAATTTCCTAATAACATTCAAGAAACTGCCGAGGCTATGTTAGTTTTCCTTAAAGCTGGCGGACTGCAGGGAGGTGGTGTTAATTTTGATGCTAAAATCAGAAGAAATTCAACAGATTTAGACGATGTATTCCACGCACACATTGGAGGGGCAGATACCTTTGCAAGAGCGCTGTTAATTGCCGATAGAATCATTACATCTTCACCTTACGAAAAACTAAGAAAAGAGCGTTACAGCTCATTCGATTCAGGAAAAGGAAAAGATTTCGAAAACGGGAAATTAAGCTTACAAGACTTATACAAAATAGCTCAAGATAATGGTGAGCTACAATTAATAAGTGGTAAGCAGGAATTATTCGAGAATATTATCAATCAGTATATATAATCTAGATAATCAGTCAATAAATACAAAGCCTCTTCAAAGTTTATTTTTTGAAGAGGCTTTTTTTTATGTTTTCGAACCCGTGTTATTTTAAAATTTAATTGATAGGATTATACATCAACAACATTAAACTCATTCCGTTCGTTATATTTTACGTTTTCTTTTATAAGAATATCAATAGGAAGATAATGCTTGGTATTAGAAATTTCGTTTTTAAGTAAATATTCAGTTAAAAGCCTAATCGCTTCATAACCTTGATCAAACGGTTTCTGTGATATTAAAAACGATACCGAATCATTAAGTAAACAGGCAATATTTTGAGGTGTATTATCAAAACCAATACATTCAAGTTGTTTTAAATAATTATCTTCTATACAATCTACCACAATGTAAATTCTACTCGATGGAACAAAAACACCTTTAATTTCAGGATGGTTTTTTAAATATGAATTTATTTTTTCTTTGGTTTCAGTCGAGCTACTTAAGTTCTCGATTTTTAAAGTTTGCGTTGTAGAATCTAATTTGTTTTTAATAAAATAATCATTAAAACCTTTAATTCTATTGGATACCGCATTGTTTTTAGTAATGTTGTGCCTAGCCTGAATAATTAAAAATGTTGAAGGATTTGGCAAACTTAAATGCATAAATTTCCCAGCAATATAACCAGCTTTATAAGAGTCTTGACCAACAAACCCAATATTGTTAAATCCATCAATGTCAATATTAACAAAAAGGTAGGGGATATTAAGAGCTTCTAACTGGTTTACAATTTTTTTGGTTTCTGCCGAAAAGTTAGGCACCATAATTACGGCAGTAGGTTTGGTTTCTAATAAAGCGTTAAAGGTATTTAAATAGGAGTTTGGATCATATTGATTATAACCAAAATTAGTCACCTGTACCCCAAAACTTTTAACATCTTCGGCCGCTTTTAACACACCTAAATAGGGCGATTTCCAAAATAAATCTAAATCATTGTGTTCTGGAATTAAGGTCGCAATAAAGTATTTATTTTTCATTGCAAGCGCACTAGCAATAGGGTTTACGCTAAAATCATGATGCTTTAATATTTTTTTTATTTTAGCCTCCGTTTTTTTTGAAACACCTCCACGGTTATGTAGCACTCTGTCTACAGTGCCTTCAGAAACTTTAGCCTCTTTGGCGATGTCCTTTATTGTAATCATATAAAAAAAATATTAAGGTCTCAATGTTTTAAATTACAATGAATACTAAGGTTAGTTTTGTAATTTCAAGCAATTTAGTAATAATTTTCAATATTTTGTGTGCGCACACTATTTTTTTGTTATATTTGTGTGTGCGTACACGAAAATAACGTGAATTTCAGAGTTATGCATCTTAAATAAACCAAATATAAAATGAGTAAAGTAGTAGTTTTAACAGGAGCAGGAGGTGTTTTATGTAGTACTTTGGCGAAAGCTTTGGCCAAAGAAGGACATAAAATTGCAGTTTTAGATTTAAGAAAAGAAGCGGCAGATGAAGTTGCAAACGAAATTAATAAAGCAGGCGGAACTGCAATTGGGGTTGCTGCTAATGTTTTAGAAAAAGAGTCTTTAGAATTAGCTAAAACAGAAGTAAATAATCAATTAGGGCCTTGTGATATTCTAGTTAATGGAGCTGGAGGTAATCACCCTTTAGGTACAACAAGTAATCCGCACTTATTAGCAAAGGATCTTGAAGATACTACTGAAGGTTTTAAAACGTTTTTTGATTTAGATCCAACAGGTATTCAATTCGTGTTTAATTTAAATTTCATAGGAACGCTGTTGCCAACCCAAATTTTTGCTAAAGATATGGTAGGCAGAAAAGGATGTAGCATCTTAAATATCTCGTCAATGAATGCTTTTACGCCATTAACAAAAATTCCGGCATATAGCGGTGCAAAAGCTGCGGTGTCTAATTTTACACAATGGTTGGCGGTACATTTCTCTAAAGTTGGTATTCGCGTAAATGCATTGGCTCCTGGGTTTTTCTTAACTGATCAAAACAGAAGCTTGTTAACCGAGAGTGATGGAAGTTTAACACCTCGTGGTAATCAAATTATAGAACAAACACCTATGGGTAAGTTTGGTGAACCAGAAGATTTAGTAGGGACAACATTATGGTTATGTGGCGAAGGATCGGCTTTTGTAACTGGAGTTGTAGTTCCAATTGATGGTGGATTTAGTGCGTATAGCGGGGTTTAACACATTTAATTTTTTTTATGGAACAGACATGGAGATGGTACGGGCCAAATGATCCCGTATCTTTATCAGATATAAAACAAGCAGGGGCAACAGGAATTGTTTCTGCGTTACACCATATTTCTAATGGAGAAGTTTGGACAATTGAAGAAATTCAAAAAAGAAAAAGTACGATTGAAGGTGCTGGATTAACATGGAGCGTTGTTGAAAGTATTCCGGTACACGAAAACATTAAAACGCGTTGTGGTAATTTTCAAAAATATATTGAAACGTATAAGCAGAGTATAGAGAATTTGGCAAAATGCGGTATTAATATCGTTTGTTATAATTTTATGCCAGTATTAGATTGGACACGAACCGATTTAGGTTTTCAAGTAGAAGATGGATCTAAAGCTTTGCGTTTCGACGTAATTGCGTTTGCGGCCTTCGAACTTTATTTATTAAAACGACCAGGAGCCGAAAATAGTTATACCGAAGCGCAACAAAAAGCTGCAAAGACGTATATTGATAACCTTTCGGAAGCGGATAAAAAACAACTTGTTAACAATATTATAGCGGGTTTACCAGGAGCAGAGGAAGGGTATACTTTAGAGCAATTTCAAACCATTTTAGATACCTATAAGGATATTGATGCTACAGCACTACGAAATAATTTGGTGTCTTTTTTAAAAGAAATTATTCCAGTGGCCTCTAAAAACCAAGTGTTGATGTGTATTCATCCAGATGATCCACCATATCCTATATTGGGATTACCAAGAGTAGTAAGTACCGAGGCTGATTATGCACATTTATTTGAAAATGTTCCAGATCGTGCTAACGGTATTACTTTTTGCACAGGATCTTTAGGTGTAAGAGAAGATAATGATCTAGTTCAAATTTTTAAACGCTTTTCTGATAGAGCACATTTTCTACATTTAAGAAGTACTAAACGTGATGACGTAGGTAACTTTTATGAAGCCAATCATTTAGATGGCGATGTTGATATGTACAGTGTGGTAAAAGCAATTATAGAAGAAGAAAAAAGACGTAAAGCTGCAGGTTATGCAGATTTTAAAATTCCTGTTAGGCCAGATCATGGGCATCAAATGCTTGATGATTTACACAAAAAAACAAACCCAGGTTATTCCGGGATAGGCAGACTAAGAGGCTTAGCTGAACTGCGAGGTTTAGAGTATGGAATAAAACAAAGTATATAAAAAAAACAAATAGTAATTTATCATGAAAACAAGTTATGAAACGCGTTATGCGTCTAGTCCAAAAGCAGTAAAGAAGTACGATACAGAGGAGTTGAGAGAAGAGTTCTTGATTGAAAATTTAATGAAAGAAGATCAATTAGTTTTGGTTTATACACATTATGATAGATATATGGCTGGTTCTGCGGTTCCTGTTGCAGCACCAGTTGCATTGGAAACAATTGATCCTTTAAAATCATCATATTTTTTAGAAAGAAGAGAAATTGGTATTATCAATGTTGGAGGAGATGGTACGGTAGAAGTTGATGGTGAAGAATTTCAATTAACTTTAAAAGATGCGCTATATATTGGTAGCGGAAAAAAAGAAGTTATCTTTAAAAGTAATGATAAAAATAATCCAGCAAAGTTTTATTTAAACTCGGCACCAGCACACACAAGCTTTCCAACTAAAAAGGTAAGTAAAGCTGATGCTAATAAAATAGAATTAGGGTCGTTAGAGACAGCTAATCACCGTACAGTAAATCAACAAATTATTGGTGGTATAGTAGAAACTTGTCAGCTTCAAATGGGAATGACAGAGTTAAAAACAGGAAGCGTTTGGAACACCATGCCAGCACACGTACACGATCGTAGAATGGAAATTTACTATTATTTAGATATTCCTCAAGATCAGGCCGTTTGTCATTTTATGGGAGAGCCTCAAGAAACGCGTCATATCTGGATGCAAAATCATCAAGCAGTAATTTCTCCACCATGGTCAATTCATTCAGGATCAGGAACTTCAAATTATACATTTATTTGGGGAATGGCAGGAGAGAATTTAGATTATGGCGATATGGATGTTGCTAAAATAACAGAATTAAGATAAGCTATGAGTGCATCATTATTTGATATAAAAGGAAAAAATGCTTTAGTAACCGGAAGTACCCACGGTTTGGGTATGGCTATGGCCAGAGGTCTAGGTTTAGCAGGAGCAACGGTAATTGTTAACGGTAATTCTTCACAAGAAAAAATCGACAATGCTGTTGCAGAATATAAAAAAGAAGGCATAAACGCGGTTGGTTATAAATTTAACGTTGCCAATGAAGATGAGGTTATTGCAGCAGTTGCAAAAATTGAAGCTGAAGTTGGTCAAATAGATATTTTAATTAACAATGCAGGTATTATAAAACGTACGCCATTAATTGAAATGGAAGTAGCCGATTTTAAACAGGTTATCGATATCGATTTGGTAAGCCCGTTTATAGTTTCTAAACATGTTGTAAAAGGCATGATTGCTAGAAAAGAAGGTAAGGTTATTAATATTTGCTCTATGATGAGTGAATTAGGTCGAAATAGTGTTGGTGCTTATGCGGCAGCAAAAGGCGGACTAAAAATGTTAACCCAAAATATGGCAACAGAATGGGCAAAGCATAATATACAAGTTAATGGTATTGGTCCTGGGTATTTTGCAACATCGCAAACAGCTCCAATTCGTGTAGAAGGGCATCCTTTTAACGATTTTATTATAAATAGAACACCTGCAGCTAAGTGGGGAGATCCTAATGATTTAGCTGGTGCAGCCATATTTTTGTCGGCTAAAGCAAGCGATTTTGTTAACGGACATATTTTATACGTAGATGGCGGTATATTGGCAACAATAGGAAAACCATCAAACGAAGATTAGTGAATTTTGCGCATAATTCATGCTTTTTTTTATTGTTAAAAGCTGACTTATGCGCTTTACATTTTACTTGTAAAACACTTAAATTTAAACACATGAAAAACATACTATTTTGTGCTTTATTAACTGGAGCTTTTTTTACTCAAAGTTGTAAACAAGAAGCCTCGGGGCATATTTTAACTGTTAAAAATACATTGGATGTTTCACGTTCAAACGAAACGGTTGAGATTAAAAAATCAGATTTAACATTAAAGGAAGGTGAAAGCTTTGAGAAACTAGCGGTTCAAGATGCAACAACTAAAGCTATTTTAGTTTCTCAATTTGTAGATGAAGATCAAGACGGTAATGCTGATGTGCTTTTATTTCAACCAGAATTAGCAGCAAAATCTGAAAAGCAATTTAAGCTTGTATCATCTCAAGGTACTAAAGGGCAAGAAGTAACAGCGTATTGCTATTCTCGATTTGTTCCAGAAAGAACAGACGATTATGCTTGGGAAAACAACAAAGTAGCGTTTAGAACTTATGGACCAGTGGCTCAAAAAATGGTAGAAGATGGTACTAAGGGGGGAACCTTATCTAGTGGTATTGATGCGTGGTTAAAAAAGGTAGACTATCCTATTATCAATAAATGGTATGCAAAAAACCATAAATCCCCTGGAGCTTATCATTTACCTTCACCAGAAGGGTTAGATAATTTTCATGTTGGTGTAAGTCGTGGTGTTGGAGGAACAGCAGTGAAAATTGATACGACCTATTATGTTTCTAAAAACTTTACCGATTGGAAAGTTATTACAACAGGACCGATTAGAACGAGCTTTATTTTAGATTATGCAGACTGGGACGCTAATGGAAAAACGATTTCAGAAAAGAAATACATTTCATTAGATTACGGAAGTAATTTAACAAAATATGAAATTGAAGTAGCAGGTACAAACTCTATTTCTTCAGGTTTAACTTTACATGAAAATGATGGTGTACCAACAGAAAATACTGAAGCTGGATGGGTATCGTATTGGGAGCCACATGGTGATTCTGAGCTTGGTACTGCAATAGTAGTTCCTAATGGAAATATGATATCTTCAGAGTATTTTGTTACAGGTTTAACCGATCAAAGTAATTTATATGCTCAAATAAAAGTGAATCAAGGAAAAGTTGTATTCTATTCAGGATATGGATGGAAAGAAGCCAATGAATTCACTACAAAAGAATCATGGGAAAACTATGTAAAAGATTTTACCTTAAAAATTAATAATCCTTTAGAAATTTCATTGAATTAATAATTGGTTATGAGTACAACATCTTTTATTACTGAGAACTTTTTATTGCAGTCTGAAGTTGCTCAGGTGTTATTCCATGAGTATGCTAAGGATTTACCAATAATTGATTATCATAATCATTTATCTCCAAAAGAAATAGCTGAAAATTTACCTGTAAAAAATATTACTAACGCTTGGTTAAATGGCGACCATTATAAATGGCGTGGTATGCGAGCTAATGGTATCGAGGAAAGGTATATAACAGGTTCTGAAACATCGCAAAAAGAGAAATTTCTAAAATGGGCAGAAACAGTACCATATACCTTAAGAAACCCGTTGTTTCATTGGACGCATTTAGAATTAAAGCGGTATTTCGGTATCGATGATATTCTTAGCTCTAAAACGGCGGATGCCGTTTACGAAAAAGCGAATGCAATTTTAGAAAACAAAACTCCAGCACAGTTATTGCAAGATATGAAGGTTGAAGTTGTTTGTACTACAGATGATCCAACCGACGATTTAAAATACCATAAACAGATTTCTGAAAACGCTAGTATTTCTACCAAAGTGCTTCCAACTTTTAGAGCCGATGCTTTGTTTTTTATAAATACAGACAATTTTTTAAACTATTTGCAGAAACTAGAGGATAGCGCGAACATCAAAATATCTACTTTTACTGATTTTTTAAGTGCTATTGATCAGCGTATAGAATTCTTTAACACCCAAGGGTGCCGCTTATCCGATTTTGGTGTAGGTGAAGTACTAACTATGGTTGAATGCAATGAAGAAGACGTTTCGGGGGTTTTTAATAATAAATTAAAAGGAAGGGGGCTTACTCAAAATGAAGTGAATGCCTATCGTTCATTTTTATTTGTTTATTTAGGTAAAAAATACCACGAATACGATTGGATTCAGCAGTATCATTTAGGGCCAATTAGAAACAATAATTCTAGATTATTAGAGCAAGTAGGCTTAGATGCCGGTGTAGATTCTATTGGGGATTTTCCAATGGCTGAGTTTATGTCTAAATTATTTAATAAACTAAATTCTAGCGATCAATTAGCTAAAACCATTACTTATAATTTAAACCCATCACAAAACGAAGTATTTGCAACAATGATGGGGAACTTTCAAAATTCAGATGTTCCAGGGAAAATGCAATGGGGTTCTGGTTGGTGGTTCTTAGATCAAAAGGACGGCATGGAAAAACAGCTAAACACCTTATCTAACATGGGCTTACTAAGTCGTTTTGTAGGTATGTTGACGGATAGTAGAAGTTTCTTGTCCTTTCCTAGACATGAGTATTTTAGACGAATTTTATGTAACCTATTGGCCGAAGATGTTAATCAAGGGTTAGTACCAAACGATATTGAGTTTTTAGGAAAAATGGTTCAAGATATTTGTTATAATAACGCAGTAAACTACTTTAAATTTAAAAACTAAATTAAAAAAATACCACCACAATTATGATGAATAGAATTTTTTCTTGCCTATTACTGGTGTTTCTTTTTACGGGGTGTAAAGGGAATAGCGATGTGAAAGTTATGTATTTAGCGCATACTTTGCCGCAATCGCACCCTGTTCACAAAGGGATTTTAGAGTTTAAAAAAGCTTTAACAGAAAAGTCAGGAGGTAAAATGGACCTTAAGGTATTCCCTGATGGTCAATTAGGTTCCGAACGTGAGGTTCTAGAACTATTGCAAATTGGAAGTGTTGCGATTACAAAAGTGAGTGCAGCTACTTTATCTAATTTCGTACCTGAATATCATGTTTTAGGAATCCCTTATTTGTTTAGAGATAAACAACACCAATTTGATGTTTTAGAAGGTGAAGTAGGAAAATCTATTTTAGAAAAAGGAAGTAAGTTTTGGCTTAGAGGACTTTGCTATTACGATGCAGGTAGTAGAAGTTTTTATACATCCAATAAAGCTATACGAACTCCTGAAGATTTAAAAGGGCTTAAAATTAGAGTAATGAATAACCAAATGGCTATTAATATGGTGAATGCTTTAGGAGGTTCTGCAACACCAATGGCCTATGGCGAACTCTATACAGCTATTCAACAAGGAGTTGTAGATGGTGCGGAAAATAATCCGCCTTCTTTTGTGTCTTCAAATCATTACGAGGTTAGTAAATATTATACTTTAGATCAGCACTCATCAGTTCCAGATGTTTTACTAATTGGCACTAAATATTGGGAAGGTTTGTCTGAACAAGAAAAAGTTTGGGTACAAGAGGCCGCAGACATTTCAACTCAAGCTCAAAAGAAATTTTGGAGTGATTCTGTAGAGGAATCTATGGCTATAGCAAAAGCGGCCGGAGTAGAAATTATTATACCAGAAAAGTCGTTATTTCAAGAAAAATCAAAATCGGTTTTAGAAGCCTTTCAAAAAGAGCACCCAGAAATGAATGATATTATCAATAAAATAAAAAATCAATAATTATGAAAACAGCAGATGTTCTTTTTAATAAAGTGTGTAGAACTATGGAAATTATCCTGGTTGCTATTTTTGGATTGTTGGTTGTAGATGTATTAGGGCAAGTGTTTTCAAGGTATGTGTTAAATACATCCTTTGCCTTTACAGAGGAACTTGCAAGGTTCTCGTTAATATGGTTATCCATTTTAGGAGCAGCCTATCTTAATGCTAAAAGACAGCATTTATCAATGGATTTTCTTTATCAAAAATTCTCGGAGGGTGGGCGAAAAAAAGCTTTGTATTTTATAGAAGTTTGTATCTTTTTATTTGCATTAATTGTTATGGTAATTGGTGGGTTTAATCTAGTCTATACCACGTTACACCTGGGGCAGTTATCAGGAACGTTAAGAATTCCCTTAGGCTATATTTATGCCATTTTACCAGTAAGCGGTTTGCTTATAATGTGGTTTTCAGTCTATCACATCACAAAAATTAATGCTAACAAAATAACCGATTAAACATGAGTATAGAAGTAATAAGTATCATCGTTTTATTTGCAAGTTTTTTTATATTATTAATGTTAAAAGTGCCAGTTGCTTATAGTATTGGTATCTCTACCACATTAAGTTTGTTACTTAATATCGATAACCTGCCAGGATTAACAACCATTGCACAGCGCATGACAACTGGGATAGATAGTTTTGCACTATTGGCCATACCGTTTTTTGTTTTGGCTGGTGAAATTATGAAGCGTGGTGGAATTGCTAACCGCCTTATCAATTTTGCTAAATCTTTAGTCGCTAGTTTACCAGGAGGTTTGGCTTATGTAAATGTGCTAGCATCTATGTTGTTTGGGGCTATTTCAGGATCTGCAATTGCAGCAACATCTGCCATTGGAAGTATTATGACAGACAGAATGGAAGATGAAGGCTACCCCAGAGAATTTAGTGCGTCGGTTAATATTACCTCGGCAACAACAGGTTTATTAATTCCGCCTAGTAATATATTAATTGTTTACGCCCTTGCCAGTGGCGGCACAGCATCGGTAGCGGCTTTATTTATTGCTGGATATTTACCTGGTATTTTGTTAGGAGTAGCTATAATGGCATATATTGCTTTTGTTGCTATATCTCGAAAGTTTGCTAAAGGAAGTCGTGCGCCTTTATCATTAATATGGACTTATTTTAGAAAGGCCTTTTTTAGCCTTTTATTATTGGTTATTGTTGTAGGTGGTATTGTTGCAGGAATTTTTACAGCAACCGAAGCTTCTGCTATTGCCGTGTTATATGCTGCAGTTTTAGCCTTAGTTTATGGCGATGTAAGTACAAAAGATTTTCCTGATATATTACTTACAAGTGCTAAAACAACGGCAGTGGTTATGTTTTTAATTTGTACATCTATGGCTATGTCTTGGTTGTTTTCTTTTGAGGGTATTCCAGAACTTATAAGTAGCTTTTTATTAGAGCAATTCAGTAATAAAATAGTCATATTTTTAGTAATTAATATCGTATTATTAATAATTGGAACCTTTATGGATATGACGCCAGCGGTACTTATTTTTACTCCTATTTTCTTACCTGTAGTGGTGGCATTAGGTATGGACCCTGTGCATTTTGGTATTGTATTGGTATTAAACTTATGTATTGGTTTATGTACGCCTCCGGTTGGAACAATACTTTTTGTAGGTAGTGGTGTCGCCAATGTATCGGTAACTCAAGTTGTAAAGCCGTTACTGCCATTTTTACTTATTATGGTAATAGTATTGTTGCTAATTACTTATATTCCAGCAATATCAATGTATTTACCTAGGTTGTTTGATTTATAAAAGCCATTGTGCTTTATTTTAAATAATATAATAGGGACTATAAAATAATTATGGTCCCTATTTCTTTTTTAACGGTAATGGGTTTTATAAAGTTAATTTATTCCAATCGAATATAATTTTCAGAAAAAATAGGATGCCCTAAACTATCAATTTCGGTTTGGCTAAATTTATTTTCACCAATAGTAACATTAAAACTAAATTCAGTTCTGTCCTTTATTACTTCATTCATTGATTTAGAGCCGTATTCTAAAATTTCAGTTAATACACCATTGTCAATGGTATACTCGCCATAAGCAAACCAGTCAATGGTATCGAAAATTCTAGTTCTGCTCCACATCACTTTTGTTTTTGAATACATTTTTATTTGTTTATTGGTCTCAGAGGTTAATATGGTGTCTGGTATTCCGTTTTCACCGTAGTTAATAAAACTTACTAGTTTCCAAGCGCCTTCTAAACTATTAATATCATTAACAGCCATAGTAGGCATTTTTTCTGCGGTATCAACTTTAGGTTTGTTGTTACAAGAATATAATAGAATAATACAAATAAATAATGTGAGCTTTTTCATTGTCTTAAGTGTTAGAAGGTTATGTTACTAAAGTTACGAAAAAAACAAATAGGAAACTTTTTATAATTTAGTGTTATCTTATTATAGAAACTGTTGATAACTTAAGTGTAAGGTTTCAATCAAAAATTCTACTTTTGTACTACTAAAATTAATAGGAATTATGTCTGATACAATAGAAAAAGTTAAATGCCTAATTATAGGTTCGGGACCAGCAGGTTATACAGCCGCTATTTATGCTGCTAGAGCAAATATGAGCCCTGTTTTATATCAAGGTACGCAACCAGGAGGACAATTAACAACTACTAATGAGGTTGAAAACTTTCCGGGTTACCCAGAAGGTGTTACAGGTCCAGAAATGATGATGCAATTACAAGCGCAAGCACAACGTTTTGAAGCTGATATTCGCGATGGCTGGATTACAAAAGTGGATTTTTCTGGTGATGTTCATAAGGTTTGGGTTAATGAGGAGAAGGAAATACACTGTGATACTGTAATTATTTCTACTGGAGCATCTGCTAAATATTTAGGGTTAGATTCAGAACAGAAATATTTAAAATTAGGTGGTGGTGTTTCGGCATGTGCTGTTTGTGATGGTTTCTTTTACAGAAACCAAGAGGTGGTTATAGTTGGTGCTGGCGATTCTGCATGCGAAGAGGCTCACTATTTATCTAAGCTTTGTAAAAAGGTAACCATGTTGGTACGTAGAGATGAGTTTAGAGCCTCAAAAATTATGGCTACTCGGGTTAAAAACACCGAAAATATTGAGATTTTGTTTAATACTGAAACTGATGAAGTTTTGGGTGATGGGCAAGTAGTTACTGGTGTTCGCGTTATTAATAATAAAACGAATGAGAAACACGAGATTGAAGCTACTGGATTTTTTGTAGCTATTGGCCACAAACCTAATACAGATATCTTTAAAGGCTTTTTAGAGTTAGATGAAACTGGATATATTATAAATACTCCAGGAACATCTAAAACTAATATAGAAGGTGTTTTTGTGTCTGGTGATGCAGCAGATCACGTGTATAGACAAGCCGTTACAGCAGCTGGTACAGGTTGTATGGCAGCCTTAGATGCAGAACGTTATTTAGCCGCTAAGGATGCAACATTTGAAGTGTCTACGTCCTCTTATAATTAATAAGATTTATAATTATAAAAAAAAAGCCAAGGTCCATGACTTTGGCTTTTTTTTGTTTTAAGAATAAACTGAAAAAATCATTTAACCTTCTTTTGTAATTTTGAAGTATCTGCTAGTTTGTTAATAACAATCTTAGGATTCTGATAAAGATAAATAGAACTAGCTCCAGAGGCTTCAATGGTAATATTGTCTAAAACTTCAAGGTATGCATCGCTACTTATATTACAAATTACGTCACAAGTATTAATTGTAAAGTTTTTTCCATTAAATTCTGTGTGGTTATCTAATTCGGCCTTAACCGTTTTACTTGAACCTTCAACATTAACTGTAGCTCGTTGAAACAAGTTGGCCGAAAAGACAGACGTATTAATTAATGCGTCAATTTTGCTGTTACCGCTCATGGAAATTAAACAGGTTTCGCTAGTTAAATTTAGCTTTACTTTAGATTTATCATCCGTGTCAATAGTAAACATTTTGGATTCGATGGTTAGTCCTGCCTTAGATGATCCTCTAGTTTTTAAAGATCCATTTTCTATATCCATTGTAGATAACGATAATATTTCGGCATTATCAGTTGTCTCAATGTGTTTTAATGCATCATTGTAGGTTACTTTAATATTTAGCTTCTTTTTTGATGTAATTCTTGCCTTTTTATTAAAGGTAAGTACACTATCAATTACTTGAAATTGTATAAAATCATGTAGATTCTCATCCGTTTCAACTTCAACAAAAGGGTTGATATCATAAATTATTTCTACTTCAAAATCTTCATCTAATAAAATAGTGTGAAAAGATTCAATATTTGTTTGTTGTATAGTAACAGTTCTATTGCCCTTAACCTTCTCGGTACTTTGTCCTGAACATAAGGTTATGACCAGTAAACTAAAAAAAAATATGAAGAGAGATTTTTTCATTTGCAAACGAATTAATGGTTGTTAGTGGTATACGTTATATATAAGACCATAATACATGAAATAAGTCACTAACAAATATAGAACAAAAACCACCTCTATCCTTCAATATGGATTGAAATGGTTTAATAGTCAGTTGGTTTGATAGTTATTGTTGTTTTATACTGCCTGCCGAACTATCACTTTTATCTACAGTTTTAGGGTTACCGTAATATTTTACGTCGCCACCGCTAGTAGCTCTGGCTGTTAATTCTTTTGAGGTATTAACAGTTATATCTGCACCGCTAGTTGCTTTTACTTCACTCGATTCTGCCATTAAATCGGCTGCTTTAATGTCGCTGCCGCTTGTAGCTTCAGCATTCAATTTTATAGTTTTACCTGAGAGTTTTAAGTCACTGCCACTTGTTGATTTACAATTTAAAAACGATGTATTTACATCAAGTGTCATATCACTTCCACTGGTCGATTTTAAATCTAAACGCTCAACGCTAATGGTGTTTGTAGAATAGACATCACTACCACTTGTAGATGTAATACTCGATATATCTTTAAAGCTAACATGTACTTTTTTTGCTTTAGCTTTACCAATGGTTTCTTTGGTATGTATTTTTAAAACTCCATTTTCAACTTCGGTTATAATGATGTCGTGTAAGTTTGTGTCGGCTTCAACCCTTATGCTTTCAGTGTCGCTTTGTGTTAAGTAAACGTCCAAACCTTCGGTAGCTTTAATGGCTGTAAAAGATTCAGAAATGTTCCGGTCTTGAGTTGTAATATTGCCGTTTCCTCGAACGCCAGAGTTGTAATTTATATCGAAATTACAGGAAACAAGCATTAAGCTTAATACAGTGGCAACAATGAATTTAATTAGTGTGGTCATGACGATTCGTTTTTTGATTGATGATTAATTTATTGTTTAAATATCCTTTGAAATAGGGGGAGTTAAAAACTTAAATATCTGAAATGTCGATTTTTATTGATGAATTGTTAGTTGAATTAATCCCGACATTATATCGGGATCTTTATAGTATTATTTAATCTTCTGTGTCTATTTCAACCCCTTCAGAATTAATGTTGAGGTTTACTTCTTCAGATTCAGCCTTAATGCCATTTTTATCTATTTTTAAATGGCCTTCATTTGAGTGAATTTCGATGCCTTCGTCATTAATTTTAACGCGAGGCGTGTTCACTTTAATTTTAATATTTTCCTTTGGGCAATCTAAACATGTAGCATCTTCATATATAATTTTCATATAGTGGTTTGTATCATCTCTTGAGATTATATTTCCATTATATGTTCGATAATTTAAGTGCCCTTTTGCGCTATTATTAAAATAGGCCACCGTATTTTCAGGTAAATAAAGAACAACATCAACCTCTTGGTCGCTAAATTTATTATCTGGATGCGTGGTCAAATAAGAATCCAGTAATAAGGTGTTGTTTTTAAAACCGAAATTATAATTAATGTTTTTTGCACGTTCAATAGCACTATCATAATCTCTACCATCGGCACTTTTTCTAATAGCTACTCTAGCAACCGAATCTGTTGTCGATTTTACAATAATATCAATATCGGCAGAGTATAACACTTTATCTCCATTATCGTTATAGGCTAATTTAAAATTATCATGTCTGCCATAATCCGAGTTAAAATTATCATTGTTTACCATTTTAATACTAAGCGTATCGGTTGCAGTAATAGGGAGTTCGGTTTTTTCGGTATAACTTTCCTCGTATGCATGTTCGCTAGCTTGTCTTACACCAAAAATAATTAGCGCTATAATGGAGATAATCCATAAACCAAGTAAAGCGAATTTAGCAAGGTTACCAATCGATTTAAGGTTGTTTATTAAAATCTTTAAACCTAAATAGAATAAGAAAAAGAAAGGAATGCCAACAGCAAAAAAAGCAAATAAAGACACCAACCAAATTGGGGTTTCGCCTGTATTAGCAATTTCTACAAGGTCTAAGCCTGGTATGTGAATTACATCGGCAATACCTACAGAAAATAAAGCTACAATAAGCGCAATTAACGTTGCAGCACTAGCTATAATTAGTAACACTCCAATAAACTTTGAAAACACCTTAAAGAAGAACAAAATAATATCTCCAATGGTTTCAAAAAAAGATCGAGACGACGATTTTATAGAATTCCCCGTTTTCTTAACATCTATATTTTTAGCCGCGTTAGATACCGAGTCCGATACATTTTTTGCAACATCACCAACGGTTTCGGTTACCGTTTCAAAGCCGTCTTTAATTTTTTTTTCAATGTTACTAATGTTAACAGGTTCGCCCGTCATCATAATTTTTTCGGCGGTTGTTTTTGCTTCTGGAACTAAAATCCAAAGTAAAATGTAAAGTAATATACCGGTACCCGCACCAAAAATTAAAAGTATCCATGCCAATCGAATCCATATAGCATCAATACCAAAATAATGCGATAATCCAGAAGATACGCCACCAACATAAGAGTTGTCTGTATCTCTAAAAAGCTTTCTAGATGTGGCCGATTTTGCTCTGTAATTCGACTGTGGCTCATCTTCAAAAATCTCGTCGTCTACTAAGTAATCCTCGGGTTGTCCCATTACCGAGATAACTTCATCCACCTCGGCAATTCTAATAACCTGTTTATCGTTTTGCACGCGCTCATTAAAAAGTTCTGCAATACGCGCTTCAATATCGGCTATAATTTCAGATCGCCCTTGCGAGTCTGTAAACGAACGTTTTATAGCCTCCAGATAGCGTTGCAATTTTAAGTACGCATCCTCATCTATATGAAAAAATATACCTGCTAAATTTATGTTGACTGTTTTATTCATTTCTTTGGTGTTTTTTGGCTTGTTACTATAGTTACTGCGTTGTGTAATTCACTCCAAGTGGTATCTAATTCCTTTAAAAATAATTTTCCGGTTTCGGTTAAACCGTAATACTTTCTTGGTGGTCCAGAGGTCGACTCTTCCCATCTGTAATTTAAAAGTCCTGCGTTTTTAAGTCGGGTAAGCAAAGGGTAAATGGTTCCTTCAACCACCAGCAACTTGGCATCTTTTAAGGTGCTCAGAATTTCTGCTACATAAGCATCATCGTCTTTCAAGACTGATAGTATGCAGAATTCCAAAACTCCTTTACGCATTTGTGCTTTTGTGTTTTCTATCTTCATGTTCTAAAGCGTTTTAATGTTGTGAAACTGTTCATTTTTTGATTGATTTTATTGATGATTATTGATGAAATTTTATTTTGTCACTTCAGATGATTCTGATTTTTAATGGAATTGTATCGAGAATTAGGGCGGCTGTCTGCCTGCCGGCAGGTTACAACAAGGGGAGGGCTTTCCAATGCAATCCCTAAAGCGGGTTTATTCGCCATTCATATTTTTTTTATATCCCATTTATTTACTTTAAAAAATTAATTGTAAACGGGTATTTATAAACCTCACCATCTCTAGCCTTTAAACTAGCCACAACTATTAAGGCTAATTCAATTATAAACCCAATTACAGCAAGCGCTCCTAAAGCACCACCAATGTAAAGTAGGGGCGAAGGTTTGCCAATACTAATACGGAAACTCTCAAAAGCATTAAAATCAATAAAGTCTATACCGCTAAAAATTTTAAAAACAAAAAACGGAATCGTTATGGTCCCTAAAATAATAGCGTATAAAAACACACTTAACTGAAAATTAATAACCTGTTTTCCGTTTCTATCTATAAATTCTGATTTGTCCTTATTCACACTCCATAAAAGAATAGGGCCAATAAAATTCCCAAACGGAATAAAGAACCTACTAAACGTAGATAAATGAATAAAGGTGGCAATGTTTTTTTGATGATTGTCTAACATGATTTTGTTCGAGTTATTTAAAACATATAATAGTTGTTTATGCAAATATATGTCTAAAAGAAGGTACTTTGTTACGCATAGTACTAAAAATTAACATAAAATTAACATTTAGGAATGTGAATTATTTTCATAACTTAGTGAAAAATTAAAACTTATAGCATGGCGTTAACACCTAGTAAATTAAATACTTACACGATGTTTAAGCTTCCTTCGGCATACCTTTGTGGCGTTAGAACTAAACATATCGATTCAGAAAAATGTATAGTAGGTGTTAAATTTAAATGGATAAACCAAAACCCATTTAAGTCTATGTTTTGGGCAGTACAAGGTATGGCAGCAGAGTTTTCAACAGGCGCTTTAATGATAAGTAAGATTCAAGACTCCGGTAAACGGGTGTCTATGTTGGTAACCTCGAACAAAGCTACATTTACTAAAAAAGCTTTGGGTAAAATAATATTTACTTGTATAGATGGAAAGGCGGTAGACGATGTGCTTAAAAAAGCTATTGAAACAGGCGAAGGACAAACCCTTTGGATGGAATCGGTAGGCGTAAATGAACAAGGTGTTGTGGTATCTACCTTTGGTTTTGAGTGGAGTGTTAAGGTAAAGAGTTAAGAGTTAAGTTGTTTGTTGTAAAACCGTTTAGATGATTTACAACTTAACAAAAAACAAAAAAACAAAAATGTAACAAAACCCAAAACAAATCAACATATAAACGAATCAACAAAAAATTAAAAAAATGACATCACACGAAATAGACTATCGTATTTACGGCGAAGAAATGCAATACGTAGAAATTGAACTTGATCCACAAGAAGGCGTTGTAGCCGAAGCCGGAAGTTTTATGATGATGGACGATGGCATTAAAATGGAAACCATTTTTGGCGATGGCTCGCAAAATGATACCGGTTTTTTAGGAAAAATATTAGGGGCAGGAAAACGAATTTTAACAGGTGAAAGTTTGTTTATGACGGCTTTTTATAACGATTTAGTAGGCAAACGTAACGTTTCCTTTGCATCACCCTATCCAGGAAAAATTATTCCAATCGATTTATCACGTTTTGGCGGTAAATTTATATGTCAAAAAGATGCCTTTTTATGTGCAGCAAAAGGCGTAAGCGTAGGTATTGAGTTTTCTAAAAAATTGGGCCGTGGCTTATTTGGTGGCGAAGGCTTTATAATGCAAAAACTAGAAGGCGATGGTATGGCATTTGTGCATGCTGGAGGTACCATGGCTATGAAAGAACTTAAAGTTGGCGAAACGTTACGAGTAGACACAGGCTGCATTGTTGGTTTCGATCAAACTGTAGATTATGATATCGAATTTGTAGGCGGTATTAAAAACACGGTTTTTGGAGGCGAAGGCTTATTTTTTGCCAAATTACAAGGGCCTGGAACTGTTTATATACAATCTTTACCATTTAGTAGGTTGGCAGGTCGTGTGCTAGCATGCGCTCCAAGAGGTGGAGGAAAAGATAAAGGTGAAGGTAGTATTTTAGGTGGAATAGGCGATTTATTGGATGGGGATAACCGGTTTTAAATTATAATTATAAATTTTTATAAAAGGCTGTATTGTTTGATACAGCTTTTTTTTTAGCATGAGTTATTTAACGACGACTCTAAAACCCTAATTTCTGTGGAATTTTAAATGCTTAGATAAACCATTAATTTTATTTGTTTTTCTAATAACCTTGGGCTTGTTTCTCAAAATGAGCATGAAGGGATATATTTAAAATATATAGATTCTGCAAACAATGCGTTAGACAATGATCAAAAAAAAAGCCGCCGTATTTTTAGATTCAATTCCACTGCCTTTAAGTGAAAACATTAAAGGACACCTTTCCTGTTTTTATGAAATTAAAGTATTAATAAATGATAAAAACCAGGAAACGGCTAAACTTTATCAAAATAGCAAATTAGCTTTAAAATATGCCGAAAATGACAAGAATTATGAAATAGTAGGTTGGGCTTCATTTGAACTTTTCTATAATTCATTCTTTGTAAAAAAGACTCAAGTGTGTATAAATACTTGGAAAACGCTCAAAAGTATTACAAGCTTGGTAATAACATTGGTCAAAAAGTAGCTTCATGAAAAATTGATCGTAATAACCAATTATCGACTTAAAAAAATAATGCAAGTGGGTTTTATTTTATAAAAGTGAAAAGCCAAAATAAAGTGTATAGTCAGAAAATAATAATTGAATAGATAATAAGGCGTATAAACTTAGGTTTGCGTTTTGAAAATTATTTGATTGATTAAATTTTAAAGAATATTTAAATTTAGTTAAAACTCTTGGAATACCTTGTGTTGTGGTAGTTGGTTGATCGAAAACAGTTTTAGTTAATTAATCTTGTGTAGTGTACTATGCAAGATTTTTTAATGGAGTTATTAATGGAATAATATTCAAATGAGGGCTTTAATAAAGGTAGATTAGCGTTTGTTTTAAAGGTTTGTTAAGGAACCATAATAAGTTAAGTGTGTTAATTTTCCTTAAATTTATTAAAATTGAGTATTTTTTCACTAAATTTAAGCATGAAATAAGAAAAGGCCTATAAAACAAATTTACTTTTTTATTAAAACCTAAAACCCTGTAAAATTCATGGCAAGAGCAATGCTAGATTACACAAAAACTATACTTAATAAAGTTAGTTTTGACACATCGTTGTTTTGCAAAGAAGTACAAAAGGCATTAAATAGATTGCTGCCTTATGAGATTGAGGAGCTTAAAATTTATATTCATTCTCTTGTATTGCAAAATCCGAATTTAAATCAATGTTTAATTTATTTAAAAACATAAAACAAAAAGCGACTCTAGAGTCGCTTTTTGCATTAAATAAGTAGGTACGTTGAAGAGTTTTCAACGCAAGTTCTGGGATTATTACTTATTGCCCAATAAAATCAGTATCACTTAGTGTTTTCATAAATGAAATAAGATGGGTTTTTTCCGCTTCAGTAAGTGAAATTTTATTTCCATTATCTTTTAAAATAGGGTCTAAGTTTTCAGCTTCTATAACGCCGTTATCTAAATAATCTAGTACTTCTTTTAAAGTCTCAAATTGTCCAAAACTACCATAGGGCGCTGTGTATTCAATATTTCGTAATGAGGGTACACGAAAACGTAAATAATCATCTGCTTCTCTAGTAACTCGCGATCGGCCAGCTTCTTCGCTATCAGGATTTATTGGAAAGCCAATGTTTCTAAAACTTTGATCGGTAAATAACTCGGTACTGTGGCAGCTTATACATTTATCTTTAAAAATTTGATAACCTTGGGTTTCACTTAAGGTAAAAGTTGTACCTTCTTCTCGTATTACTTTGTCGTATTTGCTATTTGCAGAAATTAAAGTGTATTCAAACTGTGCAATGCTGTTAAAAATTCTATCATTGGTAACAGTTTCATCTCCAAAAGCTTTATTAAATAATTCAATATACTCTTGATCGTTTTTAATTTTACCAATAACTTCTAAAATGGAGGAATCCATTTCTTCGTGCGTTATAATAGGCACTAATGGTTGGTTTTCTAAAACTAATGTATTGCCATCCCAGTTATAAAATTGCATAAATGCCATATTTTGAATGGGTGGTGTATTACGTAACCCGATTCTGCCTTCAATACCTATGGCTCTTGTTAGGTTATCTGTAAAGGCATTTGCTTGTATGTGACAACTAGCACACGCAATGGTATTATCTGCACTTAGTCTTTTGTCGTTAAATAATTTTTTTCCGAGCTCTACACCATATTTTGTAGGTGCATTAGTTATTGCGGTAATATTTAAATCGGGAAAACCTTCCGGAATGTTTAGCACTATTTCTGGATTTTCATAAGAAATGGGTTGGTAATCATCATTACTACAAGATGCAAATAATAATAAAACATACATATTTCTTATAAAGTTTTTCATTTGGTAAACGCTTTTTAGAGCTATTAATAATAGCTTCAGCTCGATTTAATTGTCAAGCTGAAGCTGTATTTTAAATTTAATTTTCTACGTTCGTAATTGAGAACATACCTGTAGTATTAGTGTCTCCAGTTCCACCAATGTTGTCAACAAACTTCATCATTTCTGTTGCAGTATGTGCACTTGGTGTTGCGTTGTTAGAAATGTTTTCTGTTGTTACTAAAGTAATAGTATGCGTATCTCCGCTTAAAAATTTATTAAAATCGGCTTTAATAACAATTTTAGGCGCGCTATGACCTACAATTGCCATGGTTGGAAGGTTTAATGTAATATCTCTATACGCATCAACACCTTGAATAAAACTTTCGCCTGTAGTATCATCTGGATCTTCATCAATTGTGCTACCAGAGTGGAAAGACAATGTTTTATTATCGGTATCGTAAAAACCTTCAATTTTAGTAAAACGGTATCCAGTTCCCCATTCCCAGTGCATTTGCGTGTCGTTCTCACCAGCTGCTGCATAAAAGTTAGGGAAACTAACTTCATCTAGTGTGTTTAATGATGTTTTAACGCCTAAGCCAAATTTTATTTGACTATAATCAGCAGTTGGAATATCATTTAAAACGTATTTTAACGTTTCTGTTTTTGCTTGGTTTACTACGGTAGCACCGTTATCTAAATCGTTAACGTTATATGGAATTTCGGTACCATCTTCTTTAATGAGGCGGATGTTACTAATCACATATTTTAATTCTTCAAAGTGGTGTACTTGTCCTTCGGCAGAAGTGTTTCTAGTAGCTTCTGTCGAAGTGGCGTTGCCAAGTACTATAGTTTCATTTCCAAAGGTATTATTAAACTCTAAGGTTACATTGTTAGCTACTAGAGCATTATCATTACTACAAGAAATGATTGCTAATGCGCTAAAAGATAATAATAGGTACTTTTTAAAATTTTTCATTTTTATTTTGTTTGTTGTTATTTTTTTTGATTAAAAGTTTATTTTTAAAGACGTAAATATGTTACGTCCCATTCTAGGGATATTTCCCCAATCGGCATAGGTGCTGTAGTACTCGTTTAAAATATTTTCTGCACCTACTTGGAATACCGTTTTGTAATCTTCTATATAGAAGGTGTAATTTGCGGAGGCATTCCAATTATTGTAAGATGGTGTTTGGTCTTCTCCATATTCCGGACTGTAATTAATTTGCTTGTAATCGCCATTAAGGGACGTTGAAAATCCAAATGTTTGGTGAGAATAATGCAAAGACGTTTGGTAACTTAGCGGGCGTATAAACGGTAAATTATTTTTATTATCATCTAATCCTCGTGCATAGGTAAGCGTACCTTTCCAGTGTAAGCCCTTTAAAACAGTGTAGTTACCATTCAATGAAAAGTTAAATAGGGTAGCATTGTCTAAAGATGTATAACCTTTAACACCAACCGATTGATAGTTCATTGGACTTCCGGCACTTAAAATTCTTCCTATAATATAATCTTGTATATAGAAGTAATTTGCCTTAGCCAAAATGCTACCTTTTTTAGTTTTATAACCTGCAGTGGCATTAATCTCATAAGAAACCTCGTTTTTTAAATCTGGATTACCAATGTAGTCATAACGGTCAAAACTGTTATAAATATAATAGCCATAACCTTCTGAAACCGAAGGAGCTCTGTGCCCATAGCCACCACCAACTGAAAAATTAAATTGGCTGATGTTTAAGTTGTAACCTGCATGTAAACTTGGTAAAAACCTAGTTTTTTCTTGCGATGCACCTGGATGAAAAATTCTGTTAAACTCAATATATTTAGAATAGTTGTAATTAACACCTAAAGCGCCTCCAAAATTAAACTGACTTTTTTCGGAGATATCGTAAGAGTTACTTGTTGAAAGTCCAGCGTATTGTGTGGTAACCCAGGGCCAACTAAAAGCAAACATGGTACGTTCGCTACGGTCTTGTGGGTACATACGCATTTCTGCTATGGATAAATTATCATAAGCATTTAGTTGTATTTCTGAAGCAAACTTTTCCTTTTTAAGATTAATTTTAGAAACCAAACCGTAGGTTGTACTCCAACCAGGCATATCCATATGTACTAAGTTTTCTGGACGTGTGGTATCATCCATATAATGTTCTACTGCATTAAAGTATAATTTAGTATCCCATACTTTGATTACGCCTTTTTCAAAAAATTGTTTGTATGCTATAGATGTAATAAGTGCTCTAGATAAGGATAAATCCATAGGTAGTGCAGGGAAGCCAACATCTGTTGCTTTATCGAAAATGGCATCAACACGTAACGATGATAAATCACTTGTTTTGTACGCTAAGCCCAATGATGAATTGAATTTATCGTACTGCGAGTGGTTAACTTCATCGTTATTTCCATCAGAATAATTTTCTGCTTTTCTATACGATATGCTGCCTTCTGCCACTAGTCTTTCTCCTGAATATGACGCATTACCAAGGTTAAAGAATTGGTTGTTATTAAATTCAAAACCAGTTTGGTAGGCTGCATTCCATTTTCTACTAAGGCCAAACGATGTGCTTTTTCTTTTTAAATCGATACTTCCAGCAACAGTTGCACCATTTAGGCCTCCTGCTTGTCCAGATTGAATATCAATTTCCGCAAGATTATTACTTTCAATATACGATGTAACAGGGTCCATTTTATCTGTACAAGCTCCAAACACATGCATGCCATCAATAGTAATAATAGAACGCTCTGTACTCATATTGTTAAGTAAAGGTTCCCAGGCGTAAGCCCCACGTTTTATAAAGCTAATATTATCAGACGAGGCTAAAAACTCATCAACAGAAACCGCCATTTTCATTTCGGTTTCAATTTTCTTTTTCTTAGCCGCAATAATCACAATTTCATCCAATTGTACGTCCACACTATCCTGTTGCATTTGTAAGTTTTGAGCGCTCACAAATGTGCCAAACAAAAGTATTAGTAATGTAAATCCTTTCATTTTTTTAGAATAATATATCGATGTGTAATTCGCCTTTTTCACCTTCCACTCCTGGTGTAAACTCTGTTGAAACTTCGGTTCCTTTTATGATGTCATCATTTTCATTTTTTAAAATAAAATTCAAGGTCCAATTGCCAGTCATGGTGTAGTTAACAACCCCGTAATATAAACCATCGCTTTCTTGAGTGAGATCTTGATTGTTAGGCGATGAGTGATTTCCCATAGATGGTTCTGGCATTCTCGGGTCTAATAACAAACTGTGATTTTTAACCACGCTATACGAGTATTGTGACGCATCAGGAAATATCCCAGCGCTGCTAGTTGGCTGGTTGTATTTGTATATTCCTGCAACCAAATCGTTTTGTGATACACTTGGTCTTTGTGGGGATACTAACGCTATAAAATAGTGTTCGCCATCGTTACCTGTAAAAGCCGTCATGTTTAAATTTAAATTGTTTTGCTCCGCAATAGTAATAGCATGATTAACAGATGTTACTTCACCATTATCAATAATATCAATGTATAACTCCCAATTTACTATCGAGTCACTTTCGCTAGTAAACACCGCATAGCCTGTATAATAGTCTTCAATGGCGTTATAAACTAAATTATAGGCATGTGGGCAAGATGATTTGTTTCCATTAGCATCGGTTATTATAGGTAAAAACGTAACCTCGGCATCATCCAAACTTTCATTGGTTTGGCTATTGTTAATATTAAGGTGAATTTCGTTGTATCCTTTATATAACGTACCGTTTAAAGCTTCAATGCTAATGGTGTAATTCTCGCTAACTATGGCTGTTACTTCTTCAAATGCTATGAATTCGGTAGTTTCGGTGACTAATTCTGCTTCGTAATCTGTTTTGTCTAGTGTACAAGAAGTAACCACGACAAAAAGTACAAATACAGTAAATTGTATAAGTTTCATTGTTTATTGATTTTTATTTAAAAATGTTAGAGGCAGTGCCTAACTAAATTATACTGGTTATAGTACTGCGTTTAGTTAGTGGAGTACAACTAATATAATTGTATGTTTTACCGCTAAATGAAATCATTAAGGGAACATATTAAATCATGAGTATACACCATAAATGACACTTATAAGCGTGCGTTTTTTGCATGTTAAGTAGTTATATTCTAATTAAGTTTTAAATTAATAGAATACGATACTAGATAATTATTCTGGATTTTTTTTGAGTCCCTTATTTCATGAAGAAACTATGCAAGAGGTGGGTGAAAAATAAAGTTCATATAGTGATACTTGTATATCGTATTATATGACGCGTTTATTTTTGGATTTTGTTCTTCAAGAATAACAAAATCACCGTAATTAATTGTGTTTTGAAAGAACACTATAGATTGCTCAGCTGTGATAGAATGACTATTTTCATTACCAGTTTCAGAATTTGAAGCTTTAGCTAATTCCTTTTTAAGATGGCATTTCCCGTTACAAGCTAACTCTGGCTTGTCTTGGTTTATACAAAGCTCATTTTTTATATAATCGTAAAAAGCAGCATATTCCAATACTGGAATTATAGGCTTGACTAGCAAGAATAAAGCGAATATAAGTGCTGTTGTTTTCACAGAGTCAAAGGTCTTGCTAAATTTTAAAATTTCCTAATATTAAAAATGTATTTATGTTAAATTGTAGATGTTTTTATTCTTTTATTTTTTAGGTAAAGGGCTAATTATTTTTACATTTTGAAATGCAATAGCACCTCTAATAATTCCTGAAATGACATCTTGTAAGGCTTCTATAATTTGCATTTTTAATTCGCTTTTATGATATAGTAAGCTTACTTCCCTTGCAGGCGTAGGTTCGTTAAAGTAATGTAAGTTGGCTTTTTCAGCATCATTAATATCTAAAGTATGCAGGTATGGTAACAGGGTCATGCCTAAGCCTTCGTTGGATAATTTTATAAGGGTTTCAATACTTCCGCTTTCTAATTGGAAATTATCATCCGGCTGATGTTTAAGTGCCTTACATAAATTAATAACGCCATCTCTAAAACAATGCCCATCTTCAAGTAGTAGCATGTCATCAATATCTAAATCGGTAACATCAATTTTGCTATTTGTATGGAGGCGATGTCCTTTTGGTATATAGCTTACAAAAGGTTCAAAATAAAGTACGCGCTCTTTAATGCTGTCATCCTCCAAAGGTGTTGCCGCAATGGCTGCATCTAAATGGCCATCTTTAATTCTGGCAATAATTTCTTCTGTAGTTAACTCTTCAATTTTAAGTTTAACTTTAGGGTGTTTCTTTATAAAACTCTTTAAAAACATAGGTAGCAAAGTAGGCATAACCGTTGGTATAATTCCTAATTTAAATTCGCCACCAATAAAGCCTTTTTGTTGATCGACGATATCTTGTATACGGTAAGATTCGTTAACAATATTTCTAGCCTGATTTACTATTTTTTTACCAACCTCGGTAAGCTCTATGGGTTTTTTACTTCGATCGAAAATTAAAACATCTAATTGATCTTCAAGTTTCTGGATTTGCATACTTAAAGTTGGTTGAGTAACGAAGCATTTTTCGGCTGCTTTAGTAAAGTTTTGGTTTTCGGCAACAGCCAAAACATAGTATAATTGGGTTATGGTCATCAGTATCAATTTAGGCTATAAAAATATAAAAAGTATCAATAAAACTTATAGAAACAGGTGTTAATTATAAATTAAATTTGTGGTAAGAAAATAAATAAAGATTATGACAACATTAAATAGTATAGGATTAGATACCAACAAAACAAAAGGATTAGCAGAAGATTTGAATAGCCTATTGGCTAATTTTCAGATTTATTATCAGAATTTAAGAGGCATTCATTGGAATATTAAAGGTAAACGTTTTTTTGATTTACATGTTAAATTTGAAGAGTTATACACAGATGCGAACGTGAAAGTTGATGAGATTGCAGAACGTATATTAACTTTAGGAGAAACACCTTTACACACGTTCGAAGATTATTCGGCTAAAGCAAGAGTTCCTGTTGGGAAAAATATTTCGGAGGATGAAAAAGCAGTGCGTTTAATAGTAGAATCACTTACCGAACTTTTAAGTATTGAAAGAGCTCTTTTAGAAAAGGCAGGAGATGCCAATGACGAAGGAACAAACTCCATGATGAGTGATTTTATTACTGAACAAGAAAAAACTGTTTGGATGATGAAAGCTTGGTTAAATGAAACCGTCTAACTAAATGGTTAGTTTTTACAATTTACAACTTGATTACTAGCTATTAAAGCGATCTTATTTTAAGGTCGCTTTTTTTATTTTAAAATGTAGAGTTTAAGAAAGTTAAACTAACAATTAATCTTTTTGATAAAATCGTTTTTGTAACTGAATCCTATAGGAATCCATTTTTCGTCGATTATTATTCGATTACGTTGTACCGAGTGAATGTGGTTTATAGATACTATATACGATTTATGGACACGAATAAAGTTTGCTAACCCTAATTTTTCTTCAAAATTCTTAAGGCTGTTTAAAGTTAAAATAGGTTTTTTGTTTACCGTGTGTATTTTAATATAATCCTTTAAACCTTCTATATATTTAATTTCATTAACATTAACCTTTATGTTTTCGTACTCCGATTTTACAAAAATATATTCGGGTTCGCTTCTTGGTTTTTCAATAATGGTGGTTTTTGGCTCTATTTTTTCCGTTATCAGGTTTAACGCTCGCGTGGCCGCTTTTAAAAACCTATGAAATGGTATTGGTTTTACTAAATAATCTATTGCATTTAGGTTAAAACCTTCAACAGCATAATGTGAATAGGCAGTGGTGAATATAAAATGCGGTTGGTATTCTAAGGATTTAATAATGTCGATACCCGAAAAATTAGGCATTTCTATATCTGTAAATATTAGGTCTATTTTTTGTGAATGTAAAATGTTGGCGGCCTCGAAACCGTTGGAGCATGTCGCTACTAATTTTAAAAAGGATATTTTTGAAATAAAATCTTCTAATAACTCTAATGCTAGTGGTTCGTCGTCAATAATAATACAGGTTATCATAGGTTTTTAAGTTTTAAAATTAAATTGACTTCGTAACTGTTTTGCTCTCTATTTATATTGATAGTATGTCGGTTTGGATAGAGTAGTTTTAATCTGTTCTTAATATTTTCTAAGCCTACACCCGAGTTTTCTGTTTTTTGTTGCTGATGCGAAACAGAATTCTGCACATAAAGTTTTAATAAAGCGTCCTCAATAGTAATTTTTATTAAAATATTAGTGTTGCCTTTAAAGTCTGTTCCGTATTTAAAAGCGTTTTCAATAAATGAGATTAATAGTAATGGCTCGATACTAAAGTTTAAATTACCGTGAATATTCATTTTTACATTACTGGAGTCTTTTAAGCGAAGTAGTTGTAATGACATGTAATTTCTTATATAGTCAATTTCTTTTTCTAATGGGACCAAGTCTTTATTGGCTTCATAGATCATATAGCGCATTAAATCTGCCAAAATAACTATGGCATTAGCGGTGTTTTTTGATTGTTTATGTGCTAAAGAATAAATACTATTTAAGGAGTTAAATAAAAAATGTGGATTAAGTTGTGCTTTTAAAAACGATAATTCTGAATTAACTTTTTGCGATTCAATTTCAATACGTTCTTTTTCAGATTTAAACCACTCTAGTCCTAATTTTATACTCGTACTTAATGCGAAAATTAAAAGTAATAAGCCTCCAGAAGGAAAAAAACCTCTAAAATTTATAAGAAAAGGGGAGGAGTTTCTTGGCAACATTGCATTTCGGTTTTCTAGTCTATGCAAATTAATTGGTCGCATAAAATTTGGTTTTGGTAAGAAAACCTCCATAATATGCATGTAAAACAGTCCGAAAGCAAATAGGACAAGGAAAAAAAGTGTTGTTTTTTTATTTAATAATAAATGTGGTACTAATAAGCTGTAATTAAGATAAAAGGCAGATATAAGCAGTCCTGAGCGTACTATAAAGTCTTGCGGTATTATGCCAATTCTAAAATAAATTTGACTGGCGATTATAACCAAAAAAATTATCCATATAAGTATATGGATAATAGTTGGGGGTATCTTTTTAAATTGACTCAATATTAAAAATTTGTTCAAAATTAAGGCGCTTTATTCTTAATAAAATGCTAACAAGTGTTATTCTTTTTATAAAAGAAATAAGGTTAAACAAGTTTTTAATTTATAACACAAATTGTATTTCAAGTTTAACCTTATTATCAACATTAATTAATATTGCTATTAATCATCAATTAATCCTGCTATTAATCGTCCTCGTTTTCTAATTCGTTTGGTCTAAATTCCCAAACATCATCAAAATAATAATTACTACTTCTTCCCATTAAAACAAACGCTTTAGTGTCGAAAGAAAAAGATGACGCGTCTTGTCTTGATGAACCTTCAAATTCAGGTTTTTCTTCCCATGAGTCTGAAAGTGGAGAATATTCCCAGCAAACATTTGTAATAGAACCACTAATACCAGTGGTTAAGTAACCTTTTCCGTTTAATGAAAATGCAGTGCTACTTGTAAATGTTATATAATACTCGTCATCGTCGTCATCTAAATCGGTTAAACTTGTCCAAGTTGTTCCGTCAAAAGAATAAAAATCGTATTCAACACTACCATTGTGAATTCCTGTAGCTATATAGGCAATATCATCTATAACAAAAACCGAGGCATTTTGGCGTTTTTGCCCACCAAAACCAACAACTTGTTCCCAAGTATTTGTGCTAGCATCATATTTATAAAAATCTTTTTGCTCGCTACCATCGTAACCTGTACCAATGTAACCGTATCCATTTATTGAAAAGCCTATGGCACCATATCTTGCAGTACCTCCAAAATCAGCTTTTTGTGTCCATTGGTTGGTATCTGGGTCATATTCCCAAAAATCTTTTAACTCATCGTTACCATCGTATCCTGTTCCCAAGTAACCTTTACCATCTATTGTAAAACCTACGGCTCCACTACGCGCAGTACCAGGGAAATCGGCTTTTTTAATCCAATAATCGCCTTCCGAATTGTACTCCCAAGTGTCAGATAAATAATCATCACCATCATATCCTGTTACTAAATAGCCTTTATCACCTATAGTAAAGCTTACAGCGTTTCCTCTAGAATCTCCATCAAAAGATGAACTTTCTACCCAGTTTCCATACTCATCAGAATCATCATCATCATTGTTACATCCAACAAATAAAATTGATAGGATTGCAAGACATAAAATGCTGCTCTTTTTTAATACATTCATTATTGTTACTGTTTATATTTATTATTAATTCTTCGTTAAATACGTGGCAAATCTATTGGCTACTTGGTTTTAAAACACCACAAAATAGACCAACATGAGATTTTTATCTATGTTACGGCTATTTACATCTATGAAGTGTTTAATGGGTTGAATATTAATATTTTAACATAATATTTACAGTTTCGTCTATAAAATACCTCGATTAGTCTATTTTGATGTGTTAATGGCTTGTGCTACCAATAGTTTTGCTCTTTAAAAAATGGATAATGAGGTTATTTTTGATTAGTAGTTTGAGTTTGTTGTTTATGTTTTCTTGTAGCGAGGAGGTAAATAACTATCCGGTAGGCACCGATTTTATTGATAATGATATAAATATAGTCATAGTCGATACCTTTTCGGTTAAGGCTTTTACTTTTAAGATAGACTCGTTAGTTACATCTAGTACAAGCCGTATGCTTCTAGGAAATTTAAAAGATGAATATTTTGGAGATTTAAATGCCCAAACATATTTTCAAGTAAATAATTCGAATTTTTCTATAAGTTCAGATGCGGTTTATGATTCCATTGGATTAGTGTTAAATTACGACACTTATTATTATGGCGATACGTTACAACCACAAACCTATAAAGTACATCGTGTATTAGAATATTTTGAGCCAGAGGAAGATGTTGATTTTTACAATACATCTAAACTTAAATACGACGAAGAAGCTCTTGGCGAAGTAACATTTACGCCAAGACCTAATAGTGCTACAGATTCTATTTATATTTCTTTAAACACAGTTATCGGTGAAGAAATTTTTAATAAAATTAGAGATAATGAAATTAATAATACCGATGATTTTATCCGGTATTTTTATGGTTTAACAGTAATTCCAGATGCCACAACTAATAGTCATGTGTTAGGATTTAATTTTAAATCGTATTCCGATTTAAACGAAAACAGCTCTATGCGTATATTTTATACCGAAGATAATGGTGATAGTAGTGAAGATAACGATCAAGTTCTAGATTTCTTTATCCCAGATGCTAGTAAACAATTTAATGCTATTTCTACAAATTTAGATAATACGATTATTAGCAGTTTATCGGGTACAGAAGTAAATATATCCAGTGAGGATACCGATCAATTAATTTTTGCACAGGCAGGAACCGGTATATCGGCAAGGATTGAAATGCCTACAATAAAAGACTTAAAAGCACTCTCTCAAGAAAGTACATCTTTAAATGCAGAACTAACCTTTAAACCACTTAAAGGAAGTTACGATGCTACTAAGCCACTAAAGGAGTCACTTGTGGTTTATGTTGTTGATAGTAAGAACAGAATTGTTAGTCAGCTTACCGATTTAGATTCCAATGCAAGTTATGCCGTTTTAAATCAAGATAACAGTGAGTTTGATGAAAACACCTATTATAGTATTGATATGAGTGGTTTTGTTGAATTGATTTTGAATTCTGAATTTGATTTGGATTATGCTATCATGATTCAATTTGAAGATTACGACACGGTGGTTGATACTTTAATAATTGACAATCGAGATGAAGACAACGACAATATTAAGCTAAGCGTAACTTATTTAAATTATTAAATAGCCTTTTAAATGAATAAAATACAAACATTGTTATTGTTAATAGCAGTTATACCCTCATGTTTTTCTCAAAATGATACGAGTACACCTTATTCGTTATTTGGATTGGGGGTAGAAAATAAAACCGCTACAGGAGGATTAACCGGTTTAGGAAACACAGGGATATCTCAAAATAACCCGGGGGAAATAAATTTAATAAACCCTGCTAGTTTAGGAAATATTGAGCAAAAAACTTTTTTATATGAGTTTGGTATTAATGGCGTATATTCTACCCTTGAAACTAGTAATGTAAGCGATAATACTTATGATTTTAATATGTCGCATGCTGTTATGGCATTTCCTATTACCAAAAATGTAGGAATGAGTTTTGGGCTTTTACCATATACCAAAGTAGGCTACGATATTGATATTGAAAACCCAATTGAAGGCTCTACCGATATTTATATTTCTAGAATAACAGGCTCTGGAGGATTAAATAAATTTTACCTATCTAGTGGCGTTCAGGTATTTAATAAGTTGTCGTTTGGTGTCGATTTAGCTTATCTTTTTGGGTCTATAAACCAAGAAACCAATTTGTATTACGACTCTTTTGTAAATATTACAGATGTTAATTATTACCATGGTTTTAAACTAAAAACAGGAGTACAGTATAACCTTGTTAAAAGCGATAATAAAGAAATTACACTAGGTGCCATTTTAGAATTACCTGCTAATTTAGGTGGAGATCAGGTTAGTGATTCGTATAAAACGTCTCTTGGAGGCACTAAAGTAATTATGGATGATAATGTTGAAAGTGATTTGGAAGATTTCGAATTGCCTTTAACCCTAGGGGTTGGTTTAACCACTAAATTAAATAACAATTTAACAACAAGTTTCGATTTTACTAAGTTATATTGGGACAATACAAACCAAGTTCAAAATAGTGAAAGTTACAACAATCAAGATATTTATGCTTTTGGTGCAGAATATTTACCTTCCGATAAAAATAAGTATTGGAGTTTTGTTAAATATAGGTTTGGTTTAAATTATAATACCGGTTTTTTAAATATCTCGAACCAAAAAATTGATAGTTATTTTGCATCCATAGGTTTAGGCTTGCCTTTATCTAACCGATCTACACTAAATTTATCATATTCTTATGGTAGAGAAGGCTCAACAAGTAATAGCCTAGTTCAAGAGAATTTTCATAAAATAACCTTAAACTTAAGTTTTATAGGAAGCTGGTTTAATCAAAGAAAGTACGATTAATAATAATGTTTAAGAGTTTACCTTTAAGTTATATTAAATAAATAACTTTTATTGGTTGCCTATAATAAAATACTACCTTAAAAGTGACCAATTATGGTCACTTTTTTTGTTAATTATTTAATCATTTTATTAACTCTTCATTCTTCAAGGTTTATTTTTGTTTCGATTTATTATCATACATTCATTGGTGGTATAGTCCTACATTGTATTGCTGATTAAATGGTATGTGTTAGTTACTAGTTACACTCAAAATGTGTTGAAAAAATTATAAGAAAAATAATATAATAAAAAAATCAATTATGCTTGGAAAATAGGGGCGTTTAGCTGCTAAATGAATAATATTTTATACGTATTGAGTCATAGTTTATATGTTATAAATCGAATAGAGATTATTTTTGGTTTTAAATAACTTTAAATTATTAAATAACATTTAAAAAAAAATTTATGACTAAACTTAATCAGTTAAAACTGAAATTTTTTGCAAGTCTATTTTGGATAATGGGCTTTCTAACAATGAGTGCATCATCCAATTTGTATGCTGCATCTATTGAGCAAAACAAGACCATTACCGGTACTGTTATAAGTGCCGATGATAATATGGGAATTCCTGGTGTAAATGTATTAGTAAAAGGTACTAATACAGGAGCGGTAACAGATTTTGATGGTAATTATTCTATCGTTGTACCATCAAATGATGCTGTTTTAATTTTCTCATATATAGGATATGTAACCAAAGAAGTTGCTGTAAACGGCAATTCAACAATTAATGTAACATTAGATTCTGATATTGCGGCATTAGACGAGGTTGTGGTAGTTGGTTATGGTTCTGCAAAAAAGGAAACATTAACTGGCGCTGTAGAGCAAGTTAAAGCCGAAGCCTTTGAAGATTTAGCGGTTGGAAGTCCTGCTTTAGCACTGCAAGGTAGAACACCAGGGTTAGTTGTTACACGTACGTCTTCTAGACCAGGAAATGAGGATGTTAACTTCCTTATTAGGGGAACATCGTCTGTTAACGGTATAGACCCTTTAATTGTTATTGATGGTGTGCCAGCAATAAATTCGGCATCTTTTAATGATATGAACCCAAATGACATTGAAAGTATTAGTGTATTAAAAGGTGGTTCTGCATCGGTTTACGGTTCTAGAGCAGCAGGTGGTGTAGTATTAGTTACTACTAAAAAAGGAAAAGGTGAAGTAAAAGTTGATTTTAGCTCTGTGTTAAGAATGGGTACTATAGGTATTAGACCTCCAACACCTACAATGACAGAGTATGGACAAAGTTATCTTGCAGCCGTTGATTCGGATATTGCAGCAGGAAAGGCACCAAGATATTTCTTTTGGAATGATCGTCCAACTTTAGAAAGAATAGCAGCGGGAGAAGAAGGCTATTACGACTTACCAATAAACGGTACAGTATGGTTAGCTGAGGGTAACAGATTTGATGATCTTTTTGGAAATTCATTTTCTAGCCAACACAATTTTAGTGTGTCAGGAGGATCAGAAACGAGTAACTTCCGTATTTCGGCAGGATATGATGAAAATGTTGGTGGACTAAAGGTGGCAGATGATTCTTCTGATAGATATAACTTTGCAGCAAACTATAATGTAGATATTAGTGATAGATTAAGTTTAAACACAAACATTACCTATTTTCATAGACATTTTTCAGGGCCACTAGGAGGGCTAGCAGCAGATGCAGCAGCCTACGATGCGCCATTATTCCCGGCTTACAATGACCAAGGTCAATACTATTCTGTTTTTGGAGGTGTTGATATTGCAGGTCAAAGAAATGCCGTAGCACAGGTTATAGACGGTGGTCGCCAAAACTTTATAGATGAGCAGATGAAAATTTTTGCACAAGCAACCTATAAAATAACAGACAATTTAAATATAGCAGGTTCTTACGCGTTTAGTAAACAAAACAGCGAAGATCAGGAATACAAATTATCAGTTCCACTGTATAGCTGGCAAGGAGATTTTGCAACTTATATTAATGCGCCAAGTACAACCTATATTGAAGAAGAAACAGGTAATGTTACCTATAAAAATTATAAAGGATCTTTAAATTATAGTAACACATTCGGAGACCATAATGTATCAGGATTATTAGCTGTTGAAGCTGAGAAAAATGAAAGTAATGGCCTTAGAGCTAGAAGAACTGGTTTTGTAGATTATGGTGTTTACGATTTAAACTTAGGTGCAACAGACCAAAATATTGTTACCGAAGGTGGTGGTAATACTTGGGGTGCTTACGGTTATATTGGACGTGTAAATTATGATTACAAATCTAAATACTTATTCGAACTTCAAGGTAGAAGGGATGGATCGTCTAGATTTGCTGAAGGTCAAAAATGGTCTAACTACTTTAGTGTTTCTGGTGGTTGGGTTTTAAGCTCTGAGAACTTTTTAAGTAACAGTGATGCTATCTCCTTTTTAAAATTACGTGGTGGTTATGGAGAGTTAGGTAGTACATCTGGCTTTGGTAACTTCGGTTACTTATCAACAGTAGGTTTTGGAAATACGGTTTTCGGACAAACTAATGCTGGACAACAAGTAACATCTATAGCAAGTAGCTTGTTTAGTAATACTACAACTTGGGAACGTATTATTACCAAGGAAATTGGTGTAGATTTTAAATTGTTTAATAATTCTGTTTTTGGTTCTGTAGATCTTTATCAAAAAGATAATAAAGACATGTTAATTAGTCTTGTTTATTCTGATGTACTTGGAACAAATGCTCCACTTACAAATTCTGGAGATTTGCAAACAAAAGGTTGGGAAATTCAATTAGGATGGAGAGGTCAATTAGGTGATTTTGATGTAAGTGTTGCTGCTAATATGAGTGATTCTCGAAATGAAGTTACAAGTTACGATGGAGCCGAAGCGGTTGTAGCAGGTTTAAACCTTGTGGATACTAGTGATAATAATGATGAGAGAGTGGTTGAAGGTAAACCTATTAATTCTTTTTACCTTTATGATACAGATGGTTATTTTGCTAATCAAGCCGAGGTTGATGCCTATTATGCAACCTATTCAGGTGGTATTTTACCAGCTCAAGGTACAAGTGCAGGCTTGGTGCCAGGAGATACAAGAATTGTAGATTCTAATGAAGATGGCGTTATCGATACTAAAGATTTAACTTACCATGGTGATTCTGCGGCACATCATGTTTTTGGATTTAATTTTGATGTTAAATATAAAAACTGGGATTTGGGAGCGTTTTTCCAAGGGGCATTAAATCAAAACATAGTAAGAACAGGTTACTGGGCTGCTCCTTTTCAACAAATTTGGCAAAATCAATCGGCAACTTGGTTAGGAAGAACCTGGACAGAAGATAATCCAAATGCAGAATTCCCTAGATTATCAACACAGGCAAATGTTGCTAATTGGAACTATATTAATAAAGATTTCATGAAACAAAACAATCGATATATGAGATTAAAATCTTTAATAGTAGGATATAATGTAAAAGGTTTGAAAGTAGGAAATACGCCTATTGATAACTTTAGAATTTATTTCTCAGGGAATGATTTATTTGAGTTGACTAGCGTAAAAGATGGTTTTGATCCTGAGTCACAAGCGAGCTCAAATAATGCTACCTATCCGTTTATGCGTACTTGGGCATTAGGATTAAAAGTTTCATTATAACTAATAAAATACAGATACAAATGAAAAAGATATTATATATAATAGTACCATGCATAATGGTGTTTTTTACGTCTTGCGAAGACGAGTTTATAGATTTAACACCGCCAGCTTCAATTACAGATGATGTATATTACAATGAAGCAGAACACTTTTTAACGGGATCAAATAGGTTCTATTCCTATTTAATGGGATGGGGAGACCAAGGTATTTACTCGGATCACGGTTCGGATTTAGTTGGTTTTTTTGAAGGTGGCGATGCACAAGAATATGCTAGAGGCGAAACTCTAGCTCCAGTGGACGACGATTACTATACCGATGCCTACAGTTATATTCGTGATATAAATCTGTTATTAGATAGAGCAGAAGCATACAATGGCGAAGAAAGTATTGCAGAATATGTTGCAGCTTCTAAGTTTCATAGAGCTTATCAGTATTTCTTTTTAGTGCAACGTTTTGGTGGTGTTACTTTAGTAACATCTCCTTTAGATGTAAGCTCAGAAGAATTATCTGCTCCTCGAAATAGTAGATATGAGGTTGTTGCCCAAATTATTGCAGACTTAGATGATGCTATTAATGGCTTACCAAACGAAACAAGTATTGGAGGAGAAGACAAAGGTAAAATTAGTAAAGAAGCTGCAATGGCTTTTAAGGCAAAAGTTTTATTACATGAAGCTACCTGGATGAAATATGTAGGAACTACAACAGATGGAGATGGTGTAAGCTCTGGTGCAGGTAGTGCTGGGTTCGATGCTGCGAATATTACACCTTATTTAGAAGAAGTTGTAACGCTTACAAACTCTGTAATGAGTGCAGATTTTGAGTTATGGAATTACAACGACGTTCTTGATAATTTAAGTTCAAACTTCTTATTTAACCTAGAAGATGGAGGATCTAATCCTGGAGGATTAGATAAGGCAACAAATAAAGAGTATATTTTATATGGTAAGTACGATTTTACATTCAGACAGGCTAATACACTTGTAAGTCATGTTTACGAAGGTAGATTAAAGCCTAGTAGAAAAATGATGGATTTGTTTTTATGTGACGATGGGTTACCAATAGATCAATCTGTTAAATTCCAGGGGTATGCTAATACACCAGATGAGTTTCAAAATAGAGATTACAGAATGAGAGCTTATTTTACGTACCATAAAAACCTAGGTGAAATACCACAGAATGGAGATGTGACTTTAAGCGGAACAAATAATTTTGGTTACTTTAATTCAAAGTTTATGAGTTGGAATTGGAGCACAGAAGATGCTTACAGAGTAACAAAAACCGAATCTTATGATATTCCTTTAATACGTTTAGCAGAAGTATATTTAATGTATGCAGAAGCACTTTACGAATTAAATGGAAGTTTAACTGACAATCAAATGGATGAATCTATAAATCTAATTAAAGCTAGAGCTGGTTTACCGGCAATAAACAATGCTTTTTTAGGAGCTAATAATATGGATATCAAAACAGAGATTAGAAGAGAGCGAGCTATTGAATTATACGCTGAGGCTAATTCTAGATTTAGTGATTTAAAACGTTGGGGAATAGCAGAACAAGAATTAGGTGAAGCCGTTTATGGTGCCGTTATAGAAGGAACTATATACGAAGGTAATGACGAATTATACACTCCTGGTTCTTACAGTCATACTCCAGAAAGCACTATGACAGGAGTAGGTCTTAGAGAATGTTTGGTTGTTCAACCTGCCTCTACGCGTAACTTTAGTAGAGATAATTACTTATTCCCTTTACCAACTTCGCAAGTAGAGTTAGTTGACGAATTATTACAGAATCCTGGGTATTAAGATAATTGGATATTAATTTTTTTAGTTACCAAAACAGCTATAAGTTTTAAACTTATAGCTGTTTTTTTATAAGCTAGTTTTTGTAAACTAAAGCCTTAAATATTATGTCCAATTCTATTTCATCGGTATAAACTTCAAATTTTACTTTGGCAGATCTAAAGGAGCCAAAACTCATCAAATTATTTTATGCTGCACAGAATGTTTTCGGCAAACTATTTTAGCAACAAAAGAGTGTCTATTCAATGAACTACTTGACATTATAAAAAATTTCAGCTACTTTCGTTTCTTGTCCGTTATAGTCACAAAAACTATTTTTGTTTTTAGTCTTAAAACGATGTCATGTCTGAGGAAGCATTAGCACCTAAAAAAATAAGAAACACAATAATGAAACAAATATCAATACTAGTAGTCCTATTTTCAATTACAATTGCTTTCTCATCGTTTCATTATAAAGACGATAAAACATTCGGCGACTATAAAATGAAAGAATTTTCATTTCAAGGGCATGCAGCTAAAATTGTTTTTCCTAGTAAAAAGAACCAAGATAGCAACTGGATTTGGAGAGCAAGATTTTGGGGTACAGAACCGCAAGTAGATAAAGCCTTATTAGATAAAGGGTTTCACTTGGTTTATGTTGATGTCGCCAACTTATTTGGAAACCAAGAGGCTGTAGACCTGTGGGATGATTTTTATGCGTTTTGTACTTCTGAGTTCGGCCTAAATAAAAAGGTTGTTTTGGAAGGTATGAGCCGAGGCGGATTAATAGTCTATAATTGGGCCTCGCAAAACACAGACAAGGTTTTCTGCATTTATGCTGATGCTCCAGTGTGCGATATAAAAAGCTGGCCTGGTGGCCTATTTAACGGAAAAGGTAATGCTCTAGCTTGGAAGACTTGTTTAAATGCCTATAATCTAGATACGACTTCTGTTAAGACGTTTAAAAATATTCCAATAAACAACAGTGTACATCTGGCAAAAGCTGGCATTCCAGTTATTCATGTGTTCGGCGATATGGATGAAGCTGTACCTTATAAAGAAAACACAGCCTTGTTGGCAGAAAAATATAAAGAAGCAGGAGGTTATATAGAGCTAATAAAAAAAGAAGGCGTTGGACATCATCCACATAGTTTAGAAGATCCAAAACCTATTGTAGATTTTATATTGAAACATGTTGGATATAAAGAATAGCAATCAGTATTGTTATAAATAGTATGTCCCTAGTTTTAGGAAACTTGACACTATTATTGTTGCTTTTTATAAATCGCTCTTAGCTTCAATAACGTTTTGGAATGTTGGCGCGTTTTCGGTAATTTTACCTATGCCTTTTTTATTGATTTTTAAAGTGATATCTTTTGTTGTTGTAAATAAAAGCACAGACGAAAAATGGGTTTTAAGGTAAGGTTTTAAAAAAGTGAAAGCCTCATCGAGTGTGAGTTCGCTTTCTTCGTCTTCGGTTTCTCTTGATTGGTAACGTAATTTTACTAAAACTTTAAGGCTTTTATCGGAAGATAATGGTCTAACAAAGATATTTTTTAAGTTAGGTTTACCAATGGTTTTTGCTAAAGTTAATTTGGCAAAACGACCTTCTTGGTAACTTTCTTTTACTTGTTCCCAGAATTCAATAAAGGTTTCTTGATATGGCATAAACTTAGGTTTAATAAAATATTATTTTGAAGCCTCAAAAATAGCATTAAATATTTTATAATAAACCACGAGCCTTAATTTCTAAATATTTATTAATCGTGTCTATGGTCAAATTTTCCGGCGTAGTTAAAATGGAATAAATACCATATTTTTTTAACTCGGTTACAATAAGGCGTTTTTCGAAGGCAAATTTTTCGGCAATGACCTTATCGTAAACTTGCTCGATAGTTTCGGCTTTGTTGTTAATAAGGTTATTAAGCTCGGTGTTTTTAAAAAATACAACCACTAGTAAATGACTTTTTGAAATTGCTTTTAAATAGGGGAGTTGGCGCTCTAAACCATCTAAAGTTTCAAAATTAGTGTACATTAAAATAAGACTGCGTTGAGTGATGTGGCGTTTTATGCTGCCGTATAAACGGCTAAAATCGCTTTCAAAAAAGTCGGTTTTTACATTGTAAAGGGCTTCTGAAATGAGTTGCATTTGCGAACTACGTCTTTCGGCAACTACAACATTTTCAATACGTTTAGAGAATGAAAGCATTCCGGCTTTATCATGCTTTTTTAAAACCACATTACTCATTACTAAGGTTGCATTTATGGCGTAATCTAGAAGACTTAAGCCGTTAAATGGCATTTTCATAATACGGCCTTTGTCGATAATGGAGTAAACGGGTTGCGATTTTTCGTCTTGAAACTGATTGACCATAAGCTGGTTTTTCTTGGCCGTAGCTTTCCAGTTTATAGTGCGTAAATCGTCGCCTAAAACATAATCTTTAATTTGCTCAAACTCCATGGAATGGCCTAAGCGGCGTATTTTTTTTAAGCCGTATACTAATGAATTTTTATTGATGTTTAAAAGCTCGAACTTTTTTAATTGTTTAAAACTCGGGTAGGTTGGCACCATGGATCCGCTATTAAAAGTGAAGCGTTTAGCAACTAAATTTAATACAGATGAAGCGTAAACATTTAAATCGCCAAAGTAGTATTCGCCGCGTTCTGTTGGTTTTAAATGATACCGAATGGATCTTGTTTTACGGGATGAAACAGGTTCTTTAATTTTAAAATCTCTTATTTGAAATTGCTCGGGCACTTCATCAATTACTTCTAGATGAATAGTAAATGGATAATTGTTAGTAATATCAATATGAATCTGATTTTTATCCCCATTTGAGAACTTATCAGGAAGATTTCTTATGGCTTCAATTTTATTTTTTCCTATAAAAACAATTAGGAAGTCTATTATAAATAGTAAGATTAAAACTATAATGGATAATTGAGCAACATTAAACAAAATAGGAGTAAAATAACTTAATGCAAACAAAATTACAATGGCAATGCCAGCATAGAAAAAACGTGCTTGTATGTAGAATGGTTTGAATAGTTTCAAAATGTTTTTTTATTGTTTATAAGTTGTTACGCTGAGATTAGCCGTTACCCAACCGAATTGTGCCGTGGTTTTTTCGAATCTCAATTTCTCTTTACGTATCTCTGCGGTATATTTTTTTTATGTTATTCGTTATCGATTGGTTTTCCGATATCATTTATTTCGTCAAGATTACCAATACCTTTTGGGTTATTTCCATACTCATTTGGCCCTGTATCCCCATCTCCAAAAAGCATCCACAAGCCATAAAATGGTATAATTTGGTACCAACCGCTATTGCTTCTGTCATGGCATCTTTTTGTGCCTTGAGCTAAAAGAAACCATATTAATGGCACCCATATAACAAGAAGTAAAATTGAAAAGGATTCATTCATATTTGCAATAAGAGCTCCGCCCCCTAAATAGAGTAATAAATAGATTAAATAGCTTAATCCGTATTCTGTTCTTCTTATTCTGCCTTCAAATGAAAATGGGTTTTTAAACATATTGTTGAGTTTTAAATTTATATTTAATTGTTTATTTGCTTTGTACCGATTACTACAATTCTAAATTATTAACGTGGTATTTCAACCGTTTCAATAATTTGTTTGATAATTTGCTTGCTAGAAACACCTTCCATTTCGCGTTCTGGAGTTACAATTACTCTATGATGTAAAACAGGAATGGCCGCACGTTTAATATCTTCGGGAGTAACAAAGTCTCTGCCGCTCATAGCTGCAAATGCTTTACTTGATTTTAAAATGGCAATAGATGCTCTTGGCGATGCACCTAAATACAAAAATTGATTGCTTCTTGTGGCTACAATTAGTTGTGCAATGTATTTTAGTAAATGCGTTTCAACTAAAACTTGAGATACTAAATTTTGGTATTCTGTAATTTTTTGGGCTGTTAAAAAAGATTCTATTTTATCGGTTTTAACTCCGTCCTTTAACTCCTGTTCTCGAGATAAAATTTCAATTTCCTCTTCTAAATTAGGGTAGTCAACATCTATTTTAAATAGGAATCGGTCTAGTTGTGCTTCGGGCAATCTATAAGTGCCTTCTTGTTCTATAGGGTTTTGTGTTGCTAATACCATAAATGGAGAGTCTAACTTAAACTTATTACTATCAATCGTAATTTGCTGCTCTTCCATTACCTCGAATAAGGCGGCTTGGGTTTTTGCAGGTGCTCTATTAATTTCGTCTATAAGAATCATGTTAGAGAAAATAGGCCCTTTTTTAAATTCAAATTCAGAATTTTTAAGATTAAAAACCGAAGTGCCTAAAATATCACTCGGCATTAAATCGGGTGTAAATTGTATTCTGCTAAAGCCAACACTTAAAGACTTTGCCAATAATTTGGCGGTAACCGTTTTTGCAACACCAGGAACACCTTCTATTAGGGCGTGTCCATTGGCTAAAAGCGACGCAATAAGCATATCTACCATATCCTTTTGGCCAACTATAATTTTACCAACCTCCTGCTTTATTTTTTCAACATTTGCTTGTAGTTCCGATAGATCTAAGCGGTTTTTAAATTTTATATTTTCGTTTGCATTTAACACGCTATTATCGATGGATGATAATGCATCTTCAGGCTGAATTGGCGTATTTTGTGGTTCTAGTTGTTCGTGGTTCTCGTCCATAATTATTTGGTGTAAAATGCCTCAATGTGTCTGTTGAGCTGTATTAAATTTTCTTCAAAAAACTCATTTTTAGATCGCATTAAATTAATATAGTTTATTAACTTTTTAATGTCTTTTAATTTTTTACCTGTTTTAGCGGCTAGTTTTTCGGTGAATTGGTCATCTAAAACATCGGTGTTTAAATTTAAATCGTGACGGATTTTTTCTAAAAAGTACGTTATTTTTTTATCGATTAAATTTTTGTGGTCTTTGGTGTCAAAGTATAAATTAGAAACCGTTTTTACGAAGGCTACCGTTGTGTTTTGTAGTGGTTTAACTATTTTAATAATGCGTTGCCTGCGTTTAGCGTTAAAAATCATAAATAGTATCCCGAAAACTATAGCTGTATACCACGCCCATTTAAAGGATAATTGCTCTAAAAACCACCCTAGGTTCGATTCCTTTTCAACATCGCCATCGTAACCTGTTTGTATTTTGGTGTAAGAGTCAAAATACACATCATTATCTGGTAAATACGATAAAGCGCCTTCAATATATTGGTAGCGATCTTCTTTTAAAAGATGATAATTAGTAAATATTTTAGGCTCTAAATGCAGAAATATGGTGCCTTCTCCAAAGGGTACTTGTAAAAAGTTAGGGTGTTTGTAATCAATTTTGGAATGCCCTAATACGCTATGGTTTGTTGCATCGAATTCAGAAAAATATTGGTCACTTACATTTCTATCTAGCGTTATGTCTGCAATGTTTACATGTTTTAGCGATAAAAAAGAAATACTATCCTTTTCGTTTTCAATATATTTAACACTGACATTCAATGTGTCATGAATTTTTTGAGGAAAGTAATAATCTGAAAGAAATAGCGTGTTTCCTGCATCAACAAAACTTAGTAACTCATCAATAGAATCATCTTCTAAATAATCAGAATTTCCAATAAGAATATAACTCCCTTTGGCAACATGCTCACCATAACCACCTTCAGAATTGGCACTTAAATAACTTGAAGGTTGGTGGTAAACCGTTCTTACTTTATAACCTTTAAATAATTTAGGGAGCTCCTTATAAAGTACGCTAACACCATAAGGTTTGTTGCTTTTTTCATCAAAAGATTCTTCCCAATCCACTACTTTGGTGCGTTTAACCCCAATAACAATCGATGCTGAAATAACTAGCAAAACAAGAATAAGTATAACAGGTAGTATCTTTTTCATTAATTTACCTGTTTTAAAAAATCAGAGAAATTTTCTTTGGCCTTGTTGTATTTGTCTAGGTTTAGTGGGAATTCGCCATACCAAATGTAATTGTATAAATAAGAGGTGTATTCAAAATTTTTACTAAATGGTTTGTTTTTTACTTCGTTTAAATATTCGTTATTTGTTTTATCATCTTCAAATTTTATATGGTTTTTTAAGCTTAGTGTTTTTAAAACCAAAAGGTAATAGTACCGAATGGCAAGACGGTAATCATTATCGTTTTCGGCATGTTTTATTAATGTTTGAATGTCTGCGTTTTCAATATTTTCAGCTGTTATTTCGCTATAGGTGTTAAGGGCTTTTTTTCTCTTTGAAGTAAATAAACCTGTACCACCTTCGTTAAGTAAAATGTAGACTAAAAACACTACGGCAATAGCAATGGCTATGTAAAATAACCAAGAAATCGGACCCAGATTTAAGCTTAAAGCATCAGTGTTATTTTGCTCCTCTCTTTTAACATCTCCGTTTTTATAATCTTCATAGTCACCAGATCCGGATGGTGTTTTAGAAACTATTTCTGTGCCTTCATAATTATAATTACTACTGTTGTAACGGGTTTTAAAGTCGTTATCAAAAGTTCTTATATACTCTGGTGTTTGGGTAGGGTTTAATCCAAACGACACCTGAAAAACGTTAGTTGTAAGGCATAAAAAAAGAAAGATATGTAGGTGTTTTGTTTTCAAATATGCGACAAACTTAAATTTGGGGTTTTAGTAATTTGTTTTTGTATTTTAAAAGGATAAATTAAATAGTAGTAGCTAATACTACTAAGTGTAATTAAAATAATAGCAATCGATAACCAATGTGGCATAATGTTAGAATAGCGGGTTATAAAGCCCTCTAAAAAACCTGCAGCAAAAGTAAACGGAAAGGTGCTTATTAAAATTTTAATACCTGTTTTGGCGCCTAATTTAAAGGAGGTGTATCTAGAATGTGTTGCCGGAAATAAAATACTAGCACCTAAAATTAAACCCGCAGCACACTCCATAACAATGGCAAAAATCTCCATGGCGCCATGTATCCAAATACCACGAACACTTTCCCAAAGCACACCTTTATCGTAAAAGAAATACTGGAAAGAGCCCAACATTATACAGTTTTTAAACATAATATAAAGTGTACCAATGCCTAAAAACACGCCTAAAACAAAGGCGATTATACCAACTTTTAAATTATTTATGGTAATTCCAATAAAACTGCCCCAATTACTACCACTTTTATAAACAGCTACGGGATCGCCAGCTTCAATGTTTTCTAACGACATATTTACATAGTTATCGCCTAAAACAGACCGTACAAATTCACCATCATTAGCAGCCGAAATAGCACCAATAAAGGTAAATGCAGAAAAAATAATAAAAGCGATATAAATAAATTTTCGGTAATGATAGCAAATTAAAGGTACTTCGGTTTTCCAAAACGAAATAATCCTATAGGTATCTGTACTTTTTGTTTTGTAAATTTTCTGGTAGGCATTTGCCGAAAGCTGATTTAAATAGTCAATTACCTTGCTTTTAGGATAGTAAGTTTGCGCATAGGCCAAATCATTTATAACATGAATGTATTGCGAAGCCAGTTCATCGGGATTGTCAAAATCATTATTAACGATTGCTTTTTCAAAACTCAACCATTTTTCCTTATTTTGCTTGATAAATGCAACTTCTCTCATATATTTGATAAATTAAAATATAAAATGTCAGAGTTACAAATTAACACGACTCAAAATGTAAAAATAAGGTTCAATGCAGCAGGAGCCGGCGAACGCTTATTAGCTTTTATAATTGACATGTCTATTAAAATTGGCTATATGTTGATTTTAAATAGGACATTTGGTGCCTTCGACAGTATGGATCAATGGTCGAAAATAGCTATAAATACGGTGCTTAGTTTTCCTGTTATGTTTTATACCTTGGTTTTAGAATCCGTTTTACAAGGGCAAACCATTGGTAAGCGCCTTCTAAAAATAAGAGTGGTGAAAATTGATGGGTATCAAGCTTCATTTTCAGATTACGTGGTGCGTTGGTTTTTCAGAATTGTTGATGTCTATATTTTCGGACTCGGTTTTTTTGTTATGTTGTTCAATAAAAAAGCCCAACGTCTTGGTGATATGGCTGCCGGAACAGCGGTTATAGCACTAAAGAACAATGTAAATATAAGCCATACCATTCTGGAAAATTTAAAAGACAATTACAAACCAACATATCCAAACGTCATTAAATTGTCCGATAACGATGCTCGAATTATAAAAGAAACCTTTCAAGTGGCACGAAAAGCTAGAGATTATCCAACGTTAATTAAGCTGCGTCAAAAAATTATAGAAGTAGTAGGAATAAAAAATGTTATTCAGAACAACGATATGGAGTTTATTGATGTTATTTTAAAAGATTATAATTTTTATACCCAAAACATGTAATTAGTGAGCGCCTTTTTATTTTTAGGGAGTAACGACAAAGGACGGGTTTTATTTATCGGTTAATTTTATAAAATATTAATCAAAGATTAATTCCTAACGCAAACAATAATCATAATTAATTTAAGTAGAATCAAAATTTTAATACCCAATAAAAAGGAATGTTTTATACCATAGATATTTTAGGAACCATAGCTTTTGCTATTTCGGGCGTATTAATAGCTATAAATAAGCGCATGGATTTATTTGGTATTCTTATTATCGCATTTGTTACGGCCGTTGGAGGTGGGACCCTGCGCGATTTGTTAATAGGAAATACACCAGTGGGGTGGATGAAAGACATCACATATACGTATGTTATTTTAGGGGCCTCCGTTTTTGCAATTCTATTAAGAAGTAAAATTAATTATTTAAGGACCTCACTGTTTTTATTCGATACTATAGGTATTGGTTTATATACGTTAGTAGGTATAGAAAAAGGACTTAACGCAGGCTTGCATCCTGTAATATGTATAGCATTAGGTACTATGACAGCTAGTTTTGGAGGTGTAATTCGAGATATTCTATGTAATGAAATCCCAGTAATTTTCAGAAAAGAAATTTATGCAACCGCCTGTATTTTAGGCGGGGTTACTTATTTTGTTTTGCGAGAATTTCCAATACAGTACAATTATGTTTTTATAATAGCTGGAATTGTGGTTATAGTAACAAGGTTATTAGCTGTTAAATTTAAAATTGCATTGCCTAGAATTTATTCAGATAAAATGTGATTATTTCGTTGCAGATTAAGTACTCAAATAGTTTTTTTAACTTACACCTGCTGGCTTCAGCTTTCCGCTTTACCCTCAATCAATAATTTCAACATTTCTAATAAAAATATTTTTATCAGGCCAATCGCCATCATCGGTCTCAACAGCAGCAATTTTATCAACCACATTCATGCCGCGAATTACGTGCCCAAAAATAGTATAATCACCATCCAAATAGTGGGCGCCACCTTTTTGGCAGACAATAAAAAACTCATAAGGCGATGCTAATTTATGCGGATTTCTAATTTCACTACTTGGCATAGAAATAACACCTCGGTCATGCTTAAACCCGCGTTTAGTATCAGGTGGTAACAAGTATTTTCCAATATACGAACGCTTTCTAGCAGTTTTTATATCATCGCTATTTCCGGCTTGTATCATAAAATTATCTATAACACGATAAAACTGGGTGTCATTAAAATAGCCTTGTTTTGTTAACCAAATAAAGTTAGAACGATGAAATTTGGTTTCGTTATACAACAGAATATCAATTTCACCAAAATCTGTAGTTATACGTACTTTGTTTTCCTTATGGTGTTTGTCGTACTCCAAAAAGAATTCCATAGCGCTTTTAGAATTTAACTTTGGGAATTCGCGTTCCGGTTTTAGAACAGAATCCTTTTTAATTTTTTTTTCAATAGGTTTTTCAACCTCAGTTTTAGGTGTACTTTTCTTTTTAGTTTGTTTATCTTCACAATTGAGAAAAAGAACAAAAAAACAGAAAAATAATACGGCGCGCATAGACTATGAAGTTTGAAGAATTTTTAAAATCAGTTTCAAAAATAAAAAATATACCGCTACCAGCCGAAGCTTCTCACTTTAAAATGGTGCCACTGTTTCGGCAAGAATTATTAAAAAAACAAGAAAAAGCTATAAAAAAGGCCAAACAAGCGGGTGTTTTGGCACTGTTTTATCCCGATAGTTCTAAAGATACTAAGTTCGTTTTAATATTAAGGAACACCTATAAAGGCGTGCATTCGGCACAAATAGCATTCCCTGGTGGTAAATTAGAAAAGCAAGATGCCTCATTGCAAGATACTGCATTAAGAGAAGCTTACGAGGAAGTTGGTGTACATACGGAAACTGTTCAAATAGTTAAAAAAATATCTCAAGTTTATATTCCACCAAGCAATTTTTATGTGCATCCTTTTATAGGAGTTACTGAACATACACCGCGCTTTATTAAGCAAGATGATGAAGTTGAAGCTGTAATAGAGGTAGATTTAGAACATTTTTTAGATGACCGTGCGCTCATTTTAAATAAAGTGAAAACCTCTTATAGTGTTGAAGTTGAGGTGCCTGCATTTAAATTAAATGATTATATCGTTTGGGGTGCAACAGCAATGATGCTTAGTGAAATTAAAGACTTGCTAAAACAACTTTTGTAGTATCCTAGTTTTATTACATTTGCATTCTGAATATAAATTAAATTAAGTAACTTACTAACTAAACCTGAAGCACGATTTATGGGATTATTTAAAAAAAATCCATTCGGACATATATTGTTTTTAAAAAAATGGCTTATTAGAATCTTTGGCGCTTTAACACATAGACGTTTTAGAGGATTTAATGAGTTACAAATTGAAGGGTCTGAAATCATTAAAGATTTACCAGATACTAACGTTTTGTTTATTTCAAATCACCAGACTTATTTTGCCGATGTGGTATCTATGTTCCATGTGTTTAACGCGAGTTTAAGTGGTCGTACAGATTCTATTAAAAACTTGGGTTACATCTGGAATCCTAAATTAAATATTTACTACGTTGCTGCTAAAGAAACCATGAAAGCAGGATTGTTACCTAAAATTTTGGCTTACATGGGGTCGATAAGTATTGAGCGTACTTGGCGATCTGAAGGTAAGGACGTAAAGCGACAGGTTAAAATGAGTGATATTTCTAGTATTGGTAAAGCTCTTGATGATGGTTGGGTAATTACTTTTCCGCAAGGTACAACCACTCCGTTTAAGCCAGTAAGAAAAGGTACTGCTCATATTATTAAAAAATACCAACCTATTGTAGTTCCTATAGTAATTGATGGTTTTAGAAGGTCTTTTGATAAAAAAGGGTTACGAATTAAAAAGAAAAATATCCTACAATCTTTTGAAATAAAGAAGCCTTTAGAAATTGACTATGAGAATGAATCTTTTGATGATATTGTGAAAAAAATAGAATATGCTATAGAGCAACATCCTTCATTTTTAAAGGTAATTTCAAAGAAAGAATTGGAGGCACTAGAGGAATTAAATAAAAAAAGAGAGTGGTAAAACATTAAGTTTTTAATGTTTACACCTCAGGACGCCTTCATGCCCAAAGCAACTATTAATAATCAGTTATTTGATAATCTCAAAACTTACTTTGGTTACGATAGTTTTAGGTTAAATCAGCAACATATTGTTGAGTCTGTTTTAAATAAAAAAGACTGTTTGGTAATTATGCCAACAGGAGGTGGTAAGTCTATATGTTTCCAGCTTCCGGCACTCATGTTTAAAGGGGTAACTATTGTTATTTCTCCTTTAATAGCTTTAATGAAAGATCAAGTAGATGGTTTATTAGCCAATGGTATTGCTGCATCTTTTTTTAATAGTAGTCAATCTCCGGAAGAGCAAGCACAAATTATAGATCGGGTTATTAATGCCGATTTAAAATTACTTTATGTAGCTCCAGAAAGTCTTGCGGGTCTTCAAAATATATTAAATGAAACTTATGTAAGTTGTGTTGCTATTGATGAGGCGCATTGTATATCATCATGGGGACATGATTTTAGACCATCATATCAGCAATTAGGATTTTTAAAATCTACGCTTCCCAATACACCTTTTATAGCTTTAACAGCTACTGCCGATAAGGCAACCCGCGATGATATTAAAAAGCAACTTCGTATTGAACATGCCCAGCAATTCATTTCATCTTTCGACAGGCAAAATATAGCTCTAGAAGTCCGGGTGGCGAACGATAGGATTGCACAAATAGTCAAGTTTATTAAAAGTAGGCCCAATCAATCTGGGATTATATATTGTTTAAGTCGTAAAACGACTGAGCAATTAGCCAAAAAATTAAAAACCAATAAAATTCCTGCGGAAGCTTACCATGCCGGTTTAAATTTCGATAAGCGAAGTAAAATCCAGGAATCTTTCGTTTACGATAAAACCCAAATTGTCTGTGCAACAGTGGCTTTTGGTATGGGGATAGATAAATCGAATGTACGTTGGGTGGTGCATTATAATATGCCTAAAAACATTGAAGGCTATTATCAGGAAATAGGTCGTGGAGGTCGAGATGGATTAAAAGCTCATGCCTTATTGTTCCATAGTTATGCCGATGTTATTCAATTGCGAAATTTTGCTAGCGGAGCTGCCAATGAAGAAGTTCAAATAGCAAAGTTAGACCGCATGAAACAGTTTGCTGAAGCTACAACGTGCAGACGTAAAATTCTTTTAAGTTATTTTGGTGAATTATTGGCCGAAAATTGTGGGAATTGCGATGTTTGCAATAATCCACCACAGTTTTTTGACGGAACTATTATAGCCCAAAAAATTCTTTCTGCAATATATCGATTAAAGGAAAAAGAAGCTATGGGAATGATTATTGATGTGCTTCGGGGTTCGCAAAATGCAGCCGTTTTAGAAAAAGGGTATCATAATGTAAGAACCTTTGGTATAGGGAAAGAAATTTCGTGGAAACACTGGCAACATCTTATCATTCAGCTTATAAATCAAGGGTTTTGTGAAATAGCCTTTCATAAACACAATGCATTACAGTTAACCGAGTTTTCAAAAAATGTATTGTTTGATGGAGCCAAGGTAGCCTTAACAAAACCTGTTGAGATCCCGGAGCTTAAAGCAACGGCTAAAAAAGGCAAGATAACAAGAACAAAAAAGGCTAAACCAAAGTTAAGACAGAAAAAAAACGACGATAGTTTGTTTGAACGCTTACGATTATTGCGTTATAAAATTGCTAAAGAGGAAGATATACCTGCCTATTTGGTGTTTAGTGATGCAACCTTGAAAGAAATAGAACGTGAACGTCCGTTAAGTGATGCAGATTTTTTAAATATTAGTGGGGTAGGGCAACGTAAATTGGAAGTTTATGGCGATGAATTTATAGCAGAAATAACCCGTTTTTTAGGATCTAAAATTAAGAAACCTAAAAAGAGAGATACCACATTGGTAACTTACGATTTATATAAATTAGGACGCTCTATTGAAGAAATCTCTACCGAGCGGAAGCTTGCTGCTACAACCGTTTATTCACATATCGCTAAATTGTATAGCTCTGGTAAGGCTATAAATATTTTTGATTTTGTTTCTAAAAGTGAAGTCGAAGCCGTTAAAAAGGCTAAGGATAAATTAAATAGTCCAAAAGCATTAAGACCCTATTTTGAATACTTTAATGAAGATTTAGATTATTTTAAAATTAGATTAGCTTTAAGCGTTATTGAAAAGGTTTAGTTTTAGTATTCAACTTTTATCTTACAAAAAGCTGAACCTTACTTACTACGGTATTAGGCCCTGGAATACCTCCGCTATAATCGTTTACACTTCCTAAAGAGTACCACCAATTCGCACTATTTACAGCGCCATCTAAATAAGTGTTTTCCAAAGATAATTCCAACCCTCCCCAAAAGCTATCGGTAGTATCTATATATATGGCAACATAACCAGCTACAGGCCTTGTTGGAGAGGCCCCACTTCTAGGGTCAAAAGTTTGACTCCAGTGATTGGTGATTCCTAACCCTGGATAGTGTAGCCTAAATTCATAGGGCGTATTGCTTTTTAACTCGTCAAGTTTACTTAAAATAGAGTATTTATTAGTTGTAATATTAGGTGTTTCGACGTTAAATTCGTTAGCTTCAGCATCATCAGTCCAATAACCTCCAACGGTATTATGATTAAATACTAGAGTCCATCCTCCACCATTATTAGTCATATCACAATAACAGTCATAAGCAGTTTTAGGGCCATTTCCATCAGGGTCAATGGTATAGATGCCATCGGTTGTGAAACCAGCGTTTAAGTATTCCAAACAATTCGATAAAATGGAGGTAACGGTAATATCGGTGCTACACGTATCTCCATTACCTTCAAAAGTAATAGTAAAGGTATCGGTTTGTTCAATAATGGGGGTGCCAGACCCTGTTAATGTAATTTTGTTTAATCCTATATTGGTAAATACACCAGTCCCGGAAAAACTATATCCGTTTATCGTGTTTGTGCTTATAGTGTAAGGTTCTATAACATTAACAAGAACATCTATGGTAATAGTATTATTGCTTTTTAAGGCAGCACCACTAACAAAGGCTCCGGTAGCAGTAGGAGAACTACAATCTAAAGAATTTGTTGCAGCTTCTGTTAAACAGCCAGACCATTTTGATCCATTATAGTATTTAAAACAATTATCATCTAAATTATAAATAAATAAACCTTCAGCAGGATTTTCAATGGCATGAATTTGGCTAGTAGTCATTCTAGGAGGTAAAAATCCTTTAGTAACAGATTGAATATCTAGAATGGATGAAGGATCCGGATTAGTGGTTCCAATACCAACTTGAGAAAAACTATAATTATTGCAAATAAATAAAAATATTAAAGCGTAAGATAGTTTGTGCATTTAAAGAGAATATATCGAATTGAGGATTTGTTTGCATGTAAAAATAGATAAAAAATCACTCACAAAAAACAAATCAAAATTCTTATTTCTCATATGGCAATTATGAAAAAAAACATTATATTGAATTTAATTAATTTACCACTTTTTTTTACATAAAAACAATTGAGATTCCATAGTTAATGGACAAGCTTCGAGGGGTATTCTAAAGTTCTAGTTGGTTTGATGTTAAGTGTGAGATTTAATTCTTAAATGGCGAGTTACTTCGATATCCTTTATTCAGATTTTTTTTAAGTAAACTTTAATCGGTAATTTATTTCTGTTTTTTCGTCTTTTTTGAAATACCTAATGAAATAATTTATGGAGAATAATTTAATTATAAATTTTACCCCAACGGGTATGATTCCAACTAAGAATATGACACCTTATGTCCCTGTTAGTGTTTCAGAAATAGTTGATGATGTCCATAAAGCTTTAGAAATTGGTATTACCATGGTGCATTTACATGCTAGAGATGCAATAACAGGAGCTCCTACCTACAAAAAAGAGGTGTTTGCCGAAATTATTGGAGGCATTAGAAAGTATGCTAAAGAACTTGTTATATGTGTATCATTAAGTGGTAGAGATTTTACAGAGCTAGAACAGCGTAGTGATCCTTTGTTGTTAGATGGTAATTTGAAGCCTGACATGGGGAGTTTAACCCTGAGCTCTTTAAATTTTAACAAGACGGCAAGCATTAATGCTCCAGAAATGGTAATTGATTTGGCAAGAGTGATGAAAGAAAAAGGAATTGTTCCTGAACTTGAAGCTTTTGATATAGGAATGATTAATTATGCTAAGTATTTAGAGCGAAAAAAATTAATTCAACCTCCATATTATTTTAACCTTTTATTTGGAAATATAGCTTGTTCTCAAGCAAACCTTTTGCACTCTGGGGTTATGGTTAATGATCTCCCAAAAGGTTCTCATTGGAGTCTAGCAGGCATAGGAAAGGAGCAGTTAAGAATGAATTCACTTGCAATTGCCATTGGAGGTGGTGTACGGATCGGAATTGAGGATAATATTTGGTATGATACAGCTAGAACTAAATTGGCAACAAATTCAGATTTGCTAAAACGAATTCATTTAATAGCTAACGCAAATGAACGTACGGTAATGTCTTCTAAGGATTTTAGATTAAAATTAAATTTACAAGAAGGACATGGGAAGTACGGAAGGGCAATTAAGTAAATCGTGTTTATGGAAATGAGCAAAGATAAAGTGCCATCAAGTTTAACTAGGTATTGGATAATAGTTAAAAACGGTATGTTTTTATATGGTTTGAGAAATAGGTTGGCTCTAATAGGCCTTGATATTAATCTTTATTATTGGGCTCAAGAAGAGTTTAAAAGATGTGATGTTCCAATAGTAAAAGATGATGTTTCAAAATACACCTTAAAACATTTAAGTATTGATGAAGTTAAATCAATAATTAATCATCACGGCATATTTAATGAAGAAATTATTAGAGGCTTAGAAAATGGTCAATTTTGTGTTGGGTTAGAAAATAATGGTGAAATTGCTTGCTATACATTCGTTGAATTAAATGATTATAATTTTAATGGAAGGTCCTTTAAGTTGAAACCAAATGAAGCATATTTATTAAACATGTGGACGTTTCATAATTATAGAGGGAAAAATTTAGCTCCTTATTTACGTTACAAAGTTTATAGACTGTTGGAAGAACGTGGTATAGATAAAAAATATAGTATCTCTCAGTATTTTAATAAATCATCAATTAAATTTAAAAAGAAATTAAATACCAAAAACCTATATCTTTTCTTAAATGTAACCTTGTTTTGGAAAATTAAATTGAATTTTACCCTAAAAAGATATAAGGTTTAACTCGTTGATAACTCCTAATAACTCCGCTCTAAAATACGCTAGAAAATTTCTATTTTGCACCTTGCATTTAAAAAAAGAATAAGTGAAACTTTCATTACGAGAACTTAACATTAAAGTTATAGATTGTATGGAAGCTACATGTGACTAATTAAAAAAAATAATATCGACACATGAAAGTCTGTATAGCCGAAAAACCAAGTGTTGCCCGCGAAATTGCTACTGTTTTAGGAGCAAATACAAAGCGCGATGGCTTTTTTGAAGGTAATGGTTATGCGGTTACTTATACCTTTGGGCACTTATGTACCTTAAAAGAACCGGTTGATTATAAACCATACTGGAAAAGTTGGGATTTAAATAATTTACCCATGCTTCCTGAAAAATTTGAAGTAAAAGTATCCTCAAACTCTGGAATTAAAAAACAATTTAATATTGTAAAAAGTTTATTTGATAAGGCAGAACTTGTAATAAATTGTGGGGATGCGGGGCAAGAAGGAGAACTTATTCAACGTTGGGTAATGAGTGAGGCTAAGTATAAAGGCGAAGTTAAACGCCTTTGGATTTCATCTTTAACTACCGAGGCTATAAAAGAAGGTTTTCAAAACTTAAAACCAGCAGAGGATTACGATAATTTATACTATGCAGGTTTTTCTAGATCTATTGGCGATTGGTTATTAGGAATTAATGCCACAAGGTTATATACGGTAAAACACGGTGGTTACAAGCAAGTGCTTTCTGTTGGTCGAGTGCAAACACCCACTTTGGCCATGGTTGTTAATCGTTTTAAGGAGATAGAAAATTTTAAACCACAACCCTATTGGGAGTTGCAAACCTTATACCGTGAAACTTTGTTTAGCTATGAAGATGGACGTTTTCTTAAAAAAGAAGATGGTGAAGCTTTAGCAAGCAAGGTAAAGGAAAGTGACTTTGAAATTAAATCGATTAGTAAAAAGAAAGGGAAAGAATATGCACCAAAACTGTTCGATTTAACAGGATTACAGGTGTATTGTAATACCAAATTTGGATTTTCTGCCGATGAAACTTTAAAAATAGTACAAGCTTTATACGAGCGTAAAGTTGTGACTTACCCTAGAGTGGATACCACATTTTTACCAAATGATGTGTACCCAAAGGTGTCAGGAATTCTTCAAAAATTAACCAATTATTCTAAGCTAACCCAACCTTTATTAGGCAAAAAAATAAAAAAATCGTCTCGTGTTTTTAATGATAAAAAGGTAACTGATCACCATGCTATTATTCCAACAGGTATGCAAACGAATTTGCAATACAATCAACAGCAAGTCTACGATATTATTGTAAAGCGATTTATTGCTGTGTTTTATGATGATTGTATAGTGTCGAACACAACGGTTTTAGGACATGCAGCAAAAGTAGTATTTAAAACCACGGGAAAGGAAATTTTAGAAAAAGGCTGGCGTATTGTTTTTGAAGATCCCGATAAAAAACAAAAGGAATCAGGTATTTTACCATCGTTTGAAAAAGGCGAAAAAGGCCCGCATGAGCCCTCGTTTTTAGAAAAAGAAACCAAGCCTCCCAATCAGTTTACAGAGGCTTCTTTATTACGAGCCATGGAAACCGCAGGTAAACAGGTGGATGATGAAGAGTTACGTGATTTAATGAAAGAAAATGGCATTGGTAGACCATCTACACGGGCTAATATTATTGAAACACTTTTTAGACGGAAATACATAAAGCGTAATAAAAAGCAGGTGTTACCTACCGAAACAGGCATTCAGTTGATTGATACCATTAAAAATGATTTGCTAAAATCTGCAGAATTAACCGGCTCTTGGGAGAAACAATTAAAGGATATTGAAAAAGGTGAATATAGCGCTGGTGCTTTTATAAAAAACATGAAGCGCATGGTTGACGCCTTGGTTTATGAAGTGAGAAGTGAAACTAAACGCGCTAACATATCGTATGCCACAACTATAAAAAAGCGTGCCGAGAAAGTTGAAGCTAAAAAAGACGCAGGAATTACTGCTGAAAGTTGCCCGAAATGCAAACAAGGGCAAATTATTAAAGGGAAATCGGCTTATGGCTGTAGCGCTTATAAATCGGGCTGTAATTTTGTAATGCCTTTTAGTTTTTTAGATAAAAAAGTATCTGAAAAACAGTTTTTAAGGTTGCTTACTAAAGGGTCAACAGTTAATTTAAAAGGTTTTAAAACTGACGCAGGAACTGTTGAAGGGTTATTGCGTTTTGATGAAAACTTTAAGTTGAAATTAGAGCCTAAGAAGGTAAAAGCTAAGGCTAAGCCAGATGACTTACTATGTCCGAAATGTAAAAAAGGTTCGGTTATTAAAGGAAAAATGGCCTATGGTTGTAGCGCCTATAAATCAGGATGCGACTTTAAAGTGACCTTTGATGAGGTTAGAGCGAAAATGAACGGACAAACACCAACTAAGGCGCTTGTGTATAGTATTTTAAATGGAAGTATCTAAAATCGAGCATAGACATTTTATAATCTTTAAGCCTTATGGGTATTTAAGTCAGTTTGAAAGTAACGACTCCAAACAACAATCGAAAAAATTTTTAGGACGTTTACATGATTTTCCGGAAGGGATTATGGCTATTGGTAGGTTGGATGAAGCTTCGGAAGGTTTGTTATTGCTCACTACCAATGGTAAAACGAGTGCCTTTATAAATAGCCAGAAAGTGGATAAGGAATATTATGCACAGGTTGATGGCGATATTTCGGAAGCGGCTATTGCGCAATTAAAAACAGGTGTGGCTATTCGTGTTGAAGGCGAGATGTATAAAACCAAGCCGTGTAAAGCTTTTAAACTAGAATCTGCTCCTGAGTTACCTAAACGTGCTAAAAAGATTCGAGATGATAGACATGGACCAACAAGCTGGGTGTCTATAACTTTAAACGAAGGTAAATTTAGACAGGTTAGAAAAATGACTTCTGTGGTTGGCTACCCTACGTTACGTTTGGTTAGGGTTAGAGTAGGAGGTATTCATATAAATAATATGGATGCTGGTGATGTTATTGAGGTGATTGAGTTCGACTTATAAAGTTTGAACTAAAACGGAAATCTAAAGCTAAAGGTTAATTTGTGATGCTAGTTGATATACCCGCGTTAGGGATTGCAGTTGAAAGTTCATAGCCCGACGAAGGAGGTGCGCGGACTTGCAGCCTTTTGACTTCGCTCAAGACGAGCTTTAAGCCCGACCGCTTGTCCTTAGCAGAGTTGAAGGGTGTGGTAACCTGCCTGGCGGCAGGCGCCTAAATACTCTAAGATTCTAATTTTTTTAATTCTTTATAATTGTTGTTTAAGCGCTTTAATAATATGCCGTAAATTAGCCAATAAAACAATAGCAATATGCCAATTACAACGCCTATAACCACTAAGGTAACCATAAAAATAATAGCGTAAAATTTAAATACTTCGCCGTTTGCAGAGGCTATTTCTAGCTTGCTAGCAAATTCAGGATTATGATTAAAATTATAAAAAACACCTATAAATGCTCCAATAAAAAGGGTTGCTAGGTTAAAAATAACATAATGTTTTACGGTTTTTCTAGTTTTTAAGATGTTCTCCATTAGTGTTTTGGAGCTATCTGTAGTTGAGATGTTTTTGTAGTTTTTATAAAACAAAAAGAAAAAATAGATTAATACTGCATAAGTTATTACTGTTATTGGGATTAATATATGATTGATGTTTAATTCGTCTAACTTATTAGAATACGCACTGCCTTTTAATGCGAATGAGAAGGCTAACCAAAACCCAAATTCTAGAAGGCTGATAATAAATATCCATTTTACGATGGAGGACGATTTTTTTAAAATCATCTTATAAATATCGTTGTAGGAAAGCTTAGGGTAATTGTTTTTATCCTTGTTCCAGTCTTTTTTTAATAAATCTAATTCATCCATAATCTTACGGATTTAGTATGGCTTTAAGTTTCGTTTTAATTCTGTTCATTTTTACTCGTGCATTAACGGAACTTATACCAAGTGTTTCACTAATTTCTTTGTAGTCTTTATCTTCTAAATATAGGAAGACTAATGCCTTTTCAATATCGTTTAGTTGATGTACGGCCTTGTATAGGGTTTTTAATTGTTGTTCTTCGGTGTCGTCATAATCTTCTGCCTTTATTTTAAATTCTACGCCTGCGTAATCTTGCGTGTTAATGGTGCGTTTAGACTTTCGGTATAGTGTAATTGCTGTATTTAACCCTACACGATACATCCAAGTACTAAATTTAGCATCGCCACGAAATTTAGGGTATGCGCGCCAAAGTTGTATGGTTATTTCTTGAAATAAATCGTTATGAGCGTCATAATTATTAGTGTACAAATGGCAAACTTTGTGTACAATATTTTGATGCTTTTCTAACAATTCAACAAAACTATGTTCTAGCTCTTTATTCAATGGTGTGGTTTAGTTACTCTATAAGTAGCTTTTAATTTAATAATGTTACAAGTAAGTGAAAATTTTATTTTAGACTATGTTTTTTTTGGAAAATATATATAATTAGGCCGATTTAAAGGCAAAAAAATAGCCGTAAAAAATATTTAATTTAAACGGCTTGGTGCTTAGTTTTTTATGTTTTGCGTACTTTTATTATAGTAACGGACTAGAAATAAAAAAAAACTAATCAATACATTTTAATTTATCGATAAAAAATTCCTTATAGTCTATAAAGTTAATTTCTTTCACGCCTTTAGTGCCTTTTATAACGATAGATTTTATTGGCGAAGTTTTAAGAGTGCTTTTTTGGTCGTTAGTTAATATCGCTTTAAAATGAAAGATATCACCACATTCAATATCCCATGAATGATAAAACGTAATGGTGCGGTTATTTTCTAGGGTGATTTTTAAACTTGAGCGCTGATTAGGCAAGTAAGAGGCGCATCCTAAATCTTCGGATAAATTAAAAAACACATTTGCTTTTATACCTTGTTTGTATAATTCTGCCGTTAATATATTTGTTATACTATAAGGTTCTGTTCTTTTAGTTGTGATATTATAGAATTTGTCATAATCATTAATTTGATAATGACAGGTGTTTTTGAATTCCATTCTTTCGGCTAAGGCAAGGTCTTCTGCGTCTTCTTTTTGAGGCTCGCCATTTAAGGCATTTTGAGCCATAGCTGTGCTTTTTCTTAATGCTTCAAGTTCCTTTCTTTCCTTTTCAATAATTTTAGCAATAGAATCGTTTTGTCTTCTTAATTCAATTAATTGTTGTACTTCTTTTTCTCTTGCTTTAGATATCGAGTCGTATTTGTTTGCTTCTCTAACTTGTTTTCTTATAGCATCCCGTTCTGCTTTAATGGCAGATTCTCTACGTTTTTTAGTCTCGAGTTGTTTTTTCGTTTCAAGGTCTGAAATAGCAGAGGCCGATTTTTTCTTTTGTAATTCTAGTTGTCTTTTAGCTTCCAGCGCTGCTTTTTCTTCCGCTTCTTTTTTCTTTTGCAGTTCTAGTTGTCTTTTAGCTTCCAAGGCTGCTTGTTCTTCCGCTTCTTTTTTCTTTTGTAATTCTAGTTGACGTTTAGCTTCTAGTGCTGCTTGTTCTTTAGCCTCTTTTTGCTTTTGTAGTTCTAGTTTACGTTTAGCTTCCAGCGCTGCTTGTTCTTCAGCCTCTTTTTTCTTTTGTAATTCTAGTTGACGTTTAGCTTCCAGCGCTGCTTGTTCTTCAGCCTCTTTTTTCTTTTGTAATTCTAGTTGACGTTTAACTTCCAGCGCTGCTTTTTCTTCAGCCTCTTTTTTCTTTTGTAATTCTAGTTGACGTTTAGCTTCCAGAGCTGCTTGTTCTTCCGCTTCTTTTTTCTTTTGTAGTTCTAGTTGACGTTTAGTTTCTAGAGCTGCTTTAATTGCCGCTTCTTTTTGTTTTTGTATCTCTATAAGTTGTCTTCTAGCTTCTTCTTCTGCTTTAGCTTTGGCTTCTTTCTCTAATAGAATTTCGTGCTGTCTTTTGGCTTCTTGAGCCGCCTGAATTATAGAGTCGTTTCGTTTTTTTTCAAGAATTTTTCTTTGTTTAATTTCTTCAATTTTTGCTATTGAATCTAAACGCCTTTGTTTGATTTGTTCTAGTTTTTCTTGGGCTTCTCTGGCAATGGATTGCGCTTTTTCTTGTCTTTGCTTTCGTTCCTGAATGGCTTTTTCTCGTTGTTCCTCTTCGTGATCAAAATATAAATCCATCATTTGTTCATTAACAAATAAGTATTGGTCTTTTACAAAACCAACTAAATCTTTATATTTAACCTTATAAGTAAAGTTTCCTAGAAATGCAGTGACAATACATTTTTGGTTTTCATTAAACTCAGCAATAACTTCAGAATTATTAGTTTCTGATTGGTATAGTTTGCCATCTTGAGAAAATTTTGTTGAAATACTAGCTTCTTCTTGGCCGGAAAGTTTCATAGAGAAGCTTAGGAGTATAAGGAGCGATAAGTAAATATACTTAATCATAGGGGGCGTGTTTAGATTTGTGGGACTAATAATTAAACTTTGTAAAAGTACGATATGTAAATAAAAATATTCAAAAATTAAGCCAAAATGCATTTTTCACCTTTTAATCTAATGCGTTTTTGGTTATATAAGCTCTCCAGGCTATAATGGCCAACTGAATTTTTGTCGCTTTGGTGATGTCTAACTTATTTTTAGAATAGCTTGGTAAAATCATTTTGTTAACCTTAGCTAAAAATTTAAATACTTGCTTTTTCACTTTTTCCTTCTATTAATATACAAAAATAGTAAAACTTATTCTAGACTAACTTCAACTTTATTTTTGGTTTTGATAATTGGAAAAATTAAAAGAATTATCTCATTGAGTAATAAGGCAAGTGTAATCAGAGGTTTTGGTTTAAAGATTAGTAAAAAGGATTAATTATTTTAGTGTTTCTTGAAGATATAGGTCTGGAGTTTTAAAAGCCAAGGCATTTGTTTGAAATTTATGAATTTTTACGTGGATTTGAAATTGAAATAATGGTTTCGATTTTAATATGTAAGTAGGTTGCTTGATTTGGGGTGTGGAATTATATTTAAAGATAAAAAAGACACTGATTTGTGAGTGTCTTAAAAATGCGGTTGATTACTTTTATATTTATTCTTTGGTTGTTATTTCTAATACTCCATTTTTGCCTTTATCTCCGTGTTTTTCAATCGCTTTTTCATTTTTAAAAATGTTCATAGATTTAATTGTTTCAGGATTTAAGGATTCTAATACGTCATTGGATATTTCTTTTCCATCTAAAAAAATTATAGGCTTTTCCCTTTTACCTTCAAGGGCGTTTACTCCAACGGTTGTTTTCCAGGTACTTGTTTGTTCGTCATTAACCTTTTTGATATTGGTCTTTTCAGAGTTACAACTTATTAAGAATAGGATTATTAAAGGCAGGACTAAGGCATATTTTACTAAATTGATTTTCTTTGATTTTGATTTGTGTAACATAATGATTCGTTTTTTAATTAATGAATTGTAAAAATTAGTGCTCAACTCCATTTGATTACATGTTGCTGTTGTTTTTAATAAGGTTGTTTGATAGCTCTTGTGATCAAATTTATTTTGGGTTTTAAAGTCGGCTATAAATTCTAAATTTTGTTTTAGGTCTTTGTTATAAAACCATATAAATGGATTAAACCAAAGAGCTATACAGGATAGTTGTCCAATTAAAATATCTATGGAATGTTTTTGGTTAGCATGCATTTGTTCATGCGTGATTATATGATTTAATTCTGTGTTGTTAAAAGCATTATAATTTAAAACAATCCAATTGAAAAATGAAAAGGGAGATATATTATTAGTTGTTTCCACATAAGTATAATTTCCTTTTTTATAACTTGTGTTGTTATTAATAATAGAAAATAATGATACAAACTGTATTATAAAACGTATTATGAAAAAGAAGACACCTAAAGCATAAATTAATAGGAAGTATTTAGAAACATTAAACTTGTTAGAGGTTAAAGTAGTGCTAATGGCTTCTTCTGGAATATAATTTGGTATTAGTAATTGTCCAAATTCAATATCAATAGGAATAACTAGAAATGGAATTATAAAGGATGATAACAAACCTAACAGTAAAAAGTATCTACTAGCATTAAAAAAGGTGTCGCGTTGTAAAAACAGTTTGTAGGATAGATAAAATATAACAGAAACTGTGCTTGCTTTTAGAAGATATTCCATGGTTAGTTATTTTTTTCTATGAGGTCAATAATTTCCTTAAGCTCTTCAACGCTTATTTTTTCTTCCTTAGCAAAAAACGATACCATGTTTTTGTACGAATTATTAAAATAGTTGTTAATGGCTGTATTCATAAAACCTTTTCTATAATCTTCTTTAGAAACAATAGGGTAGTATTGGTGTGTTTTGCCATATGCGATATAGGAGACATAGCCTTTTTCTTCTAAATTTCTAATTATTGTTGATAGGGTATTGTAATGGGGTTTGTCTTCCTTTATTTCTGCCAGTACGTCTTTTACAAAAGCTTTTTCTAGCTGCCATAAAATATGCATGATTTCCTCTTCCTTATTTGTTAATTTCTCCATTTAAGTAATGTGTTAATTATCAGTGCTAAACAAACCTATAACTATTTTTATAGTTATACAACTAAAACAGTAGTTGTTTAACTATAATTTAAGTTTTTAAAAAAATGTATGACAAGTTACATTTCATTTTTACTTTCAATTATCTTCGCAAAAAATAAATATTTATGAGTATTCTTTTAGTTATTATTGGTTTTGTGTTATTGGTAGTAGGAGGAGAATTTTTAGTACGCTCTTCTGTAGCTTTGTCATTTAAATTTAATATCTCTAAAATGGTAATTGGTATGACAGTGGTTTCGTTTGCGACCTCTGCTCCCGAATTATTAGTGAGTTTACAAGCGGCGCTTTCAGGATCGCCAGCTATTGCTATAAATAATGTTGTAGGGTCTAATATAGCCAATATAGGTTTGGTGTTGGGTATAACGGCTATGGTTGGTACAATTGCAGTAGATAAATCGTTTTATAAGCTTAATTGGCCTGTAATGATGGTGTTTTCGATAGTGTTGTATTACTTTTTAAAGAATGATGGTAAATTAACTGCTATTGAAGGAGGTGTTTTATTTGCAGGACTTGTTGTATTTCTAGCCTATCTTATTAGAGGTGTAAAAAAGGATGCCGATGTAGAAGATGTTGATGATGCTTTATCTGTAGTATCTAATTTTAAAATAGGTTTATGGTTATTAATAGGAGCGGCAGCACTTTATTTTGGAAGTGAGTGGCTTGTTTTTGGAGCAAAAGATATTGCTACAGCCGTTGGTGTTAGCGAAGCTGTAATAGGGGTTTCATTAATCGCTATAGGTACTAGTGTGCCAGAATTGGCAGCATCGGTTATTGCCGCGGCAAAGCAGGAGAAGGCTATTTCGTTAGGAAACTTAATTGGGTCTAATATATTTAATATAGCATCCGTATTAGGTTTAACGGCTATGGTAAAACCTATTCCGGTTACAGAACCACAAATATTATCGAGCGATATTTTTTGGATGCTTGGGTTTTCGGCAGTATTAATTCCTCTTGTATTTTTACCAAAACGTTTTGAAATTAGTAGGTTAAAGGGCTTCTTTTTAGTAATTTGTTATGGTGTTTTTATGTTTTTGGTGTTTACTACTAAGTAAATAAAAGAATCATTTTAAGGTTTGTTTTCTTAAACTTATTTTAATTCAAATTTTGAATCTAGGTTGCTAACCCAAGTTAGGATTTAGCGGTTCAACTAGGCTTACCTCAGGCTAAATATTTGAACTCTCCGAGTTTTTAGTAGGGAGGGAGTAGTGAAATATTTATATTCATGAGTTCTTTTGTTTAAAATTAAAATCAACGAATAAAGTACAACCTAGGTCCTGAGTTAAATTCAGATTATAGGTAATAGCCTATTTTTGGATACCATTCTGATAAAATTAACAGAATTACTAAAAATGAGATTTGATGGAGACAAAAAAACGCTAACAAATTAATGTTAGCGTTTTTTTATGAACAAAACTGAATCTAAAATACTTATATTTTAGCGGATTTAACAGTTTTAATAATACGTCCTGCAATTTTGTATGGATCTCCGTTTGAAGCTGGTCTTCTGTCTTCTAACCAACCTTTCCAGCCTTTTTCTACGGCAATAATCGGAATACGAATTGATGCGCCTCTATCTGAAATTCCCCAAGAGAAATCTGTAATAGCAGCTGTTTCGTGTAAACCTGTTAAACGTTGGTCGTTAAACTCACCATAAACAGCAATGTGTTCTTTTACTACTGGGCGGAAAGCCTCGCAAATTGCAGCATAAGTATCTTTGTCACCACATGTTCTTAATGTTGTGTTAGAGAAGTTAGCGTGCATACCAGAACCATTCCAGTCCATATCTTTTCCTAATGGTTTTGGGTGGTAATCAATGTAGTAACCATATTTTTCAGTTAAACGGTCTAGTAAATATCTAGCAATCCAAATTTCGTCTCCGGCTTTTTTAGCTCCTTTGGCAAACAATTGGAATTCCCATTGTCCTGAAGCAACCTCTTGGTTAATACCTTCAAAGTTTAAACCAGCATCGATACATAAATCTGCATGTTCTTCAACTAAGTCTCTACCATGTGTGTTTTTTCCTCCAACAGAGCAATAGTACATTCCTTGTGGTGCAGGATATCCACCTACAGGGAATCCTAAAGGAAGTTGAGTTTTAGTATCCATAATAAAATACTCTTGCTCAAAACCAAACCAGAAATCATTATCATCATCATCAATAGTAGCTCTTCCGTTAGAAACGTGAGGCGTACCGTCAGCATTCATAACTTCAGTCATAACTAAGTAACCGTTGATTCTATCTGGATCTGGGTAAATAGCTACAGGAACTAATAAGCAGTCAGATGAGCCACCTTCAGCTTGTCTAGTTGATGAACCATCAAAAGACCAATTTCCTATTTCTTCTAAAGTCCCTTTAAAGTCTTCATGCTCTTCTACCTTAGTTTTACTTCTCAAATTTTGAGTAGGGTAGTAACCATCTAACCAAAGGTATTCTAATTTAATTTTTGCCATAATGAATATTTTATAATTGAAATATTGATAATAATATCACAAATATATATTTTTATATTTTTACTTCATATTTATAGGGGGTGTTTTAGTAATTTGATGACTTATTTTTATTTATACCCTATTAAATTGAGCTTTATTTTAAAAAAAGATGATTTTTTAATAAAAATACTGAAAAAAGCTTAAAAGTTATTTTAAGGAGTAGGGTTTTTACCTGCAAGCTGTTTATTTTTGTCTAACATATTATTATCAAACAAATTAAATTACCATGCCGATGTCCACATTAAGATTTCATGCCATTAAAGAATCACTTAAATTTAAACCTGTTTTGGTTGAAGAAAAGGAGCGTCGTTCAGATTTATTCGGAAAAAATGTGTTTAATGAAAAGGCTATGCGTCATTACTTAACAAAGGATGCATTTAAGGGGGTTATGAATGCGATTCGCTATGGTAAAAAGATTGATAGAAATATTGCTGATCAGGTAGCTTCTTCCATGAAAGATTGGGCCTTAACAAAAGGAGTAACTCACTATACACACTGGTTTCAGCCATTAACGGGAACAACTGCAGAGAAACACGATGCCTTTTTTGAAACTATTGGCGATGGCATGGCGGTAGAGAAGTTTGGAGGTTCGCAATTGGTGCAACAAGAACCCGATGCCTCTAGTTTTCCTAATGGAGGTATTAGAAACACCTTTGAGGCGAGAGGTTATACAGCTTGGGATCCCACTTCGCCAGCATTTATTTATGGCACAACACTTTGTATTCCAACTATTTTTGTGGCTTATACTGGTGAAGCTTTAGATTACAAAACACCACTTTTAAGAGCCTTAAATGCCGTTGATAATGCAGCAACAGCTGTTTGTAAATATTTTGATAAAAACGTAAAAAAAGTAACCTCGTCCTTAGGTTGGGAACAGGAGTATTTTTTAGTAGATAAATTAATGGCCGCAAGTAGGCCAGATATTGCCTTAACAGGTCGTACTATGTTGGGGCATTCTGCAGCAAAAGGGCAGCAGTTAGACGACCATTATTTTGGTTCTATCCCAACAAGAGCGTTAAATTTTATGCGCGAGCTAGAAACCGAGTGTATGCTTTTAGGTATACCTGTAAAGACCAGACATAACGAAGTAGCGCCAAACCAATTTGAGTTGGCACCTATTTATGAGGAAGCTAATTTAGCGGTCGATCATAATGCCCTGTTAATGGATGTTATGGGACGGATAGCATCGCGCCATAATTTTAAAGTACTACTACACGAAAAACCTTTTGCAGGGGTAAACGGTTCTGGAAAACACAATAATTGGTCGTTATCAACCGATACCGGCGTTAATTTATTGGCACCAGGGAAAACGCCTATGAGCAACCTTCAGTTTTTAGCATTTTTTATAAATACCATAAAAGCAGTACATACGCACGAAGCTTTGTTAAGAGCAGCTATTGCATCGGCAAGTAACGATCATAGACTTGGTGCAAACGAGGCGCCACCAGCAATAATATCGGTATTTATTGGCGAGCAGTTAACTAAAGTTTTAGAGGAGTTAGAAGGGGTTACAAAAGGCAAGCTATCTCCTAAAGAAAAAACCGAATTAAAACTAAATGTAGTAGGTAAGATTCCCGATGTTTTATTAGATAATACCGATAGAAACCGTACCTCGCCATTCGCATTTACAGGAAATAAGTTCGAATTTAGAGCTGTAGGTTCATTGGCTAATTGCGGAAACCCTATGACGGTTTTAAACACCATAGTAGCTAAGCAACTTAAAGATTTTAAAATAGAAGTAGATGCTCTTATCGATAAAAAAGATTTAAAAAAGGACGAGGCTGTATTTAACGTTTTACGTGAGTATATTAAATCGTGCCGTCCTATATTATTTGAGGGTAACGGTTACGGTGCCGAATGGGAAAAGGAAGCTAAAAAACGCGGATTAAGTAATAATAGAAATACTCCCGAAGCCTTAAAAGCAAGGGTGTCCAAAGCGTCTATTGCGTTATTTGAAGAAATGAATGTTATGAGTAAAATAGAAACCGAAGCCCGATATGAAATCGAGGTGGAGGCTTACATTATGCACATACAAATAGAAAGTCGTGTATTGGGCGATATTGCACGGAATCATATTGTGCCAACAGCTGTGAAATATCAAAATATTTTGGTTGAAAACGTACGCGGATTAAAGGAGATTTTCGAAGAAAAATATAATAGCGTATCCAAAGAGCAAATTAATCTGATAGAAGATATATCGAGCCATATAGAAGGCATTAACGTGAATGTTACTAAAATGACTGACGCCCGAAAAGCAGCCAATAGTTTAACAGATATTGAAAAGAAAGCACACGCTTATTGCCATAAAGTAAAACCTTTGTTCGACGATATACGTTACCATTGTGACAAGTTAGAATTGTTGGTCGATGATGAAATTTGGCCACTAACTAAGTATCGCGAAATGCTATTTACAAGGTAGTCTTGTTGTTTCGATTGTGTTAAGAAATTGGTCGCCTGCCTACTAGCATGCAGGTTGCCAAAAGGTGCGGGATTTTATTTATGTATTTCTATTTTAAATTTTTTTGATAATTGTAATTCTTGTCTTTTGTGAAATTTCCTTCTTTTATTTGAAGTAAATAATAGTTGTTATAAAAAGACGCGTATTCTGAATGCCTATGCTCAATCATTTCTCCGTATAACAAAATTAGAAATCCGATGTACCAATCCATTCTAACTGTATCTCCATCTAGAAAAACCTGTTTATATATTGAAATTGATTTTGTTTTTGACTTTCCATACAAATCCGTATAATGACGTGGAATTGTAATATGTGTTTCGAATAATTGATTTTCTATTGTTTTAATATGACCTACGTAACCACGATATAATGCAGTTATATACCATTGAGGCCTTTTTTTAGGGGACTTTTCAAAATAAGGTTCTAATGTAATGGAATAGTATTCTATGAATATTGAATTCCATTGTACTTTATTTTGTCAGGATTCTAGGCGGTCAATAAATTTTTCGGCTTTAAAATGTCCAATTGAAAAAATAAAAATGGTATTACCATAAGTTTTTTCATATTACGTAAAACATTATAAAGTAGCTTTTGTGTTTCACAGCCGGTAAATAGAATTGATTTTTCTTAAGAAATTAAAGTGGTTTAAAACCCGTTAATAAAACCTGTTTCATATTTCAATTAATGCCTGTTACTTTTAAAATATTACTTTACTTTTGCATCACAATACAACATTATGAGTCAAGAAGTTTCAAAACGATACGCACAACGAGGTGTTTCGGCATCAAAAGAAGATGTTCACAATGCTATTAAAAACATTGATAAAGGATTATTTCCGAAGGCATTCTGTAAAATAGTTCCAGATTATTTAACCAACGATGATGATTATTGCTTAATCATGCATGCCGATGGTGCTGGTACAAAATCGTCTTTAGCCTATATGTATTGGAAAGAAACGGGCGATGTGTCGGTTTGGAAAGGTATTGCTCAAGATGCGTTAATTATGAATATTGACGATTTACTTTGTGTGGGAGCAACAGATAACATTATGCTATCTTCAACCATAGGGAGAAATAAAAATTTAATTCCTGGCGAAGTACTTTCTGCTATTATTAATGGTACAGAAGAGTTGCTTGAGGATTTAAAATCTTTTGGTGTAACCATTCATTCTACGGGTGGAGAAACTGCCGATGTTGGCGATTTGGTTAGAACCATTATTGTAGATTCTACAGTTACGGCCAGAATGAAACGTTCAGAGGTTATTGATAATGCCAATATTAAAGCTGGCGATGTTATTGTTGGTTTAGAGAGTTTTGGACAAGCATCTTACGAAAAAGAATATAATGGAGGTATGGGAAGTAACGGATTAACTTCTGCGCGCCACGATGTATTTAGTAAATATTTAGCAGAAAAATATCCAGAAAGTTTTGATGCTTCGGTACCCGAAGAATTGGTGTATTCCGGTGGTGTTAAGCTAACCGATAAAGTTGAAAATGCGCCTATTGATGCTGGTAAATTAGTATTGTCGCCAACAAGAACCTATGCACCTATTATAAAGAAAATATTATCTGAATTTAATAGCGATACCGTTCATGGTATGGTTCATTGTTCGGGAGGTGCACAAACAAAAATTCTTCATTTTGTTGATGAGTTTCATATTGTAAAGGATAATATGTTTCCAATTTCGCCGCTTTTCAAATTAATACAAGAGCAATCTAAAACCGATTGGAAAGAAATGTACCAGGTGTTTAATTGTGGACACCGCATGGAGTTATATGTTTCGCCCGAAGTAGCAGATAGGATTATAGAAATTTCTAAATCATTTAATGTAAATGCGCAATTAATTGGTAGAGTTGAAGCTTCAAAAAATAAAAAGCTTACAATAAAATCGGAGTTTGGGGAGTTTAACTATTAAAATTATCTGTTTTTAGTGAAAAACGGAATAGTTTTTGATAATAAAAGAAATTTAAAGCTAACCAAGCAACAATGAAGTATTTATCAATAATTTTAATTACCCTCTGTTTTCAGTTTTCATTTGCACAACCAGATTCTCTTTTTATAAAAGTAAAAAAGGTTAAATATGTTGGTCCGCAATGGAAACAAGAAAATAAAGCCTCGGTCGATATTAATCAAGTCTCATTTACTAATTGGAATTCTGGTGGTAGTACATCTATCTCAGGTTTATTAGGTTTGGTGTCTTCTTTAAATTATTCTGATAAATTCTTCAATTGGAAAAATAACGTTAATATTCGTTATGGTATAAATAAGCAAGAGGATAGGGAAACTAGAAAAACCGACGATTTATTTGAGATTAATTCTAATTTAGGCTACAATCCAGATGATGGGATTTCTAACTGGTTTTACTCTGCGCGTCTTAATTTTAGAACCCAACTTACAAATGGTTTTAACTACCCTAACAAACAAGATCCAATTTCTAGATTGCTTGCACCAGGATATTTGTTTTTTGGTGGTGGTATGGAGTATGGTAAAAATATAGATAGATTATCCTTTTACTTTTCTCCATTAACTTTAAAAGCCACTTTTGTTTTAGATGAAGATTTGGCAAATGCCGGTTCTTTTGGTGTTTCACCAGCTGTTTATGACTCCGCAGGTAATGTAATTGTTCCTGGAGATAAGGTGCGAAAAGAGGTTGGTGTTTTGGTTACCAATAGCTACGAAATGGAAATTATTGAAAATATTAATGTAAAAAACCAAGTGAGTTTATATTCCGATTACGTTAATAACTTTGGTAACGTAGACGTCGATTGGCGAATAGATTTTGATTTTAAAGTAAATTCTTTTGTTAGAGCTTCTTTAGGTTCGCATATAAGATATGATGACGACGTTAAAACTCAAGTCCCTACACAAGTGGAAGGTGAGTTTGACGAAGCGGGTGCAAAAGTGCAATGGAAACAATTTTTAGGTGTTGGTTTTGCAGTAGATTTTTAGAGCGAATACCGTTATATATACTTCAAGAATTTAAATAAGAATACATAGGTTTGTGTTTATAGTGTCTTGCCTTATAAGACTTTATAAACAGAGTGTAAACTATAATATTTAATTGCGGTAAAAAAAACTACAAGTTAAAATACAATCTATTTTATAAAGATGGGTACTAATTTAAAATTAGAAACACCAAGTATTTTATAGGATCCTATTCTATTCCTCATATTTATATCATTAATAATCCAATACTGTATAAACATTAAAAAGAGCTTAGTTAAAAGAATAGGTAGTATTTGTAGTCCCACTATGCTAAAGGTAATGATGGCAAAAAAAAGGCCACATAGCAAGCGGTTTGAAACATATTAATATGGCTCTAAACTGCTGTAACATATAGTAAATATGGTTTGTATTAAGGATTATATTTTTCAAAGTGGTAAAGAAAATTTTAATCATGATAAATTCATAAATTATCGTATTTTTGATATCCAATTAAAATAGGCAGATGTTAGAGAAATTACAGATAGTAAAACAGCGTTTTGATGAGGTTAGCGATTTAATTATCCAACCAGATATTATTACAGATCAAAAACGTTATGTAGCGCTAAATAGAGAGTACAAAGACTTACGTATCCTTATGGATAAGCGTGAGGAATATATAGAGCTTACCAATAATTTAGCTGAGGCAGAAGAAATTATTGCGGATGGAAGTGATGCCGAAATGGTAGATATGGCCAAAATGCAATATGATGAAGCTAAAGAAGGTATTCCTGCGTTAGAAGAAGAAATAAAATTACTTCTAATACCTAAAGATCCAGAAGATTCTAAAAATGCAGTAGTTGAACTTCGTGCGGGAACAGGTGGCGATGAAGCTAGTATTTTTGCTGGTGATTTGTTTAGAATGTATACAAAATACTGTGAAGGAAGAGGATGGCGTGTAGATACTGTCGATTTTAGTGAAGGTACTAATGGCGGATTTAAAGAGATTCAGTTTGAAGTTTCTGGCGAAGATGTTTATGGAACTTTAAAGTTTGAAGCTGGTGTACACCGAGTGCAACGTGTACCGCAAACAGAAACTCAAGGTCGTGTACATACTAGTGCTGCAACCGTTATGGTGTTTCCTGAAGCTGAAGAATTTGATGTGGAAATAAATCCAAAAGATGTAAGAATCGATTTTTTCTGTTCGTCTGGTCCTGGTGGTCAGTCGGTAAATACGACCTATTCAGCAGTGCGTTTAACACACGTTCCAACCGGGTTAGTAGCACAATGTCAAGATCAAAAATCGCAGCATAAAAATAAAGAAAAAGCTTTTAAAGTATTGCGTTCTCGTTTATACGATTTAGAATTAGCAAAAAAAATGGAAGAAGATGCTGCACTTCGTGGTACCATGGTTACAAGTGGTGATAGAAGTGCTAAAATTAGAACTTATAACTACCCACAAGGACGTGTTACAGATCATAGAATTGGATTAACACTTTACGATTTGTCTAATATTGTAAATGGCGATATTCAAAAAATAATAGATGAATTACAGTTAGCTGAAAACACCGAGAAGTTAAAGGCTAATACCGATGTAATTTAACTCGAAATTCCAATAAAGGCAGGAATCCATTTCATGTAAATCTTTGTAAAAATTAGATTCTTGCTTGCGCAGGAATGACAAATACTTTTAAAATTGACAACAAACCAACTAGTCGAGCAAATCAAAAAAAAGAAATCCTTTTTATGTATTGGATTAGATGTAGATTTAAATAAAATACCAAAACATCTTTTAAAGGAAGACGATCCTATTTTTGCATTTAATAAAGCGATTATCGATGCTACACATCATTTATGTGTGGCTTATAAACCCAATACCGCTTTTTACGAAGCCTATGGTTTAAAAGGGTGGCAAGCTTTGGAGAAAACGATTAATTATATCAACGAAAATCATCCGGAAATTTTCACAATTGCTGATGCCAAACGTGGCGATATTGGTAATACCAGTACCATGTATGCTAAAGCTTTTTTTGAGGATTTAGCTTTCGATTCGGTTACTGTTGCTCCTTATATGGGAAAAGACTCTGTTGAACCGTTTTTAGCCTTTCAGGATAAACACACCATTATGCTGGCCTTAACATCAAATAAAGGTGCGTTCGATTTTCAAACTAAAGAAATTGAAGGTAAAGAAGTGTATAAGCACGTTTTAGAAACTTCAAAATCTTGGAAAAATGCTCAAAACTTGATGTATGTTGTTGGTGCTACAAAAGCAGAATATCTAGCCGATATAAGAACCATTATTCCAGATAGTTTCCTATTAGTGCCTGGTGTTGGTGCTCAAGGCGGAAATTTGCAGGACGTTTGTAAATATGGAATGAATAATAATGTAGGGTTGTTAATAAACTCATCAAGAGGTATTATTTATGCTTCAAATGAAACCGATTTTGCAAAAGCAGCCGCTTATAAGGCAGAAGCTTTACAAAAAGAAATGGAAGCTATTTTGAGTTAAAAAATCTCTATATGGAGGCTTTTAAAGATCAACTTAATAGAACAATTCACCTAAAAGACATACCAAAACGTATTATTTCGTTAGTGCCAAGTCAAACAGAATTACTGTGCGATTTGGGATTAGAATCTTATTTAGTTGGTGTAACTAAATTTTGTGTGCATCCACAACATGTTAAAATAAATGTGACTGTTGTTGGTGGGACCAAGCAAATTCAATTAGAAAAAATAATAGCACTTCAACCAGATATTATTCTTTGTAATAAGGAGGAGAATACAAAAGAAATTGTTGAAGCATGCCAATTAATTTGTGCCGTTCATGTGTCCGATATTTTTAATATTGATGATAGCGTAGCACTAATTCAACAATACGGTTCTATCTTTAATAAAGAGCAAGAGGCGCTTAAAATTTCCAATAAAATTAAAAGTGAAATGGTAGATTTTAAGGTGTTTATTCAAAATAAGCCTGTTTTAAAAGTGGTTTATTTTATTTGGAAAAATCCGTGGATGGTCGCAGCAAGTAATACGTTTATAGATTATTTACTTCAGCTTAATCAATTTGAAAATGTTTTCGCATCAAAAATGCGATATCCAGAAATCGATATTTTAGATTTTGCAACAAATGAAAACATAGAACTTGTATTACTTTCATCGGAACCGTTTCCGTTTAAAGAAACGCACCAAAAGGCGCTGCAAGAAAACTATCCAAACGCCAAAATTATTTTAGTTGATGGCGAAATGTTTTCTTGGTACGGTTCTAGACTTACAAAAGCGTTTACTTATTTTAAATCGCTCCGTTTAAATCTTCAGAATAATGCACTTTAGTTGTGTCATCTACAAAATTTGCTATTCTTCTTTCTATTTCTTTTAAGCTAATGGCTTTACTTAGGTTTGGTTTAATTTTACCAACTCTACAAAATTGTTTGTTCATAAACGTTCTTTTGTATAAAGTACGTGTAAATGAAGGTTTTAGACGTTAACTATACGTTAAAAAATCATTAATACAAAAACAAAAAAAACCGAATCGGGCGGATTCGGTTTTTTTATATTCTTATTATAACATTTAATCTTGTAAAGCAAATACTTTTTGTAATAAGTCTGTAGTTCTTGAGGATACTTTTGTTCTAATATCTTTTTCTTCAACAGCAATCATAGTAAAAACACCTTTTAAAGCTTCTCCTGTTACATAATCCGTTAAATCCGGGTTTACGTTATTCGTAAACGGGATACTATTGTATTTATTAATTAAATTAGTCCAAATCTCGTCGGCACCAACCTTACTAAACGAGTTTTTTATAACAGGATTAAATTTAGCATAAAGGGCATCTTGAGTTTTCGATGTTAAAAATTGTGTTGCTGCATCGTTATCTCCTAATAAAATATTTTTGGCATCATCAAAAGTTATGCTTTTTACGGCATCAATAAAAATAGGTGTAGATTCTTTTACAGCATCTTCAGCAGCCCTATTTAGCACTTTTAAACCTTCATCGGCTAAATTACTTAATCCAATATCACGTAATGCTTTGTCTACTTTGGTTAACTCTTCTGGCAATAAGATTTTAACTAGGTCGTTTTTAAAAAAGCCATCAGTTTGGGTAAGCTTGGTAACTTGTTTATCAATTCCTAAATCTAACGCTTGTCTTAATCCAGACGCTATTTCTGTATTGCCTATAGTTCCACTTTGTGGTAATTGGCTAACAACTTGTTGTAATTCTGCACAAGCTGTTAAATTAAATACTAAAAAAACAGCTAAAAATTTACGTATCATACTATGGGTTTTATGTTTAGACAAATATATATTTAAGTTTTTAAAGTATATTTATAAAATACTATTTTAGCATAATATTTGCATTGTTTATATTGTAATAGCAATATGTAGCCTTTAAAAATGAAATTTTATAAAATTACGTTCAGTTTTTTATTTTTATTATGTACCAAAATTGGTTTGGGACAAATAAATATTTCTGAACAAATTCAGCCTTCTTCATTGGCTAAGCAAGATACCAATTCTTTATATTTTGTCGATTTTTGGGCCACTTGGTGCGGACCATGCATTCATGTGTCTAGGTATTTAGAATCCCTGCAAGAGCAATACCCAAACAATTTTTATGTGGTATCCTTAACTAAGGAAAGTCCAGATGTTGTAGATCGTTTTATGGAAAAACATAAAATGAATTTAGCTATAGCTATTGATTATGAAGGGGAAACGTTTAAAAAAAATAATGTTCGTAGTTTACCTTACGGGATTCTTTACAACGCCTATGGTGAAGAGCTTTGGAAAGGACATCCTGCAGATTTAAAAGGTTATCAAATAGGCGGTTTTTTAAATAAAAACAAAAATACAATAGCGGTTTCTGAAATGATTAAGCTACATAAATATGAAAAATTTGTAGTAGTAGAAGAGGAAATTCAGGAGGACGAATTAATCATTACTAATTTAAATTTTGTAGAAGCTAATAACGATTTAAGAGCAAGTAAACATAAGTCTTATTTAGAGCTTAAAGGTGACTTAAAAGCCATACTGGCTTATACTTTAAATTGCCATAGAAATCAAATTCAAATTCCTGATGAATTAAATAAATCTTATGAAATACGATTTAAACTTGATTCTCGTGCTTATTTTGAGCAAACTAAAATGCTTTTAAAGAAGTTGAAATTAAAGAAAAGTGATGCAGAATTAGTAGGCGAGGTTATTGTATTCGATATAAAGGAACCTCGATTTTGGGGCGATAATGAAATTAATTGGGGGCCTGATACACCTAACTTTTTAATAGGAGATTCTGAAATTAAGGCTGATGGTGTTAGCTTGGAAGAAGTAAAATTTAAACTTATTAATTTATTAGATAAGCCAATAGTTTTGCGACATGATAATATTGATGTAAACCGTTTGCATGATTGGGATATACACTACAAATATTTCGATTTAATGGTTTCTGGAATGTGGGATAGTTATGGTATTGATGTAGCCAAGAAAAACATGAAGTACCCTAAGTATGTTATAACTAAAAGAGGTTTCTTTTAATATTTATCTTTTGTTTAGTTAATGAATTACCATGTTATCAATGTGGTGCAAAGCTTTTTCTTCACAACTCAAATAGAAATAATCATATTTCCATTCAAATAATTCATTTCTATTACTAAATGGATTTCCAGTTTACATAAGAAAACAGGAATTAGTAATAAGTAGACTAGGTTCATAAAAAAAAGCCTGTGAAAATTAATTCACAGGCTTTATATTATTTTTAAATATATTTATTTGATACTCTATTAAGAATAAATTGAATTAGTTATTGATAACTCTAAATTCGGTTCTTCTGTTTCTTTGGTGTTGATCCGCCGAACAGTCAACGCCGTTAGAACAACGGTTTACTAATCTAGTTTCACCAAAACCTCTTGCGGTTAAACGACTTCTTGAGATACCTTTAGATACTAAGTAGTTTACAACAGAATTAGCACGTTGTTGTGATAAAGACATGTTGAAATCATCGTTTCCTCTAGAATCTGTATGAGACATAATTTCAACATTTACAGGCTTGCTTTTTAATAATGCTAATAGGTTTTCGTCAATGATTTTCTTAGAAGCTGCAGTGATACGTGCGCTACCAGTTTCGTAAAATATTGGTAAAGCGTTAGCCTCAAATAAACCACAATCCACTTCTTCCCAAGTAGTAATTCCACCTTTTTTAGCTAAAACAGTTCTTGTAACAGTTTGATTTTTAGCAGGAACTGTGTTGGACCTTGTAGTAGCAGACGTTGCTAATACTTGACGTTTGATAGTTCTATATTGCGCAGGAATGTCAATTTGATCCATACGAGCTGGAGTTTTAACAACTTGCTTGGTGTATGTTCCAGGTACTTCGCTTACAGGAGTGTTACTTACTGTAGCATCTTTAGCTAAGGTAGTGAATGATACATCTCTGTATTGAGCAGGGTAACCAACAAAACAAGCTACCATACAATCTTCCTTGTTTGGAGAGTCACAAGCAGTTTCTTTATATTCCCATCCTGAAGTTGCAGGGTAAGTTTCAAAAGTTCTTGAGTTAGTTCCAAATGTAGCAGGAATGATGTTTAAGTCACTTCTTCCTTCTTTTTTGGTGTAAGGCACTTCAACTGTTTCATATACCGCAGGGATGTATACTAATTTTTTTGATGCTTCCTTAATAAGTACACGATCTTCTACAGTTTTGTATGTAGCAGGTACAATTTCTAAAGTTGTGTAAGAGGGGTGAACTTCGATAGTTTCTTGAACATCTTTAAATTCGTCCTTAGTAATACACTTTACATAACATTTCCCAGGTTCTGGGCTTGAGGGTAAGTTTTGAGCTTGAGCAAAACCTAAGCCTAATAAAAAAGTTAGGCATAAAAATAAATTTGTTTTCATAAAAATAAGAATTTAGTTAATGGGTTAATTAATCCACATCTATATGACACAGAGAATGTTAATTAGTCACTAATTTAGCGAATAAATTGCTGGTTAACCGTTAATTACAATTTTTATTTAACAAATTTTTAAGAAAAAATAACTGTCTTGTTATTGAAAACCAAGACTTTCCTATCTGCATGGAGCTTAACAGCGTTTGCTAAAACGATTTTTTCTAAATCTCTACCTTTAGCAATTAAATCGGAAATAGCATGTGCATGTGTAACCCTAGTAACATCTTGTTCTATAATAGGACCTGCATCCAATTCTTCGGTTACATAATGGCTGGTAGCTCCAATAATTTTTACCCCTCTTTTATATGCAGAATGGTAAGGCTTAGCACCTACAAAAGCAGGTAAGAAGGAATGATGAATATTAATAATTTTGTTAGGATACTTATTTATAAGTTTCCCAGAAACAATTTGCATGTATCGAGCTAAAACAATAAAATCTATTTTATGAGCTTCTAATAGTTTTAATTGCTGGTCTTCGGCTTCCGCTTTAGTATCTTTAGTGACTGGGATATGATAAAATGGAATTTTAAAATTATCTGCAATCGTTTTTAAATCTAAATGGTTACTAATTATAAAAGGTATATCTAAATTAAGTTCTCCAGAATTGTAACGCCCCAATAAATCGTATAAACAATGGTCGTATTTAGAAATGAACAAAGCCATTTTGGGTTTCTTTTCAGATGAATAAATTCTCCATTTCATCTCAAACGTGTCGGCCAACTCACTTTTAAAAATGGCTTTAAAATCATTAGTAGAAAAAGATTCTGAAGCAAACTCACTTTCCAAACGCATAAAAAATATATTTTGCTCTCTATCAACATGCTGATCAATATAAACAATATTACCGCCTTCTTTAGCTATAAAATTGGTAACCGAAGCAATAATGTTAGGTCTGTCTTTACAATGTATTAATATGGTAATCTTATTCATAATTAGTTTTAATTGGCACTAAATTTAGTTTAAAAAAGATACAAGCAAGTGTAGAGATTTAAATTTTATATTATTTATTGTAAACCATTGGGTTTTTTGAATATTTCGTAAATTGCAAGACTAATATTCCATAATCTTTACGAATGAACCAACAAGCTAAATATAAACCAAAATATAAAGTTAGAATTGTTACTGCCGCATCACTTTTTGATGGCCACGATGCCTCTATTAATATTATGCGTCGTATTATTCAGTCTACCGGAGTTGAGGTGATTCATTTGGGTCACGATAGAAGTGTTGAAGAGGTTGTAAACACGGCTATTCAAGAGGATGTAAACGCCATTTGTTTAACCTCATATCAAGGTGGGCATAATGAGTATTTTAAATATATGTACGACCTTTTAAAAGAAAAAGGAGCAGCACATATTAAGATTTTTGGTGGCGGTGGCGGTGTCATCCTTCCTTCAGAAATTAAAACCTTAATGGAATATGGTATTGCACGTATTTATTCGCCAGACGATGGTCGAGAAATGGGATTGCAAGGCATGATTAATGATTTGGTTGAACAGTCTGATTTTGCTATTGGAGACGAATTGGATGTTGATGTTAAAAACTTGAAAAACAGAAATTCAAAGGAAATAGCACGTATAATTTCTTCAGCCGAAAACTTTCCGGAAATAGCAAGGGATACTTTAGATAATATTCATTCAAAAAATAAAACGTCAAAAACACCTGTTTTAGGAATAACAGGTACAGGTGGCGCTGGGAAATCTAGTTTGGTCGATGAGTTAGTTAGACGCTTTTTAATAGATTTTCCTAATAAATCGGTTGGAATCATTTCTGTGGACCCGTCTAAAAGAAAAACTGGAGGCGCTCTATTAGGTGATAGAATTAGAATGAATTCCATAAACAATGCAAGAGTATACATGCGAAGTTTGGCAACACGGCAGTCTAATTTAGCGTTATCTAAACATGTTAATGAAGCTGTTGAAGTTTTAAAAGCTGCCGAATACGATTTAATTATTTTAGAAACCTCAGGTATAGGACAATCGGATACCGAAATTATTGAACATTCTAATGTGTCTTTATATGTAATGACGCCAGAATTTGGTGCTGCTACACAATTAGAAAAAATTGACATGCTCGATTTTGCCGATTTGGTAGCCATAAATAAATTTGATAAAAGAGGGGCGCTTGATGCCTTACGAGATGTAAAGAAACAATACATGCGTAACAATAACCTTTGGGATGTGAACCAAGATGATTTGCCTGTTTTTGGAACCATAGCTTCTCAATTTAACGACCCCGGAATGAATACGCTTTACAAAGCGGTAATGGATAAATTAGTAGAAAAAACAGAAGCAGGTTTAAAATCTACATTTACCATTTCAAGCGAAATGAGTGAAAAGATTTTTGTTATTCCGCCATCAAGAACACGTTATTTATCTGAGATTTCAGAAAGTAACAGGGCTTATAATAAAAAGGCAGATACGCAAGTTGAAGTGGCTCAGAAATTATATGGTATTTATAAAACCTTAGAATCGGTCCTTAATATTGGTTTTAATGAAACCAAACAAGAGCTCCTTGATAAACATGGATTGCATAGTGATGAGATCCTGAAACGAGTTAAGGATGATAATAAGATTTTTGTAAAACTTCTTATAGCAGAATTTGATCGCGTTAAGCTTGACTTAGACCCTTATAATTGGGAAATAATAACAGGTTGGAACATTAAAGTAAACAAGTATAAAAATCCTATTTATACGTTTAAGGTTAGGGATAAAGAAATAAAAATTGAAACCCATACCGAATCCTTATCGCATACCCAAATACCTAAAGTAGCGTTACCTAAATATCAAGCATGGGGCGATATTTTAAGATGGTGCTTACAAGAAAATGTTCCAGGAGAATTTCCTTTTACCTCAGGTTTATATCCTTTTAAAAGAACCGGAGAAGATCCGGCTAGAATGTTTGCCGGCGAGGGCGGACCAGAGCGTACCAATAAACGTTTTCATTATGTAAGTGCAGGTTTGCCGGCTAAACGGTTATCCACTGCTTTTGATAGTGTAACGCTTTATGGTAACGATCCCGATTATCGTCCAGATATTTATGGGAAAATAGGAAATGCCGGCGTCTCTATCTGCTGTTTAGATGATGCTAAAAAACTCTATTCTGGTTTTGATCTGGCACATGTTATGACATCGGTAAGTATGACTATTAACGGGCCTGCACCAATGTTACTTGGGTTTTTTATGAATGCAGCCATAGACCAACAATGCGAAAAGTATATTAAGGAAAACGGCTTAGAAAAAGAAGTTGAAGCTAAAATAGCCACGATTTACAAAGGTAAAGAACGCCCTAAGTATCATGGTAATTTACCAGAAGGTAATAATGGTTTAGGTTTAATGCTTTTGGGAGTTACCGGAAATCAAGTGTTGCCAGAAACTATATATTCTGAAATAAAGAAGACCACTATAGCTCAAGTTAGAGGAACCGTTCAAGCCGATATTTTAAAAGAAGATCAGGCACAAAACACATGTATTTTTTCAACAGAATTTGCCTTGCGATTAATGGGCGACGTGCAAGAATACTTTATTGAAAATAATGTGCGTAATTTTTATAGTGTTTCTATTTCAGGCTATCACATCGCAGAGGCAGGCGCAAACCCTATTACACAGTTGGCATTAACCTTATCAAATGGTTTCACTTACGTCGAATATTATTTAAGCAGAGGTATGGACATTAATAAGTTTGGTCCTAACCTGTCGTTCTTTTTCTCAAACGGTATCGATCCTGAATATGCCGTTATAGGTCGTGTAGCTAGAAAAATTTGGGCCAAAGCCATGAAGCATAAATACGGAGCTAATGCCAGAGCTCAAATGCTTAAATACCACATTCAAACCTCGGGTAGAAGTTTGCATGCTCAAGAAATAGATTTTAATGATATTCGTACCACCCTTCAAGCGTTATACGCAATTTATGACAACTGTAATTCATTACACACCAATGCTTACGATGAAGCAATAACCACACCAACCGAGGAGTCTGTACGTCGTGCAATGGCCATTCAACTTATAATTAATAAAGAATTAGGGTTGGCTAAAAATGAAAATCCTATTCAAGGATCGTTTATTATTGAAGAATTAACCGATTTAGTTGAGGAAGCCGTTTTATTGGAGTTTGATAGAATTACCGAACGCGGTGGGGTTTTAGGCGCTATGGAAACCATGTATCAGCGTTCTAAAATTCAAGAAGAAAGTTTGTATTATGAAACATTGAAACATAATGGCAAGTTTCCAATTATAGGTGTAAATACATTTTTAAGTAGTAAAGGATCTCCAACAGTTTTACCTGCAGAAGTTATAAGAGCAACAGAAGAGGAAAAGGAGTTTCAAATTAAAACACTAAATAATCTTCATGAGGCCCACAATTCAAAAGAATTGTTGAAGGAGCTGCAAAAGAAAGCAATTAACAACGAAAATATTTTTGAATCCCTTATGGATGTTTGTAAAGTATGTAGTTTAGGCGAGATTACTTCGGCTTTATTTCAAGTAGGAGGACAGTACCGCAGAAACATGTAAGCAGAATTCTGTGCTTTTTTTAAAATAACGTTCAGTTTTTGCATCTTTTTCAAAGCGTTTACGTCTATTATATGAATATTAAACACAATTATCATGAAAAATATAGAATGTAAATGCAACTGCGAGGGGTGTAAAACTGGAGATTGTAAAAATTGTACTTGCGAAAATTGTACTTGTAATAATTGTAATTGTTAAGTTAGACTTAAATGAAGTAATACCAACGCTAATTTTAGTAAATTTATACTAAGATTAGCGTTGTTTTTAACAAGTAGTTATTATGAACACTCAGGAAATTTGGAAATTACATGCAAACCATATTAAGTATTTTATTTTAAGTAAAGTAAAAGATGATACTATTGCCGATGATTTGGTGCAGGAAACATTTATAAAAGTACATACTAAACTAAACACTTTAAGGGACGAAAATAAGATGAAGTCTTGGTTGTTTTCTATAGCAAGACATACGGTTTTAGATTATTTTAAAAGTAAGAAGTTAGTTTACGAAACCACCGATGAAGATTTTATTTTTGAAGAACAAAAACTAGAACATTCTGAAATAGATTGCTTGCGTGGTATTATTAAAAGTTTGCCTAAAAAGTATAGGGACCCTTTGTTTTTATGCGATATAAAAGGACTTAAACAACAACTCATTGCAGATCAATTGGCATTACCCTTACCTACTGTGAAATCTCAAATACAACGTGGCAGAAAATTAATTGCACAAGGCTTTGTCGATTGTTGCGATTTTGTAATTAACGATGATGGTTTTTTAGTAGGAGAAATTAAAGACAAGGCAGACTGCAAAATGTGTCATTAATTCATCTAGAATACAATTATAAAGTTAGCATCCAAGTACTCTGTAGCTTTTTAAACTTTTTCAATTCGCTACGTAAAATAGGTAAAAAGTCTTTTCCGTTGCTATTAGAGCGCTCTAATCTATAAGAGTTTTTATAAAGTTTATTGGTTAGGCGTTTAAGAGAAGCAATGTGTCTATGTTTTCTATCTGAATAGCGTTCTCGTTCAGCATTCATGATTTCAGGAACTAATGAAACAGATTGCTGCACAATATCTCCAGAGAAATAAATATCATGATCTTCTGAACCATCTGGCTTTAAATTAGATAGGTCGTGATTAAGGTATGTAGATATGTTTTGAGATAAGGTGAAAATCTCAAGTGCTTTTTTATAAATCGGTAATTCCGATAGATTTGGTGGGGTATTGTGTAACATAATCTTTTTCTAATAGCAATTGTATCAAAATTACTCACAAGAAATGACATTTAACTTTATAATTTAAAGTAAAACTGTATATTTACTTTAATTTTTAACTTATTTATGTTAATTTTCCTTTAAATGAAAGTAGATTCGATTAACAGTAAGATTTTAAAGTGCTTACAGCTAAATGCAAGACTCTCGAATGCCGAAATTGGCAGGCAAGTTGGTATAAGTTCTCCGGCGGTTTCCGAACGTATAAAAAAAATGGAAGATCTTGGAATTATTGAAGATTATAAAGCTATTATTTCGCCTTACGAAATGGGATATCAATTTAAAGCCATCATTACATTACGTGCCTTTATGGGAAAATTAAAGCCTTTTTTAGAAAAGGTTAAAACCTATGATGAGGTTATTAATTGCTATCGCATAACGGGCGACGAAAATATTGTAATGGAAGTTGTTTTAAAAAATCAAAAACATTTAGAGTCTTTTATAGACCAACTTATTACCTATGGCGAATCTAAAACCCAAATTGTATTGTCTAGAGTGGTAAAGCAAAAGGAAGTAATAGCGGTTAAGTAAATTACAAATAAAAAAAAACGACTTCTTCATTTTATGGTTGTAAATGGTTTGTTTTTTCAATTTGGATAGCTATTTGTTTCGCATGAATTCGGCTATTTTCAATAAACCATTTATGGGTTTCCATACCACCACAAATTACACCTGCTAAATAAACACCTTTAATATTGCTTTCCATGGTTTCTGGGTTATATTCCGGGCGTTTTTTGTTATCCTTTCTAAGTGAAATTCCTAACTGATTCAAGAGATCGAAATTTGGTTTGTAGCCAGTAAGCGCAACTACATAATCATTAGGAATAGTTTTTAAGCCTTCTGGAGATTTAAACGTTAATTCATGTGCTTTAATTTCGGTGATTTCAGAATTAAAATATGCTTTAATACTGCCTTCCTCAATTCGGTTAATAATATCTGGTCTTACCCAATATTTTACCCGTTGCCCAATTGCATCGCCACGAATTATCATGGTAACATGGCCACCTTTTCTATAAATTTCTAATGCTGCATCTACCGATGAGTTACTGGCACCAACAACAACACTATGTTGCATAGCGTAAAGATGAGCCTCCTTGTAATAATGCGTTACTTTTGGTAAGTCTTCACCAGGAACATTTAAAAGGTTTGGTATGTCGTAAAAGCCCGTAGCCAAAATAATGTTCTTGGTTTTGTAAGTCGACTTGTTAGTTGAAACTTTAAAATGGTTTCCTGTATTTGTTAGGGTTTCTACGGTTTCAAATAGGTTAATATTTACTTGGTTTGTTGTAGCTACTCGCCTGTAATACTCCAAAGCTTCATCTCGATTAGGCTTAGGGTTATTGCTTATAAATGGAATATCGTCAATCTCTAATTTCTCAGAAGTAGAGAAAAAAGTCATGTTTTTTGGGTAATTAAAAAGCGAATTGGTAAGTGCACCTTTTTCAATAATTATATACTTCCAATTTCTTTTTTTGCATTCTAAGGCACAAGCTATTCCAATTGGGCCACCACCAATAATTATAACATCTTTCATTTTAATAATTTTACTTTTAAATTTAAATGACTTTTTAAAAACAGCAGAAGGATAACACAAAAAGCGCCTATAGCTGTAAGGGAATACCAAGTGTTGTCAAATCCCCAATCATTAACCATTTGCATACCGGCTTTATGTCCAAAAATATGGGCCATAGAAAATGCTATGGAGTATAATGCCATATACTCACCTTGATTTCCTTTTTTTGCACGTTCTAGGGCAAATGCATTAGAAAACGGAAAGGCAATCATTTCTCCAATAGTCATTAAAAACATTCCAATAATTAATATGCCAGACCATGTTGTGCTATTTAAAACAATAAAACTCGATGCCGTTAATAACGCACCAAATATCATGAGGTCTGTTTTAGAAAATTTACTGTTTTCTAACCATTTTATAAGTGGCATTTCTAATACGAAAATTAGAAAACCGTTAGCGCCTAATAATAAGCCAATATCTAGTTCCGATAAAATATGTATTTCTCTGTAATATATCGGCATAGTAGAAAAATATTGTAAAAAGATAACACCAAATAAAAACATGGCTACTAAAAAAATAGTGAATGCTTTATCTTTATATGCCGAATCAGGATTAGAAACTATTACATTATCTAAAACGGTACTTTTTTTAGGGTTTAAAACCTTAAATAGTACAGCGGTAGCAAGAATACAAGTAATGCCATCTACCCAAAATAAACCGCTATAGCCCAAGGTTGTAATAATAACTCCTCCAACGGCAGGTCCTGCCGAGAATCCTAAATTTATGGCTAATCGAATAAGTGTAACACTTCGTGTTTTATTTTCGGGTTTGCTGTAGGCGCTTAACGCCACAAACATAGCCGGACGAAACATATCGGCCACCAACATAACCAAAAATATACCTAAACAAAAGGCATAAAAAGTGGTTAAATACTGTAAAGCTATAAATAGAATTCCTGTGCCAATTAAACTTCTTACCATTACTTTATAATAGCCAATGGTATCGGTTAATTTACCACCTAGCCAAGACCCAGCAACCGACCCTAATCCAAAACACATCATTATAGTACCAACATTGGTTAACGAAAACTCTAAATCTTCAGTTAAATACAATGACAGAAAAGGAATTACCATGGTTCCAGCTCTGTTTATAAGCGTAATTAATGCCAGCCACCAAACTTCTTTGGAGAGGCCTTTAAAGGTATCTATGTAATTGTGTAATAATTTTATCATAAGTTCTAGTTGTTCTTTTTTACATATTTAAATGGATTTATGTTTGGTATAAAAATAAAAAGTCCGACTGCGAAGTCGGACTTTTTAATATTGTAATATTTTATATAAACATCAATACAATATATAACTAGCCCAACAACTTGCCTTTAAACATGAAGTCGATTGCTTTTTATAAATAGTGACGTTATTACGCATTTTTATTTCTTTCTAACTTCAAATCTAGGTAAAATAATTTTAACTTGCGTTTTTCAATGATAAAATTTAAAAATGAAGCAGATAAGTTTAGTTTTCCTCTTAAGTGTTCTACTCGTATCTTGTGGTAGTAGTTTTCAAAGATTTTATAATAATCATAAAGCAGATATGGGAACAACATCCTTTCAAGTTCCTAATTTTATGAAGGCTGTTTTAAGTAACATTTCGCCAGAGGTAAAAAATGCAATTGGAAATATTTCAGATTTTAAATATATAAAGTTCGAAAATACAAACGCTATTAAACGAAACACCTTAATTGCCGAAATGAATGCAGTAACAAACAGTGGTTATACGGATGTTTTTAGACAGAATGAAGTTGATAATACCCGAATTATTTCGGTAATAGAATTAGGTGCTGTAGTAACTCATGCTATTATTTTTAATAGTACAGCAACCCAAACTACGGCCTATTACTTACAAGGTAATTTTGATCCTGAAAAAATTAAATCATTTTCAGACGAAGAAACTTTTAATACCTTTTCAACCGATTTATTACAGTCGTATAATACTAATCTTAATCCTTCTTTTAACCCAAATAAGTAATGAGAAATCTACTAATTTTTACTTTGGTTTTATCATCTGTATTAAGTTGTGCACAAGATAAGCGCGCTATAAAAGGTGAAACTGAATTTCAAATAGAATTGAATGCAGACTTTAAAGATGCTAGTAAATCGCCCTTAAAAGATAAGGATAGAAAAAACTTTGATGGATTAGATTTTTTTAAGTTTGATTCTTCCTATGTGGTAACAGCAAAACTAACGAGAACGCCAGAAAGTAAATGGTTTAACATGAAAACTACAACAAGTAGAGTGTCTAAAGAACGGGTTTTTGGGATTTTAAATTTTAAATTGAAAGGAGAATCCTATCAATTGGAAATCTATCAAGGTCAGGATTTAATGAACAAGGAAGGTTTTGAGGATTATTTGTTTCTCCCTTTTCTAGATCAAACCAACGGACTAGAAAGTTACGGTGGTGGGCGTTATTTAGATGCTAGTATTCCTGAAGGCAGTACCATGGAAATCGATTTCAACAAAGCTTATAACCCATATTGTGCCTATAACGATAAATATTCTTGCCCCATAGTGCCAAGAAAAAATTATTTAAAAACTAGAGTAGAGGCTGGGGTTAAGGCGTTTGATAAAAATTAGGTTTATGGGGTTTTGGAGGGTTTGTTTAATGTTTTTATGCATACCTGTCGTTAAACGAATTTAGTTGAAATTTATTACAAAGTCAAGGAGTTACTTCACCAAGTACATCCCTGCAAAAACAGCTAAAAAGCCAATAACAAAACTGGCAATAGTATATACAGCAAAACTTGTAAAATCTCCAGATTTTAAAAACACATGGTTTTCGTAAGCAAAGGTAGAAAAGGTTGTAAAGCCGCCACAAAATCCTGTGGCTAATAATAAGGTGTGACTTTGAGAAAGGCTGTTGTTTTTTGCCGCTAAACCTAATATCATTCCTATTAATAAGCTTCCGAATATATTAGCTGCAAAAGTGCCATAAGGTATTCCAGTTTCGACATTGTTGAGGTATTTGCCAATTATATAACGCAAGCTACTTCCAAAACCACCACCCAAAAAAACCAATAAAATATTTTTCATATACTATTTTATTGGGATATAAATTTCTGTAATCCAATCTGCCGGATTTGGGAAATTACCTGGATCGTTAGTGTAAATTTCAAAAGGTTTTAAATCGGATTGTTCAAGGTTTTTGGCCACAAGGTATTCCATTGTAGCTTCCCAAGCTTCTGGTAAGTTCGTGTAGTTCCCTTTTAAGGTTGTTTTTAAAACGGTAGTTTTTGGTATGTATCCGCATAAAACTTCACTTGAGTCGTCAACAGTTACGCGGTCCCTTACAGGTATAGCGTTGCTCATTATAACACTTCCATTTTCGGAATTCATTTCGTTATAAATGGTAAATGGCATACCAGTTGTAACAATGTTATTTTGAGCCATGTAAGTCATTATTTCTCCAAATTGTTTACCTATTATTCTGCTAATATTGGCACTAGAAGCCGATGTGGTTTTATACAAATAAAAGCCTCCGCCATACTCGGTGATATCATCAATATTAATAGTGTAGACTTTCATGCTTTCCTGCACTATACTATCTAATTTTTCTAAACTACGCTCGTAATGTGGTGCAATTTGTTTTTCCATGCCACCCATAAAAGTTGTGAATGCCTTAAAACCGAATGGTAAATCTTTACCTGAAATTTTCCAGGTAACATCGGTAGTTCCGTTTTTGTTGGGCTCAAAATGCCATGAGATATCGGATGAAGGAAAATCTGCAAATTGCATTTGTTGGTGTATAGAATTGTTAACTACAGTTTGCGTTGTTTTAAGGGTACCAATACCGTCCTTATCTTCCCATGAATACGAACCATTTACACCTTTAGTTTGTTCGGCAAGGGTGATAGTCATGTCTGGATCCGCTTCTGCCCAAGAGGACCAAGCTTCCCAATTTTTAAAATCTATTACATTATTATAAACTACGGCTGCAGGTGCATTTATAGTTCTGGTTCTTGAAACCTCAAAACTATTAGGCTGAACAGCAATATAAATAGCTAAGCCAATAATAGCAATTAAAAATAAAAATAAAATGTATTTAGCAGCCTTCATAAAAAATATTTGCGAGATTTAATAATCAAATATAATGATTTTTAGTACTTAAAAGAAGTTTATAAGGCAGCACTAAATGGAACCATTGCATTACCTATTGCTTTAAGGTAATGGTTCTAATCCTATTTGAAATAAATTAAGGTTAAACTAAAAGGGTGTATTCTGAAAGTGGTATGTTTTAATTAATGTTTACAGGTGTTGTTAATATTGAAACATAAAGGAAAGTGGTAAGTTTTAAAAGGTGGAAGTATTGTTTAAAAAGGGTTGGAATCTAAACGGTAAACCTGCCATTTAAGGTTCTGTTTTCTTGTTAACACTAAAGACTAATAAGATGACGTTAAAAATAATTAGAGCACTAATAATTAATATAATATTCATTTTAATATGGTTTAGTTATTTAATAGATGTCGATAGTTGAAAAAGGTTGCGTAGAAAAACACTTTTTTTTATTTGGTGTGTAAATTATTGTTTTTTTTAGGGTTAAGTTACTAAATATGGCCTATTCAAAGCGTTTCTTTTTCTGTTAACATTAAATTTTTTGTAATGTTTTTTCTGTGAGTTTATATAGTCGGTATTTTAATTTTTCAGTACTATAAGTTTAATATTTAAACGAAAAAATCCCCAGTGAAGGGGATTTTTATTAAATATACTGCTGTTGCTTATTGGTAAATAGGAATTTTTAAACCCAAATAAACATCTGTAGTTTTTGAGGTGTCCGACAATAGATTTGACAGGATAGAACCAGAGCCCACCATTAGCGGTCCTAATCGAATGCCACCACCCCAAGCTATATCACCATATTGCCTGAAACTTACAGGTGAATAGATGCTAAACCATTTAGTTTCTAAACGTGGCGCTAATGTTACAGAGTTAATAATGCTGTTACTGTTTGCCACGTTTTTCTTTACTAGTGATAAATTAGTTTGTAAACTTACATAAAGTTTATTTTTTATGTTGTAATCTGCCAAAAAGTGAAACGCCGTAGGTAGGCTTATTTTTTGAGCAATAGTTTCTTCGGTACTAGTGTAGTTATTATCTAAAAAATCTTCAGTGTCCTCATCATAATCTGACGCATCTACCGTAGCGTTTAAATCATAAGTAGTTACCACACTTTCTTTATAATCTATAGACCCGATATCGGTAATAGAAGCTCCAATTTTCAATTTATATTTGTTGTGCTTTTTAGATAATGAATCTAAATCTACGTTAGGTCTTAACTCATAAGTGAAACCTATATCGGCACCAAAACCTGAAGTTAAATTATTAAATTCAATATCATCATTATCAAAATCTTGACTAATGCCATATTGCAATGCTCCTGTTGTTTCTAAGGTTTTGTTAGCAGCGGTGTAATTACCTGTAAAATTAGGGCTGTTTATAAATAAGCCTCCAGCACCTTGTAGGTATTTTAAAGTTACACCACCTTTTAAAAAGTTGTTTTCTTTATCAATAAGTACCCGACCATATACTATGCCTATTTCGGCCCAGGCATGTATGGTTCCTGTTAAGTTTTTAGAGTTAAAATCAAAATCTTCGTCGGTATCAAAATTATCTGCTAGATTTTCATAAAGTTCGCCACTAATATTATTTATATTAAATAAGGCGCGCACTCTACTTACTACACCAAAACTGCTTTTTGGAGTAAGGTTGAACATAAATGAAGGTCCTAGTATATCGGCATTTAAAAAGAAGTTGTTCGCATCAGAAGGAAATTTTTTAGCATCAGATTCAAAATCAAAACCGCCATCAGATTTTATAACATCTCCTACGTTTATTCCAAAATAATCACTTCCACCGAAAACGCTAGCAGAAAATAAATTTACATCGGCTTTAACTCTAGAGTCTACTACATTAGAAGGGTTTGAAATTAAGCCGTGAACTCCTGAATAATTGTCGACGGAATGGCCCACATAACTTTGAGCTTTTAAAAATAGGGTGTTAATACAAATACAACATGCAAGTAAAATTTTTAGTGTTTTCATTTTTAATTGGTTTGGTTAATAATGGCAGAAACAGGATATTTATTACTGCTTCCACCCACATTCTTATACTATAGTCAGTTTCGACATGATAATTTTCAGTTTTGTCTCCCGATAATTCAGATTAGTCAGATTCTGAAACACCAATAATTTTAAAAAAAACATCAGTGGTGTTTATTACATCTTCAACATCCTTATACGTAATGGCTCCTATGGTCTTTTGGAATAGAGTTTTACTGTTTAGACTTAAAGAAGTACAAAAGGCTAATCAGAAAAAAGTAAAAGTTGTTTCATAATGAGAGCGATTAATAAGATTAGCATATGTGCATAAAACAGGTATTAACAATACCTGTGCTAAAAAATAATCTAAGGGAGACCATTAATTTATAAAAACACTTTCCTAATTAATAAAAAAATCGATGAAAAGTAGTGAAAATAGGTCTACTTAAAGAAGAACTTAATAGCCGAAATTAAAAGAATGAAGCTAATAAAGGCAACTAAAACCCAAATACTACCACTATAAAAGCGTTTATGTAGTTTAAAGTCTTTTCGGTAGGTAAAAGCAATAACTATTGCGAACGCTATGAAGAATATAATTCCGAAAATGATTTGACCTTTACTAAACATATAGTTACTTTTATGCAAATTTATAGAATATTCATGAGATTCCCTCCCTATAGCTATTGGTATTTGTGGGAATGAATAAACAATAATTTCCAGTAATTATTAAAGAAAAAAGTATATATGAAAAATAAAATTGAGGATGTAAAAGCATTTCATACCGCGTTTAAAATAGGGCATAGAGAAACTCCCAAAGCCGATTTAGGTACAAACAAAAACCACTTGCGTTTCAATTTAATGAAAGAAGAAAATGAAGAGTATCTAGAAGCCGCAAATAACAACGACTTGGTTGAGGTAGCCGATGCTTTAGGCGATATGCTTTACATTTTATGTGGTACTATTATAGAACACGGAATGCAACATAAAATTGAAGAGGTTTTTGAAGAAATACAACGCAGTAATATGAGTAAATTAGGCAAAAACGGCGAACCTATTTATCGTGAAGATGGTAAAGTTTTAAAGGGGCCTAATTACTTTAAACCAAATATAAAAGCTATTTTAGATAAATAAATTTTTATCTAATTATAAATTGAAATTAAGGTGTTAATGATTATAAATATATTTTAAATGAAAAGAATTGTTGTTGTTTTAGTTGTTGTGATCGGTTTTATTATTAGTAGTTGTAATAATCAAAGAGATGGTGTAGCAAAAGTATTAGTGTTTTCAAAAACTTCAGGCTATAAGCATAAGTCAATTCCAGCTGGAATAGCAGCCATAAAAAAACTAGGTTTAGAAAATGATTTTGAGGTAGATGCTACAAAAAATGCCGACTTATTTACGGATGAGAATTTAAAAAAGTACAGTGCTATAATTTTTTTAAGTACTACAGGAAATGTATTAGATAATAAGCAAGAAGCAGCTTTCGAGCGTTATATTCAAGCGGGAGGTGGTTATGTTGGAATTCATGCAGCAACCGATACGGAATATGATTGGGGATGGTATACTAAATTAGTTGGAGCACAATTTTTAAGCCACCCGCGAGGTACTCCTGAAGCCGATTTTATAGTAAAAGATAAAGGCTTTATAGCGAATAAGCATTTAAAGGATACTGTTTGGCATAGAACAGATGAGTTGTATAATTACAAAAAAAATAATCCTGATGTTAATGTCATTTTAACGCTAGATGAGTCTACTTATAAAGGTGGCGAAAATGGCGATTTTCATCCTATTGCGTGGTATCACGATTATGACGGTGGACGTGCATTTTACACGGGTGGAGGTCACACCAAAGAAAGTTATGAAGAAATAGATTTTTTAAAGCATATTTTAGGAGGGATCCAATATGCCATAGGGAAAAATGAAAATTTAGATTATAGCAAATCAACGACTCAAACCCCTCCAGATGCCGATCGTTTTTCAAAAGTAACTTTAAAGGAAGGTGACTTTTTTGAACCTACAGAAATGACTGTTTTACCTAACAATGATGTGCTGGTTGCAGAACGTAGAGGGAAAATTAAATTATATAAGGATGCCACTAAAGAATTAATAGAAGTCGCTAATTTAGATGTGTATCATAAAACCTTAAATACGCCTAAAGTAAACGCTGAAGAAGGCCTTATGGGGTTGCAAAAAGACCCTAACTACGCAACAAATAATTGGATTTATGTGTATTATAGTCCAACAGGAGACGCATGGATAAACCGTTTATCTAGATTTAAGTTTAAGGACAATGTGTTCGATTTAGCTTCAGAGCAGGTTATTCTAGATGTTAATTCAGATAGAGAAATTTGCTGTCATACCGGTGGTTCTATTACATTTGATGCAAATGGATTATTATACCTTTCTACGGGTGATAACACAACCCCTTTTAATGAGAGAAATGTAGAATATGTAAGTAACGGTTTTGCACCCTTAAACGATATACCTGGTCATGAGCAATACGATGCCAGACGTTCGTCAGGAAACACAAACGATTTAAGAGGTAAAATTTTACGAATTAAAGTGAGTGAAGATGGTAGTTATACTATTCCAGAAGGCAATTTGTTTGCTAAAGGTACAGAAAAAACAAGACCAGAAATTTATACTATGGGGCATCGTAACCCGTATCGTATTTCGGTAGATCCTAAAAAAGGATATTTGTATTGGGGTGAGGTAGGTCCAGATTCTAGAAAAGACGATTTTAAAAATCGTGGTCCTAAAGGATATGATGAGTTAGGGCAAGCACAAAAAGCGGGTAATTTTGGTTGGCCATTATTTATTGCTAATAATATACCTTATGTGGATTATGATTATGAAACAGGGGAAAGCGGCATTACTTTTAATCCTAAAAAACCTATAAACGATTCAAGAAACAATACAGGGCTTACCATATTGCCAGAAGCAATGCCTGCATTTGTTTATTACCCTTATGCAAAATCAGGCGATTTTCCGCAAGTTGGAACAGGTGGTCGAAATGCAATGGCAGGACCAACGTATTATTCAGATATGTTTCCTAATGGAGGTGGATTACCGGAGTATTACGACGGTAAGCTAATTGTATACGATTGGATGCGTGGTTGGATGATGGCCGTAACTAATTTTGAAGATGGTACGTTTAATAAAATGGAACCTTTTGCTCCCGAGGTGGAAATAAATTCTGCTATCGATATGGAACTTAGCCCAGATGGAAGACTCTATATTTTGGAATATGGTAGCGGATGGTACAGTCATAACTTAAATTCATCGTTAGGTTATATTTCTTATAATGCGGGAAACAGACCTCCAGTAATTGAAAATGTTGCAGTTAATAAAGACTCTGGAGCAGCGCCGTTGGCAATTACAGCTAAAGCAGAAGCTTTTGATCGTGATGGTGATGCCATAGTTTATGTATGGGATTTAGGTAATGGAGAAACTAAAGAAACTACAGAACCAGAAATCAACTATACTTATACCGATATTGGAGAGTATAACATTGCTTTAAATGTTAAAGATGATAAAGGTGGTGTTACGCACACCAATTTATCTTCAATAGTTGTTGGTAATTCTAAACCTATAGTAACTATCGATATATTAGATGGAAACACATTAACTTTTGCTTCAGGAACACCTGTAAAATATAAGGTAACTGTAACTGATCCTGATGGAAATACGGATGTTAATCCTAACAATATATTTGTTTCAGTTGATTATTTAGAAGGTATGGACGAGGCTAATATGACACTTGGACACCAACAAGCCTCTGCCGAAGTTACTGGTAAGGCCTTAACACAGGCTATGGATTGTAAAGCCTGCCATAAGGAAAAAGAAGCTTCAATTGGTCCAAATTATTTAGCTGTAGCAGAAAAGTATAAACGCCAGAAAAAAATTATTCCATATTTACAAAATAAAATTGTGAATGGTGGTGGTGGTGTTTGGGGCGAAGTCATGATGCCTGCACATCCAAGTATTTCCAATGAGGAAACTAGACAAATAGCAACATATATTATGTCGTTGGCTAAAAATGATGGCGATAAAAAATCATTACCTCAAGAAGGTAGCATCATGCCTAGTACTTCAGAAGACGACAATGTACTGGTGCTTAAAGCTAGTTATACAGATAATGGGTTAAATGGTGTAAGGCCACTAATAGGTGCTGCATCAGTTAGGCTTAAAAGAACCAAGTAAGCCTACCATATACAAGCACACGTTAATCAAAAAAAGAAAGAGCCTCTAAAATTAATTTTTTAGAGGCTCTTTTTTTTGGTTACTTATTAAATTTAAACTTTATAACGCCATCCAAAAATATCTTCTGCCTTATTAGTTTGTATATCTGTAATACGTTTTTTCAAGAAACTTGCGTAAGTTTCATCAAGCTTAGGTAATTCATAATCTTCATCCTTATAACCAAAACCAGCTATTGGAGAAATTACCGCAGCAGTTCCCGCACCAAACATTTCTTTTAACGATCCGTTTTTAGCAGCTTCAACTACTTCGCTAACCGTTATTTTTCTAACTTCAACGTTTATACCTTCCTTTTTAGCAAGTTCAATAATACTTTTACGAGTAATACCATCAAGAATTCTATCACTTGTAGGTCCAGTTATTAAAGTATCATCAATACGAATAAAAATATTCATCGCACCAGCTTCTTCAATATACTCATGTGTATTATCGTCTGTCCAAATTACCTGTTGGTACCCTTTATCAATAGCTAATTGTGTTGGGTAAAACTGACCAGCATAATTACCACCAGCCTTGGCAAAACCAACACCTCCGTTAGCAGACCGCGAATACTTCTCTTCAATTAAAACACGAACTTCACCAGCAAAATAAGCACCAGAAGGCGCAGTACAAATAATAAATTTATACTCATCGGCTGGCGATGCATGAAAACCATTTCCAGAAGCAAATACAAATGGTCTTATGTATAACGAGCTTCCTTCGTTTTTAGGAATCCAATCTTGGTCAACCTCCAAAAGCGCCTTTAAGCCATCCATAAAATAGTTTTCTGGTAATTCAGGAATAGCCAAACGTTTTGCGGAAATATTTAAACGCTTAAAATTATCTAACGGTCTAAATAACCAGACATTTTCATCTACATCTTTGTAAGCTTTCATGCCTTCAAAAATAGACTGCCCATAATGAAAAATTTTAGCCGATGGATTCAACACAATAGGTTGATAAGGAAGCACTTTTGGTGCTTGCCATTTTCCGTCTTTAAAATTGCATTCTAACATATGGTCAGAAAAAACACTTCCAAACTTTAAATTGTCAAAATCTATCTCGTTAATTTTCGAGTTTTTTGTCTTTATAATCTCAATGTCGTTGATTATAGAATTCATATTCCAAGTTATTTATAAGTACAAATTTAAAGAAAAACGTTTTTAAAAAAGCGGTATATTTACACAAATCCTATAAAATCGAAAAATTTGTTCTATGAAGTCAATTTCTTTAGTGATAATTTGCGTTTTCATGTTAATTTCTTGCAATAATAAAACCAAGGAAGATGTTAAAAATACAGTAAAACCAGAAAAAATAGAATATGCATCCTTTGGAGCGACTATTATTCCCAACGATGCTATTGCGGCAAGCTCTATGGCGGAACATTATAAAACCATGAAAAGTGGCGATAGCATTAACTCTAAAATAATAGCTACGGTTAACGATGTCTGTCAGGCTAAAGGCTGCTGGATGCGTTTAAATTTAGACAATGAAAACGAGGTTATGGTTAAATTTAAAGACTACGCCTTTTTTGTGCCCAAAGACATAAAGGGCAAGCAAGTAATTGTGAACGGAAAAGCATTTGTTACCGAGGTATCGGTCGATGAGCAAAGGCATTACGCCGAAGACGCAGGGAAATCTGCTCAAGATATTGCAGCCATAACCACCCCAAAACGTACGTATTCTTTCGAGGCCGATGGTGTTTTGGTAGAGGAATAATATATTAATAATTTATGGCCTGCCTGTAGGAAGGCGGTTTACCACAAGGAGGTGAGCTTAGCGCCTTTATTCAGCGAATATTTTTAATATTAAAGAATTTATGAACATTAATGTTTCATTTTCAACCTTTAACGCAACTCTTTGCTAATTTCAAATCTAAGCGTATTGTTAAGGATTGCTTATTGTCTGTATATAATGCAATTATCAAAATAAAAAGTAAGTATTAAAAATAACAATTATAGCCCCATGAAACGCGAAATAATAATAACTGGTGATGGCTCAACCACCATTCAAATTGCCGATTGGAACGAGCAATACCACTCCATACATGGTGCCATACAGGAAGCCTATCATGTATTTATAAAACATGGGGTACAACATTATAATTCATTCCATTGCAGTTCGGGAACTGTTTTAGAATCCAAAAATATAACCATTTTAGAAATAGGTTTTGGTACTGGGCTAAATGCTTTTATTACCTTATTAGAAGCGCAAAAACTAGGATTAGATATAATTTACACGGGCGTTGAAGCTTACCCTGTTTCGGATGAAGAAATAGATGCTCTTAATTATACAAAATCATTAAAAGCTGAAAACAGCGATTTACTGTTTAATAAGTTACATAATACCACTTGGGAAGAACCCCATCAAATTCATGATAGCTTTACATTAACAAAGCAGAAAAAATTTTTTATAGAAATAAATGATGTTGAAACATACAATATCATTTATTTTGATGCCTTTGGTGCGCGTGTTCAACCTGAGTTATGGACCGAACCCATTTTTGAAATTATGTATAAAGCCTTAAAACCTAAAGGCGTATTGGTTACCTATTCGGCTAAAGGTAGTGTGCGCAGGGCAATGCAGGCTGTTGGTTTTATAGTTGAAAGGCTTCCAGGGCCTCCAGGAAAACGAGAAATGTTGAGAGCTACTAAATAGTCTGTTATAATCATTGGAGAGTCAGGAGTTTGTTTAATTATAACATCCATTTCACTTTTATATTTTACCCTAGCAACTTTGTAAGATTTTTTATTTTGTACATTTTTACGTTCAATTTGTTAAACCTTATATAAAACGTTAGTACTTAGGACATCCATTTTGTAACTTTAATAAAAAAAGAAAAATGCGTGTTTTAATAACAGGAGCAACTGGTTTGGTTGGTCGAGAAATAGTTAAACTTTGTCATGACAAAGAGATTAAGGTAAACTATTTAACTACTAGTAAATCTAAACTTGTTCAAAATGAAAATTATAAAGGTTTCTATTGGAACCCCAAAACAAATGAAATTGATGAAAATTGTTTTGAGGGTGTTCATGTAATAATAAATTTAGCTGGTGCAACTATTTCAAAACGTTGGACAAAGCGCTATAATAAAGTGATTCTTTCTAGCAGAACAGAAACCATAAACTTATTAATAAGCACATTAAAAACCATAAATCATACTGTTAAACACGTAATTTCGGCTAGTGCCATTGGTATTTACCCAGATTCGCTAACCAATTATTACGATCAATCTTCAAGTGAAGTTAGTACATCGTTTTTAGGCCAAGTAGTTACCGCATGGGAAGAAGCTGTCGATGGGTTTGAAGTACTTAATATTGCGGTTTCTAAAATAAGGATTGGCTTAGTATTATCAAATAAAGGAGGTGCGCTTAAAGAAATGACTAAACCCATAAAATTAGGCTTAGGTTCTGCATTTGGATCAGGTAAGCAGTGGCAATCTTGGATTCATATTCAAGATTTAGTACACATGTTTTTATATGTTCTAGAGCATGAATTACCTGGTGTTTTTAATGGTGTTTCACCAAATCCTGTCACTAATACCGAGTTAACAAAAACAGTTGCAAATGTATTGTCAAGGCCCTTGTTTATGCCTAATGTTCCTAAAGGTGTTTTGAAATTGGTTTTAGGAGAAATGCATGTATTGTTATTTGAAAGTCAGCGCGTAAGCTCTAAAAACATAGTAAATAAAGGATTTTCGTTTAAATATAATTATTTAGAACCCGCCTTAAAAGATTTACTGTAATTTTCAATAATCATTTTTTTTTAGCTTAAAATCTTACAATGTGCAGTTATCCTGTTTGTTTTTTGTGGGCTTTACTTTCCGCTAAAGCGATATGTTAAGCATTTATAAAACTTATATTCCTTTGGTAAGAACTTTTAACTAACTTTCCTATCTTTGCACATCTTAAAATTTAGAACAATGCAAGACGGATTATACGCAAAATTTAATACTACAAAAGGAGAAATTCTTGTAAACCTAGAGTATACAAAAACACCAGGAACAGTTGGTCATTTTGTAGCTTTAGCAGAAGGAAACTTAGAAAACTCGGTTAAACCTCAAGGAACACCATATTATGATGGATTAAAGTTTCATAGAGTTATTCCAGATTTTATGATTCAAGGTGGATGTCCACAAGGATCGGGAGCAGGAAATCCGGGGTATAAGTTTGACGATGAGTTTCATCCAGATTTAAAACACGACGGACCAGGAGTATTGTCTATGGCCAATGCAGGACCAGGAACAAACGGAAGTCAGTTTTTTATAACACACGTAGAAACAGCATGGTTAGATGGTAAACATACTGTTTTTGGTAAAGTTGTAACAGGACAAGATGTTGTTGACGCTATTGCTCAAGGTGATAAAATTGATAGCTTAGAAATTGTAAGAGTAGGAGAAGATGCCGAAGCATTTAATCCAGTTGAAGCTTTTAGAACTTTTGAAGGGTCTAGAGAAAAAAGAGAAGCAGAAGTAAAAGCTGCTGCCGAAGCAGAATTAAATAAATTAGCTGCTGGTTTTGATAAAACTGAAAGTGGTTTACGTTACCAAATTCTTCAAAAAGGAGATGGTGTAAAGGCAGAAAAAGGACAAACGGTTTCTGTACATTATAAAGGTCAATTATCTGACGGAACGGTTTTTGATTCGTCCTACAAACGTAATTCACCAATAGATTTTCCATTAGGAGTTGGTCAAGTTATTCCAGGATGGGATGAAGGTATTGGTTTATTAAAAGTTGGCGATAAAGCACGTTTAGTAATACCTAGTCATTTAGGTTACGGTAGCGCAGGCGCTGGAGGTGTTATACCACCAGATGCTACTTTAGTTTTTGATGTTGAGTTAATGGCAGTGAAGTAAAAGTAATTTAAGTATAAAAACATTTTAGCAAAAAAGCGTCTTTTTTTAGACGCTTTTTTTTTTTAGGGAATAATTAATCCAGCTACCGAAAAAATAACTTAAATTAATGGCTTATAATAATTGACAGGATGATTAGTATAAAGGACACCGAAACATATTCTGAGGTGCTTAAAGAGTTTAATTATGCTTTCGCAGATATATTTATTTTTAAAAATTTTGTGGTTTCCGAAGTTAAAGAAGATGTAGACTTTAGTTGGGATGAGCATGCTCAAAAAATAGTGGAAGATGTTTTTGGATTTACCGGAGGTAATGGCGGTGAGCTTGTTTTTATTTCTAATAGGATAAACTCATATTCGGTTCTAGCTATCGATTGGTTAAAGTTTTTTAAACAAAGTTATAATTTAAAAGCGTATTGCATAGTGTCTCAAAACAGATCTGGAATTTTAAATACCATGATTGAGAAACTCTTTTATCCAAAAAACATAAAACATTTCAATTCTATTTACGAAGCTTTAAACTTTGTGGAAAAAAGGCTCATGGAAGTTTCTTAGCAATTCTATATATTTGTTTCTATGACAGAAGAAGAATTGCAACGGCTTAAATATCCTATAGGACAGTTTAATTGTCCAGCTACTATTTCTAATAAACAAATAGAGCATTGGATTTCTATTTTAGAAGATTTTCCTAAGCGTTTAGAGAATCTTGTAAAACATTTGTCAGACCAACAATTAAATACCGAATACAGACCCGAAGGTTGGACTATTAGACAAGTTGTTCATCATTTATCAGATAGTCATCACCACAGTTACACTCGTTTTAAATGGGCCTTAACGGAAGATAAACCTGTTATAAAAGCTTATTTTGAAGACCGTTGGGCAGAACTTATCGATTCTAAATCAGCGCCAATAAATATGTCTTTACAGCATTTAAAAGCGATTCATTTTAAGTTAGTATATATTCTAAAGACTTTGTCTGAAGACGAATTAAACAAATGTTTTATTCATCCGGAAACTAACAGTGAAGTCTTTTTAAGCTATAATATTGGTATGTATGCGTGGCACAGTAATCACCATTATGCCCACATCGAAAATTTAATGAAACGAAAAGGTTGGTTATAGATGGTAAGAGCTTTTCATATAAATGACGTGCCCCAATTACTTGCTATTTATAACTATTATGTGTTAAATACTACGGTAACTTTCGACCTTGAAGCGGTAACTTTAGAGGCGTTTACAGAAAAATTAAAAACTATAAATGCAGAATATCCTTTTATTGTTTTCGAAGAAGGAAATGAAATTATAGGCTATGCTTATGGTAGTAAGTTTAGGTCAAAACCCGCTTACAATTATGTGGTAGAGTCTACGGTTTACGTAAAGCATAATGCCCATGGTAAAAAGGTAGGAACAACACTTTATGCCGAGTTATTAAAATTATTAAAAGAAGCAAAATTCCATACTGTACTTGGTGTTTTAACCATTCCTAATGATGCTAGTATAAAGCTTCATGAAAGGTTTGGGTTTGAAAAAGTAGCTCATTTAAAAGAAGTAGGTTTTAAGTTTGGTGCATGGCAGCATATAGGTATTTGGCAACTTAAGTTTGATTAGTTTTTCCATTTAATATTACAACCAATACTTGGCTTTTGTAATTGGGTGTTTTCTTTATTTTCTAATAAGCAATCTAACGCGTGGCGTAAATGGTTACCAGTAACTTTAATGTTATTTCCTGGTCTAGAATCATCTAATTGCCCTCTATATGTTAATTTTAATTCTCTGTTAAACACATAGAAATCTGGTGTACAAGCGGCATCATAGGCCTTCGCTATTTGTTGAGTTTCATCATATAAATAAGGAAAAGGGTAATTTTCTTTTTTTGCATGAGCCTTCATTTTTTCTGGAGAATCTTGAGGGTAATTAACAACATCATTACTGGAAATAGCTATAAACCCTAATCCTTTTTTCGCGTAAGCATTTGCTATAGCAACAATTTCAGAATTTAAATGGATTACAAAAGGACAGTGGTTACATATAAACATGATAACTGTTCCGATATCGCCTTTTAATTCACTTAGTTTTAAAACAGAACCAGAAACGGTATCAAAAAGTGAAAAATCTGGAGCTTCAGTATTTAAAGGAAGCATGTTTGAAGGTGTTCTAGCCATAATTAAAGATTTGCTCAAAGTTCGTTAAAATTTGTATTTTTAAAAAATGGATAACACAATTACTTTTGATGACTTTTCTAAAATCGATTTACGCATAGGAACAATTATTGATGTTAACGATTTTCCTGAAGCAAGACAGCCTGCGTATCAACTTACCATAGATTTTGGAGCGTTAGGTGTCAAAAAATCTTCGGCTCAAATAACAACCCTTTATAAAAAATCTGATTTGCTAAATAAGCAAATTATAGCAGTGGTTAATTTTCCTAAAAAACAAATCGCAAAATTTATGAGTGAATGTTTAGTGCTTGGAGCTGTTAAAGACAAGGAGGTGGTGCTTTTAAATCCAGAAGAAAAGGTTAAAAATGGTACGGCTGTAAATTAAAATATGCTAGAATTAGATAAGGTTCAAATTAATTTTGATAGTAAAGGGCTTTGGGTGCTTAATATTGCCCTTGCAGTTGTTATGTTTGGGGTTGCCTTAGGTATTACTGTAAATGATTTTAAAATACTTTTTAAACAGCCTAAATTATTGTTTGTAGGTGTAATATCTCAGTTTTTCTTACTGCCATTGGCTACTTTTTTTTTAGTTAAACTAATAGAACCACAGCCAAGTATTGCTTTAGGTATGTTTATGGTAGCAGCCTGTCCTGGAGGAAACATCTCTAATTTTATAACCCAATTGGCTAAGGGTAATGTAGCCTTGTCTATAAGTCTATCAGCTTTTGCAACCCTTTTGGCGTTGGTTATGACGCCTTTTAATTTTCATTTTTATAGTAAATTATATGAACCTACAGCGCAAGTGTTAAACACGGTCGAACTTGATTCGTGGGAGTTGGTAAAACTAGTACTTTTAATTTTAGGGTTGCCTTTAGTTTTAGGTATGGGGCTAAGATTAAGACAGGAGGCCTTGGCTTTAAAATTATCAAAATTACTTAAGCCTTTATCTGTTGTTGTGTTTATAGCTATAGTGATTATAGCATTTTTAAAGAATTTAGATGTTTTTAATACCCATATACATCATGTGTTATTTATAGGCATAGGGCATAATATTTTAGCTTTAGCACTAGGATTTGTAGTAGCAAGAGGTTTTAAATTGTCCTATGAAAATCAAAAAACTTTAGCGATAGAAACAGGTATACAAAACTCGGGTTTAGGTTTATTATTAATTTTTACATTTTTTAATGGGCTAGGAGGAATGGCTATTCTTGCAGCCTTTTGGGGTATTTGGCATATTGTTTCTGGATTGCTAATAGCATTTTTTTGGTCAAAACATAAAACAGTTGCGGTTTGAAATTAATTTGGCTTTACTTTATTCGAGCTTACATAAGCGCAGGTCTATTTTTCTATTTTAGAAGGATTAAAATTTATAATGTTGAACATGTTGAAAAAAGCAAACCTGTTTTATTATTAAGTAACCACCAAAATGCCTTATTAGATGCCTTGATAATAGCCGTTAAAAGCGGAAGGTTTTCGTATTTTTTAACTCGAGCAGGGGTTTTTAATAAACCTTTTGTTGCAAAAATTTTAAAAAGCTTTCAAATGCTCCCGGTGTATAGAATTCGTGATGGTTGGGGGAAACTATCTAATAACGAAGCGATTTTTGAAACCTGCTCAAAGCTTTTAAATAATGGCGCATGTATTGTTATTTTTCCTGAAGGGAACCATAGTTTAAAAAGAATGGTAAGGCCTTTAAGTAAGGGTTTTACAAGAATTGTGTTTGAAACATTAGAATCCTTTCCCAATGCCGATTTACAACTTGTACCTGTAGGTTTAAATTATGCTAAAGCTGCGTGTTTTCCAGATAGTGCGTCTATTTATTTTGGTAAGCCTATTGCTGCAAAACCATACCATTTAGAAGACAGAAATGGAGCTATTGTTAAGTTGAAATCTAAAATACAATTTGAAATTGGCCAATTGACAACAGATATTGCTAAAAACAATTACGACAGTACTATGGAAGCTTTGGAACGCTTGGAGGTTGATTTTTTAAATCCCAAGGCAGTTAATGCCTGTGTAGAATCAAAATTCCAGGATTGCACGCCACAAAAGGTAGTTAATTCGGGCTTATTAAAACAAGTTTTTTTAGCCTTACTTAAATGTGTTTACGTTTTACCATTTTTAATTTGGCGGTTTTTGGTAAAACCAAAAATTATAGAAATAGAATTTATATCAACTTTTAGGTTTGCAGTTGTAATAACATTAGCGCCCTTATGGCTATTATGTGTATTAACCATACTACTATTGACGTTGGGTTGGCAAGTGGCAGTAGCTTATGTAATGTTAAGTTTGTGCATTGCTTTAATTGCCGTTAAACTATAAAAAAAAACCACAACGGTTAGTTGTGGTTTTTGTATAATTAAATATCATCAAAATCTATATCTGTAAAACTTCCAGTAGTTTCTGTTTTAATATCAGCTTCGGTAACTCTAGAACCGTTGTCTTCAAAATCCTTTTTAAAATCTTTTTGATGACGCTCGCTAATTACTTCATCGCCTTTTTCGTTAATGATATAATCAGTCATTTCTGCTAAAATATCTTTAAACTCTGCGAAGTCTTCTTTATAAATATATATTTTATGCTTTTTGTAGTGAAACGATCCATCATCATTGGTGAATTTTTTACTTTCTGTAATCGTTAAGTAGTAGTCTTCGGCTTTGGTTGCTCTAACATCAAAAAAATAAGTTCGTCGTCCTGCTCGTAATACTTTTGAAAAAATTTCCTCTTTCTCCATCATACCGTTATTCATAATTTATTTTATAATTATTGTATCAAAAATCTAAAAAAAAACGATATAAACCAATAAATAATGAATTTTCTTTTTAGATTATTCAAATTCTTTGCGTTTAATTTAAAAACCAGAAGGTTGCGTCAATTCTTACTTTTGCTGCAATTTGATGTATTTGTAGAAATAGTCTGTAATAAAACACGATTCTATATCCTTAATTTTTAAATAATTAAGGGGTGTTTTCATTAGTTTCACTAAGTTGTTTAAGGTATAAATGTTTGTAGTAACCATCAACATTAATTAAGGTGTCGTGTGTGCCTTCTTGGACTACCTCGCCATCTTCTAAAACAATTATTTTGTCTGCATTTTTAGCCGATGATACTCTATGGCTTACAATAAGCGCTGTTTTTCCTTTTGAAATCTTGCTGAGGTTTTTTAATATTTTTTCTTCTGTTTCTGTATCTACAGCCGATAAGCAATCGTCTAGTAATAATATTTTTGGCGATTTAATAAATGCTCGGGCAATGGACACACGTTGCTTTTGTCCGCCAGAAAGGGTGATACCACGTTCGCCTAAAACCGTGTTGTAGCCTTTATTAAATTTAATTATGTTTTTATGTACCTGTGCATTTTTTGCTGCTTCTATAACATCGTTATCTGTAGCATCTTGCTTACCAAATTTAATATTGGTTTTTATAGAGTCGGAAAACAAAAAGGCATCTTGTGGCACATAACCAATACTATCCCTTAAATCGTTTAAATTAAGTTGGTTAATTTCGCTGTTATTTATGGTTATTGAACCTGAGTCGATATCATATAGACGGCCAATTAAGTCGAGGATTGTAGATTTTCCGGATCCAGTTTTTCCTAAAATGGCTAAAGTTTCCCCTTCTTTAACACTAAAACTAACTTCTTTTAAGGCTTTAATATTGGTATCGCTATAGGTGAAAGATACTTTATTAAAAACAATATCGCCCGTAATTTCAGAATGTTGGGTTACTGTATTTTTAATTTCTGGCTCAATTTTTAAAAACTCATTAATTCGTTTTTGTGAAGCTTCGGCTTGCTGTACGATAGATGTTACCCACCCCACGGTGGCCACCGGCCATGTAAGCATATTAACGTAAATAATAAACTCTGCAATAGTACCAATGCTCTCTATTTCGCCGTTTATGTATTGCATACCGCCAATATAAATAACAAGTAAATTACTGGTGCCAATAAGTAATATCATTGTCGGGAAAAACCACGCCTGTACTTTAGCTAAGTTAATTTGTTTTTCTTTACTTTCTTTAGCAAGGGTTTTAAAGTTTACCGAAGTTTGTGGTTCTATACCATAGGCCTTTATTACCGATATACCGCTAAAAGATTCTTGTGTGAATGTGGAAAGTTTTGATAAATATTCCTGTACAATAGTACTTCGTTTATGGATTTCTTTACTAAGATTATAAATTATTATAGATAATATAGGAAGCGGTACTACGGTGTAAAGCGTTAATTTTGGTGATGCATTTACCATATAAATAATAACAATGACAAAAAGTGCTAGAGTATTTATACTATACATTAATGCCGGACCTGCGTACATTCTAACACGTGATACATCTTCGGTTATGCGGTTCATTAAATCGCCGGTACGATTACTTTTGTAAAAGTTTAAAGAAAGCTTCTGGTATTGGGCGTAAATTTCGTTTTTTAGATCGTACTCAATATTACGAGACACATTAATAATAGTTTGTCTCATAAAAAAAGTAAGTAGCGCAGCTATTAGCGCAGCACCTATAATATAAAGAATAGCTTCGAGTAAATCTGAGCGGAAAACAGTTTCGTCTATCGATTTATCGAAGTATTTTTCAATGGCTATAAATATTTTTTTTACGTAACGTGGTGTATATAGCAAAAATAAACGCGCTATAACGGTTATAAAAGAGCCAATTATAAGGTGCGTTCTGTATTTATAAAAGTATTTATTTAAGTGTTTTAATTCTTTCATTTACCTAATTAGGAATAGGAATGCAAATATAACTTATTAATAAGGAATATGATTGTTTATAAGGTTTTCAAAGTGTTAAATATCTTTTAAAATATGCTAGCTGCTACGGTAAGCACTATACTTTTTAGTTATATCCGCGTTAGGGATAGTAATAAAAAGCCCACAGCCCGAGGTAGGAGGTGCGAGGACTTGTAATGGATAGCCCGACCCTTTAAGGGTAACGCCCAAATAACTTTAATTTTTATTGTTTTGTACTAAAATATAGTATTACTTTTGCGGCTCTAAAAACAATGAAAAATAGTTTGTATTTTTTAATTAAAAGTTCTTTGTAATGATGCTAAATAGAAGACATATACGTGTGAAAGTTATGCAAACCATGTATGCCTTTAAGGGAAGCGAGAGTGACGATTTTTCTAAAGATCAGAAATTTTTGCTTTATAGTATTGATAATATGTACAACTTGTACTTGTTATTAATATCCCTGTTAATTGAAGTTCAGAAACGTGCTGAAAACGATTTAAAAAAGAAACAAAATAAGCATCTTGCTACTAAGGAAGATAAGGACCCAAACCGAAAGTTTATTAACAACCAAATACTTAAAAGCCTAAAGGAAAACTTGCCTTTAGCAGACCAATTAAAAGCCCATAATATTAATAATTGGGATTTAGATGGTGAGTATGTAGATCTTATTTTTAAAGATATTTTGGCTAGCGATTTATACAAGGTGTATATGCAAACTAGAGTGTCTGATTTTAAAGAGGATAAAAACTTTTTGGTTGATGTTTTTAAAGATATTATTGCTCCTAATGAGAAACTTTATGATTATATGGAGGATAAAAACCTAACTTGGTTAGATGACCTTCCTACGGTTAATACCACTATTTTAAAGTTACTTAGGAAGGTTAAAGAAACGTCGCCAGAAAATTATTTTACTCCAAAGTTATATAAGGATATTGACGACAAACAATTTGCAATTGATTTGTTTAAGAAAACCCTTTTAAAAAGTACGGCTATAAATACCGAAATAGACCAAAAAACAAAAAACTGGGATTCGGATCGTATTGCCACGGTAGATTATGTTTTATTACAAATGGCTATTTGCGAGTTGAATAATTTTCCATCAATACCGGTAAAAGTAACTATTAATGAGTATTTGGAAATATCGAAGGAATACTCAACACCTAAAAGTAGCATTTTTATAAATGGTATTTTAGATAAGTTAGTGAAAGAGTATGAAGCCTCTGGTGAATTAAATAAAATAGGTCGTGGACTTATGTAAGGCGATTTTTAAATTACAAATAAATGTTAAGAAGAATACAAAACTTTTTAATCCTTTAAATAATTGCTATTTTTACCATCTAAAAAATTAAAAACAAACCTATAATGAAAAAAATAATATTCGGACTTGGTGCCTTGTGTTTAGTTGCATTTACTTCTTGTAAAGATAATGCCGCTCAAAAAATTGATGAAGCTAATGTTGCAGTAGCAGCAGAAAGAGATGCTGTTGCATCTAAATTCCCTGTGTTAGTTTTTGATAAAACTGAGCATGATTTTGGCCAAATTGAAGCTAAAACAGCTGTTGAAACTACTTTTAGTTATACTAATAAGGGGGATGCTCCTTTAGTAATTACAGATATTAAAAGTTCTTGTGGGTGTACTGTACCTCAAGATTGGAGTAGAGAGCCATTATTACCTGGAGATTCTGGGAAGTTTTCAGTTAAATTTAATGGTAGCGGATCTAACAAAGTAACTAAAACTATAACCGTAACTGCTAACACCGAAAAGGGGTCTGAAATTGTAAAAATCACAGCCTTTGTAAAACCAGATCCTAATAAATCAGCACCAGCTAAAAGCTAAATAATCTAGACAATGGGAGAAGGAATTGGGCAATTTTTGCCATTTATTTTAATGTTCGTAGTTGTGTATTTCTTTATGATTGCACCACAAATGAAACGAGCTAAAAAAGAAAAGAAATTTGCAGCCGAATTAAAACGTGGCGATAAAGTAATTACCAAAAGTGGTTTACACGGTAAAATTGCCGAGTTAAATGATAAAGATAACAGTTGTGTTATTGAAACCATGGCGGGAAAATTAAAGTTTGATAGATCTGCCATTTCTATGGAAATGAGTTCTAAACTTAATGCTCCTGCAACGGTTAAGTAATTTTACTTTTTATATATTTATAAAAAAGCTTCCTTTTAAGGAGGCTTTTTTTATGTTTATATGCGACATGCCACAATATGTTTTGGGTATGTTTACATTATATTTTTAAGTTTTTTTTTGATTTTAGGTAGGGTAAACCGTAAATGGGTTGTCTTATAAATGAATTGTTAATTAATTTAAAATTTATTTATCATGGGTTTACTTTTTATTTGCTTAGTGGTGTTAACAATAAACAGTGCTTTCTTATTTGTCTTTCTACATAAAACGACCTTAATTAACTTAATTAATTATTTAAAGAAAAATTTAAATTTAAAGCGTTCAAGTTTTACAAGTAATTTTGATTTGAAAAACATAAATTATAAGCATTTTAGGCTTGAATTTAGATTTTTAAAAGGATCTAATAAAGAGTTGAAAATCCTTGAAGCAAAACGGATACAAGATTTGGCTTTAGAGAAAGAACAATTAAGTAGTAAACTTAAAATGTTAGAATACTTATCGGTTTTTGAATTGTACTTAAATCAGAACAATACTAAGAAAGATAGAGTCTGTCAAATAAATGAATTTAAAAATCTTAAATTATCGACACAAAGGAGCATCCTCGAATCGACAAAGAAAGTATCTTATTTAAGTGTCGCTTAATTATATAATACTCAAATCTAGATATCGTAACTAGTATTAGGTTAGCAATTTTTGTACTTGTCATGCAATCCCTTATTATTTAAAATCATAGGTTTAATTTTTTCTAAACGCGTTTGCTTGGTGGCCTCTCTTTTTGCGGAATCAATATACTCGCAATATTCACGTTGTTTGCCTGGTGTTAGGTTAATAAAAGCATCTTTTAGTTCAGGATTAGCGCCCAATTCTACTGTAAGCTCCAAAGGAATGGTAATATCTTTTTTAGTAGTTCTGGAAGCTTTTATTTCTTTACCTAACTTTTGGTTTTCGATGGCTTCTTTTACATAAGCTAAAACGATATCCTTGTTTATAGTTTCGGTACTTTCAAAACGCATTTGCCTTAAGGCTTTTGTTTTGTTTTCTTGGGCGTTAACTAATAGGTTATGCCTGTCCTTTAAAAATACACCGTTAAAAAACCAAATGCCAAAATGATTTTTAAAAGCGCCTAAACCTAAAACATTCTTACCGTTAACCATATAAGTTGGCGCATTCCATTTTATGGCTTCCTCAACTTCGGTGGTTAATATAAGCGTTCTTAATAGCGTTAGTGCCTCATTAAAATTACTGTGTTCCTCAATGTATTCTTCAACCGAATAAATTTTTTTCATAACCTTATTCAATTTTTATTTGATATTTAGTTAATAGTCCTTCTACATTTAACAACGAAAATTTAGCCCCTTTTAAACGGTTGTTTTCGGGATCTATTTTAAAATTTTCGGATGTTTTAAAGTTCGTGTTTTCTAAATTCGTGTTAAAAAATGTTGAGTTTATTAAATTACAGTCATCAAAAACAGCATCAATTAAATTACATTCTGTAAAATCAACACCTTCTAGCTTAGAACCTTTAAATCGTGTTTTTTTAAGATTCATTTTAAAAAAAGAAGCATGATTTAGTTGACATTGCTCTACCTTAATATTGAAAGCAAAATCACTACATTTTTCAAAATCTAAACCTAGTAGTTTACATCCCTTAAAAAGGACTTCTTGAAATCCTGTATCAAAAATATTGGCAGAGCTTAAATTACAATCATGAAACTCACACTCTATAAATCGTGAACCCGATAAATTGGCATTCAAAAAAATGCAATTTATAAAGGTGCATAATTCGTAATCGCCTCTTTCAAATTCATTTTCGGCAAAGGTTTTATTTTTAAAAGTTATCTCCTCTATAAATTTTTGTTCCATCAAATTGTCTTTTCCTTAAGCTCATTTAAGCATTCACTTGTAAATATAATTATTAAATTTTAAGGCGTTTCCACAAGCGAGCACTTTCACTACGGGCACCTCGAAAGTCTTGAGCTCAAACATGCCGTTCAATCGCTATCTCATATGTTTGTTTTAAGGGTTGCTTTAAAAAGGTTTTTTATTTAGGATTAATTTAATGCGGCTTTATAAGTTTCTAAACAGCGTTCTCTTGCAAATTTATGTTCTACAATAGGTTGTGGGTAGGTTGATTCTTGAAAATCTGGAACCCATTGGTTTATGTAGTTTAGGTTTTTATCAAACTTCTGAATTTGGGTTGTTGGGTTAAAAATCCTGAAATAAGGAGCAGCATCAACACCGCTACCTGCCACCCATTGCCAATTACCTACGTTGCTTGCCATCTCGTAATCGTGCAGTTTTTCGGCAAAATAAGCTTCGCCCCAGCGCCAATCTATAAGTAAATGTTTGCAAAGAAAACTACCAACCAACATTCTAATTCGGTTGTGCATAAATCCTGTTTGGTTAAGTTGGCGCATGCCTGCATCAACTAACGGATAACCTGTTTTGCCTTCGCACCAAGCTTTAAATTCTGTTTCGTTATTACGCCACTCAATACGATCGTATTTGGGCTTAAAACTATCATTTAGAGTATGCGGAAAATGCCAAAGGATTTGCATAAAAAACTCACGCCAAATCAATTCTTGCCAAAATATTTCGTTATGTTCTGCTATAGCTTTTTGTACCATTTTTCGAACGCTTACCGTTCCAAAACGTAAATGCGGACCAAGTCTGGATGTGCTATCTTTAGCGGGGAAATTACGTGTGGCTTCATACTCTTGAATAAGTGTTGGTGTTACCGTAAAGGGGACTATTTTCTGTGTAGATTTTTTGAAGCCCATATCAGATAAATTTAGGTTTGGTAGGCTTGAGTGATCTATCAAATTATCCAAATGTGAGTGGGTGTAAAAAAATTCTAAATTATGAGATTTGAATGTTTGTTTCCATAGTTTCATATAAGGTGTGTAAACCATATAAGGGTCGCCATTTTTTTTAACTACTTCATCTTTCTCAAAAATTACTTGATCTTTAAAGGTTTTAAAGTCAATATTACTTTCAGTTAAAAAAACATCTATGTTACCATCACGCTCTTTGGCATATGGCTCATAATCATGGTTTGTGTAAACTGTTTTAATGCTGTAATCTTTAACTAAACTTTTAAAAATGTCTACTGGTTTGCCGTGAAACAGGGCTATACTACTGTTATGTTGTTTTTGTAAGGTAGAGCGCATATCTTGTAAGGTTTCATAAATAAACGTTACTCGTGCATCATTTTCAGGTAGATTTTCTAAAATTTTAGAATCAAAAATAAATATTGGTAAAACAGGAAGGTCAGATTTTAAAGCTTCGTAAAACCCTTTATTGTCGTCTAGTCTTAAATCGCGTCTAAACCAAAATATGTTAATTGTTTGTTTCATTTTAATAGGTGCCAAATAATTCTTCTAACTTTTTAGTTCGGTACCTAAAAATCTCATCAAGTTTAGGTTTAACTAAAAAGGGGTGTACCAATTGCCCAAGAAAACCAAAAGGAACTTTATAATCTATAATATCTTCCATTTCTACACCGCCATCAATTTCTTTAATAAAATGCTTGTGGTGCCATAAAGCATATGGTCCAAAGCGTTGCTCGTCAACAAAATAATGTTTGTCTACACTATGTGTAATTTCGGTTACCCATTTTGTTTTTATTCCTAAAACAGGCGTAACGATGTATTGTATTATTTGACCAGCATACATAGGTCTGTCTGCGCCAGATAAAATATGAAATCCCATATAATCTGGAGTTATTATTTTTAGGTTATTCGGGTTCGATAAAAACTCCCAAGCCGTATTAATACTTATTGGTAAGTTTTGTTTTTTATGTAGTCTATAAATTTTCATACCATTAATTATTTAATAGAATATATCCATTAAGCGACGTGGCAACACATATCCAAATTAAATAGGGGATTATAAGTAATGTTTTTAACCTCATATCTTTTTTATAAATTAAAGTAAAACTTACAATAACTAAAGTAAGTGCTATTAGGGTTATTAAACCCACTAATACAAGGTGTTGTGCAAAAAAAATGTAATTCCATATAACGTTTAGGAAGGACTGAACTGCAAAAAGAGAAAGTATATAAATTGTTGATACGCGTTTATATAAATAGGCCATATAAACTGAAAAACATATCATTATCGTTGTCCAAGCTACTCCAAAAAACCAACCAGGTGGTGTCCAAGGTGCTTTATTTAGTGTTGTATACCAGTTAGATTGTGGTCCATTATCCATTAACCAACTCCCTATTGCTAAAGCACTAAGATTTATAGTTAGGAATATAACGAAGTATTTAAGCAATTTCATTTTTAAGAGTTGTTAGTTGTTTTGCTATTTCTTGAGCTTCAGCATATTTTTTATCGCTAGCCGACCTGTTTATTGATGATAAGGTATGCCACTCTTGCATTAACTTTTTAAATTTTGCTTCAAGTTTTTCTTTTTTTGATTTTTTCTTAAATAGTCCGAACATACCTTTATTATTTTAAATGTTTTGTGATTTTAGAACTCCTTGGATTGGTTGTTGGGAAATAATAGTCCACCAATACGCCATCAGGATTCACTAAATATTTTTGAAAGTTCCATTTTACTGAAGAGCTTTTAACTCCGTTATTAATTTTTTCGGTTAACCAAGTATATAACGGATGTTTGTTTTTTCCTTTCACCTTAATCTTTTCTGTTATTAAAAATGTTACACCATAATTAGTTTCACAAAATGACATTATTTCTGTTTTGTTCTTGGGTTCTTGATTGGCAAATTGATTACACGGTATTCCAATTATTTCTAGCTTGTCTTGATGTTTATTATATAAAGTTTGTAAATCTTTATACTGAGGTGTAAAGCTACATTTAGAGGAAACATTAACAAATAAAATGTGTTTACCTTTAAAATGTAATAAATTGATAGGTTTAGAATTAATAGCATTAATTTTTATTTCATAAATAGAATCAACATGTAATTTTTTAGGCCTAGATTTAGAAATTAAAGTCGATAGAAAAGTTTTAGGCGTATTCATAAGTTATATTTTAAAACTAACAATTCCACAATCCATTTCAAATATTTGACCAGACATAGAGGCGCAACTTTCCGATAATAAAAAGACAGCCATATTTGCAACTTCCTCAGAAGAAAGAAATTTTTTAAGCGGATGACGCTCTTTAATATTCTCGACCATCTTATCGTTTCGTAAAAGTTTGGCCGCAAGTTCTGTGTTGGTAACCGTAGGTGCAATGGCGTTTATACGAATATAAGGTGCTAACTCTGCGCCAAGGGATTTAACTAACCCTTCAATACCAGATTTAGCCACAGCTATGCTAGCATGATAAGGCATGCCTAGTTTTGCTGCTACAGTACTAAAAAGTACAATAGAAGGGTGGTTTCCATTTTTTAAAATGGGAAGATATTTTTGGATGACTTTTACAGCGCCAAGTACGTTAATTTCAAAGTCGTTTTTGAAATCATCAATACTTAATCGTGTAAAAGGTTTTAAATTGATACTACCAGGACAATAGACAAGTCCGTCGGCCTGGTTAATATTGGGTAAATCGTCTTTAGTAATATCACAAGAATGGTGAGTTAGTTGGTTATGCGATATTTCGGGAGTACTTCTGCTGATGTTTATAACGCGGCAAGAGGTTAATAATTTTTGTATTAAAGCTCTGCCAATGCCCTTACTTCCACCAATTACAATTATTGTTTTCATGGTTTTCAGGGCATTTTTTTTGTTATGGCCTGCCCTTTAGCCTTTTTTCAATTTTTTGTTTTATAACGGTTAATCGTTTCATTAAATCCATAATCTCAGGATCTTTCTTTTCTTTATAAATATCGTTTAATCCTAATATTAAGCTTTTTACTTCTCTAGACGATTCGATGCGTTCACTTGTAGTTTTAAAAGTGTGTCTTCGTTGCTCAAATTCTAAAGCTTTATCAATAATCTCCATAATTCTTTTTTAATCTTTATTCAATCTTTATTGGTTGTATTGGATTACCAATTTTGCCAATATAGTAAATTATGCTAGATTAATTATTTTTATATAGAATTATTAGAAAAAATTTAATATATATTAGTGTTTTATAGCTATAATTATCAGTTTTTATAAAAGTTTGCCTTTTAATCGGCGTTCTATTTTTCTTTTAATAACAGTTAGTCGTTTCATGAGATCCATAATTTTTTCGTCTTTTTTTTCCTTATAAATTTCATTTAACTCTAAAATTAAGGCTTTAGCTTCTCTAGAAAGTTTAACACGATCGCTAGTAGATAAAGATCTCTTTTTTCGCTGTTCAAATTCTATTGCTCTGTCTATTAATTCCATATTTTTAGCTGTTTGTATGATTTAGAAATACTATATTTTACAGTATTTTAATTTAATGTACTCTATAAGTCGTTGCTGAACCTTTTTTATCAGCATTTAAGTCTGGGGGTATAATGTAATCTTCTAAAGTTGCCATTCAGGATAGTACCTTTTTTTGTGACGATAAACTTTTCTGTATCCATGTGTGTTTATTTTGCGGGGTTTCTATAACTTTTTTACTTAATGCATATATTTTTTTGAAACATGTTGCTTAATTAGGTTTCAATATCAACCAATTTGTTAATCATGCCCCGAAAAATAAATCCATGAAATGGTAAAACGATGTACCAATATAACCTTCCAAAAAGTCCACGAGGTCTAAAGGTTGCGGTTTGTTTAAGTAAGCCATCCTCAATTTTAAATTCTAACCAAGCTTCACCCGGCAGGCGCATTTCGGCATAAAGCAATAGCTTTTGTTGTTTTTTATCTGCAAAAATAACACGCCAAAAATCTAAGGCATCTCCAGCATCTAAATCTGTTGGGCTCGTGCGTCCTCGTCTTAATCCAATACCACCAAATAACTTGTCGATATACCCACGTATTCGCCATAAAAAGGTACCGTAATACCAACCTGTTTTCCCTCCAATAGCCCAAATTTTATTTATTGTTTTTTCTGAATTTTTAACTTGTCGTTCTTTATAATCTGTAAAACAACCGTATTTTGGAACGTTAATATATTTGTGCAATTGGTTTCTTAGCCTTCCGCTACTTACCATAGAATCTTTCCAACTAGAAACAATACTGTTTTGTTCTATTTTTTCGAAAGCTAAAGACACCGCCTCTTTGTAAGTTAGTGGGTTAACATTAAGAATTTTATTTATGTTACTAGGTTTTCCTATAATTTGCACTCCCATACTATCAACTAATGATGTCGCTAATTTGTAAGACGTTGACGTTACAAAATAAAGCCAATACGACGATAATTTTGGAGTCATTACAGGTACTGTTAAAATGTATCGTTTTAAACCTCTAACTTCCGCAAATTGTAATAGCATGTCTTTGTATGTGATGACTTCGGGCCCAAATACATCGAATGTTTTATTAAATAGCTGTTCGTTGCCGGCGGCCTTAGATAAAAAAGCTAAAACATCTCTCACTGCGAGTGGTTGTGTTTTTGTATTAAGCCATTTAGGAGCGATCATAAATGGAAGTTTTTCAACCAGATCTCTTATAATTTCAAACGAGGAACTCCCAGAGCCCACAATAATTCCCGCTTTAAAAATAGTAAGCGCGTACGTGTTAGATTTTAAAATGGTTTCAACATTTTTTCTTGATTGTAGATGTTTGGATAATTCGTCCTCATTAGTTATACCACTTAAATAAATAACTTGTTTTACCTCTGTAGTTTCAATATAGCTTTTAAAGTTTTCAGCACAACGGGCTTCAAGCGATGCAAAATCTTTAGAAGAGTGCGACATGGAGTGAATAAGGTAGTAAGCCACATCAATTTTGAGAGGAGAATTTTCTAAGGTTTCAGGTTTTAAAAAATCGCCTTCAATAACATAAATATTTTCGTGTTCGGAATAACTTTTATCAGCTCTAAGTCTATCTCTTACAACACATACAACAGTATGCCCTTCATTCAATAACGAAGGGATAAGTCGTTTGCCAATATAGCCTGTGGCTCCAGTTACTAGAATATTCATGTTTTAATATAATAATTAATACTCTTAAATTTAAGTTTGGTTTACTTTATAATAGTTTCTTTAAAGTATGCCATTATAACTTTAGATAATTATTTATTTCTATGTTTTTCGCTTTTAAATCGAACATAAGATTATAAAGGCCAAAAAAGGTTCTGTTTATGTATATGAAATGTTTAGAACCGCGATTAGCATTCATCTTTTTTAAGTCGGTATTATTAGAATAACGTTCACCTAATTCGGCTATTTTGTCAAAAAAATCACTATCCGAAAAGTCAAAGGTGTCTTGATGAAATGGTTGGGTAAATAAACTTAACATGTCATGAAACATTTCGGTAAAAAAGGCTAATTCATCTTTACTATCATCTTCTCGAAGTATTTCTAGTTCGTATAGTTTTGAAATAAAATAGTCTTTATTTTTAATGTTTTCTGCTTTTACTAATTCGAAATAAGGTGTATAAAACTCCATAGGTATGGATTTCATACACCCAAAATCGAGTGCTATTAATTCCCCTCTTTCATTTACTAAAAAGTTTCCTGGATGCGGATCTGCATGTACTTTTTTCAAATTATGGATTTGAAACATGTAAAAGTCCCACAGGGCTTGACCTATTTTATTTGATTTTTCTTGATTGGTATTACTTGCATTAAACTCTGAAAGATGCTTGCCTTTCATATAATCCATGGTTATAATTCGTTCAGAAGAGTAGGCTTCATAATATTTAGGAAATAAAAGATTTGGAATGTGAGCACAATGTTTAGCAATATCCTTGCTTTGTTTCATTTCCAATACATAGTTGGTTTCCTCTGTTAATTTATTTTCTACTTCTTCAAAGTATTTATCTGAGTTTTTACCTTTAATATTGAACATACTCATTGCTATAGGCTTTACCATAGCTAAATCGGAAGCAATACTTTCTGCAACCCCTGGATATTGGATTTTCACAGCAAGTTTTTTCCCATTCTTAGTTGCAATGTGTACCTGACCGATGCTTGCAGCATTAACAGAAGTTGCATTGAAAGTATCAAATAGTACATTTGGATGTTTTCCAAAATATTTTTTAAATGTTTTTATTACTAAAGGTGGCGATAATGGTGGTACAGAAAATTGTGCTAAAGAGAATTTCTCTACATAAGCTTGTGGCAATATGCTTTTTTCCATACTTAGCATTTGGGCGACTTTAAGTGCGCTCCCTTTTAATTGTTTTAAGCCATCATATATATCGGTGGCATTACTTTTATCAAGACGCGATTTAGCGTCTTTAGGAGTGTTTACTATTTTATCTCCGTAATATTTTAAATAATTTACACCTACTTTTGCACCTGTAGCGACTAATTTACTAGCTCTTTGGATTTTTGATGTCGGTATGTTATCAATAGTTTTCATGGGCAATTAGTTCATTTGAAATTTATCTTTAAACAAAAATCTACTTAAATCAAAAACACTTTTTAGGGGCGCAATATCCAAAACATCAAAGGTCGTATTTACGGATTTCTCAATATATATGTCTGTTTTTTCAAAAGAAGCCGATGTGTCTTCTAACCAAAATTTCATGGTTAGAATTAAGTGTAACCATGCAGATTCTTTTAGCGCACGATCTTTAATTTTTTCTAACTGTTCTTGATTAATAACTAATATTTTTATGCCTAATTCACTAATATATTGGGTGAAATTCATTTTTAAACCTGAAAGTATTTTTAAACCTATAAAGTCGGTTTTATACTTACCCAATACATGCTCAATATAACTTCTATTGGCAGTTAGATTTTCAAAAAATGTGTAATAGAAACTTAAGAGTTTGTTTCTAGTGTCAAAAATTTTATAATTTTCACTTTCATTTAAAAGTGTTACAGTATTTGTAAATAAAGTTTCAAAAACTCCTTTTTCAACAGCTTCAAAAGATGAAAAATATTCGTAGAATTTAGCTTCCTCAAAATTATTCATTTTAGAAAAGGCAAATATAGTTTTGGGGTTTTGGTTATGTTCTAACACATAATCCATGTATAATGTTATGATGTCGCTTTTTGAAATTGTTTTTTTCTTTGCCATGAGTTTTAATATTTAACCAAATATACGAAATTGTTTAAGGTTTTTTATAAAAAGTTAAACAAAAATTATAATAACGGTATAGTTTAAATCTATAGTGCTAGTTTATAATAGGTTGGAAATGGGCTTTGTAAGATTTTTATTTTAAGCTTTTGTTAACAGTTACCCGTGTAATTATGATTAATTTTATGCAGTTTTAAACCAAATATTAATAACTACGAAAATGAAAAAAATACTATTATTATTTATGTCGTGTGCCACCTTTTATGGTGTTAACGCACAAATTGCTACACCACAACCAAGTCCTTTCTCTAAATTAGAACAAAAAGTTGGGGTTACAGATGTTACTATTGAGTACTCAAGACCAGGGGTTAAAGATCGTACCATTTTTGGCGATTTAGTTCCTTATGGGAAAATATGGAGAACAGGAGCTAACGCAAGAACAAAAATAACCTTTAGTACAGATGCTGTGGTAGATGGACAAACCTTAAAAGCTGGTTCCTATTCAATATTTACTATACCAAATGCCGATTCTTGGGATGTTATTTTCTATAATGACGGAAAAGAATCAGGAACACCAAAAGATTTAGATGGTAAGTATGTTGCAGCAAAAACAAACGTTAAGTCTCACGAAATTCCTTTTAATGTAGAATCTTTTACCATCGATATAAACAACTTAAGTAGTACCGGTGCTAGACTTGAGTTTATTTGGGCAAAAACATGGGTAGGACTAGATTTTACTGTGCCTACAGATATTCAAGTTACAGCAAGTATAGACCACGTTATGAATGGTCCTAGCTTTGAAGATTATTATGCTTCGGCTACCTATTATTTAGAAAATGATAAGGATATCAATAAAGCTAAAATTTGGATTGATAAAGCTATCGATATGACTAAAGATAACCCACGTTTTTGGTACTTAAGAAAACAAGCATTAATCCATGCTAAAGCTGGAGATACTAAAACAGCTATTGTAGCAGCAAAAGCTTCTTTAGAATTAGCTAAAAAAGCAGATAACGCTGGATATGTAAAAATGAACACCGAGTCCTTAAAAGCTTGGGGTGCAATGTAAACCATACCGTATATCAATAAAAAAAAACGCAATCTGTTAAGGTTGCGTTTTTTTTTTTTTTGGTTTATAATTTAATACTCAAGGTTTATTTTGCTCCTAACCGAATCTAAGGTTTTAATAAGTTGCTCACTAAAGGCAAAAGACATCACCTCGCTTTCTGTTTTTCCTTGTTTAAGTAGGGCATTAAAATGTATGGTTTCGTAGTTATAACCAATGGTATTGTAGTTGAAATTTATAGTTTCCTCTTTACCACCCTTAGGTATTAAAGTTACTGTAGATGGGGCGTGAAACTGACTATTTATTTTTATAGTACCCGTTTCACAATAAAAAATAGCCTCTGTTGGGGTGTCTTCAAGCAAGGTGCTTTTAAGTATAGCTTTAGCATTGCCATAATCAAAAAGCATGGTGCACGACGAATCTGTACCGTTTTCAAAATAAGTAGCCTCGGCATTTATGGTGTTAGGTTTCCCTAAAGTAGATAAAGCAGCAAAAATAGGGTAGATGCCAATATCTAATAAACTACCGCCACCTAAAGATTTATTAAATAATCGAGTGGACTCATCAAAACCCCTATGGAAACCAAAATCGGCTTCAAGTTTAACCAAGTCTCCAAACACTTTATTTTCTAAGGCCTTTAAAACATATTGGTAATGTGGTAAAAAGTACGTCCAAAGGGCTTCCATAAGTAGTACATTTTTTGCTTTAGCTTTTGCTATCATTTCAGCTACTTCATCGCTATTCATTGCAAAAGGCTTTTCGCATAATACCGCTTTACCATGTTCTAAACATAATAATGTGTTTTCCTTGTGTAAAGCATGTGGTGTTGCAATATAAATGGCATCAACATTTTTATCTTCGACCAAGGCATTGTAACTATCATAAGCCTTTGTTGCGTTAAATTTTAAAGCAAAGGCATCCGCTTTGTCTTGTCTTCTAGAAGCTACAGCATATAGGTTAGCACCTTCAATAGTTAATAGGTCTGAAGCGAATTTATTGGCAATATTTCCTAAGCCAATAATTCCCCAATTAATTGTTTTATGCATCAATTTTAATTTTTGGTGTTATAGATTGAATTATGCAGGCAATTGCTATCACAATCATACAGCCAATAAAGTTTAGCCATAAAAAAGGTAGGTTTATATATTCGTATAAATCTAATAAATACAACGCAATTACAATAACTTGAGTTATTAAAGCTCCAATAAAAACAGCATTTCCTTTCACAAATTTAAAGAAAAAAGCTAACAAGAAAATGCCCAAAACATTGCCATAAAATATGGAACCGATGATGTTTACCAACTGAATTAAATTTTCGGCAAGATTAGCAATACAAGCCACTCCTATGGCTATTATGCCCCAAAGGAACGTAAACCATCGGGATGCTTTTACTTTTTCTTCTTCCGTTTTTTCTCCAGTATTTCTAATGTATAAATCTATTGTTGTTGTGGAACCTAAAGCATTAAGTTCACTTGCGGTACTAGACATGGCAGCGCTTAAAATTACGGCTAGTAATAAACCAATTAAGCCACGTGGTAAATTGTTTAAAATAAAATGTATAAATACATAATCTTTATCGTTGCTCTCTACTTTTATATCTTGGTTATCTGAAACTTGATCAATTAAATCTCTGGCTTCTTGTCGCAATTCATTATTTGCGGCATTTGCGGCAGCAATATAGTTTATGGCTTCGGGGTCTTCAGAGTTGGTATAAGCTTCAATGATTTTTTGCTTATCTCTAAATATTTGTTTCTGTTCCGATTGTAGCGCTTTAAAATCATCGGCATATTTAGAATTTAAAACCAACTCGGTAGCTGTAGGGTTAAAGTTTACAGGGGCCTCATTAAACTGATAAAACACAAAAACCATAACACCAACTAACAAAATAAAGAATTGCATAGGTATTTTTAAAAGACCATTAAAAACCAAACCAAGTTGCATTTCTTTAACCGATTTACCCGAAAGGTAACGTTGCACTTGGCTTTGATCGGTTCCGAAATAAGAAAGCATTAAAAATGTACCACCAATAATACCACTCCAAAACGTATAACGATTATTGAGGTTAAAGGAGAAGTCTAAAACTTCCATTTTTCCACTAGCACCGGCAATATCTAAGGCTTTACTAAATGTTATATCTTCCGGTAACTTATCTACAATTAGTAAAAAAGCGATAAGCATACCAATAAAAATGACTACCATTTGATGTTTTTGAGTCACGTTTACTGCTCTTGTTCCTCCAGAAACGGTGTAAATAATAACAAGACAACCTATAACGATGTTTAGGGTTAATAAATCCCATCCTAAAACTACCGATAATATAATGGCTGGAGCAAAAATGGTAATACCTGCGGCTAAACCACGCTGGATTAAAAACAAAATAGCTGCTAATGTTCTAGTTTTTAAATCGAATCTGTTCTCTAAAAACTCGTAGGCAGTATATACTTTTAGGCGGTGATATAGCGGGATAAATACCATGCAAATTACAATCATGGCAATAGGTAATCCAAAGTAAAATTGAACGAATCCCATGCCATCATTAAAAGCCTGTCCTGGTGTAGACAAAAACGTTATAGCACTTGCTTGTGTTGCCATAACCGATAATCCAATTGTCCACCATTTGGATGTGTTGCCACCTCTTAAATAATCTTTTACGTTTTTACTGCCTCTAGTTTGCCATGTACCGTAACTTACTATTGCAACAAGGGTTATACCAAGTACCAACCAGTCAATCCAATTTAATGTTTGCATCGTTTAAAAGGATTTAGTGATCATGTAAAATAATATAAAGTATATCGCATTGGCCACCAAAACTAGGGTGTAAAGCGAATGCCATTTTTGTTTAGGTGCGTCTTCGTTCATGGTTAATCATTAAGTTTTACAGGCTGTTTAATATCTTCTTTTCCTAAGGAAAGTATGTTTGCAAATAGGCGATAAGCGCCAGAAACACCTGCAGGAAACTCCCTAAAAAAGCTTAAACCAGTATATATGTAATAGCCTTTACCGTGTTGTGCCACAAGTAAACTGCCAGGTTTTGCAGACTCTCCTTTATCGCTCATCGATAAGATAGGCGTGAAGGCTTTATCCCAACTATCAGGAAAATATAATCCGCGTTCTTGCGTCCAACCTTCAAAATCATTTTGAGTGATTTTATTAGGAGAATTTAACACCTCATGGTTTGGGTTTAAAAAATTTACCTTAGCCTGTTCATCGGTTACGCGGTCGCGAGATAAGTTTAAAGAATAAGGCGCAATTTGATCTACTTTTACACGATGGCTAGTATTGTATTGCACGACCATATTGCCACCATTGGCAACAAAATCAAACAACAATTGTTGTTTAAAGTTTAAATCTTCAACGGTGTTATAGGCTCTAATTCCAACAACAACAGCATCAAAATTACTTAAGGTTTCTTCCGTTATATCATCGGGCGAAATAATACGAACATTATATCCAATTTGTTCTAAACTTTCTGGTACTACATCACCAGCACCTTGAATATAAGCAATATTGTTACCTCGTTTTTTTATGTCTAAACGTACAATTTTACTTTCGCTAGGTAGCAATACAGTTTGAAAAGGGATATGGTCATAATCAATAGCAATTAGTTCTTTTGTGTAACTTTTATCCCCAATATGTACAATAGGGCCAATAAAACCTTCACTTTGTTCTTTAGGAGGAATTACTGTAAACGTAAGTATTTGTTCTTCGCCTTTGTTTGCTATAGTTACTTTTTGTTTCTTAGGTAATATACTCCAATTATTAGGATGGCAAACTTCAACATCACCTTCAAGATTATCTCTTCCAGACTTAACAACTACTGTAATGTCTCGTTGTTGGTCATTATTTAAAATAATAACCTTTTCTGTGATTTTTGCTGAAACCTCAGGAATGATTTCAAACGGACGATATAATTCACCTTTATCTGGTTTTGCGAATCGCTGAATAACAGGTTTTGTAAACGTTATTGGGGTATTGTTAATTAGTACATTAAAGTCGATGTTATAAACGCGTGGTGTTTCTGGTTTTCCAATAAGATTTGTGTCATCCACTTTGTACATGCCTAAAGACCCTTTTTCATTTAACCAATAAGGCGTTGAAGGTTCTGCGTTATTCGGAATTTTTACAACCTCACTAAAATTATATTTTACATTATTTTTAAGAGTAATACCTTTGGAAATGTTTAAATTGCTTGCATTGTTTAAGCTTTCTAAAACTATTGGTAAGTCACTTCTATTTAGCACTTCTAAATTGAGTTTAATAGTTTCGTTTTGGGTAGCCCAATTTGTTTCGGCCGATGCTTCTAAATAAAGTCCAGCACACATTTCAATGATGGCTTTAAGTTCTTTGGTTTTTTGAGTTTTCCAATGTTGGTTATCAATTCTTTGGAGCAATTTATAAGCTTCAACCAGTTGAGGTACATGGGTTGATGGATTTTTAAAGTTAAAATTATCTTCAATTGTATTTAAAATAGTTCCTATGGCCTCTCCGCCATTTACACGGTTCCATGAGGTATCGATACCTTCAAAAATATTGTTAGATCCATTTAAAGGTTCACCTTTTAAAAAGTCTATATATTCGTCATCTGAACCTCGTTGCGATAAACGACCAAAACCTTGGCACAAATGCTGGCTACGAGCCAAATCTGCTAATTCGTTATTACTTAAGCCTTTTGTAGGGTAGTAGGTGCCAATATCGAAAGTAATCATGTTGCTTTTATCAACCTTATCAAAAGCTTCTTGACCGCCATAACGCCAGGAACTTGTGTTGTAGAATAAGCGTTTTGGTTGCCAAAGTTCCGTTTTGTTTAATTGTATAGGGTAAGCGTTTTCGTTGTTAGCCAAATCGAAAGCTTCGATACTTAAAATAGCAGAAGTTGTGTGGTGCCCATGTGTTTTACCTGCTCTTTTTTCATCAAATCTATTAATTATAATATCGGGTTTAAATTGGCGTATAGCTAAAACCACATCGCTTAATACCTGGTCTTTATCCCAAATTTGTAAAGTTTCGTCTGGGTGTTTTGAATAACCAAAATCATTGGCTCTTGTAAATAATTGTTCACCACCATCTACACGTCTTGCAGCTAATAGCTCTTGTGTTCTTATTACGCCTAAAAGTTCTCTTATTTCTGGTCCAATTAAGTTTTGTCCGCCATCGCCACGGGTTAACGACAAGTATGCGGTTCTAGCTTTTATTTGGTTAGACATGTATGCAATTAAACGCGTGTTTTCGTCATCTGGATGAGCGGCTACATATAAAACAGAGCCTAAAAAGTTGAGTTTTTGTATGGATTCATAAATCTCTGATGATGATGGTGCTTTGGGCTTTTGGGCATTGGTAAACAATACAGCGAAAAGGCAAATAAATAATGATAGTAAATGTTTGTACATAGTTTTTTTTGCTAAGCATCAAATATAAAAAACAAACCAGCTTTAGGGCTGGTTTTAGTTTTTATTTAACGCTTTTATAACAACGTTTTATAACAAGTAATCTGGGGGTATAGATGTATAGTTAAGTTAATTAATTAAAGGTTTTTATGTTTCTCAATTAATTAAATATGTTTGAAATTTATTTTCTCAGTATTGGGTTTTGGAGTTTCTGGTTCTGCAGGAATAATGGGTTTCGAGTGCTGATTGAAAAATAATTGCTGAATAGAATCCATGCGTCGCATCATTTGTTCAATTTGCCGATTATGATTCATGAAGCCATCATGAAAAAAGTTTTCAGAATTAAATTGTTTTGAATCAGGGTCTTGATCAAAAAAGTCTTTAAAAAATGAATCGTTAAAAAAGCTATGACTGTTAAAATACTTCTGAAACTCTATTTTTAAACTATCGGTTAACTTTCCATTATTGGAGTAACTGTACGAGTATATGGAGTCGTAACGAGTTAAGTTGCCGTTTTCGTCATACTCCTTATTTACGGTAATGTTTTCGTCAGGTTTTAACGCTAGAGCCTCGTTTTTTTGTTTGTCTTGTCCTGAACAATTAAAAAATAACAAACAAAACAAAGGGATTAATTTCAAAGTTTTCATTGGTATATATTTTAAAATTATACAATCTTTAACAGGGATTAATTTTCAAAAAATGTGCCGAAATGGTTTACGGTAAGGAACTTGGTTTTTCAATGTCAAGTTGACAGCGCTAATATTTGATGCAGGCTTTTTATTGATTACAATTATGCTAATTTGTAAAAATTATCTTGTAAATAACATGTACCGTAATTTAATGTTCGTGTTACAATATAAATGTTAGTGGGAGGAATTTAATTTTTCGTCCGTATTGAAACAAAAAAACCACCTTGTTTTCACAAAGTGGTTTAATATATTCTTTAAAATATAATTTAATTAACAGAAAGTAGTTCGATGTCGAAAATAATAACAGAACCTGCTTCAATTCCTGAAACCGCATTATTTCCGTAGGCTAAATGCGCTGGAATATACAATGTACCACTTCCACCTTCTTTAAAATAAGTAATGCCTTCGGCAAAACCTGTTATTAAAGTGCTTAAGTCGAAATAAGCTCCTGTTGTGTTTTCATCAAAAACATCACCGTTTGTTAAATAGCCTTTATAGGTAACCGTTACATTATCGGTTAATGTTGGTTGTTGGCCATCTCCAGGTTCATCAATGGTGTAATATAAACCAGTGTCTGATTGTAGTGCCATTAAATTATTCTCTGTTAAATAACTTTGAATTTCAGCTTCATTTTCTGTTTTATAATTTACATAAATAAGTTCGATATCGAAAATAATTACCGAACCGGCAGGAATACTTCCAGTAGAGTAACTACCATAGGCTAAATGTGCAGGAATAATAAGTTTTCCGCTTCCGCCTTCCTTAAAATAAGTAATACCTTCTGCAAAACCACTTATTAAGCTGTTTAAATAAGAAAAAGAAACACCTTCCTCAGGACTTTCATCAAACACAGTACCGTCTGTTAAATAGCCTGTGTAGGCAACTTTAACTCTGTCGGTTCCGGTTGGAGAAACGCCAGTTCCTGGGTTGTCTATAACATAGTACAGTCCCGTATTACTTGATTGTGCGGTTAAATTGTTATTGGCTATATAAGCCTGAATTTCTAGTTCGTTTTCTTCGGTGTAGTCTTTTGGGGTGTCGTCAGAACTACAAGCTGTAAAAAGAAGTACAGCAAGTACCATACATAGTTTTTTCATATTCTAATTTTTTTAAACAAATATAAGAGCAAAAGGCTTACTTTTTAACATTTTTAACGTTTCTTTTATGTCTCATACTTAAGGTAATAGGCTAGTGTGTTAACTTTTTTTCGTTTGTTAAAATAAGTTTTACGGCTTGCTTATATTTAAACGGATTGGTCGCTTTTTTAATAGCTTTATACGTTTTTTGAGGGTTGGTACACGACTGCGAAAAGAATTCCCAAAACCCTAACATTTTCATTTTAATTGGTGTTGGTCCCGAAAGATATTCGTCGTATTGTTGGTAAATGGTATTGTGGAAATCTTCGAAAATTTCCCAGCGATTTTTAGGGTATTCTGTAGTATTGTTTTTTATCATTTGAGGTAAAAAAGGATCGGCAATTAAGCCACGTCCAATCATAAAATGATCTAAACTAGGAAAACGTGCTTGCATCGATTTAAAGCTAGCCACACTTGTAATATCGCCATTGTAATACAACTTATGTTTCGTGCTTGTAATACAACGCTCAAATGCATCAAGGTCTACAGGGCCTTTATAGAGTTGTTTTCCAATTCTGGCATGAATGGCAATATTTTTTAGTGGGTATTGATCTAAAATAGGGAAAACATCCAGAATTTCTTCAGCATTTTCATAGCCCATTCGCATTTTCATAGAGACCAAAATATTAGTTTCTTTGTGGGCGCGTTCTAAAATGGTGTTTATTTTTTCAGGATTACAGATTAATCCGGAACCCATTCCAGATTTAGCAACCATAGGGTAAGGGCAGCCTAAATTCCAGTTTAATTCTTTATAGCCTAAATTTTGTACATACTTGGCAACAAACAAGAATTCGTCGGGGTCGTTAGTTATAATTTGTGGTATAACCTCTAATGTAGAATTGTTTTCTGGGAGTAAATCGTTTTGATATGAGCTTTTTATTTTAAACTTTCCATTAAGCCTTATGTAAGGCGAATAAAAAGTATCGATACCCCCAAAATAATGATGAAATGCATTACGGAATCTAAAATCTGTAAACCCTTGTAATGGTGAAGAAAGTAATGTGAAAGCCATTTATAATTTATGTGGCGCAAAGATAAGCATAACTTTTATTGAAGTGTATAAAAGTTTTGAGAGGTGAACGCTGGGAATTTGGGTTTTATTATATAATTGCAATAAAGAATTAATAGTTGTTTTTTTTCGAAACTAGATAGTTTCGTATCTAGTCCTGCCATTAAACTAAACCTTACTTTTTAACTAGCCTTCGCATAGCTACCCATTGTTTCAACATTGCTTTTGCATTTTGAGCAGGATAGCCCAAAACGGTTTCGCCAGCTTTAACATTATTCATAACACCAGAACCAGCGCCTACGGTTGCTCCAGATTCTATTGTGGTATGGTCTTTTATAGACGCAGAACCACCAATTATAACACCATCGCCTAAGGTTACAGAACCGGCAAGTCCACTATGTCCAGCCATAATACATGAGCGTCCCATAACGCTATTGTGTGCTATTTGGACCAGATTATCAATTTTACAGCCATCACCAATAATGGTACTACTAAATTTGGCTCTATCAACACAAGAGTTTGCACCAATTTCAACATAATGACCAATAATAACATTCCCTATTTGTGGAATTTTTGTAAGACCTCTACCGTCATCGCTTGGTCGGTACCCAAAACCATCGGCTCCAATACTTACGTTAGTATGGAAAATACAATGACTACCAATAACACAGCGTTCTCTTATAACTGTGCCTGACCATACTATGGTTTGATCACCTATCGTGGTTTCATCAAAAACACAAACATTAGGGTAAAGCGTTACGCCATTACCTAAAACTACATTTTTACCTATATAGCAATTTGCTCCAATTTTACAACCATTACCAATTTTTGCCGTATCATGAATTACGGCAGTAGGGTGAATGTCGATTTCAAATTCTGGTGCTGGCGGATTAAATAATTCTAAAACTTTGGCCATAGCCAAATCTGCATTTTTTACTTTTATAATGGCACGATTGTCTCCTGGTTCTAAAGTTAAATTGTCGTTTAACAAAACCGCTGAAGCTTCAGAATCGTTCCAAAATTTTAAGTATTTACTACTCCCAATAAATGTAATATGATGTTTTTTAGCATGGTTTAGTTGTTCCGGACCTTCAATATGTTGCGTGGTGTTGCCTATTAATTCGCCCTTTAAAAGGTTATTAATCTCTTCAATCGTGTAAGTTGCCATGTAATTTTAATTGGTTAGTGTGCTTGTAAAGCTAATGGAAAAAAAACAAAAATTATAATGTTTTAATCTTCAATCCTATTTTCGTCAAATGCAGATGGTAATAATTTTGGAATAAACTTAACAACTAAGGGCAACAGTAAAGCGCCACCAGGTAACAAAAATATAGCTAAACTAGGTATGGATTTAAAAATATCAAGAAGTTGCTCCTGAACTTTTTTCTGTTCTTCTTTGTTAAGGTCTCTAATGGTCGATTGCGTAAGCAAAACCATAAGCTCTTTACTGTCTTTTAACTCTTGGTACAATCGTTTACTGTTTCTAGTAATTAGTTTGTTAACCATCCTACTAGAATTGTTATAAAAACTTTGTACTACATTTTTAGAGCTTAAAAGGGCAATATTATCTTTATTTATCGTGTAAAATTTATTTACGGCTTTTATAGATTGGTGTATTTTAGAAATGCTTAGGTTGAGGTCGTTACCCAATTTTTCTAGAAAATGTTGTTCTTCAATATCAATCATTTGGTCGCTCCAAGTAGCCATACAAGCCAAGTCTAATATATAATGTTTTTCAAGATTAGTATTAATGTTGCTAATAGCCTTTTTGTAATCTATATCGGGGTTTTCTTGATAGCGTAACGAAGCATCAAATAATTTAATTAAACTATCGTCGTACTTGTTTTTGGTTTCTTTAGAATTTAAAACATTTAAAGAAATAGAAGTAATTGAAGCTTCCATGTCTTTTAAATATTCTTTTGATATATTTTGTTTTTCTAAATAGGTTTTATAGGCTAATACATCAACAAATAAAAGGGCGTTAATAATAAAGTAATTAAAATTTTTGGTAAGTACATTGGCATCAATTTGAATGCGTCTATGTATTATTTTTTCAAGTTGATCACTCGATTTTTTACCGCTTAATAAATCACTAAAAAAAGAGCTTTTAATTTCATCAATATCAGTATAAAACCCAATAACGCTGTTTATAAATGAGGTTTCTGAATTTGAATTGGCGTGAATGTAATATAAGGAAAGGCATAAATTCGTTTTACAAAGCTCTTCTTCAGTCAAGTTTCTATCAATAATAACTTGACTTACAACGCCCAAATTAGTACCATAAATGAATCCACACAATCTCAAAGCCTCATAAAAGGATGCTTCATCAAATTTTAAAAAGAGATTATTGCTTTCTATCTCTTTCATCAACTTCTTAATCCAACCAGCAGATGATGGGTTCATAATTCAATTTTCAAATAGAATGTAAAAGTAAACTTTTAACTGAATATCTGCATAGTTTTTTCTTTAACATAATTTTAACAAAACCGCTATTTCTTTTTTTTCGTAGGTATGGCAGAGAGTGAAATTAATAATAACAAAAAATCTCAAAAACATGAAAAATTTAAAACGAGTATTAGGAATTGGGTTAGTAGCGGTAGCTAGTTTCTTTGTAATTGCGGCCGATCATATTGACGCGCCAGAAGTATCTGGGGGAAATAGTGATATTACCGATTTTTATGCCTTTCAAGGTGAAAATGAAGATAATTTAGTTTTTGTAGCTAACATCCAAGGATTAATAAGTCCTGCCAACACAGCTGCTGCATCATTTAGTGAAAATGTAATGGTTGAGTTTAATATTGATACCAATCAAGATAATGTTGAAGATTTAGTTATTCAAGCCATTCCTAGAGATGGTAAAATGTATTTCTTTGGTCCTGTTGCGCCTTCTCAAACAGGCTTAAATAGTATTATTGAAACGACTTCTGCAGCTGGTGGAAGTGTAGCAATTTCAAGCTACGGAAATGCGGCAGTAACGGTTACCAATGGAGGTATGTCCTTTTTTGCAGGACCAAGAGACGATCCGTTTTTTATGGACTTTGCACGATTCACTCAAATTTTAACACCTGGTGATGATGATGGCGACGGCGAAGAGGAAATTGCTTTTTTACCTGCAGGTTCTGCATCTGATACGTTTGCAGGAACTAACGTAATGTCTATTGTTGTTGAGGTACCTAAATCTATGATTGGTGGATCTGGAAAAATTAACACATGGGTAGAATCTAAAACAAAATAATCAAAAAAATAACCTTATTAAAATATCAAATTATGAAAAATATAAAAATATTAACCTTAGCGTTAACTGTATCGTTAATAGCATTTAACTGCTCGAACGACGATGATAATAATATGAGTATGGAGGAGCCTGTTTTAGATTTCTCAGGAACCTACTCGCAAGAAGATCAGATGGGTAGGCCAGCTGTAAATACAGTATTTAATGCTAGTTCAGATAAAGATGCGTTTAATGTAACAACTCCATCTGCTCAAAATGCAGCATTTCAAAGTAAGTTTGAAGCTAATTTATTAGCCTTAAGTCCTGCTTACGCAGACGGTGGAATGAATGCTTTAGGACAAGATGCAGCAGCATTTACAGGTTTATTAGCTACCGATGTTTTAAACGTATCTTTAGATGGTACAACTACATTTTATGATGGCGAACCAGTAAATACACTTTCTGGTCGTGCTTTAGCAGACGATGTTATTACTGTTGAGTTATTATTAATTTTTGGAGGTGAAGATTTCTCTGAAAACCCTGGCTTATCTAATGATAATGTTAGCGAGAATGATAAAACCTTTTTGAGTTCATTTCCTTACCTAGCATCTCCTCACTAGGAACTATTACCTCTAGAACATGGTATCAATTACCCTGTTCTAGATTTTTTACCTACACAAAAAACACAAACACAAAGACAAACACAAAGACAAACACAAACACTCATTAAAATGAAAACGACAAGTCAATTAACTTTTGTTTTTTTGCTACTGCTTTTGATAAGTTGTAACGAAAACACAAAAAAAATAACAAATATTAACGATTACGTTGGGTATTTAGAAGCAACAGATGAAGAGGTGTTGCAATTAGTAAAAGAGGATTTTAATTTCTGGGAAAAAAAGCTAGAAAAAGAACCAAATCAATTTCCCTACTTGGCTAAAGCAGCAGCATCTCAATCTGCGATTTTTAATAAAACAGGAAATATTGATGCTTTAATTAAGGCTGAAACATATTTGGTTAAGGCTAATAAAGCAACAAATTATAATAACGCTGGTTATTTAAGAGCTTTGTCAAGAAACTATGTCTCTCAGCATCGTTTTAAGGAAGCTTTGCTTTTACTTATCAAGGCCGAAGATAACGGTGAAGGTTTAAAAGGTACGCAAAAAATGCTTTTCGATGTGCATTTAGAATTAGGTAATTACGATGCTGCAAAAACATATTTGGAGCGCATTAAGAAAACCAATGATTTCGATTATTTAATAAGGCTTTCAAAATGGTCCGACCATCGTGGTAATTTAGATGCTGCCATAAAATATATGGAACAAGCCAAAACCATTGGAGAAAGAGCAAATTTGGCGGCTACAAAACAATGGGTATACACCAATTTAGCAGATTATTATGGGCATGCAGGACGTATTGAAACTTCTTATAACCATTATTTAAAAGCTTTAGAGTTAGATCCTAACGGTGCGTATGCTAAAAAGGGAATTGCTTGGATTGTTTATTCTTATGAAAAAAAACCAGACGAAGCACTTCGTATTTTAAATGAAATTACCAAAACCTATAATGCTCCGGATTATAATTTACTTAAAGCTGAAATAGCAGAATTTAATGGTAACATCGTTTTAAAAGAAGAACAATTAAAGCTATATGCTACTGAGGTTAAAAATTCGTTTTATGGCGATATGTATAATAAATACAATGCTTTGTTGTATGCCGAAAGCGAAAAAGACACAGAAAAGGCTTTAGAGATTGCTTATGTTGAAATAAAAAACAGACCTACCCCGCAATCGTATGATTTGTTAGCATGGTCACTTTATAACCATGGCGAAGTAAAAGAAGCTATGGAAGTTATAGAACAACATGTAGTTGGTAAAACCTCTGAACCCGATGTGTTATTTCATGTAGCTAAAATTTATAAAGCTAATGGAGAAATAAAAAAGGCTAATGCGTTAAAAAAAGAGCTTTTGGAAAGCGTTTTTGAACTTGGTCCTATTATGGAAAAGGAAATAAAAAATATATAAATTTAGTTTGATTTGTTATGTGTATGATAATTTTTATGAAAACTTTATTCTCATAAAGAAACCTTTATGAAGTGTTTATTCTAAGGTTTTTTGTTAGGTGAAAGTGTCTGGTTACTTAATTGTAATTAGGCACTTTCTTTTTTATTTAATGAAAATATCCTCGAGCTTTTTTGCAAAATCGTCCATTTTCACTCCCGATTTATTGGTTAACACTGAAATAACAATCTGCTCTTTTGGGTATATTAATAAAACAGTAGAAGCACCAACACCTCCACCTGTATGGTAATATTTTGGAGTGTTGTTAGTTGTATAATCTGAAGAAAAGCCAATGCCGTAACCTGTTAGTTTTCCTGATTTTAGTTTTTGAGAAGTCGTCATTTCCGACAAGGCTTCTTTCGATATTGTTTTGGGTGAAATAATTTCTTCTCCAAATTTTATTAAATCTTCTGATGTGGATAAAAAACCACCACCAGCAACCTTGTATTCATTAGCAACAGGAGTGGCAAGTACTCTTTTTTTTATGTAGAAATTGGTTTTATTGGGAAGGTTTATTTCTGAATCTTCCAACAGGGTATTGGTCATTCCTAAAGGCTTAAAAACAGTCTGTTTTACTAATTCATTAAAATCGGTACGGGCAACCTTTTGCATAATCTCACTTAGCAAAACATAGCCAAAGGTATTGTATGAAAATTGTGTTGAAGGGGCAAACAAAAGCGAATCGTTTTTAAAGATATTCACACCTTCTGTTATCGATATTTTTTTATTCCATGTAAACTCATTGCCTTTGTAATGTCTAATGCCGGCAAGGTGTCCGCCTAATTCCTTAATATTAAAATCGTATGCTTTTGTAGGATAGCTTGGGAGGTAGTTGTAAATACTTTTATTTAAATCAATTTGTTTGCTATCAACTAAATGAGCTAGGGTTAAAGCGGTAATAGATTTTGATATACTAGCAATTCTAAACAGTGTTTTATTAGGTTCAACTTTTAATTTAGGCTTTCTTTTGGCATATCCAAATCCTTCAGACCAAATAAGATTACCGTTTTGAGATACCGAAATTGACATTCCAGGAATGCCTTGTTGGCGTAAAAATTTTTTAGCTCGTTTTTTAGCTGTTTTTATTCTGTAATCAGTAGTAACATTGCTTTCGGTAGTATTAAATCCTACCGAAATAAGAAAAATAAATATGGATGCTAAAAGTTTTTTCAAGGGTAAATTAAATAGTTTTTTCTAGTGTTTTCAAAATGATTTAATCCGGTTTCCCAAGTCGCTTTAATTGCTTTTTCGGATAAACCAGATTCAATTTGGTGTTGCAATGTTTTTGTGCCTGCTAATTTTGTAAAAAAGCTGTTGAAAAATTCAGTTTTCTTTTCTGTATTCTTATAGGCTTCAATAAGCCAATTTAGGTTTAAGGTATTTATAGTCTCCAATTTGGTTAAATCCTTACCATAACATGTTTTGTTTTTGTGTTTCGGGAATTTAGAGCCTTCATTAGGTTGGGGGGTAAATTGAAAACTATACAATTCAGGATTTAAAAACGGACTTCCAAAAATTTGAAATTGTGTTTCTGTTCCTCGGCCTGCGCTTACATTAGTGCCTTCAAAAAAACATAAACTAGGATAAAGGTTTATGGCTTGGTCGTTTGGTAAATTCGGACTTGGTTTTATTGGTAAACTATATTTTAATTCGTGCTTGTAATGTTTCATACCAATAACTTTTAAATCACATTGTATGCCATTAGCTAACCATTTTTCGCCATTAATCATTTTAGCATATTCTCCAATAGTCATGCCATGAACCACAGGAATAGGGTGCATGCCAACAAAACTAGTGTGCTCCTTTTCTAAAATAGGCCCGTCAATGTAATTGCCGTTTGGGTTTGGCCTATCAAAAACAAAAACTGGAATACCTGCTTCTGCACAAGCCTCCATTACATAATGTAAAGTTGAGATATAGGTGTAAAATCGAGCCCCTACATCTTGGATATCAAATATTACAACATCTAAATTTTTAAGTTGAGTTGCCGAAGGCTTTTTGTTTTTTCCGTAAAGTGATACTATAGGTAATTTGGTTTTGGTATCAATACCATCTTTAACAATCTCGCCAGCATCAGCTTTACCTCTAAAACCATGTTCTGGAGCAAATACCTTTTTTATATCAACCTTTAAAGCAAGAAGTGAATCAACAATATGTGTATATTTTATAGCGCCCAATGGCTGTGTTGCACTTTTAGTAAAAATCACCGACGTTTGATTTGCAACAACGCCAACACGTTTTCCTTTTAATAGCGGGAGGTACAAGTCGGTTCGGCTTATTCCAATAATTATGGAGGTGTCTTTCTTAACTTCCATAACCGGTTTTTCTCGATTGTCAATTCCAAGCTTAGATATAGATCCATCTCCCTTCGATTTACTCGCGCAAGAAATCATTACTAAAACTATCCCTATAATTATTGGGAAAACTGTATTTTTGAAAACATTAAATCTCATTTTTAACTTTTGAATTACGAGTTTTTTATAGCAAAACGCATTATTGGTAGTAAAGCGTATAAAAGTAGCGTATCAGCGCCAATAATAAAAATTGGAATCGCAGCAATTGCTATTGGTATGATTGTAATGATGGTTACCGTGGCTATAAGTATTGGATTACAACAAAAAATACGCGATAAAGTTATAGCTTTTAATGGGCATGTAACTATTACAAATTACGATACTAATAACTCCCAAGAAAGTGTGGTTCCTATTTCTATAAATCAAGATTTTTATCCTGACTTTAAAGCTGTAGAAGGGGTTAAGCATGTACAAGGTGTCGCAACAAAATTTGGAGTTATTCGAACCGAAACCGATTTTGAAGGTTTGTACTTAAAAGGCGTTGGCGCCGATTATAACTGGGATTATTTTACGGAATTTCTAGTAGAAGGTCAGTTGCCAGATTATACAAAAAAGCGAAATGAAAATGTTTTGATATCCCAATATCTTGCTGATAGAATGCATTTTAAAGTGGGTGATACCTTCCAGATGGTTTTTGCAAAAGACGATCCCGAAAAATTACCAAATATTATCTCCTACACCATATCTGGAATTTTTAATTCTGGATTTCAAGAATTGGACGCTCAATATCTAATAGGAGATATACGCCATTTACAGCGGATAAATAGATGGGAAAGCGATCAAATTGGCAATTTTGAGGTTTTTATAAATAATTACGATGCCTTAGATGTAAAAGGAGCCCAAATACACCAAAATCTATCATCCTTACTCGATTCACAAACTATTACAGATCGGTATTATTCTATATTCGAGTGGATTAAAATTTTCGATAAGAACACCTATGGAATAATTGGGATTATGGTGTTAATTGCCGGTTTTAATATGGTAACAGCCTTACTTGTTTTAATTTTAGAGCGTACTAAAATGATAGGTGTTTTAAAAACTTTAGGAAGTAGTAATTGGAGCATTCGTAAACTCTTTCTTTATAACGCATCTTACCTAATTTTATTAGGCTTGTTTTGGGGTAATATTTTAGGTTTGGGTATCTTGTTTGCTCAAAAATATTTTAGCCTTTTCCCTTTAGATCCAAGTGTGTATTACGTATCCGAAGCGCCAGTATATATAAATTTAGGCTATATCCTAGCCCTAAATATAGGGACATTAGTTTTATGCTTATTAATGTTGCTTGTACCATCATATCTTATCACAAAAATATCGCCAGTAAAAGCCATTCGTTTCAGTTAAATAATAATTTGGGCGTTACCACAAGGGTCGGGCTTTCCGTTACAAGTCCTCGCACCTCCTTCGTCGGGCTGTGGGCTTTCTACTGCAATCCCTAACGCGCGCCTACCCACAAACATTGGAGCTTTTACTTTAAAGCAATGCTATCTATTTCTAAATTAAATGCTTCTGCTTTTTTATTACCTATCAAAAAAGCAAGCATCTCAATTTGCGTTCCAGCAAAATTTGGAAGATCAAGTTTCTTTCCTCGAAAGTTAGCAAACATGTTGTTAAAAGGTATTTCGATAGTTTCCCATTCAGATGTAGTTTTAAAAGGATATATGTACGAATGCTTGTCTTGCTCATGTTCCTTTATTCTAAACTGATAATTTTTGCCATCGCCTTTTAATTTTATACAAAACTTAGTGAAGGATGATGTTTTTAAAGTTTTAATAGGACATTTAACCATTGAGAAACCGCCGTTGTTTTCCAGTGATACCTTGCCATAAAACAAGCCATTTCCATTAGCGTTTATTTTAAAGTCGCCTTCAGATTTTCCACCCATTACATTATCGTCCACCGTTTGCCAGTTGGAACTATCACTTTCAGCATTAAAATTAACTAGGGTCATGGTTTTGCGGTGTTATATTTAGTTGAGACTTTGTATGAATATATAAGTGTGTATTGGCGTTTTGCTAGGGGGGTAATTTTATTATCACATAAAAAAACGCACTACTATATTAATTGGTAATGCATTTATAATATTTAAAACTACTTATAATGTTTGTTTACTTTGTTAACTCGCACTTACTACACCCAAAGTATATAATTGATCCATAGTAGGCGATTCGCTACCGCCATCAGGCTCTAAAGTAATACCAAAGGCCTCACTTTCATTAGCATTCTTAATTTCAAATATTTTATTGGCGTCTGCTGTAAAACGGTCAATAGTACCTAAACTTGTTGGGGTTAACGGTGTTAATGTTAAAGACCAAACTTGGTAAACTTTCCCTTCTGGTGGTTCTGGTAAACCTTGAGCATCTAAAAAGATACGATCGGAATCTTTATCCCAATACACCTTGGCAAAAGTACTGGCAAAATTACCTTGTCCTGCTAGTGGTACTTTTGTTATATTATCATCGCGTAACACATTTATTAAAACATTAGCGTCTTTTAAGTTGTTTTTAGAATTGGCTATTTGAGTTTCTAATAAAGATTGTTGTGTCTCTGCTATTTGAATATCAGATTGTAATTGTTTGTTTTGGTTTACGGTCCATAATAATCCAGCCGCTAAAACAATAGAAGCTGCCCAACCTGTATAAGTTATCCAGTTGTATTTCGGTTTAGCAATCGAGATTAATTTGGTGTCATTATCACTACCAAAACCTAATGTTTGCTTAATACGCTGTAAAATATGGTCGCTATCGCGTTGCGATGTCGAGGCTGTTAATTTAACAATGGCTGCTTCAATTTCTAAAACTTCTTGCAAAACCTCGGGGTGTTTATGCATAAGCGCATAAACCTCCTCATTTTCTTTTTCAGAAAGGGTTCCAGCTACGTATAGCTCTAGTATTCCAGATTCTATGTATGCTTTTATATCCATTTTAGTTTAATACCAAGTTTCTTAATTCTTGAATGCAATTTCTATTTCTTGTTTTAATAGTACCAATTGGCATATCAAGAGCTTCGGATGCTTCACTTTGTGTGTAACCTTTAAAGTAAAGTAGTTCAATTACGGCTTTACATTTTTCGGCTAGCTTACCAACAAATTTTTTAATGCCGATAGCATCCGTTTTATCATCAAGGTTTTCATTCCCTTCAATTATATCTACGAAAAAATCTGAGTTGAGGTTTTGTTTTGAGTTTTTAAAGGCTTTAGACCGCGTTTTATCTATGGCTGCGTTTCTAGCAATATTTAAAATCCATGTAAAAAATCTACCTTTTTTTGACGAATAGCTATCTCCTTTATGCCATGCTTTTATAAAAACATCTTGCATAACTTCTTGGGCAATATCATGGTCTCTTAAAATATTGTAAATAACACCATGCATGCTATCGCTATACATATTGTAAAGTTTCTCAAATGCTTTTTCGTCTTTTTGTTTAAAATTTTCTACTAGCTGGTCTAATTCCATATAAGTTTTTTAGTGATTAAAATAATACTAATACTATATATGGTTTAGTTTTCGCGAAGGTAAGTTTCAACTTCAATGGCCACATCTTCCCAAGTTTTACTTACACCATCTGCTCCTTTATGTAAATCAAAACATACTTTGTTTAATGAAGCTAAAGCATCTAATGCATTCCAATCTTTAAGATTCATGGTTCCTGTTAGTGTTACACGTCTTTCGTCGGTAATTTTAACGTCTAATGGCAAATTATTAGTTTCTCCATTCATTGTTATAGATGCCACATACCCATTGTCAACATATTTAATAATACCTTTTAAAAACTCGGTATCTAACATAGCTCCAAAAAAGGAGTTTATTATTTTGGCGTCACGTGTGTTGGTGGCATCATTTGTAAACACGCTACTAACCGGAATAGAAAAACTTAAATTATTTAAAGCTTCTTGTGGCGTTGCACCAGCTTTATTTTCAAAATCTAAAAGTTTAAATTTTCCTCCAACAGGAAGTTTGTCTGTAGTTTTATAAGCCGTCCATTTTACGGTAGTACCTTCAGGTTTAATAACGTATTTTTCTGTTATTTCAGCTTCCTTTTTTGATTCTTTTTTTTCGTTTTTACACGCTACTATACTTATGGTTAGGGCGATTAATAGGATGCTTATTTTTTTCATATTTTTTGTTTTTTGTATTTACCCGAAAGTTAAGTCAATAATAATTCAATTGCAAGATTTAGTATGATATATGTCATTTTATAACGAGCTCTTTTGGTATACTTTTGAGGTATAAAAGTTAGGTATGTTAAAATCGTTAGTAAATAAGTATAACATTGCAGGTCCTCGTTATACGAGTTATCCAACAGTTCCATATTGGAACCAGGATACATTTTCATTAAAAAAATGGAAATCTTCATTAATACAATCTTTTAAAGAAAGTAATGCGGAAGAAGGCATAAGTTTATACATTCATTTACCATTTTGCGAAAGCTTATGTACGTTTTGCGGCTGTAACAAGCGCATTACCAAACAGCATAATGTAGAGTCGCCATATATAAACGCCGTTTTAAAAGAATGGCATTTGTATTTAGAGTTGTTTGATGAGAAACCCATAATAAAGGAATTGCATTTAGGTGGTGGCACACCAACTTTTTTTAGTCCAGAAAACTTAAAACGCTTAATTACTGGCATTATGCAGACCTCAAAATTAGCAACGCAACATGAGTTTAGTTTTGAAGGACATCCAAACAACACCACTCGAGAACATTTGCAGGCGCTTTATGATGTGGGATTTAGACGAGTAAGTTACGGTGTGCAGGATTATAACCCAACGGTACAAAAAGCGATTCATAGAATTCAACCTTTTGAAAACGTAAAGAAAGCCACCCAATTAGCAAGAGAAATAGGGTATACCTCTGTAGGACACGATATTATTTTTGGTTTACCTTTTCAAACCTTAGAACATGTTAAAGAAACCATTTTAAAAACTAAAGCCTTGCTACCAGACCGATTAGCTTTTTACAGCTACGCACATGTGCCTTGGATTAAAGGTAACGGACAACGCGGTTTTGATGATGCAGATTTACCAAGTGCCGATTTAAAACGAAAGCAATACGAACTAGGAAAGAAATTACTAGCCGAAGTAGGTTACGAGGAAATAGGAATGGATCATTTTGCATTAACCACAGATTCACTATATAAATCAATGACTCAAGGTGATTTACATCGAAATTTTATGGGGTATACCGCATCAAAAACACAAGCAATGATTGGCTTAGGTGTATCTTCGATAAGTGATAGTTGGTACGGGTTTTCGCAGAATGTAAAAGGGGTGGAAAGCTATTATAGTTTATTAAAAGATAATATTATTCCGGTTTATAGAGGGCATATTTTAAATACCGAGGATTTAGTGATTCGTAAACATATTCTTAATTTGATGTGTCAATTTGCAACCTCTTGGACAAACGAAGAACTTTATTTTAATGATTTACCAGATACTTTAATTAAACTAAAGGAGATGGAAAAAGATGGTTTACTTAATATATATTCTAATAAAATAGAAGTCACCAAAAAAGGACAACCCTTTGTTCGTAATATATGTATGGCATTCGATGTGTTATTACAACGTAAAAAGCCAGATACACAACTGTTTTCTATGACTGTTTAGTACATGTCATTTTAAAATCATGTATTAAAATACTCATTTTAACTGTTTTTGTTTTCTAAACAAGAACCTAAAATTTGAAGCTATGAAAAAAATAATTATACCAATCGATTTTTCCAAACATTCAGAATATGCATTGAAAACGGCAGCGAAACTTGCCAAAAAGCATGGTGCCGAATTGCTAGTGCTTCATATGCTGGAAATGTCTGATATTATGTTGTCGGCTTCCGATGGACTTCAAAACCAGAAAACGGCATTTTTCCTTCAATTAGCCGAACAAAAATTTAAAGACTTTTTAAATAAAACTTATTTAGAAGACGTTAAGGTTACACCCATAATAAAACATTTTAAAGTATTTAGCGAGGTTAACGAAGTGGCTAAAAGTTATAATGCCGATTTAATTGTAATGGGCTCTCATGGCGTAAATGGTTTAACCGAGTATTTTGTGGGGTCCAATACCGAACGTGTTGTGCGTAGCTCTAATATTCCGGTTTTGGTGGTTAAAAATGATATGAGAGATGTTGATTTTGATGTCGTTGCCTTTGCCTGCGATTTTAATGAAGAGTCTATAAAATCCTATTTAAACGCCAAAGAAATGTTTAAAAATGAGGTGGCTAAATTGTATTTAATACATGTTAATTTACCTAACGAAAGGTTTAAAAGCAGTTTAGAAATCGAAAAGAAAGTGGTGAATTTCTTTATAAAAGCAGAAGGTCATTTAGATAAAATGGAAGATGTGTTTTACGTATCAGATTATACTGTGGAAAATGGCGTTTTAAATTGTGCTAATAAAATAGGAGCCGATTTAATAATAGTGCCAACACATGGCCGAAAAGGTTTAGCGCATTTTCTACAAGGCAGTATAGGCGAAGATGTTGCAAACCATGCCACCTTGCCAGTTATGACGTTTAAGATTTAAAACTATATAATAGTTTATCCCTTTTTTTAATGGAATGCATCTTGAGGTGGAGGGATACGCTTTTATATTTTTTTTGCGTTTCCACAAGGAGCGGGCTATCCACTGAATTTTTTTAAACGACTAAGAATTTACCTAGGCTGTTGCTATTTAATAAATGTTAGCATTTACAAAAATGTGTAGCGTCATAAATTTATAAAAGGATGCGGTTACTATCCCTAAAGCAGCTACTTATTAGCTTTGGTAGCTGAAATTTTCTGTAAAGTCAAGCAATCTTAAAAAACTATAAATTAATTCAACTCAACCCCAGAAAGCCCTAAAACATTAAATAAAGAAGCTTTAGTTTTAAAGAAACTATTTTCAAGATCTATAGCTTTAAGTTTAGCGTCAATAAGTTTTGATTCGCGCGAGTTTACTAAAAATAGAGAACTTTCACCTAAAAAGAATTTACGCTCTTCGGCTGTAAGTATTTTAGAATAATCATGTACCATAGTGTCTGTATAATCGTTTTGTAATAGGTAAGATTCTAATTCTTGGTTAATAGCATCAATTTTATTTTTAAGATTCACTTGTGTGTTTTTAATATCGAACGTCGTGTTTTGTAGTTTGATTTTTGCTAGTTTTAAATTGCTACGCTCTTTTCTTAAAAACAAAGGGAAACTAATATTGACCCCGCTTTTATAAGCCGATGTGCTAAACGAACGTGCTACTTCTGGAGTTTCCGATAAAAAATTATACTGTAAATCAATTTGAGGTAATAAACTATTCAGTTTTAATCGCTTTTCTATCTTTAAACTTTGAATTTTATAATCTAACGATTGTAGTTTGGGGTGTTTGTTAATATTGTAGTTTTCAACATTTAAGCCAGACGTGTTTAAGGCTAAATCGATGGTTTTAAGAGTGTTAATGTCTGGTATAATCTGGTCCTTAATTTCAATAGGTGTATTTTCATTAAGCCATAAATAGTTAGATAGTTCCAATGAGGCTTTAACAAATTTAATTCTAGATTTTTCTAGGTTTAGTTTTCGGTTGGTTAAAGCTATTCTAGCTTCTAAAGTATCAATGGCAGGTTTGTCTCCCACTTCAAAACTTTTTTTAATACCGTTAAAGCGTATTTCGGCGTTGGTTAGAAAATCTTCGTAAACCCGTTTTTCGTTATACGTTTTTAGCCAATTAAAATAGCTTAACGTGGCATGATATAAAATTGTGTTTACTAATAATTGTCTATCGGCATGGGCTTGTTTTATATATAATTTTGATTGCCTCAACATGGCCATACGGCTGTTTGTAAGTAGTCCTTTGGCAACGGGTATAGAAATACCTGCGCTGTATAGCCCATCTTCTGGTACGTAGGACTCTGGGTTTAAATAGTCGCCTGTGTTTTCTTCAAAGTTTCCTTTTAATTCTATCCCAAACCAAGTTGGTATTTTAAAAGATGCATTAAGTTTATCATAATATTCGGTGCTTTTAAACTTTTTTCTGTTGTAATCTACCTCAAGCTTAGGGTCGAAAGCACCGCGAGCTTTCATAAGTTTGGCTTCACTTTCTTTAATGGTTAAATTGGCTTGCTTTACAATGGGATGAAACGCCTTAACATAGCCCAAATATTCCGATAAGGCCATAACCGAAGTGCTGTCTTGTGCAGAAGCCAATAGACTAAAGCCTATAAGAATACTACATATAAATGCTTTCATTAGTTATCTTTTTTTAAGGTTGTTTTACTGCCTTCTGGCTGGTAATAATTAGGAGGGAAGCTATTTATTTGGCGCCATAACTCGAACCAAATTGGCACATCTTCAAGTAATGCAATGGTTTTAGCACCAGAGCCAACACGTATAGCTTCCGGCCAATTATACTCGGTATTGTCTGGAGCTAATAAAATGCGATATTTACCATTACTGCTTATAAACTGCTCTATAGCTACAACTTTGGCACCATAAGTACCGTAAGATACATTGGGCCATCCGCTAAATACAATGGCCGGCCATCCATCAAACTGAACGCGTACTTTTTCGCCAACATGAAGCAATGGTAAGTCGATTGGACGAACAAAAGTTTCGACAGCTAAATCGTATTTGGAAGGCATAATACCTACTAATTGTTCCCCTTCTTTAAATGTAACACCAATACCTCCCTTTAAAACTTTGTTTATAAAACCGTTTTGTGGTGCCGTTACATATAACAAACTATTTCGCTTTTCGTAGTTGCTAAAGGCATTTTCAAGTTTTGTAACTTGGGCTTGTGTGTCGAACCCGCTAGATTGGGCTGTATACATGTCACTTTGCGCTTTCGATATTTTATCGGTAAATACAGCTTTGGTTCTCGATAGTTCTAATTTGGCGTTAATAACTTCGTTTTTACTCGCTAAATACTTGTTTTCTTGGGAAATAAATTTAGCCTGCGATTCTTGAAGTTTTAAGCGTTTTTCTTCAACATCTTTAACCGCTTTTAAGCCTTCTTTTTGCAGGGTTTGAATACGGTTAAATTGTGTTTCTGCAATTTTTAAATTGGTTTTGGAAGCTTCCAAATCAATACTATCGCTTTTTACTTTTAACCGAGCTTGTAATAGTTTATTTTGAGTTTGTTCTAGCTTTAATTTTTTTTCGTTTTGTAACGCAGAAATTTGTCGGTTTAAAGCTTCTACTTTTCCACTATAAGCTGTTACTGAAGATGATTTTGCTTGAATTTGATCGTTAGTCCTTTCCATTAACCTATCGTCAAAATAGTCGCTTTTTACTTCGGATATTCTTAAAATAGTATCGCCTTTTTTTACTTCGTCGCCTTCTTGTACATACCATTCTTCAATGCGTCCTGGTATTTGAGATTGGATATGTTGTGGGCGTTGATTTGGTTTTAATGTAGTTACCGTGCCTTGGCTGGTAATATTTTGAGTCCATGGTAAAAACATCACGAGAAATAAAATAATGGCTGCGGCGAATAAAAACCAATTAAAGAATTTATAATATTTAATATTCATGATTTTTTTACCAGACTTATAGTCAGCCAAATCAATTTTTTTATTTAATTGGTTATGAGATATATTGAGCATAACTTAATCGTTTTTAGATTTTATTTTACCCTTATCTAAGGTTATAATTTCGTTACATTTATCTGTCCATACCGAACTAAAACTAACAACTATAAGTGCCCAAGGTCTGTCTGGGTGCGATAAATAATCTACAATAGCTTTTGTTTCCTTTCTATTAAACCTATCTAGAGCATCTTCAAGAATTAATATTTTAGGGGTCTTTAATATGGCTCGGGCTAATACTAATTTTTTAGAAACAGAGTAAGACATTTGCCTTCCATCGGGATATAATACCGTATTTAAACCTTCTGGCTGTGATTTTATAAAAGACTTTAAACCCACAATATTAAGAATCTCATAAACTTTTTCATCCGGAATATTTGTATTCGAAAAAGTGAGATTCTCTCTAATGGTACCTTCAAATGGGGTTTCGTCAGATAATGATAAGCCTAATTGAGAACGGTAGAAGTTTAAGTGAATACTTTTAATAGACATATCGTTAACATAAACATGACCACTTGTAGCTTCAATTACACCGGCAATTAGCCTGAGTAAAGTGGATTTTCCTGAGCCACTTTCACCCTTAACTAAAATTCTACTTTTCGAATTTATTTTTAATGATATATTTTTTAATATATGCGCATCTCTATTATCAATCTCAAAAGCAACATTATCTAATTCAATTTCTAAACCTTTACTAAATTGTGGTGTATCACCTTCTTGATCTTCTAATTCTTTATCAACTATTTGACCTATTTTTTCTAAAGAAGTTAGGGTGTCATAAAATGCCTCTAAGCCTAAAATGAGTTTTTCAACAGAGGCAATAACTAACAGAATAATAATTTCGGCAGCAACAAATTGTCCAATATTCATTTCTTGATTTAAAACTAAGGCACCACCAATAAGTAGCAAACTGGCAGTAACAATAACTTTAAAACCTATCATTTGGATAAATTGAAGCATTAAAACTTTAAAGTGACTCTCTCTAGCATTAAGGTAATTGTTAACCAGTTCGTCATTTTTATTAACACCTAAACTTGTACTTCCTGAGAGTTTAAAACTAATAACCGAACGTGCAATTTCTTGAATCCAATGGGCTACTTTGTATTTGTTTTTAGACTCGTATAAACTAGTGGACAACCCTTTTCTTGCTGTGAATTTAAAAACAACAAAAATGAGAGCAAGTAGTAGGAGACCGAAAACTATAAAAAATGGATGGTAAAACGATAGCAGGATTAAAGCAAATACTATTTGTAAAACCGCTGCAGGAACATCAATTAAAATTTTTGATAAACCTTTTTGAATGGTTAAGGTATCGAAAAATCGATTTGCCAATTCTGGAGGGTAATAATCTCGTAATTCGGCCATTTTTATTTTAGGAAAGCGATACGCCAACTCAAAGGACGATCTTGTAAATATACGTTGTTGTATGGTTTCTATAATTCTTAACTGCATAAGCTGTAAGGCCCCAGAAAATGCAACGCCTAGTGTTACTATAATGACTAAAACCACCCATGATGTTGATATTTGAGCGCCTTGTAATAAGTTGATAATAGCCTGAATACCTAGTGGGAGCGATAAAGCTACAACTCCGGCAAAAATGGCATAGTAAAAAATTTGTAAAATGTCTCTTCTTTCTAATTGTAGCATGCCAATTAAACGTTGCCACGGGGTCATTTGCTTGTGTTCCATATTTATGACTTAAGCGTATTAAGGACTAGATTTTTTATATAGTTAGTTGGGGTGACTTCATCATTACAATCTGTAATAGTGGTAAAATGGTCTTTTAAAAAGTGTTGGTGTAAGCTGCTTTCAAGTATGGTGCTGCCTAGGCTAGAAGCAAATTTGTAATCTGGTTTTACGGCAATAATCATATCGCGTAAACGATGTACAATGCGCTTGTAAATAATAAAAAAACCTTCTTTGTTTTCTTGATCGACTTCTTTAGTTAAAAACGATTTTGAATTTTCGTTAACTATAATAGTAGTTAATTTGGTATCATTAATATGTGAGAATTTCGAGTCTGCTTTTATACTTCTCGTAACAATTTCTATTGCTTTTTCTAGTTTGTCTGATGGAGTTAAACTGTGTGTTTCGAATACCAATTGGTATTCTATCCATGCCCAATACCAAGAGGATAAATAAACCAAAAGATTATGCTTACTTTCAAAATACCTATAAATAGAGCTTTCGTTAGAGCCTATTAACTGACCTAACTTTTTAAAAGTGAAACTATCAAAACCTATTTCGTGTATTAATAGGATGCTATGTTCTATAATGCGTTTACCTAAAGTAGAAGATTCTGGGTCTTTTACATAGATTTTTTCGGGTACAGAAATTTTTAAATTTGATAGTAATGAATCCATAATTAATAAATTTAATTTCAAATATAATAGTAATACTATTACATAAGAAATTAAAGCTATTGATTTTGCTAATGTCCCATTGAGAAATACTATGAGAGGACTTGTAAATGAAACAATTTAAAGACGGTTATATAATAAATACATACAAAGGCATTGCTTTAAAATGTACTTTGGCGTTTAATTGGGTTAGGGATTGCAGCGGCATCCTTTTTTGTATTTGGCTTAAAATAAATCCAACTATATTAGACTCATGCTTTAAGGTTTTAAAAACTAGTTAGCACAAAAAAGATATAGCGTAAAGCCCGACCCGAGGGGCGAGGGAACCCCCAAATTAAAATTTAAGAATTAATGACAATCGATACCATTGGTAACCATATCGTATACCGGAGCGGGAGATAGGTAAGGAATACCCAGGCCCAAACCGCGAATTATAAATAGCACCCCTATTATAACCACGAAAACCGGTATTATGTTTTGTATGCGTTGTCTCGCTTTGCCTTTTAAAAAGTGGCTAAAATAAATTGCGGTGGTCATTAATGGTATGGTGCCAAGGCCAAAAATGCTCATGTATAAACTACCGTTTAAGGCATTACCATTAGCAATGGCTGCAAATATCGCCATATAAACTAAGCCACAGGGCAGAAACCCGTTAAGAAAGCCAATGGTTAAAAACGTGTCCATTGTTTTCTTTTTTAAAGCTGTTCCTAAAGCCGATTTTACTTTAGAGATAAGCTTGTATATGGGTTTAGAGACATTGTATTTGTTAAATGTTTTTTGCGGTATAAGAACTACTAAAATCATTAATACTCCAATAGCAATGGAGAGTTGCTGTTGGAAACCAAAAATAAAAAGCCCTTTGCCAATAAGTCCAAAAACTAATCCGATTGTGCTGTAAGCGAGTAATCTGCCAAAATGATAAATGGCAATTTGAGATGCTTTTTTGAACCCATTTGTACGATCTACGGGTAACATAAAAGCTATAGGGCCGCACATGCCTACGCAATGAAAACTGCCTAAAAGCCCTAATATGAATGCTGAAAATAGCATATTAATAAATTATAGATTCTTTAAATAAATAAGATTTTCCGTTATATTGCCAATCTATTTTAATGTTCCAACGACCATCTACCAAACGATTGTCAGGTATGAGCAAATTTGAATTAGACAATGAGATAGCAGTCTCAAAATCTAGTTGTTTGTTAGATGGTCTATATAGGAACAATTTTCCTTTAATATTTTTATAATCGAATCCATTGGGAAACTGTATTACCAATCCCTTGTTTGTTTTCTTGTAACTTATATTTTCGTTTAAAGCCTTGGCGCTTTTTAATTTGTTTATGTCGTTTTGATATTGTAATTCTTCGGCATAATAATCTTCACTTACCAAATCATGGTTGTATTTACTATTTACACTCATGTTAATAACAAAGTACATTATAAACGAAATAAAGGCTATAAATGCAATAACAATACCGGTTCCCCAATTAATTTTCATCTTTCAATATTTTTGTCATACCCTAAACGAAGGGGATCTGTTTTTTAATTTTTTACATACAAGGGTTTTAAAACCTCGTACATCAGTGCTAATTATTTTAATGGCATTTCCCTATCGGGTCGGGCTTTACGCTATATCTTTTTTATTTGTTCTCGATACATTTTGCTCATGCTTCTCAAAACACTCGAACTGACATAAAAAAGGATGCCGCTGCAATCCCTAATGCACGGATCAGCCTAAGTTACTTGCTGTCTTTGTGCTTTTAGCTTATTTGAAACTCCGTGGTCCTAAAAAGTTAGCCGTAGTGGTTTCAATTAACTTATCGCCTTTGAAAACGCCAATTTTTATTTTATTTCTATCTCCAGATAACGCCGAATTATTTATTTCAATAAACAAGGTGCCTTCTGCCATACCTTGACTAGGTACTATAAAATCGGTACCTGTAGATACTAATTTTAATTCGCCTTTATGAGACATGAGTTTAAAGCTCACATCTTCAATATCTTTAGATGTTTTATTAACTAATTTATAGGTAAATACATTACTTATAATGTTGTTCTCTTTATGTTCATACAACTGCCCAGGAAGTCTTAAAATATTAGCTTCCACATCGTTTCTTAAAAACAACATACCAACCAATAAACCAGTTAAAATAGCTAAAACCGCTATATAACCTTTAATTCTTGGTGTTAGTTTAAAAGGTGTTTTGTTTTCAATGTTTTCTTCACTTGCATAACGAATTAACCCTTTAGGTAAATTAATGCTGTCCATAATATGGTCGCACTCATCAATGCAAGCGGTACAGTTTACGCATTCTAATTGTGTTCCGTTTCTAATATCAATACCGGTAGGGCAAACGTGTACGCATTGCATACAATCAATACAATCGCCATGACCTAAAGCCGCTCTATCTTCGTTTTTTCTAAACTTTTTTTTGCCATTTTCAGCTTCTCCACGTTTATGGTCGTAAGCCACAACAATAGATTTAGTATCTAAAAGTGCACCTTGTAACCTTCCGTAAGGGCAAGCTATAATACAAACCTGTTCTCTAAACCAAGCGAACACAAAGTAGAACACCGCGGTAAAAATAAGTAACGATATTAAGGTGCTTACATTATTAAAAGGACCTTCAGAAATATATTGGATGAGTTTGTCGCTACTAATTAAATAAGCTAAAAAAACATTAGCAATAACAAAGGAGATTAAAACGAATATTATAGTTTTAAGTCCTTTTTTTCTAATCTTTTCTGCATCCCATTTTTGTTTGTCTAGTTTACGTTGCTTGTTTCTGTCGCCTTCAATCCAGTATTCTATACGTCTAAAAACCATTTCCATAAAAATGGTTTGCGGACAAATCCACCCGCAAAAAATACGACCGAAAGCTACCGTAAAAAGGGCTATAAAAATAACACCAATTAACATGGAAATAACAAACAAATGAAAATCTTGTGGCCAAAATGGAAATCCGAAAATATTAAAACGGCGTTCCACAACATTAAACATTAAAAACTGATTACCATTTACCTTAATAAAGGGGGACAATAGTAAAAAAGCTAATAAAAAATAACTTACATATTTTCTATACTCGTAAAATTTACCACTTGGTTTTTTAGGAAATACCCAAGCGCGCTTACCTTCTTCGGTAATCGTTCCTATCGAGTCTCTGAAAGTTTCGTTCTCTGGGGTTTCCATGTTTTTGGTTGGTATTTACTCTTGCTTTATTCTTATTTTGCTTCAGTTTCGGCGTTTTCATTAACCCAAACATCACCTTCGGCAGGTTTTGGGTTTGCAGGTGTTGTGCCTTGTAAAGTCAATACATAGCTTGCAACTTGTGCTATTTGGGCTGGCTTTAACTGAGCTTTCCAAGCAATCATTCCTTTACCAGAACGTCCACCTTCAGATATGGTTTTAAAAACATTTTTTATACCACCACCTAAAATCCAATGGTCATCGGTTAGGTTAGGTCCAATACCACCCCCACCATCTGCCATGTGGCATGCCACACAATTGCTTGTAAAGATGCCTTCACCAGCTTTAATGTCGGCAGTTTCGGTTAAAACGGTTACCGTATTAAAGTCTACTAGATCTTTAGCTGTTTTTTTATACTCCTCTATGGCAATTTTAGCCTCGGCCAATTCTGTTTCTAATTCGTCTATTTGAGTATAGCCATCAAATACGTGGAATCTTAATAAATAAACGGCAGCAAAAATTATAGAAATGTAAAACGAATACACCCACCATGGTGGTAAGTTGTTATCTAACTCTTTAATACCATCGTAATTGTGGTCTAGGATAATTTCGGTTTCTTCTTCTATTGGTTTTTGGCCAAGTAGTTTTAGATATGTTTCTTTTATCCAAGTAAAGTTATATGTGCTTTGTTTTTCTGCTAAAAATCGTGCTTTTGCAGCGTCGTCTAGTTTTTGAAGCATAACGTTTTCTAAAGCACCAATAATAGCTTCGATAGCAATTAATATTAATAATACTAAAAGCAGAAAAAGTAATACTGCTGGATACTCCACAAATGCTGGCTTATTTCCAGAATCTATAAAGAATTCTACGGCTCCAAAAATAATAAAGAATGCTACTGGAACACGAATCCAGGATGGAACTAATTGTCTCATAATATATCGTCGTTTTGGTTGTCTAATGGCATGTTACTTACCTTGTCTATATAATCTTTTTTAGCAGTTATAACCCACCAAAATAGAACTACAAAAAAGGTGAAAAAGATAATTAAAGAAATCACGGGGTAAATCTCGATTCCTGCAATACTATCCATATGATTTTTTACAAATTTCAACATGATTTTTAAAATTTTAGTTGGTTAATTTTGCGCTGTTTCCGTTTTAACATCTGTTCCTAAGCGTTGTAAATACGCTATAAGGGCTACAATTTCTCGGTTTTTCATTTCTACAAATGTTTCACCGTTATCTGAAGCGTATTTTTTATCGGCCTCATAGGTTTTTGTAAAATCAGGATCAGCATGAAGGTTCTCTTCAATTTTAGTTCCTTGTTCTAACATACTCTGTTGCGCATTGGCTATTTCTTCATCTGTATATGGTACACCAAGAGATACCATGGCTTTCATTTTTTTCTCGGTCATAGATTTATCTAATTCACTACTAGAACCTGTAATTAACCAAGGATAGCGCGGCATAATAGAGCCTGATGAGGTGCTTTGTGGATCGTACATGTGGTTAAAGTGCCAGTTGTCGGAGTATTTACCACCAATTCTGTGTAAATCTGGTCCGGTACGTTTACTTCCCCAAAGAAATGGATGGTCATAAACAAATTCTCCGGCTTTAGAGTAATCCCCATAACGTTCTACCTCACTTCTAAACGGACGAATCATTTGTGAATGACAGCCTACGCAACCTTCACGTATATAAATATCCCGACCTTCTAACTCTAAAGGTGAATATGGCTTTACACTTGCTATGGTAGGTATATTTGATTTTACAACAATTGTTGGCACAATTTGAACAAGACCACCAATTAAAATAGCTATAGTAGCGCCTATGGTTAATTGAATTGGTTTACGCTCAATCCATGTGTGCCATCCTTCATTTGCTGTACGCTTTTTAGATACGCGCTCTAAAGCAGCAGCTTCTGCTAGTTCGTCTTCAACTTTACTACCTTTTTTAATAGTTGCAATTACATTGAACACTAAAATTAGCATTCCTGTTAAGTATAACGTACCACCAATGGCACGCATCCAATACATAGGCATAATTTCGGTTACGGTTTCTAAAAAGTTACCATAAGTTAAAGTGCCATCTGGATTAAATTGTTTCCACATACTGGCTTGTGTAAATCCAGCCACATACATAGGTAAAGCGTACATAATAATACCTAAAGTACCTATCCAAAAGTGTAAGTTAGCAAGTGCTAAAGAGTGTAATTTAGTTTTAAATAATTTTGGTACTAAATAGTAAATCATACCAAAAGTTAAAAAACCGTTCCAGGCTAAGGCACCAACGTGTACGTGTGCAATAATCCAATCGGTATAGTGGGCAATAGCGTTTACGTTTTTAAGGGAAAGCATTGGCCCTTCAAAAGTTGCCATACCGTAACCAGTAATGGCTACAACCATAAACTTTAAAACCGGATCTGTACGAACTTTATCCCAAGCACCACGAAGTGTTAATAATCCGTTTATCATACCACCCCAAGATGGCAATAATAACATTATAGAAAATGCTACACCTAAGTTTTGTGCCCATTCTGGTAATGCGGTATATAATAAGTGGTGTGGTCCTGCCCAGATATAAATAAATATTAACGACCAGAAATGCACAATAGATAATCTATAAGAATACACTGGTCTGTTAGCGGCTTTAGGTACAAAGTAGTACATAAGTCCTAAAAACGGTGTAGTTAAAAAGAAAGCTACCGCATTATGTCCGTACCACCATTGTACTAAGGCATCTTGAACTCCTGCGTACACCGAATAACTTTTCATAGCACTAACAGGAAGCTCCAAACTATTAAAAATATGAAGTACGGCAACTGTTACAAACGTAGCAATGTAAAACCAAATGGCAACATATAAATGGCGTTGTCTTCTTTTTAACATGGTACCAATTAAGTTCCATCCAAATATCACCCAAATTAAGGCAATGGCAATATCAAAAGGCCATTCTAATTCGGCATATTCTTTTGAGCTTGTATAGCCTAAGGGTAGTGTTATAGCTGCTCCAATAATAATAAGCTGCCAACCCCAAAAATTAAGTTTACTTAAAACATCACTAAACATTCTTGCTTTAAGTAAACGCTGTGTAGAGTAATAAACACCTGCAAAAATGGCGTTACCAACAAAGGCAAAAATAACGGCATTGGTGTGTAGTGGTCTTAATCTTCCAAAACTTAACCACGAAATTCCGTCTGTTAAGTTTGGAAATAAAAACATAAATGCTAGTAGCAACCCTACAAGCATACCTACAACCCCCCATAGCATAGTGGCGTAAATGAAGTTTTTTACGATTTTATTATCGTAATGAAATTGTTGCATTTCCATAATTATAATTATTAATCTTTTTTGGTTAGTATTGTTTTTTCTGTTTTATCTTTAATTAATTCGTCCTCAAATAACATACGTACCGATGGTGTATAACTATCGTCATACTGCCCACTTTTTACAGCAAAAATAAATGCCACAAAAAAGCCAATAGCAACTATAATGCTAATTGCAAGTAAAATATATATAACGCTCATACCTATTAGAAGTTACGGTTCAAAAGTACTTTTATGCTGTTTTTTAAAACATGACATTTATCATGTTTCATTATTTTATTCGGGCGTTTCCTCGAAAAGGAGGTCGAGCTTTTCGTTACAAGTCCTCGATTCGCTAATAAAAATTGGCAAACCTGTGGGCTATCCACTACAATCCCTAACGCACTATCCTTCAAAGTCAGTATTCAATGTCGTCTCTGTTCTTCTCAGTTTACAGTCTGTCATTAGTTTAGTTTTTTACCCACAACATTTGTGCTAATGGTTGTAAACACGACAATGCTTATAGAGCTTAAAGGCATAAGTATAGCAGCGATTACAGGTGCTAATTGCCCAGTAACGGCAAAATATAATCCAATAATATTATAGATAAATGAGAACAAAAAGCTCCATTTAATAATTTTTATAGCTGATTTTGAGGCCTTAATAAAATAGTGTAATTTATTAAACTTGGTGGCGTCCAATATAGCATCACAAGCTGGCGAAAACACATTAACATTTTCAGAAATTGCAATACCTACGTCACTTTGTGCTAATGCACCTGCATCATTCAAGCCATCACCAATCATTAATACTTTTGCACCAGAATTTTGATGGTGTTTTATGTATTCTAATTTGTCCTCTGGTTTTTGATTAAAAAGTAGCTTTGTTTTGGCTGGTAATAATTTTGTTAAATTCTCCTTTTCGCCGGCATTATCACCAGATAAAATGACTAGGTCGTAGTTCTTTTTAAGTGTTTTAAATAACTTGGAAAGTCCTTTTCTGTATTTATTATAAAACGTAAATTTCCCTTTGTATTGATTGTTAGTGCTAATATGTACGGCAGTATTTAAAGTAGCCGTTTCAAGAGTGTGTCCTACATAGGGAGCAGATCCTATTTTTATTGAGTCTTGGTTGTGTTTTGCGGTAATTCCTTTGCCAATATGCTCTATGTAATCATCTACAGTTACAATGTCGTTTTTTGCTAAAAGGGAATACAACGATCTGCTTAAAGGGTGGTTAGAGTTACGTAAGGTGCTTTTTAATAAAGATTCTTCATTAGCCGAAAGTTCAAAACCATCATAGGCGATGGTTGTTTGTTTATTAGCTGTAATGGTTCCTGTTTTATCAAAAATAATGGTGTCGATAGCTGCTAATTGTTCAATTACCGAAGCGTTTTTGGCATAGAATTTTTGCTTTCCAAAAATACGTAGCATATTACCAAAAGTAAAAGGTGCAGCTAAAGCAATAGCGCAAGGGCAAGCAATAATAAGAACTGCAGTAAATACATTTAACGCTTTTGTTGAGTCATGTAATAACCAAAATCCTGTGGCAAGAAACGCAATAGATAATATGGCAATTGTAAACTTTTTACTAATGGCGTTGGTTAGGTTTGTAAAACTGTCTTCTTTGTTTTTGTTAAAAATATCATTACTCCATAATTGGGTTAAATAACTTTGCTCTACCGTTTTTAAAACGTCTATTTCAATACTACCATTTAGTTGTTTTCCGCCAGCAAAAAGTTTGTCGCCCGATTGTTTGGATACGGTTTCCGATTCACCAGTTACAAAACTGTAATCAATTTTGGCTTTACCATTTATTAAAATACAATCTACCGGAATAAGTTCTTCATTTCTAATTAAAAGTCGGTCACCTTTTTTAATATCGTAAACTTGAATAGAGGTTTCTTTTTTATTGGCATCAATCTTAGTAATTCCAATAGGGAAATACGATTTATAATCCCTTTCAAATGATAAAAAATTATAGGTTTTCTGTTGAAAAAATTTACCGAGTAATAAAAAGAAAACAAGGCCGGCTAAACTATCAAAAAAGCCTGTTCCTATATCTAGCACTATTTCAGCAGTACTTCTTAAAAATAAAACAGTAACGCCCAAGGCAATAGGTACATCAATGTTTAAGAGTTTCGATTTTAGACCTTTGTATGCTGAGATAAAATAGTCTTGTGAACAATAAAAAACAACTGGGAGCGAAAACGAAAACATGAGCCATCTAAATAATTGCTTGTATTGTTCTAGCCAAAATTCTGTGGATTCAAAATATTCCGGAAACGACAAAAACATAATGTTTCCAAAGGCAAACCCTGCAACACCAAGTTTATAAATAAGCGATCGGTTTACATTTTTTTTACCAACACTATAGTCATCCAAACTAATAAAAGGTTCATAGCCAATACTGCTTAAAAGTGTTACTAATTCCTTAATGCTAAAGGTATTGGTATGATAGTTTACGCGAACCGTTTTCTTTCCAAAATTTACAATAGATGAGCTTATAGAAGGGTGAAGTTTATTTAAGTTTTCTAGTACCCAAATACAAGAACTACAATGGATATGAGGGATATATAGTGTAACAATCTGAGTTTTCTCGTCGTTAAACTCTAATAAATTTTCAACAATTTTAGCATTGTCTAGGAAATTATATTTGCCTTCAATTTCTTTAGGCGTGGCCCCCGGGGCGTTTTGTAAATCGTAGTAACATGTTAAATCGTTTACCGAGAATATTTCGTACACCGTTTTACAGCCGTTGCAACAAAACGGTTTGTTATCATATATAATATCTGAAGTTGTAGAATCTAATCCACAATGGTAACATGTTTTATGTCCCATATAATTTGCTCATTTATACCTGCGGCAAAGGTTACTATTTAGCAAAAAATAAAATATGATATTAGTCATGATTTATTTATTTTTACAGAACTTTCAAAATAATAAAAGAGGTATGAGTAAGTGCGAACAGTGTATTATTAAACAATTTAATTCTTTAAAATCTTTAACCAAAGATGAGTTGGTTCGTATTTCTGCTTGTAAAACCTCTAAAATTATTAAAAAGGGGGAAGTTATTTTTGAAGAAGGCGATACCTTAAACGGTGTGTATTGTGTAAAGGATGGGGTTTGTAAACTATCTAAGCTTAGTGAAAACGGAAAAGATCAAATTGTAAAAATGGTTGTAAAAGGGCAACTATTAGGGCAACGTTCTTTAATTAGCGACGAGAGTTCAAATTTACAAGCGGTTGCTTTAAACGATATGGAAGTTTGTTTTATTCCAAAAAGTGAGATTATTGCAGATCTTCAAAAAAACCCTAAATTCTCGTTCGATGTTTTACAAGATATGGCTAATGATTTAAAAGAAGCCGATGATATTATTGTAAATATGGCACAAAAATCTGTAAAACAACGTTTAGCAGAAACGTTGGTTTATATTTACAATAGTTTTGGAGTAAATCCAGATGGAACTTTAAGCGTACTTTTATCCCGTGAGGATTATGCAAGTATAGTTGGTACGGCCACAGAATCTGCAATTCGTGTACTTTCTCAATTTAAAAAGGAAGGTTTAATTACTACCGTAGGTAAATTTATTAAAATTGAAGACCTTAATGGTTTAAAGCGTGTAGAGTAACCTTATTTAGTATTTCTTGTTAAAGAAAATATAAAAACAATTATAGGTTTTAATGTCCTGAAAAATATAGTATTTTTATAGGGCTATGAAAAACAATATAAACTATAGAAAAGGCTTCGTTTTTAAAACATACGAATCACCTTTTCAATCGCCATTCGATAAACTTTTTGAAATTTTCAAAGAGTTAATTACGCATACTTCTGGCGATTTTGATGAAGCTATCGATTGGCTTCGTGAGTTGGATAAAGAATATAAGCTTACTACACCGGAATATACAATAGACGATTTTATTGAAGACTTAAAACTAAAAGGCTATTTACGAGAAGAAATTGATCCTGATGGAAATGGAACCTTAGCTATAACTGCTAAAACGGAACGCGCCATTAGACAACAAGCTTTAGATCATATTTTCGGAAAAATTAAACGCAGCGGACAAGGAAACCATAAGAGTAAAAGCCCCGGCGTAGGCGATGAGCATACTGGCGATTTTAGAAATTACCAGTTTGGTGATGCTTTAGATAAAGTGTCTATGACCGAAAGTTTAAAAAATGCGCAAATTAATCATGGTATTGGTGATTTTACATTATCCGAGGACGATTTGGTGGTTGAAGAAACCCTGCATAAATCACAAATGAGTACCGTTTTGATGATAGATATTAGTCATAGTATGATTCTATATGGTGAAGATAGAATTACACCTGCTAAAAAAGTAGCCATGGCTTTGGCAGAATTAATAACTACAAGATATCCCAAAGACACCTTAGAAATTTTAGTTTTTGGTAACGATGCATGGCAAATAGAAATAAAAGATTTACCCTATTTAAAAGTAGGACCTTATCATACTAATACCGTTGCTGGTTTGCAATTAGCAATGGATTTATTACGTAGAAAACGAAATACAAACAAACAAATCTTTATGATTACCGATGGAAAACCAAGTTGTTTGCGATTACCCGATGGTCAATATTATAAAAATAGTAATGGTTTAGATTCTCATATTGTAAACAAGTGTTACATGATGGCTCAACAAGCCAGAAAACTGCATATTCCAATTACCACATTTATGATTGCTCAAGATAGTTATTTAATGCAATTTGTAAGAGAGTTTACTTATGCCAACCAAGGGAAAGCATTTTATACTGGGCTTAAAGGTTTAGGTGAAATGATTTTTGAAGATTACGAAACAAACAGAAAAAAAAGAATTAAAGGATAATTAATTAGCTGTTAGCAATTGGATATTAGTCTTTAGCTTTTTTATAAGAGCTTTGCCAATAGATAAAAGCAAATGGCCAAAAGGTATAAAATGAAAATAGAAAATATAACAACACTAGGAGAATTAAAAGCTTCAGGTTATCAATCAAAATCTATTAAAGATGAATTAAGGGATAATCTAATTAATAAAATAAAAAATAAAGAAACGACGTTTAAAGGTGTTCATGGTTATGAAAACACGGTAATTCCAGAGTTGGAACGCGCCATTTTATCAAGGCACAATATCAACTTACTAGGTTTACGAGGGCAAGCGAAAACGCGTTTAGCACGTTTAATGCTAAATTTGTTAGATGAATATATTCCAATTGTTGAAGGTTCCGAAATAAATGACGATCCTTTAAAACCAATTTCAAGATATGCTGTTGAATTAATTAAAGACAAGGGTGATGATATACCTATAGTATGGTTACACCGTAGTGAGCGTTTTGCCGAAAAACTGGCAACGCCAGATGTAACGGTTGCGGATATCATAGGTGATGTCGATCCTATAAAAGCAGCTAATTTAAAATTAAGTTATGCCGATGATCGTGTTATACATTATGGTATGATACCTAGAGCAAATCGATGCATATTTGTAATTAACGAATTACCAGATTTACAAGCTAGAATTCAAGTGGCCTTATTTAATATTTTACAGGAAGGGGATATTCAAATTAGAGGGTTTAAATTGAGGTTACCTTTAGATATACAGTTTTTATTCACTGCAAACCCGGAAGATTATACAAATAGAGGAAGTATTGTAACCCCTTTGAAAGATAGAATAGGGTCTCAGATTTTAACACACTATCCCGAAAATATTGAGACGGCAAGACGAATTACCGAACAAGAAGCAAAAATAGTTGAAGGTCAAAATGAAATGGTAAAAGTTCCAGATTTAGCAAGAGATTTACTAGAGCAAATTGTATTCGAAGCCAGAGAAAGTGAATTTATCGATGCTAAAAGTGGGGTGAGTGCACGATTAAGTATAACAGCCTTAGAAAACTTGTTAAGTACCGCCGAAAGAAGGGCTTTAATAAATGGAGATAAGCAAACAACATTAAGGTTATCCGATTTTGTGGGTATAATTCCTGCTATAACAGGAAAGGTTGAATTGGTTTATGAAGGGGAGCAAGAAGGAGCAGCTTCGGTAGCTTTCAATTTAATAGGGGAAGCTGTAAAAAGATTATTTGAAGATCTTTTTCCTAAAATAGGAAAGCTTAAAAAGCAAGATGAAGAAAGCCCGTACGATGATATTGTATCATGGTTTTTTAATCAGAAAGAAGGCTTTGAGTTATTGGACGAATTGCGCGATAAAGAATATGAAAGCTTATTAAATGGTATTTCACCTTTAGATGATCTTATTGGTCAATTTCAACCAAACGTATCAAAAGAGGATGCTTGCTTTGTTAAAGAGTTTGTGCTTTGGGCTCTGGTTGAGTATAAATTATTAAGTAAACATAGATTTACCGAAGGGATTCAATTTAAAGACCCTTATGGTAGTTTTATAAGTGGTATCTAATCACTAAATACATATACTAAATTTTTAAAATGCTGTAATGGAACTATAGTTTTCTATTACAGCATTTTAGTTTTTACTCCATTATCAAATTTGCAAAATGGTTTAACCTATTTTTCATATTTCTTAAAGTAAGGCTTGCTAATTATCACTATTAGATTAATATTTAAAATTAGCCTGTTTTTCTTGTTTTTACATCGAAAATCTATTAATTTTTACCAAAATGAAGTAAAAAACATTAAAAAAGTAAAATTTGTAGATTTTTTATATGAGCAAAATTAAAGACAAAAATAAGCCAGAAATTAACTTCCTTTCTTTCGATATTGATAATACATTAATAGACTTTCACACTCATAAAAGTAATTTTCGAAAAACCTGGAAAAAGTATAAACCTAAAGATATTGTTCTAACCTATAATACAGGGCGATTAATTGATGATGTACTTAATTTAATTGATAAAGGTATCCTTCCGGAGCCTGATTATATAATTTCTGGTGTGGGTACACACATTTATAATTATAAGGACAAATGCGTTGTAAAAGAATTTAATAATGTGCTTGATGATGGTTGGGACTTAAAAGCTGTTGAAGATTTAATTCAAAACATAGACCATCCTATTAGTGATCAGCCTACAAAGTTTCAACATGCTTATAAAAGAAGTTATTTTTTCCATAATGCTAGTCCAGAACTTATAACTAGTGTAGAAAAAGGTTTTGAAAATGCTAACATGAGTATTAATGTGGTGTATTCTGGAGATAAGTTTTTAGATATTCTTCCAAAATTTGCCAACAAAGGTAATGCCTTACAATGGCTAACAAAAAAGTTAGATATAAAACCAGACTCGGTTTTAGTAGCCGGAGATAGTGGTAATGATTCTGCTATGTTTGATATGCCGAACGTTAAAGGAATTGTGGTTGCTAATGCACACGAAGAATTATATCAATACACAAAACACAGACAAGTTTATCACACCGAAAAAGAAAAAAGTGATGGTATCATTGAAGGGTTGGTTTACTATGGCATTTTACCCAATGTAGCGAAAGATGTTACAAATATTGATCATAAAGATGATTTCTTTATAAAACAAGAGTCAGAAAGTTTAGCAGCCGAGGATGCCGATGAAAAGGTAGCTTTAATTCGCGAAGGATATGAAAAAGCAGTATTAGCTTTAAAAAAGAATATTACACCACTTGGGTTTTCTGCTTGCTCTATAAAAGATAATGTGGCACATGGAACCGACGAGAATTATTATAGCGTTTGGGCTAGAGATGGCGCCATAACCGTAATTGGTGCATTGCCTTTAATTCATAAAGATAAAGACCTTCATAAATGTGCAAGACAGACACTTTTAACCTTGTTTGAGCACATTTCTCGCAACGGTCAAATTCCTTCAAACGTGCGTATTAAAGATAATATTCCTGATTATTCTGGTGTAGGTGGTATTTGCTCTATTGATAGTGGTATTTGGGTGGTTATTGCTTTTTATGAATATGTAAACGAAACCAAAGATATTGAGTTTTTAAGAAGTCATATTGCCGATATAAAGGAAACTATGCGTTGGTTAGGAGCGCACGATAGTAATAATGATGCTTTGTTAGAAATTCCTGAAGCTGGAGATTGGACAGATTTATTCGGGAGAAGTTATAATATTCTTTACGATGAAATTCTATGGTACCGGGCTAATGTTTGTTTTGGTCGTATGATGGAAATGTTGGGCGATCATGAAGAAGCTGGCGAGCATATTAGATGGTCGCAAGTTATTAAAAAGGAAATTTTGCAAAACTTTTGGCCTTCTACACAACAGCAATTATTTCAATCGGTTTCTTTTGCCGAAAAGCAATTTACATTAGGAGATACCTCTTACTTAATTGCGCAAACAACACCTTTCGATTTTAGTTGGCGTTGCGATACTTTAGGGAATATTTTAGCCTTTTTACATGGTACTATAGATGCTGAAAAAGCACATCAAACCTTCAAGTTTATGTGGGGTGTTGGTGTTAACGACCCTTTTCCGGTAGCCAATGTGTATCCTGTTGTAAGCCCTGGCGATCCAGATTGGAGACCATATTACACAGTTAATTTATTAAACCTCCCAAACCATTATCACAATGGCGGTATTTGGCCATTTGTAGGTGGTTTTTGGGTAAAGTTTGTAAACAAGCTAGGTTTTAGGGATATCGCAATAGCAGAGTTACATAAACTCGCTTTAATAAATAAAGAAGGTATAAATGTAGAGTGGGAGTTTACCGAATGGGCTCATGGTACTACCGGAAAACCCATGGGGAAAGCTTACCAGGCATGGTCGGCAGCTCAATACATCTCTGCTTGCCATGATTTAAAAATAATTAAATAATTAATATAATAACTAAAGCAAAACACTATGAAATCGATATTGATGATCTCTCTACATGGCTATGTTGGAGCAAATGCAGAATTAGGAAAACCTGATACAGGCGGACAAGTAGTATATGTTTTAGAACTTGCTGATCGTTTTAGCAGACTAGGAAAAAGAGTTGATTTAGTAACTCGACAATTTGAAGATCAACCCGAATACGACTATGTAGATGAAAACTACAGCGTTTGGCGAATTCCCTTTGGTGGTAAAAAGTTTATTAGAAAAGAGGATATGCACGATCATCTTAAAAAATTTGTTACCAATACTTTGGCAGCCATTAAAAAGGAACGTAAAAAATACGATGTAGTATATTCACATTATTGGGATGCAGGTTGGGCAGGACAAAAAATAGCTGAAGAATTGGGTATTTCTCATGTACATACACCACATTCCTTAGGGTGGTGGAAGCAACATAGTATGGGGAGCGATATGGACGAGAAAGAAATGGAAAAGACGTACCGTTTTAAAGAGCGGATAAGAAAAGAATATTTCGTGTATCAAATGTGTAATTACGTTATTGCTACAACACTTCCTCAAGTCGATTTATTAACTAAGCAATATGATGTGTTGCCTAAAAACTGTGGCATGATTCCTCCTGGAATTGACGAAAATCGTTTTTTTCCAGTGCCTTCAAAAGAAAACGACAGAATACGCGCCAAGTACGACATTCAACCTACAGATATTTTAGCATTAGGTAGAATGGCACACAACAAAGGCTACGATTTACTATTCCAAGCTTTACCCACAGTATTCGAGTTATGTCCCGAGGCACGATTGGTTGCAGCTATTGGTGGCGATCAATCCGATCAAGATAATCAAGGTATTAAAAAACTCAAAAAATTAGCAGAAGAGTTAGGGATTGCAGATAAAATATCTTGGAAAAACTATATTGCCGATGAGGATTTAGCAAACGTATATAGGTCTGCAAATATATTTGTAATGCCTTCTAGATATGAGCCATTTGGGATGGTTGCTATTGAAGCTATGGCTTGTGGAACCCCAAGTATAATAACTGTTCATGGAGGGTTGTGTGATTTAATAGATTTTGGAAAACAAGGATTATTCGCGGATCCGCATCGCCCAAAAGAGTTTGGAGCTATGATGGCTATGCCGCTTTTATATCCTAAATTAAGAAATGAATTATCTGTTGAAGGCGCTCGTTTTGCACGTCGTAATTTTGGTTGGACAGGTATTGCTAAGCGTATGTTAGAGGTGTTTAGAAGCTCTATTAATCAACGTACTATGGAATCTAATATATATTAAATTTATTCCATTATGGCGAACATAGTTAGTTATGGAGAAATTCTATGGGATGTATTTCCTAATCATAAGAAAATTGGAGGTGCCCCTTTAAATGTTGCGCTTAGAGCAAAATCATTTAATAATCATGTGGCTATGATTAGTGCCATTGGGAATGATAATCTTGGTAAAGAAATACTGAGCTATTTAAATGAAAATGGCATTAATACGGAATGTATTCAAGTGCTGGATGATTATAAGACAGGAGAAGTTAAAGTTGTTTTAGATGAAAAAGGTTCTGCCTCTTACACCATTGAATATCCAAGTGCTTGGGATAAAATAGAATGTAAAGAGGTTATAATTGATACAGTAAAAGCTTCAAATGCCTTAGTTTTTGGAAGTTTAATTACGCGCGATGATACTTCAAAACAAACACTGTATAAGCTTTTGGAATATGCGAATTATAAAATTTTTGATCTTAATTTAAGACCACCACATTTTTCAGAAGATACTTTGGTTTATTTGATGAATAAGGCCGATTTTATAAAATTTAATGATGATGAACTTTATGAAGTAAGTAGGCTTTTAGGTTCAAAATATAATTCTTTAGAACAAAATATACATTTCATAGCAAAAAAAACAAATACAAAACGGGTTTGTGTTACCAAGGGACCCCACGGCGCTGTATTGCTATACGATGGTTTATTGTATTACAATAGTGGTTATCAAATAAAAGTTGTTGATACTGTAGGTGCAGGAGATTCTTTTTTGGGCACATTAGTGAGCCAATTAATTAACGATATTAATCCCCAAGAAGCTATAGACTTTGCTTGTGCTATTGGTGCATTAGTAGCACAAAGTGAAGGTGCGAATCCAAGATTATCCTTAACAGCGATTAACGATTTTATAAACCCTTAAAAAGTTTTACCAATTGGTTCTGCTTTTGATATTATTAGCGCATAACTCTATTATTTGAGTAATGCGCTTTTTTTTAGTGGCTTCTCGTTTGGCTTGATTTAACCAATACAAATAACTTTTCCTGTATGATGGTGCGAAATTTTTAAAGTTTTCAAAAGCTATAGGGTTTTCATCAAAAGCATCTTTTAAAATTTGTGGTATTATGCCTTTTTCAACACTATCTAAGGCTGTCCAACTCCCATTCTGTTTCCCAATTTCAATACTATTAAGGCCAGCTTCGTGCATTAAACAATTCGCGGTAAGCTCTTCGATATATGTTTTATTTAATGCGCTCCAAACACTTTTAGGGTTCCTTTTACAGAAGTATTGCCTACGCTTTCCTTTACCCAAACTTTTAACAGTAGAATCTATCCAACCAAAACATAAAGCAACTTTTACAGCTTCTTCCCACCGCATTGAAGGTTCTTTGTTTTCAACTTTATAAAAGATGAGGTAAACACCATTAGCGCAGTCATGGTTTTCAAGGAGCCATGTTCGCCATTCTATATGTGTTTTGAAATAAAGCTCAGGAGTCTTCAATTGTGTTATATCTTTTTCGATTCTACATAAAAGTCAATATCTACTTTTACATCTTCAATTTTAGAATCTGACGTAAAAGTATGCCAATCAGATTTTGGGGAAATCCAATGGTCTTCGTTATTAATTTTAACTTGAATAGGCATTTCGAAACCTTCCACACAATTGGTCCATCTGTATTTTAAAACTTTCTTATTGATAGAATATTCTAAAGTTGGAATTTTTGTAGTTCTTAAATATTGATTAAAAAATGCTGATAGATCGATGGTTGTTTCTTGCGATAAAAAGTTTTCAATTTGTTGCGTTGTTACCGTTTGATGATAAAATTCAACATTCATTTTACGCAAAATTTTTCTCCAAACTTCGTCATCTTTAATAAGTTGTCTTAGCGTATGCAGCATGTTTGCGCCTTTGTAATACATGTCGCCAGAGCCTTCATTATTAACATTATACAGTCCAATTAGTGGTCTGTCATTTTGAATATTTGCTCGGGTGCCAATAACATATTCTGCACCAGCCTCTTTTCCAAAATGATAATCTAAATACAAGCTTTCGGAGTATGCCGTAAAGCTTTCATGAATCCACATATCGGCTATGTCTTTGTTGGTAATATTATTAGCAAACCATTCATGCCCAGCTTCATGTATAATAATAAAATCGAACTTTAAACCCCAGCCTGTTCGCGATAAATCTTTTCCTAAATAGCCATTTTGGTAACCATTACCATAAGTAACCGAACTTTGGTGCTCCATACCTAAGTAAGGCGCTTCAACAAGTTTAAAACTATCTCTATAAAAAGGATATTGACCAAACCAATGCTCAAATGCTTTAAGCATCATAGGGACTTGCTTAAATTGTTCCTTAGCTTTTTCTAGGTTATAACGAAGTACATAATATTCAAGGTCTAAATTTCCACCCTGACCATCAAAAACTTCAGAAAAGTTGACGTAATCTCCAATATTAATGTTTACACCGTAGTTGTTTATTGGGCTTTTTACTTCCCAATGGTATGTTTTAGTATCACCTATTCGCTCTACGAGGGTTAACCTTCCATTAGATACATTGGTTAAATGACTTGGTACGTTTACACTTATTTTCATGCCTTCCACTTCATCGTACATATGGTCTTTACAAGGCCACCAAACACTAGCGCCTAATCCCTGGCATGAGGATGCAATAAAATCATTACCGTTTTTATCTTTTTTCCATGATATACCACCATCCCATGGTGCTTTTATAGCTTCTTTTGGGTGGCCTTCATAATACACTTCTAAGGTGTTAATATCATCAGCTTTTTGATTATTAATTAATGAAATAAAATGGGCATTGCCTTCATGTCGAATTTTCAATTCTTTACCATTTTGAACGGCCTTTAAAAGTTTCATTGGCGATTGTAAATCAATTTGCATTATAGAATCGCTTTTTAAAACTTTATAAGTAATCGTGTTTTTACCAGAAATAAATTTGTTTTCTGGATTTACTTTAATGTCTAAATGATAATAGGTTAAATCCCACCACTCGCGCTCTGGGGTAATACTGCCTCTTAAGGTGTCTTGCTTTGTAAATTTTGTTTTTTCAGATAGTAAGCCTTGGGCATTTAAAAAAAATAATGGTGTGATTAAGAAGGCGATAAGTATACAGTAGGTGTTTTTCATTAAATTTTGAATTTTCAGCAATTTAAATAAAAAGATTATTAAGTGTTTGTTAATATTTCTGTTTCGTATAATTGAATTTTACAGTTTCAATGGTTCCATCTTTTTGATGAATATCTACATAAACATTCATTTCATTAGTATTTACTTTTTCAAAAGTCATGCCATCAAATACAACTTTAGATGCGGTAATTTTTTGTAAAGGATAATCAATACTTTCATTTTTAGATTCCCATCCTTTTAAATCATTATTGAAATGTTTTAGCTGAAGTAATAAAGAATTTTCTATTTCTCTGATAATTTCAATTTCATAAAAGGCTACACTACCATCCTTAATTAATTTGAAAGTTGCCATCATTGAACCTCCAGAAGGTTCGCTCCATATTTCTTCAGTAATTCCACCAAAAGCTTCGCCTTTCCAGTATCCGGAAATCCAAGCGATATTTTCTAGTTTTGGTTCGAGTGTTATGTCTTCTTGAGCAAGTAGAATAGAGGAGAAGCATAAACAACCTATTAAAATTAATTTCATTATTGATGATTTTTACTCAATTTAATAAAAAAACGCCTCGAATTTAATTTCGAAGCGTTTTTTAGTAATTGAATTAGTCACTATAATTTATTTATGTTAAAAACAGTATTTGTTTTCTGCTTTAACTTTTTCTGCTATCTCGATACGTAAATCTACAATATCTGGGTAGTTTACATATTTAGTAAAACGCTTTAGTCCCATTAGCATCATGCGTTGTTCATCTCCTTCAGCAAAAGAGATAATACTTTCTTTACCTTTTTCTTCCACGATGTCTACGGCGTGATATAAATATAATTTAGCCATTGCAATTTGAGCAGATTGTTCTTTTTCGCTGGTACGCTTTACATTTTTCTCTGTCCTTAAAATTGCTGATTCTGCCATGTATATTTCAATTAAAATATCGGCCGCAGCAATTAATAACTGTTGGTGGTCTTCTAATTTAGGCCCATATTTTTGAACTGCTCCACCGGCAACCATTAAGAAGGTTTTTTTAAGTTTAGCAATCATTACTTTTTCTTCTGAAAATAATTCAGAATAATCAGGTGTATCAAAAGACGGGATACCCATTAATTCCTCCTGAACAGCTTGGGCAGGACCTAATAAGTCTACGTGGCCTTTCATGGCTTTCTTTACTAGCATACCAACAGCTAACATTCTGTTAATTTCATTAGTACCTTCGTAAATACGTGCAATTCTAGCATCTCTCCAAGCAGATTCCATTGGTGTTTCTTCAGAGAATCCCATACCTCCAAAAATTTGGATGCCTTCATCTGCTGCATTTTGCACATCCTCTGAAACCGCAACTTTTAAAATAGAACACTCAATAGCGTATTCCTCAACACCTTTAAGTTCTGCTTCTTGGTGGGAGTTTCCAGCCGCTTCACGTAATGCAATTCTATCTTCAATATTTTTAGCAGCTCTATAGGTTGCAGATTCACCGGCATAAGCACTAGCTGCCATTTCTGCTAATTTTGTTTTAATAGCACCAAAATTTGCAATAGGCGTTTTAAATTGTTTACGCTCGTTGGCATAATTTACGGCTGTTGTTAAAATTCTACGTTGTGAATCTAAACAAGCTGCCGCTAGTTTAATACGACCAACATTTAATGCATTCATTGCAATTTTAAAACCTTCACCTCGTCCTGCTAACATATTTTCGGCAGGAACTACAGTGTCGTTAAAGAAAACTTGACGTGTAGAAGACGCCCGAATACCTAATTTATGCTCTTCTTCACCTAAAACAATACCATTAGGATTTTCGGCATCAAATTCTACTATGAAACCTGTAATATTTTTGTCATCTTCAATACGAGCAAAAACAATCATCAAACTACAGAAACCTGCATTTGAAATCCACATTTTTTGTCCGTTAATTTTATATGATTTTCCGTCTGCCGATAACTCAGCGGTTGTTTTACCTGAATTAGCATCCGATCCAGCCCCTGGTTCTGTTAAGCAATATGCGCCAAACCACTCACCAGAAGCTAATTTAGGAACGTATTTTTGTTTCTGTTCCTCTGTACCATATAATGTAATTGGCATGGTGCCAATTCCTGTATGTGCTCCAAAAGCAGTACTAAAAGAACCTGTTCCAGAAGAAATATAATCGCAGGTTAATACCGTCGATACAAATCCCATGCCCAGGCCACCATAAGCTTCAGGAACTGCAACACTTAAAAAGCCCATGTCTCCAGCTTTACGCATAACGTCTTCAGTTAAAGCATAATCTTTAGCTTCAAAACGTGGTTTATGAGGGATGATTTCACGATCGTTAAATTCCATCACAGATTCTTTCATCATGGTTTGTTCTTCTGAAAAATCTTCAGGAGTAAACACATCTTCACAATTTGTTTCTTTTACTAAGAATTGACCTCCACGAAGGATATCTTTTTCTAAATCTGCCATTTTATAGTTTAGTATTAAGTTTTTATTAGTTTAAAAATTCAAATATCCCACAAGCACCTTGTCCTGTACCAACACACATGGTAACTGCACCATATTTACCTTTCATATCTTGCTTACGCATTTCATCAAAAAGTTGCACAGAAAGTTTTGCTCCAGTACATCCTAGCGGATGCCCCAATGCAATGGCACCACCATTTACGTTAATAATATCGGGGTTAAGATTTAACTCTCTAATTACTGCTAAAGATTGAGAAGCAAAGGCTTCATTCAATTCAATTAAAGATAAATCGTCTTGTTTTAATCCTGCTTGTTTTAATGCTTTCGGGATTGCTTTTACTGGTCCAATTCCCATAATACGAGGTTCGACACCTGCAGCAGCATAATTTACCATTCTTGCAATAGGTTCAAGATTTAATTCTTTAACCATATCTTCACTCATAACCATTACAAAAGCAGCTCCATCACTCATTTGCGATGAGTTTCCTGCTGTTACACTTCCTCCGGCAGCAAATACAGCTCTTAATTTTGCTAAAGCTTCTATGCTTGTTCCGGCACGAGGACCTTCATCTTTAGTTACTGTATATGATTTTGTTGCTTTTTTGCCGTTAGCATCAATATAAGTTTGCTTTACTTCAATTGGTACAATTTGATCTTGAAAACGGTTTTCGGCTTGTGCTCTTAAAGCTTTCATATGCGAATTATAAGCAAACTCATCTTGGTCTTGGCGAGATACGTTAAATTGGTTTGCAACTGCTTCAGCAGTATTTCCCATGCCCCAATAATAATCTTCGTGACCAGCTTTTACAATGGCGTCGTAATTTAATTCGGGTTTAAATCCTGTCATAGGAACGCTACTCATACTTTCTGCGCCACCAGCAATAATACAATCGGCCATTCCGGCTTGTATTTTGGCTGTTGCCATACCTATAGTTTCAACTCCAGAAGAGCAAAAACGATTTACGGTTACACCAGGTACATCAACAACATCTAATCCCATTAAAGAGATTAATCGCGCCATGTTTAGTCCTTGTGAACCTTCTGGCATAGCGTTGCCTACAATAACATCGTCAATTCGTTTTGGGTCTAAACCTGGCAATTCTTTCATCATATATTTGATGGTTTCTGCTGCCAATTCATCTGTTCTTTTAAAACGGAACACGCCTTTTGGTGCTTTACCAACTGCGGTTCTATATGCTTTTACGATGTAAGCTTGTTTGCTCATAGTAGTATTAAGATTTTTAGAATTAAGTATTAAGACTTGCTAAGCGTTCTTTGAAGTGAATAATTCATTTTTGTTACTTCTAAAACTTCCTTTATAATAGGTCTTACTTTTTCTTCTGTTATTAAATTTAATCTTTTAGATAAATATAATTGTGTTAATAATTCGAATGAAGAACCATTTGCAATTCCTAGAAATTGTTTAAACTCTCCATTAGTATTTCTTCCAGTTCCTTCTGAAATGTTTGAAGGAATAGAAACTGCACTTCGTCTTAATTGAGATGTTAAACCGTATTTTTCTTCCTTAGGAAAATTATCGGTAGCTCTACAGCAATGCTTGGTAATATCCATTGCTTTTTGCCATATTTTTAACTCTTCAAATCTGTGCATCTTTATTTAAGTTTTAAAAATTTTATTATAAAGTACCAAGAATTAACGGTGAACTTGTCTTTGTACTTAATACTTTATACCAAGTGCTTTTTTAATTTCTAAGCGGCTTCCCCTTAGTTAACATGTGCTGTATACGCTCTAAAGTTTTACGCTCTGTACATAAACTTAAGAAAGCTTCTCGCTCTAAATCCAATAAATATTGTTCAGTAACTAAAGTTGGTTCAGATAAATCTCCACCAGCCATAACGTAGGCTAGTTTATTGGCAATTTTAACGTCGTGTTCACTAATATAGTTGGAGTCTTTCATGGAATCTGTTCCTACTAAAAACATACCTAAAGCTTGTTTACCAAGTACTTTTACATCCGAACGTTTTACGGGTTGTGTGTACCCTATATCGGCCATTAATTTGGCATGTTGCTTGGCAACAGCAATTTGGCGGTCTTTGTTTACCACAACAATATCTTTTCCTTTTTGTAGCAGACCTAAATCGAATGCTTCATAGGCAGAAGTGGAAACCTTTGCCATTCCAATAGTTAAAAAGTAGTCTTGAAGTGTGTTTAACTGTACATCGCCTTTTCTAAACGTATCAGAAGCTCTTAAGGCCATTTCTTTCGAACCTCCTCCTCCAGGAATTACACCAACTCCAAATTCTACAAGTCCCATATATGTTTCGGCAGCTGCAACAACTTTATCGGCATGCATAGAAAGCTCACATGCACCACCTAAACTCATTCCGTGAGGTGCTGAAATTGTTGGGATAGACGAATAACGCATACGCATCATGGTATCTTGGAAATATTTAATAGCACCATTTAGCTCATCATATTCTTGCTCTGCAGCCATCATAAAAATCATTCCTATGTTGGCGCCAACAGAGAAATTAGCACCTTGATTACCAACTACTAAACCAGCAAAATCTTGTTCTGCAAGATCAATAGCTTTATTTAATCCGGCAAGTACATCGCCACCAATGGTATTCATTTTAGATTGGAATTCTACATTAAGGATTCCGTCTCCTAAATCTTCAATTACAACACCCGAATTTTTAAATACTTCGTTAGATTTTCTAATATTATCTAAAATTATGAAACTGTCTTGTCCAGGAATTTTTTCTTGTGATTTCTTCGGAATATCATAAGCATAACTAGCACCTTCTTTAACGGTGTAAAAAGATGAACTTCCTGAGGTTAACATCTCGTTTACCCAAGCAGCAGGCTCTAAACCTTCAGCTTTCATGATTTCTATTCCTTTTTCAACACCAATAGCATCCCAAATTTGGAAAGGACCATGTTCCCAACCAAATCCAGCTTTCATAGCGTCGTCAATCTTATATAAATCGTCGGTAATTTCTGGTATTCTATTTGAAACATAAGCAAATAGAGCAGCAAAACTTTTTCTGTAAAATTCCCCTGCTTTATCTTTTCCTTTTACTAAAACTTTAAAACGGTCTACAACTTTATCAATAGATTTAGTTAATTCTAAGGTTGCAAATTTTGCCCGTTTTGCTGAGCGGTATTCTAATGTGTTTAGGTCTAAAGTTAAAATTTCTTTTTTACCATCTGAAGAAACATTCTTTTTATAAAATCCTTGTCCTGTTTTGCTTCCTAACCATTTGTTTTCCATCATTGTATTGATGAAATCTGGAAGTTTAAATAATTCTAAACGTTCGTCGTTCGGGCAGTTTTCTCTAATTCCATTGGCTACATGCACCAAGGTGTCTAGACCTACAACATCAACGGTTCTAAATGTTGCTGATTTTGGACGACCAATCACTGGTCCTGATAATTTATCAACTTCTTCAATAGTTAAATCTAATTCTTTAACGGTGTGAAATAAGCTTTGAATGCTAAAAATCCCTATTCTGTTTCCAATAAAGGCTGGAGTGTCTTTAGCTAAAACAGAGGTTTTTCCTAAGAATTGCTCACCATATCCATTTAAGAATTCTAAAACAGTAGCGTCTGTTTTAGGTCCAGGTATAATTTCGAATAATTTTAAATAACGAGCTGGGTTAAAAAAGTGAGTACCGCAGAAATGCTTCTGAAAATCTTCACTACGGCCTTCGCTCATGAATTTAATAGGAATTCCAGAAGTATTACTTGTAATTAAAGTCCCTGGTGTTCTATATTTTTCAAGTTTCTCAAAAACTTGTTGTTTAATGTCTAGACGCTCAACTACAACTTCCATAATCCAATCAACATCCTTTACTTTAGCGATGTCATCTTCAAGATTACCTGTGGTAATTCTACTCGCAAAGTTTTGATGGTAAATAGGAGAGGGTTTCGATTTTAACGATGCTGCAAGCGCCTCATTAACCAATCTGTTTCTAACTATTTTGTCGTCTATAGTTAAGCCTTTAGCCTTTTCTTTATCATTTAGTTCTCTAGGTACAATATCTAATAAAAGGACATCTACACCAATATTAGCGAAATGACATGCAATGCCACTTCCCATAATTCCAGAGCCAATAATGGCTATTTTTTTAATACGTCTTTTGCTCATTGTTTTTTTAACTATCAGATTGATTGTATATTTTTTTATTACAAACCATATCGTTTATAACATCGGCTACCTCATAAAAGTGTTTTAGTTTTTCTGGTGGAACATTATTTTTTATAGCCTCGTTAAAAATCAACACTTTGTCTTTGGAAGCGTCTCTTTTTTCTATACCAAAATCGGTAAGCGAGATAATAACACCACGACCATCCTTAGGGTTAGGTTTTCTAGTTATTAATCCTTTTTTCTCCATGGTTTTTAAAGTCCTAGATAAACTAGTAGCTTCCATACCCATTTTTGGGCCCAATGCTGTAGAAGGTGTTCCTTTTTCAGGGTCTATACTTAGTAAAGTAAAGCCTGTTGCCATAGTGCTTCCAAACTTTAAAGCCTCTTCATTGTACATTTTCTGAACCGCTAACCAGGTGGTTCTTAGGATGTAGTCTATGGTTTTGTCTTTCATATATTTAAATGATAAGTTCAAATATATAAAATTTTATTATGCGTGCATAATAAAATTAAGAAAAAATAGGAATTAAATTCAATGGGACTGAAGAAAAATTATTTTTAGATTTTACGAAGGTCTGTAAATCTTTTCAATTAATGCAGTATACATTTTTTTTATTACATCTCTCTTCATCTTCATCGTCGGTGTAAGGTGTCCCTGATCTATTGACCAAACGTCTGGTGTTAACTCAAAACGTTTAATTTGTTCCCATTTTCCGAATTTTTGATTACAAGTATTGACTTCTTGTTGTAATCTATCCTGAACAATTTTGGAATTAGCAATGGCATTATTACTTTTTTCTACTGAAAGTTTTTTATGATCGATCCAATCTTTAATAAAATCGAAATTTGGTTGAATTAATGCAGCAGGCATTTTTTCGCCTTCTCCAATAACCATAATTTGTTCAATAAATCGTGATTGTTTTAAGTCGTTTTCTAACAATGTTGGAATAATATATTTACCTCCAGATGTTTTAAACATTTCTTTTTTGCGCCCTGTAATTTTTAAAAAACCATCGGTATCAACTTCTCCTTTATCCCCAGTGTGGAAATAATCTCCAGTCATTACACTTGCCGTTTTTTCTGGGTCTTTATAATAGCCCATCATCACATTTGGACCTTTTATTAAAATTTCTCCATCTTCAGCAATTTTAACTTCAACATCGTCAATTGGTATTCCAACACAGCCTACTTTAAACATTTTATCTTTATAGCGTCCTACAGAGACAACAGGAGACGTTTCTGTTAGTCCATAACCTTCCATGACTTGCATGCCTGCAGCCGAAAAAATTCGTGTTAAACGGGGTTGTAATGCAGCACTTCCAGAAACCATAGTATGTAGCTCTCCTCCAAGGGCATCCCTCCATTTGCTAAAAATCAATTTATTGGCAATGCTTAATTTAAATTCGTACCAAGCGCCGTTTTGTTTATAGGGTTCCCATATTTCGCCTAAACCAACGGCCCAATAGAATAATGCTTTTTTGATACCCGTTAATTCTTCAGCTTTAGCCATAATTTTGTCGTACACTTTTTCAAGTAATCTTGGTACAACACTCATCATGTTTGGTTTTATTTCTTTAGCATTATCTCCAATTTTATCTATAGCCTCGGCATAATAAATAGACGTTCCTGTGTATTGATAAATATAAATAAGGACGCGCTCAAAAACATGGCAAATAGGTAAGAAGCTTAAAATTCTAGTTTTTTCACCATCTTTAAAAGGGACTCTTGGGCTACTTGATAGAGCGTTACTAGTTATATTCCAATGTGAAAGCATTACACCTTTTGGTTTTCCTGTTGTGCCTGATGTGTAAATAATGGTTGCTAAATCTGTGGATTTTACTTGGTCTTTTCTAGCTTCTACTTCATTTTGATTTATTGTGTCTTTTCCTAATTCTAATAACTCAGAATAATGCTTGCAACCTTTAATTTGATCAAATGAATAGACTTCTTTTAATTGCGTATTTCCTTTAACTTTATTAACCTTTTCAAGGACTTCAGCATCTGAGACAAAGCAATAAATAGATTCACTGTGATTTAAAACATATTCATAGTCTTCGGCACAAATAGTTGGATAAATAGGAATGTTTTGTGCTCCAATTTGTAGAGTGGCAATATCAATAATATTCCATTCTGTTCTATTGGTTGTAGAAATAATAGCAATTCTATCACCCTTTTTAATCCCAAGTTTTAATAAAGCTCTGCTCATAGCATTTGCTTTATCTACATATTCTTGTGTAGACGTTTTAACCCATTCGCCATTATACTTTGTAACTAAAGCAGCATCGTTAGGGTTGTTTTCCAACTGGAAATATGGGAAATCAAAAAGTCTAGTTATTTCTGTCATAGGGGTATTTAAAGCTTTAGTGCAAAGTATGAAATAAAATGATATTTACAAATAAGTCATGAAAAAAGGAGTATATTATTATAAACTCCTTACCTTTTTTGTTAATTTAATAAAATTGTTTTTCACATAAATTTAAATAGCTAATCTTTTATTATTCTGAATGTTTCAATGAAATTATTTTTAATAGTCTTTAAAATAAAGGTGTCAGTATCTAGTTGAGAAGTATTAATGGGTGTTAAACTTAGATGCTTTATTACTGGTAAAGTAAATTTTTATGAAATAAATTAATAAAAAAAGCCTTTAT
>NZ_JBDWDG010000013.1:0-174562 GCF_039977455.1 Algibacter sp. | reverse complement strand
GGGAAATTTATAATCTACCGGTTACGCCCTCCATTAAAACACCTTTTACATCATAAAGTACACCATTGGTGTTTAAAAGCGCTTTAAGATTCATGTCTAAAAACTCGTTATGTGCTACCGTTAATACAATAGCATCAAATTTTTCTTGAGGTAATTCTTTTGTTGTTTTTAGGTTATATTCATGTTTTACTTCAACTGGGTTAGCCCAAGGATCGTGAATGGTAATAGCGGTACCGTAACTTGCAAGTTGACTAATAACGTCGACCGCTTTCGTGTTTCTAACATCCGGACAGTTTTCTTTAAAAGTGATACCTAAAACTAAAATATTTGCATTTTTAATTTTAATATCCTTTTTAACCATGAGTTTAATTATTTCTGAAGCCACATATTGCCCCATACCATCATTAACACGACGACCTGCTAATATAATTTCTGGATGATATCCAACTTCCTGTGCTTTTTGAGCTAAGTAATAGGGATCGACACCAATACAATGGCCACCAACTAGACCTGGTTTAAACGGAAGGAAATTCCATTTTGTTCCGGCAGCCTCTAAAACAGCATGTGTATCGATATCCATTAAATTAAATATTTTAGCCAACTCGTTTACAAAAGCTATATTAATATCGCGTTGCGAGTTTTCTATAACTTTGGCAGCTTCGGCGACTTTAATAGTAGGAGCAAGGTGGGTTCCGGCAGTGATGATGCTTGAATAAAGGGCATCTACTTTTTCACCAATTTCTGGTGTTGAACCCGCAGTAACTTTTAAAATTTTGTCTACGGTATGTAATTTATCACCCGGATTAATACGTTCTGGTGAATAGCCAGCATAAAAGTCTTCATTGAATTTTAGGCCACTTACTTTTTCTAAAACAGGAATACATTCTTCTTCTGTAGCACCAGGATATACGGTCGATTCATAAATGACAATATCTCCCTTTTTTAAAACCTGTCCTACCGTTTCGCTAGATTTATATAAAGGCGTTAAATCTGGCCTGTTGTTTTTATCGATAGGCGTAGGCACAGTAACTATATAATAATTACAGTCTGTAATATCATTAATGTCGTAAGAACAAAAAAGCCCTGTGTTGGCATCTGGAGTGTCTTTTAAAACAGCCTTTAATACGTGGTCTTCAACCTCTAAAGTAACATCCTTACCTCCTGATAACTCTGAAACCCGTTTTTGGTTAATGTCAAATCCAACAACAGCGTATTTGGTTGCAAATAATCTAGCTAGAGGTAAACCTACGTAACCAAGTCCTATAATCGCGATTTTTTCTTTATTCATAGTTTATTATTGTCCAATTGAAGAATATTCGAAACCTATTTTTGTCATTTCATTTTTATTTAGAAGATTTCTTCCATCAAAAATAAATGCAGGTTTTTTCATGTTTAGATATATTTTTTTCCAATCATAGGATTTAAATTCGTCCCATTCTGTTAAAATAGCAATGGCATGCGTATCTTTTAAAGCCGCATAAGGATCGGTATAAGCCGTTACTTGTTGCTCATTTTCAGCAATAGATCTTGTATTTAGATAGTTTAAATCCGATTGAATTTTTTTAGCGGTTACCTTAGGATCGTAAACCGAGATATTTGCTTGTTCATTTAATAAATAATCGGCTACATATATGGCGGCAGATTCCCGCGTATCATTAGTGTCTTTTTTAAAAGCCCAGCCTAGAAATCCTATTTTTTTTCCAGAAACGGTATTGTAAAGTGTGTTTACTATGTGATCTGCAAAGCGTCTTTTTTGGTGGTCGTTAAATAGGGTAACCTGCTCCCAATAATCGGCGACAGCGTGTAAATTATAACTACGCGCTATATATACTAAATTTAAAATATCTTTTTGAAAACAGGAACCGCCAAAACCAACCGAAGCTTGTAAAAACTTAGGACCTATTCTAGAGTCCATTCCAATAGCTTTAGCTACTTCGTTAACATTAGCTTCCGTTTTTTCGCAAAGCTCTGAAATAGCGTTTATAGAGGATATACGTTGTGCTAAAAACGCATTAGCTGTTAGTTTTGATAACTCTGAAGACCATACATTGGTTCTTAAAATTTGAGCTTCAGGCACCCAACTTGCATAAATATTAGCTAAACTTTCAATAGCTTCTTCAGACTCACCACCAATTAAAACACGATCTGGATTTAATAAGTCTTGAATGGCAGTGCCTTCAGCAAGAAATTCGGGATTTGATAAAATACTAAATTTAACATCGCTACCAGTATTATCCAAAATACTTTTAATGGCTTGCGCAGTACGAACGGGAAGTGTCGATTTTTCCACCACAATTTTGTTTGTAGTCGCTACTTTAGCAATATTTCGTGCACATAGTTCAACGAATTTTAAATCTGCCGCCATACCTTTTCCTTTTCCATAGGTTTTAGTAGGCGTGTTTACAGATATAAAAATCATTTCCGATTCATCAATGGTTTTATCAATTTCAGTTGAAAAAAACAAGTTCTTTCCTCTTGTTTCTTTAACTATGTCTCCCAATCCAGGTTCATAAATAGGCAGTTTAGAAACGTCTGGGGTGTTCCAAGCATCAATTCTGTCTTGGTTTACATCAACAACAGTAACTTTTATGTTTGGGTTTTTTTTGGCTATAACTGCCATAGTTGGTCCACCAACATATCCTGCACCAATACAACAAATTTTTGTGACTTTCATTTGTGTAATTATAAGTTTTTCCAGTACCATTTAACAGCTTCTTTAAGGCCACTATTGATATCAAATTTAGGATTATAGTTTAATAGTTTTTTAGCTTTTTCTATTGATGCTAAAGAATGCGGGATATCTCCAACACGATTGTCGCGGTGTTTTATATCTATATCTAGAATGGAAGCATCAAATTCCGAAAGGTTTTGTTTTAGTAATGTTGCTAATTGTAGAAGCGTTGTCCTGTCGCCATAAGCTACATTATATACGGTGTTTAAGGCCTCCTGATTGGTTGTAGTTAATGCAAGAATATTCATTTGTATCACATTATCGATATATGTAAAATCTCTTGAATAGCTTCCATCACCATTAATTATTGGAGATTCTTTATTTATAAATTGTTTTACAAATAAAGGAATTACAGCAGCGTAAGCACCGTCCGGATCTTGACGTTTACCAAACACATTGAAGTAGCGTAAACCAATGGTATCTAAGCCATAAGATTTTTGGAAAATATCGGCATATAATTCATTAACATATTTCGTAATGGCATATGGAGATAATGGTTTACCTATTACATCTTCTACTTTAGGTAACGCTTCGTGATCGCCATAGGTTGAGGAGCTTGCAGCATAAACAAAACGCTCAATTTTAGCGTCTTTTGCCGCTACCAACATGTTTAAAAAACCAGAAACATTTACATCGTTAGTAGTTATAGGATCATTAATAGATCGTGGCACAGAACCTAGTGCTGCTTCATGTAAAACATAATCTACATTTTCGCATGCTTTTTGGCAATCTTTTAAGTTTCTAATGTCGCCTTCAATAAGTTTAAAATTAGGGTTGCTTAAAAATGGCTCGACATTTATTCTTTTTCCGGTTGAAAAATTATCCAAACAAACCGTTTTAATAGAGTTAGCTAGTAGTGTTTCGCAAAGATTAGAGCCAATGAAACCTGCACCACCAGTAACTAAAACTGTTTTATTCTGTAAATTTTGAAACATTCAATTTGGGTTTAATTTAATTTATTCAGACAAATATGTAAAAAAATAAATTAACATATGCTTTTATTATACTAAGTAAAGGTTTTTTACGACCAAAATCATAATATCAATTAACAACAGGTTTTTGTCGGTTAAAAATTACATTATATCCTAAAGTAATACTAATACCTATTAATCATGTTGAAAAATATTTTTATGTGTTTTCGATTTTATGACACGAATTCGTAAGGGATTAAATTATACGTTTATGTCTAAAACTGTAATTATTTTTGGGTTGTTAGGAGGAAAAATACTTATAACAGTTTTTTAAATGCTAAGCTAAATAAAGTATGGTTTTAAATGGCTTTATGAAATCATAACACATTGTGCTTATAGTTTTTAAATTTTAGAATAGGAAAAAAACATAGTTAAAATTTTCCCAAAACCAAGGTAATTACTTACATAATTTATTGGGTGATTATCGATAATCTACCAACTTTTACTGTAAAAAAAATCCGAAAGGTAGTTAACCGATTTTAAATACTGTTTTGGCGAAATAACAAGATTGGAGCCTTATAAATTTAAAACAATTGCTAAATTTGTGTTAACAAAATGAAATTAGATTGATTAATAGCGAATTAATTTAATTGTAATAATTGGTGATTAAATACTTTAAACTCTCAATACTAGAATCTTTATTAAAATAGTAGATTGAAGATATTTAATAATGGGTTATTACTACGTTTAACTGTTAGATCAAATTAATTTTGTTATATGTATAGAAGAGGGCTTTTTACCACGATTTACTTAGTTGTTATTTTTATGGCTTATAGGACTATGAGTTTAACTTCTTCATGTAATAGAATTAAATAAGTTATGTTGACTAAAACAAAAATTTACTTATCATCTCCTCATATGGGGACTTCAGAACGCAAGTTTGTAACTGATGCTTTTGACACCAACTGGATAGCGCCACTTGGTCCTCATGTAGATGGTTTTGAACTTGATATAAAAAACTACCTTGGAGATACTAAGGAGGTAGCGGTTTTAAGTTCTGGTACTGCTTCTATTCATTTGGCTTTACAACTCCTTGGAGTATCTGTTGGTGATGAAGTGTTATGTCAAAGTTTTACGTTTTCTGCATCGGCTAACCCTATTTTATATCAAGGAGCTTCTCCAATATTTATTGATAGTGAACGAGATACCTGGAATATGTGTCCAGAATTGTTAGAGGTAGCTATTAAAGATAGAATTGAAAAATTTAAGAAGCCTAAGGCTATTGTGGCAGTACATTTATATGGAATGCCTTATAAAGCCAATGAAATAAATGCTGTGGCCAAAAAATATGATATTCCTGTAGTTGAAGATAGTGCAGAAGCTTTAGGAAGTTCGTATTATAATAAAAAGTGCGGTACACTTTCTGATATTGGCATTATATCATTTAATGGAAATAAAATTATAACAACATCGGGCGGAGGAGCTTTAATTGTAAACACACCAGAATTAAAAGAAAAGGCTGTGTTTTACGCTACTCAAGCACGAGACAATGCGCCGCATTACCAACATTCATCTATTGGATTTAATTATAGAATGAGTAATGTTTTAGCTGGAATAGGAAGAGGGCAGATGGAGGTTCTTGATGATAGAGTGCATGCTAGAAGACAAAATTTCGAGTTTTATAAAGAGCATTTATCTCAATTTGAAGAGATAACATTTTTAGAAGAACCAGATAATTTCTTTTCTAATAGATGGATTACATGTATAGAAACACCATCTTACGAATTAAGAGAAAAACTAAGATTAGAGTTATTAAAAGACGATATAGAATCTAGACCATTATGGAAACCCATGCATACGCAACCTCTTTTTAAAGATAGTCTGCATTATACCAACGGCACATCGGAAGACCTTTTTGAAAGAGGTCTATGTTTACCAAGTGGATCTAATTTAACACAGGATGATTTGTTAAGAATCCTAACTAATATTACTAAAACCCTCAAATCATGATAAATAATTACTTTGTAAATTTCTCTCAAAAATATGCTTCTAAGTGGTTGGTATTTGGTATCGACTTAGCCTTAATAATAGTGGCATTTTTCTTTGCTTATGTAATAAGATTTAATTTTACATTACATTTTGATGTTAACCAATTTTTAGTTGAAATACCATTTATAATAGTAGTTTCGGCTATAAGTTTTATAGTTACTGGCTCTTTTAAAAGTGTTATAAGGCATACTGGGTTTACAGACGTTGTTAATGTTTTTAAATCCGTGGCATTAATATCCTTATTCTGTATTGGTTTTGTAATTACTAATAGATCCATGAGTATTATTCCAGGATTTACAATTCCACTTTCAATTATTGTTATACATGCCTTACTAAGTTTTGTAATACTTAGTTCTAGTAGATTGGCTTTTAAAATGGGATACAATTATTTAAAGTGCAAATTTTTATCTACAAAACGTGTTTTAATTTATGGGACAGGAGACTCTGCCATGGCCACGTATAACGCATTATTAAATAATGCCAGTGTAAGTTTTAATATTGTAGCGTTTATTAATGATCAGGCTAAAAACAGCTCTAAAATTATAAATGGGGTTCCTATTTTAACTTACAAAGCTTTAAGTGAAGATTATGTTTTAGATAATGATATTGATGAAATTATTATAACACCACAAAACACAGACACTAGCAAGCTAATGCAATTAATGGATAGTTTAGCTGATTCTGGTGTTAAAATAACAAAAGTACCACCAATTGAACAATGGATTAATGGTGAGTTAAGTGCTAAACAGATTAAACAAGTTCAAGTTGATGATTTATTAGGGCGTCCACCAATTGAGATTGACAACCCTAACTTATTAAGTGAGTTTAATGGAGAAACGGTGCTTGTTACTGGTGCTGCTGGTTCTATAGGTAGTGAGTTAGTAAAACAGCTTTCTAATTTTAATGTTAAACATTTAATTTTAGTAGATCAAGCTGAATCTGCACTTTATGATGTGCAACAAGATTTAAAACGTGAAGGTAAACGTAGTTATACAGCGATTGTTGCAGATATACGAGATGGTTTACGAATTGATTCTATATTTCAAACCTATAAGCCAACAATGGTATTTCATGCGGCAGCTTATAAACATGTTCCATTAATGGAGAATGCGCCTTATGAGGCTATTAAAATTAATGTGAACGGAACAAAATTATTGGCAGATACGGCTTCTCGTTATAATGTTAAGAAATTTGTTTTTGTTTCTACAGATAAAGCGGTTAATCCAACAAGCGTTATGGGAGCTACTAAAAGAATGGCAGAAATGTATATAAGTTGTCTTCAAAAAGAAAGTAGAACCAAATTTATTACAACGCGTTTTGGTAATGTTTTAGGTTCTAACGGTTCGGTTATTCCTTTATTTAAAAAGCAAATAGAGGCTGGTAGTCCATTAACTTTAACGCATAAGGACATAACTAGATATTTTATGACTATTCCTGAAGCGGCACAATTAGTACTTGAAGCAGGAACTATGGGGAAAGGTGGAGAAATATTTATTTTGGACATGGGAGAATCGGTTAAAATTTATGACCTCGCTAAAAATATGATTAAACTTTCTGGATTAAGATACCCTGAAGATATTGATATTAAAATTACAGGACTTAGACCAGGTGAAAAGTTATATGAAGAATTATTAGCTAATGGTGAAAACACATTATCGACTTATCATAAAAAAATATTGATAAGTAAAACAAGAGAATTAGACTATGAAAAAGTAAAATCGGAAATAGAGGAGCTGTGCATTACTAATCGTTTTCAAAATAATAATATAGTCATGAAAATGAAGAGTTTAATCCCTGAATACAAATCTAACAACTCTGAGTATGAGAGATTTGATAAACGCGTTAAAACGTATAAAAAAGCTAAAGGATTATCAGATAACCCTAATTCATCAAAAAAACACTCCATATAGATTAGTTATTTTTCGGTAAAATTATTTTATAAGAAAATAACCCGTATATTTATTTCGGTTAAAGCCCTAAATGATTAAAATAAGTATGAGCAAATTGTTATTATTTTTTAAAAGACCTTTACTGTCTTTTTTAATACTCCTTTTATTATTTACCTCGTGCGCGTCAAAAAAAGATGTGGTCTATTTTCAAAATGCTAAAGATTTTGAAACCTTAGTAGACACAGATACTTTTACACCAAAATTTAAAGTTAACGATATTGTTAGTGTTTTTGTTTCTACATTCGATTTAGAGGCAGTAAAGCCTTTTAATATGTATAGATCTTCGGGTACTCAGTCAGAAATTGTTGATTATATAGTAGATATTAATGGCAATATAGATTACCCCGTATTAGGGAAAATTAAATTAATAGGCTTAACTATTGAGGAGGCTAAGGCTCTATTTAAAGAAAAACTTTCTGATTACCTTAAGGACCCTATTGTAAATATTAGAATATTAAATTTTAGAATTTCAGTTCTTGGTCAAGTTAATGCACCTGGAAGATATGAAGTTTCTGGAGAGCGAATTACGCTTCTCGAAGCCATTGCCATGGCAGGAGATTTGAATATTAAGGCAGAAAGAAAAAATGTGTTGGTTATAAGAGATTTTAATGGCACTAAAACATATTCAAGACTAGACTTAACTAGTAAAGAGTTGTTTAACTCGCCTGTATATTATCTTACACAAAATGATGTTGTATACGTGCAACCTAATAAGTCTGCAATTAGTGGTGCTTCAGGTGATTCTAGAATTGGTACCTTTATATCAGTAGCATCTTTTCTTATTACAACCTCGTTATTATTGATTACTAGAAACTAGACGAAAACATGGCATTAATAGAAAATGAAAATTTATCTAATAGCAATTCTGAGGATTTTAATTTAAAGAAAATGCTACTGACTTACTTAAAACAATGGAAATGGTTTGTTTTTAGTTGTTTAGTTTGTTTAGCAGCTACTTTTTTTAAATTACGATATACCACACCGCAATATTCTGCAGTTGCTAAAATTATGCTTATTGATGATAGTGATAAATCATCAGGCGCCTTAAAGGATTTAGCACTTTTTTCGGAGAGTGAGGACGCAAAGGTTGAGGATGAAATACAAGTTATTAAATCCAGAAGTTTTTTAAGAAACATTATAAAAAAATTACATTTAAATGTTACTTATTTTGCTAAAGGTAGAATTCAAGAATTAGAGTTATACAAGAAGTCTCCAATTACCCTAAACTTTATTGAACCAGATTCCATTATTGATAATGTAAGTTTTAGTTTTTATGCTGAAATTGTTTCAAGCACTGAGTTTACTTATAAAGTGAAAGAAGATGGAGTATCCAAGAAATATACTTTTGGAGAAACCATACCAACTAATTTTGGTGGTATGATAGTTACACCAAAAGATGGAAATTTAAATGATTATATGGGTAGCACCATTAAGGTTAAAATATCAAAATTAGAAAGTCTTTCGGAATCTTTAAAAAACAGGGTTATAATTGCGCCTTCCGGGAAGTCTTCGAAGGTACTTAGTATTATCTTAACCGATCCTGTAGTTGAAAAGGCTAAGGATATTATAAATACCCTAATTGATGAATATAACAAATCTACTATTGATAAGAAGAATGAAATCTCTAATAACACAGCAGATTTCATAAACGAGCGTGTAGAACTAATCGCTGAAGATTTAGTTAACGTTGACAATAGTATTGTTAGATTTAAAACAGGTAATAAATTGACAGATGTTAGTACCGAAGCTGCAACTTTCATGCAATCTAGTACGATTAACCAACAAGAAATGGATCAATCTAAGATAGAGTTGAGCCTTTTGAATTCCATGAAGAGTGTATTGGGCGATGAGACTGAAAAATATGAACCTATACCTTCTAACTTAGGTTTTGGAGATGCTACTATTGGTGGGCTATCTACGAAATATAATGAATTACTTCAAAGAAGAAAAACATTATTAAAAAGTGCAGGTGAGCAAAATCCAATTGTTGTTGAATTGGATCAAACGTTATCTAGTATTCGTCAAAATTTAACTCAAAGTATTGATAATTCTAGCAATTCATTAAAGATTAGAATTAATAATTTACAAAACCAATCGTCTAGAATTAATTCTAAAATTTTATCAGTACCAGGTCAAGAAAGTAAATTACGTTCTATTGAAAGGAAGCAAGGGATTAAAGAGCAATTATATTTATATTTATTGCAAAAAAGGGAGGAAGCGGCTATATCTTTAACAGCTACATCGCCAAGCGCAAAAATTATTGATGAAGCATATAATAGTAATGGAGGGCCAATTTCCCCAAATAAGAAAATTGCTTATATCGCGGCATTGTTTCTTGGTTTAGCGATTCCTTTCGGAATTATTTATGTATCAAGTTTACTAGATACTAAAATTCATAATAAAGAAGATTTAGAAAAGGAAATAAAACATATTCCTGTTTTAGGAGAAATTCCAAAATTAGCTAGTGGTGATAAATTAATTGTAGAGAAAACCGATAGATCTATTTTATCAGAATCTTTTAGAATTATTAGGACTAACTTAGATTTTGTTCGCCGAAGTAAAGATGTAAAAGATTTTAATAATGTTATTTTCGTTACTTCTACTATAAACAATGAAGGAAAATCTTTTTTTAGTTTAAACTTAGCACTTACTATGGCTAATACTAATAAAAAAGTGTTGTTAGTGGGTGGCGATATCAGAAACCCTCAAATATTTTCTGCAATTGAAAAGAACTCTAAGGATATTAAAGATAGAGGTTTAACCGAATATTTAGGCGATAATACCATATCTATCGAGGAAAGCATAAATCATTTAAACGTTAATAATATTGATATAGATGTTTTATTATCTGGTGTTGTTCCTCCAAATCCAGCAGAGTTGTTAATGAGCGATAGGTTAAAGCAGTTATTTGAGGAAGCTTCAAGCTTATATGACTATGTTATTGTGGATACAGCTCCAGCCATGTTAGTTACCGATACTTTATTAATAAGTAAGTACGCCGGACATACGGCTTATATTACTAGAGCAGATTATACAGAAAAGAAAATTTTAAATTTTGCCAAAGAATTACATGCTGAAAACAAACTTAACAATATGATGCTTGTAGTTAATGATGTGAAACAATCTAATTTTGGGTATGGTGCAAAATACGGCTATTACGGAGCTCCTAAGAAAAAAGGGTTCTTTGGAAGGTTTAAAAACTCTTAAACTATAATTAAGTTAATTAAAAAAGCATCTATGTACATAGATGCTTTTTTAATTATTTATTTTATTTTTTATTAACTAGCATAATACTGAAAGGCGTCTAAAATAACTTTATTATCCACCAAGCAATCTATCTTACAAGTTCCTATCGATTCTAAAAGAACAAAGTTGATGTTACCATGATTGTTTTTCTTATCGTATTTAAGTAGCTCTATTATAGCTTCATAATCACTTTCTTCAATGACTACCTTTTCATAATAGCTAAGAAGCAAATCTTTTATACTTTGAGTCGTTTCTTTTGGGAAATCTAACAATTCTGTTGAAATATAGCTGGCTAAAATCATACCTACAATTATGGCTTCACCATGTAATAAAGTTGTCTTGCTGTCGTTGCTTAAAAAATAGGATTCAATAGCGTGACCTAAAGTGTGACCAAAATTTAAAGTTTTTCGTAAGCCATTTTCAAAAGGATCTTCTTCAACAACATTTCTTTTTATAATTACCGACTCGTGTATTAGTTCATCTAAATTATCTAAAGTTAATTTTGATAAATCTTGAAATTTATTCCAATAGCCTTCTCCTGTAATTAAACCGTGTTTAAGCATTTCGGCTAATCCAGAACGCATTTGTTCTTTAGGTAAAGTATCCAAAAAAGATGTGTCAATAAGCACTAAATCCGGATTACTTATTACACCAATTTGATTTTTTAAATGACCTAAATCAACACCTGTTTTTCCTCCAACTGATGCATCCACCATAGATAATAATGTGGTAGGTACGTTTACATAAGAAATACCGCGTTTAAAAGTACAGGCTACAAATCCTCCTAAATCGGTAATAACACCACCACCAATATTAATCATTAAACTTTTACGGTCTGCATTAAGTTCAGAAAGCGTATTCCAAACCCCAACACAAGTGTTGATATTTTTGTTTATTTCGCCAGATTCAATTTCAATAATTTCAATAATTTTATCTGTTTCAATTCGATTTATAAACTTTGGTAAACAATGCTCATGCGTGTTTTCATCCACCAAAATAAAAATTTTAGAAAAATTAGTGCTCTTAAGGTGCTCATTTATACTACTGTAACACTTTTCATTAAAATGCACAATACTATCATTAGCTTTTATAGAATCCATAAAATATATGTTGTTTTTTAAGGCTGTGAAATTAAGGAGTTTTTACATAAAATGATAACTTAGATATAATTATATTTATCTAAATTTTTTAAAATGAATACGGATTTAATTTTTGATAATACCGAAGTTGCTTTTTCCTTAAAATCAGACTCAGAATTAGAACGCGCTTATTTTTTATTTAAAATGATATCTATAGAGCCATTAGTACGCATTGGTACTGCTGCAACTAATTTTGCAATTAAGGCGCATTTGCCCATAGAAGGCTTAATAAGATCTACCGTTTTCGATCATTTTTGTGGAGGTGTAAATGAAGAGGATTGTCTTAATGTGATTAATAATATGTTCGAAAAAGGTGTGAGTTCTGTTTTAGATTACTCTGTAGAGGGTAAAGAAAGTGAAACTGAATTTGATTCGGCAAGAGATAAAATCTTAAAAATAATCGATTTTGCTAAAGCCATTGATTCTATTCCTATTGCTGTATTTAAACCTACAGGTTTTGGGCGTATCGTATTATATGAAAAAGTATCAAAAAATGAAGGTTTAACGGCATTGGAAGAACAAGAATGGCAACGGGTTATTAGTCGTTATGAATTAGTTTGTAAAAAAGCTAAAGAAAATGATGTTGCGGTTCTTATTGATGCAGAAGAAAGCTGGATGCAAAAAGCTGCCGATAGTGTTGTAACAGCCATGATGCAAAAATATAATACCGAAAAACCAATAGTTTATAATACATTACAAATGTATAGGCACGATAGGTTGGCGTTTTTAAAACAGGAACATGAAAAAGCAAAGAATGGGAAATATTTTCTTGGGTATAAGTTGGTTAGAGGTGCCTATATGGAAAAGGAAAAAGACAGGGCAGAAGAGCATGGTTACCAATCGCCCATTTGTGGAAGTAAAGCATTAACCGACGAAAATTTTAATAAAGGTTTAAATTATATTATCGACAATTTAGATTGTATGTCCATTTTTGCCGGTACGCATAATGAAGATAGTTCGTATTTGTTAATGTCTTTAATGAAAGAAAAGGGGTTGCTAAATAACGATCCGCGTGTGTGGTTCGGTCAATTATATGGAATGAGCGACCATATTAGTTTTAATTTAGCTCATAAAGGATATAATGTTGCTAAATATGTACCGTTTGGACCGGTAAAAGATGTAATGCCATATTTAATTCGTCGAGCAGAAGAGAATACTTCGGTTGCTGGGCAAACTGGTAGAGAATTGGCATTACTTACTAAAGAGAAAAAACGCAGAAAATCATTATAAACTTAACTATATAAGCGATTTTAATTTGTCTTTTATTTCTTGATTAGTCGTTTTTGGAGTAATTTTTAATAAGTCTTGAAAACTAGTTTCTTTTATTTTTGATTTTATTTTTTGTCTCACGATAAGTAAATCCTTATCATTTGTTGGAACTAATATTTCGTTATTGGTAATTATTTCTTCATTAAATTTTTCACCAGGACGCAAGCCTATTATTTTTAGTTCAATTGTATTTGGAGCTTTTCGACATTTCAGAATTAATCTATTAATAATATCTGTAATTTTAATAGGGTCGCCCATATTAAATGTATAGGTGGTTTCTTGATAATTAGTGTTGTTAGCAAGTTTTAAAATGAGCTTACACGCTTTGTGTTTACTTATAAAGTATCTAGAAATCGCTTTGTCTGTTATAGTTATAGGTTGGCTAAATTCTATTTGTTTTTTTAATAAAGGAACTACAGATCCGTTAGATCCTAATATGTTACCAAACCTAGTGTTTATAAAAATGGTGCGGCTACTAGAGTTTAAAAAAATTATATAGTTTTCTCCAATTTTTTTTGTTAATCCCATAACATTAATAGGATTTACCGCTTTATCGGTGGAAATAAAAATAAACTTTTTAACATGAAATTCATGAGCTAAATCGGCAAGTTGTTTTGTTCCCAATACATTAACTTTTACAGCTCTAAACGCATTACTCTCCATTAATGGGACATGTTTATAAGCGGCTGTATGAAAAACAATGGAAGGTTTAAATTCTTCAAAAAGAAGATGAATTGCTTCAGGGTCTGTAATATCTACTAATTTGAATTCTACATGTTTAATAGCTTCAAACTCTAACTCTTTAATTAAATGATAGAGTGGTGACTCGGCATTGTCAATTAAAATGAGTTTTTTGTATTTACAATGTATTAGTTGGTAAACCAATCCGCTACCAATAGAACCAGCAGCTCCAGTAATTAAAATAACGTCATCTGAGAAATCAAATTGTTCTTTACTTTTTAATGAAGGTTTTAAAGTTGATTTTGAATCAAACAATCCTGAATCGTCAAGTAATTCGTCTATATAATTTTTTATTTCTAGATTCATAAAGGAGGATTGCAATTCAGCACGGATAAAATATTATTAATTTTAAGGTCTTTGAAATTTATGAATATTTTAATGTAGTAACAAATCACAATTCAACAAATATTTTAACTCTATTTGGTAATTACTTTAATAACGGTTAACCCTATAAGCTTTAAATCGAATATGAAATTTCGGCGTTTTATGTATTCCTTATTATACCTTAATTTGTCAGGTATAATCGTTTTAATAAAATAGTTTTCTGGATCTTTGGCAGCCTTTAGTAATTCTACTTCATTTCTATATTTTAAAGAGGCTAAGCCTGTAATTCCTGGTCTAACTTTAAATATTTTTAAATCATCTTCGTTATAAAAATTAACATAATAACGCAACTCTGGTCTAGGCCCTACAAAACTCATGTCGCCTTTAATAATGTTTATAAGCTGCGGGAATTCATCTATTTTAAACCGTCTTAAAAAATAGCCAATTTTAGTTATTCTAGAATCATTATTACCAAGTGTTAATAGTCCTTTTTTATTGGACTCCAATCTCATGGTTCTAAATTTATAAATATCAAAATCTATATTATTTTTACCTACACGTCCTTGAATAAAAAACACAGGTCCTCTCGAGTCTAATTTTATTAAAATAGCGATGACTATTAAAATAGGAGATAGTACTATTAAGCCTATTATGGAAAAAACAACGTCAAATAGTCGTTTTGTCATACTATTTTTTGATTATTAAATTTTGTAGTGTTGCGGTACTATCGCAGTTTTCAACAATTAAACTAAAGTCTTTGTCATTATAATTAGCATCTATAATATATACGCCACAAGGTTCTTGTCTAGGACTGCTTTCGGAAAAATTAATATCTCCTTTCTTTAGTATGTATTTAATTTCAATAGAATCAATGGTTTTCGATTTTAAAAAATCAGAAATATTTTGACTGTAAATAAGGTTTTTAGAATTAATGTTTTTTAAAACTCTCGATTCTGGACCATAACTACAAGACGTTTTTTTTCCATTTAAAAAGAATGCTAAAATAATTAATCCAATAGAAAAACCACCTAGATAATAACCAATACGTTGAATAAGATTCATTTAAAATTTTTAGTGTAGGCGAATGTTATTTTAAAATATAAGTAGATTGATATCGCTATACTTTAAATCGAACCATTCACCAACAGATTTACTTGTTAAAATGCCGTGGTAAAAGTACAATCCATTTTTTAAACCTTTGTCAAATCTTAAAGAATTTTCTATTCCGCCATCTTCAGCTATTTTAAGTAAATAAGGTGTAAAGATATTACTTATTGATATTGTAGCCGTTCTTGGGTATCTTGCAGGAATATTAGGTACACAATAGTGCACTACATTATGTTTAATATAAGTTGGTTGTCTGTGCGATGTTACATCACTTGTCTCAAAACAGCCCCCCATATCTATACTTACATCAATTATTATGGCTCCCTTTTTCATAGATCGAACCAAGTCTTCTGTAACAACTATAGGCGCTCTATTTACGCCTCTAACAGCACCAATAACAACATCACATCGCTTTAGTGCTTTAAGTAAATTTTTGGGTTGAATAGTTGAAGTAAATAAAGGTCGACCAAGTTGTGATTGTATACGTCTTAACTTGGTTATTGAGTTGTCGAAAATTTTAACACCTGCACCAAGTCCGAGGGCGCTTCTGGCAGCAAATTCACCTACAGTGCCAGCACCTAAAATAACTATTTCAATAGGAGGAACACCACTAATATTACCAAACATTAATCCATTACCATTCTTTGTGTCCGAAAGTAATTCGGATGCAATTAAAACAGAAGCAGTACCCGCAATTTCACTTAACGATCTTACTGCTGGATAACTACCATCAGTATCTCGTATAAACTCAAATGCTAAGGCTGTTATTCTTTTTGAAGCCAAAGCTTCGAAATACTTTTTGTCTTGTGTTTTTAATTGTATTGCTGAAATTAAAATAGTTTGCGGATTAATAAGTTTTATTTGCTCTAGAGTAGGAGGTTCTACCTTTAAAATCATAGGGCACGAAAACACCTTTGCTGTATCTTTGGTTATTTCGGCTCCAGCATCACTATAATCTTTGTCACTAAAACTAGCACCTTCACCAGCACCAGACTCTATTAAAACTCTATGTCCGTTGCTTACCAATGCATATACAGCATCTGGCGTTAGGCAAATACGTTTTTCTTGATAGGCAGACTCTTTAGGAACGCCAATAAAAAGCTCACCTTTTTTCTTGTAAACCTCAAGGGTTTCTTCTTGTGGTAAAAGCTGTTGTTTGGTAAAAGGCGAAAGAGGTTGTTTCGACATAATTAGATTAAATTATTAATTTTCAAATTACAAATATTTTTTTTATTCAGAAAGATTTTTAAATAAAGTAATAATTAAAATAAAATTACTTAATAATTCAGTAAATTTTTATTTAAAAAAAACTTGTTTTTTTTAATCCCTCGAGGTTATCTGTGTAATCTAATTTTTATAAATTAGCGCATGTTTAAAAAATTAATTCCTCTCTATTTTTTATTATTTGCTTCATTATGTTTTTCTCAACAATTTGGTGTTAGTGGAGTTGTAGTGGATTCTATTAATATGCCTATTGCCTATGCTAATGTGCTAATTTATAATGAAAAACAACCTGAAGATATAAAAGGTATTACTACCAATGATGACGGTTTTTTTGAATTTGATAATGTGATTAGCGGTGAATATATTTTAACGGTTAGTTATTTAGGGTTTGAGAAATTATCTAAGTCATTAACAGTCAATGGTAACCTAGATTTAGGCACCATTATTCTTAAAGAAAATATTGAAGCACTAGATGGTGTAACTGTAGTAGCTAAAAGGCCAACCGTTAGTCGTATGGTGGATAGACTAGTATTTAATGTAGAAAACTCAACCTTATCAAATAATAATGTGCTTGAAGTTTTAAAACATACTCCAGGAGTTTTAGTGATAAATGAGACGATAACAGTTAAACAAGCTACACCAACCATATATATTAATGATAGAAAAGTGAATTTATCATCAAATGAAGTTCAACAACTCTTAGAGGGTACTTCAGCCAACAATATTAAGTCTATTGAGGTAATTACAAACCCGCCAGCAAAATATGAAGCAGAAGGTGGAGCTGTTATAAATATCATAACTAGTAAAAATATTATTGCTGGTTATAGTGGAAGTATATTTAGTAATTTTAAACAGGGTTCGGAATTTCCTAAATACGCATTAGGAACTAGTCATTTTTTTAAGACTAAAAAATTAAATTTATATTTTAATTATAATATTAGTCCCCAAAAAAAGTACCGAAATAATGAGGAGTTTGTTAATTTTTATGAAAACAACCAACATACATCTAGTTGGGAAACCGACTTTGAAAGAGTTAATAAATCGGCAAATCAAAATATCAATGCAAATATTGATTATGAGTTTAATAAAAATAATAGCATAGGGTTTTCATCAAGTATCCTTGTATCACCTCAAGCTCAAAACCAAAATAATGTTAATTCAATTACGAGTGTTTTTAATGCGAATAAAGATTTAGATTCAACATTTATAACCGATAATTTAAAGGTTGATGAAATTTTAAATTTAGGATTTACATTAGATTATATTCATAAGTTTAAAAAGGAAGGTGAAAAATTGGTTATAAGTACACATCACACCAATTATGATTTTACAAGTTTTCAAGATGTAAATACAAATTATTTTTTTCCTGACGAATCGTTAATACGTAATAATAATTTTCAAACGTTTTCAGATCAGGAAATTAAACTATATTCCGGCCAATTAGATTATGAGTTGCCATTAGATAATTCTGCCTTTTTTGAAGCGGGAGTTAAAATAGCTAAAATAAATTCTAAAAATATATTGTCTCAATTTATTATTGAAGGTGAAAGTAAAGAACAGGACGTTATGAATTCTGATACTTTTTTATATAAAGAAAGTAATTTTGCTATTTATGGTAGTTATGCCAAAGAATGGGATTCTTGGAGTTTAAAATTAGGCTTAAGGACTGAGTTTACTAATGTTGAAGGAAATTCAAAAACTAATAACTCTATAAACGAAAATAAATACACAAAATTTTTCCCGTCATTACATATTTTACATAAAATAGATGACGATAATGAATTTTACATTAATTATAATAAACGAATTTTTAGACCTAGGTATAATCAATTAAACCCTTACAAATACTTTTTAAACGACAATACTTATATAACAGGAAACCCTAATTTAAAACCTCAAATAGACGACACATTTAATTTTGGCTATACTTTTAACCAGAAATATACTTTTGAGGCTTATTTTAGATATGAAACCGATCCGGCTATTGAAATTGTATTTCAAGACAATACTAATAATTTATTAAAATACATAAACTCTAATATTGATAGAAGTGTTTCTTATGGTTTAGATTTTACAACTTATACACCAATAATAAATAATTGGGACATTTATATGTTATCGTCTGTGTTTTACTATGATAGTCATTTTTATGCTTTAGAAAGTGCTAATGAATTAATTCATAAAGAGCAGTGGAGCTTATATGCCCAAGTAGTTAATTATTTTTCATTTTTAAAAGACAAAAGTTTATCAGCTGATGTATCCTTGTTTTATATGTCGTCTTATGTAGATGGGCCATCAAAAATAAGTGCACGAAATAGTTTTGATATTAATTTCAAAAAAACGTTATGGAATAATAGAGCTTCGGTAAATTTGGGGCTAAGTGATGCCTTTAACAGCCTTAACTTTAGTCAATCTACCAAGTATTTAAATCAAGATATTGTATTTGATTCTAGAATGGAAAATAGACTGATTACTTTTGGATTTAATTATAAGTTTGGAAACTTCAAATTAAATACTAATAAAAAAGCCATAGAGTTGAAGGAACGCGATAGATTAGAAAATAAATAATTTAAAAATAGTCCTTTATTGTCCCTCATAATTTTTTTGCAGTCATTTTAAACACGGGTTCAAAACCTTCTAAAGGTTTATTTACATCATTAATTCTATTTAAAATTCTTGCTCGAATTTAGTGTATAGAAGGCATTGTTATGGCCATTAAAGGATTTAAATAAGTTAGTTGGAGAATCAATATTAGTCCTTTGCTAATGGCATTATTTTCGCTGCAAAAGTCCATGTTAAAACATAAATACTTACATTATGCTCACTTTCTATTGTACAAAAAAAAGTGTTCCAGGTTTTTATGTTTGAACACTTTCATTCAAGTAAAATAAATACGGTGTTATAGCATTGAAAAGCCATAGAGCTGAAGGAATCTAACAGATTATAAAATTAATAAATTAAAAATATTCTCTAATTCTGCCCCATAAACTTTTAGGAGTAATTTTGAACTCGGCTTCAAAATCTTCTAAAGATTTATCTGCGTCATTAATTTTATTAAAAATTCTTGCCCGGATTAAATATATAGAAGGCACTATTATCGCCATTAAAGGAATTAAATATATTAGTTGGTTAGAATCAATATTAGTGCTATCCTGTTTAATTACATTAAAAATTTGATAACTATACATTGCAATAGGCACAATTAATACATGATACCACCAATGTCTACAGGTGAAAAACCAAATAAATAATAAATATAATGGCACTATTTTCCCTGCTAAGGTCCATGCTAAAACAAAAACACTTTCATTATACTTGCTATCATAAGACCCAAAAAAAGTGTCCCAAGTTTTTATGTCTGGAACACTTTCATACAAGTAAAATAAATACGGTGTTATAGCTATTAAAGTAGCAACAATACTACCAACAACCAAACTTTTTTTATCCGGCTGAAGGAACTTTAATTCTATTTTTCTCGATTTTTGATGTTTGTTCTGCATCTAAGTTAAACTGGTTTGCTGCTTGTGCCATAAATAACACGCCTCCGAAAATTGCTACTGCAACTAAATACTTTTTTGTTTTCATAATTAAAAGGGATTTAATGAATTAATACCCCAAATCTATACAAAGCTTAAGTTGAATTTTACCTCTAAATGTTAAAATTATGTTAAAACGCTAGATTTTTTAATTATTTGTTACGGGTTTTCCGTAAAACATTAAAATATATAAGAAGAACGTATTATTATTGTCATAAGTCTGGTTGGTTGGTTTGTGTTATTAAACTTAAATTTCGCTTATTATTACTATTTATTTTTATTTCAATTCGGTCAAAGTTATCAATTAACAATGGTTCAATTATTTCAGGCCATTCAATAACTTTCCAAAAATCGGAATCTAAATAATCTTCAATTCCAAAATTATAGGTCTCTTCAATATCATTAATTCTATATAAATCAAAATGATAAATCTTTTCATCATTTAAGTTATATTCATTAACAATTGAGAAAGTGGGACTACTAACCTCGTCTTTACAGCCTAATATCTTAACTATAGTTTTAATAAGTGTTGTTTTTCCAACACCCATATTTCCATAAAACAATAGGGTTTTCGATTTAGCATTTTCAATGATTTGTTTTGCAACTTGCTCAACATCATCAATTCCGTAACAAATTTCCAAATTTTCACTCATTTATATATGCAATAATAACTATTATAATTTAAAAATCCTAAAAGCATTTGCTGTTCATCGATTAAATGTGCTTTTCATGGGTTTATTTTGGATTAAACACTATGAATGGAATAATCATTTCTTCTAACGAAACGCCACCATGCTGATAGGTGTTTCTATAGTAACTCACATAATGATTATAGTTATTCGGGTAAGCGAAAAACAAATCATTTTTAGCAAATATATAAGAGCTGCTCATATTTATAGACGGTAAATGAAACTCCTTAGGGTCTTTACTGGCTAATACATCTTTCTTATCATAAGTTAAACTACGTCCTGTTTTGTATCGTAAATTCAAGCTTGTGTCTCGATCTCCTATAACTTTCGATGGGTTTTTTACATTAATAGTACCATGGTCTGTAGTTAAAATTAATTTAAAACCTAGTTGTTGGGCCTGCTGTATCATATCCAGAAGCGGGGAGTTTTTAAACCAACTTAATGTTAATGATCTATAAGCTTTATCATTGGAGGCTAATTCTTTAACAACTTCCATTTCAGTTTTAGAGTGAGAAAGCATATCTACAAAATTGTATACGATAACAGATAAATCGTTGTTTTTTAAAGATTTAAAGTTTTCTGCTAACTTCTTGCCATTTTTTAAATTTGTTATTTTATGGTATTCATAGCTTAGGTTTGATAGTCCTAATCGTTTTAATTGCGCTTCTAAAAAATCGGCTTCGTGCATGTTTTTTCCGCCTTCATCGGTATCATTTTTCCAATATTCCGGAAATAGTTTTTCCATATCACTAGGCATTAAACCAGAAAAAATGGCATTACGTGCATATTGTGTAGCAGTAGGCAGAATACTAAAAAAGGCATCTTCCTGTTCTTTTTTGTAATAATTATTAATTATTGGTTCGAAAACCTTCCATTGGTCGTATCTTAAATTATCAATTACAACCAACAGGGTTGGTTGCTCTTTACTTATTTCTGGAACTATTTTTTCTTTAAATAGTGTATGAGACATTATGGGGGCTTCTGTATAGGGCTCAAACCATTCTGCATAATTTTTTTCGATAAATTTTCCAAATTGGTTGTTTGCCTCGTTTTTTTGTGATTCTAAAATCTCAAACATGCCAATATCTTCAATATCTTCTAATTGAATTTCCCAATAAATTAGTTTTTGATACAAGCTTACCCATTCTTCATAACTATTAACCATAGATAAATCCATAGCTATTTTTCTAAACTCTTGCTGGTAATTAGATGTTGTTTTTTCTGAAATTAACCTTGAATGATCCAAATTCTTTTTTAGGCTTAAAAGAATCTGATTAGGGTTTACAGGTTTTATTAAGTAGTCGGCTATCTTATTTCCAATAGCTTCTTCCATAATATATTCTTCTTCACTTTTAGTAATCATTACCACAGGAAGATTGTCTTTTTTCTCTTTAATTTCGTGCAAGGTTTCTAAGCCGGTTAGTCCTGGCATATTTTCGTCTAAAAATACGATGTCAAAATTATGGTCTTCTAATACATCAATAGCCTCGGTACCGCTATTACAAGTTGTAACTTGATAGTTTTTCTTTTCAAGAAATAATATATGTGGCTTTAGTAAATCAATTTCATCATCAACCCAAAGTATCTTTATCATAGTATTGTATTTAATTTTATTGTTAAAACGTTTTTAATTCAAAGGGCATAATAAGCCCTTATCGTTATATTTGTATTTATTTAATGTAAAAATTTAAAGTTTGAATAAACTTAAAATATTAAACGACCCAATTTACGGATTTATTACTATTCCAAATTCGTTAATTTTCGATTTAATCCAACACAAATATTTTCAGCGCTTACGCAGAATTACTCAAATGGGTATGTCTTATTTAGTTTATCCGGGTGCGCACCACACTAGATTTCATCATGCCATTGGTTGTGTTCACTTAATGCAGCAGGCGGTTAATGTACTTCGTTTTAAAGGGGTTACCATATCTGAGGAAGAAGAAACAGGTTTATATGTAGCTATTTTGCTGCATGATATTGGCCATGGGCCCTTCTCGCACGCTATGGAACATAGTATTGTAAATAATGTGTCTCACGAGGAGATTTCATTACTTTTTATGGAGCGTTTAAATGAGGGATTTAACGGAAGTTTAACGCTTGCCATTCAAATTTTTAAAGGCGAATACCCAAGAAGGTTTATGTGCCAGCTTATTTCTGGTCAATTAGATATGGATAGAGCCGACTATCTAAAGCGCGATAGTTTTTATACGGGTGTTGCAGAAGGTAATATTAATAGCGAACGCTTAATTACCATGCTTAATGTTGTTGACGATGAATTAGTTGTTCAAGAAAAAGGAATATATAGTGTAGAGAAATTTATAATAGCTAGACGTTTAATGTATTGGCAAGTCTATTTACATAAAACAAGTTTGGCGGCAGAACAATTACTTATTAGGGTATTAAAACGGGCTAAAGAGTTACACGAATTAGGAATTAAGTTAAAAGCTAGTAATGCTCTGTTATATTTTTTGGATCATAAAATAACTCGAAATGATTTTAATGACGAAACCCTTCAGGTTTTTTCTGGTTTAGATGATTATGATATTATTTCGGCTATGAAAGAATGGCAATATCATGAGGATTTTGTGCTTAGCCATTTATGTGAAATGATCATAAATAGAAACTTGCTTAAAATCAAATTAAAAAATAAAGAAATTAAGAAAAACAGCCTTAAAAAACATATTGACCTTATTATAAAAGAGTTTAATATTTCTGAAAAAGAGGCTAAATATTTTGTTTTTCAGGGGAGTATCTCAAATCAGGCATATCAATTAAACACCAAGAGTATTAACATATTACATAAATCTGGTAAAATTCAAGATATTGTAAAAGCATCAGATCAATTGAACCTAAAAGCACTGTCAAAACCTGTTACAAAATATTATATATGTTACCCTAAGGTTAAACTTTAACACATTTTTCCTATTTTTGCGTTCAACTAAACAAAAAAATAACAACAAACTACAAGGTGTGAAATTTACAGCACAACAAATAGCAGGGATATTAGAAGGAGATGTAGTTGGTAATCCAGATATTGAAGTATCTAAACTAGCAAAAATTGAAGAAGGTTTTGAAGGTGCGTTAACCTTTTTGGCCAACCCGAAATACACGTCACATATATATTCAACTAATGCTTCGGTAACTATAGTAAATAAAACGTTTAAGCCAGAGCATGTTTTAAAAACAACCCTAATTAAGGTAGATGATGCCTATTTGGCATTTTCTAAAATTCTAGAATATTATAACTCTGTTAAATTAAATAAGGTAGGAATTGAGCAGCCATCATTTATTTCCGATTCAGCTAAATACGGTGATAATGTTTACATAGGCGCATTTAGCTATATAGGCGCTAATGTTGTGTTAGGTGATAATGTAAAGGTTTTTCCAAATGCATTTATTGGAGATAATGTAGTTATCGATGATAATTCTATTGTTTTTTCTGGAGCAAAAGTTTATTCAGAAACCATTATAGGTAAAAATTGTATTATTAATTCTGGAGTGATTATTGGGGCAGATGGATTCGGTTTTGCACCAAATGAAGATGGAAGTTATAAAAAAATACCTCAAACAGGTAATGTGATTATCGAAGACTTTGTAGATGTTGGAGCAGCAACAACAATAGACAGAGCAACCTTAGGCTCTACCATAATTAGAGCCGGTGTTAAACTGGATAATCAAATTCAAATAGCACATAATGTTGAAATTGGTCGTAATACTGTAATAGCGGCTCAAACCGGTATAGCTGGTTCCACAAAAATTGGTGAAAATTGTCAAATAGGAGGGCAAGTTGGTATTGCAGGTCATATTACTATTGGAAATAATGTAAAAATTCAAGCACAGTCCGGTATTGGTAGAAACGTTAAGGATAATGAAATCCTTCAAGGTTCTCCGGCTATAAAATTAAGCGATTATAATAAGGCTTATGTTCATTTTAAGAACTTGCCAAATATTGTTAAAAATATAAATGATTTAGAGAAAATAAATGGGAATAGTTAATACTACAATCAAACAAAAAACTATTAAAGAAGAAATTTCTTTAACTGGAGTAGGGCTGCACACAGGAAAGGATGTAACCTTAACATTTAAACCTGCAGAAGGTAATACAGGATTTTCTTTTAAAAGAGTTGATTTAGAAGGTATGCCGGTTATTGAGGCCGATGCTAACTACGTTACCAATACTCAGCGAGGTACATGTTTAGAAAAAAACGGTGTAACCATACAAACATCAGAACATGTTTTAGCAGCTTTGGTTGGTTTGGATATTGATAATGTTTTAATTGAATTGAATGCTTCTGAGCCTCCAATTATGGATGGATCATCTAAATTTTTTGTTGAAGCTATTGAAAAAGCTGGTGTTGTAGAACTTGATGCCTTTAGAGAAGAGTTTGTAGTAACAAATATTGTTTCTTATGTTGATGAAGAATCTGGAAGTGAAATTTTAGTAATGCCATCAAATGAGTATCAAATTACTACCATGGTTGATTTTGGAACGAAAGTTTTAGGAACTCAAAATGCCACTCTAAATACAATATCAGACTTTAAAAAGGATATTGCTGACTCTAGAACGTTTAGTTTTTTACATGAAATAGAAATGCTATTAGAGCATGGATTAATTAAAGGTGGCGATTTAAATAATGCCATTGTATATGTAGATAAAGCATTATCTCCTGAAACGATGGAAAAGCTTAAAGTGGCTTTCAAAAAAGATTCTATCGCTGTTAAACCTAATGGTATTTTAGACAATTTAACGTTACATCATCCTAATGAAGCGGCTAGACATAAGCTGTTAGATGTTTTAGGCGATTTAGCCTTAGTAAAAACTAGAATAAGAGGTAAGGTTATAGCAAATAAGCCAGGTCATTTTGTGAATACGCAGTTTGCAAAAAAGCTATCGAAAATAATTAAAAATGAGCGTCGTAATAATGTGCCTAATATCGATTTGAACCAACCACCATTAATGGATGTGGTTCAAATTATGGATATGTTACCACACAGACAGCCGTTTTTGTTAATTGATAAAGTATTTGAACTTACAGATAATCATGTAGTTGCTACTAAAAATGTAACCATGAATGAAGAGTTCTTTAAAGGTCATTTTCCAGGAGCTCCAGTAATGCCGGGTGTTTTAATAGTAGAAGCTATGGCCCAAACTGGTGGTATTTTAGTTTTAAACACGGTACCAGATCCTGAAAACTATTTAACATTTTTTATGAAAATGGATAATGTTAAGTTTAAACAAAAAGTAAGTCCGGGAGATACTCTAATTTTTAATTGTTCGTTAATTACACCAATACGTCGTGGTATTTGCCATATGCAAGGTTATGCATACGCTAATGGAAAATTATGTGCAGAAGCTGAATTAATGGCTCAAATATCTAAAGTAAAATAAAATTATGAACCAACCCTTAGCTTACGTACATCCTGGTGCTAAAATTGCAAAGAATGTAGTTATCGAGCCATTTACAACTATTCACAACAATGTAATAATTGGCGAAGGCACCTGGATAGGCAGTAATGTTACTATTATGGAAGGTGCTAGAATAGGTAAAAATTGTAATATTTTTCCAGGTTCAGTAATTTCTGCAGTTCCTCAAGATTTAAAATATAATGATGAAGATACCACGGTCGAAATTGGTGATAATGTAACCATTAGAGAGTGTGTTACAATCAATAGAGGTACTACCGACAGAATGAAAACTGTTGTTGGCGACAATTGTTTAATAATGGCATATTGCCATATTGCTCACGATTGTATCGTGGGTAAAAACTGTATCTTTTCAAATAATAGTACTTTAGCAGGACATATTACTATTGGTGATTATGTTGTTTTAGCAGGTATGACGGCAGTACATCAGTTTGTTTCCGTTGGAAATCATGCTTTTGTAACTGGAGGTTCTTTAGTTAGAAAAGATGTTCCTCCATTTGTTAAAGCAGCGCGTGAGCCTTTATCCTATGTTGGTATTAACTCTGTAGGTTTAAGACGCCGTGGTTATACTACCGAGAAAATTAGAGAAATTCAAGATATATTTAGAATTTTATATCAAAAAAATTATAACAATACTCAAGCTGCAGAAATTATTGAAGCGGAAATGGAAGCAACTCCAGAACGCGATGAAATTCTTCAATTTATTAAAAATTCCCATCGCGGTATCATGAAAGGATATTTTAAAGCAAATTAGAATTTTTAAATCAGCTTAAAAAACAACATTTATACAATAAAAGCATTATGGCAACTACAAGTGATATTAGAAACGGATTATGTTTACGTTACAACAACGATATATACAAAATAATTGAATTTTTACACGTTAAACCTGGTAAAGGCCCAGCGTTTGTTAGAACAAAAATGAAAAGCGTTACAAGCGGAAAAGTTTTAGATAATACATTTTCGGCAGGACATAAATTGGAAGATGTTCGTGTAGAAACACATAAATTTCAATATTTATATAACGATGGTGAATTTTATCATTTTATGAATGAAGCCGATTATACGCAAATCCGATTATTAGAAGCGGCTTTAGATAACCCTGGCTTAATGAAAGAAGGAGAAGTGGTTACTGTTTTAATTAATACTGAAGATAATGCACCTTTGTCGGTAGATTTACCTGCAAGTGTAATTTTAGAAGTTACAGCTACAGAACCTGGGGTTAAAGGGAATACGGCTACTAATGCAACTAAACCAGCAACTGTAGAAACAGGAGCAACGGTAAATGTACCTTTATTTATTAATGAAGGTGATAAAATAAAAATAGAAACAGCAAAAGGAACTTATAAAGAACGTGTTAAAGAGTAATTAATCAGTCCGCAGTTTGCAGTATTCACTAATCACTGTTTACGTATACACTGAAGACTGCAAACTGAATACTGACGACTGACTATGAAATTCCCTAAACCACACACGTTAAAACAAATTGCAGATCTGATTGACTGTAGTTTTGTTGGAAATGCAGATTTTCAAGTATTAGGCATGAATGAAATTCATGTTGTAGAACCTGGAGATATTGTATTTGTAGACCATCCTAAATATTACGGGAAAGCTTTAGAATCGGCTGCAACAATTGTATTAATCAATAAAGAAGTAAATTGTCCAGAAGGGAAGGCCTTACTTGTTAGCGACGATCCGTTTAGAGATTTCAACAAACTAACAGATTATTTTAAACCGTTTAAAACATCCAATAGCTCTATTTCAGATACAGCAAAAATTGGAAAAAACACGGTTATTCAACCCAATTGTTTTATAGGGCATAATGTAACGATTGGTGATAATTGCACCATTCATTCCAATGTAAGTATTTATGATGATGCGGTAGTTGGAAATGATGTTACCATTCATGCCAATTCAGTTTTAGGAGCTAATGCATTCTATTACAAAAACAGACCTGAAGGTTTCGATAGATTAAAATCGGGAGGACGCGTTGTTATAAAAGACCATGTGGATATAGGAGCAGGTTGCACCATTGATAGAGGTGTAACAGGCGATACCATTATTGGCGAAGGTTCAAAACTAGATAACCTTATTCAAGTTGGTCATGATACCGTTCTAGGAAAAAAATGTTTAATAGCGTCTCAAGTAGGAATTGCTGGATGCGTTGTTATTGAAGACGAGGTAACTATTTGGGGACAAGTAGGTACAACAAGCGGGATTACAATTGGTGAAAAAGCAGTGGTTCAAGGGCAATCTGGGGTTACAAAATCTATTGAAGGTGGAAAAACCTATTGGGGAACTCCGGCGCAAGAAGTTCGGAATCAATTAAGAGAAATGGCATCTATCAAACAAATTCCAAATCTTTTAAAGCGAATAAAAAATAAAGAGATTTAATATAAAAAGTGATTTCAAAAAATTACATTTGTAGAACAATATCCAAATAAGAAAATATGAGTGTTTTAGTTAACAAAGATTCAAAAATTATAGTACAAGGATTTACAGGTAGTGAAGGTACATTTCATGCAAGTCAAATGATTGAATACGGTACCAACGTTGTTGGTGGTGTAACTCCAGGTAAAGGAGGGCAAACCCATTTAGACCGTCCAGTTTTTAATACAGTACAAGATGCTGTAGAAAAAGTTGGTGCAGATACTACTATTATTTTCGTACCACCAGCATTTGCTGCAGATGCGATTATGGAAGCTGCGGATGCAGGAATAAAAGTAATTATTACAATTACAGAAGGTATTCCTGTTGCCGATATGATTACGGCTTCTAGCTACATAAAAGGTAAAGATTGTAGATTAATTGGTCCTAACTGTCCAGGTGTAATTACACCAGGTGAAGCAAAAGTTGGTATTATGCCAGGTTTTGTTTTCAAACAAGGAAAAGTTGGTATTGTTTCTAAGTCAGGAACTTTAACTTATGAGGCGGCAGACCAAGTTGTAAAACAAGGTTTAGGTATTACTACTGCTATTGGTATTGGAGGCGATCCTATTATTGGAACTACAACTAAAGAGGCGGTTGAGTTACTAATAAATGATTCAGAAACAGAAGCCGTTGTTATGATTGGTGAAATAGGTGGTCAATTAGAAGCCGATGCAGCACACTGGTACAAAGCAAGTGGAAGTAAAAAACCTGTTGTTGGTTTTATTGCTGGTGAAACTGCTCCTGCAGGTCGTACAATGGGACATGCTGGTGCTATAGTTGGTGGTAGTGATGATACTGCACAAGCTAAAAAAGCAATTATGAGAGAATGTGGAATTCACGTTGTAGATTCTCCTGCCGAGATAGGAAAAAAGATAGCTGAAGTTTTAGGCTAATCATAATACAATATATGTAAATCCGTTAGCTAATTTAGTTAACGGATTTTTTTTTAAATCATTTGGGCGCCTGCCTGCCGGTAGACAGGTTACCATAAGGTCGGGCTAACAGCAATCGCTTATTTGTGTTGCATTCGTGCAACAACAACAAAAAAGCTTCAACAAGTGCCTCAATCCCTAATGCAAAACCAACTCAAATTAAAAACAACAAGGTTTATTTCAACATAACACAGGTATTTGTTATATTTGATTACATTGAAATATACGTATAAAAACTAACCATAACATGAAACATCTAGTCTTAAAAACAATAGGGCATCATGCCATATGTTTAAGGGTGTTACATGTAACCTTAGAAAATAAATAAAAATCAAACACATGAAATTATTAGAAGGTAAAACAGCAATTATTACTGGTGCTAGTCGTGGTATTGGAAAAGGAATTGCACAGGTTTTTGCTCAACAAGGTGCAAATGTAGCATTCACTTATAGCTCTTCAGTAGATGCGGCTAACGAATTAGAGAAAGAACTTATCGCATTAGGAGTAAAGGCGAAAGGATATAAAAGTAATGCCGCAAGTTTTGATGAAGCTCAAAAACTAGCAGCCGAGGTTGCTAAAGAATTCGGAAGCATCGATATTCTTGTTAATAATGCTGGAATTACAAAAGATAATTTATTAATGCGTATTTCAGAAGAAGATTTTGATACCGTTATCGAAGTTAACTTAAAGTCAGTTTTCAACATGACAAAAGCGGTTCAAAGAACTATGCTTAAACAACGAAAAGGCTCAATTATTAACATGAGCTCTGTAGTTGGTGTAAAAGGTAACGCCGGACAAACCAATTATGCAGCCTCAAAAGCAGGAATTATTGGTTTCTCTAAATCTGTAGCTTTAGAGTTAGGTTCAAGAAACATTAGAAGTAACGTGGTTGCTCCTGGTTTTATCGAAACAGAAATGACGGCCAAGTTAGATGAAGAAACCGTTAAAGGATGGCGTGCAGGGATTCCATTAAAACGTGGCGGTACACCAGAAGATATCGCTAATGTTTGTGTCTTTTTAGGTAGTGACATGAGTGCGTATATTACAGGGCAAACATTAAACGTTGATGGCGGAATGCTAACTTAACAGATAATTTGTCATTCCTTCGAAAAAGGGAATCTCATAACTAGAAGTTATTAAACTTTAATGCAAACAGAAACACTTATTTACATTATACTTGCTGGAATTGTAGCGCTAGGTTTAGCCTTTTTTCAGTACTTTAATAAAAAGAAAGGCATGTCTAAAATCAACATGCTTTTCTCTTTTTTAAGATTTCTTTCGTTGTTTTCTGTTTTACTATTAATTATCAATCCTACTTTCGAACAAGTCAAGGTAACTACAGAAAAACCCAATTTAGTTGTCGCTTTAGATAATTCGAGCTCTATAAAACATTTAAAACAAGATCAAAAAGCCCTAGCTTTTATAAATGAATTACAGTCTAATATAGAAATTCAAAATAAATTTAATGTCAAATTTTTCACATTCGATGAACGTTTAAAAACACTTGATTCCATTAATTTTAATGGGCAACAAACTAATATTGCTAAAGCATTTAATCAGTTAAATGATATTTACAAACAAACCATAAGTCCATCTATTTTAATAACAGATGGAAACCAAACGTACGGTAACGATTATCAATTTTCCACAAATACATACAAGCAACCTATTTACCCAATTATTTTAGGCGACACCATTACCTATACCGATTTAAAAATTCAGCAGCTAAATGTAAACAAATATGCGTATTTAAAAAATCAGTTTCCTGTTGAAACTATTTTGGTGTACAATGGAAATAAAACGGTAAACTCTAAACTTGTTGTAAAAAAAGGAAATGCTACCGTATTTTCAAAAGCAATTAGCTTTTCAAAAACTAAAAGCTCAAGTGTAGTTAATTTTATGCTTCCTGCTAAAAATGTAGGTGTAAATAATTATAAAGCTACATTAATTCCGCTTGACGGTGAACAAAACACCATAAATAATTCTAAGAATTTTGCTGTAGAAGTTATAAACGAACAAACAAAAATTGTGCTTGTTAGCGATTATTCGCATCCAGATTTAGGAATGCTTAAAAAAAGTATTGAAAGTAACGAACAGCGCTCTGTTACTATTATAGATTCAAAAAAAATAATTAGTCAATTAAATGATTTTCAATTAGTTATAGTTTACCAGCCAAATATTAGGTTTAATGATTTATATACCAAAATAAAAGCATTAAACAGCAATATATTTACCATTATAGGATCTAAAACAGACCTTAACTTTATAAATAAAGTTTCTGAACAATATTCTCATTTAATTACAGGGCAAACAGAACAATATCTTCCAACATTAAATAGTAATTTTTCGCCGTATCGAATTGATAATATTAATTTTGAATCGTTTCCACCTTTGTTATCCAAGTATGGTCAAGTCAATTTTAAAATTCCTTACCAAACTATTTTAAGCAAATCAATTAATGGGGTATCTATTGAAGAACCCTTGTTGGCAACTTTTGAAACCAAAGGTAGGAGAGAAGCTGTTTTGTTTGGTGAAAATATATGGCAATGGCGTGCACAAAGTTATATAAATGAAAAATCGTTCAATGCTTTCGATGATTTTATAGGTCGATTAATACAGTATTTAGCTTCTAACAAACAAAAGAGCAGGTTAAATTTAGACTACGAACCCTTTTATACTGGAAGTAGAAATGTAATTATTAAAGCTGAGTTTTTCGATAAAAATTATGTGTTCGATCCAAGAGAAACCCTTAATATAACAGTAATCGATAAGTTTTCAAAGGTTAGTAAAACCATGCCCTTAATACTAAAAAACAATTATTATCAAGTAGATTTAAGTAGTTTACAGCCTTCCGAATATAATTTCAGTATAAAAGCTACTAAGGAAAATATGTCTAAATCTGGGAGTTTTCAAATTATAGAATATAACGTGGAACAACAATTTTTAAACGCTAATGTTATAAAGTTGCAAAAATTGAGTACTAATAGTTCTGGTAAAAGTTATTTTATTACTAATACAGAACAGGTTATTCAAGAATTATTAAACGATAATCGTTACAAGCCGATACAGAAAAGCAGTAAAAATATCATATCTTTGATAGATTGGAAATATTTATTAGCCATAATCGCGATAAGCTTAGGTTTGGAGTGGTTTTTAAGAAAATTTAACGGATTAATTTAATTTATAAAAATGGAGAAATTACCAAAAATTGCAATGCCTTTAATTATTGGGGCAGTTATACTATTTATTGTCATATCTAAATCGCTAGTTACTATCGGACCTGGAGAAGGCGGTGTTCTATTTGAACCTCTTGGAGATGGTATTAACACCGAAAGAACTTACGGAGAAGGTTTTCATATTGTGGCGCCATGGAACGATATGATAGTTCAAAAAGTGCGTCAGCAATCTATTTCAGAAAATATGAATGTACTTTCTGTTAATGGTCTAGATATTACGGTTAGTGGCACTATTTGGTTTGAGCCAGAGTTTAAAAACTTAGGTCGATTAATTCAAACAAAAGGAGTAGATTACATTCGTGAGTTATTAAACCCTGCCATAAACGCTGCTGCAAAAAGTGTAGTTGGTCGTTATACTCCAGAGCAATTATACTCTAGTAAAAGAGATATTATTGAATTGGAAATTTTAGAGGAAGTTAGGAACGAACTAGACGGACAATATGTTAATGTAAAACGAGTACTTGTTGAAAATGTTAAATTACCAACAACTATTAAAGATGCTATTGAGCGTAAACTAAAACAAGAGCAGGAATCTTTAGAGTATGAGTTTAGGTTAGTAACAGCAAAAAAAGAAGCCGAAAAAGTAATTATTGAAGCTCAGGGTAAAGCTGATGCCAATAGAATATTAAGTGCTTCTTTAACAGATAAAATTTTACAAGACAAAGGTATTGAAGCTACTGTAAAGCTTTCTGAATCTCCAAATAGCAAAACTATTATTATAGGTTCTGGAGAGAGTGGTATGCCAATAATACTTGGTAATCAATAAAAACGAATTAAATAATTCAGCTTTTAAAGCAATCCTTTAAAAATTATTAATTTTTTAAGGTGTAAAATTTAAAAATGTTGAATTGTTTTAATAATTGCATTTATTTTTAGGATTTATTCATATAAATTTTAGATATTTGTTCAGATTAAAAAAAAAGACATGACTTTTGTTCAATTACATCATCATTTTCATATTTGCTCTCAAGCGAAGTGAAAATGTATTGAATGAAATCAGCATATATTTTTAAACCCGTTTGAGACAATCAAGCGGGTTTTTTAATTCTAATGCCAACTAGATTGTTTCAAACTCATAAAAACAACATAATGAGTAAATTAAGAATTGCAGTGCAGAAATCGGGTCGTTTAAATGAAGATTCGATGCAAATATTAAAGGACATCGGAATTTCTATTGATAATGGAAAAGATCAATTAAAAGCTTCGGCTAGAAATTTCCCTGTTGAAGTGTTCTATTTAAGAAATGGAGATATCCCACAATATTTAAAAGATGGCGTGGTAGATGCTGCCATTATAGGAGAGAATGTTTTAATTGAAAAGGGCAATGACCTAAAATTTGTAGAACGTTTAGGGTTTTCAAAATGTAAGGTATCTATTGCTGTGCCTAAAGATTCTAAGGATAACTCTTTAAAAGATTTAAACGGTAAAAAAATAGCAACATCTTACCCAGAAACTGTTAAAAAGTTTTTGAAGGAGCAAAATATTGATGCACAATTACACATCATTAATGGCTCGGTAGAAATTGCACCAAATATAGGGTTAGCCGATGGAATTTGCGATATCGTTTCTAGTGGTAGCACCTTGTTTAAAAACGGTTTAAAAGAGATTGAAGTATTACTAAAATCTGAGGCCGTATTGGCCGTTTCTCCGGTTTTAGATGCCGAAAAGCAAGCCATTTTAGATACTATTCAATTTAGAATTCAATCGGTTTTAAAAGGTAGAGATTCTAAATATGTATTGCTTAACGCACCAAATGATAAATTAGATGCTATTATTTCGTTATTACCAGGTATGAAAAGTCCAACGGTATTGCCTTTAGCTGAAAAAGGATGGAGTTCTGTTCATTCTGTAATTCCGAAAAATGACTTTTGGAATATTATAGATGGTCTAAAAGCAAATGGAGCACAAGGCATTTTAGTATGTCCAATTGAAAAAATGGTACTTTAAACTGTATTTTGTCATTTCTGCGTATGTGGAAATCTCATGATTTTAACTCAAAGTTAATAAGAATGCAAATCATAAATAATCCAAATAAAGAAAGTTGGTCTGATGTTTTAAAAAGACCAACGCAAACAGTTGGTGATATAGAATCAATCGTTAATGAGATATTTAAAGACGTATCTGTTAATGGTGATGACTCGATAAAAAAATATACAGAAAAATTTGATGGTATTCGTTTAGAAAATAATGTGGTTTCAATTACAGAGATTGAACATGCCATTGTTAAGGTACCAGAAAAACTTAAAAATGCTATTTTAAAAGCTAAGGCTAATATTGAAGCATTTCATATAGCTCAAAAAACACCAAAAGTAGAAATAGAAACTGCAGAAGGTGTGCAATGCTGGCAAGAAAAACGACCTATTCAAAAAGTAGGTTTGTATATCCCTGGAGGAACAGCGCCTTTATTTTCAACCGTTTTAATGTTGGCAGTGCCGGCTCAAATTGCGGGTTGTAAGGAGGTAGTTTTGTGTTCGCCACCAAATAAAGACGGCGAGTTAGCTCCTGAAATTTTATTTGCTGCGCAACTTTGTGGCGTTACTAAAATTATAAAAGTAGGTGGTATTCAAGCTATTGCTGGACTAACATTTGGAACAGAAACCATTCCTCAGGTTTATAAAATTTTCGGACCAGGAAATCAGTTTGTTACCGTTGCAAAACAATTAGCCACCAAACACGGGGTAGCTATTGATATGCCTGCTGGCCCAAGCGAATTACTAATTGTTGCCGATAAAACTGCAAATGCTTCATATATTGCTTCAGATTTGTTAAGTCAAGCGGAGCATGGTACAGATAGTCAAGTAATTTTAGTGGCAACTTCAAAACAATTGATTGATATTGTATCAAATGAAGTTGAAAAACAATTAAATATCCTTCCGCGTAAAGCAATTGCTGAAAAATCTATTGCGAACTCGAAGTTAATTTATGTTGAAAATGATGAAACAGCATTAGAGTTAATTAATGAATACGGGCCGGAACATTTTATTATTTGTGCAGAAAATGAAGATTTGTATGTTGATGGTATAATCAATGCTGGTTCTATATTTATAGGTGATTACACACCGGAAAGTGCTGGTGATTATGCTTCGGGAACCAACCATACCTTACCAACAAACGGTTTTTCTAAAGCTTATTCAGGAGTAAATTTAGATAGCTTTTTAAAGAGCATGACGTTTCAAAAGATATCAAAAATAGGTCTTTTAAATATTGGAGAAACTATCGAGTTAATGGCAGAGGCCGAAGGCTTACAGGCGCATAAAAACGCTGTAACAATTAGATTAAAGGATTTAAAATAAATTTGTCATTCCGCTGAAAGCAGGAATCTCATGAACCAAGTTTGTTAGATAATTATATAAAAATGTTCAATTTAGAAAATATAATCCGACCAACCATTAAAGCACTAAAACCGTATTCATCGGCAAGAGATGAGTTTCAAGGCAATAGTGATGATATGGTGTTTTTAGATGCGAATGAAAACCCATTTGAAAATGGAGTTAATCGCTATCCTGACCCACAACAAAGAACGGTTAAGTCCTTACTTTCTAAAATAAAAGGCATTCCGCAAGAAAACATTCTTTTAGGAAATGGAAGTGACGAAGTTTTAGATTTAATTTTTAGAGCCTTCTGCGAACCCAACCAAGATAATATCATTACGTTACCGCCAACTTACGGTATGTATAGCGTATTGGCTAATATTAATGCTATAGACATTATAAGTGTTCAGCTAGATGGTAGTTTTCAGCCTAAAGTAGACGAGATTTTAAAGGAAGCTAATAGCAACTCTAAAGTCCTCTTTTTATGCTCACCAAATAATCCAACAGGAAATAGTTTTGAAGCTAAATCTATAGAACGTTTAATTAAAGAGTTTAAAGGTATTGTTGTCATTGACGAAGCTTATATCGATTTTTCAAATGATGAAAGTTGGATAAGCAGATTAAATGAATTTCCGAATTTAGTAGTTATTCAAACGCTTTCTAAGGCTTTTGGTATGGCTGGAATTCGTTTGGGAATTTGCTTTGCTTCACAAGATATTATTTCGATTTTAAACCGTATTAAGCCACCATATAATGTTAATGAGTTAACTCAACAAAAAGCGATTTCTCAATTAGAACAATTTGAACAAACTCAACAACAAGTTAAAGAAATATTAGAAGAACGAAATGCTTTAGTTACAAAATTGAAATCGGTAAACTATATTTCAAAAATATACCCTTCCGATGCTAACTTTGTTTTGGCTAAGGTGGATGATGCTACAAAACGCTACAATCAACTTATTGAAAAGGGGATTGTAATAAGAAATAGAACGACACAACCAGGATGCGAGAATTGTTTACGCTTTACAATTGGAACACCTAGAGAAAACAGAATATTAATAGATACTTTAAAATCTATATAATGAAAAAAGTACTTTTTATAGACAGAGATGGCACGTTGGTTTTAGAGCCGCCTGTTGATTATCAATTAGATAGTTTAGAGAAGCTAGAATATTACCCAAAAGTGTTTCAATACATGGCTAAAATAGCTAGTGAGTTGGATTATGAGTTGGTTATGGTTACTAATCAAGATGGCTTGGGTACAGATAGCTTTCCAGAAGATACATTTTGGCCAGCCCAAAATAAAATAATTGATGCTTTTACTAAAGAAGGTGTTGTGTTTTCTGAAGTGCTTATAGATAAATCGTTTCCTCATGAAAATGCAGAAACGCGTAAACCTAGAACAGGTTTATTAACTAAGTACTTTTCTGAAGATTATGATTTAGAAAACTCTTTTGTTTTAGGAGATAGAATAACAGATATGGAATTGGCCAAAAACTTAGGAGCAAAGGGTATTTATTTATCAGAAAATCCAGAATTAGGAGCCGAGGAAATTGAAACTTCAAAACAAGATATTCTAGATTGTATTGCCCTAACAAGCACCGATTGGTCGGCTATTTATAAGTTTTTAAAGCTTGAAGGTCGTATTGAAGAAATCACACGTAACACCAATGAAACCAAGATCTATATAAAATTAAACTTAGATGGTTCAGGGAAGAATGATATCAATACGGGTTTGTCTTTCTTCGACCATATGTTAGATCAAATTGGTCGCCATGGTGCCATGGATTTAACCGTTAAGGTGGATGGCGATTTAGAAGTTGATGAACATCATACTATTGAAGATACCATGATTGCTTTAGGCGAATTATTCAATAAAGCCTTAGGTAATAAATTAGGGATTGAACGTTACGGATTCTGTTTGCCAATGGATGATTGTTTGGCTCAAGTTGCTGTCGATTTTGGAGGTAGAAATTGGTTAGAGTGGGATGCCGAATTTAAACGTGAAAAGATTGGTGATATGCCAACTGAAATGTTTTTCCACTTATTTAAGTCTTTTACAGATGGTGCTAAATGTAATTTAAATGTAAAGGCAGAAGGTGTTAACGAGCATCATAAAATAGAAGGTATTTTTAAGGCTTTTGCAAAAGCAATGAAAATGGCTGTAAAAAGAGATCCTAACAAAATGTTTTTACCATCAACTAAAGGAATGCTTTAATGAAATTAGTTATAATAAATTATGGTGCTGGAAATATAAAAAGTATTCAGTTTGCTTTTAAAAGATTAGGTGTAGATGCTGTTTTATCTGATAACCCTGATGAAATTAGAGCTGCCGATAAAGTTATATTCCCAGGTGTTGGCGAGGCTAGTTCTGCCATGGTAATGCTTAGAGAAAGTGGTTTAGACAAAGTAATCCCTACTTTAAAGCAGCCTGTTTTAGGAATCTGCTTGGGTATGCAATTACTTTGTAAATATTCTGAAGAAGGAAATACAGAAGGTATTGGTGTTTTTCAAACAAATGTAAAACGTTTTTCAAACGAAGTTAAGGTCCCACAAATGGGATGGAATGTTATAAAAGATTTAAAATCCGATTTATTTAAAGGTATAAAAGAAAATGAATATATGTATTTGGTACATAGTTATTATGCCGAGCATTGTAACGAAACTATTGCTAAAACAGATTACGGCCTTAATTATGCATCGGCATTACAACATGAAAACTTTTATGGCGTGCAGTTTCATCCTGAAAAGAGTAGTTTAGCGGGCGAACAAATATTAAAGAATTTTTTAGATTTATAACATGAGAATTATACCAGCAATAGATATTATAGACGGAAAGTGTGTTCGACTTACAAAAGGAGATTACGATACTAAAAAGGTATACAATGAAAATCCTTTAGAAGTAGCTAAAATGTTTGAAGCTTCGGGAATTGAGTATTTGCATTTAGTAGATTTAGATGGAGCAAAAGCTAAGCATATAGTAAACTATAAGGTGCTTGAACAAATAGCTTCAAAAACGAAGTTAAAAATAGATTTTGGCGGTGGTTTAAAAACGAATGAAGATTTGCATATTGCTTTTAATTCTGGAGCCAGACAAATCACAGGAGGTAGTATTGCGGTAAAAGATGCTGATACTTTTGAAGGTTGGATTTCAAAATATGGTGGAAATAAAATTATTTTAGGTGCCGACAGCGATGACGGAAAGGTATCCATAAGTGGTTGGATGGAGCAAAGTAAAGAAGATGTTATTCCATTTATAAAGGGGTATCAGAAAAAAGGTATTCAATATGTTATTTGTACTGATATTTCAAAAGATGGCATGTTAGAAGGGCCATCATTCGATTTGTATAAAGAAATAATAACGTCATGCACCAATAGTAGTAGCGGTCAGTCTATAAAACTAATAGCATCAGGAGGGATTTCTCATATTGATGAATTGCCTAAATTAATCGAATTAGGTTGCGAAGGTGTTATTATTGGGAAAGCTATATATGAAAATAGAATAAAACTTCACCAACTAGAAAAATTTGTATAATGCTAACAAAGAGAATTATACCCTGTTTAGATATTAAAAACGGACGTACTGTAAAAGGTGTCAATTTCGTTGATTTAAGAGATGCAGGCGATCCAGTCGAACTAGCTAAACAATATGCAAATCAAGGTGCAGACGAATTAGTGTTCTTGGATATTTCAGCGACTTTAGAAGGACGAGGAACAACTTTAGATATGGTTTTGCATGTCGCAGAGCAAGTTAATATACCTTTTACCGTTGGTGGTGGTATTTCAAGTGTAGAACATGTTGATGCTTTGTTGCAATGTGGTGCAGATAAAGTATCTATCAATTCTTCTGCGGTTAAAAGACCTGAATTGGTAAACGAATTGTCAAATAAATTTGGAAGTCAATGTGTGGTAGTTGCCATTGATGCCAAACAAGTTGATGGACAATGGAAAGTGCATTTAGCAGGAGGTAGTATCCCAACAGAAATTGATTTGTTCGAATGGGCAAAAGAAGTTGAAGAACGAGGTGCTGGAGAAATTTTATTTACCTCCATGAATCATGATGGTACTAAAAATGGTTTTGCAAATAAAGCCTTAGCAAAATTATCAGAAGAATTAAATATTCCTATTATAGCTTCTGGTGGAGCTGGTAATGTACAGCATTTTGTAGATACGTTTAAAGAAGGAAAATCTGATGCAGCTTTGGCGGCAAGTGTATTTCATTTTGGTGAAATTCCAATTCCAGAATTAAAGAAAGAATTAAAAAAGAATAATATAGAAGTACGATTATAAATCGCACGTGTTATACTGAACTTGTTTCGGCATTTCAATAATAAAAAATAATCATGACCATAAAATACGACCAAAACGGATTAGTACCAGCTATCATTCAAGATGCAACAACAAAAAACGTGTTAATGTTGGGCTATATGAATGAGGAAGCTTACCAAAAAACATTAGCTACAAAACAAGTTACTTTTTTTAGTAGAAGTAAACAACGTCTTTGGACTAAAGGTGAAGAAAGCGGAAATATTTTAAACCTAGTAGATATAAAAAATGATTGTGATAACGATTCATTACTTATTCAGGTAAATCCTGTTGGACCTACGTGTCATACAGGAACAGATACTTGTTGGAAAGAAGTTAATAATTCTAATTATGGTTTCTTTTCAACCCTCGAAAACGTTATTGCCGAACGTGTAGCTAATAAAGATACAAAAAAATCTTATGTGGCTAGTTTATTTTCAAAAGGTATAAATAAAGTTGCTCAAAAAGTAGGTGAGGAGGCTGTTGAAACGGTTATTGAAGCTATGGATAATAACGATGAATTGTTTTTATATGAATCGGCCGATTTAATGTTTCACTACTTAATGCTTTTACAAGCCAAAGGGTTTACCTTAAAAGATATTGAAAAAGAATTAATAGGAAGACATAAATAATAAAAAAAGGCTTTAGTGAAAACTAAAGCCTTTTTTTATATTCTAATATTAATTAAGCAAGCCATCCTTTTGAAGCAGAAAATCTTGAAAACCATAGAAAGGCAAAAGCAAAAACTATAATCATAAGCACCATTGCAATGCTTGCCGCTTCTCCGGTTACTAAGCCATAGCCCATTTGTAATATAACCGCAATTAGCGATATCATCCAAAATGTTGTTGCAATTCTTTTTCTTAGTAGTAAAAAAACAGCACCTAAAACGCCTGTAAAAACGGCAATAGCAAAAGCAGCCATAGTCCATGATGGTGCATTGGCAGCAAGCTCAAGTTGTTCTTGAGTAAATGAACTCCTATAGCGTTCTGTATTATAGGCTTGCCCTAAATAGCCATCTACTCCAAGTCCGTTCCAAATCAAGGCAATGCTACTTACAATCCAAAACCAAAAAGGTGGCTTATTAGTTAATGTGTTGGTCATAATGTTAATTTTTTAGTTAGTATTAAATAATACAAGTTATAAATTTTTTGTCACAATTAATAAATAGTCTATTTTCCGAACCAATTTAATTTTGAAATGAAAAAGTACTTTTACGTTATTACCATACAATACTTAGGATATCGTTTTCATGGATGGCAAAAGCAGCCCGATGTAAAAACTCTTCATTTAATGGTAGATAGAACCTTAAATTTTATATTGGAAGGCAAGTATTTTAAAAGTTTAAGTTCAGGACGAACTGATGCTATGGTTTCAGCAGAAAATGCAGCTTTCGAGCTTTTTTTAAGAGAACCTATAGAAGATCAAAATGCGTTTTTAAAATTGTTTAACCATAACCTTCCTCAAGATATCCGTGCTCTTGATATTCGAGAAGTTGATGCAAAATTCAATATTATCAATCATTCAAAAATTAAAGAATACCTTTATCTATTCACTTATGGTGAAAAATGCCATCCATTTTGTGCACCTATTATGACCACCATTTTAGACGATTTGGATATCGATTTAATGAAACAGGGCGCTAAGCTTTTTGAAGGCGAAAATTTCTTAAAAACCTATTGTTATAAACCTACAGATCATGGTGTTTATACACGAACCATATTAACTTGCGAGTTAATTGAAAACCATATCTATTCCGCTAATTACTTTCCCAAAAAAACCTATTTATTAAGGGTTAGGGGCAAGGGGTTTATGCGCAATCAAATCCGGTTAATGATGGGAACACTTATAGACTTGGGTAAGGGAAAACTAAGCATAAAAGATATTCAAGATAGTTTGGTTGCAGATAGTAATGTAAAGATGAATTATATAGCTCCTGCTTCAGGTTTAATACTTAATAAAATAGAGTTTGAGTAATCTTTAAGGTATCTAAAACCTTTTTTTAAAGCTTTTTCTAACACATTTAATTCCAAAACTTCTTGTTTCTTTTGAAATGAGCAAGGATTTTTATCAAACGAACAAATCGTATTGCTAGTCATATTATAATTTAGCGGTGAGAGAGAATGGTAGTTATAACCGTTCTTTTAGAAGTAATAACCTAAAAATTATAATTATGAACTATTTAAATATGAATGAAGAGGATGTATTACCTGTGGTGATGGAATTAAATATTTTATTAGCAGATTACCATATATACTACCAAAAACTTCGAAGCAATCATTGGAATGTAAACGGTAAAAACTTTTTTGATTTACATGACAAATTTGAAGAATTATACAATCATGCACAATTAAAAATCGATGCTATTGCAGAACGTGTTCTTACGCTAAGATATAATCCTATGAGTAAAATGAAGGATTATCTTAAAGCTGCTACTATACATGAAGATAGACCAATTAAATCGGATCATGACATGGTTGAAGAAACCTTAAATGATCATAAGATTTTACTTAATCAAATGTCTCAGGTAATAGTAAAAGCAGAACAAATTTCGGATGAAGGTACCATAGATTTAATTGGAGCTTACATAAGGGAATTAGAGAAATCTAGTTGGATGCTTAGTGCTTGGTTAACTAGAAAAGTCGATCAGCCCAAACATAGGGAACTTCAAAGTTAATGCACTCTAAAGTAACTTATTGTTTAACTATCAAATCCTTAAAAAAATATAATTATGAAAAACGAATTTAATAAAGCATACGAACTTATTTCCGGTAAATTAACGGGCTGGTTAGAGACTATTATTTCAAACCTGCCAAACCTGTTTATAGCCATTATTGTTATGGTGGTATTTTATTATATCTCCAAATACGTTTCAAGGCTAGTAGGAAAGTTGGTTTCTAAAAAAGTAGATCAAGACTCATTAGTTTCTATAATTTCCAAAATAACTGCTGTTACCATTATAGCCTTAGGATTATTTTTGGCCTTAGGTGTTTTAAACTTAAGTAAAACTTTAGAGACTTTAATTGGCGCCGCAGGTGTGTCAGGTTTAGTAATTGGTTTAGCCCTTCAAGGTACTTTGAGTAATACCTTTGCTGGTATAGTACTAAGTTTTAGGAAAAATGTAGAACTAGGGCAGTGGGTAGAAACCAATGGGTTTTCAGGTGAAGTTGTTGAAATTAGTTTAAAAAACTTTGTTCTTAAAGAAGCTGATAACAATTTGGTTTTAATTCCTAATAAATCCATTCTAGAAAATCCATTAAAAAACTATTCGTTAACTACCAAAATGCGAGTGTTTATTGAATGTGGTGTTGGTTATGAATCTGATTTAGAAGAAGTAAAACGATTAACTAAGGAAACCATTTCCAATACATTCGATCAAGTAAAAACACCAGAAGATGTAGAATTTTATTATACCGAATTTGGGGGTAGTTCTATTAATTATTTATGTCGTTTTTGGATAGAATCAGAAAGTATGCTTGAAAAGTTAAAGGCAAAAACAAATGCCATTATTGAAATTAAAAAAGCTTACGATAAGGCCGGAATTAATATTCCATTCCCAATACGTACATTACAGTTTGATAATAAATTATCTATAGATAAACAGGTTTTAAACGAAGAGTTTTCAAATAATTAAGTTTTAGCAGAAGTATTAAAAATGAAATTATTAACTCAATTAAATTAAAAAATATCATGAAAAATTTAGCATTAATAGTATTACTAATATTTAGTAGTACCATAATGGCTCAAGAGAAGCCATCAGAAATAAAAGAAGAAGTAGAAGTAAAAACTATTAAATACAAGGATAGTGATAACACCACAGAAAGTAAAGTTAAGGTGATAACCAGAGAAACATCAAACGTGAAATTAAAAGACGCTGATGCAAAAAAAGTAAATCAAGATCGTGTTTTATCAACCAAAAAGGTTGAAAAAATGATTATGGTAGATGATGATGCCGATGCCGATTACGATTTTCTTACCAAAGAAACTTATTATGTTTCTGGCGATAAAAATTATAAATTCACTCCAAATAAAAAAGGGTTTGATATCGCTTTTAATACTAATACAAATGAGTTTGTAAAAACAGCAAACGCTTGGGAATCGTCAGCAAACGGTCATTATATAGTACGTGGAGATAATAAAAATGGCATTGGGTATTTTGATAGTGAAGGAAACTTTATAGTAGAATATTACGACAACCATTTAGAAGATATCATGAAAATTAAATATAATAAAGCTGTTAGCGGCCTCAAATAACATTTTCATGTTAAGATAAAAATAAAAGTTCCGATTGATTCGGGACTTTTTGTATTTTAGAACCTTAGAAAACCAAAATTAATTATGAGTGTACAGGTGCCAAAGTCCGTTTTTACATTTTTCAAAAAATTAGAAAAAAATAATAACCGCGACTGGTTTAATGAGCATAAGCCAGAATTTAAGGCTGCTGAAAAAGAGGTTAAAGAAGTTTATAATGCCGTGCTCGAAAACCTTAACAAACATGATGAAATAGATAAATTAAAACTTTTTAGAATTTATCGCGATGTACGTTTTTCAAAAAACAAGTTACCCTATAAAACGCATTTTGGAGGATCGTTTCATAGAACCAAACCAAGATTAAGAGGTGGTTATTATTTACACCTTCAGCCAAATGACGAAAGTTTTATCGCAACAGGCTTTTGGCAACCCGAAAAAGAAGATTTAATGCGGATTCGAAAAGAATTTGAAATGGATGATTCTGAAATTAGAGACATTTTAGCTAATAAAGATTTTAATGCCGTTTGGAGCGACTCTTTTATTGGAGATGAAGTTAAATCTGCACCAAGAGGCTTTGCAAAAGATCATCCTGCTATAGATTTAATCAAGAAAAAACAATACATTTTTACTAAAAAATATACCGATAAAGACGTTTTAAACCCCAATTTCATAAAAGAAATAGACGATGCGTTTAAAGCGATACGTCCGTTTTTTGATTATATGAGCGATGTATTAACCACAGATTTAAATGGAGTTTCTTTAATAGAATAATGCCCATTTAAATTTTAAACCGCTGTAAGCATTTCAGGTTTTTCAAAAACTTGAATATGGCTTAAAAGGCGCTCTTTTACGATATTCATCATACGCTTATTTAAGGACGAAGAATTTTCAATATAAATTAAATATTCTTCAACAGTAAAAATGCCAATAATCATGCCTTTCATCGAATTACGTAGTTTCATATCTTTTTGAATCGCATTTTCAATATAATCCATACGCTTGTCTAAGCACAAATCATAAAATACAGATTTGTGTTTTTTAATATAATTCCTAAAAACTTCAAGTAATAAATCATTTTGAAATTTTATGATAGGGCGTAGTACTACGTTCTGAAAGCGCTCATCAGAACTCATTTCATCGTTAATGGTAGTGCTTAAAATTTCTGGTCGAATACTTTTAAGATTGAATTGTCTAGAGTCCATTTTTTAAGATTTTTCCTAAAATTATTGAATATACCCGCTTCATTTAATTTTTCGAATTATAATTGTTAACGAGGTTATCAACATTCAAGATTTTTTTATCTTTAAAAAAAAATAAAACTATGAGATTTCACACCAGAAAATGGATTAAGCCAGAAGATTTAAATGCCAATGGCACCTTGTTTGGAGGGCGATTATTGCAATGGATTGACGAGGAGGCAGCTTTATATTCTATCGTACAATTAGAAAACCAAAAAGTAGTAACTAAATACATTAGTGAAATAGATTTTAAATCATCTGCTAAACAAGGCGATGTTGTTGAAATAGGTATTAAAGCTGTAAACTTCGGGAAATCATCCTTAACGCTAAGCTGCGAAGTTAGAAATATGAGAACAAGAGAAACTATAATAACCATTTCAAATATTGTTATGGTTAATATTGGTCCTGATGGGCAGGTTTTACCACACGGAAAAACGGAAGTTGAATTCGTAAAAGACAGATTATAGTCTAATATTCCATTTTATCTTTAAAAATTATAACCATTTTTTTGATTTTATTGCATAAAATGCAAGGAATCATGCATCCATTATATATTTTATAAAAATAGAATATCCATGCAGTCTAAACTTTCGATTATCTGTATTATAATTTAACTTTGTGGACTTTTAAAATTTAAATTATTTATGAGCAAAACATTGTTTGACAAAGTATGGGATTCGCATGTTGTTAGAAATATTGCAGATGGACCAGACGTATTGTATATAGACCGTCATTTAATTCATGAAGTTACAAGTCCTGTAGCATTTGTTGGGTTAGAAAGTAGAGGCTTGAGTGTTTTATACCCAGAGCGCACATTTGCTGTTGCCGATCATAACACGCCAACTATTAACCAACATTTACCAGTTGAAGATCCGTTATCGGCTAATCAGTTAAAAACATTAGAGGATAACGCTAATAAATATGGTATTAGCCACTGGGGACTTGGTCATCAAAATAATGGTATTGTTCACGTTGTAGGACCAGAAAATGGAATTACAGTTCCTGGAGCTACAATTGTTTGTGGAGATTCACATACATCAACTCACGGTGCCTTTGGAGCTATTGCTTTTGGTATTGGTACTTCGGAGGTTGAAATGGTGTTAACTACACAATGTATTATGCAACCAAAGCCAAAGAAAATGCGCATTAGCGTTAATGGTTCATTAAATAAAGGGGTTACACCTAAAGATGTTGGTTTGTATATTATTTCAAAATTAACAACTTCTGGTGCTACTGGATATTTTGTTGAATATGCTGGAGATGTTTTTGAAAATATGTCTATGGAAGGCCGTATGACGGTTTGTAACTTATCTATTGAGATGGGTGCTCGTGGTGGTATGATTGCTCCAGATGACAAAACTTTCGATTATATCAAAGGACGTCCTAAAACGCCTAAAGGGGAAGGTTGGGACACCGCAATGGAATATTGGAAAACATTAAAAACGGATGATGATGCTGTTTTTGATAAAGAAGTAACGTTTGATGCCAACGATATTGAACCAATGATTACATATGGTACAAATCCAGGTATGGGAATGGGGATTTCTAATAACATTCCAACTGCAGAATCTGTTGAAGGTGGTAAGTCTACTTACGATAAATCTTTAGCCTATATGGGTTACGCAGAAGATGAGCAAATGATTGGTAAGAAAATCGATTACGTATTTATTGGTAGTTGTACTAACGGTCGTATTGAAGATTTTAGAGCCTTTGCATCTATTGTAAAAGGAAGAAAAAAGGCTGATAATGTAACGGCTTGGTTAGTTCCAGGATCGCATATTGTAGAAGCTAAGATTAAAGAAGAAGGTTTACTTGATATTTTTGAAGAAGCTGGTTTTGTTTTAAGAGAACCAGGGTGTTCGGCTTGTTTAGCGATGAATGATGATAAAGTACCTGCAGGAAAATATGCAGTGAGTACATCTAATAGAAATTTTGAAGGTCGTCAAGGACCAGGATCTAGAACATTATTAGCTAGTCCATTAGTAGCTGCGGCTGCTGCGGTAACTGGAGTAGTAACCGATCCAAGAGAATTACTATAAAAATAGCTATTAGCTTTTAGCCGTTTGCTATGAGCTAAAAATAATAATATTAAAATTACGCCAATGGCTAAAAGCTAAAGGCAAAAAGCAAATTAATATGGCTTACGATAAATTTACAACATTAACGAGTACTGCAGTTCCTTTACCTATAGAGAATGTGGATACCGATCAAATTATACCAGCACGTTTTTTAAAAGCTACAAAACGAGAAGGTTTTGGAGATAATTTATTTCGTGACTGGCGATACAATGGTGATAATACACCAAAACAGGATTTTGTTTTAAACAATCCTATTTACAAAGGAAAAATATTAGTAGGAGGAAAGAACTTTGGTTCTGGATCTTCTAGAGAGCATGCAGCATGGGCGGTTTACGATTATGGATTCCGTTGTGTAGTATCTAGTTTCTTTGCAGATATTTTTAAAAATAACTGTTTAAATATTGGGGTGTTACCAGTACAAATTAGTCCAGAATTCTCTAACGAGATTTTCGAAGCTATTTATGCCGATGCTAACACCGAGTTAGAAGTAAACTTAGAGAAACAAACCATTACATTATTATCTTCTGGTACTACAGAATCATTTGATATTAATGGTTACAAAAAAGGAAACATGTTAAATGGTTTTGATGATATCGACTATTTACAAAGCATGAAAAGTGAGATTGAAACATTCACAGAATCTCGTCCTTTCTAAATAATGGCGGTAAAACGAATTGAAATAATGGATACGACATTGCGCGATGGTGAACAGACCTCGAGCGTGTCGTTTTCTGCTTCTGAGAAACTTACAATTGCCAAGCTTTTACTAGAAGAGTTAAAGGTTGATCGTATTGAAATTGCTTCGGCACGTGTGTCGGAAGGTGAACTTCAAGCGGTAAAGGATGTAACCAATTGGGCATCTAAAAACAACCATTTACAAGCGGTTGAAGTTTTAACTTTTGTTGATAAAGGAGTGTCTATTAATTGGATGCTTGAAGCAGGAGCACAGGTTCAAAATTTATTAACTAAAGGTTCATTAAATCATTTAACTCATCAACTTAAAAAAACTCCTAATCAGCATTTTAGCGAAATAAAAGAAAACATTGCGTTAGCTGAAAAACATGGTATATCGACCAATGTTTATTTGGAAGATTGGAGTAATGGTATGCGAAACTCGAAAGCTTATGTTTTTGAGTTTTTAGAGTTTTTATCTACGCAACCAGTAAAGCGTATTATGCTTCCAGATACCTTAGGTGTTTTAACACCCCAGGAATCATACAACTTTATAAAAGAGATTAAGGATTTATATCCGAATTTACATTTTGATTTCCATGCGCACAACGATTATGATTTGGGTGTATCGAACATTATGGAAGGTTTAAAAGCAGGAGCCGATGGTTTACATTTAACGGTAAACGGTATGGGCGAACGCGCCGGAAATGCACCTATGGCAAGTAGTGTTGCTGTAATTAACGATTTTATGCCAGATATTGAAATTGGCGTAAATGAAACGTTTTTGTTTACCATTAGTAAATTGGTTGAAACCTTTTCTGGTGTTATGATTCCGTCTAATAAACCTGTTGTTGGCGCCAATGTTTTTACGCAAACTGCTGGTATTCATGCCGATGGAGATAATAAAAACAATCTATATTTTAGCGAATTAATGCCTGAGCGTTTTGGTAGAACACGCCAATATGCGTTAGGGAAATCGTCTGGAAAGGCCAATATACAGAAGAATTTACAAGAATTGGGTCTTCAGCTTAATGATGAAGATTTAAAGAAAGTTACCCAACGAATTATAGAGTTGGGCGATAAAAAACAGGTGGTTACCAAAGAGGATTTGCCTTATATTATTTCGGATGTTTTAGATAGAACATATGAAGAGAAAGTTACGGTAAATAGTTATGTGTTAACACACTCGAAAGGATTAAAACCTTCTACAACGGTTTCAATTACCATTAACAATGAAACTTTTGAAGAAAGTTCGCAAGGCGATGGTCAGTTTGATGCCTTTATGAATGCCATTAAAAGAGTGTTTAAAAAGAAGAAGTTGGAGCTTGCCGCATTAATAGATTATGCGGTTAGAATACCACCAGGAAGTAATTCGGACGCTTTATGCGAAACCATTATTACATGGAGAAATAGTGGTGGAGAATTTAAAACACGTGGTTTAGATTCTGACCAAACGGTTTCGGCAATTAAGGCAACTGAGAAGATGCTGAATATAATTGTGAGCTAGAAGGATTGGAGCAAGTTAGTTTGTTGGCGGTTAATATTAACGGTTAAGGGAATACTTGCTACTGAAAACTAGCCCGCGCTAGGGATTGAGCGGTCTGTTTGAGCTCACCGACAATAGGAGGAAGCGAGTAGTGAAAGCCCGACCCTTGTGGTAGCGCCCAACGTCTTGATAAATACCGAAAATCACCGGTATACTGGAAATGACATAAAAATTATAAATTAAAGATTAAAATAAATAAAGATGAAATTTAATATTGCAGTTTTAGCAGGTGATGGTATTGGACCTGAAGTAATGGCTCAAGCACAAAAAGTTAGTGAAGCGGTTGCTGAAAAATTTGGACATGAAATAACTTGGAAACCAGCATTAACAGGTGCGGCAGCAATTGATGCTGTTGGAGAACCTTACCCAGATAGTACGCACCAAGTTTGTTTAGCTTCGGATGCTGTTTTATTTGGTGCTATTGGTTTGCCTCGTTTTGATAACGATCCTTCGGCAAAAGTAAGACCTGAGAATGGTTTGCTACAAATGCGTAAGCAACTTGGTTTATTTGCTAATTTACGTCCAACATTTACGTTTCCTTCGTTATTAGATAAATCGCCTTTAAAACAAGAACGTATTGAGGGTACTGATTTAGTGTTCTTACGTGAGTTAACAGGTGGTATCTATTTTGGTGAAAAAGGTAGAAGAGATGATGGAGAAACAGCTTATGATAACTGTGTTTACACACGTGCTGAAGTACAGCGTTTAGCTAAAAAAGGTTTTGAATTAGCCATGACACGTTCTAAAAGATTATGTTGTGTTGATAAAGCTAACGTTATGGAAACATCTCGTTTATGGAGAGAAACGGTTCAGGCTATGGAAAAAGATTATCCTGAGGTTGAAGTAAGTTACGAGCTTGTTGATGCTGTTGCGATGCGTTTAGTACAATGGCCAAATAGCTACGATGTTTTAATTACTGAAAATTTATTTGGTGATATTTTAACTGATGAAGCGTCTGTAATTTCTGGATCTATGGGATTAATGCCATCGGCATCTATGGGATCTGATATTGCTTTATTTGAGCCAATTCATGGATCTTACCCACAAGCAACAGGATTAAATATTGCAAACCCAATGGCTATGGTATTATCTGCAGCTATGATGTTTGAAATTGCTTTTAATTTACCTGAAGAAGGAAAAGTTATTAGAGATGCGGTAAATAAAGCATTGGCAGAAGGTGTGGTTACTGAAGATTTAGCCGATGGTGGAAAAGCATACGGAACTAAAGAGGTTGGAGATTTTTTAGCTGCTAATATCTAAGCTAAGACAATCACATATATATATATTTATTAAAAAGCCTAATAAACAAATGTTTATTAGGCTTTTTTTATGTTTAGCATATTTTCTAAAAAAAGAAATATTTTAATTATTTACACTAATGGAGTTACTAGGCAATTCAAAAATTTCCAAATTAAAATAGGGAAGTGCCGCGATTAAATGATCGAAGATATCAGACATAATATACTCGTAATTTTCCCAACGTTTATCGCTACTAAAAGCATAAACTTCTAGTGGAATACCTTGAGTTGTTGGCGTTAATTGACGTGCCATAATCATCATGTCCTTATTAATTGCAGAATGATTTTTTAAATAGGAATCTATATATTTTCTAAAAAGCCCCAAATTGGTAAGGTTTCTACCATTCAATAACAGTGTTTTATCAATATTGTGGCTACTATTATACTCGGCAATATCCTTTTGTCTAGTTTCTATATAAGATGAAATAAGCTGAATACTTTTTAGCTTTTCAACCTCGGCATCTGTTAAGTATTTTACACCATCTTGTTTAATATATAGAGCCCTTTTAATTCGTCGTCCATTTGAACTGGTCATACCACGCCAGTTTTTAAAGGAATCGGAAATAAGCGCATAAGTTGGAATAGTAGTAATGGTTTTATCGAAATTCTGAACCTTAACCGTTGCTAAAGTAATTTCGGTAACATCGCCATCGGCACCATATTTTTCGAAGGTGATCCAATCGCCAATACGAACCATATCGTTAATAGATACTTGAATACTAGCTACAAATCCCATGATGGTATCTTTAAACACTAATATGATAACTGCCGAAATAGCACCAAGCCCAGTAACAAACGATAAAAACGGAATACCAGTAATTATGGCTATGGCAGACATAAAACCGCCTAACCAAGCAAAAATCATAAATACTTGAATATAACTGGCTATGGGTTTATCTTTTAAACTTGGTAAAGTTTTGAAAAAGTCTTTTAGCGTGTGAAGAATACTTCGAACGATCCATAGGGTTAATATGATACCAAATACCTGTAATCCTTTTTCAAAAGTATTTTCAAATGCTGGGAAATCGTAAAATACAACAGGAAAAAACTCTAAAGTTATAAGTAAAGGAATAATATGGGCTACATTTCTAGGTACTTTATTTTTAACTAAAAAATCGTCAAAATTAGATTTTGATACCGCAGCAAATTTTATAAATGCCTGTACTAAAAGTTTTCGTGTAATAAAATCGACAATAAATACCACCACCAACAGGGCTACTAATAAGCCCAGCATGTTTAAGTATTTAGCTGTGGTTTCAGAAAAACTAGCTGCAATTAAATAGTCATACAGCCAATGTTTGAAATTAATCATTTACTACTGGTTTTAAATATTTTTTTTCAATGTAAAACGTACCAAATGGAATAACTGAAGCTATTAATACAATTAACAAGGTTTTGTTAGTCCATTTCATGTCCTTCATCAATAAAAATGCCAATACAACATAAAGCATAAATAGCACACCATGTGGCATACCTAATAGCTTAACATACTCAGGATTACCTGACATATATTTTATAGGAGTGGCAATAAATAATAATAAAAGGTAAGATACACCTTCTAACAAAGCTACAATTCTGAAAATATTTAAAAATGAAAACATAGTATAAATTTATAGTGTAAAAATAGATAGAAAAAGAATAGTTATAGCTTTTAAAAGCGTTATTATTCAACAGTTTTACTTAATAATGAACTAAAACACATTGAAAATAATAGCGCCATAAATGGCAAAACGAACAAACCGTAAAGCACCATATAGCATCACGTTATGAAACGAAAACTCTATTATTCCGGCTGTTAAACAAGCAATTGAAAAGGGTAGTGGTAATACCGCACCAACCATAATTAAAAAACCACCCCATTTTTTGGAGTTTTTTAATTGCTTTTCCATTTTAGTTTCAAGGTAATTATGAACCGATGGCATTTTGGTTATAGAGCGTCCCATCCAATACGACACTAAACCACCGCTATAAGATAAAATAGCTAATAGACTTAAATATAACCATGGACTATACATTTTACCGGCCCATGCAATAAAAATTTCTGGCGGAACAAGACCTAATAAGGTTTCTGAAACAAAAAAGAAACTGAGTACGCCGTAAGCTGGAAGAATTTCGGTAAGACGAACTAAGGCTTCGTTAATATCAAAAAAATGATTTAGCGTATATACCGCAATAACAATTGCTATAATATAAGGAAATGATTTTTTGACAGCTTCCCAAACAAACGTATAAAACCCCGTATATTTATAATACTGGTGCAACAATTGTAGTCGCGATTTTTGAGTTTTATCTTTTTGTTCTGGTTTCATGGTTTACTAGAAATAAAGGGACTGCAAATATAATACTAGATTAGGATTAAAATGAATAAAAATTTGACTTTAGAAGAACTTTAACATGAATTTAGAGTTATTTTATTGTTGTATTAAAAAAGTAGTGGTTTTTTTAACTAAAGTGTTGTAAACTAGGGTTGTTGATATATACTATTAAAATGAATATTGAATTTTATGTTGTTGTTTCAAATAAAAATTAAAATGGATAAAGAAATATTCTATTTTACATAATATAAATTATAGTACACTTTTAATTTTTGATTATCCAGTGGATGTTTGAATATTAAAACAATAATTATTTCAATTGTTAATCCTTACTATAATTTATTTTTAAATAAAACCTTCCACTGGAAGCTCTTATTTAAAAAGTATGTAAAATATCCCAAGAAGATTTTAGATTTAAAAGAATACTCAATACTGGGGTCATTAAACTTTATCGTTTTGCTTCTCGTATAGTTTTAATATTCTGTACAATCATCCATAATTTTTTAAATACGAGATTCTCAAGAAACATCTCGTTAAATAAAATGAACTATAATTAGCCGTTATGTAAAATAGCCGCTACCAAGCGCTCGATTGTTTTATAAAATCAAATAGCTCTGGCAATTTATTTATAACACAATTATCCATCGCTTGCCTGAGTTTATATTGAGCGCAGTCGAAATACCAAAAAAAAGCTAACCTTTTCGCTCTTATTAAAAATCGCTTATTCAATAAAATGTACGACATAAAAAATTTTAGACGATTCTCGTAAGCTTGCCACAAGAGTATAAAATTTTCCCTTGCTCAAATCCTTGCTTAAAAATTTCTATACACTTGTTATGTGTAGAACTTCAATTAATCTTTTTTTATGTTTCATTATCTTTTGTCTTGAAACAAAAGAAACAAAAATTCAAGTCTGCATATAATTTTGGAAACAATTAACGGCTCATTCGCTATATTTTAGGAAACATTGTAACTATTAACATTGCTTTGAATTCCTTTGTATAATTGAAACTCTTAAGAAACTGTATTACTAAACTTCTAAAATATGCACACTCATTTCACCTATTGTTTTAGCCAAAATTTTATGAGGACGAGCTTAAAATCGAGATTATATTTTACATAATGTTATTGAATTAAACTATTTCCAATTAACGACATTTCAATTTCATAAAAATCATCGTCCTTATAACTATTTGTGATATGAATTTGAGCATTAAGCAACGCTTCTTGCTCGTCTTTACCTTTTATAATAAATTCATATTTTCTAGCACGTTCATCATCATTTGTAAAAGCTTCTATTTTGTAGTCTTTAATCATTTTGAATAAAATTTTTGTTTAATATGTAAAAAACACGCTAGCTAAATGTCCTCTCTTCATTATAATTATAGTTTCAGGAGTTTTTATTGAGTAAATCAATTCGTCAATAGTTTCTTTATATTCAAGTACTACACAAGCAATCCCTACCAAACCTGATTTACTTGAATCATCAAAATCCTTTTCCTCTACTAAATATACTTTGTTCGGGTCTGCAATTTCTTGAACAAATAAAGAGCCTTTGGCAGGTTCAATTTCACTAAAAATTCGTCTTTTATTCATTTCAATAATCAATTAAATGGATTAACTCTTCTATTGTAAACCGTAACTCACTTTTTACATTATCAATGTCAGGTTTCTTTGCTACAAATCTTCTATTATGAGCACTTACATCTGCAAGTTTTTTGATTTTAGGGAGACCTAATTTCGTGTTTCTACCAATGTTCCAATCACTATGATTTAGAAATTTACCTATCAAATCACTTAACATATAAAAATGCCCTTCTTTATTTTGTATTTCAGATGATTTATTAAACTTCTCAAAAGCTTCAATTATTAGAGTCTCCAAAAGCTTCCTAATCATTACTAAAGAGGCATCATATAATCCGTAATCGTAACATACAATCGCTTGCTTTGCCACACTTTCTAAATATCCTCTTGTATTATTAAAAAGTTCAATAGGAAAAAGATTAGTGGATGGTATTACACTAATGTTTTCAATACCAAACATACTATCGAATTTCTTATTTGTATCTCTCGATAGAGCGTAAATGCCATTATTTTTTTTAATTAAAACAGGTGTTTTTCCAATTGACTTTGAATGCAATAGCTGTTGAATATGATTTGGCAGTTTTAAATGCTCATCTTCAAAACATCCTTCAACATCCTCAATAGAAAAGGTTTTGGTATTATTAACTGCCATAAAAAAATATGCCATATATATAACCTTATCTGTGTTATTCTTCGAAGAAAAGCCATCTACAGAATCAATATAACTTGATATATTCATTAATTAGGGCTTTTTAATTTTTCAATATGAAGTTCACCAATACGTGAAAGTTTCCAAGATTTACCTTCAGCTTTTTCAATCCAAAAATCTCTATTTTTCACATTTGCAATAGTCTGTCTTAATAAAGTTGGTCTATTATCTAATTTGAGAACTTTATAAGCAAAATCGACATTTCCATCACTAAAGGAATTTGTACCACAAATTTCACTAATATAATATCCGATAGCCAATATTCTTTCATTAGTAGATTTTGGATTACCAATACTTTCAAGAAATTTTTCAAGAGATATCTTTTTGCTATTTATGTCAAATTTTTCAATAGCAACAGATTTTGGAATTACTTTGGATGAACTTTTGCTTCCTTTGGCTTCGGCCTTATTTACTTTTTTAGTAGTTTCTTTTCTTGATGTTACTTTTTTCGCATTACTTTTTTTATTGCCAGAAATTAAAGATTTCACATTCTTAATTCCATCATCTGTAAACTTTAACTCTCCAACTTTTTGGGTCTTAAAAGAACTTCTAAAAGCTTTTTTCCAATTTGTACCTAAGTTTTTAAACCTTGATTCTGTTATTCTTTCTTCTTTATATTTAGAATAAACAGATTCTTTCGAAAAAGTACTTGCTCCAAAATTTGAGAGATAAAATGCATAGACTATCAACCATTCTTTTTCACTAAAATCCATCTTCATTGACAAATCATCTAGATGAGGATAATCAAGGTTAGACACAGAATCAGAATCATCATTGCGATTAGCATTATGTATTTCTGGTACATCAATAATATCTGCACTATCATTCTCATCGTCTAACTCCTTATTAAAATTTTCCGCAACATCATTATTATTTGCTCCAAGCATAATTGGTGTGCCTTTCATCATTCCAGTAACGAGTTCAGAGACATCTTTACCAACTTCATCAGTAAAAGCTAATTCATAAGACCTTTCATCTTTTGTTTCTTTAAACTTTATGGTATTAAGAGCTTCCTTATTGTTCGTTTCTGACAATGTGGTTTTGCCACAATCTGAACAAAAATTTGCATCCTTCAAAAGTGGTTTATCACAAGAATCACACTTCAATTTATTTCCACAATTACTACAAAAGTTTGAATCCAAACTTTGTTTATTTCCACAATTAACACAGTCAATTTTACTCATTTTTACAAATATTAGTAACCCATTAATTTAGGGTATGAATTATAATAAAGTTGTTTAGGAGAATTATTATAAAGGAGGAGTAAAAATAAAACTACTTCTTCGTTTAAAAAGGCAAAACAAAGAAGAGTTATAAACAAGTAATTAACACTATGGTTAAAAGCGAGTTACAATTAAGATATATATCTTTTTAAACAAGCCTTATAAATAAACAAGTCATTTCACACACATTATGCTTCCCTCCTACGTCGTCGCATAAAAAGTGTTCCATTAACATTGTAGAAGAAACTTTTAGAAGAAATTTTTTTAAGAAACTTAAGAAGAACCTTTCGCTTTTAACCAAAGCTCAGGTTACATAACGCAGAACATTATAGTACATTTTATAACAATTAGCGAAATAGCGCTTTTGGGCGATATTTGACATAATGAGTTTTCGGTAGTATTCGATAATATCTAACTTTATTATTCTTTATACAACGAATTAAATGCATTAATATGACTTTCGTATAGTGCAGAAACATCAAAATCATAATAAACTACTGTCATTTTACCAAATTGTGAAATATTTGATCTCAAATTCTTAACAGACTTAGGAGCATAGTCATATCTATCATATAATCTATAAAGTGGCTTTTGTTTATATTGATAATTCTTTCCTAATGTTTCAACAAGACTTAAATGATAATTCTCATAATTGCTTTTCGCCAAATTTTCGAATTTAATCTTCACTCTTTTTAATTCTATAAAAGCTTGATCTATATTAGAAAATGTTTTATTGCCAATGTTACCTTCAATTTTTAGTGATTTCTCAAAGCTATCATCATAAGTGCATTCAACAAAAGAGTTAAAACTAAAATTTGCTTCATCAGAGATTAAGTTATTAATATCACAGCCTTTAAATATAGCTCCGTCGAACCTTGTATTTTTAAAATCCAAGTTTTCAAATTTACAATTTTCAAATCTCGTTGGTGAAAATATTTTTAAATCAAATTCTTCCAAGCTTTCATCATTTATAAAAGGGTTATTTGTAGCTTCTGATTGAAAAGTACAATTAATAAAAGTACTATTAGAAAAATCTACATTAAAAAAATTTGTGCTATTAAAGTTCACACTTCTAAATTCAATTCCTCTAAATATTTCTGGTTCATTGATAAAGTATCCTCCATTAAGATTTACACCTGAAACAGTAATAATTTCTGTAGAGTCTTTAGCTATAATTTTTTTTGAAGAAACATATTCCTTAAAAGCCTCTTGTAATACTGGACTTGCAAAAGCTTCACCACTTTGTAGTTTTAACCTACTTGATCTAATATTATCAGATAGTATTTGTTCTCTAAAAAAATTATTCTGTTTTTCAATCAAATCATTTTGATCCAACAAAATATTATTTTGTAAATGCAAAATAAAAATACTAATTAATGCAATAATGCCTCCAGTACCGGCGACAACACCTGGAGAGAAAAAAATTCGCCATATTAATGCTTTCTTAGATGACGTAATTCGTCCGTCACCTTTTGACCATTTTTTATTTCGAAATAAATAATTTGTAATTACTTGAATTGGTCTATGTTCTTGTTCAATTAATTTTTCCTCAATTTCATTTAACCTTTTGTTAGTTTCATTCATATTTAATTTATTAAATTAAGAGATAATCTTTTTTTTTGATAAAAAAAAGAAACAAAAAAATCATGACTGCATAAACTTTTGGAAACATTGTAACTCGTTAAGATTGCTTTGAAATTCGTTGCGTATTTAAAACTATTAAGAAACTTTATCGTTTTGCTTCTCGTATAATTTTAATATTCTGTATAATCTGACACAATAATTCATAATCTATTTATATTTTATTTGTTATTTTTAATTAAGCTTTACTTTACTGTTTCCTGTGTTAATCCCCCAATGAATACCAAAAATGGTTAAAAGATTATCCTCTGTTACCGTAAAATCTTTTCCAAAGCCACCACTAAAACTAATATCCTTATTTATAATAAATTTTACAGTTCCAACAGATCGCTCGCTGCTAAAAGAGCCAATTCGTGAAATATATTCATACCCAAAAGCGATCCTTCCAAATTCAAAATCTATTTTTCCCCCAAGGTCACGATAGTAACTTGTAAAGTAATCTGTCTGGTTCATAGAGTTGAAACCGTCCTCAATATACCGCGCAGTAATGAAAAAGTTAAAATAATTATTAGTCTTGGCATCACTTCCTTCATTTAATATCAAACTCGTTTCCGATGTTAACCAAGCACCAAAACGTTTTGCTGTTGCTGCTGAAATCGCATTATCCTTGAATAAGGTACTGTAACCCATAGCAACATCTAATCGAAATATAGGTTTTATGGTTTTTTGAAAAGGTTCTATTAAGGCATTTATTTCATCTTGTTTTTCGTTGTAATACTTCTGAATAGCTTCTTCTCCTTCTTCTAAAACACTTACAGGCACAGTAATATTTGAAAGTGCCATAGCCATGCCAACTGTATTTTGATGTACTTTATCTTTATTATAAAATCGTAATAAGGTTGTTCTAACTCCTATGGAATAGGTTTTACGTTTACTAGTCAAACCTGAAAATTCTTTGTCCACAAAAGCAAAAGAAATATTTGTAGTATTCAAACCACTAAATGGGTTCTGCTTGATTTCTTTAGTAACAGGATCCTCCATAACTCCAATATATTTTTGGTAAGTTCGATCTCTCCGTTCTTGGTTAATTAAGAAATAAGGAGTGACTTCTACAGAGAGACTTTCACCAAAATTATTTAAGGCATGAATGGACAAAGCTTTAAAATTTCTTGGTGTATATATAGCAGTAGGTGTTTCCCCTAACAAAACAAATGCCGGACTCGAGTTGTTTGATAAGGTAAATTTACTTAAATCAACATTTTGACTATAACCATTAAAACTGATTGACCCTATTGCTAAAATTATAAATAGCTTTTTCATCTTATATTATCTTAAACTTTATAACAACGTAGGCCATAAACAACGTAGGGCTAATTTTTACTTTACTAGCTTCTATTTCTGGCGGAGTTGTTTCAGGTGAAATTATATTTAACACGTGAGTAGTTTCCATTATAGCATCAATATTACCTCCTGCAACGAAAAAATTTGAGACCACAGATAATACCTGTCCATCTATATCATTTATTAAACCTAGATCGACAGTGAAATTATTGGTGTGACTCTTTTTAATCATTTTGTCATCAAGGCTAACATTAGAGCCAACATTAGCCCCTGAGCTAATATTTACATTAAGTTTTATGCGCTCTCCAGCTAAGATTTCTATGGTTTTCATGTTTTAATGTTTTATGTTCTCATAACTTATTTGAATTAATAAACCTTAAAATAAGTGTATCAGTAAGCCATCCAACCAATTCACCTTTAGTGTTTTCGATAAATACATCTTTACAATTGGTCTCTGAATTCATCAATTTTCTTATATTTTCTAATATATCCCTTTCTTTTGCCCATACAATCTTATCTACCACACCCTTATTCTTTTCAACAAAAGCACTAATTTTTTCTTCTGTGTTAGCGGATGAAGTTTTTAACAATAAAGAATCATGGATTATATATAGTACTCTATTGTCATCACCAATTACAGGTAATCTTGTCTTTTCAATTCCAGCTAAAAAATCAATAATTTCCTTAATAGATTTATCTTCAATATCTTTCCATTTTTTAGCTACCATGGTCTTCTTTACTATCATTACCTGATTAACTTGAACATCATCCAAAATCTCTGGGGTAAGTTTGTCAATTATTTTTTCAAACCTATTACTAGCCGCCTCATAGTTTTCTTTGCCGAAATAAAAAGCTAAAACTACACCTACCCATGTACCGACGAGTGGAAGAAGAGAGGAATAAACTAACTGATAATCATCGTTATCCCCTTTCGAAATTATTACTGCCCCAACATAAACAAGGGCTATGATAGAAATTACAATTACTATTATTCCTAGCCAATCTCTAAATTCTTTCATAAAACTGTATTTTGATTATACTCAAAACAATACTATGGCTTATATCGAAGCCAAAACATACCCAATGGAGGTTAATTAATAAAATTTGCTATTGTAATTCTTTAATAGGGAGAGTTTAATCACTAATAATAAAGCGAATATCTAAATATACATAAAATATTTAAATTCCATTACACACATATTCCACTTCATTCTATCGTCGGTTCGTAAAAAGCGTGTTCCATTAACTATACAAAAGAAAGTTTTTAGAAGAAAAAAATAAGAAAAAGTAGTAATATAAACTTCGCTTTTACCAAAGCAAAGTTACATAACGCGGAACATTATATTACATTTCATAACAATTAACGAAATAGCATTTTTAGGCGATAATTGACATAATTACAGATTTAATGGCTTAGTCAAGTATCATAACTTTGTCAACGATCCTGCGGTTGATTATAGATAATACAACGAGATACACTAATATTAATGAAAAGAAAATCTGCAATCTGATGTAGATTTATAAGATTATCAATTTTCGTTCAATGCTAATTTATTTGAAACGGCATTGTATTGTTTTATTAAATTGTCTAAAGAAAAACTTTCTAAATCCTTTGAATTAATAATATTAGGATTTACCGAAATAAATAAATTAATCAAGGATTTCCAGTGATCTAATTCAACTATACCTTGATCTGAAATTAAATCTTCAATTTCTTCTTGTGAAAGTTTAATATGATTATAATTTCCAACTTTAAGTATGCAATTATAAAATTCATCGAGATAAACCTTTTTCCAATAATTTTTAATATTATCTAGCTTAACATTCTTTAAAATGGATGCGTAAGAATTAAGTGCTGCATGGTAAAGTCTTAAGTGCATTTGATTTCTTGCCTTTCCTCTTAGTATTTCAAATTTATGTAAATCAGTTCCATACATCCTATTTAATAACATATAATCATAGGATTCTATGGCTTTTGACCAAGAATTTGCGTCTTCTTGATCAATTGCTGTCTTTTTTTTTATTGCATAAGCATCATTTACACGCTTAAGTGTAATTTTAGGATTATATTTATTGTACTTTACAGGGTTTTTCATAGTGACCCATCCAACCGGACCAATTACATCTATTTCAAAAAATATATCCTTATTTTCCGGATTTGAGACGGGCTGAATTAAAGTAGCTGGATAGTTGGTTATATTGGCATTTGAAATTTGCAGATCTTCTAAGTAAATATTTATTTCTAAATTTAGATTATCAAGATCTTTAGTTTTTATTCCTGTATCAAAATTAATACGTACATTCAATTTTGTGTCTTGCCCAAATGTATATTGGATAAAAATCACTAAAAATATCAAAAGAAATTTTTTCATAATTATTTATTTTAAACGTTTAATTTCTATTTTGCCTTGAGTGTATGATCTTAGGGAAGCTATACCTGAAAAAGGAATATCCCTAGGCTTAAAATCAGCTTTTTCTAATATTAATCGATTATACTCATCTGCCATTTTTTTTTCAATAAGAAGTGAGAATTCCCCTTTTTTAGTTGTCATACGAGAAATACTCAAATTTGGCTTGCTACTATGCTCCAATCGAATATAAGTTTTGTCTAACAATTCACTCCCATCTTCTGATATTACAATACCTTTGATAACATAATGATTTTTATAAGTTTTTAAAAGTCCAAATCCAGAAGTTAGAGTACAAAAAATAAAAATGTATAACACAAAATTTAATATGATTGGCCATTTTAGTATACCCGTATTTACCTCATTCCATTTATAAATTAATAGTGTAAAATATGTAAACATCATAATAAAGGAAATAATTATGAGGGTTTTCCAATCTGGCCAATAGATTAGTTCGTAAATTCCTAATCGCTCTAAATAGATATAAATCGAGGCACTAAATAAGCTGGCAAAAAAATTAAACAAGGATTTTAAATTAAAGCCTGGAATCTTAAAATGAATGTCTAGCTGTTTCAATTGCGAAATCCATGGAAAAGCTCCGATTAAAAACGACTCGAGTAATAATTGAAAACTATCATTCATTAATTATATTTTTAGAATTAATCATAGAGATTTTACGAGTATAAAAATAAACCTAATATGTAGTTAAGTTTGACACTAATACATACTTCAAACAACCAAGGTTAGGTTATTGAAAAAAAGCTATTAAAGGTATTAAGGAAGGATTAAATGCTAAAAATCAAGTAATTGTATTAAATATAATAAAAATATTTTAATTCTATACAACAAACATTAAACTTCTCTCCCACTTTCTTTTTGAGATAGCACTTTTTATAATAAAGTACGCTAAACAAATTAGGAATTTAATCACCACAACTCCTTTATACAGATAAGATATTTACCGGGTATGTGGCTTTAATAGTTGTATTAAAAAAAGCAGTGCCCAAACCTAATTACGACACTGCTTAATACATTATTATTATTATTATTATTCTATTATAATATCGAACTCAATATAATGAAATGTACCTTTTAGATAGGTATAATTATAATATACAAACCCATAATAATAGGTACCAGTTTCCCATGCTATATTTCCAGTAATTGGTGTAGCATCAGGGAAGTTATTATCTTCTTTAGCGCCAATTTCTAGAGGAACACCATATTGATTATGGTTGTTGAAATTGGTGTTATAACTATTGGACAATGACCTAACCTCATCAAAATCTGCGTGTTCTTTAACTTCTGTAACAATTACTTTAGAGAAATCAATAGCTTCTAAGGATTCTGGTTTATGATTTTGATTCTTTTTAATCAATAAACCATATAATATTCCGTCACCCTTAAGTTCCCCTATTTGTACCGATGACCAGATAGATTCTCCTGTACTAAAAAAGGCTTCTTCAGGGTTTCTAAATTCACCATTAGAGTAAAAATTATAATATCCTCCTGTGCCATTGACATCTATTTTGTCTACACCAAATAACTTCACATATGGATTTACCTCAGGGAAATCGGCTGCATCGATTAATTCAATATTTGTTATTTCCTCTAAAAACGTTCCATTTTGATCGGTAATAGTGAGTATAAAATCATAAATACCTTTAGGAGCATCGGCAGGAATATCAAAATGTTGGTGTACTTTGGCATTTTTTACACCGCTATATTTGTTCCAAACAATTTCAAAAGACCAATCGTTGGAATACGTTTCATCACTTTTTTGTTCTATATTTATTTTAACCGTTTCAATAAGCTCTCCAGCTAATATTTCGGCATTAAAATGAAAATCTTCTCCTACAACTCCAAGTTCGCTATTAAATAGCCCCACTTCGACTTCTGAAACAGTTGGTGATACTAAGACAACATCCTCATCTTCATTACTGTTACATGAGCTAAATAAAAGTATTAGTAAAAGTGTTGGAACCAGTGAAATCTGTACTTTATTTTTCAATTTTAAAAGCATTTTAAATTAATTTTCATGTTTTCGAATGGTGTAAAAAACCTTAGCGTATTTTTGTTTAAACCGCTAAAAACATTCAAAAACTAAGGTGTTTATGGTATGATGATTATTCTATTATCTTTATATCTATAGAAGTTCTACTCTGCCAACCGGTAACATCGGTCACGGAGTAGGCACAGTGATAATCGCCGGTATCTATATCATTGGGTATGGTAACAGAAATATTGAATTCATAACTGGTCAAACCTCCTTCAATCGTATAGTTTTCTACAAAGATTAACGGGTTTACAGATTGCTTAATTGGTTCTAATTCACATTCGGCCAATTGATCATCATGTGTATGATGGTCAAAATTATGATGAATATCAATGCTATAAGCAGCCAACTCGTCATTATCGGTGACCATAGCTCTAAAATTATACGTTTCTCCTTTGGTCAATACTGCGCAACCTTGTGGAAAACCACCTGTATAATCAATAGTAATGGTTGGTTTTTCTTCATCGATTTCTACACTATTATCACTGGAACATGCACCAGTTACTAGTAAAATTGACAAACAATAGAAATATTTTAATGTTGACTTCATATCTAAGTTTTATAACCGCATAGGGCCTATATCCACTATGCGGTTTTGTTTTGTTATTACGCGGTAATATCTATGTGGGTTTCATACGCTTTGGTATTCCCGTCCTCATCCTCAACAGTAAAAAGCATATGATATTCACCGGCAGGTGCAGTTGCTGGTACATCAATATGCTGATGGAATTCAACCTCTGTTTCTTCGTGGTATCCTTCTAAATATTCCGTTTCAAAATCCCACTCTTGTTCATCTTCTGCAAGGTCAAGACCATGTGCATGAATATCAACAGTAATACTATGAATACCGTTAACGGCAAGGATCATAAATTCTGCGTGAAAATCTTCACCTCTGGCAACACTGCTATCAATTGAAAAATTACTTAAAGTAATGGTGTCCATTATTTCAATATGGCCTTCTACTTCTGTGCTGTTTCCGAGTGCATCGATAACCAGAAGTTCAATATGATATTCCCCTGACGGAATATTTGATGGTACATCTACATGCTCATGAAAAGTAGGGTTGATAACCATGTAATCGGCATCTGTAAATACTTGTTCAAATTCCCATTCTACTTCACCTTCCGCTAACTCTACATCATGTGAATGAATAGAAAGTGTAATACTACTTACGGTTGCCTCTGCAATAATTTCTGCTTCCAAATGAATATCCGATCCTTTGTAGGCTACTTGCTCTGTTGAATGCGAGCTACCTTCACCATATTCAAAATTGGTGATTTCAGGAACGCTCAATGCAATGATACTGTCATCATCACTACTACATGATTGTAAAAAGAGTCCGATAGAAGCAACGATTGCTAAAAATTTTAAATTTGATTTCATACTAATTGTTCTCATGGTACTTAATTTTAATTTGATTACTGATTTATGATTATTAATTGTTTAAAAAGGTATTGTTAGCGATAAAGAGATATTTCTACCGGCTTCGGGAACATCTATAAGTCTGTAAAAACTGGTATGATTAAAATATTTGGTATCGAAAACATTATTGAGTTTTACCCGCATTTTTACTGGTAAATTGTTTTTGAACACCTCCATTTCCGTTAAAAAAGACATATTTAGAACCTGAAAGCCATCGGTTTTTTCCTCTGGAGGAACAATTTCTTCTTGGGCCGCCGTTATTCTAAAATCTGCTATCAATTGCGGATTTTTGAAAAATAAGAGCGTGTTAAACTGGTATGTTGCAGATAGCAGTGTTGATAACGGCGGAGAAAACGGTAGTGTAAACCCCTCTTTGGGACCACTAGTCTGTCTAGAATACACATATTCCACAGAGGCATCTAACTGTAAATTGTTAACAATTGTAGTACTTGCATTAAACTCTCCTCCTATCCTAAAAACCTTTGCTTGCGTGTACTCGTAAATTTGAATGGTTTCGTAATAGCTTGATGTAGGATTGAGGTAAATATAATTTTGAAAAATATTAACGAACGGACTAACGCCTACACGGAAAGACTCTGCTGTATGGTCTACGGAAAGATCTAATTGATATGATATTTCTGGATCTAGATCTAGATTTCCTTTCTCAAAACGATACATGTGATAGTTAACCCCATCCGAAGCCAATTCGTTGGCTAAAGGCATTCTAAAACTTCTACCAACATTTACCTTATAACTGGTTTTATTGTCAATATAACTCACCCCTAAAGAAGCACTAAGGCTACCAAAATCCAAAGTTTTGTTTTTAGATCGTTGCAGGTGAATGTATGATGTGGAACCATCGTCATTATTTACCGTGGACGGGTACCAATCATAATACGCTTTAGTCGCTACCCTGCCCACGTCATAGCGCAAACCTGCCAAAACATGAAAATCATTATGAATTTCAAATTGATCGTAGGCAAATATACCAGCGGTAAAACGATTGTATTCTGGTATTAAAAAACCCCATCCGCCAATATTGTTATTCTGATACTCCGTATTTAAACCCACTACCATATCATGTTCCTCGGTTGGTTTAAAGGCATCTCTGAAATTTAAGGAGTAGGTGTTTTTAATGAATAGCCTTTCTTTAGTATCCGGAGGTGTTGGCATATACCCATGCGGAACAGGTTCTGAATGCTCTTCCCTATTATTGTTCTGGTAACCGAGGTCTAACTGTAATTTATGTTCCCCTAAGTCTATAGCTGTATTGTTCGTTATTTTAAAATGGTTTACCTTATGATAAGGCAGGTCTATATCCCTATTAGAGCTATCATAATCTATACTAGAGGTGCGTACCTCTAAACCGTGTGCGTTGGCAAAGAATCCGTTTTTCGCATTTACATTACTGAACACGGTTTCAGTTTTTATGTTATCGGTTACATAACCAATACTAGCACTTGCATCTGCTTCGTACCCAGCCGTATTCCTTAGGTTATTCTCGTGTAATTCAAAAATGTAGTTTTCATAATTGATTCTATCTGCGGGAACCTTATAATCGGCATAGTCCCTATAGGTTAACCGTCCGCGATAAAACCACTTGTCCTTTCTTGAGGTAATACCAGCAGAAATACCCAAAAGATCATTATTGCTTTCTCCAAGAATATTAACCTCTCCACCAAATGAATTTGGTAATGGAATTTTGTTTTGCTGTATATCTACTACACCCGCAATGGCATCTGATCCATAAAGTAAGGAAGCCGGACCTTTAATAATTTGAATATGGTCAATGCCATGTTGGTCGATTTCCAAACCATGGTCATTTCCCCACTGCTGTGCTTCGTGCTTTATACCGTTTTGAAGCACTGCCACCCTATTAAAACCTAAGCCACGAATAACAGGCTTGGATTGACCAGAACCAATATTGATAGTACTTACTCCAGGGATTTTACTTAACGTCTGCATTAAGCTATTTTCCCTGTTTTTATTAAGGAACTCTTCATAGATAGAAGTCGAAACTATGGGAATTTCCATAGCCTTTCTTTGTTGGGTTTTCCCGTTAATATTTACCTCGTCAAGTACCGAAGCAGACTCCTGTAAAAAGACCTTAACTTCACTCAGGTTTGGATCAACGTCAACCTTTACTGTTCTAGGTTCGCAACCAATATGGGTTACGGTAAAACTGTATGTGCCTTCAACTACATTATTAATGGTAAAAGCACCGTTTGCCGATGAAACGGCGTAAAGTGTTTCGCCAACGATACTCGCACCTTGTGCTGGTGATAAGTCGTTAGCGTGTAAAACAATTCCTTTTATTTGAAATGTATCTTGAGCAATTGCCATTGAGCACAGACTAAAACATAGCCATGTACCCAGCATTTTATAAAACATATGGATATACTATAAGTGTTTAATAGTTATTCTTGATAAGAACCAGAAAAACCTATACATAAAGCTATTTAAGCTAAATTCAATACCGTTGTTTACCACCGTTTTCGGTAATAAACTCATTTCAATTTTAACTCACGGATATGTATAGAGACTTATAGCTTAAAAGGCGGAGGTCTAGAAAAAGAGGCCCTTATAATAAAACTTTTAACAGGGAAATAATTATAGTTATTGATGATTTGGCGCCCAATAATGGGTAAATCTTCTAGTAGAAAGTCATATGCCTCTGCGGCAGTTATGGGTATTAAATTATGACTAACCGCATAGTAACAAATCGAACAGCTGTCATTTTCATTGGCATCATCTATATGTGAAACAGCATGTATGCCTGTCAATTTCATAGCTAGAAAAAGAACAAGCAAAAAACAGCTGATATTGATGTTAAAACGACTAGGCTTCATTAAAATGCAAATGAAATTGGGTTTGTGAAATACCGTTATTCAAAGCGCGAATATATTATCTATTTTCTAATATTGCAACTAAGTTGCATTAATAATTTCAACTAACTTTTCCCCTATGCTACAAAGTATATTTTAATTTTATTAATGAATTAGACTTCTATGTTTGCCTCACTCCTGTTATTAACGATTGCTGCAACTTTAACTCTTTTTTGTTATGATGAACATGCTTAAGTAAAGCTATTTTTCCGGCTTTTTTCTAAGCATCCACCTAAAACGGTAACAGGCAATTTTTTAATGTGTTCAATATATTTATAATGCCAGACTTAATTTTATTGCTTTTTCTAAATTATCTGGTGAGCTACCGGGACCAATAGTTAATAGTTTGGAACCAGTTATTGGCACGCCTCTGAATGGCCTTATAAAGACATTACCATCTGGTGTTCTTTCAAAATACGTGTGGTTTGTTTCATTACCTATTTTAGTACAGCCTTTAACCCTTAAAATACTTTTAGGTAATTGTTTACAAATTTTTTCAATGCTTTCTAAATTTGGTAATACAGGTAAATCTATAGAGCATGACGACCAATGTGCTTTTTGGTGGTCAAACTTATCGGTGACGTTTTGGTTTGGAAGCAATTCAGGAAGTAGGGAAATATCCAAATCATCAATGGTTACAATTTTAGCTTGTGGATTCCGAGCCCGTATTTCCTTTTTAACCAATGCATGTCTACATTTTGTTGTGTTCTCTAAATGTGTTAGAATAAGCAACGAAGAAACTTGGATTTGGTTTAATTCCAATTCATTGTGTTCTCCCCTATTTTGCCAATTTTTCACATCGACTACAGAAATTTGGATAGGCGGTAAAAAACGCTCATTTAGACCTACACCAAGAAATTCCATTAGAGAGCAAGCATCAGAAGTTCCGTTGGCTTCAATTAATGTAATTCCCTTTTTTCTTTCAGGTATTCTATTTACGGTATTTCTAAGCTCTACAATACCGCTACAACAAATGCAGCTGCCACTTAGGGCTTTAATAGATTGTAATTCCAATCTTTCAATTAACTGTTGGGCGTCAAGATTTGCGTTTTCATAATCGTTTAGAATTACAAATGGGTTCCAACCCCTGTCAAGAGAACTGTTTATTAAGTACTTTAATAAGGTTGTCTTACCTGCTCCTAAAAAACCTACTATGGTAATTATGGCTTCCATTTTACAAATTATTTCTGTTGTTCTGGCGAATAGTTATTAAATTATTACCAATGATAATAACTTGGTTTATGAGAAGCAAAATTATTACTCTATAGTATGATGTTTTACCAAAAAAATCCCTCATTGTTTTCTTCACAGCTAAGATAAGACCTTAGTACTATACGCTTTCCTGTTCTATAATTTTCAAGAATTCATTTCGTATGGATGGCTCTTTAAAACAACCACCATACTCCAAGGTAGTGGTAAAACTGCTCTGATCCTTTATACCTCTAGAGGATACACAAAGATGTTTTGCGGTAACGGAAACAATAACGTCCTCCGTGTCCAAAACACATTGTAAATCATTTAATATCTGAAGTACCAATCTTTCTTGAACTTGTGGACGTCGAGCATAATAATCTACTAAACGATTAATTTTAGATAGTCCAATAACCTTGTCCTTAGGCACATATGCAACGTGTGCATGCCCAATTATGGGTAAAAAATGATGTTCGCAGGCAGAGTCTATAGTAATATTCTGCTCTACTAACATTTTTTTGTAACCGTATTTATTTTCAAAAGTGGACAGTTTAGGTTTATTTACCGGATTTAAACCGTAGAATAACTCTTTAACGTACATTTTTGCGACTCTATATGGAGTTCCAGATAAGCTATCATCTGTCAAGTCTAGCCCCATTTCTTCCATAATCATTTTAAAATGATGCTGAATATTTTTAATTTTTTCATCATCAGATTTATCAAAGGCATCTTCACGAAGAGGAGTTTTAATACTCATTGAAAAATGATTGTCCCCTAGCGATTCTATTTGTTCTTTATTGTTCATTTACGCAGCATTTATTCGTATTACAGTGACAGTATTTTCTATTGTATAAATGCAATGCAACCAAGGCTATTGATGGAATATAAATTAACGCTTCCGGTAAATGCAGTGCTTCTACTTTTTCGTTTAAAATAATTCCCGCTAATATTACCCAATTTATCCATAATACAGGCTTGATCCATTTAATACTTGTCGTTTTTGTAGACCAATAAATAGCCAAAAAGGAAATGCTAAGGAAAACGTAGTCCATTAATTTCCACCAGTTAGGTGGTGTGTCACAACAAGTTGTTGAACTTGCTTGAGCTAGAAAAATAAAAGGGGTGGCAACACAATGCACAAGACATAAGGTACTGGATAAAGTACCCAAGATATCTGATTTTTTTTTAATTAATATCATTAATTATATAGTTAATACAACTGAGTTGCAAATGTAGATATAATATTTGTTATTGCAACAAGGTTGCGTTATATTTTTTTTATGGGAATCGTTAGAAAAACCAAAGCCGTAGAAGTGTTACTTAATGAATTTAAAATGAATTCTGTAGCTATTTCTGCCAAGTTACTTATTGATAAACTTGGAGGTAGATTTAATAAAACTACCATTTACGGGGTTTTGGACAAATTGGAAGAGGATGCTGTTCTGCATTCATTTTTAGGAAAAGACGGACTTAAATGGTATGCAAAATGTAACAATTGTTCAACTGCAGAGCATAAAGACGTTCATCCACATTTTCAATGTCTTAGTTGTGGAAAAGTAGATTGCTTAACCGTTAGCGTAGATTTGCCCAAATTACCAAACAGAAAAATAGAATTCTTTCAATTATTAATACAAGGAAAATGTGAAGATTGTGTTGTTTTATGAAAATTATAAGTCAAACAATTCATTGAAATTTACACTAAGTCTTCCTAAACAGTAGTTTCATTTACAAAATACACCATTCTCATTTTAATTAAGGCTCAACAACAACCTATTTTGTTGTTATTGAGCCAATAGCCCAAGGGATATTATAGTGTTTTGAATTAACCATGATGTGAATGCCCCATTGGACAAACAATTGCGGGAGGTCTTTCGTTTTCTTCATTAGGGTCTTTCTTAGGTAATTCAATTGCTTTAAGGCGTTTGTTTTTTGGAATGTCCTTCTCGCGTCGTAATGTGTTAACTTGGATGTGAGGCCAGCGCGTAGTCCCGCCACTAGAACCAAACATGAACTCGAAATCTACGATTTGCTCGTACTGCAATTGATCTATAAGCTTTCCGCTTTCTTCGTCGTAAACCTCTTCCAGCCACATACGGAACCGCATCCGGACAACTCGGCAGTAGCGCTCGATCATCGCATTGTTTACTATACCACCTTGAAGACCAGTGTCATGGAAGGTATCCAACTCGATAAGGTCGTACTTTTTGAAGCGCAGTCCATTGTTGGCATCAATCAACTTGAGATTAGGCTGAACAGTAAAAGGAAATTTAGAACCGAATTGGTCATAGTTAAAAATCTTTTGGATGTAGGCGCGCCCACTATTTACGCCTCGAAATTCAGGTTCTGCTTGTGGGGCTTGGTCTTCCCGAGAAAGTTTTGTCCAGTCCGGCTTGTCCCGCGATCCAGCAATAAGGTCATTCTGAGGATTTATACCCATGGTTGGAGACACGGCTAGATATTGCGGTTCCCAAAGATCGGCAATGTGAGGCGCTTTACCTTCAATATTGGATTCTGTTATATTACCGGTTAAGTGGATGGTTGTACCGTGAGGAATCACACCAGACCGCGAGATGGTATGAGGCGCTACGAATTGGGGGCCTAATTGTCCCGGGCCCATTACGGGTTCAGCACCGTCAGTTTTCACGGATTCGGCATCTGAGTGATGACTGAACATACTTCGGGGGTTTTGATAAGGGCCATCTGGATCCCAAGGCATTTTGTTGTCGCCCAACCAAAGGTACATGCCGTCCTCGAAATGTTGGAGTAAATTATTATTGTCAAGAATGGCCGTCTCATATTTAATGGCTCCGTTAAACTGCTCATTGGATCCAGCTCGATTGCGCACGGCTGCGTTTATTTGAGTGAACTTAAGCTGTTCCCTGTACTCCTGTGATTTGAAGTGGAAAACGCCAAAGACAGTCTCTGCAGAAGTGCCAGGAGATGGCATAGGAGTGGTGTGCAGGCCCGTAGGACCGCCTTCCCAGTTAACCCAAATACCATTGAGTTTTTCCAAAATACCGAACTGCGCCCCGTTGTTTGCTCCTGCGGGCTGCCCTACCTCCCATTCTTTATAGGGTTTCACCGAAGATTCTTGTTTTTTTTTCATAATAACTTGCTTTAAAATATTAGTACTCTTCTTGCTTTGATTGTTTCGAAAAAAAATAAATATCCCCACCTATAATAAATACATCATAAATTACTATAATTCATAGCTTTACAAGTATTAACTAACATTTATAAACGCTAGCTACTCAAGGTTTAAAACTTATTGTTGTGTAGTTACAAATAATTAATTATTGGAATCTAGTTTCAGGCAACCTGTGAATTCATCTGTAATGTTTATCAAATCAAATTCGGCTAATACCAAATCGGTAGAACGTATGGCCCCATTAACCCAACCTTGCATATCGGACCAAGCTTCGTTGCAGCTAAAAATGTCTTCGTTATTAACCAATCTCACCATTCTTGAAATCACTTTTTTATCATCGGCATTTTGTCCCCATTGGTGATATGCATATCCAAAATGATCTTCACCATCCCAATTACGGAAAGTGGTTAGTATAGGTTTTGGTATTACATGTGTATTGAATAATTGTTTAAATTGTTTTAAAGCTTCATCAACAACAGCTTGGGATGCCGCAAATAATGTTTTAGGTTCCTGGCTATGTTCCTTTTGAAGTTTAGAATCAAATAAAGGCCCTACATTTTGTAAACCTTGCCAGAAATTAGTATTGTTATAATCGCAGTAAATTGTTAAAGCCGCTGGTTTAGAATTGGAAGGACCATCAACCGGGTAAAATGGATATACGGCATTAATTGGTAAATCTGTAAATGAAGGGCCAAAATTTATTGGTGGTTGACCTGTGTCTCCATTACGCCACCAAGGTTCATTGAAATACAGATTAATTTTTAATAAACGCATATTAACTATTGAATGAATATCCTCCCAAATTTGTTTTGCATTTTTAGCTTTATGAAGCACTGGAGAATCTTCAAATAGTTGTGACATGGCATTACTGGCGATAGCTAAAATTATTTTAGAACCTTCAATCTGGATTTTGTTTTTGTTGTCCATAAAATAATGACCATGTTCCGGTGTTGGAGCTATCTCCAATTGATACTTATCTTTATTTGATTTGGTAATGCTATTAACATTTATGCTAGTATGAATGGCTCCCCCCATTTTCTCTACCTCAACTTTAAGCGCATCGGTAAGAGTACTAAATCCATATTTAAAAGTATAATAATGTGGGTTTTTAGGAAAATCTTCTAATATTTGCCATGCTTCACCAGCACTTACAGATGATAAAAATGGCGCCTGAAACCCTACTGTATCAACCAACATTTTTATACACTCTTGTGAATAGCCCATATCTCTAATTAGTCCACCTAATTGCCATTTATTGAGTGTAATGCTTTTCCATTTAAATTTAAGACGGAAATCTTGCCAAAACTCTGGGGTTGGATTTGATGGCGCTCCATCAATACCATTTGCTTTTAAAATACGGTTGTAAATAATACTTAAAATAGTACCTGGACTCTGGTTTTGTTCTGGAGGTAAGAGGTCGTATAAGGCTGCCCAAATGGCATTGTTATTATTCGCAGCTTCTTCTGCTGTAAAACTATGCCCGCGAACAAAAAAACGATTTGTTGTCATTGGGAAATCTACAATTTGGTCACAAAGGTTCAAGCCATGAAACAAAGACATTAACTCTGTCATTTCGTAAGTAAATCGCATTCCTCCTTCTTCATCCCTAACAATGGTTTCTTTTCCAATTTTTATTAAATCGGTATCCAAACGACCTCCTGTTCGGTTTAGACGCTCTATAATGGTAACTTTTAATTTTGGATGCTTTCTAAGTAATCTCCATGCCGCATAAAGTCCAGAAACTCCAGCTCCTACAATAATAATATCTGATGTTTTTGCAACGTCTTTCATTTTGGTTAGTTCGTTAGGTTATACAATAAACAATGTCATGGCTTAAGTTAAAAACCATATACCACATAGTGGATAATTATTAAAATGTTGCTATTGTAAACGCTAATTGGGAGAGCTAATCAATAAATATAAAATGATTGCAATAAATATAAGAAAAATATTTCAATTATCATTCAATATATCTTCCATTTCCCTCTTTACATTAATTCGTAAAGGAGTGTGTCATTAACTTTGTAAATTTATGATTTGAGTTAACATTTAGGAAAATGTTTGATATTTGCTACCCTGTCGGCTAATTTGAGAAAACAAAATAATAGTAACAATAATCGATATGAAGAATATTTGAGTTTTTAGCCGTTTTGTAACATTGGCTCTTGGCAAAATCCGGAGTATTTTTAATACGCTATTTGCCAAAGTAGACCCTTTCTTATTTCACCGTTAATTTATAAGTGCCTTGTTTAATAATACAATCTGAAATCCAATACTTTACACATTTTGTAATGTCTTTGATGTAACTCTTCAACAACATCTAACATATTATCATCTTCTTTAAATAAGTTAAAGAATGCTATATCAAGATTTGAGCTCGTTATTCCTTGATAGGCATTACCATATCCAGAAACACCTTTTGCACCAGTAATATCCAAAAAATATTGTGCTTCTTCTTCGTCTAAATCTAAAATCTTTGCGTTCGAAAAATGTAAAATTTTTCCTTGTAATCGGCCTTCAAAAATTTCTGCAATTTCTTGTAAACTATAGAAATAGCCATTTAAACAAATACTATTTGCTTCACCTGCTATAACCAAGTAAATTATTTCATAGTCTTTAAAATTATGATCCCCTAAAACCAATGCATTTAAACTGTCTTCTAAGCCTTCAATGGTGTCGCATGTTTTATAAATACTAGCTACACCACCTTGCATGGTTAATTGTTCTAGTTTTTTTTGTGCTTCGGTAAAGGTATCTATTTCTACATCTTCAACTGCTTCTAAACAGTAAATGAAATAATCTGTATCTATTACGTGTTCTTGGGGTAATTGTTGCCTTTTTTCTAACAAATCTCAGAATTTATGTAAAGTCTATAAACCACAAAATTAATGGAAATCTTTTATTCTTTTCAACGATTTTATTTAAAACAGATGGCTTATTTTGTTTAAAATGGTTAATGCTTATCTCAGAACATTCGCCACCCCGGATTTAATAATACATTTTTAATATTTCTAACATTAGTTTATTTTTTAATCAAACTATTCCTCTTTAAACAAATATTTAAAAAGTATGTGAAGTATTCTAAAAGGTTTTGCTTTTAAAACTACAAACATAAATTGTATATTTAATTAAAAACAATTGCACAAAACTTTGATAAGTAGTGTGTTACATGATGGATATCATTGTACCACCTTTGATGAACACATATATTGAAAGTGCATTGTTATTAAATTACCTATTATGAGAAGAAGGATACTTTTACCGACAGATTTTTCTAAAAATGCTCAAAACGCCATTGATTATGCTATCAATTTATACAAAGAAGAGGTTTGTGATTTTTATATCCTAAATACCTATCATATAGAATCATATACCATGGAATTGTCTGTAGAAAGAGATATAGAGGCATCTAAACAGAAATCTATTTTAGGCTTATCGGCTGTTCTTAAAAGACTTTTGAGTATTGATAACGCTATTAATCATCATTTTCATATAATTTCAGAGTGCGGTCCATTGATAGAAATGATGAAGGAGGTAATAGATAAGCGCGATATAGATATCGTTGTTATGGGTACCAAGGGTAATATAGATTCTAGAGTACAAATCTATGGAAGCCAAACTGTACTTGCCATGGAGCATATTAGGAACTGTCCCGTTTTAGCTATCCCTGCAGTAGCGGTATTTAAGAGAATAAAGGAAATTGTTTTTCTTACAGGCTATAAAATTCATTTTAAAAGAAGAGAATTTCAATACTTGGTGGATATTGCCAAAATCTCAAATGCAGCAATTCGCATTTTACACGTATTGGACGAAGGAGAGCATCTAGACGAAGATCAACTGAACAACCAAAAACTCTTGAAAGATTATTTTGAAGGCTTAGAATACTCCTTTAATACATTACATGATATGGAAATACAAGAGGCTCTTAATTCTTTTATGGCTAATCGTGAGATTGATATGGTTGTTTTTATTAATAGAAAACACAATTTTTTTAGTACTATTTTTTCCAGAAGAAGACCTATGATGAAAGAATTGGGTTATTATTCTACAATTCCAATTTTAGCGTTACACGATTTCAGAAACTAAATAAAATCCATAAAAATGAATTCAAATTTAATTGTATATCCAACAGACTTTTCAGATTGTGCCAATAATGCTATGCCTTATGTAATTGCATTGGGTAAAGCACTAAAATGTAAAATTAAAATGGTTCATGCTATTGAGATAGGATCGTTATCATCTGCCGAAGAAAGTCCTGATATGCGTATAAATTTAATTAAATTATTGGAGGAACAAGCAACAAAGAAGTTAACAAAACGGAAAGAAGAAATAGAAACCTTAGGTTTGGAATGTGATTACGACGTTATACAAGGTCGGTCCTTATTTCTTAAGGAGTATATGGAAAATTTAGCTCCACTATTGATTGTAATGGGTACAATTGGTAAGCATGGGCTTGAAAATAAAATATTTGGAAGTTTTGCTACCCAAACCATTCGCAATCCAAAATCAATTGTCTTGGCAATTCCCGAAAAAGCGAAGTTTAATAACTTATCTGAAATTGTCTTTGCAACAGATTTTCACCTAAAAGATAAATCCTGTCTTGAGTTTATCAAGAAAATAAGGAAATACTATGATGCAAATCTCAGGGTAATTCATGTAAATGATAATTTTACAGATTTAAAACAAGAAAAAGAAAATTTTTTACAATTAGAGGCCGAAATAATCAAAGTAATTGGTAGTCGCGATCTTAGTTTTGAACTCCTATATGGTGATGATGTAGACGATAAATTATTGGAGCTTCTAGACAGTTCTAAACCAGATATGTTAGCTTTAATAACTAGAAAACGAAACTTTATTGAGCGTATTTTTGATAAAAGCCTAGCGAAAAAAATGGTAAATCATACAAATGTACCTGTCCTAGTTTTCTCATAGGTCAAAATGATTTGTTTAAAATGGATTGTAAGTTATTTATACCTTTACCTAAGCAGTCCTAACTGATAAATATCATGTGATATAACTTTTTTAAAAGTTAATTTTATTAACCATAAATACCGAATACTATGAAAATTTTAATTCCAACAGATTTTTCTCAACTTTCCAAAATAGCCATTCAATATGCCATAGGGCTAAGTAAAGATTTTGAACTTGAGCTAGTATTACTTCACATTATAAATACTTATAATCCGACAATGGCTCGTATTGGCTCTAAAAAATTAGGAGAAGTGATCAAAACCAGTTCAGAACAAGACATGAATGAACTTTTAAAAGAGATTAAAAAGGAGAATGGAGATCATGTTAAAATAACCACTAATATAATTTATGGATCTTCTATAGAAAAAGAAGTAGAAGCATTTGCATTGAAAAATAATATTGATATTATATGTATAGGTACTAAAGGGGCTACAGGTCTTAAAAAAATTATTTTTGGAAGTAATGCGGCTGGTATTATTGCTAGTAGTAGTATACCTGTTATTACAGTTCCTGAATATGCCCAATATAAGGGAATTATCAATATCGTTTATTCGAGCGATCTAGAAAACTTAGAAGAAGAACTTAAATTAATAATTCCATTTGCGAAATTATTTAATTCTTGGATTAAAATTCTTCATATTATAAATGAACATGAGAATTTTAATGTCGATTTACAAAATCAGGAACATAGACTTAGAACATTGTTTTCTTATGAAAAGATAAAGACTAAAGAAATTAAAAATGATTCTGTAATTAATGGTATTAACGAATATGTGTCAGGTATAGATGCAGATATGGTTGCAATGTTTACACGTCGTACGGCACTGTTTGAAAAAATATTTAATAAGAGTATTACCAAAAGTGCAGCATTTCAAACAAAGACACCGCTACTTACATTTCAAAAGGCCTAAAAATTATTCCTAATGACTAATGGTAAGATTACTATCATTTTAAAACTGATGAATTAGGTTAACATTCCAAAATACTAGCGCTAGCAAAACACGATTGCAAATAGAAGAGGAACCTTTATAAGATTATTCCAATTTTAATACAGTAATTTCAGTGAAATAGAACCCACTAGAAAAGTATAAACATGCATTATCTTAACGAAAGTCACATCCTATTATTTCTTGTGCAAATCCTTATTTTACTTGGGTGCGCAAGAACGCTTAGTGTTATTTGTGAAGCTATTAAAGTTCCTTCTATTGCTGGTGAAATTTTAGCAGGTATACTATTAGGGCCAACTCTTCTTGGACGCGTTTCACCTTCCTTTCAGGTCTGGCTCTTTCCTTTGGATCAAACACAATCCACTATGCTTGAGACCGTTTCCTGGCTTGGAGTTTTCTTTCTTTTACTATCCTCGGGTTTTCATGTTGATATTAGAAAAGCTTTTAAAAGTGGTCGCGCAGCTATGTTAATTGGTATAGTTGGTGTGCTTTTTCCTATTGCCATAGGATTTACAATATTTAGTACTTTTGATCCTATTTATTGGGGTGATAAGGCAAATGAACTCTCTTTCGCGCTATTTTTGTCAGTAGCAGGTTCTATAACTGCTATATCTGTGGTTGCACGTACACTTGGTGATCTTAAAATTAGCAATACACCAAAAGGATCACTTGCTCTTTCATCCTGCGCTATAAATGATATTTTTGGATGGTTCTTATTCACTGTGGTTATATCACTTGTAACACCGCATACAATGAGTACGGTTCAATTACTTAGTTCGGTTTTAGGCATCATAGGATTTGTAGTCTTAAGTGCTACTTTTGGTGCTAAAATGTTAAGTTCAGCTTTAAAACGTGTTGAAGCCACGTCATTAACCCAACCCGCAGCGGCACAAACCTTAATCGTGAGTGTAGGCTTACTTTGTGGAGCTATTACACAGTGGCTAGGTATTCATGCAATTCTGGGATTCTTTCTTGCTGGTACTATCGTAGGAAGTGCTCAAGGTGTATCGGAAGATCTTCGTAAAAGTGTTTCTGATACTTTACATGCCATTTTTGTTCCGCTTTTCTTTGCTACACTTGGTCTTAAAATTGATTTCTTAGCTGGTATGGTACTGTGGCCTACGCTTATCTTTTGTGCAGTTGCAATATTCGGAAAGTTTGTAGGCGCTTGGTTAGGAGCTAAACTCGGTAAACAATCTCAACAAACATCAATTTTAATGGGGGTCACCTTCATTCCGGGAGGTGCGATGGAAATTGTAGTAGCCACCCTGGCACTTGAACTTCAACTCATTGGGCATACAATTTTCGTAGCTATAGTATTTGCAGCACTTCTATCTTCAATTCTAGCCGGACCACTAATCGGAATCCAAAAACGTAGGATGGGTATTGGCGAAGAAACAAATTATAATAACGGCAATGAAGGAGGTAAACAGCATTAGAAATTATAGCAATCTAATTGAGGTTTTTTAGAATAATTTGAAATGTATAGGTTTTGAGTAGCTTCCTTTGCCATATTAATGCCAAATTTTTCACCTAGGATATAGTTTTAATCGTTCAGAAATTAATATTGAATTATCCAGCACAAAAATGCCTGCTTAATACAATATTTATGTTATATTTTTGCTCCATGGTAAAATTAAGTGATATATCTAATAAAACTATTGGACTTGTGCTTTCTGGTGGAGGTGTTAAGGGCGTTGCTCATATTGGTGTAATTAAAGCCTTATTAGAACATGGTATTATTCCAGATATTGTTTCTGGCGCTAGTGCTGGTGCTGTTGTTGGCGCGCTTTATGCTAATGGTATACAGCCTTTGGATATGCTTTACTTTTTTAAAGAAACCCCTTTGTTAAAATACAACCTTTTAACCATTAACAAACCCGGATTATTTGATACTAACAAATATGTAGTATTCTTTGAAAAGTATTTTCCCAATAATACATTCGAATCCTTGGAAAAGCAACTTTATATCGTGGCTACCAATTTACAAACCGGAGAACCTGAATTTTTTAGTAAAGGCGAATTACTAAATGCTGTTTTGGCGTCAGCGGCATTACCACCTGTTTTTAGTCCCGTTCCTATTAAGGGAAATTTGTATGCTGATGGTGGCATAATGAATAATTTTCCAGTTGAACCTTTAATAACAACAACACAATTTATTATTGGATCTTATACCACAGCTTTGAAACCTGTTGGTAAAAATCAACTTAAAAACTCATTTCAGCTTTCACAACGCGCTAATCTATTGATGCTTCATGCAAACGTAAGAGATAAGCTAAACATTCCCAATGTGTTATTTACGCCAAATAATCTAGATGATATTGGTATTTTAGATAAGCGTGGCATTGAAAAAGCCTACACTATAGGTTACAATTATGCATCTAGGTTGCTGGATGTTAAGCCGTAACTTATATTATTAACATGGATTAACCTTTTTGATTATTTAGCTTCGCGCCTACGCGTTAGTATTCAAAGAATTTTGGTATAGCTTTTTGCCCTAATTGTCTTTACTTTAAGTCAATTTATAATTCTTTGTTAAAAAAAAGAATGAACATTCACTTTTTTATATATTTGCATAAGAAATAGAATAAAATGGCAAAACTTCAAAAAAGTATAGATAAACGTAATGCATTGGTTAAAGCGACTATAGAGTTGGTTAACAACAATGGTTTTCATGCTACCCCAATGAGTAAAATAGCAAAAATGGCTAACGTTTCTCCGGCAACCATTTATTTATATTTTGAAAACAAGCAGGATTTAGTAAACCAAACTTATATAGAGGTTAAAGCAAAATATACAAATTATGCTTTTAAGGATTTTGATACAACTTTACCTATTGAAGCGGGATTTGAACACATTTGGAAACGCATTGCAGATTTTAAATTAAAAGATAGCGAACATGCCATGTTTTTAGCACAATGTGATAATACTCCAATGATAGATGAAGAAAGCAGAAAGGAAGGTATTAAACACTTACAACCACTACTCGACCTTTGGGAACGTGGTAAAAAGGAAGGTATAATTAAGCCTATTTCCGATTATTTGTTATATGCGTATTCCATAAACCCGTTGTCTTTTTTAATGATCACTCAAAAACGTGGTGCATTTAAGTTAGATAAAACCCATTTAGAGGAAGCCTATCAATCTGCATGGAGCAGTATAAAAGTTTGTAAATAACATGAAAAAAACAGCCATTTTATTAGGTGCAACGGGATTAACTGGAGGCATTTTACTTCAAAAATTAATAGAAGATAACACCTACCAAAGTATCAAACTATTTTCGCGTTCTAAAATAGAAGGTTTACCAGCAAAAGTCACACAATATATAGTCGATTTATTAGATCTGGAGCAATTTAGAGCCGTTTTTACAGCCGACGAAGTTTACTGCTGCATTGGTACCACTAAAGCTAAAACACCTAATAAAGGCGTGTATAAGCAAATAGATTATGGTATTCCTGTTGCAGCTGCAAAGCTTTCAAAGGAAAATGCTATAGAAACCTTTTTAGTGGTTTCAGCATTAGGAGCAAATTCAAATAGTGCCGTGTTTTACAATAAAACAAAAGGTGAAATGGAGCGCGATGTACAAAAACAAAACATCAAAAACACCTTTATTTTAAGGCCTTCATTAATTGGAGGAGTACGTCAAGAACAGCGTACTCTCGAGAAAATAGGTTTAGCCATTTTTAAAGTCCTACAACCTTTATTTATTGGTAAACTAGAACAATACAAAATCACAGAACCAGAAGCTATTGCGCAAGCTATGATAAACTTAGCCAATAGTGCACCTTATGCCGAAGTCATTATTACTTCAAACGAAATAAAAAGAATATCCAAAAACACATAACAAAAGAATATTGAACATATGGAATTATTAGATAAATTAAACTGGAGATATGCTGCAAAAGCTATGAACGGAGAAAAAGTAGCCGAAGATAAAATAGCACGTATTTTAGAAGCTGCACGTTTAGCACCAACATCAAGCGGATTACAACCATTTGAGATTTTTGTTATAAAAAGTCAAGAGGTTAAAGAACAAATTAAACCAATAGCTTGGAATCAATCTGTAATTACAGACTGCTCTCACCTTCTTGTTTTTGCCGCCTGGGATACGTATACAGCAGATCGTATTAACCACATGTTCGATTTAACCAACGACATTCGAGGGTTTGAAAACGAAGGATGGGAAAATTACCGTCAGATGTTATTAGGGATGTATCCTCAAAAAGATCCAGAAGAAAACTTTAACCATGCTGCAAAACAAGCCTATATTGCTTTTACTGAAGCCTTAACTGCTGCCGCCTTTGAAGGCGTTGATGCAACTCCTTTAGAAGGTTTTGATCCTACTGCAGTAGATGATATTTTAGGCCTACGGGAAAAAGGTTTACGAAGTGCTGTTTTATTACCTTTAGGTTATAGAAAAGAAGATACCGATTGGTTAGTAAATCTAGTTAAGGTTAGAAAACCTATGGAAGAATTAGTCACTGTAATTGAATAAAAAAATAGCTATGAGAAAGACAATTTTATTAAAAAACAGACCAGAAGGAAAACCTACGGTTTCAAATTTTGAATTTGTTACTGAAGATACACAACTAACAATTTCTGAAGGAGAAATCCTTTTAGAAGCAGCTTATGTATCTGTAGATCCTTATTTAAGAGGTAGAATGAGCGATGCAAAATCTTATGTTCCTCCTTTCGAGTTGAATAAACCTGTACATTCTGGTGTTGTAGCAAAAGTAGTCGCTTCAAAAAATGAAAAATTTAAAGAAGGTGATTATGTTTCTGGAATGCTTAATTGGTCTACGCTACAAGTTTCTAATGGTGAAGGGTTAAATAAAGTAGATGGCTCTAAAGCGCCTTTAAGCACGTATTTAGGTGTTTTAGGTATGACAGGTTTAACGGCCTATTTAGGCTTAAATGAAATAGGAAAACCACAAGCAGGAGAAACGATTGTAGTTTCCGGTGCAGCAGGTGCTGTAGGAAGTGTTGTTGGGCAAATAGCAAAAATCTTAGGACTTAACGTTATAGGAATTGCAGGAACCGATGAGAAAATCGATATGCTAAAAGATAAATTTGGGTTTAATGCAGGTATCAATTATAACACGAGTAAAGATATTAATGCAGACCTTAAAAAATTAGCTCCAAACGGTGTTGATATTTATTTCGATAATGTTGGAGGTCCAATTTCTGATGCTGTACTATTTAACATTAACCGATTTGCACGAATTATCATTTGTGGTGCTATTTCTGTTTATAATGAAACTGAATTACCAAAAAGTATTAGTGTGCAACCATTCTTGGTTAAAAACAGTGCGTTAATGCAAGGTTTTATTGTATCTAATTATGCTGAAAAATTCCCGGAAGCTATTCAAAAATTAGCTGGTTGGTTATTAGAAGGAAAATTAAAATACACCGAAACTATAGTTGAAGGTTTTGAAAACATTCCAACTGCTTTTATTGATTTATTTGAAGGCAAAAACAAAGGAAAAATGATAGTTAAAATTTAAACACTATCTTAAGGAATGTCCCTTTGAGGAGGTTTTAGAAGTGTTTGATAAGAATTAACTTTAAAAAAGAAAAAGAAGATGAACAATTTTGATTTTAAAAATCCAACCAAAATTATTTTTGGAAAGGATACCATAGAAAAAGTAAAAGAAGAAATTCCTCAAGATGCTAAAGTATTACTACTTTATGGTGGAGGAAGCATAAAGAAAAACGGTATTTACAACCAGGTTAAAACAGCTTTAGCTGGTATAGATGTTACTGAGTTTGGAGGTATTCCTGCAAACCCTGAATATGCTACATTAATGGAAGCGTTACAGGTTATAAAAGATAAAGATATCACGTATTTATTAGCCGTTGGTGGTGGTTCTGTAATTGATGGTACTAAGTTTTTATCGGCTGCAGCAATATATGATGGTAATACACCTTGGGATATTTTAACCAAAAATATTAGAACCGAAAAAGGCATGCCTTTCGGAACCGTTTTAACACTTCCGGCTACAGGATCTGAAATGAATTCTGGAGCAGTAATTACAAGAGCAGAAACTAAAGAAAAATTGGCTATGGGCGGACCTGGCTTATTTCCAGAGTTTTCAATATTAGACCCTCAAGTGATTACATCTATACCAAAACGTCAACTAGCAAACGGAATTACCGATGCTTTTACACATGTTTTAGAACAATACATGACCTACCCTATTGGAGCCTTATTACAAGACCGTTTTTCAGAAAGTATTCTACAAACATTAATAGAAGTTGCTCCTAAAGTTTTAAAAGACCCAACGGACTACAAAGCGGCTTCTAACTTTATGTGGAGTTGTACGATGGCTTTAAACGGATTAATACAAAAAGGTGTACCTACAGATTGGGCTGTACATGCTATTGGACATGAACTAACGGCTTTATTTGGTATCGATCATGCACGTACTTTGGCCGTTATTGCACCTAGCCATTACAAGTTTAATTTTGAAGCTAAAAAAGAAAAATTAGCACAATACGGCGAACGTGTTTGGAATATTACTGAAGGTAGTACAGATGATATGGCCTATGCTGCCATTCAGAAAACAGTAGACTTTTTCCATGAATTGGGAATTGACACAAAACTATCCGATTACACCAAAGCGTATGAAGGTACTGCTGAAGAAATCTCAAAACGTTTTACAGATCGGGGTTGGACAGGATTAGGCGAACACCAAACATTATCACCAGACAAGGTTGAAAAAATAGTAAAAATGGCTTATTAAATTTAAGAATGAATCTTTTAAAAACATTAGCCTTAACGCTTACTATTGTCACAGCTTCAAGCTGTAAAAACAAAAAAAGCGAAACACCTTCTGAAAGGGTTTCGGAAGTGAAATCAGTAATAAAAAAAGAAAACAATATGAATGTATTATTTGTATTAACATCTCACGATAAATTAGGAGATACCGGAAAGAAAACGGGGTTTTGGGTTGAAGAATTTGCAAACCCGTATTACACATTATTAGATAAAGGTGTAACTATTACAATAGCGACACCAAATGGCGGCGCTGCACCAATAGACCCAAGTAGCGACTCGCCAGATGCAGCAACTGATGCTACCGAGCGTTTCGATAAAGATGCCGATGCTAAAGCTAAAATTGCAAATACTAACAAATTATCGGATATGAATGTTGATGATTTTGACGCCGTATTTTATCCTGGAGGTCATGGACCATTATGGGATTTAGCTAACGATGCAACTTCAATTGCTTTAATCGAAAAATTTAACACTCAAGAAAAGCCAATTGCTTTTGTATGTCACGCGCCTGCTGCTTTAAAAGGTGTTAAGAACACAGATGGAACACCATTAGTAAAAGGTAAAAAAGTAACAGGATTTACAAATTCTGAGGAAGTAGCTGTTGGTTTAACAGACGTAGTTCCATTTCTAGTAGAGAATATGCTTCAAGAAAATGGAGGAATCTATTCTAAAAAAGAAAATTGGGCTGCTTATGCCATTCAAGATGGTAATTTAATTACTGGACAAAACCCAGCGTCTTCAGAGTTAGTTGCAGAAAAATTATTAGAAAGTTTAAAATAATTTGATTTTTGTATAATAGAGAAAGGTTGTCTTATATAGACAACCTTTTTTTGTTTTTATAACCTCTAAATTATGTTTAAAGTAAATCTTATTAAGTGGTTTTTAAAAGTGTAAAGTAAAACGTAGACCCTATACCCTCTTGACTTTCCACCCAAATAGTACCTTTATAATAACTTATAATTTTTTTTACAATAGAAAGACCAATTCCAGAAGACGAACCTGTACTTTCTAGTTTGGTAAACACTCTAAATATTTTATCAAAATAATCGGCCTTAATACCAATACCGTTGTCTTTCACAAAAAATTCATAGTGGGTATCTTTTTCAACACATCCTACTTCTACAACCCCATTCTTCTTATCAGAATATTTTATAGCATTTTGAATTAAGTTTTGAAAAACCTGTTTAAATCTCCATGTATTACCATTTAAACTTGGTAGGTTTTCTTGAATAGTAACTTGAATATTATCTGGTGTTAACATGGTTTGCAACACTTCTTTTAGTATTATATTAAAATCTATTAGCTTGTCCTCTTGTTCTAATTTATCAATGGTAGAATAGTCTAAAATTCCTTTAATTAAAAAGTCCATTTTTTCTACATTAAACAATACTTGTTCTAAAGGTTTAAATGCATTTTTATCTAAAGCTTCCTTATTATCATCCATAAACCAACTAACTAATGTATGAATATTAATAAGTGGTGCTTTTAAATCATGTGACACAACATGTGCATATTCATTTAGTTCTTCGTTTTGTTTAGATAGGTTTTTTAACAATTCTTCTTTTTTATTTTCCTGTGCTTTTATACGCTCTTCATATTCTTTTTTCTGAATAACATTAACAAGCATATTAGCATAAACAAAAAGTATCTCTTGTTCGTTTTTTGAATAGGTATTTAACCTTTTAACCGAATCGAAACCTATAAAGCCAATTAATTCGTTGTTTTTAATTTTAGGAATGGTAATTAAGCTTTTTATACCTTGAGGTTCTAAAATGGCACGTAAACCAAATTCTCCATCGTCTTCCAAAAGGCTAACATCTTCGACATAAAACGCTTCTCCTTTTTTGTGCGCATCTAACCAATGTGTGATATAATCTATAGGTATATTTTGTAAATTTTCTATTTCTGGTTCAATATCTTTTGCGCACCATTCATAAGTGTTAGAACATGTGTTGTTTACAAAATCATAAGAAAAAATATAACTTCTGTCCGATTGAACAAACTCTCCAATCTGCTGTAACGACTCACGTATTAACTTATCGATATCCGACAAATCTGAATTAATATATTTTGTAGAAATACTAATTAATAAGTCTTGAAAACGTAAATGTCTTTCTATAATTTTATCTTTTTCCAACTGTTTAGAATCTTAATTATTATCACCTTTGTTTGATGCAAAAAAACAATTCATAAATTTAGGTTTCCTTTTAAAATGAGACTTTTAATATTTTAATAAACCTAGTTTATTTGCTGCTAACGAATATAATATTTCCATTTTTATTAGAAAAATGAAATGGTCTTAAACATATTTCGTTTTCTAATTTTAGAAATAATCTAGCTATTTGTTTTGTAAAGTATAATTGATAATTCTGGTTACTTCAGAATAATGAAAATTAATGCCAACAGTTACGGAGCGTACATTAAGTTAGCAGCTAACAACTTTGGAGGGAGAGTGCATAATAAAAAGAAAAGTTTACACCTCTAAACCACCATTAAAAGTAGAATATTCGTTAACGCCTTTTGGTAAAACCTTAATTCCTGTGATTACATCTATTGCTAATTGGGGTGTTTCTGTAGTTGCAGATAACAACTGAATTACAGTTTAGGTTCAAGTAAAAAATGACATACCTACTAGAAGAAATAGATATGTCACTTAATGTTTTGATTTTAATCTTCATCATCTAATTCGTCCTCAAAAGGGCAGCATCGGTATTCCTGAGATTTTTCTAGTAATTCTACTTGCTTCTCCAACAACTTATTTCGAAGTTTTTTATGTTCAAGATCTAGCTTTATATCTTCCATTAAGCTCTCTTCACAAACATTACAACTATCCAGGCAGCCTTTTACTACAACACCTGCCGTGGGAATAGAGGTTTTATACTCAAAGGAAAATTCGGCAATGGTTTGTTCTGTAGCTCCACCGTCTTTGGTTAATATATTAGCCGCTATCAAATTATTTTTAACGTTTTCTAATGCTTTTACACGAACGGTTTCTGATAACGGTTGAACAACACTATATCTTGATTTAGATGCTAAAAATTCAGATGAATAACGTATGTTATTGTCGTTGTTAATGGCTTTTATTTCTTTAATTTTTTCAGGTAGTATACTTGAGGTCGCTAAAACTGCTGTTGGCACTACAGAGAGTTTTGTATTTGTTAAAATTGGCTTATTTACCACGCTACTAGGTGTTGCCTGATCAATAACACGAGTTTTAATAGTTTTAATACTTACTTTTGTAGTCTGCTGTTTATCTACTTGATAAAACAAATACGTTACCGAATGGCATCTGTTTTCGTTATGGAAGGTTCTGCTGCTACTTTCCACATGGCTTTCGCTTTCACCTTCGGCATGGGTTTTAGTAGATACTTCACCTACCTGAATAGCGCTCGATTCTCGAGTCATTTGTATGGATTTATTATGGCTAGCCTCGGCATGAATGCTTAATTCGCGCATAAAATCTTTTGTTGAGGAGGCATCAAAACTCCCAGAAATTGTTGCAGATGGACCATTTAATATAGTTCCAAAAATACCGCTTGTAGAAGCATCGGTACTCGCGCTTCCACTATTTGATGAGCTTGAATTTATATCTTCACGACTATTTAAATCGGACATGAATGTCTCATACGAGTCTAAATAGAATTGTTCTTCGGCAGATTGCTCATGTCTATAAGATAATTCAGTTTCGCTATCAAAAGAAAATCTAGATCGACGATCTTGTGTATATAAGCGCACTTTTTCTCCTGGCAATAAGGTGGTGCTATATACCAGGTTTCCTAATTGCAATGGGCCAGAACATCTTTCAACCCTTACGTGAAGTGCTACTTCAACGGGGACTCTTTGGGATTGGTTGTCCAACTTTACATCTGTGTAATGGGTTAAACGGTACACAAAATCTAAATAATCACATGTTTTGCCATCCGGTAATTCAGGACAACAAGCATTCTTGTTTTCAACTTTCATAATAAAAGGTTTAAAAATTAGGCTGCATTAACTGGTTGGTTAATGAAACATCCTACGCGGCAGCTTTTTAGCACGCTGATATTTATTAGCTAATAATCATGTGAGAGTACAAATGTAGTAGGTAGTATAAGCGCAGTCAAGAGGAAATCCATCCTTTTAATAAGGGAAATTCCTTATAATTTTACAGGGTTTTTCCTGATTCCAAAAATGAAGTTAATTAATAGCTTGTTATATAAAAATGATACGCTATAACTCGAATTTTAAAAGTTTATCTAGTTTTGTTATAACCTCTGAAGAATCCTTCAAACGTAATTCTAATGATCTAACAGCATCGATACTTAAATATCTACCTAGCGGTATTAAAGGTTTAAATAATGTATTATTTCCAGGATTTGGTAAGGCTGTTCGTTTTGATTCTATACGATAACAGTCCGGGTGGGCGTTAATAAACTCGTCGGCGTGTGCAAATATAGCATTAACGGCCATTTGGGCTGGCGTAGTAAGCTGGCTGTAATAATCTACCTCTTCTTTTTTGTTTTCTGCTTCGCTGTTATTAGTAATTACAAGATGTTTAATTTTGTATTTGCCTTGTAAAAGAGAGTCCTTTGTTAAGCCTTTTATAAGTGCCGCTTCTAGGTAATTGGTTACGGTTCCTCCAATATTGTCGTAATACCCCCCATCTCCAAATTGTCCAATGCCAGAAACCCGACCATTAGGACTCAAATAAGGAAATCTTGCGGTTAACAACATGGCAGCCGATCGTTTTATCATTTTTGAGCTTTCATTCTTTTTTACATATTCTGAGAGCAGATCGTTAAATCCCGACTCGCGAGGTTTAGTTGTATTAAACTTAACCGGACTCATAAGGTATAATTGTCCACTTTGAACATGTGTGGTTGTGGTTACCATTATAGGTGGTGTGAATTTATCTTCCTTTTTAGGCATAATGTCCAAATAAGGTCGTTTTAGTAAACCCACATTAAACAAGGAATCGAAGGTGGCTTCCCACTCGTTCTCAGTTATTTTCCCGCGATCTCTATAAAAGTTTAAATGAAATATACTGGCTACAATATCTCTTCCTAAAAGTCCTGCAACAGAGGAAGAAATATAGTCTTTTTGATAAAATACACTGGCTTTATAATAAAAATCGTTTTCATTTAAAATACTATCGCTTTCTTGAGCTAAAAATAGATTTTCCTTATAATTGTCTTTGTTGGCATACGCCTGAATATAAAACATATTACTGCCAACACTACCTCCAGAAGCTCCCGTTATAGAAAACAGGTGTTTCTTAAAATAGTTTTCATTTTTACCATATAAATAACTGTGTACCAAAAAAGCCCAAAGACCTGCTCTTGAACCTCCGCCTTCTGCCGAAACTAAAACAATTGGAAATGGCGCTTTATTAGTAGCGTTTAAAATGTCTTGTCTTCGCTCTAAAATGTATTGATCTACGTAGGTTTCAAGGCTTAAACGATCATCGGGATGAAAGTTTTCTGAATCTACAGTATTAACTTCATAATGTGTAAAATATTTACTTTTTGCTACAAAAACAGTCATTAAAATAGAACCAAAAAATACTACGGTTAAAATGGGCCATTTTTTTCTTTTACCTATAATTTTTAAACCCAAAAATATAGTGTATTGGCCAATGATGCATACCATTATAATAACCATTGGTGTAAAGTATTTTAAGTAATGTAATTCTGGGTCAATCAACATGATAACATACATAAATAAAATGCAGAATGTGAATAAATATGCTAATGGTATGCCAAAATTCTCTTTAAACCAAAGTACTTTTTCATTATAGGAAATACTTAATACAAAAAACATAACAGTTAAACATACCATGGACCAAAACAAATTTTTTATATCTGACTTGGTACCTCCATCGTTTATAAAACCTAATATTAATATAATAGTAACAGAAATAGCTACTATTATTAGAGGTAACCATTTTTTATTAGACTTCCATTTAAAAAGGTTTTTTATCAATATTCCGAATCTAGGATTTGTTATTGCTATTAAAAAAAGGGTTAATAATAAAAAGAAATACCTGTATGTTATATATTCATCAAAAAGTTGGAAATAGGTATTCTCTACCGAAAAAGTAATACTTAAAATCATAAATATTCCAAGTATTTTAGTATACATTCTCTCTATATATAATCTAGGGTCTTCATTGGTGTCATCATCATCATTTTTCGCATTGTTGGTAAGCTTAGACTGTTTCATTAAAGCCTTATTTTCCTCAATACTTATTTCTTTAGAGTCTTTAGGGTTTATGGCTTTAGCTATTTTATATCTTAATTTAAGGTTCTTGTTTTCTGAATTTTCGTCAACCGAGGTATCTAAACGCTTTTTAACAGGTTCAATTTTAATTAAGTTACCGTAGCTAATTAGTAGCCCCATTACTAAAATGGAAGTGTAAAAAATGGGCATTACTATAAAATCGTTATTATCCTGCAGTTGAATAATAACCACGGTAAGATCACTGAGGTGTGGCATTCTAAAAATAACGAACAGAATTAAAACAAACACCAATGGAAATGCATGTTTTAACACAGCTTTTATTAGGTGTTTAAGCCAATCCGATAAGCTTACTTTACTTCTATTGAAAGTTCCCATATAATTATTTATTAATAGGTTCTATAGCTTCAGCTGGAGCGGTTGATTTAAATTTATCCACAAAAGACGTTAAGTTTGTAGCATAGCCAACCATAAATTGAGGATAAATACTATTGGTATCAGTATGGAAATACGACCCTAATTTGGCATAAATACCGCCAACAGAAGTTTTAGGGTTTGTAAGCCAATAGAAGTTTGCTTCTAGGTTTATTAAGTTGTACGGCACTCCAAAATGGTCTTTACCTTTATTGGATATTATGGTTTCGGAGAATGACATGTTATCAATACTTTCATCGCCAGCATAATTTAAATCTTCTAGACCAAACCTAATATCGGCGCCAAAGTTAGATTGTGGTCGTATTTCAAAATTTAAATAAGGTCCATGAGCAACGGATAACAACTGTTTAGTAAAAGTAGAATCCTTTTCATTTTCTAGTACTTGTGTCATTTTAAAACCAGTTCTGTAAAAACCAACACTATAACCAAATCCTACATTTGTAAAAAATCCTTTGGCTTCATGTGTATAAAGTTCAAGGGATAGTTTACCGTATAAATTGTTTTTTCGCAATAAATCGAAATTACTAAATTGGTCGTCAGTATTAATATTTATAAAACGGTTTTCGTCATCGAAACTATTTTGCATAGAAAAATTTGTAACCGCTGTAAACTGTCTTATCAAGGTGTGTTTCGATATATTCCTTAGATTTAATGGCATTAATATTCTCGCTTGGGCGTTAACTAAGGAGTTTGAAGATTCGGTATTAAAACCCATAAGGTCAGAATAAATTATGGCTGTAAAAAAATCAAAAAAACGTCTTTCTTCTATTTTTACCTTATGTGTACTTTTACCTTCTGTTTTAAATAAAACCTTTTTATCATTTGCAACTGAGTAACTATATGAATCTTTAAAATTTAAAAAATCGAAAACATCATTATAGTCGAGGCTTATCTCACTTCTTTTACCAGAATTGCCCTTTTCTGGTAATAAGGTTGAAACTGTACTACCATATATGTTAAAATACCGAATGGGAACAGAATAGTCTGAATTAATAAAAATTAAATCTATAGTATCATTAAGCTTCGCGCTAACCTTTATAGTTACTGCTTTGTTGTTAAAAAATTGTACCGTTGCTGAGGTAACTTTTAAGGTTCCTTTTCCGTTTGATGTTTCTGATTTAAAGTCTTTGTTTTTGTACTGCCTGCTTTCTGTCCGTTGTGATAACACTTTATAGAATAGTATCGTAGGGTTTTCAAACCTTTCCTTTATAGTTTCATCCCTTATAAAAGCTTCCTTTCCATCATCAGCTTTACGGTCTAAATATTGGAAAAACGTTGAGTCTTTTGTTAAGCTAGAATACACTGTTTTATCCGTTTGATTTAAAAACATTAAAGAATCATTAATTGATTCTTCATTTATAATTTCTTTTAGCTTCTTTAGTTTTAGTTTATAATGAGTTATTTGATAGGGTATATTTTTGTTTACATTCAAAATTAATTCCCCCGAATAGTTATCTGTAGCCGTATCAATAGTTCTTATATTATTTTGAGACTCGGTGAGTTTTTTACGGATTTCCTTTTCATCATGACGCTGTACTTTTGGAAGTATTTTTTTTATAGAATCATTGTATTTTTGATCTATTGACTCTACAAAACCAAATTCCTTTTTTAAATTCAGCTTTACAGCTAAGACAAAAGTATCAGGATTTATGTCTTTTAAATATTCCATAGCCTTTTTACAATCACCCGATTTACAAATCTGCATGTCGAAGGTAGATTCTTTAGAGTCCACTCTAAACTCAAATATAGAATCCTCAATTTTTAGCATTTCTATTAAGGTTAATTTGGATGAAACCTCCGGTTTTTCGTCTTCGACAACTGGCTCATTTTGTTCAGGAGTTTTTAATGCCTCTAGTATTATTTTGTCATTTTTATCCTGACTAAAAACGTTAGCATATAAAGAAAAAAGAAGTAACGTGAATAATTTGGCTTTCATAATAGCTAGGTTTGGTTGAATAATAAACCATGCTAAGGTTTTAAATTAAACCAAAACATGCCCAATACGGGATAAAAAATTAAACTACGCTATTATAATTGCTATTAGGGATAGCTAATCATTAAATGATTGTAATAAATATAGACAAAATAATTTAATAGGGAAATTTGTTTTCTAGCTACTTAGCGTTTTTTTTATTGGGTATAAAACCATAAAAAGTATGGACGTATTGAGTTGAAAACACAGGTGCTTTAAATCATGAATCTTGCATGTTTTGAATTATTTTGAATACTATAAATTCTGCCGGTTTAATTAGAGCGACACCAACCGAAACTATCATGTTACCCTCTAAAATATCTTGAGCTGTCATGGTTTGTCCTAAACCTACTCGAACAAAATATGCTTTCTCTGGCTGAGAACCAACCAAAGCACCATCACGCCATAGAGCATTTAAATAATTCGAAATCATATTTTTAACAGCAACCCATGTATTAGTATTATTCGGTTCAAAAACAAACGGTTTTAAACCTGTTTTAATAGATTTTTTTACATGAAGAATAGTGCGATGAACGCTTATATAGCGGTATTCATAACTGTTACCAGCTAAAGTTCGCGCACCCCAAACAAGTGTTCCTCTACCAGTGAAATAATTTATCGCATTAATAGATTTTCCTGAAACAGCATCGACATTTAAAAGCTCTTGTTCTGTACTAGATAAATGGACCGTTGGCTTGATAACAGAATTTACAGATACGCCGGCAGGAGCTTTCCAAACACCTCTATTATTGTCTGTAGCAACATAAATTCCAGCTATAGCACCACATGGAGGAATACGGTTTTTTAAAACTTTAATAGTTTTAATGATGTCTTTATATGTAAGGCTAGCGGTTAATAATGCTAAATGTAGGTTTTGGTTAATATCTGCTGTAATATCATTTATTTTAAGATGCTCATCAATTATAGCGTTGGCTCTGTTTTCTGGCAATAATTGTTTTAATTCTCCTAATGGAAGATTAATATTCTGGAAAGTTGGTTCACTCCTGTCAATAATCGCTTCTAACCATGGATAATATACAGCGCCGAATTTTAGATTTTGAGTCCCGATTTGCGCTCTAAAATTTGTAATAATATCATTAGTAGCATGTCCTGCCATTCCTTTTTGAAAACCGTTATGAATATCCAAAACAGCAAAACGATTTTCCATTTCAAAACAATGGCTTAGTACCCTTTGATAAACTTGACAGCATTGCACCGAAGCCAGATTTACAGCATCCGGAATAACAATAATAGTAGGCTCAACATAGTTTTTAAGTACGTTTAAGCCGCCTTCTAATATATTGCCATTAACGATTTTGGTACCTAATAAATCATCAGCTTCAACAGTAACAGATGAGGCATCACCATAAGTCCCCACCGAAACAATATAACAATCCTTACCGCCATTATCGTAAAAAAGCTTTATGCTTGCAAACATGTAGGCTTTATGATTAGGCACATAATCCAATACTTTTTTACCACTTTTAACTTTAATAGGTATACCAGAATCGTTTGATAGTAGATCTAAAATATCAAATTTAGCATTGAAACCGACTCCAAAAAAGTTAACATACTCAGCAAATGACCTGATTTTTGTAGGTATATTTAATAAGGATTCTCCATTTTTTAAAGCCTTTTCAGTGTAACCAATAAAGGCTGGAACCGAGGTTGGTAAATCGGAAACTGAGTGATGTAAAGCGCTTTGCTCCTGAATGTATACTCCTGGGTATTTAAAAATTGCAGCCATTATTTACATATTTACTTCAAATTAAATAGTGTTTAGTGATATAATTTAGGTTTCTTTATAATAGGGATAAACGGTAATTTTATTGGCGTTAGTTTAAAGGGAGTAATAACCTCTCCTTTATTATTTAATACATTAAAACGCCGATACTGCAACTCTACGGTTTCAATTAATATTTTAGTGTCTTGGGCATGAAGCTCTTCAACCCCCCAAGCTACAGGTAAGGCCTTTTCTATTTGCCAACCACTAATAATCTCATGGTCGGCATTAAGCAAATTAACGGTTAAGTTTGTGGCTTGTTTTTTATTGTTATTAATAGCATCCATACACCATGCTACTAAACTGGAATCTGGTTGATAAGCACGTTTTAAAACAAGATGATCATATTTAACCTGCTTTTTGCCTTCGTTTTCAATAATTCTAGCTTGAAGACCTTCAACCGATTGAAAATTAGTATCAGAAAGAAGTGCTTTATTGTGAAAATGAACAATAAAGTGCATGTTTAGCGGAGGGTAGTTAATTATTGTCATTAGTTACCTAAACGTTGTATCGTAAAACCTTCATGAGCCAACTCTAAAGTCTCAATAAGAATCTCACTTTTTTTAGCATTAAGTTCAGAAAAATCAATTTGGATGGGCCATGCATTTCTAACTTGCCATACAATAGTAGGTTCGTGTTGGTGATTTAATAACTGAATAGTAAAATCACGTTTTTCAACGATTAAACCTATATTATCAAACCAAGAAAAACTACTATTATCACTAATTAACGTCCCACGCTTCAAAACAATATTTGAATACTTTCTAAGTCCGGGTACTTTAATGGTACTGTAATTAGGGGCATCACCGCTTCTATATTCTAAAATTTCATGCTTTGCTTTAAGTCCAGTAATTTCTGAAAACCCTCCAATTACATCATCAAAACTAACACTAAAATGAAAATTTACTACAGGATTATCATTCATAATAACTAGATTTTAAATTTGTAAACTGCTGTATATAAATATACTAAAAATAAATACGAGTATTTTAAATACTATGGCACTTTTATAAAAAACAGTAATAAATTAAATCCAACATAAAAAAAACACACCTTTTATAGCATGTTTTTTTTATGAGAAAGCTATCTGAATTCTAGAATTATGTTATTAAATTAAAAGAAATTTTAATGCCTTGTATAATCATGCCTGTGCCGATAATGGCAATAATTAATCCCATGATTTTTCCTATTACAGAAATAACATTATTACCCACTATTTTAACAATCCAATTGCTTAATCTAAAGGTGAAATAAGTTAATAAACTCATAGATCCAAAAATAGCAATCACTAAAAAAATATGAATAGTTTCTACGTTAGCAACAAAATTCATGGCAGTAACAATAGTCCCTGGCCCAGCTAAAATTGGAATGGCTAATGGAGATACTGCAATGTTTTCGTCAATATTTACATTATCAATGGTTTTTACGTTGGATGTTTTAGACTGTAACATATCAAACCCAATAAAAAATATTAAAATACCGCCAGTAATTTTAAATGCTGGAATACTTATATTAAATAATTCGAAAATATATTTACCTAAAAGTACAAAAACAGCCACAATAATAAAGGCTATTAAATTTGACCGTTTATTTATGTCATGTTTCGTTTTTACATCGGCGCCATGAGTTAATGACAAAAAAACCGTCATATTTGAAATCGGGTTCGTTATGGCAAAAAAAGCTGTAAATACGGTTATTGAGAATGTAACTAAGTTATCCATGCGATGCAAAAATTATTTTGGTAAGAACTTATATTTTTAATGTTTTACCAAAAGGATTCTGTTATATTAATGTTATTAATATAATGATTTTATTTTATCAATTCCATTTTTTTAGATTCTCTAATAAGTGCTCTAGCTAATACTGAAGTAGCATCAATTACTAGGCTGTCTTCAATTTTATTATATTGAATGGCCAAAGGAATTTCTGTACATCCTAGAATAACTGCCTGAGCCCCTTTCCTAGATAAATAGGTGGCGGCCATACTTAAATTATCCTTTGCTTTTTCGTTTACAGGGTTTGAAAACGCTTTAATACCATAACTAGTATCGTAAATAGAAGGATGAACAAAAAGATCTTGAATGTCTTGAGATGGCTGAATAACTTCAATATCATATTTTTTTAAAACCTCTGGATAAACTTTGGCTAAAATGGTTCCTGTTGTGCCTAAAACACCAACTTTTTTAATTTCTGGATGTTTTGTTGAAATATGAAGGCCTACCTCTTCAATAAGGTTTAGTAAAACACAAGATTCAGGGATACTTTTTTCAATTAAACTAAAAATAGGTTTAGCATGCGCAGTATTACATGGAATGGCAATAATACTTGATCCACTCGCAATTAACGAGGCTATAATTTCTGAAATCGCAATCCCAGGATTGATTTCAGTTTCACCTAAAAGGTATTTTGTTCTATCTATAATTTTATGCGGAACAGAAAGCATAGACACAGGTAAATGTTCTTGATCTGAAAGCGCCTCGGTTAAGTCATAAACTTTTTTTATGAGGTCAATACCAGCATAGCTACCAACGCCGCCAACAATTCCAATCATTTTATTTGTCATCATCCTAAATATAATTTTTATAAAAAAATAAGAGCGCAAAAATAGATGTATTTTGTGTATTGAAGGTATTAAAGTTTTTATAAAATTTAAATTACACAATTATTTTTTACCTAATTTTTATGATTATTAATAATTTGATTTCACTAACCTCAATTTCATAATTGCAAATTATAAAGCAAAATGCTAATAATTTAATATAAATGTTTAACCCTAGTAACTATAACAACTAAATTAATTATATTTGAGTTGGTAGGAATTTAAAACCAATGCAGTTTGAAAAGTAAACTTAGTATATATGATTTTTTGTTTTACACCGCCTTCTTAATTTGCCTTGTAGTTAGCATAACCATGGAAAGAAAAATGCTTTTATATACATCTCCAGTGGTGATAGTTACCATGCTTTTAAAATACATTAACCTAACTAAATACAAAGCAGACCCCCTTTTTTTGTTAGCATTAATTGCCATTTTTTGTGTTAATTTCATTTCATTTTATGGGTACAGTAACTACTTTAGAACATTAACCTTACTAACTTGTTCTTATTTATTGCTTTATTGCTTAATCCTTAAAAAGTACATTGTAAAATCTAAATATTCTATTTCAGTCTCGGTATCTATTGGTTCGTTATTAGTGGTCTATATAATCTATTCTGTGGTTACCTTACTTATGGATTATATTCAAAGAAGCAATCTATTTTACATGATTTTATGTGCTTCTTGTTTACTTATATATACTTTAGTTATTGCAAAAATTTATGTAAAAAACAATTATCAACATGGTACCTTATTATTGGCTTCGGGTATTTTATCCATTTTCCATATTGGCTTATCTCCTATTAACGAATATTTTTTTTACAATAAAACCTTTACTATTTTAATTATTATTAGCCACTTTGTTTCAGTATATCTATTTATGATGTTCATTACAGAAACTACACCCAAACAAAAGAATTTTTATAATAATTAAAAGCAATAAAAAAGGCATACTTAAAGTACACCTTTTTATAACTTTTTGAATTGTATATCTTATTTTAATAACCCTAATAAACCAGTTAATTCGTTTAAATTTAAACTAGAATTACTATCTGTATCTAAAACATTAAAGTTTTCGGCAACAGAACCAATGGCTTCAGTAGAACTAATAGCTTCATCTTTATTACTATCTAATAAAGTAAATAAACTAGAAATTTGACTTACTGTAGAGTTTGAGCTTAATGAACTCAACAAGGTTGTAGCTTCTGTAATACTTGATGTGTTTAAGTTTTTAACGCTATTACAGCTAAATAACGACACAGCTAAAGCTAATGATAATAGAACTTTTTTCATGATATTGTTTAATTTTTATTTTCAGGCCAAATGTAATTTGAAAGCTTTATATTACAAAGTAGAATAGATTAAACCGTGATATTTGTCTATTACTTAAGCAGAACTATCGATAAAGGAAAATCAACAATTAATTTATCTTGCTTTCTAATTAATTAGGGTACACCATGTGTTGTGTTAACCAATAAAAAAAAGAGAATAACTTTAAAGCTATCCTCTTTTTAACTAAAAAACAAATCAAACTAATTTATTTCAATGATGCCTACTACTTCATAAGCTCTAGCACCATTAACTTGCACTTTTTCGTATAACACATTGGCGTATTCGTAATAAGTTAATCCATCAACAACCACCTTTTCATAATCATTTGGCAGCTCATAAACGACCGTACCTACTTCTGGTTCTACCACTTCATATTGATTGTTTATTTGGACATAAAATATACCTTCAACATTAAAGTAGCTACGGTTGTTAAAGTATATCCTTTTGTAATTTGAAGGCAGTTTATTAATTCTGAATCCTACTTTTGGTGGAATTACAACATAGTGTCCTCTAGACTGTGTATAGTATTTATTATTTGAGTAATAATAATTTTGTCCTTTATGGTTTATAACTGTTTTATTAGGAACACTTCTTACAGAAACCACTTTCTTTTTAGGTGTTTTATAAATCACTTTGCTACTAGACACTCTCTTATTTTTTGAACTAGGAGTAGTAGTTGTTTTAGTTGTTGTAACTTTTGTGGTAGTGGTAACTTTTTTGTTCGCATTAGTCGTTGAACTTCTACGTGTCTGTCCTGAAACTTGGGTAGAAATAGCTACTATAAATAATGAAGGTAAAACGTATGTTTTTATAAATGTTTTCATAATGTTAGATTTTAAATAATTAAACTTCCTTTTCATGTATTTCCTAAGACGCTTCTTAGTTTTAATACTTTAAAGATATTTGGATTATTCGTGTTTAGAAACCAAACTAGACCATAGCTAGAATTGTATCTACCAACAAGAAGATTTTATAGAAGAGATTTTTTTAAACCAAGAATTTAGATAACGTAGGTTAGGTTAAATGCTATTGTAATTCTTGTTTTAAATGACTTAGTAAGATTTTTGTTTTACTACGGATAGTTCTAGCAAGATTTAAACGGTTTTGGGTACCTAATAAACGATCAATAAGGCTATTTTGATATGCTTTATTAGCTAATAATGCTGAATAATTAGACCTTACAGCATGTACCTTTGCATGAATGTATTTTTTTTCGTTTGGAAGCAAATCAACCAACGAAATATGTTGTTCTAAAATAGGTTTTATCTTATTTGAAACAATAGCTTTAACTTGGGCATCTTGACTTTTAAATGATTCTATTTTAGTAAGATATGTAGCTATTAAATCTTTTAACTTAGTACTCTCAATGGTCTCTAACTTGCTTGTACTAACAATAGAATTGATAGAACTATCTTGTAATTCGAACGTTGAATCCCCTATGTTAATAATACTATCTTTTGCCGATTGCGATAGTTCGGTATCGCTATTACCAATATAATTTAAAGTGTTTTCTAAATAAATAATTTTTTGTGTATCTTCTTCAATAATACGTTTTACTAAACGTAAATTAGTATCCAACTCTTCATTTAAATTTAGGTATATTTTATCCTCTGCAAGGTTGTTTTTTCTAATATCATTCAAATCATTTATTTTCCATGCAATAGAAACAGCAATAACAATAAGTACAATTTCTCCTAGAGCGTAAAGCAAGTATGATTTAAACTTACCTGCATCAATAAGTTTCCTTCTTAATTTTCGTAATAATTTCATTGAAAGACTTTAAAAAAAAGGTGTTTCCTGAATAGTAAAATACAAGATTTAGAGTTTATTAGTTAAGTGAATTGTTACTAATAAATTCTAAAAACTTAGGTTTATAAAGTTCAGAAACTGTAATTCGTTGCTTGTTAATTATAATTTGACTACGCTCAATAACATCTATATTTTTTAAGGATACTATAAACGATCTATGTACACGCATAAATTGCGTTTCTGGTAGTTCGGCTTCCAATGATTTTAAACTCATAAGCGTTAAAATAGGCTTCGGATTGTCTTTTATCCATATTTTTATATAGTCCTTTAAGCCTTCAAAATATAAAACATCTGCTAATTTGACTTTTAGTTGTTTGTATTCGGATTTTACAAACAAAAATTCTTTTTCTTCAGACAAGATGGTTTGTCGTTTTCCTTTCACCAATTCAAACCAGGTATTGGCTTTATTTGCAGCCGCTAAAAACTCGGCATAATCAAAAGGTTTTAGTAAGTAATCTATGGCTTCCACTTTAAAACCTTCTAAGGCATAATGATCAAAGGCTGTGGTGAAAATGACACGGGTTTCTTTAGGTAGCATTTTTGAAAATTCAATACCTGTTAAATCGGGCATTTGTATGTCTAAAAACAATAAATCTACAGGATTATTTTTAATAAACTCCATGGCTTCAATAGCACTACTACATTTTTTTTTTAGGTCTAGGAATGGGGTCTTCTCCACATAACTTTCTACTAAGTTAAGTGCCATAGGTTCATCGTCTACAATAACACAGGTAATTTTTATATTTCTCATATTTTAGTTGGTTTCAATTTTAAGAGTAACCAAAAATCGATCGTCTTTCAAAATAGTTTTAAAGTTAAATTTATTTGGATACAATAACTCCAAACGTTTTTCTAAGTTTTGAAGTCCAATACCAGAACCACTTTTATCGTCCGTTTTCTTCGGAAAATTATTGTTTTCCACTGAAAATAAAACATTTCCATCATTACAAGTCATAATAATATCAATAGCACTTGGTTTTGTTGCAGAAACACCATGTTTAAAAGCATTTTCAATAAGCGAGATAAACAATAAAGGTGCAATTTGAATACCTGTTTCTTTAATAGGAAAACTATAACTAACAGATGTTTTGTCAGACACTCTTAACTTCATTAAATCGATATACTTTTTAAGAAAATCGATTTCTTTACTTAGTGGAATGGACTCTACATTGGTTTCATACAACATATAACGCATCAACTTACTTAAACTGTGGATAGATGATTTAGCCTGATCTGGTGAAATATCTACTAAAGAATAAATGTTGTTTAATGAATTAAAAAAGAAATGCGGTTGCAACTGATAATGCAAATGTTGTAACTCTGATTTTAGTTTAAAATTAGTAGCCTCTTTACGTTCTGCTTCTGTTTTTGCCCAACGCTTTGTAGACTTTAAAGCCACGGAAAAGAATAAAGGCGCTAAGTAAGAAAGCAACTGTATATAAATAGCCATTTTAAATGGAGGCTCTGTTCTATTTGTGTTTGCTAAACGTTTCATTGAAATTTCCTGAAAGTAGTGATCTTCTATATATTCTTTTAAAAATAAGAAGAAGATGATCATCACTGAATTTATAATAATAAACTGCAGTGTTTTTTTCGGAAACAAAAAGCGGTCTACCAACACAAAATAGTTGATATAAAAAATAATTGACGAAAAGAATAGTGGAATCCAGAAATGTGCAATAACTCTATTGATTTCTTGTTGTTCACCGTAGGAAAGCAAGTACGGCAAACACAATAGTGTTAGCCATACAAGCACATGGGATACTACTGTTATGGTTTTATTTTTATACATAATTTATTATTCGTAACGTAACGCGGTTATTGGGTCTAAAGCCGAAGCTTTTCTTGCAGGATACCATCCAAAAAAGATGCCTGTTACTGCACAAACGGCAAAAGAAATCACAATAGAATATAGAGCTACACTAGTAGGCCAATTTAAGAATTTTTCAATAAAAACCGTGGATCCTAGTCCTAATAATACACCTAGAACACCTCCAGTAATGCTTATTAAAATGGCTTCGATTAAAAACTGCATTAAAATATCGGATCCCTTACCTCCTACAGCCATACGCAAACCAATCTCTTTTGTTCGTTCTTTTACAGAAACATACATGATGTTCATAATACCAATACCACCAATTAATAAGGAAATACTGGCGACAGCAACTAAAAGTATAGTAAGCATTTCGCTTGTAGAACTAAAGGTAGAAATTAATTCTTCCATAGATTGAACATGAAAATCATCATCCTCATTAGCTGTCAGTTTATGCTGTTCGCGTAAAATCTTAGAGACTTCTATAACAGCATTTGGAGCTTCCTCTTCATTTACTGCAGATGCAATAATTTGATTTAAATGGTCGATAGCCAAAATACGTTTTTGAACGGTTGTATATGGAGCAATGATAACATCATCCTGATCTTGTCCAAAAGTATTCTCTCCCTTTTCTTCTAAAACACCAATTACTTTAAACGGAATATTATTAAATCGAATCATTTGCCCTACAGGTTCTTGACCATCAGGAAAAATGTTTTCAACTACAGTTTGACCAATTAAAGCGACTTTAGAGGCAGTTTTAACTTCGGTCTCTGTAAACATACTTCCGCTTTGTAAATCGATTACTTTAATACTTAAATACTCCGGATTGACACCATAAATAGTAGATGGCCAGTTGTTGGATCCACTAATCACTTGTCCACTACCATTAACCATTGGAGTACTGTAACTTAATAAGGTAGACTGCGATTTTATAGCTTCATAATCCTTTAAAGTTAACGACTCCATAGCACTTGCTGCTTGTCTCACACCACCTCGAGTGTCTGCTCCTGCTTTTATAGTAATCATATTTGATCCCATAGCCGAAATCGTGGTCCGAATACTTTCTTTAGAACCTTCACCAATAGCTAACATAGCAATTACCGAGGCCACCCCAATAATAATTCCAAGCATGGTTAACAATGTTCTTGTTTTATTAAGAACAATGGCTTTTGTGGCAATTTTAAATAGATTTAATAGTCTCATAATTAATGGTCTTGTTTAGGTAATTTAGCCAATTCATTTGAAGCAGACAGAATGTTATTGTTTATATAATCTTGCATAACATCGCCATCTTTTAATACAACAGTTCTACTGCTAAACGTAGCGATATCTGGCTCGTGCGTTACAAATGTGATGGTAATACCTTGTTTATTTAACTCTTGAAACAGTGACATAATCTCGTAAGAAGTACGTGTATCTAAATTTCCAGTCGCTTCATCAGCAAGTATCATCACTGGATTGTTAACCAACGATCTGGCTATAGCCACACGTTGTTGTTGTCCTCCCGAAAGTTGCGCTGGTGTATGATGTAAACGTTCTCCTAAACCTACTTTTTCTAAGGCTTCAATTGCACGTTTTCTACGTTCTTCGGTAGAAACCTTACTGTTATATAGTAACGGTAATTCTACATTTTCTATAGCTGAAGTTCTAGCCAATAGATTATACGATTGGAAAATAAACCCAATTTTCTCGTTTCTAATAGTAGCTAATTCATTCCGTGATAAATCTTTAACACGTACACCATCAATTTCATAAGTTCCTGAGGTGGGTTGGTCTAAACATCCTAAAATGTTAAGCATGGTACTTTTACCAGAACCACTCGATCCCATGATGGTAACAAATTCTCCTTCTTTAATATCAAACGAAATACCTTTTAATGCATGAACCGTTTCGGTTCCCATGGTGAACTCTCGTTTTAAATCTTCTATTTTAATGATTGCTTTTTTCATCGTATTATCTTTTTCCGCCACCACCTCTTTGTGGCATAAATGGACTTTTACTTTGTTCCTCTGTAGCTGCTTCCGATTTTGATACACCTTTTAAACTATACACTAGTTTATCGCCTTCAGAAATTCCGCTTAAAATTTGCACATTAACACCATCACTAGCTCCTATTGTTACTTTTTTAGGTATAATTGCTCCGTTTGTACTTAACACCCAAAGTGTGTTTCCTTCTCGAGATCTTTCGTTTGTATTAGTCTCTAATTGATTTTGTGCATTATAATTCGCTAAGGTTTCTCTTTCTGGCTTAAAGTTGATGGCTTTAGCTTCGGCACTTAACACATCCTTCAATTCTAAAGTATAAATAGAAATGGTTGCTGTTAATCCTGGTTTTAGTTTTAGGTCTGGATTATGAGATTTAATTACTACTGTATAAGTCACTACATTCGAAGTAACCGTTGGATCTAAACGTACTTGTGTTACTTCGCCTTCAAAAGTTTCACCTATATAAGCATCAACGGTAAAGGTTACACGTTGACCTTCTTTTACTTGTCCTATATCTGCTTCATCTACATCTGCTTCCACTTGCATTTCCTTTAAATCTTGAGCAATTGTAAATAAGGTTGGCGTGCTTAAACTTGCTGCAACGGTTTGTCCTTCGTCAATAGCTCTAGAGAGAACCACACCATCGATTGGCGAATAAATGTTAGCATATTCTAAATTGGTTCTTGCTTGTTGTAAATCGGAATAGCGTTGTGTAACCGTTCCTTTTGCAGTTTCATAATTATATGAGGAATCATCAAAATCTGATTTACTAATTACTTGATTATCATATAATGTTTTTTGTCTGTCGTAAATAGTTTTCATGTAGTTTCTTTGACTAACGGCATTATCATAAGTGGCTTGTGCTTGTGTTTTTGCGGCATTAAGATTGGTTTTATCTAACTCTGCAATGAGTTGGCCTTCGGTAACCACACTGTTATAGTCCACATAAATTTTTTCTACGACACCAGACACTTGTGTACCAACTTCTACTTGTGTTATAGGTTCTATAGTTCCGGTTGCTGTAACCATGGTCGTAACATTTCCTTTTTTTGCTACAATTGTACTCGCTTCGACAATAATAGTATCGTCGGCATTTATAAATGAGTATCCTACAACTGCAAGTACTAAAATTGCAATGCTACTTATTATGATGTTTTTTTTAGGTTTCATATTAATTTGAATTAAAGTTTGATATCGTTTCCTTGATAAAATTGTAATAATTGATTGTATAAAATATTTAAGTATTTAGCTTGTAAATAATTTTGCTGTGCATTCGTATATATATTTTGGCTAATCACTAAATCCGTTGTACTTAAATCGCCTAATTCATATTTCTTTTGAGCTAGATTATACGATTGTTCTGCGGCTATTTTTGATGCTTCAGAAGCGATAACTTGTTCTTGGGCAGATACTGCATTTTGATACGCTGTTTCTACTTTTTTATACACTTCCTTTTCGATAGATTGCTTTTGTATTTCAGCTTTTTCGATATTTATAGTTGCCGCTTCTACAGCTGACTTTGTTTGATTTCGGTTAAAAATTGGAATGCTTAACGATAACCCTAATTTCTGATTAAAATTGACATCAAATTGATCTGAAAAGTTATTATCACTAATACTTGTATATCCTGAACCAATACTACCTATTAAGGATAATGTTGGTAAATAACCACCTTTAGCAATATCTAGCTCCTTCTCGTTGGCCGCTATGTTTAGCATGCTACTTTTAATTTCTGGTAAAAAATCTAGTGCATTGTTATAAACTTCAGTTTTGTCTATTTGAAAGTTTATTAGATCTAAATTATCATCAATAGCTTCTATTTCTATTTCATCCATTGGAGATAATTCCAATAATTGTTTTAACGTAATAATATATTGTTGGTAATTATTTTTAGCAGCAATAACATTGTACTTATTTGTGGCTGCTTGACTCTGTGCCTCGGTATAATCGCTTAAAGCTATTGTTCCTGCATCTAAACGTGCTTTTGCTCTTTCAACTTCGTTTTCTGAAGCTGCTAAATTATTTTCCGCAATAGCGATACTTTCTTTACTATAAAGTGTTTGTAAATAGGTTTCTAGAATATTTAAAACAATATTATTTTTTTCGACTTCTTCTTGAAAAATACTTTGATTTAAAAGGATCTCATTTTGTTTGATTTGATTACTAATTTGGTTTCCTTGAAACAGGGTAATAGAACTATTAATACCAACATTAGTACTGTGTATTTGATCGGTTACATAATCGCTAGTAATAGGGTCGATAGAAGTACCACTAGAGAAACTTTGCGATGCATTCCCGAATAAGTTTGGTAACCTTGCAGACTGGGCTTTGCTATAATCTACTTCGGCACTATTTTTATTTAGCATGGCATCTTTAACCGAAATATTATGTTCTAAAGCATAATCTATACAGTCTTGTAGCGACCATATTTTTGTTTGAATTTCTTGAGCAAAAGATATTTGTATGAAAAAGAAACTTAATATCGTGATGAATAATTTCATTGTTTTGGGTGTTTTGATTTAATACCTCAAAAGTGAAACTAATTGCCGTTTAAATAAAGTCTAATGTACGTTTGGAGAGATTGCCTATACCAAATGGGGTATTTTATCGATAGAATTTTTATCGAAATATCTTTATAACGGAATCTTTTATTAAAATGAATACTTAATAAACAAAACGGCTCTGCAATCTTTTTTATCAATTTTTAGTTAAAAAAAAGGATAAAACCTATTTTCGCGCCATGTGGATGTATTTAGGTTTATTAGCGGCTCTTTTTTTAGGTTTACACAATCTGTGTAAAAAACATGCGGTACAAGGTAACGAGGTATTCCCGGTACTTTTAGGTACTATAACTGCAGGGTTTTTATTGATTCTTCCATTTTATGTAGGCTCAAAATTATTTCCAGAGCAGATGTTAAAAATGGAACTCTATATCACAGAAATTCCATGGAAAACGCATGGCTTTATCATTATTAAATCGGCTATAATGGCTGCGTCTTGGGTTTTAGCATATCAAGCACTAAAACATTTGCCTATAACTATTGTAACCCCAATACGCTCTGCAGGTCCTTTCTTTACATTTATTGGTGCCATTACTATTTATCAAGAAAAGCCAAATTTTTGGCAGTGGATTGGTTTTTTCTTAATTATTTTTTCTGTTTTTCTATACTCCAGAATTGGGAAAAAAGAAGGTATTATATTTAAGAAAAACAAATGGATTTTTGCGATTATTGGAGCAACTTTTTTAGGCGCTTCCAGCGGTTTGTATGATAAATTCCTTATCCAATCCTTAACCTTAAACCCGCAAACCTTACAATTTTGGTTTTGCTTTTACACCATTCTCATTCTGCTAATCATTTTAACAATAACATGGTTTCCACACGCCGAAAAAAGAAAAGCCTTTAAGTGGCGTTGGACTATACCGTTGGTTGGTGTATTGTTGCAAATAGCAGATTACTTCTATTTTAAAGCATTACAAGACCCAGAAGCCTTAATCATGCTACTGTCTGCCATAAAACGAAGCCAGATTATTATTGCCGTTGTAGTAGGTGGACTTATTTTTAAGGAACAAAACAAACGCAAAAAATTAATTCCGTTAATAGGAATTATGGCAGGCGTATTCCTGATACTTTATACATAAATGGCTAAGGGGAATTTTAAATAGTGGCACTACAAAATAGTAATGCGCACCTTTTTCTTTTTTAACCGTGAATTGTTTAGTTTATTTACTAAACCGTCTGCTTTAGCTAATGGAATAGCTACAAAAGCGCAGTCTTGTTTAAGTTCAATCGTTCCAAGCTCATCTTTATTGATCCCACCTTGTTTAAAAAACAATCCGGCAATATCACCTTTAGAAATTTTATCCTTTCTTCCGCCAGAAATAAACAAAGTTTCCCAATACTGTGGTTTTACCGGCGCTTTTTTATTAATATTAATACCTTTTACATCCTGAATAAATTCAGGAAGGCGTTGGTCTTGCCATTTTAAAATATAAGAAGTTCCCTTAGCGGTCATTCTCGCAGTTCTGCCGTTTCTATGAATAAATTCTTCTTCATGACGTGGCAATTCATAATGAATGATATAACTCAATTCTGGAATATCAATACCTCTTGCCGCCAAATCTGTCGCTAATAACACTTGCGATGTTCCGTTTCTAAATGTAATTAAAGAGCGTTCTCGTTCTTTTTGCTCCATGCCACCAGAAAAACTACTAAATCTAATTTTATTACGTTTTAAAAAGTTTGCAACCACATCAATACTATCTCTTAAATTACAGAAAATAATACCCTGTTCGTTACCAATATGTTCCAATAAACCTAAAAGTGTTTTAAGTTTGTTTTGATCAGGTGAAATAACTGTTTTAATAGTAAGTTTAGAAGCTACCTTTTCTTTTAAATAGTTAATAGTTATTGGTTTATCCATTCTTACAAAACCAGGGACTTTAACCCCTTGAGTTGCAGATGTTAAAATACGCTTATTTAAACTAGGTATTTGACCTATTAAGGCTTTCATTTCGTCTTCAAAACCATCTTCTAACGACTTATCAAACTCATCTAGAACAAGGGTTTTTATACTTGATTTATCAAAACGATTGGCATCAAAATGATCTAACAAACGACCAGGTGTTCCTATTAAAATAGCAGGGTTATGTTTTATTTCTATTTTGTCTTTAGACATGGGTCTGCCACCATAAACAGCATTCACTTTATAACCAGAACCCATAGAACGAATAACCTGTTCTATTTGAATAGCTAACTCTCTAGAAGGCACAATTATTAAGGCTTGAATCTCTTCAGATTCAGGATTTAAATTTTGTAATAACGGCAATGAAAAGGCTAAGGTTTTTCCTGTTCCTGTTGGCGATAATAAAATGGTATTTGTTGCTTCTAAAATTATTGGAACCGCTTCTTCCTGCATAGGATTTAAAGCTTTAATATTTAATTTCTGCAGGATATCCTCTTGATTTTTAATACTATTTGCCATAATAATTTATGTGTGTTGATGCATTCTAAATTTTTATAATACTTGCCAACTCTAATGAATTTTACTCATTTTTTTTGAGAGAAATTTGTATTGAGAATAAGTTTTGAACTTTGAAGCTGCTCCTGATAAAATTGCAATAAAAATCAGAATCATTCGAACTGACAAACTAAATTATTTTAAAATTAAAATACATAATTCTATTTCTTTTTACCCGTTTTAGAATCATCCGATTTTTGTAGCACTGAACCAGTTTCTGCTAAATAATTCGCCAATATTTTATCTACTAATTCCTCTTTTGTTAAATGATGAAAAATAGTTTTTATTTTGGCTTTAAAATCTTCTGAAACTTCGCGGTTTGGTTTTGTTTTAAATATTTTCTTAGCCCAAATTAACCCGTTGTTTTCTTCGATACTTTGTGCATCTGCTTTTACAAACTCGTTAAATGTAATACCTAATTCGTTTTCAAATTCCGGAATATCTTCTATTTCATCTTGTTGAATAATACTAAGAGATAGGCCTTTAGCTCCTGCTCTAGCCGTTCGTCCGCTTCTATGTACATAAGCTTCATAGGTATCTGGTAAATGATAATTTACAACGTATTCTACATCTTTAACATCAATACCACGAGCAGCCAAATCAGTGGCTACCAAAATATCAATATAGCCTTCTCTAAATTGCCCCATTATACGGTCTCGAATACCTTGGGTTAAACTACCATGTATGGCACCAGACGAGAATTTATTTATTGCTAGTTTTTTAGCCAACTTATTTACAGCAGCCTTGGTTTTACAAAATATAATACCACGTTGCCGTTCTTTTGAGTTTAGAAAATGAAGTAAAACCTCTAGTTTTTCAATAGGTTCTACCACAACAAATTGATGATCAATACCCTGATGCCCTAGCGTTGCCATATCTACTTCAATTTGCACAACATGTTTAGACATGTAATTTTGCACCAACTGTTTAATGGCTCCCGGCATGGTTGCCGTAAATAATAAGGTTCTGCGTGTTTTAGGGATGTCCTTTATAATAACATCAATGTCCTTTTTTAAAGCACTTACCATTTCATCGGCTTCATCCAATACTAAATAGTTTATACTTTTAATATTTATGGCGCCACGTTCTATTAAATCAACTAAACGTCCAGGTGTTGCTACTACAATTTGAGGTGGTGTTTTTAAGCGTTCTATTTGTGGTTTAATAGGAATACCACCGCAAATCGATGCTATTTCTATTTGCGCACTATGCGCCGAAAACGCCACTAGGTTTTTATAAATTTGCTGTCCTAACTCTCTTGTAGGTGCAAGTATTAAGCATTGTACGCTGTTGTTTGCTGTATCGATAAGTTGCAATAATGGCAAACCAAAAGCAGCGGTTTTACCAGTTCCTGTTTTTGCTAAAACTACAATATCTTCTTTTTGATTTAGAACCGTAGGAATCGTTTTTTCTTGGATATCTGTTGGATTAGAAATCTGTAAATCCTTTAGCGCTTCTTGTAATTGTGCGTTAATACCTAAATCGGAAAAGTTTTTTGACATAAAAATAATTTTGACAAAGGTAAGTATTAACCTTTAGTTGTTGGTTTTAATATGCATGTTTGATTTAATATATATATAGTCCAATCATATATAAGTTTCATAAAGCTTTATTTTAAATTAAAGAATTAGACATAAAAAAAACCACCTTAAAAAGATGGTTTTATAACTTTTGAGAAACTAAATACTATTTTACAACGCGCACATTGGTGGCAATTGGGCCTTTAGGACTTTTTTCTATAGTAAAAGTCACTTGGTTCTTTTCTCTAATCTTGTCTATAAGGTTTTTGGTATGCACAAAGATTTCGTCTCCAGAATCTTTAACGGTTATAAAACCGTATCCTTTTTTATAATTGAAAAACTTAACTGTGCCTTGTTTTAAATTAGTTTCTTTTTTACCGCTAAATAACCTGTTTATAAAATCTTTAATCAACTTTTCTAATTTTTATTCGACTTACTAGTAGTCTACTTATTTTTAATTTACTTAGTTGCAAAAATAGGTTAAAAAAAAGGGTTATAAAAAAATACTGCTAATAATAGCTGTTAGTTTTTTAATTTCGCTTTTATAGGTATCTGAATTCTTATATTTGTGGACCAAAATAAGTAGATTTAAAATTGGAACAGATAAAAAAACATTTAGATCAAATTGCGCCGATATCTCAAGAAGATTGGGACTTTTTTACATCTAGATTAAAGCGTCGGGTTATTCCTAAAAAAGACGTTTTTTTAAAACTAAATGAGATTGAAAATCATATTTCCTTTATAGAATCTGGTGTGGTACGTTTATTTATCCCTAAGGAAAACCCAGAAAAAGAAATTACTTTTGGTTTTAGTTTTAAGGACCAATTTGTCAGCGCTTACGATTCTTTTTTAACACAAACCCCGTCTGCATACCAGTTACAAGCCCTTACTGATACTACTATAGTGAGTATTACGTACAACGATTTACAAGAGGTTTATAAAACCACACAAATAGGTAATTTAGTTGGCCGATTAACTGCCGAACGTTTGTTTTTATTAAAATCTAAACGCGAGCAAAATTTATTAAACCTTACTGCTGAAGAGCGCTACATGAAATTATTTAAGGAGCGTCCCGAACTTTTAAAAGTAATTCCTTTAAAATATATAAGCTCTTACATTGGTGTTACTGCACAGGCCTTAAGCCGAATTAGGAAGCGCCTATAATATCCATTTATTGATTTAGGTTCATTGTTTAGAATGCCGCACGCTAGTATCTTTGTAAAAAAAAATTATGTTAGTTGTTCTTTTTGTAATTGTACTTTGGTACGGAGGTCTTTTTTTTCAGTCCTTCTTTTTGCATCGATATGCAGCACACCAAGTATTTACCATGTCTAAAACCATGGAGCGTATCACCTTTGTATTAACCTGGATTTTTCAAGGTTCTAGTTATTTAAGCGCCTACGGTTACGGGATTATGCATCGTATGCACCACGCATATACCGATACGGATAAAGACCCACATTCACCATCACACGATCCTAATTTATTTGCAATGATGTGGCGAACAAAAAACATTTATCAAGATATAAATAAAGACCGTATAGCCATAGACCAACGTTTTACCAAAAATGTTCCGCAATGGAAATCTTTTGATGCCTTTGCGAGTTCTCGTTTTTCAAGAATACTTTGGATAGGGCTTTATATTCTATTTTTTGCCTTGTTTGTAACCGCATGGTGGCAATGGCTTTTACTACCTATAGCTTTTTTAATGGCTCCAATTCACGGTGTTATTATTAATTGGTTTGGTCATATTTATGGATATGTGAATTTCAAAATGAAGAATACTAGTAAAAATCTATTTCGATTCGATTTTTTAATGATGGGCGAAGGATATCATAACAATCATCATAAACATGCTAATAGAGCAAATTTTGGTGTAAAATGGTACGAAATCGATATCACCTATCTTATTATTAGATTGCTAGATACTTTTGGATTAATACAACTTAAACCCATTCCTGTAAAAAAATAACTACTTAATCGTCTGCCGGCCAGCCGGCAGGTTACCCTAAAACAGTCAGGCTTTTCAGTACAAGTCCTCACTAATGCCTGCGTCGAGCTTCCGGCTTTCTCTTTCAATCCTTAACGCACCTACTTGTTATCTTCGGTGTCTTCAATGGCTTCTAGCGTTCCGGAATAGGAAATTGAAGTTCTAGAGTTACCAGATATTTGGATATCAGCCTTTAAATTTGGAAATAACGTTAACTGCGTTTTAAAATTTTCACCTTTACTATGGGCATCAAACTTTATAATATAGCTTTTATTTTTCCCTTCGGTAACCGTGTAGTTTTTCATTACACTTTCTAATTCGATTGTACTATCACCACCACCATAAGCTACCCCCATCCGGCGTTCTCCAAAATAAGGTAAATGCGATGAAACACTATCTCCTTTAATAGTCAAGAAATTATAATTACCTATTAAACTTATTACACTACCAGAATTATCAGGTCGCATAATTCCTGAATTTAAAACTTGTTGCATGGCATTAGTAATTAACGGATATGCCCTGTCTGACTCTATAGTAAAGTTTTTGCTAACTATTAAATTTTCGAAGGTTTCAATTTCAGCCGGTGAAAATTTAGCCGTTTTACACGACAAGACCAACATAAAAACTAATGCAATATATAGGGAGACCGTTTTCATTTGCCGTATATTTAAGGATACACACTAAAATTACAACAAATAAATTAAATTCTTTTTTGTTTATTTAAGAATAGAATTAATAGCCTTTATCCAATCGTTAATATCGGTTTCCTTTGTATGCAAAGCCACACTTCCGTTGCCGTAAGGTGCATAAATATTAGGGTTTGTAACCGAAAAGAAGCCTACGCAAGGTGTTAATGAGGCACTAGCTAAATGCATAACGCCATTATCTGCGGCTATAAAAATACTTGTATTATGAATAATAGCGCCCATTTCTCTCAGATCTTTACTGTAAAAATGTGCTGCCTTAAAGTTGATTTTAGAAATATTCTCGATAGGTAGCATTTCGATAATATTATATTCCGGATACTCTTGTTTTAATCTGTTATAAAATGTTTCCCACCAACTTTCAGAATAACATTTATCACCTGTAGCATTGGTGTAAATACAAATCGTTTTTTTATCGTTATTTGTTATATCTTTTAAAACGTTTTTACCATGTTTAATTTCTTCATTATCAAGTTTAATGTTTAAAACAGGCATGTCGGCATTAGCCTTATTCAGTCCTAATTTAGCTAAGTACTGTCTTAAATTATAAATAGGATATTTTGAAATATGTTCGTGGTCAGGATAAGTACTTTTAATATCGTCATCAATATCTCCAAAAACCTTAACTCGTGCCTTAGCCATTTGTGTTAATAACCTTCCGGACGATGAATTTTTATCGGCATTTATAACTAAATCGTATGTTTTCTTTTTTATAGAAATCCAACTTTTAGCGTATTGAAATAAATTATTAAAAGGCTTTTTTGGTAATTTAATAATATTATTTATTTGGATGTATTTTTCAAAAACGGGATGCGCCACACCACCTTTTACAAATAAATCGATTTCGCAGCCTTCAAACGTATTGATGACCTCTTGCACAAGTGGTGTTAATAATAATTGATTTCCTAAACGATGATTAGGCCTAATGATTAAGACTTTTTTAATTTCAGAACTATAAATTTCGCCTTTTTTAGGTTCGGTATACGCACTACCTATATTTTTAGTAATACTGCGCATAATTTTTCTTCTATAGTTGTTAATTCGGGTTTTAAAAGTCATGAAATAAAATGTTCAAATAAATTGTGGTAAAATTACGAATTTTAAATTCTTAGATAATGAATGATTATACACTATTCTATTTAATGATTGCTTGTTTTTTTTTGCCTTTATATAAAATATTTAACACCAAACCGGATATAATTAAAGCAATACCTAATAAGCTCCAAAAGGTATAAATTTCGCTAAAAAAGAACACACCAAATAGCAAGGTGAAAATAACCTCTAAATATTTAAGTGGTGCTACTTGAGTTGTAGAAGCTGCTTGTAGTGCCTTAGTCATATTTACTTGCCCAAAATACCCAAACACACCTAACATTAATAATAAAGCCCATTCCTTCCCTACAGGTTGAACCCATTTGTTAATGGATAGCAAACCACCTACAATGGTAGATATAACTAAAAAATAATTAACTACAACCACCGGATGATCGCTTTTACCAATTTTGTTAATTATAATATAAACTAAACCAATAAAAATGGCAGATATAAAAATTAAGGTTAAACCAAACCAATTAAGCTCGGTATCAAAACCTTTTAAAACTATAACGCCTGCAAATGCCATAGCGAAAAAAAGCCACTGTAAGGACTTTACTTTTTCTTTTAACAAAAACACGGCAAAAATGGCAGCAAAAATTGGTCCCATATAACGCAAAGAAACCGCTGTCCCAATAGGTAAATACTTAGTAGACATAAAAAACAAGGTCATAGACACTACGCCAACAAGACCTCTTAGTACTAATAGTTTTCTGTTGTTTCCTAAAAAAGGAATTTTGTTTTTTAACAAAAAGGTAAAGGTGAAAAACAAAGACCCAACTGACCTAAAAAACACAATTTGGTAAGCACTTATATGGGTTAAATACTTTACTGTTGCATTCATACAAGCAAAGGCCATTGTGCTTATAATCATGAATTTTATTGCTTGTTTAACCTCCAATACTTCTTAATTTAAAAAGGCGTTTTGTATTTATAAAATAGACACCAGTTAATAAAACTCCGGCTGCAACAATGGATTGAACAGTTATTTGCTCATCCAAAATCCACCAACCTAAAATTAAAGCAATTATGGGGTTCACATAAGTAGACGTAGCCACTTTTTCCGGAGATACTTCTTTTAAAAGGTAATTGAAAGCCGTAAACGCTACAATACTGCCAAAAATTATAAGGCCACCCATAGCCCATTGTACATCGTGCTGCCAAACATTAGGTAGCGACCAAGGCTCATTTAAGCATAAACTTGCAATACAAAGCATAACCCCACCTATAAGCATTTGATAACCCGTATTTACAAATTGATTACTTGGTAAATCTGCGTTTCCTACAAAAATACTGGCATAAGCCCAACATAGCATACATAAAAATATGAGTACCATACCCAATATTTGGCCTTCTTTATTTATTATTTCGTTTTGACTTACTAATAAAAAAATACCAATAAAACCTAAAACTACTCCTATGTAGGACATGGTTTTAATCTTTTTCCCTTGGAAAGCCCGCATCATAATAAGTACCACCAAAGGTTGTGATGAAATTTCCAAAGCCGCAAAACCACTATCAATATACTTCAAGGCCATAACAGCCAAGCCATTACCTAAAGTTAAAAACAATAAGCCTGCAATACACGAATTTAGAAATTGCTTTTTGGTAATAGTAAGACTAAAACCTAAGCTTTTGGCTATAATAAAAATGATAATGCTTGCAACAAGGAACCTAACTGATGCAAGAAAAAATGGGGGTAACTGTGAGACTGCTATTTTATTTAACATATAAGTAGCGCCCCAAATAACATAAACAGCAAAAAAGGCTAAAATTATAAGAACCGTTTTACGCGATGCACTCATATTTTAGCCTTTTATATTATGTATATTTCTGGTGTAAACCTAGAAGAAAATAATTCTTAAATCTTTTTAACTCTAACGGCGTTCATTCCTTTTTGGCCACGTTCTAACTCGTAAGTTACTTTGTCATTTTCCTCGATATCTTCAAGTAAACCACTAACATGCACAAAATATTTTTCTTGGTTTATACTGTCTAAAATAAAACCAAAACCTTTAGAATGATCAAAGAAAGACACTTTTCCTTCTTTGTTTGCTGGCTCCTCCTCTTCTCTATCCTCTTTCTTCGGGATGCCCAATTCAATACTTTCTGCCTCAACCTTTTCGCGCATTGCTGGGTCTGGCGGTGTATCCGTTAAATTTCCATTGAAGTCTACATAAGCAAACTGAATTCCTTGTGGGTTTTCTTTAGCTTCAGCTCTACGAGCATCTTTCTTTTTTTGCTTTTCTTCTCTTTTCTTTAAGCGCTTTTTTTCTTTTTCAATTTTGTTAAATGTTACTTGCGATTTTGCCATAGTTTAAATACTCCTACTGGGTTTTAATATTAATATAGAACAAAGATACGCCTTATTTTCATGAAGTTATAATAAACAGTCCATAATTAAGGTATGATAACCACAAATAGCTATATGCCGTTAAAATAAGCAGTTAGACGTTAAATAAATCTATAGTTTTTATAAACTTAGAACACCTATTTACTAAACAAAGGAAGTTAGAAGATTTAAAACTAGAAATAGCTAACAGATTTTAAGCTATTTACTAACTCTTTTTAAAGGCCAGGTAAACCAAAAACAACTACCGGATCCATAAACGCTTTTCAGACCTATTTGTCCATGGTTTAAGGTGACTAATTTTTTAACAATAGATAAACCAAAGCCAGAACTATCAGGTCTAAATTCTTCATTAGCTGTTCCAAACATTTCAAAAATAATGTCATGGAATTTTGGTTTTATTCCTGGTCCATCATCTATAACTTCAAATTTTAAAAATTCAGAATTTAAAGGGGTTATAGTTAATTTTATCAGACCATGTTCTTTATCATGATATTTTACAGCGTTACTAATCAAATTAATTAAAACTTGCTCTAACTGACTGTAGGAACCTTGGATAACAGCCGTGTTATTAGGGTACTGTAACGTTATGTTTTCTGGGATATTAATTAATAATGGAATTGCTTTAAAAAGCTCAATACTATTAAATGTTGTTACATTCACAATTCCCTCTTCAGCTCTCGAATATTCTAGAATTGTTGTAACAAGGGTCCTCATGTGGATAGCACATTCCCTAATCATAGAAACCAACTCCATACCTTCCTCATCAAGATTTTCAGAATGTTCCTCCTGAATAATTGTAATTAAAGAATCAATATTATTTAGTGGCGATTTTAAATCATGTGAAACGATATATGAAAACTGCCCTAGTTTAGCGTAAGAATCGGTTAGTTTTAACGTTTTATCCTCTAATGCATTTAAGTGCGTATCATTTTCTTTCATAAACGCATAAAACAAACAAAATACAATAACGAACATTAAAAAGTCATTTAATGCTCTAATCAAATAAACATAATCTTCAGGCAAATGAAAAACGGGTTCAAACTTAATAAAATGAAACTCCAAATAAGCCCATAATACAATTGGTAATATAGATAAAAAACGTCTTAATAATTTGTTTTCTTTCTTTATTAAAATAAACGGCAAGCCAATTAAGCAAACAAAAAAATATTGATAGTGCAAATTTGGACCTAACAATATTGGAGTAGTAAAAATTATTATAAACGCAGAAACTAAATAGTTTATAATAGCAATTTTAAATTGCTTCCTGAAATTTAAAATTAAAGATATACTTGAGGTTACAAAAACTATGGAACCAAATAAAATAATTATTGTTGGCCAACTAAATAAGGTCTCATACACTATAAAGAATAATGAGATTGAAATAGTTACTAAAGACATAACATTTACAATCCTAATCCTTTTAGTCAAATCTGAATCAAGGCCAGAGCTTATACCTATATTTAATATCTTTTGTAGCAATATTTAAGTTTTAAGCCCATAATAATCTATCTATCAACAAATTATTATTTACTTTCGCTACAAATATAGCAGAATTATCATAGGTACCAGTAAAAATATTCCTATAAGAATCAATCCTCAGGTGGAAAACCGTGAATCTGTTCGAAAACTTCATCAAAATTTGTACGTAAATAAGAATTTAATTTCTTGCGATAATCTCCTTTTAACCAATCTACAAAGTTATATGTACTTTTACTAATGCATTTGGTATAACGTTGAATCCTAAAATCGATATCATCACCAAGTTGTTTAGCTAGTGCCAAGGCATCATAAACATCTTCACTGTTTTCAATACAAATTTTACCATGTTGCTCTATGGAGCGCTCTAAAACAACCTTTGAAGATTCTCCATTTCTTATAGAATCCACATAGGTTTTCTGAATATCGAAATGGACATCTTCAGACTTTGCAAACTCTGCGCGCAAAGCATCTGGCATTTCATATCTAAAATTGCTTTCTAACTCATCATCACTTAAAATAGAGTCTAAATAATAGGTAGGTGATTTAAATATACGTTGCCAATCTAAACCATCACCCCAAGGACCAAAGCGGTGAAAATTATTACCTAAATCAATAACGGAAAATGATTTTTTATCCTTTAAGATACGTGATCCACGACCAATCATCTGGTAATAAAGCGTTAGGGATTTGGTTGCTCTATTTAAAATAATACTTTCTACAGTTGGCTCATCAAAACCTGTAGTCAAAATACTTACCGAAGTTAAAACCGCTCCTGGTGTGTTTTTAAACCATTTTAAAATCATGGCTCGTTCTTTTTTGGTATTTGTGTTATCCAAATGAGCAATTGGATACCCCGCTCTTTTAAACGTGTCGTAAACATGCAGCGAGGTTGTTATACCATTATTAAATATAAGCGTTTTCTTTCCTTTTGCCCGTTCTTCGTACGCTTGTAATAATTTGGATAGCATATCGTTATCCGTATACAAGTCTTCCGAAGATTTAACTGTATAATCACCATTAGCACCTACAACTAAAGATGTTAATCCTACATTGTAAGTAAACATTTCTGCTCGCGCTAAAAAGCCGTTTTCTATAAGCGATTCTATACTTTCACCAACAATTAATTCATCATAATTATCGGTCATTGGTAATTCAATACTAGAACTTAAAGGTGTTGCCGTAACTCCTAAAATAAAGGATTTACTAAAAAACTTAAATAATTTTGTAAAGGAGTTGTAATGCGCCTCATCAATAATAACTAAACCAATATCAGAGATATCTAGCTTGTCGTCATTTAATCTATTATTTAATGTTTCCACCATAGCAACAAAACAACTAAAATCTGCTTGATCGCTTAGGTCCGCCTTACTATCTACAACCTTATTATATACACCAAATTCGGTAAGCATATTAGAAGTTTGCTTACACAACTCAATACGGTGTGTCATTACTAGCACCTTCTTCTTGTGATGCTTCAAATATTGTCTAACTATTTCAGAAAAAATAACTGTTTTACCACCTCCTGTTGGTAATTGGTAAAGCAAGTGATAATCCTTTGGAGATTCTTCAAAAGCAGTAAAAATCTTATCTATCGCACCTTTTTGGTAACTATATAAACTTTTACCTTCTGCTCTTTCTTCTAATTCTAATTCTGCTTTTGTAACGGACATATTTTAAATTTTGAAACGTGCAAAAATAACATCTTTAAAGGGGTTATCAAGCATTTTTAGTGTGAAATTATTAAACTAATATTAACAGTTGGCAAATTAGAACTATTTGAAAGATTTAAACACAACCATAACGTGTTGAAAAACAGCGTTTTTAATAACACAAAGCAAGGTTTTATAGTTTTTATTAAATGCAAGTCTAGTTATTTATTTAATAGTTTTAAAAGGATTTGATACCTTTGATTTTATTAATCATCCATTATGAATACAAACGATAAATCTGGAGTAAAAAAATATTTAGCTACCGAGAACAGGTATGATAACATGACCTACAATCGTACGGGAAAAAGCGGCGTGCTTCTACCTGCTCTCTCCATTGGTTTATGGCATAATTTCGGGTTTATTGATCCTATACAGAATGGCAGAGATATTTTAAGAACAGCCTTCGACTTAGGAATTACTCATTTTGACTTAGCTAACAATTACGGACCACCATATGGATCTGCTGAAGAGAATTTTGGAACTATTTTCAAAAAGGATTTCAAACCTTATAGAGATGAGTTATTTATAGCTACCAAAGCTGGTTTCGATATGTGGCCAGGACCTTATGGGAATTTAGGGTCTCGAAAATATTTAATATCAAGTTTAGACCAAAGTTTAAAACGTATGGGTTTAGATTATGTCGATATTTTTTATCATCATAGACCAGACCCAGAAACACCTTTAGAAGAAACTATGGGGGCTTTGGCAGATATTGTACGCCAAGGAAAAGCGCTATATGTTGGTATTTCAAATTATAGTCCAGAAGATACTCAAAAGGCTGCAGAACTTTTAAAAGAGTTAAAAGTGCCTTTTATTTTACACCAGGCTAGATATTCAATGTTCGATCGTTGGGTTGAAGACGGACTACTCGATACTTTAGAAACTAACGGTGTGGGCTGTATTGCCTTTTCTCCTTTAGCTCAGGGAATGCTTACGGACAAATATTTAAACGGTGTACCCGAAGGATCTCGAGCTGCCAAAGATTTAACGTATTTAAATAAAGAATCGGTTACAGATCATTTAGATAAAATAATAAATCTAAATGCTATTGCGAAAGAACGCGGACAGAAACTATCTCAAATGGCTATTGCTTGGATATTAAGACAGCCACAAGTAGCATCGGTATTGGTAGGTGCTAGTTCTTCAAATCAGTTAAAAGAAAATGTAAAAGCTTTAGATTTATTAAGTTTTTCTGATGAGGAATTGAAGTTGATTAATGGGATAATTTCTTAGTATAACAACTACTCCTTTATAATTATAATTGTCACTTTTACCCCTTTGGAAAGCGCCCATACTTTTCCGGAAATCAGATTATTCCATTCATCGAGAATTCTATATTCTGCTGTGTTTGGCCCTGATGAACCTTCATTTACCGCATAAAAGTCGATTTTATTAAGTCCATCCTTTAGTTTTAGCTTAAACCCGCCAAAACCTTCAGTTAAATAAGCGCCCGATTTTATTACATCATCATCAACCAAAACCCTTAGAACATCACCATCTATAGCGCTATAATCTCTATATTTTATATGTATAAATTTAGATTTAGTTCTATAATCTCCCCAATACGCGTCTTCTTTTAGTCCTGCATTCTCACCATGCCCCTCTGGTAATAATTCTTGAGCTACCTGCCCCAATCTTTTGCTATATAATTCTCCAGGATTTCCAAACTCTTCTTCTGGAAACATAGAGAATTCTTTTTTAGGCATTTCAAGGTTTGGTGATACTTTAGGTCTGTTTAATCCAATAGAATTATCACTTTCAATAGGTTTAGAAGGTGTTAGTGGTGATATATCTGCTGTGTCTTTTTTACTTTCAACCGCAGGGATAGAAAAAGATTTCTTTTTACTATCTATTTGTGCTTGAACAGACAACGAAAAGCATAATAAAAAAAGAAAAAAAACATAAGGTTTCATCAATCTGATATCATTTTTTAATTTAGGGATTGAGGGCTATAATTTTATCAAAGATATTTCTTTCTTAGAAAATCACCCCGTTTAATCCTAATATTTAGTAATGGTTTAACAAATACTGTACCTAAAAGGATATTTTTAACAAAAGCCTGTAATTATTTTAGATTCCTTAATATTTTTTTTAGAACCCTAGTTTATTGGTATGCCATATTCTATTTTAACTTTTTTTCTTCCCCAAATTTTAGCTGCTTCAACATCGACACCCATATAAATATCAATTTTATTTTCCCATTTAGAGTGCATTTTATCTTTTACCCAATACACACCTTTATGGCCTTCAATTTTTACTGGAGTATCGTGTTTTAGACCTAATTTTAGCAAATCTCTAGAAACGGCTATATATTTTAAGCCTGGTTTTAAACTATCTCCAAATGCTGTTATATGTGGATTGGCATTAGTTTGATAAGCCAAAGAATTATAAGCGGAAGCTGTAACCTGTAATGGTTTCCAAATATATCTATCTTCTAATGTTGGTTTAGACTTTCCGCAGCATAAAAATAAAAAAACACAAAGCCAAGTAAAGGTTTTCAAAACATATGATTTATGATTATTTAAATATAAACATTAATAAGCTAAAAGGGCTTTCAATGCTTTTTCAAACCTGTTTTTAGGTAAATATTGCTCTTCTAATTGAGAAACAAACGGAATAGGAGTCTCCATACTAGCAACACGTTTTACAGGTGCATCTAAATACTGAAAACACTGTTCCATAACACTTGCTGAAATATCACTTCCTATACCACCAAAAAGGGAGTCTTCTTGAAGAATAATAGCTTTTCCTGTATGTTTAACCGAAGTATAAATAGTCTCCAAGTCTAACGGATGAAGGGTTCTTAAGTCAATTACATCTGCAGAAATATCAGGGTTATTATCTAGAGTTTCTAAAACCCAATGCACAGCAGCTCCGTACGAAATAATTGTAATATCATTGCCTGATTTTAAAACAGAAGCCTTACCAAAAGGTAAAGTATAGTAACCTTTGGGTACTTCTTGTCGAATACTACGATATAAGGCTTTATGTTCAAAAAACAAAACAGGATTTGGATCGTTAATAGCTTGGTTCAATAAGCCCTTAGCATCATAAGGAAATGCAGGATAAACCACTTTTAAACCTGGTGTTTTAGTAAACCAGGCCTCGTTTGTTTGTGAGTGAAACGGTCCTGCTGCCACGCCGCCGCCGCAAGGCATTCTTATAACCACGTGGGCATTTTGTTTCCATCTGTAATACGACTTAGCTAAATAATTTACAACAGGATTAAAACCAGAACTTACAAAATCGGCAAATTGCATTTCAACTACACTCTTAATTCCCGCTATAGATAAACCCATAGCCGCTTCAATTATGGCCGATTCGCAAATTGGTGTATTCCGTACACGCTCCTTTCCAAATTGGTCTGCAAAACCTTCAGTAATTTTAAAAGCACCGCCATACCCTGCAATATCTTGCCCCATTATAACCAAATCTTCATGACGTGTCATACTTTCTTTTAAGCTAATTGAAATAGCATCAATAAAACGAATATCTTCGAATTCAGAAGTTTCACTAATACTTTCGTTTTCAAAAACTTGAAAAAGATCATTTAACTCTTCACTTTCAGAAGGAATTATATCCGATTCATCGTTGGCAACCTTTAAATGTTCGGTAATTTCTTTAGTGATTTCAGCTTTTAAATCGGCTTCGAGGTTTTCATTTAAAATATTTTTCGATTTTAAAAATGTTTCAAAATTTAAAACAGGATCCTTTTCTGCCCAAGCGCCTATTAATCCTTCTGGCACATATTTGGTGCCACTAGCCTCTTCATGACCACGCATTCTAAAGGTTTTAAACTCTAATAAAACAGGTCTTGGATGCCTCCTTATATCCTCGGCAAGTGCGTTTACTTTAGTGTATACTTCAACGATATTATTACCGTCTATAATATGCGATTCCATACCGTATCCTAACCCTCTATCGGCTATATGTTTGCAGTTATACTGCTCGTTTGTTGGAGTTGATAAGCCATAGCCATTGTTTTCTACACAAAATATAACCGGTAATTGCCAAACTGATGCCACGTTTAAAGCTTCATGAAAATCGCCTTCACTAGTACCACCTTCACCTGTAAAAACTGCTGTAACTTGGTTTTTGTTTTTTAATTTATAGGCTAATGCTATACCATCAGCAACGCCTAATTGTGGTCCTAAATGGGAAATCATACCCACAATTTTATACTGTTGTGTTCCAAAATGAAAAGATCTATCTCTACCTTTAGTAAACCCTGAAGCTTTTCCCTGCCATTGTCCAAATAATCTATACAAAGGAATATTTCGAGTAGTAAAAACACCTAAATTTCTATGCATAGGCAAAATATATTCATCTGCTTTCATAGCCATGGTAACGCCCACTGAAATAGCCTCTTGACCAATACCTGAAAACCATTTACTAATTTTTCCTTGGCGCAACAAAACAATCATCTTCTCCTCTATCAATCTAGGCTTCAACATATTCCTGTAAAAGGAAAGCAAAAGTGTTTTGTCTAAATTTTCTATTGAATAATTAATATTGGATGAAGAATTTGTTAGTTTCATAGTAAAAATCCTTATTTCACTACCAAATATAACATAAATTGAATGCATTATTCACAAAAAATGGCTAACGTCGTGTACAAATAACTTTGAATGTTTTTGTACATTTGTTTTATTCACACCATAAAATCACTACAATGAATATTATACCAAGTGTTAATTTGATGGACTTTCTATCCGAGGATCCTGCTAGAAAACAAAAGTTCGTTGAAGCTATAGGTAAAGCTTATGAAGATATTGGTTTTGTTGCACTAAAAGGTCATTTTTTAGATGATGAATTAGTAGATAATTTATATAAAGAAATTAAAAACTTTTTTAGCCTACCAACCGAAACAAAACAGAAATACGAAATACCTGGAATTGGTGGTCAACGTGGTTATGTTTCCTTTGGAAAAGAAAGTGCAAAAGGTAAAAAAGAAGGCGATTTAAAGGAATTTTGGCATTTTGGGCAATACGTTGAAGACAACGATGCGCTTAAAGCTGAATATCCTGAAAATGTTACGGTAAAGGAACTTCCGGAATTTAATAAAATAGGTAAAGAAGCTTACCAAATGCTAGAAAAAACAGCCAAGTATGTGTTACGGGCTTTAGCTCTACATTTAAGTTTAGAAGAAACTTATTTTGATAATTACATACACAACGGTAACTCTATTTTAAGACCTATACACTACCCTCCAATAACAGAAGAACCAAAGGAGGCTGTTAGAGCCGCTGCTCATGGTGATATTAATTTAATTACCCTTTTAATGGGAGCTCAAGGTCGTGGTTTACAGGTCCAAAACCATAAAGGAGAATGGATTGATGCCATTGCAGAACCAGACGAACTTATGATTAATGTGGGCGATATGCTTTCAAGACATACCAACAATAAATTAAAATCGACCATACACCGAGTTATTAACCCGCCTAAAGAACTTTGGGGAACATCACGCTATTCCATTCCCTTTTTCATGCACCCTGTTAGCGAAATGAAACTTGATGTATTAGCGGGTTGTGTTGATGAGACTAGCCCAAAACAATTTGATGATATTACAGCAGGCGAATTTTTAAACGAACGTTTAATAGAATTAGGACTAAAGAAATAAATAGTTTTCAGTCTCAGTCGTAGTTTTCAGTATTAACCTCTGAATACTTCGATAGAGACAAAAACGGTAAACTGAAACAATGGATTTACAAGATCAACTTAAAAATTTATTTCCGGATCATGTTGAAGAAGAAAGCACTTCTGAAGCAAATGATTCTTCAAACATTTGGATGCAAGACGACCCTATACTTTGTAAGTATGAAAAACGAAAAGGCAAACCAATAACTATTCTTGATGGTTATACTGGAGCCACCGAAGATTTTAAAATACTTGCCAAAGAAATCAAAACAAAACTTAGTGTTGGGGGAAGTTTTAAAGATAATAAAATTATTATTCAAGGCGATTACCGCGATAAAATTATGCAGATGCTAAAAGAAAAAGGATTTAATGTAAAACGTGTAGGCGGATAATATATGGACAAACAACCACTGCATATAACTAATGGGGACCATTTAGCAAATAAGCTTTCTGAATTGGATATTCAAGGTGTTAAATTAACTTGGCAAGAAATATTATGCGAAGGCCCTACCACTCAAAAAGTAGGCTCAGAATTATTTTTAGAAACTAGAAAAACTTTTTTTAGTGATTTTTATAATATTGATTTAGACCTTGAATTTATTAAAAGTGAATTAGATAAATTAAATGAATGGAAGGACTATTCTGAAATTATCCTCTGGTTTGAGTACGATTTGTTTTGCCATATCAATATGATTGCGGTAATTAGTCTTATTCAACAACGAAAAATAGAACTTCCTATTTTTTTAGTTTGTAGTGGTAGAATTGAGGGCAGTAAAAAATTAATTGGACTATCTGAATTGTCTACCGAACAATTAATACATCATTATGAAAATAAGGTACTACTTAATAAAGAGGATATCGATATTGCAACAACAGTATGGGGCATATATTGTGGTGTAGATCACAATTTGCTTAAACCTTTTATAATAAAAAGCTCTTCTTTTGCTTATTTAAGCAATTGTTTAAAAGCACACCTCAAACGTTTTCCAGATTCAATAGATGGTTTAAATACACTAGAAAGAAACATACTTAAGATTATTAATGAATATGGTATTACCACCAAAAATCAGTTACTTGGTTATGCACTTAATTATCAGGGTTTTTATGGTTATGGTGACCTTCAGTTATCTAGAATGATTGATGAATTAAGCATTTTTTATAATGTTTCCGAAGATAAAATAGAACTTAATAGGAAAGGTCATGAAGCCTTATTAGGTCAATATAATTTCGCTAAAGAAATAGATAACAACTTAGTTTTTGGAGGTGTAAAAAAAATAGCTTTTCAATTTAATAAAGCTGAAAATAAACTCGTAAAATCTGTTTTTAATGCCAATTAAAGAATCAGAACTTATTTTAAATTCAGATGGTAGTATTTATCATTTAAATTTAAAGCCTGAAAACATATCAAATACAATTATTTTTGTTGGCGATCAAGATCGTGTCAGCAAAGTAACTTCGCATTTTGATTCTATAGAATTTGAAACTCAAAAACGAGAATTCAAAACTCAAACAGGTCATTATAAAGGCAAACGAATAACTGTAATTTCTACAGGTATTGGGCCCGATAATATAGATATTGTTTTAAATGAATTAGATGCGCTTGTTAACATCGATTTTAAAACTAGAAAAATTAAGGATACCCTAAACTCCCTTAATATTATAAGAATTGGAACATCGGGCGCTTTGCAAGAGGAGGTTAATATCGATTCGTTTTTAATAAGTACCCATGCCCTAGATATGAATGGTATGTTGCATGCCTATAAAACCGATACTATTAGAACACCCAAACTTGAAGAAGCTTTTATCCAGCAAACAAATTGGCATAAAGGTAAGGCTAACCCTATTATAGTTAAAGGTAGTTCAACTTTACAAAAACTTTTTGAAGGAGATCATATACATAAAGGATTAACAGCTACTGCTGGTGGTTTTTACGGGCCCCAAGGTCGTGTGTTACGATTAGCAATCCAGGACCCTGAATTAAATTCTAAAATGGATACCTTTAATTTTAATGGTGTTAAAATCACTAATCTAGAAATGGAAACTTCTGCTATTTATGGACTTTCTAGCCTATTAGGCCATCAAGCTATTTCATTAAATGCAATAATAGCCAATAGAGTTTTAGGTACTTTTAGTAAAGATTCAAATACTCTAATAGAAAACTTAATTACATACGCACTAAACAAAATTACGGACTAAACCGATTGATTAATGAAGCAAGTAAATATTGGTGGTGTGCCAGAGCATTTTAATTTAGCTTGGTACTTAACACTAAAAAATGGAGAATACAAAGACGAAAACATAAACTTACGTTGGCACGATTATTACGGCGGAACTGGTGCTATGTGTAAAGCCCTTAGAGATGGAGATATTGATATAGCAGTTATATTAACGGAAGGTATTATAAAAGATATTATAGCTGGAAACCCGAGTAAAATTGTACAAACGTATGTAGAAACCCCGCTTATTTGGGGCGTTCATGTGGCGCATAACTCAGATTACAAAAAGGTAGAAGATTTAAAAGGCACTAAAGCTGCTATTAGTAGATATGGCTCTGGGTCTCATTTAATGGCTTATATAAATGCTGAAAACCACAATTGGGATTTAGAAAAAGATTTAGATTTTGAAGTAATAAAAAATCTTGACGGTGCTGTTGAAGGTTTAACTGATGGCAACGCGGATTATTTTTTATGGGAAAAATTCACAACAAAACCTATAGTAGATAATGGCGTTTTTAGACGTATAGACAACTGTCCTTCGCCTTGGCCTTGTTTTGTTATTGCGGTTAGAAATGAATTTATTGAAAATAATAGTGAAGAATTAAAAACCATTTTAAATATTATTAATCAAACAACTTCAGATTTTAAAGACATTCCTAATATTGATAAAACCATTGCAAATCGTTACGAACAAAAACTAGAAGATGTTCAGGAATGGTTAGAACTTACAGAATGGTCACAAAACCTATTAGATAAAAACACAGTAATGAACGTTCAAAAAGAACTATTTGCCTTAAATATTATTCCGGAAATTATTGATTATGAAAAGTTAACTCATAAACTATAAACCTATATAATTTTTTAAATGTTAATAATAAAATAAAATTCCAAACAAAACTTCAGGCATTTTCTATTTTTGAATACTGAAAAACAACACACAATGAAAAAACTACTTTTACTAGCACTTACAATAAGTGTTTTTAGTTGCAAGAATGAAATAAAAACTGAAACTGAAAATCATGCTATTATTTCTGGAAAAATAACTAACAAACAGCCAGGAGAACTTACCATTAACAGTGAAGACCGAACTTTTTCTGCTCCCGTAAAAGTGGAAGCAGACGGTACTTTTATAGACACTTTAAGTACCGATATAAAATCCTATGTACTTTATGACGGCGCAAATCCAGTATTTTTAAATTTAGCTCCAGGCTTTAATTTAAATATAACCTACGACGCTACTAATTTCGATAATACCATTTCCATTTCAGGTGTTGGTTCTAAAATAAATAACTATCTGGTATCTAAAAGAAAAACTGAAATGGCGTTGTCTAAAAAAGCTGCAGAAATATTTGTTCTTGACGAGGCTGGCTACAAGGCACGTATGTTAGAGTTTAAAAAAACTCAAGAAGATGTACTAAATAACACTACCGATTTACCTTCTGATTTTATTACAAAAGAAAAAAGAAACATCAATTACGGGTATTTAAGCAGTCTTAATAATTTTGAAAGAGCACATCAATATTTTACAAAAAATAATAACTTTAAAGTGTCTAAAGATTTTTTAAACGAAATTGAAGGAGTGGATTTTTCCAACACTGAAGATTTTGCATTCTCAAGTCATTATAAAGGCATTGTAAACGATCATTATGCAAGTAAAGCACGAAAATTACAAACTAAAGATTCCATAGCATATGATTTAGCATTTCTTAAAACTGTAAGTGCCATTGAAAATGAAACCATAAAAAACACGTTGTTGTTTGAATTTGTGAATTTTAACATGACTTATTCTAATGATGTAGAGGCTTTATATAATACCTATTTAAAGCATTCTACTAACGAGAAAAACAATACTACAGTTACAGAAAAATATAATAAACTTACCGCGTTAAAAAAAGGTAAACCGTCTCCAAAATTTACTAATTACGAAAATCATTCGGGCGGCAAAACTTCTTTAGATGATTTAAAAGGAAAGTACGTTTATATTGATGTTTGGGCTACGTGGTGCGGGCCTTGCATTCAACAAATACCTCATTTACAAAAAGTTGAAAAGCAGTTTTTTGGTAAAAATATCGATTTTGTAAGTATTTCTATTGACAAAGATAGAGATTACGAAAAATGGAAAACAATGGTGGTTGAAAAAGACCTAGGTGGCATTCAATTATTTGCAGATAGTGATTGGAGTTCTGCTTTTGTGCAAGAATATCAAATTCAAGGTATCCCAAAATTTATTTTAATAGATCCACAAGGTAACATTGTTGATGCTAATGCACCTAGACCTTCAAGTCCTAAATTAATTGAATTATTAAACGAGCTCAATATTTAAATATAAATACTTAAAATAAAAAAGCCCTCATACAAGTTTTATGCTTTTATGAGGGCTTTTTCTATGCCATATTATTTTGGCTCTTGTTTATTTTCTTCTAACTGTTCAGGAGGTTCCGGTTGTTTGAATAAATCTATATAAGCTTCACCTAGGTAGTCAATAACATGACTGGCAATTAAACTTTGATATCCAAAATCTTCAACAGCAATATCTGCAGATTTCCCATGTAAATACACTCCAAAAATTGCAGCAACTAACGGATTATAACCTTGAGACACTAAACCTGTAACTATACCTGTTAAAACATCACCACTTCCCGCGGTAGATAAACCTGAATTACCGGTAGTGTTTACATAAAGTTTATCATCATAAACAGTAATGCTATGAGCGCCTTTTATAATAATAATCACCTTATGCTTTTTCGCAAAGGCTTTCACTTTATTAAGTTTTTCAAAATCATCATTCCAAGCCCCAATTAAACGCTCTAGTTCCTTAGGGTGTGGCGTTAAAATAGAGGACTCAGGTAAAAATTTTAATAAAGATTTCTTTTTAGCAAGTAAATTTATGCCATCGGCATCAATAACTAAAGGCGCTTTATTGGTTTTCAAAAAAACTTCAAACGCACTACCCGTTTGTTTATTTGTTCCCGCTCCAATTCCAAAAGCTACAACAGTTGGCTCTATATTAAATTCAATATTAGTAATTAACTCTTCATTAATATCTGTAATAACCATCGCTTCAGGAAAAGCTGCTTGTAAAGGATAATAGCCACATTTTGGGACAAACACAGATACCAAACCTGCTCCAGACGATAATGCAGCACGACTTGCAAGCGTAACCGCTCCTATTTTACCATAACTACCTCCAATAATTAAGGTATGTCCAAATTGCCCTTTATGCGAATATTTTTCTCGTGGCATATAATTTGGTAAGACTTCATGTTTACCAATGAGTTCCACTTCTGTTTCTGTTGTGAAGAGAAATTCCTGATCTAGTCCTATATCTAAAACCTCCCATTGCACGGTATACTTTGCAGTTTCTGGCAAAAAGAATACTAGTTTAGGAGACGCAAAACTTAGAGTGTAACCTGCCCAAACCACGGCATCTTCATCTTCAATAGGTTTATCTGGAAATAATCCCGAAGGAATATCGATGGCTAAAGTAAACGCTTTACTGGTTCTAAAATGTATAAATAATTGTTTAACCCATGTATCAATCGGTCTATTTAATCCAATCCCAAAAACAGCATCAACTATAATATCTTCAGCGTTAATTTCAGGAAAATCTTCAGCACAATTTAAAAGAACAGGCCATTTTTTAGTGACATTTTTAATTCTGTCATAGTTTACTAAAAAATCCTTGGAGCGTTTATCGCTACAATTAATTACAAAAGTGTTTACATTATAGCCATGTGTTATTAAATGTCGCGCTAATACAAGTCCGTCCCCACCATTATTACCAATACCACAAAACACATGAATAGGTACTTGCGCTCCTTGCATACGAGCATGAATCCAATTAAAAATTTGTGTACCAGCACGCTCCATTAATTCGGTTGAAGAAATTTTTTGTCGATCAGCAGTTAGCTTATCTCCTTCGTAAATCTGTTCTTTAGAAAATACTTTCATGTGTTCTTTTTATTTTTATTTTAATAGTCACATGTAGCTTCCATATAGTTAATATATTAAGATTTAACTTTTCGTTATGGAAGTTTCATATATAATTATAGATTTTTCAATTCTTACTGCAATTAGTCATTTTTTTTAATCGAATAGTCATTGAAGATAAGAATATTGTAAAAAAGTTATTTTAGTTTTTTTATAAGCCTAAATGTAATACATTTGATGTGTATTATATAACTATAATGAATCATTTCAACCAAAATACACTTCAATCTGTTTCTTTTTTAGCAAAAGGAGCAACATCTATTTTTGGTACAATTACTAATACTACAACCCTTTGGGGTTACTAGTTATATATATTCCATTCGCTATTTTTGTAATTTTAAAAAATTACAATATCTCAACCATTATTTTTAATTATACAAGACATTAAAACATGAAAGTTTTAAAATTCGGAGGTACTTCGGTAGGCTCCTCAAAGAACATAAATAACGTTATTAATATACTAGTAGACTATAGTAAAACCGATTCTATAGCTTGCGTTGTTTCTGCAGTTGGTGGTATTACAGATAAATTACTGTTGGCAGGAAAACAAGCTCAAAATAAAGATGACGCGTTTTTAGAAACTTTTAATGCTATTAAAAATAGACATTTTGATATCATTAAAGAACTAAATCCTGAAAATAACAAGGCCATTTTAGAGTTTGTTGAAAATAAATTAGAAAGCCTAAAAAGTTTACTAGAAGGTATTTTTTTAATAAACGAATTATCACCTAAAACATCCGATAAGCTAGTTAGTTTTGGTGAGTTATTATCTTCTTTTATCATAGCTGAAACTATGAAAAACAGAAGCTTTTCTGCCGATGTTAAAAACTCACAAGACATTATTGTAACGAACTCAAACTTTACTAAGGCTGAAGTTGACTATACGGTTACTAATACCAACATTCGTGAGTATTTTAAATCTGCTAATCAAAAAATAACAATCCTTCCAGGTTTTATTTCTAAATCTAAACTTGGAGAAATTACAACTTTAGGCCGCGGTGGTTCAGATTTTACTGCAGCTATAATTGCTGCCGCTTTACATGTAGATCAGTTAGAAATTTGGACCGATGTTAGTGGTATGTTTACTACCAACCCTAAATTAGTAAAACAGGCCTATCCTATAGATAAAATTTCATATCAAGAAGCTATGGAATTATCGCATTTTGGAGCCAAAGTTTTATATCCACCTACGGTTCAACCGGTATTAAGTTTAGAAATTCCTATTCATATTAAAAACACATTAGAGCCTGATGCCATTGGTACTATAATTTCGAATAAAGAAACAAAATCTAATTCGCCAGTAAAAGGAATAAGCAACATTAGTAATATTGCGTTATTAACTTTAGAAGGCACAGGAATGGTTGGAATCCCTGGGTTTTCAAAGCGTTTGTTTGAAACATTATCACAAGAAAAAATTAATGTGATTATGATTACTCAAGCCTCTTCAGAGCATTCTATATGCTTAGGAATTGAAAACAAAGAAGCCGAAACTGCAAAAACAGCTATTGATACTGCTTTTGAAAATGAAATAGCATTAGGTAAAATTGAACCGATTATCATCGAAACTGGATTATCTATTATAGCTTTAGTTGGAGATAAAATGAAAAATCACCAAGGTATTAGCGGTAAAATGTTTAGTACGCTCGGAAAAAACAATATAAATATAAGAGCGATTGCTCAAGGGGCATCAGAAAAGAATATAACGGCTGTGATTAACGAAAAAGACGTTAAAAAAGCATTAAATACGTTACATGAGCAATTTTTTGAGTCTAAAACAAAACAAATCAATGTTTTTATAACAGGTGTTGGAAATGTTGGTGAACGTTTGGTAGAACAAATAAAACAGCAGAAAAAATACTTAAAAGACAATCTTAAAATTAAACTTCGTGTTGTTGGATTATCAAACTCAAGACACATGATTTTTAATGAAGATGGTATCGATTTAAAAAGTTGGAAGGATCAATTAGCTCAAGGCGAAAAAGCAACTTTACAAGGCTTTTTTGAAAACACTAAATCCTTAAACTTACGCAACAGTATTTTTGTTGATGTTACAGCAAATAAAAATGTTGCCGATTTATACGCCCAATATTTAAAAGAAAGTATTGGTATTGTAGCTTGTAATAAGATTGCATGTTCTAGCGAATATAACAATTACAAAGAATTAAAAGAATTATCATTAAAATATAACGCTCCTTTTCTATTTGAAACTAATGTTGGTGCCGGTTTACCTGTAATCGATACGTTGAGTAATTTAATAGCCTCCGGCGATAAAGTAAATTCAATTCAAGCCGTATTATCTGGAAGTTTAAACTTTGTATTTAATAACTTTAATGATAAAACTAAATTTTACGATGTTGTAAAACAAGCTGGTGCGGAAGGTTACACAGAACCAGATCCAAGAATTGATTTAAGCGGTGTTGATGTGGCTCGTAAAATATTAATATTGGCAAGAGAAAGTGGTGTAAAGATGAATTTAGAAGACATTGAAAATACGTCCTTCTTATCGGAAGCTGGATTAAAAAGTGATACTGTTGATGATTTTTATGAAACCCTAATTGCAGACGAAGCACATTACCAAAGTTTATATGCCTCAGCTAAAGCTAACAACTGCCAATTAAAATATGTAGCAAAGTTTGATAATGGAAAAGCTAGTGTGAGTTTACAGGAAATCCCAGAAGGTCATCCATTTTATAACCTAGAGGGAAGTGATAATATTGTGATGTTTTATACAGAACGTTACGCTAAACAACCTATGATAATTAAAGGTGCTGGTGCAGGTGCAGAAGTAACGGCTTCTGGTTTATTTGCAGATATTATTAGACTTGGTAACGATTAAAAAAAGACTTGAAAATAAAGAAAAGAGAATAAAAACATTGTACATATCTATTTTCTTTTCTCTATTTTCTTTTTTCCATAAAAAATGAACGAAATAAAAATATTTTCTCCAGCAACTGTTGCCAATGTGGCATGTGGTTTTGATGTGCTCGGTTTTTGCTTAGACAGTGTTGGCGATCACATGGTAATTAGAAAAACCGATAAAAAAGGGATTCATATTACTAAAATTGAAAATTTCGATTTGCCTTTCGAGGCCGAATTAAACGTTGCAGGTGTATCGGCCTTAGCCATGTACAATGCTATTGATGTTGATTTTGGTTTTGAAATTGAAATCTATAAAAACATTAAGCCAGGAAGTGGAATTGGAAGCAGCGCTGCAAGTGCTGTTGGTAGTGTATTTGGAATGAATGAGCTTATTGGAAGACCGTTTAACAAAACTCAATTAACAGAATTTGCTATAAAAGGCGAAGCTTTGGCAAGTAAATGTGAACATGCTGATAACCTCGCTCCTGCCCTTTTTGGTGGTTTCACTTTGGTAAAAAGCATTTCACCTTTACAAATTTTAGAAATTCCTACTCCGGATAATTTGTTTGCAACTATAATTCATCCGCAAATAGAAATTAAAACATCAGAGTCTAGAGCTATATTACCAAAAGAAGTACCTTTAACTAATGCTATTGAGCAATGGGCAAATTTAGGAAGTTTAGTTCATGCGTTGCACACTAGCAATTATGAATTAATCAGCAATTCGTTAATCGATGTTATTGTAGAACCTTTTAGGAGCCAATTAATTCCGCACTTTAACGATGTTAAGCACGCGGTCTTAAGCGCAGGCGCTTTAGGAGCTGGAATTTCAGGTTCCGGACCTTCAATTTTTTCATTAAGTAATGGTTTGGAAACAGCTAATAGCGTAAAAAAAGCTATGACCGACATATATTCCAAAACAGGAATTGAATTTGAAATACATGTCACTAAAATTAATACCGAGGGGGTTAAGATTATTAGTTAAAAAAACAATTAAAACTAATAAAATCACTTACTCTTAAGGCGTAAAAAATTAAAAAATAGAAATATATTTTCTTTATTGAAAACTAAATAACAACCGTCTTCCGTAATTGGTCTTCGGTCAATTTTAAAAACAATGAATTACTACTCACTAAATCATCAAGCTCCAAACACAACGTTTAAAGATGCGGTTATAAAAGGACTAGCTCCAGATAAAGGCTTATACTTTCCTGAAACTATAACACCATTACCGCAATCGTTTTGGGATAATTTTGATAATTTATCGTATACTGAAATTGCCTTCGAAGCTATAAAACAATTTGTATCGCCAGAAATTCCAGAAGCTATTTTAAAAACCATTGTTAGCGAAACATTGTCTTTTGATTTTCCTGTTGTAAAACTTAACGAAAGTATTTCAACTCTAGAGCTATTTCATGGACCTACCATGGCATTTAAAGATGTTGGTGCTCGTTTTATGGCACGTTGTTTAGGTTATTTTAATAGAGATAACACTAACGAGGTTACGGTTTTAGTTGCCACTTCGGGTGATACTGGTGGCGCTGTAGCCAATGGGTTTTTAGGTGTTAAAGGTGTTAATGTCGTTATACTCTACCCTAGCGGAAAAGTAAGCGATATTCAAGAAATGCAATTAACTACTTTAGGTCAAAATATTAAAGCTTTAGAAGTTAATGGAACGTTTGACGATTGTCAATCCATGGTAAAAACAGCATTTTTGGATAAAACGCTAACAAGCCAAATGCAGTTAACATCTGCAAACTCCATTAATGTAGCACGTTGGTTACCACAATTATTCTACTTTATGTTTGCCTACAAGCAACTTAAAAACAGTAATAAAGAGATTGTTTTTTCAGTACCTAGTGGAAATTTTGGTAATGTTTGCGCTGGTATGATGGCCCAACAATTAGGTTTACCAATTAAACATTTTGTAGCTTCTAATAATGCTAACAATGTTGTTACACGCTATTTAATTTCGGAGTTATACGAACCAAAACCATCAGTTCAAACAATTAGTAACGCCATGGATGTTGGTGCGCCAAGCAACTTCATTCGTATTCAAGAAATTTATAAAAATCAATTTAAAACCTTAAAAGAAAACATATCTTCATATAGTTTTTCTGACGATGAAACTCGCAAAGCCATGTTAGAAATATATAATAAATACAATTATGTTGCCGATCCTCATGGTGCGGTTGGTTATTTAGGCTGCAAATCCCATTTGGAACACCATCCTAATGCACATTGCGTATTTCTAGAAACAGCACACCCTACTAAGTTTTTAGATGTAGTTGAAGACGTTATTAAAGAAGAACAACCTTTACCTGAACAAATACAAGCCGTAATGGGCAGAAACAAAGAAGCAACTTTAATTTCTACTTACGAGGATTTAAAAAACTTTTTGTTAAACTAAATTACATAACACTCTTACTATCAAAAACTAATACTTTACTCCATAAATGTTGATGTTCTTCAACAAATTCTTGGTGGGTTTTATGTTTTTGATATACAGCTTCGTCATGCTCATTTGCAAAAATGAGCATTTCCGTAACAGAATAACTATTTTCAACCACATCCCTTTTTTCCGTTGACGCTGGAACCCCAATATGAATATCGGCCACTTGTTCGATACTTTTTAGCTTTTTTATACCTTCAATAAGTTGTTGCTTGTCTTCTAAAGATTCAGGATTTTTCAGCCAGAAAAAAACATGATGCACTAATGGTCCCATATATATTCAATTAATTACCCTGTAAAAATAATAAAATATATAACTTTTAAGCTTATTATTTATGGCTATCATAATGGTATGCTATTTACCATTCCGCGAAAGCGACATACCAAATTTTAGATAAAATCAGTTTGTGTGTGTATGTGTAAATTAATGAGAAACGGATTTCTTAAACTGCTGTGGCGTCATCATTTCCATCTTTTTAAACTGCCTATTGAAGTAACTCGTATTATTAAAACCCGATTTAAAGGCTATTTCGGACATTCTAGAGTTTTTTGATTCCTTTATCAGTTTTTTTGAAAATTTAATTTTTTCGGAGTTTATATAATCTATTGGAGATACACCAAGTGTATTTTTAAATTGCTTATGGAAATGCGATGCACTCATATAAGCCTTCTTAGCAAGTAAATCTACACTAATATCCTTGTTAGTTAAATTTTCCTTTATAAATTTAATAACCGTGCCAATCCGCGTATCGCTAAACACCTGATTGGGGTCATTAATAATTAAGGATTTTGCTTTAGTTTGAAGAAGTCTGACAATTAATTCTTGAATCATTAAATCTAAAAGCACATCTTTAGATTTGTTATTATTAGTAAACGTATACGTTAAGCGCTCAATTAGGTGGTTAATATCGGTATTGTTGATTAAATGTGAAGATGTGGCATCTAAATCCCATGACTTATTTTCATTTTCAATGGCAACATGCTGATTAAATTTATCGACCACTTCATTAATTTTTACAGCATCGATACCAAGAGCTAAACATTGTGTTGGTTTATTTTTTGAGGCCACAGGAAAGTCGATAATCATTTCTTTATTACTCGGCATTACAACCGACTCACCAGGAAAAAAATCAAACGACTCAAAGCCTTCCAAATGCATAATTTTTTGTCCAGAAAGCATACTCGCTATTATTGGGAAATCAAATTTTAAAGCCACTTTTTCTGCAACAGCATGTGTTTCAAATATATTAAGCTCTGCATAATCAGCATTATAAGTCGTCCTATTCTCCACTAAAGTGGTTAGTTTTCTGTTACTTCTATGTTGATTAATAATAGACTTCATACTCAATAATACAAAATTTTAGTGCATACCAGTTTAAATAATAGATATGTTCAAGAATATAATAAATATGTTCAAGATAGTTAGAATTTCATAAAATATCTTTATAAAAAACAAATATAACATATTATAAACATTCAGTTTTTAACAATTTACTAATTAAATAAGAAAATACATGAGTTATTCAAAACCTAAGTTTAAGGAGAAATATGGCAATTTTATAAACGGAAAATTTGTTGACCCAATTGGTGGGCAGTATTTTGAAAACACATCCCCCATTGATAATACAATAATTGCTAAATATCCACGATCTCAAAAAGAAGATGTCGAATTAGCTTTGGATGCTGCCAATGCCGCTAAAGAATCTTGGGGCAATACATCGGCAACAGAACGTGCTACCTTATTAAATAAAGTTGCAGACATTATTGAAGCTAATTTAGAAGAATTTGCCCTTGTTGAAACTTGTGATAATGGTAAACCCATACGCGAAACTTTAAATGCTGATATTCCTTTGGCCGTCGATCATTGGCGTTATTTTGCGGCCTGCATTCGATCGGAAGAAGGCAGTGCAACCGAATTAGACCAACATACCTTATCCATGAATATTAAGGAACCTTTAGGGGTTGTTGGACAAATAATCCCGTGGAATTTCCCTTTATTAATGTTATCGTGGAAATTACCCCCAGCCTTAGTTACTGGAAATTGCGTGGTTTTAAAACCTGCAGAACAAACGCCATCATCCGCAACTTTACTTATGGAAAAAATTGCTGATGTTTTCCCTCCTGGTGTTGTAAATATTATTCATGGTTTTGGCCCAGAAGCAGGTAAACCTCTTGCATCGAGCTCTAGAGTCGATAAAGTAGCCTTTACAGGAGAAACTACAACAGGACAATTAATTATGCAATATGCCTCAAAAAACCTTAATCCGGTAACTATGGAACTTGGTGGTAAATCGCCAAACGTGTTCTTTAATTCGGTTATGGATCATGACGATGCCTATTTAGATAAAGCTATTGAAGGCGCTGTTCTGTTTGCTTTTAATCAAGGCGAAGTTTGTACTTGCCCATCTAGAATTTTGGTGCAAGAAGATATCTATGACGCTTTTATGAAGCGTGTAATTGAAAGAACAAATGCCATTATTCAGGACAATCCATACGATGTAAATACTATGGTTGGTGCACAAGCATCAAACGATCAATACGAAAAAATACAATCGTATTTTAAAATTGGTAAAGATGAAGGTGCAAAAGTATTAACCGGAGGTTCTGCCAATAAATTAGATGGTAATTTGGCAAACGGTTTCTATATTAAACCCACCTTATTAGAAGGGCATAATAAAATGCGAGTCTTTCAAGAAGAAATTTTTGGTCCTGTAGCCTGCGTTACTAAATTTAAGGATGAAGCCGAAGCTATTGAGATTGCAAACGATACACTTTATGGTCTTGGCGCTGGGGTTTGGACACGTGATGCACACCAACTGTATCAAATACCAAGAGCTATTAAAGCGGGACGAGTTTGGGTAAACTGCTACCACGCATATCCCGCACATGCACCTTTTGGAGGGTATAAAAAATCTGGTTTTGGTAGAGAAAACCATGTGATGATGCTTAACTATTATCGCCAAACAAAAAACATGTTGATTTCTTACGATAAAAACAAATTAGGATTTTTTTAGTAGAAACCAATTAATAGCGCAAAGGCTGGATTTAGTTAAAAAATTCAGCCTTTTAATATATTTAAATTATGGAAAGAGTTTCAATAACCGAAAAAGCAAAAAAAGTATTAGATAAGTTAAAGTCAAAACATGGTGAATTAATTTTTCATCAAAGTGGTGGCTGTTGCGATGGTTCTGCACCTATGTTATTAGAGAAATTTGATATGTATTTAGATGAAAGCGACATCCTTTTAGGTACCCTAAATGATGTTAATTTTTATATGAACACAGACCAATTTGAATATTGGAAACATACGCATTTAACCGTTGATGTTACTGAAGGCCGAGGTGCTAGTTTTTCTTTAGAAATACCTTTAGGCTTACGCTTTTTAATCCATTCAAGACTTTTAACAGATGAAGAAAACGAAGTATTAAATAAAAAATAAACCTTTGATTAGTTAATCCAATAATTCAGGATTATTAAGTATCAATTCTATTTTTTTGATGATAACAGTAATTTGATCTAGTTGTGCTTCTATATTTCTAAAAAAGAGACTAATATCTCTATTTACCCAACTTTCAGAAATAACCCTTGCCCCCAAACTTATTCGTAACACGGCACTTTGTAAACCATTGGTGTATTTAACGTTTACAGCCTGCCCAATATGACATTTCTGTGCAGCTAATCTAAATGTTTCAATAGGAGTACCTTCAAAATGTTGAGATATATCCGAGTTTAAAAGTTTGTATAATTTTTTTACTTGCTCTACAGATAAAGAATCTTCATTTTTAAGAATAAAAAACGGAAAAATAGTTCGAATATTTCGTATTCCGAACTCCTTGTTATTGTAAGTATTTGCACGTGTTAAATTACCGTAAACTGGTTCTAGAAAAGGCGCGTCGTTTAAAGAGTCCTCAACAAAATTACAAAACATTTCAATCCCCATATTTCTATAAAGAATTGGGGTTTTAAAATAACGATCCATTTCTACTATTGCGGCATTCCATCGCATATAAGACCCGTAATTAAAGCCATCGGATAAATCTTTTGAACACATCCAAGATGTCGGCCAATCGGAAGCATTAAAGTACTGTACTAAACCTTTAGGTAATTTACTTTTTACACAATCGATAAGTTTACTAACGCGCTCTGGAAAAATTAAAGCACCAGAATATGGAGGCCCAGTAAAATATTTACTTCCTGTTATACTTACTATATATCCATTTTTCAAATAATTTTGGATATCGGATGGATCTAACCTTAATTGTGCGGCATCAATAATAACCTGCATCGATAAATCTTGAATGCCATTCAAATCCTCCATCATCTTTTTACTTGGTGATTGATAGCCCAGTTTTGAATGATCCATAACATGTAAGACAATATGCCTTCCTGATTTATTGGTGTCGGAAATCGCAGTAAAAACTTCTTTATCTAATGCATCAGTAGATTTTAACTGCCCTTTTTCATCCCGAAATGGAATTTTAATTAAATCGACATCTCTAAAACCTTCCATTTTTTCACCTTTGGTAATGGGAAAATTTAAAGCCGTATTATTTTCGAAATGACAGCCTTTTAATGCTGCTGGTACACCACTACCCGTCTCGTCTGAGGCCACTAAAATATGTGTTATTTCCTTATCGGTAATAATTTGAGTAATGGCCGCAATTTGCAATGAAGAATCTGTTCCCGAAGGCGAAAAAATAATTTCGCAAGCTTCGTTAAGTTTGAATATTTTTCTAAGATTGGTTTTTAATAACTCTGAAAAATCAGTTGTGCTATTTTCAAATCCATTTTTAAGACTGTTTTTAATTAAAATACTTCTAGTCTTATCCGTTTTATCAAATGCAAAATTAGAAACACTAGTTGCTGTAGATGAAGCAAATGTAAAGGCATCTGGTCTTGGAAACGGGCGACATCCATATTTGTTTAACAATTCAACCTCGTCTATATTTAATCTAAAATCGCCACCCGCCATTAATAAATACTCGGTAGGTTTCGCCAAATTTTCAACAATAGGTTTCCAAGATTCTTTAAATACTTTATTGCCGCTGGTTAACCCATGAAATGCTTGTAACTCTTCATTCTTCAATAAAAAATCAACATCAATAGTGGTATCGTTTTTAATTAAATTAATTAGAAAATAATCAAGATTTTGTAGCTTTTTTTTATCTTCTTTTGGTAATAACTGATAAAAAATACGGGTAACTTCAAACGCTGCTACGTCGCATAAAGCAATATCGTCTTTTTTATTTTCTAAAGCCTTATACCACAGTTGCCACTCTATACCATATCTTAAATATACTAAAGCTAAAACGGGATTTCTTAAATATAACTCCCCTATAATTATAGATTTATTAGGTACAATTTTAAAAACATTTGGTACACTTGTAGAAGTGATAATTTGAATGTTATTTATTTTAGGTACCGTATTAAACCGTTTTAAAACATGTACGAGATAATTAACATTTTCTTTTTCAAATAATGCTGTTCTTTTATATTGATCTTCAATAAGTATATTATTCGTCATAAGCACTTCTTTTTTTAATCTTTAAAGTGTTCAAATTTCTTCAAAATATTATTAAATACTTAGCTAGCGACTATAGTTTATCATTTTTAAAGTATTCATAAAACTATATGTTACAATTTAATAATTAAACCGCTAATATTAAGAAAGTATTTAATTTTTTTAAAACGCACGAAAATAAGGTACTCAAAATAAAAGAGTCTAAAATTTTTCCTAAAGTTTAATTGCTGTATAAAATTTAATAAAGGCGTACTTAGTTTTAAAGGCATTAAAATGAAGTCTACTAAATTTAACAAACCTTTTTATCCTTCCGCGAAAGCGTTAATATAAATTTTCAATACATTTGTTTTTATAACTATGGAAGACATTTTAATTGGAATAATTAAATTTTTCGGAAATACAATCGAGGATATTATTACCGCTTTTAAATGCAAGAAAGCTTCCTTAACGGGATTTATTATTTTATTAATTTGCTTAATTATTGTTTATTTTTTGACAAAAGATTTTTAAATGAAAAACACAGCCTTAACAGAAACTCACAAAGCCCTTGGAGCAAAACTAGTCCCTTTTGCAGGATACAATATGCCTGTACAATATGAAGGTGTAAATGCAGAACATGAAACTGTACGTAATAATGTAGGCGTGTTTGATGTGTCGCATATGGGTGAGTTTTTAATTGAAGGAGAATATGCACTAGATTTAATACAAAAAGTATCTAGTAATGATGCCTCTAAATTAACTATTGGTAAAGCGCAATACAGCTGTATGCCTAATGATGATGGAGGAATTGTAGACGATTTAATTATTTATAAAATTAAAGACGACGCGTATTTACTGGTTGTGAATGCGAGTAATATAGAAAAGGATTGGAACTGGATTAGATCTAAAAATGATTTTGGAGCTACCATGCGGGATTTAAGTGAAGACTACTCGTTGCTGGCTATTCAAGGACCGAAAGCCATTGAAGCCATGCAGAGCCTTACTAGTCATGATTTATCTGCTATTAAATTTTATAATTTTATAGTAGGCGATTTTGCAGGTATAGAACATGTAATAATTTCGGCAACGGGCTACACAGGTAGTGGTGGTTTTGAAATTTATTGTAAAAATAGCGAAGTAAAACAAGTTTGGGATAAGGTTTTAGAAGCAGGCGCCGATTTTGGTATCAAACCCATTGGACTTGCTGCGCGTGATACTTTGCGTTTAGAAATGGGGTATTGTCTTTACGGCAATGATATAGATGATACAACTTCGCCAATTGAAGCAGGCTTGGGTTGGATTACAAAATTTACTAAAGATTTTACAAATTCTGAAGCTTTAAAAGCAGAAAAAGAAAAAGGTCCAAAACGTAAACTTATTGCATTTCAATTAGAAGAACGTGGTATACCTCGCCAAGGTTACAATATTGTGGATGGACAAGGAAAAACTATTGGTGTTGTAACTTCGGGAACCATGAGTCCGTCCTTAGGTAAAGGAATAGGCTTAGGTTATGTACCTACTATTTTTGCCGATGTAAATAGTAAAATAAATATACAAATACGTAAAAACGCTGTTCCAGCTACGGTCGTTAAATTGCCGTTCTACAAATAAAAAAATGACAGATTTTCAAGCCGTATTAAACAGCATTTATCAGGATGCTATTCATGCTTCTGATAAAGGTGTTGTAGCCTCTTATATTCCGGAGTTAGCACATGTGAATAAGGATAATTTTGCTATACACCTCCGAACAGCGGCTGGAAAATGTTATGGGGTTGGCGATTATAACAAGGGGTTTTCTATACAAAGTATATCCAAAGTTTTGGCTTTATCTAAAGCGATGTCACTTATAGGAGAAGACATTTGGAAACGTATAGATGTTGAACCATCTGGACACCCATTTAATCAATTGGCCTTATTAGAAATTGAAAATGGCATCCCTAGAAACCCATTTATAAATTCTGGTGCTATTGTAATTGCCGATATTTTAGTCTCTAATTTAAAAAATCCTAAAGAAGATTTTTTAAAATATGTTAGAGAACTTACTGGAGATACTTCAATAAATTATAATATAGAAGTAGCCAACTCCGAGCAATCTACAGGCTTTAAAAATTTTGCAGCCGCCAACCTTTTAAAATCATTCAACAATTTAAATAATCCAGTCGATGTTGTTTTAGATTTCTATTTTTATCAATGTTCCATAGAAATGACCTGCAGCCAGCTATCAGATGCTTTTTACCTATTTGCTAATAATGGTAAATGTTTACAGAACAAATTACATATTACCGACAGGCAAGTAAAACGAGTAAACGCATTAATGCTAACGTGCGGATTTTATGATGAAGCTGGTGAGTTTGCTTTCGAGGTCGGATTACCCGGAAAAAGTGGTGTTGGTGGTGGTATTGTCGCTCTTTTACCAGATGAATTTATCATTACAACTTGGGCGCCTGGACTTAATAAAAAAGGAAATTCTAAATTAGGCATGCTAGCCCTACAACAATTTACCACTAAAACTAAACAATCCATTTTCTAGTACATCTTCATAGGTGAAATTTGATACATGATAAAGCGAGAAGGTAAACATAGAATACTTATATTAGGCGTAAGCGGTTTTTTAGGAAGTTCGATTTATAAAGAGCTCTACCCCTATTTTAAAACCTTTGGCACTTTCAACACATCAAATAATCAGCTTGAAAAGAATCACCAATTTTTTCATTATAATATTGAAGAAGATGATATTTATGAAATACTTGACATTGTAAAACCAACTATAATAATTTCTGCATTACGAGGCGATTTTTCAAAGCAAGTATTAATGCATCAACATATTGCAGAATACGTATTACTAAACAACATAAAAATAATTTTCATTTCTTCTGCCAATGTATTTGATGCTTATATAAAATACCCAAGTTACGAATACGACAAAACATTTAGCAATAGTGTTTATGGCCATTTCAAAATTAAAATTGAAAATATGTTATTGCGCCTACCTAAAAAACAAGTCGCTATTTTAAGGTTACCTATGGTGTTTGGGGCTCATTCACCAAGAGTTCACGAAATTATTAACCTTACCAACGAAAAGGAAGCTATTGAGGTGTTTCCTAACCTTATTATGAATGTTACCACAGACTCCAAGATTACACAACAGGTTCATTATATAATTAACAGAAACAAATTTGGTGTTTTTCATTTAGGAAGTAACGATTTGGTCCATCATGAAGATTTTATAAAAGAAATAGTAAAATCTTTAGAATTAAAAAACCAACCTATTTACAAACGGGTTTATACAACCAATGATGATAGATATTTAGCTGTTTTACCAAAATTTAATACACTTCCAAAACATTTACAAATTAAGAGTGACGATATTCTAGCAGATTTAAAAATATAGTTTATTTTTAATAAGAATTACTAAAACCACAAGTATGAATAAGTTATCAGATGACGATATTGAAAAAAAAATACTTCGCTTTCCAGATTGGGAATACTACGACAATGCCATACACGGCGAGTTTGAATTTGAAAATTTTAAAGATTGTTTTAGCGCCATGAGCAGAATAGCTTTTGAATGCGAAGCTTTAAACCACCATCCTAGTTGGAGTAATACATATAATACACTTACCATTTCTTTATCAACCCACGATGCCGATGGTGTTACTAATAAAGATTTTTTATTAGCCGAAGCTATCGAAAATATTGTAGAACCAGAAGAAGAATAGGACACTTACCAGTTCTAAATACTGGTACGTAAAACTTTATAAAAGTTAAAGGAGCTCAATTAGTAGATTTTTTTAAATTTGCGTGATTGATAACTTAAATGAAATTAAATATTTTCGCTTTTGCGGAAATAGAAAACAAACTATATAATTATGGGAAGAGCTTTCGAGTTTAGAAAAGCAAGGAAAATGAAACGTTGGTCTGCCATGAGCAAAGCCTTTACACGTATTGGTAAAGATATTGTAATGGCCGTAAAAGAGGGTGGCCCAGATCCGGATAGTAACGCCCGTTTAAGAGCTGTTATACAGAATGCAAAATCTGTAAACATGCCAAAAGACAATGTAGAACGCGCCATAAAACGTGCCTCAGATAAAAGTCAAGGCGATTATAAAGAAGTTGTTTTTGAAGGTTATGCACCACACGGTATTGCTGTTTTAGTAGAAACTGCAACCGATAATAACACAAGAACCGTTGCCAATGTACGTAGCTATTTTAATAAATGCGATGGTAGCTTAGGAACTTCTGGGTCCGTAGTTTTTATGTTCGATCATACCTGTAATTTTAGAATTAATGCAGAAGGTTTAGACCCTGAAGAATTAGAACTTGAGTTTATAGATTTTGGCGCCGAAGAGGTTTTTGCCGATGATGATGGCATTTTAATATATGCCCCTTTTGAAAGTTTTGGAGCCATTCAAGCAGAATTAGAATCAAGAGGAATTGAAATTCTATCTTCTGGTTTCGAGCGTATACCGCAAGTCACAAAACCTCTTAATCCAGAACAAGTTGCTGATGTTGATAAACTTCTAGAAAAACTTGAAGAAGATGACGATGTACAGAATGTATATCACACCATGGAAGAAAGTGCAGAATAAAACTATTTAAGTATTAAATAAAAAGAGAGCTAAACGGTTCTCTTTTTTTAATTTCTAAAATATTAAATTATGAATTGGGGATTTATAGGGTGTGGAAGTGTAACCGAAGTAAAAAGCGGACCTGCATATCAACAAACTGAAGGTTTTAATGTTGTGGCCGTTATGCGTCGTAATGAAAATAAACTTTTGGATTATGCAAAACGACATAATATACCAAAAACGTATACCGATGCCGATGCTTTAATAAACGACCCTAATGTTGATGCCGTTTATATTGCTACACCACCCGATACCCATAAACTCTATGCTTTAAAAATAGCTCAAGCCGGCAAACCCTGTTGTATTGAGAAACCTTTAGCGCCTTGCTACGCCGATAGTTTGGAAATTCAAAAGGCATTTCAAGAAAAAAATATTCCGTTATTTGTTGCTTATTATAGACGATCACTACCTCGATTTTTAAAGGTAAAAGAATGGTTAGACAACCATCTTATTGGCGAAATAAGACATATAAACTCACAATTGAGTAAACCCGCAAGTGCGCTTGATACCTCAAAAGATTATAATTGGAGAACAGACAGTAACATTGCCCCTGCAGGTTATTTTGATGATTTAGCAAGCCATGGCTTAGATTTATTTACTTTCTTTTTAGGTGATATCACCAATGCTACGGGCTTTAGTTTAAATCAACAAGGTTTATACACAGCAAAAGATGCAGTAACAGCGTCATGGCTGCACGATAATACTATTACTGGATCAGGAACATGGAATTTTGGTTGTCATCAACATTTAGACCTTGTAACCATTTATGGTAGTAAAGGCATCATTAAATTTTCTGTATTTCATGAAAATCCCATCTACTTAGAGACCGATAATTTAAAAGAGAAACTTATTATCGACAACCCTAAACATATCCAGAAATATCATGTTGAGAATATGCTCAACTATTTTAACGACAACAATCAAAAACATCCATCAACTGGAAAATCAGCTTTGCACACCAGTTGGGTTATGGATAAAATTCTAGACGCTATTTAAGAACCAACTTTCTATTTTCATTGTCCTTTTTAACTATTTGTAAATCATATTCTAAAAAAGAATAATTATAATTAAAATCCACATGGGTCTTTATTCGCATAAGTTTGTGGCCATTCTGAAATACCTACAATTAAAAATTTTGAGGGTTTAAAAACCATAGATTCACTAGGCAAGAAAAAACAGGCTTACCTTGTGTTTTAAATGCTCCAGTTTCTAAAATTTCATTTTTCAAAGCTTAAACAGACACTTTATAAAGACATGGGATGTACTATTTATTCTTAACGAAAATTAATTTAAAACGACCATTAGTTTGATCCCGTTGTTCCAATTCAAATTGAGGTAAGGATTTAAAAAGAGGTGTTAATTTTTGAAAACCAAAATTCCTAGAATCAAAATTGGGTTGTTTTTTTATAATTAAGGAGCCTACATCTCCCAAAAATGCCCAACCATCATCGTCGGCAGCATCATCAACCGAGTTTTTAAGTAATTTGATAACTTTTGGTGTAATGTTATAGAGATTTGCCTTTTTAGTTTTATTAGATGGCTTACCCTTAACATCTTCGTCCTCATCATTCGATAAAATTTCTAAATAAATAAACTTATCACAAGCCACAATAAAAGGATTAGGCGTCTTCTTCTCTCCCATTCCATAAACTACCATAGCAGCTTCTCTTAAACGCGTAGCAAGCTTAGTAAAATCACTATCGGAGGACACTAGGCAAAAACCATTAACTTTTTCAGAATATAAAATATCCATAGCATCAATAATCATTGCAGAATCCGTGGCGTTTTTTCCTGTGGTATAGCCATATTGTTGTATTGGAGTAATAGCATTTTCAAGCAATACATTTTTCCATTTAGATAAATGAGGCTTTGTCCAATCTCCATAAATACGTTTAATGGTAGGCGTACCATATTTGGTAATTTCTTCCATCATTTCTGTGATGTATTTTGATGGTATATTATCACCATCAATTAATACGGCAATCTTTGTGTCTTTAATCATATCCGTTAAAGGTAAAAAATAAAAAAATTATACAAAAAGGTTACAATACCATTTATTTAACTTTTTATTGTGATAGTGCAATCTTAGTTTATTTCTATTTTTACTGCGACTAATTCAAACAACTAGGTGAAATCCTAATAAATCTCAAAATTTACTTATGAAATTAAATCAAGTTACTTTTAAATTTGTAACCCTATCCTTCTTTTTTTTATTTCTTTTAATACCATTTGGCATAGAAGCTCAAAATAAAAAAAAGAAGAATAAAAAAAATGCCATTGAAGCTACAGAAACCAAGACGGTAAGAAAAACTAAGCAAAAGTCCATTGAAACCTTAACAAAATCAAGTAAAAAAATTGAAGGTTTGTTTACCATTTACCAAGACACTATAACAGGTGAGTTACAAATGGTAATAGCAAAAAACCAACTCGATAAAGAGTTTATATACTTTAGCCAAATTGCAGATGGTGTTATGGACGCCGGAAGAATAAACAGAGGGTCTTACAGAGGATCTAAAGTCTTCACTGTTTCAAAACACTTTAACAAAATTGAATTTACAACTCAAAATACAGCCTTTTATTTCGACCCTAATAACGCTATTTCAAAATCCAAGGATGCCAATATTAGTAATGGCATTATGGCTAGCCTAAAAGTTGAAGCATCAAACGAGGATAAGGGTTTATACCTAATAAAAGCAAACGATTTATTTTTAAAAGAAACGTTTTCTCAAATAAAACCAGCCACAAGACCGGGAACTTCTCCTACGTCTTTTAAGTTGGGAAGTTTGGATAAAGGAAAGACAAAAATTAATGACATAAAAAACTATCCTGAAAACGTAAATCTAGAAGTAGAATATGTGTATTCTACCCCATCCGTTTTAAACAGTGGGTCTAGTGCGGTTTCCGATGGTAGAAATGTGAGCATAAAAGTGTTTCATAGCCTAATTGCAATGCCTGAAAACGATTTCGAACCACGTTTCGATGACCCACGAGTTGGCTATTTTACTACTGAAATTACCGACCAAACTTCTACCAGTGTTACACCATATCGCGATTTAATAAACCGATGGAATTTAAAAAAGAAAAATCCAGAAGCTGAATTATCAGAGCCCGTAACTCCAATTACATGGTGGATGGAAAACTCAACACCAATTCAATGGCGCGAAACCATTAAAAATGCTGTCTTACAATGGAATGTAGCTTTTGAAAAGGCAGGTTTTAAAAATGCTATTGTGGTTAAACAACAACCGGATGATGCTACATGGGATGCTGGAGATATTAGATACAATGTTTTACGATGGACCGCTTCTCCTAAACCTCCTTTTGGTGGATATGGACCTAGTATGAAAAACCCAAAAACTGGTGAGATTTTTGGAGCTGATATTATGCTTGAATATAAACATTTTACTACCCGTGTTTTTTATGAGAAAGTTTTTGAATCTGAATTAAATGAAACATCTTATAACGATTTTAACCATCAAGAAAACATGCTTTGTTCTTTAGGACATGAATTACATAATGAGGTCATGTTTGCTAGTACTGTAGCCACAGTAGCCGGTGATTCAGATTTAGAAATGGAACGTATAAAAAAGGAAGCAATGACCGCATTAATAATGCACGAAATTGGACATACCTTAGGCTTAAATCATAATATGAAAGCGAGTCAATTATTTTCTCCAGAGCAACTTGAAGATGCTGAGTTTATTAAAGGTAAATGTTTAACAGCCTCTGTTATGGATTATGCGGCTTTAAATGTTACCAGAGACCGTAGTAAACAAGGACAGTACGATGATGTTGCCGTAGGACCATACGATATTTGGGCTATTCAACTAGGTTATAAACCATTTAAAACAGAAGCCAACCGTCAAGCCTTACTTAACGAATCAACTAAACCTGAACATATTTTTGGGAATGACGCCGATGATATGCGCTCTCCTGGGAAAGCTATTGATCCTAGAGTAAATGTATCCGACCAATCGAACAACCAAATAAAATGGGCAGTTGACAGAATTGAATTGGCTAACGATTTAATGGAAGATTTAAAATTTAAATTTATAAAAAACGGCGAGTCTTATCAGGAATTAAGATCTGTTTATAATTTATTAAACGGACAAAAAGCAGCGGCTACAAATACTATTTCTAGATTTATTGGTGGCGTTTATGTAGATCGCTCTATGGCAGGTCAAGACCAAGGGAAACAGCCTTATACACCTGTAAGTCTTGAAGACCAAAAAAGAGCCATGAGCGCATTAAAAACTTATGTGTTTGCACCTGATGCCTTTAAAGCTCCAAATGATTTATATAATTATTTAGCCCTGCAACGAAGAGGTTTTAATTTTATGAGTGGCCCAGAAGATCCTAAAATCCATAATCAAGTTTTAGGTTATCAAAAAAATATACTAAATCAACTTTTACATTCCAATACTTTACAGCGTATTTCTGATTCCGAATTGTATGGCAATGAATACAAATTATCTTCGTTTATGGTCGATTTAAATAATGCAATATTTAAATCGGATATCTACAGTTCTGTAAATTCATTTAGACAAAATTTGCAATTAGAATATACCAATATGCTTATTGATATGCTTACTGGTAAACAAAGTTCTAGGTTTACCAATACTGCAAAATCCATGGCTTTATACAACCTTAAAGCAATTAGAACCATGGCTGCAACTTCGGGGGATATAGCATCGAGGGCCCATAAACAGCATTTAAGAACTTTAATAGATAACGCTATTAAAGAAATTAAATAAGTTAAATATCTAAACGAAAAAAGCTACTTCATTAAAGAAGTAGCTTTTTTATTTTTAAGAAGCTCATGTTTCTTTTTAGGTACAAATAATTGTTTACTTTATGTTTCATGTGCTCGATTTATAAAGAAACAATAGTTATGCCAAATTTTAAAAAGTAAAAATAAGATTAGGAGTATTTAGGCTTTTTTCCAATGACACCTTTGTAGAAATTGTGCATGAATTCAAAATCTGCTTCCATGTCATCAGTAGGATAAAACGGTTCAGAAATCACATTTCGTTTATTCTTAAAATCGAGTGTGAACATAATAATGGGAACGTTAGCTTGTTTTGCTATAAAATAAAATCCCGTTCGCCATTTGGATACTTTTTTTCTTGTACCTTCGGGAGCCATAGTCATTCTAAACTCATCATGTTGATCAAATAATTTAGCAATGGCTTCTACTTTGTTTTCATTAGTTTGCCTGTTAATAGGTGCTCCTCCCAACGCTCTAAAAAACAGACCAAATGGAAAAACAAACAGCTCTTTTTTACCTACAAAATTTGTTTTTACACCAGTTACAGCACGTAATAAAACACCTATATAGAAATCGTGCCAACTTGTATGAGGCACAGCAATTATAATTGCCTTTTTAACGGTGTTTTTCGAAAATGAAGTATTACCAATGGCTTGCCAACCTAAAATTTTAAAATATATTAGTTTAGCAAGCCATTTCATATTACATTTTTTGATACAAAGCCTTTAGCTTTTGTTTAGTTATCGTTTTTTTCCAGTTTTTACCTAGTGCATTTTCCCAAAGCGGTTTTAGCCCCAAAGCAACATCAATCATAATATCAAATTCGCTATCGCTTAAATCGGCACAAATACCTGTTGGTAACGTTACATTATGCTTTGCTTTCATTTGTTTAAAAACTTTAACTCCTTCCGGATAAAATTCTTCTAAATGATCAAAAACAATACAATTACCAATACCGTGTTTAGTACCTAATAAATAAGATAAACCATAACTCATGGCGTGTGCAACACCTACTTGAGAATATGCAATACTCATTCCGCCATGCCACGAAGCCATCATCAGCTTTTCTTGAGCCTCAATATCGGAAAGGTTATCACTTAAAAATATTTCATTACACAACTCTAAGGCCATTTGACCATAAGTTTCACTAAAGGTATTTAAATATGTACCTGTTAAAGACTCTATACAATGCACATAACAATCCATGCCTGTATAAAACCATTGATCTTTTGGAACCTCTTTAGTAAGTTCTGAATCTAAAATTACCTGATCAAAAGGTGTGTAATCCGAATTAATTCCTAATTTTCTATCTGGCCCGGTTAGCACTGTAGTTCTTGAAACTTCGGCTCCCGTTCCAGATATTGTTGGCACGCCAACATGGTATATAGCTGGATTTTTTACTAAATCCCACCCTTGATAATCGGCAGCTCCTCCATTATTTGTAATCATGATTGAAACGGCCTTTGCTAAATCTAATAACGTTCCACCACCAATACCAATTATACCAGAAGGGCGTTGTTTAGATTGCAAAATAATATCTTCAACAAGGTCATCAACCTGAGATGTTTTAGGTTCTTCTTTTGATGAAACAAAAATTATTCTATCATCATACGACAATGATATCCTAGAAGTAATCCATGGATTACTTTTAAATACATCATCAATTAAAAAAATGAAAGGGGCATGCAATCCAAGACGTTTTGGAGCCAAAATATCATTTAATTGATTAAAACTACCTCTACCAAATACAACTCTTGGCACCATTGGAAAGTTCTTATAAGTCATTTATTTAATTTCTTTATAAAAGGTAAAAATACCATTATTTTATTTTCTATTGGTTTAAATACTGCTGAAATTTCTTCGAAAAAAGCCCAACATGGTAACCATCAATTAAGGCATGATTAACATTAATAGATACATTAATCATTAATTCATTATCAATTGTAGTTATTTTGCTAAAAGCGATTTTAGGCACAGACTCTAGCTTGCCAGAAACTGGCTCCTTGTGTCCCGTAAAATTTAACCAAGGCATTGCCGAACAATGAATGCAATTTAGTCCGCTTTTGGGAGGGAATAAATTGTTAGAATTATTAACACGTTCCTTTTCTGCCCTCAAATTTTCAATAAACACACTTAGGTTTTCATCATAATCTATAAAAGAAAAACCAAAAGTTTTATCTGCTCTAAGTATTGTTGAAGAAGCATGAATAACATTATACTCCACAACATTTCCCTTCTCAATTCTAAATTTAAAATTATCGACATCATTTATAGCCCGCATACATGCATGTAAATATTTTCCAAAAAAGGATATATTATTGATCTTAGAAAATTGATAAGCTTTGGTTACATTAAAGGGGATAATTAGTCCAAAATAAGGATCGGATAACCCAGAAAAATGTTCGTAATGCTGCTTTCTATTCCAAGAATTTACATCAATAATCTTCATGCCTAATTAAGGATATTTAGTATTTTATCTATAGAATTAATAGTTTTATACGCTTTACCATTTTTTTCTTCTTCTGTGACTTCTTCATGCGCCCAAGTGGTATGAAAGGGCACGTGTATAGCATGAGCTTTAATATTAATTAACGGTAACACATCAGATTTTAATGAATTTCCAACCATTAAAAACTCGGAAGGATTAATATCTAAATGATTCAATAAATTTGAATAATTAGCCTCTTTTTTATCACTTAATACTTCAATATGATGGAAATAATTTGTTAATCCCGATTTTTCTAACTTCCGTTCTTGATCAAGCAAATCGCCTTTGGTTGCTAAAATTAATCGATACTTTTGAGATAAAGTTTTTAATACGGTTTCCACACCTTCCAAAAGTTCAACTGGTTTATTTAACATATCTTTACCTATATTCAATATAGCATCGATTGTTTTTGTGGACACATTATAGTTTGAAAGTTGTAATGCCGACTCGACCATAGATAATGTAAATGCCTTAACCCCATAACCATATAATGGCAGGTTGTCAATTTCCATTTTAAAAAGCTCCTGGTCTATTTTATTAAGTGTTTCGTATTTCGATAAAAGTTGCGCAAATTCCTTTTCTGCGTCGCGAAAATAGGTTTCGTTTACCCAAAGCGTATCATCGGCATCAAAACCAATAACTTTAATGTTTTGATAGTCTATTTCCATAATTTAATTGCGCGTTCTAAATCTTCGGGAGTATCAATTTCAACGCCTTCAACATCTGTTTCAACCATTTTAATTCGTTTCCCGTACTCCAGATATCTTAACTGTTCTAATTTTTCTGAAGCTTCTAAAACTTGCATTGGTAATTTGTAAAAGTCTAAAATGGCTTGTTTCCTAAAGGCATAAACCCCTTTATGTTTATAATATTTTACATTGACACTTTTATCTCTAGGATATGGAATGGGACTTCGTGAAAAATATAATGCAAAATTAGACTGATCAATAACCACTTTTACCGTATTAGGGTTATTAATTTCATCGCTGTTGGTAATATGAACCATTAAGGAAGCAAGATCAACTTCCTTTTTAGCATCCTCTTTAAACACTTCAATAAGTTTCATTAATGACTCTTTATCGGTAAAAGGTTCATCTCCTTGAACATTAACAACAACATCAACATCCATAGTTTCTACAGCTTCGGCTATTCTATCGCTTCCGCACTCATGTTCCTTTTTACTCATAATGACATTACCACCAATGTTTTCTATTTCTTTATAAATAATATCACTATCGGTAACTACAAAAACATCATCGAATAAATTGGTTGCTACAGTAGCCTCATAAGTCCTTTGAATGACCGTTTTACCGCCAAGATCTTGCATAAGTTTACCGGGGAAACGTGATGCTGCATAGCGAGCTGGTATCATGGAAATTATTTTCATCTATTAAGTTTACTGATTTAAATTTTATAAAAACAATTGATTTTTTTCTAATAGTAAAATCAAAAATACTACAAATAGTATAGAATTTATACGTTTGAAGTTTTAAACTTTTTATACAGCCTAAAAATTACAAACAATAAAATAATTACTAAAACAAAGCCTACAACTGGTAAAAAAATGGATACCACAGAAATAAGGACAGATGTTCCAGTTTCTGCAGTTGATACTAGTGGATTTGCAATGCCTCCTGTTGTTGCCGTTGATGCCAAACGTGCTGTACTCGATGTTCCTGCTACAGCTGCGGCTGTTCCACCACCGGCAATTACAGCTAAGGCCCAGGTAATTGCAGGGCTTAAATCGGCCACTGTAGAAAGCATAATAGCTGTTCCGGCAAGTGCGGCTAGTGGCACTGCAATACCATCAAGTAAATTATCAATATAAGGAATAAAATAGGCAAAAACCTCTGCAAGTGTGGCTACGCCCAAAGTAACTAAAGCTGCAGTACTTCCTATCCATTGCCAAGATTCGTTAAGTTGCCAAACATCAAAATAAGATGCTAAACTTAGTGCAAAAAGTGGTAAAAATACTCTAAAGCCAACCGATGCAGCTAAACCAACACCTAAGCAAATACTAATTAAGGTTTCGAATGTCATACATAGTTATAATAAAAACCTATTCCTCAAAAAAGTCGTTTATAAAGCCAATAAGATACAATTTTTCTTTGGCTCTTGTTACCGCGGTATACAACCAACGTAAATAATCTTTATCGATGCCATTTGGTAAATAAGGTTGTTCTACAAAAACAGTATCCCATTGACCACCTTGCGATTTATGACAAGTAATAGCATAAGAAAACTTAACTTGTAAAGCATTAAAATGTTTGTTGCCTTTAACTTTTATAAACTTTTTATACTTGCTGGTTTCTTCCTCAAAATCTTTCATAACTTCTTGGTACAGCCTATTGGAATCTTCGTAAGGTAATGATGGCGTTTCTGCATCAATAGTATCTAACATTAAAACAGTTTCAAAAGGCGTCATTTTAGGGTAATCGACCATTCGTATTTTTACTTCCGCAAATCGAAAGCCATATAACTCTTGAATACTAAAAATTTCTAGAACTTCAATAATATCACCATTGGCAATAAATCCTGCTTCGCTTGTGGGTTTAATCCAGAAATAATTATTTTTTACAACCATTAAATAATCGCCCGCTGTTAGCTCATGCTCATTAAACAAAATTCGATTTCTAATTTGTTGGTTGTATAAATTAGCTCGTTTATTGCTTCGCACTATAATAGCTGTTTCTTCTTTGCCTAATTCGCTATATGCATCGTTTATAGCGTCCATTATTTCATAACCGTCAACTAATCTAATAATATCCTTAAAGCCTTTTAAATCGAACTTAAAAGCCTCAAAAAAAGTACTAGATAAAGTATCTCTTAACACTGTTGCATTTACTAAAATACCAGAATCTTGTTCTTGTCGTACAACTTCATCTAATTCCATTCTAGTTACTTCCTTATCATAATTTAACGCTAAGGTACGTTCATCCAGAGCTGGACTAATATCCAATTTAACTGGTGGTAATTGAGCCGTATCCCCTATTAAAAGTAATTTACAGTTATGACCTCCGTATACATATTTTATTAAATCGTCTAATAAAGAACCGCTATCAACTTGTTTAGAATCTCCTGGGGTGTCTGGAATCATAGAAGCTTCATCTACTATAAAAATGGTATTTTTATGCTTATTGGGTTGCAAAACGAACTTAACACCACCAGATTTTTCTTTTTTAGGAAAGTATATTTTTTTATGAATTGTAAAGGCTTCTTTTTTAGAATAATTAGAGATTACTTTAGCTGCCCTTCCCGTTGGAGCCATTAAAACAGCGCTTTTTTTAGCTTTCCATAAATTTGATACTATGGCGCCTACAATGGTTGTTTTTCCTGTACCTGCATAGCCCTTTAATAAATATAAGGCATTTGAGTTTTTTGAAAAAATAAATTCTGCCAATTGCTGAAGAACAATATTTTGTTTAACTGTAGGTTGAAACGGAAACTGCTGTTTTATAAGGGAATAGAATTGCGATGCTGTCATTAATAATTGTCCTGATTAAAAATTATTCAAATATAGAAATGATTTTTATGTCCTTAGGTTTTAACGATTAAAAAAAAATTGTAGATTTGCTAAAACCATTAACGAATTTTTAATAAATAGATACTATGACATTTTTCTTAATTGCATTAGCAGTGATTCTTGGTACAATTGGCTTGGTAAAGTTAGTTGACAAATTTATCCCGTCTAAACTTAAACCTGTTTTGACTATAGCTCTTTGGTTATTAATTGCCTTTTTAGGATACCAAACATATATGTCTATTTATGAGCCAATAAAATTTAACAAGGAAAAAAACAAGCGCTATGCAGTTGTTATTGAAAGTTTAATAGATATTAGAGATGCACAATTAGCTCACAAACAAGTTACAGGTCAATTTGCTAAAACTTTTGATAACTTAATTAAATTTATTGATACAGCGGAATACACCTTAACTCAACGAAGAGATTCTAGTATAATTGATAAAGAATTAACAAGAAGATATGGTGTAGATACCACAAAAGATATTGTTATTATCGATACTTTAGGTACTGTTCCTGTAAAAGATTCGTTATTTAAATCTTCTAACCGTTACAAAACTATGATGAATGTTCCTGTTGGTGAGGAAGGCGCTAAATTCAAAATGGATGCTGGATTTGTAGAGCAAAACAAAATTAACATTCCTGTTTTTGAAGCCTATGTAAAAAAGGATGTTATTTTATTTGATCAAAATAGAGACCTTGTAATACAAGAAAACCAAATAATATCTGTAGACGGTGTTAATGGAGATGCATTAAAAGTAGGTTCTATGGACGAAGTTAAAACTGGTGGTAACTGGCCAAAAACTTATGGCGATAGCGAATAATATTTCAACAAAAAATACGAATATAGAATTGTCCATTCAAATAAGTTTGAGTGGACTTTCTTTTTCTATACTAAATAGAGACACTAATACCATTGTGGTCTTTAAGGCGTATAATTTTGAAAAAAAATTAAACCCTATAGAAGTTTTAGATCAATTAAAGCAAGTATTTGTAAAAGAAACTGTTTTAAAAGGAAACTTCGCTAATATTATAATTATTCATGATAATGACTTATCTACCCTAGTACCAAAGTCATTGTTTAACGAAAGTTACTTGGCAGATTATTTAAAGTTTAATTCAAAAATTTTAAAGTCTGATTTTATTGCTTATGATACTATTATAGAAAATAACAGCGTTAATGTTTATGTACCATATATAAATATTAATAATTTTATTTACGATAATTTTGGTGCGTTTACATTTAAACACGTATCAACCATTTTAATAGAATCCGTACTTCAAATAGAAAAAGAATCTACCTCCACTAACATGTATGTGAATGTTGGAGATAATCATTTTGAAATTATAGTAATTAATAAAAGTAATTTATTACTTTATAATAGGTTTTCATATCATACAAAAGAAGATTTTATTTATTACATTCTTTTTACTGCCGAACAATTAAATTTAAACCCAGATACCTTAAACCTTGTTCTAATTGGAGCCATAAAAGAGAATGATACCTTATACAATATGGCATATAGGTATATACGTAACATAACTTTTGGAGCCAGAAAAGAAACCTATAAGTATCTTGAAAAGTCTCCATCAAATTATTCTAATTTCACTTTATTAAATAGCTTTTAATGAGAATTATATCAGGTTTATACAAAAGTAGAAAAATAGTAGCTCCTAAAAACCTACCTGTTCGCCCTACTACAGATATGGCTAAAGAGTCTTTATTTAACATTATTAACAACTTGTATTATTTTGATGATATATCGGTTTTAGATTTATTTGCAGGGACAGGAAACATAAGCTACGAATTTGCATCAAGAGGTACAGAGCAAATAACTTGTGTAGACCAAGATTTTGGTTGTATAAAGTTTATAAACAAAACAGCTGAAGCTTTCGATATGCCTATCCAAACCATTAAAAGCGATGTTTTTAAATTCCTAGAAAAAGCAACATTACAATCTAATATTATTTTTGCAGACCCACCCTATAATTTTGACTTGGCTCAATTTGCAAAAATACCAGAACTCATTTTTAAAAATAACTTGTTATTGGAAGATGGTTTGTTAATTGTAGAACATTCAAAACATACTGACTTGTCTAATCTTGAAAATTTTGGATATTCTAAATCTTACGGAGGTAATGTTTTTAGTTTTTTCGAAAACTAGTAAATCTATATAAATTTCCTTAAGTCATTTTTTTTAAGTACTTTAGAACTCTCCTTAAGAGTCCCCATGACTCTATACATAAATAACACTCACCAATTTAAAGCAATCCTTGTCTTGGTAATGTTTATGGTTTATTTTGAATATTAATGTTTTAAACCATAATACCAATGAAAAAATTATTTTTATTAGGTTTTGCTACAATTTTTTTTGTCGCTTGCCAAGAAAAACACCAACAACGTTATTTCGAGAATTCAGCAGAAATTGAAACCTTAAAGGCAGGTATAAAAGCATACGAAACACAAGATTGGGCTATGTGGAAAGCCAATTTTGCTGATTCCGCAAAAATATATCATAACACTAATAAACCATCATCACCAGATGAAACTATGACTGGAATGAAACAGATGCTTTCAAATTTTTCGGAGTATAAGTTTTTAAATAATGATGCCGAAATTGAAATGATTATTGATAAAGATGGTGACACCTGGGTGAACTACTGGAATAGTTGGGGAGGAAAAGCCAAAGTAACAGGAAAAAAGATATCAGTACCTGTGCATTTAACCGTTCAATTTATTGATGGCAAAATTGTAAATGAATATGCTTATTACGATACTGCAAGTATTGGAGCAACAATTGCGGAAATAAAAGCCGCGCAAGAAAATGAAGTTGAATAAAGTATAGATTTAATAGAAGATCTTTCCTATATGAAAGAAGGAGCTCCTATAATTCAGGAAGGTCAAAATTTTCGTAAATTTTACTATATATATTTCACACCTGCAAACGCCGCTAAAATTCGTGAAGGTATGAAAGCAGTAAAAGAACTCTATATCTCAAAAGGTTCAATAGAGTATTATAGATTATACAGAAACGGATTTGGAACTCCAGAAGAGTTTTACCTCGTAGTTGTTTCTGCCAAAGATGAAATAGATGGCGCTACAAAATCAATAGAAAACGATAAAGTTTTAGGTCCAGATAAATGGGATACTTTCAGTAAAGTTTTAAATTATGCCAGCCGATTTGAAGAGTATTTCGGCGAAATACGTCCAGATTTATCATATTCACCAAAATAAGAATACATTATAACCAACCCTTTTTTACCTTCAAACCCTTCTTGAAAATTTCAAGAAGGGTTTGTATATTTAAGTAAATCTATAAGCCGAATTCTGTACACCTACTTAAAAAGCACGTGCCCTTATCATTTATCTACATGCATTGTTACCAATACACTTTAGCTGCCTACCCTCCAACAATCGAGCGTGCCGCCCTCAAACGTTGGTTTACATGACATTGCACCACATAGAGTTTACCTGGTTTCACTACAGCATTACCTGTACATACTTTCTGTTGCACTTTTCCTAACCTCTCGGCTGGTGGTTATTAGCCACTATGTTGCACTACGGTGTTCGGACTTTCCTCCATCCTAATTAATCAGGACAGCGATAAGGCGATTTACTGCCGCGAAATTACAATAAAGCTTAACTAAAATCTAAATTAATTTCAATTTTTGGACGTTACCCAAAAAAAGGGTCAGGCTTTCACGACTCGCTTTCTCCTAAAGTCGGCGAGCTCAAACATGCCGTTCAATCCTTAACGCCTGTATTTACTAGCTTCATGTTCAATTATAAAGTAAATTTATTTTAGCTAATCATATTGCCTTTTTTAAATTGAAATCAATTTCAAAACTAAAGTTATCACCTCATTTCCAAATTATAAAAATAACAACCTATATTTTATTGATGGTAAGCCGCGTTATGAGCCAATGCACTTCCACAAGTACCACAATTTCCAGAAGTTCCAGATCCTCCGCCACACCCATTTCCACAGCTATAATGCCAAACTCCAGCGGCATTTCTACTAGGTTCACTAGTAGGAGGCGTTGCAAAAGGAGCAGACGACATTGGCGTTTTACTAGAATTCGCATGATAAGCAGAGTTATGAACCAAAAGCGTACCACAAGTATTACAATTTACTGCCGTCCCAGCACCACCTTCACACCCTTTACTACACCTATAGTGCCAAACACCTTGTGCATTTTGAGAAGGCTCAACCGAAACAGGGCTCGGAGTAGCAACATTAAGTGACTTTCCCGATTCTAACCCTTCGTTTGATTTTAAAATTTCTTGTTTCCCACCTTTAGCATTATCGTTACAGGAATAGAACGACGTAGTTAAACTCAATAATAATATTGTAACAATCTTTAAGTATTTCATAATAATTAAATTTTTTAAATGTATTTTAAAAGTAAGGTGTTCCTAAATTTTAGCTCTTGGGGTTAGGAGCCTATTCTAAAAGTAAGTATGAATTAATCAAAAATCGACATTTTTAGTCATAAGATCAAAGAATTCTTTCATTAACTAAACTTTATTTTTGTTAATAACTCCTATTTATTTTTATCACCATAATTCTGAATTCCAAATTGAATTTTTAACTTTGTTATCTCAAGATTTAACTATGGAGCATTTTGTTGTATCAGCTAGAAAATACAGACCAGAAGCGTTTAAAGACGTTGTTGGTCAGCAAGCTATTACAAATACTTTATTAAATGCCATAGACAACAATCATTTAGCACAAGCCTTACTATTTACAGGGCCACGTGGTGTTGGTAAAACCACATGCGCACGTATTTTGGCTAAAATGATAAATAGCGACGGTAATGAAACTGGCGATGAAGATTTTGCTTTTAACATTTTCGAGCTGGATGCCGCATCAAATAACTCGGTAGATGATATTAGAAGTTTAACTGACCAAGTTAGAATACCACCACAAGTTGGAAAATATAAAGTGTATATTATTGATGAGGTGCACATGCTCTCTCAAGCGGCTTTTAATGCATTTTTAAAGACTTTAGAAGAGCCACCTAAACATTGTATATTTATACTTGCAACTACAGAGAAGCATAAAATTATACCGACCATCTTATCGCGTTGTCAAATTTTTGATTTTAAACGTATTACGGTTAAAGATGCTAAGGAATATTTAAAATATATAGCTACTGAACAAGGTATTACTGCAGAAGACGACGCTTTACATATAATCGCTCAAAAAGCAGATGGCGCCATGCGTGATGCGCTTTCTATTTTTGATCGTGTGGTTAGTTTCTCTGGTAAAAATTTAACGAGACAAGCGGTTACCGAAAATTTAAACGTACTTGATTACGAAACGTATTTTACAACTACAGATTTAATTTTAGAAAATAAGATTCCTGATGTATTACTTCAGTTTAATAATACGCTTTCAAAAGGTTTTGATGGACATCATTTTATTGCAGGTTTAGCGTCTCACTTTAGAGATTTATTAGTAAGTAAAACACCAGAAACCATTGCTTTACTGGAGGTTGGCGATCAAACTAAAGAAAAGTACTTAAAACAATCGCAAAGAGCATCTCAAGAGTTTCTCATGCAAGGGATACAGCTTGCTAACGACTGCGATCTCAAATACAAAACAAGTAAAAATCAACGCTTACTTGTCGAATTAACTTTAATGCAACTTGCCTCTATCACTCATGATGGAGAAAAAAAAAATAGCAAACATTACATAATTCCTGCATCTTACTTCAGAAAAAAAGGGATTACCCCCATTCCTGTTAATGTTCCTAAGAAAACTGAAAAGGCTACTATTTCCGCGGAAGCGAAAACAGAACATTCCGATTCGAAAGAAACAAAAACTTCAAAAGTCGAGAAAGTTGAAGAACAAGGACCTCCTAAAATTATATTAAAAAAAGGAGCCAAACGACAATCTGGACTTACACTGTCTAGTATTAGGGCTAAAAAAGAGCATCAAATTAAACAAATGGATGTTGTTGTAGACGAAGAAAACCTTCCAAAAGAACCGTTTACTGAAAAGGATTTTATTACAGCTTGGAATGCTTATACCAATAAACTGGTTTCCGATGGGCAACATAACTTGGCCTCTATTTTATCTATAGACGTGCCAAAAGTAAAAGGTAATGTAGCGCATTTAGAATTTCCTAATGCAACTAATAAGATAGAATTAGAACGCCAACAATTTAATCTTTTAGGTTATATTAGAAAGGAATTAAATAATTATGATGTTAGTTTATCCATAACGGTTAATGAAGTTATGGAAAAGAAATATGCATATACCCCTCAAGATAAATTTGAAAAATTAAAGGAAAAAAATCCAAATATTGATCTATTAAGGAAAACTTTCGATTTAGATGTTTAAAACATTATATAGCAATACATTATTTATTTTCCTGATTTTAACAAGCATCATGCTTTTAAATTGTGATGGCAGAAAAACAAAGCAAGATGCTTTAAAAACGTCCATTATAAAATTTAAAGACTCGATTGAAACTATTGAGATTATTGAATATATTCCAAAAAAATATTCAGAAATTAAAACTGATACTATTTTAAGTAACGGTTTTACTGTTAAGGTTTCTTCGATTACTGATATGGATAATTCAATTTTAAAAAGTTTCCAGAAGGATTCGGCTAGTATTAAACAGTATCATAGAAAACGTATTGTAACTTTAGAAATATCCTTAAACGGTAAATTACTTTTTGATAAGCAAATTGATACGTTATTTTTAAAATCTTATAAAGGTTTGGCTAAGTCTATAATTAGTAAGGATTTAATCATAAGTGATTTAAGAATAGACCCAAAAACTAGCCTATCGCCTAAAACAGAACTTTATATGTTTATAACGGCATATAACCCAGGTGATAAATTTGACAAGCGATTTCAACTGCATTTCGACAAATCTGGAAATTACAGATTAAATACAACAGGATCTTATCCAATATAAAGTAAAAATATGCTAGGACTTAAACTACCAACAGACCCACGCTGGGTAAACATTGTAGAGAAAAACATTGAAGAAATACTTACCGATCATGCGTTTTGCGAACAAAAAGCAACAAGTACAGCTATTTCACTAATTGTAAGCTTTCCTGAATACACCGATTTGGTTCAAGAAATGACAGCTTTGGTAAAGGAAGAGATTAGTCATTTTAAAATGGTGCACGATAAAATTATTGAACGCGGGTGGGTTTTAGGTCGCGATAGACGGGATGATTATGTTATAGCGCTTTTAAAATTCTTTCCTAAAGGCGGTAGTAGAACAACCCAACTTGTGCATAGGTTATTATACGCAGCATTAATAGAAGCTAGAAGTTGCGAACGCTTTAGATTACTTTCGGAAGAATTAGAAGATGAAGAGTTAGCTGAATTTTACAGAAACCTAATGGTTAGTGAAGCTAATCATTACACCATGTTTTTAGGTTTTGCTAGACAATATGGCGAAAAAAAAGAAGTTGATACCAAATGGCAACAACTTCTAGAGTATGAGGCTGAAATAATTTCAAATTTAGGAACTAACGAAGCTATTCACGGTTAAAACTTGTAACCAACACCTAATTGAATATTTCTATTTTTAGCATCAACACCTAAATTATCATCGAATACATTTCTAATACCATAGTTATACCTAACATCCACAAAAATGGCATAGTTAATTTTATAATCGGCACCTAAAACAGCCGAATATCCCATGTTTTTCATGGCATCGTCTACTTTTTGGACCTTCCATCCTACTTGCGGTCCAATCCCTGCATGGAATTTTTCGCTAAACCTAAATCTAAATAGTATAGGCATTTGTATATAATCTAAATGAAGAATTTCTTGTTTTGCTCCCTCGGCAGAAAATTGAATTTCTGGGACTATAGATAAGCTTCGTGAAACACCAAAATTAGCTAAGAAACCAATATATAAACTGTTTCTGTGTTCATTCTTAAAACTAGGCGCTTCTTCAAAGTCTAAATGTGAAATGGTATAACCTGTTCGAACACCAAACTTTATTCCACTTGAAGCAGACCATTTTTCTTTAACCTTTACAGTGTCTTTAGCTTTTTTTGCAGAATCAATGTCTTGATCCTCTTGAGAGAATCCTTGAAATGAAAAACCAAGTAATACTGTTAATAGTAATATTTTTTTCATCTGTTTGTTTGTTAAATTAATCTATCAGATGTTAATAGCCAAAGATTATGAAGTTAAAGTTACATAAACATAGGTTTTACATTATTAATAGATTGGGGTTATTATTAATAGCACTATAGCGTACGAATATATATCATAAATTTAAAAAACGACAACTATACAAGTCAAAGTGCAAAATATTACTGTGTATTGCTAGATACCGTATCGTAAAATATGCTTTTTATAATACCATCGGCAAGACCTATTTTAGGAACATATATATTTTTTGCACCAGCCCATTTCATGGCAGAAAGGTAAATTCTCATAGCAGGAATAATAACATCTGCCCTATCTTGGTTTAATGATAATTCTGTAATTCGCTCTTCGTACGAATAGGTTTGTAACATATTGTAGTAGGAAGTCATATAAAAATAAGAAAGTGGTTTACCCAAGGATTTACCGGATATCTTGAAAATTTTATTAATATTACCACCAGATCCTAATACATCAATTTTATGATAACTTTTAGTATGTTCGCTAATCCATTCTTGCAATTCTAACCATGTTTCTTTTTTAACCATATCGTTTAATAAACGTACAGTACCAATTTTAAATGACCTTGAAGTGACTTGGTTACCTCTATCAATAACAGTAAATTCAGTACTTCCTCCACCTACATCTACATACAAGTAGGTTTTATTTACATCAATATATTTATTTAAATCGGTTGCCGCAATAATTGCAGCTTCCTCTTCACCTCCAATAACATCAATACTTATTCCAGCATGTTCTAAAACTAAATCTACTACTTTTTTCCCGTTTTTAGATTCTCGCATGGCAGAGGTAGCACAAGCCTTGTATTTTACAACTTTATGAGATTTCATTAAAAGTTTAAAAGCAAGCATGGTGTCTAGAATACGCTGCGTATTTTCTTTAGAAATTTTTTCTTTTATAAAAACATCTGCCCCTAATCGAATTGGTACACGTACAAGTGAATTTTTCTTAAACTGAACCGGTTTTCCTTTTTGTTCAATAATATTTGAAATTAAAAGTCTTACCGCATTTGAACCAATATCTATGGCCGCATATTTTTTTATTGAGAGCATACTAGTTTTCTAATTTATTAAGGTAATAATCATAGATAGCAAATTGAGATCTTAATTTTGGCTTATCGTTTACAAGATATTGATTTTCTTGAGAATCATTTAAAATTCTTGCCTTAACGTTATCATTCCAACTAATATTAAAGGTATCTATAATTTCTTTTTTAATGTCTTCATCGTAAATAGGGCAGCTTACTTCTACTCTGTTTTCAATATTTCTGGTCATCCAATCAGCTGAAGAAATATATACTTTTGCATCACCATTATTGCCAAAAACATAAACTCTAGAATGCTCTAAAAACTTATCTACAACACTAATAACTTCAATATTTTCACTCATGCCTTTAATTCCAGGAATTAAACAACAAATCCCCCTAACTATCATCTGAATTTTCACCCCTGCTCGACTAGCTTCATATAATTTATCAATCATTGGATAACTAGAAATGCTATTCATTTTTAACCTAATAAGCCCTTCTCTGCCTTCTTTAACATTTCTAATTTCACTATCCATCAATTTAAAAACACTGCTTTTTGTAAAATGTGGAGATACTAATAAATGTTTGTATCTATACACCCTATAATTAGTTTCAAAGAAGTTAAAAACTTGATTTACATCTTTTAAAATCCTTTTATTAGAAGTAAAAAGGGTATAGTCGGTATAAATTTTGGCTGTAGATTCGTTAAAATTTCCAGTACTAATAAAGCCATAACGTTTAAGTTTTTTACCCTCTTCGCGCTCCACAACACACATTTTACTATGTACTTTAAGGCCTGTAACACCAAATATTAAATTAATGCCTTCTTCCTTCATTTGTTGCGCATAATCGATATTTGCTTGCTCATCAAACCTAGCCCGAAGTTCTATGGAAACAGTAACAGTTTTTCCATTTACAGCGGCATTAATTAAGGAACTTGCGACATGCGATATTTCTGCAAGACGGTAAATTGTAATTTTTATAGTTTTAACCTTAGGATCTAAGGCAGCTTCTCTTAAAAACTTAACGATATAAGAAAAGGTTTGATAGGGTGCATGTACAAGGTAATCTTTTTCGCTAATAGCATTAAATATACTGTCTTGCATACTTAATCCTTTAACTGGTAAAGCTTCAATTTTATCATACAAAAGATCAGTTCTTCCTAAGCTAGGAAAGCCCATATAATCCCTTTTGTTATGGTAGCGCCCTCCAGGAATAATACTGTCCGTATCATCAATACCCATTTTAGACATAAAATACCGAAGCGTTTCTCCATGAATTGTTTTATCATAAACAAATCTTACTGCTTCTCCTATTTTTCTATGCTTTACACTATCTGATATTTTTTCGATAAAACTTTTACTTAAATCACTTTCAAAATCTAATTCCCCATCTCTTGTGATTTTTATCATGTGAGCAGAAATGGCCTTATATTCAAAAATATTAAAGATATCTCCTAAACAATAGCGCAAAACATCATCAACCATAATAATATAGTTTTTATCGCCTTTCTTTGGTAATTCAACAAATCGATCTACCGATTTAGGAATTTCAATTAACGCAAATTGCTTGGTATCGCCAGACATTAACATACGTACCGCCAAATATGCGGCGGTATCCTTTAAATTTGGAAGTACAACCAAATCATTAAGTATAATGGTAACTAAAGCAGGACTAACTATTTTAAAAAAATATTGTTTTATAAACTCACTTTGTTCATCATCAATTTGAGTTTCATCAATGATATAAATATTTTCTTCCTTTAACTTTTTATCTATATTCTTTAGTATCTCGACACTTTCACTTTGTTGTTTTATAACAATTTGAGTAATAATTTCAAGTAATTCTTTAGCTTTAATACCACCAAGTTCACTTTTTCCGCCTTTACCAGCTTCCACAATACGTTTTACCGTGGCGTATCGCACTTTAAAAAACTCATCTAAGTTATTTGAAAATATACCTAAAAAACGCAATCTTTCTATTAAAGGAACCGACTCATCTTCAGCCTCTTGTAACACTCTTGCATTAAACTGTAACCAGCTTATTTCTCTATTAATATAACTGTTATTTGTTGAGATATCAGGTTTAGCCATTAACTATAATTTATTTTTAATATGAAAAACAAATATATTCTATTTATAATAAAATATTGACATTTAAATTAAACCTATAATTAAATTTTAAACTAAATTAAGACTTAAAATCACGAGGAAATATTGTTTTTATTGTTTTACCAGGTTTTAATTCGCTCCAATTTTGGATATCAAATTCAATTATTACCACGCCACTTGTAGGCACGTTTTCTATAGGTTTTGAGCCAAAAGTATTAACAAATGCTGTTATAGCATGATTATGACCAAATACGACTAAGTTATTTACTGAGTTTTTAACGGATTTAATAACTCGAACCAGGTTTTCTCCTGAAAAATCATACAACTCCGGAATAAACTTAACCAAACTTTCACCTATACCTAAATTTGAAATAAAGATTTCTGAAGTTAATTTGGTACGTTGTGCATCACTACAAACTACTAAATCTACAGTTTTTAATGTAAGTGCTAATTGTTTAGAAACCAAATTAGCATCTGTTACACCTCTAGATTTTAAAGGTCTTTCATGGTCGTTTAAATTAAATTTCCATGACGATTTGGCGTGTCTAATTATAATTAAATTTTTCAAAATACTCGATTAAACGTTAAGTTTTATCGATAAAAAGTTGTTTTTCTCGATAAAAATCAATTAATTTGTTGTTTAAATAGCACTTAAATATAGGTCAATTAAAGCTAAAATGGATAAAGTTTGGGCATATAATAAATCAATTGCCTAATGATTTTTGATGTTTATTTTTTTAGCTCAGTCAACCAAATACGCTATATAACTGAATAACAACACTTTAAACATGTGACCAATTACATGTGTTAGGGTCAAAATATTAAAGTTGAATTAAGATGACTAAAGAGTCAATAAAATGAAGTTATATAAATGTTAAAAAGAAAAATATTCTTATATCTTTGTAGACAAAATCCCACGATATTAAAATATTTAATTTAAACCATACTAGACCAAATAAATTACAATAACTATTACAACATCATCCAACTGGTTATAAACAGTTGATATTAAATGGTGTATTGTTATGAAACCCAAAATAACAAATAACCTATGAAAGCATTATACATATTGATATTCACCATATTTATAGGAGGAACTACCATAGAAAAAAATAGTTCAAGTATAAACGACCTAAACTGTAGCGCCACCCTTAAGGTGCAAAAAGACAGAAGTTTTAAATCTGCTACAGAAAACGGAGCACAGTTTATTTTAACGCTTACCAATACGTCTGGAAAACCTGCTTCTTATAAATTAACGGCTTCAAAATCCCTTAATCCTTGTACTAATAATAAGAGTACAAATATGAGTAAATCGGCAGTTAGAAATTCAGATTTATATATTTCACTTAATCAAAACACTGCATATTCTTCAACATCTGAAAATTCTGCAATTTCTCTTGAGAATGGAGAATCAAAAGAATTTAAAGTTAGCGTAACTGTTCCTGAAGGCACAGAATATAAAACATGGGGTTGCATTGAGGTTAAGGCAAATGCTCTTAATTGCAATTCTGTTTCGGCAGAAATAATTTTAAGTGTATATATACCCGACCCAACCGAAGGTTAAGTTTTATTAAAAAAATCTGTTATAAAATAAATTTATGAGAAATCAATTATTTTTTCACAAGAGATATAGAAAACAACTAATGAAATATTCATTAGTTGTTTTCTTGTTTTTCTCTTTTAGCAAATTAACCGCACAAGAAGTTGTGGTTAATAAATATGCTGTTGAAAATACTACAAATTGTAATCAATTTGATGTCACTCTTGAAATTACAGGAAATCCGCCAACTCAACCTCAAGAAGTTGTTTTAATAATTGATAGATCTGGTAGTATGGATGATGGTCCGAGTCCGTTACCTATAGATTATGCACAAGATGCAGCTATTGAGTTTGTTAATAATTTCTTTGAACCCGGAAACAACCCTCATGGATTAAATAGATTAGCTTTAGTTAGTTATGGATTCTCAGCAACTACAGATATTGGATTAACTGGTAGTAGTGGGAAAAGTCAAATAATTTCTGCTATTAACAGTATAGTTACAGGAGGTAATACGAATACAGAAGATGCTTTAGTAGAGGCTGATAATATCCTAACTTCATCGGGTACATTTGATTGTAAAACTTCTAGGAACATAATTTTACTTTCTGATGGAGTTGCAACACAGCGCAATAGTAATGGTAACTCAGACTTTAATGACCTCTGGTGTTACCCAACTATAGCCAACACGGCATGTCAAATTGAAGCCGCAGAAGCTGGAGTAAACGCACAATCAACAACGGTTAACGGCATATCATATAATCAATCAATTTTTACCATTGGATTAGTTGGTGCTATTAGTGGAAACGAACAATCTTACGCCCTAAACACATTAAACAATATACAAAATGCAGGTGCCTATTCTACAGAAAACAATGCTGATTTAAGTAATATTTATAATCAAATTTTAGGAAAATTAGTTCCTGCCGCCACACAATTACCAGAACAATCTTTAGTTTCCGATGTTTTACAAGATGGGTTCTCTATAGTTCCTGGATCTTTAAATATAAGTAAAGGTACAACAACAACTAACGGATCTAATATTTCTTGGTTTGTTTCCAATTTATATCAAGAAACAATAACATTGACCTATACAATAAAAGCTGATAATAACAGTGCAACTTGTGGCGTTCAAGAATTAGGAAATTCTATAATGAATTATGAAGATTCAAAATGTAAAATAAAATCTAAAAATTTCCCCGATGCTAATGTTTGTGTTCCCTGTCCTGAAATAAATCCAGAAATAGCACGTATAGATTGTACCAACGCCATAACTTATTCTAGCAATTTAAACCAAGATGGGTGTCCTTCTGTCTCAGATAGCTACCAATGGGTTTTTAAACTAAACGGAAATCAAGTAGGAACATCAACATCCGAGAATGGTATTTTTAATTATACTGGAAATTCTGAATTTACAGGATCCTTCACAGCTCAATTAACTTATTCTAGTACTTATGGAGCTGGTACCTGTAGTATAGATGATGTTCAAAAAGATTCTAACACTTTAACACTTCCTCCTATTTTAGAAGCCACTATAACATCAACCACCAATGTGTTATGTAATAGTGAAGCTACTGGAAGTATTGATGTCACGGTTACTGGTGGTACAGCACCTTATGAGTTTGTTTGGAATGATGCTAATAACTCAACCTCTGAAGATT
>NZ_JBDWDG010000012.1:0-256222 GCF_039977455.1 Algibacter sp. | reverse complement strand
GTTGAGCCTCCTTTTCAGACAAATCTAGTTTTTCAGTAATAAAAGATACCTTTAAAGATTTTATTCGTTCTCTGTTTTTATGTTGAGCTGAAATATGAAAGGACATGAACAGCATTAGTATAAGTATTATTTTTTTCATTTTTTTCATTTTTTAATCTAATATTAATGCCTCGATATCGGCATTAATTAATAGGTATTCTTCAATATTATCTTCATCAAAATTGTAGTCAATAATATTGTCTTCTTCAATTTGTTTGTCACTAAATAGGGCTGCAATTTCATAGGTGCTAATGCTTTCGTCTTCTATGTAGTTTTCAACCGTTTCGATATCTAAATTATCAAAAGTAGGTTTACTATCAAAAACAGAAAGATTGAATAATAATAAAATAGCGGCAGCAATACTCGACACATAAATTAAATTTGTTCTGCTAAACAAAGGAATAACTTTTGTTTTTTCCTCGTTTTGGGTTTTATTTAATAATCTATCGTTAAAAGATTCAAAATAATTATCAGGTACTTTAAATCCAGGCTCTTTAATCGTGTCTAAAACAGATTCAGCATTTAATTTACTGAAAATCTTTTCTTCAACAGAATCAAAATAATCATCAGGTGTTTTAAAACCTGTAGATTTAATGTTATGTATTTTTTTATTTTTCATTTTCTTTTAATTACTACTTGTAAGACTAAATTAAATCAGAAAGGTTTAATTTTGAGTTAAGTAGGCTTCGATTTTTTTTACAGCTATATGATAAGATGCTTTTAATGCACCTTCGCTTGTTTCTAATATTTCAGACATATCTTTATATTTTAAATCTTCAAAATATTTCATATTAAAAACCAACTGTTGCTTTTCGGGTAATGTTGCTATGGCCTTTTGAAGTTTTAATTGAATGTCGTCGCCTTCAAAATAAACATCGGATGTTAAGTTGTTTATCGCTAGCTGCTGTAGTTCTTCGCTGCTTATTTTTAAGCGGTTAGATTTTTTATTTATAAACGTTATGGATTCGTTTGTTGCGATACGGTACATCCATGAGAAAAGTTTACTGTCAGCTTTAAAATTATCGATGTTTTTAAAAATTTTTATAAATGTATTTTGAAGTACATCATCTGCATCGTCATGTGATTTTACAATACTTCGTATATGCCAATATAAACGCTCTTTGTAAAGTTCTAAAAGGACTTTAAAGGCTTTGTTTTTATGGGTTTTAGATTGTAATTGTTCTAATAGTTGTGCTTCTTCAATCACAAATATGGTTTAATTATTAGACTATGAAATATACAAAAAGTTTAATTTTAATTTCGAATTTTTTTACGATTTATTAATTACTTGTTAATCAAGTGATTAGAAATGATTTAATCGATTAAGTGTTGTTAATAACCGATAAAGCGCATGTTTTTCTTGTGGATTCCATTTAAACCGTTTATATTTGTATCAGAAACCTAACTTATGTTGTTAGCCTGCCCCAAGTCTAACAGGAACTAAAAAAGGATAGAAGCCCCCAAGTCTCTATCCTTTTTGTATTTTAATAGGTGATTGGCTTATTCAAAGCTTTGCATGTCTACTAGTTTTTTGTAAATACCTTTTTTAATAATTAGATCATCATGTTTGCCTTGTTCTACAATTTCTCCTTTGTTAAGAACTACAATGTTGTCTGCGTTTTGTATTGTTGAAAGCCTATGTGCAATAACAATTGACGTTCTATTTTTCATCATGTTTTCTAAAGCCACTTGAACGATGCGTTCGCTTTCGGTGTCTAGTGCTGAGGTTGCCTCGTCTAAAATCATAATTGGAGGGCTTTTTAAAACAGCTCTAGCAATACTTAAGCGTTGCTTTTGGCCGCCAGAAAGTTTCCCTCCAGAGTCTCCAATGTTTGTTTGAATACCTTCAGGTAAGTCTTTTACAAACTCCCATGCGTTAGCAATTTTTAACGCTTCAATAACCTCGTCTTCGGTAGCGTTTTGATTACCTAATTTTAAATTATTAATAATAGTATCGTTAAATAAAATAGCGTCTTGGGTTACAATACCCAATTGATTTCTTAATGAACTCGTGGTTAAATTGTTAATGTTTACACCATCAATTAAAATGTCGCCTTCATTAACATGGTAAAAACGAGTAATTAAATTGGCTATTGTAGATTTTCCACTACCTGATTGGCCAACTAAAGCTACGGTTTGGCCTTTAGGAATGGTTAATGAGAAGTTCTTTAAAACATAATCGTCATCATATTTAAACGAAATATTTTTGAATTCAATTTCCTTTTTAAATCCTTCTAAATTTGTAGCATTAGGTATGTCTTTAATAGGGTTAGGAGAATCTATAATTTCTTGAATACGCTCTGCTGCGGCACCTCCTTTTTTAATGTTGTAAATGCCGCGGGTAATAGCCTTGGCAGGAGTTAATATATTATAAGCTAATCCTAAATATACTAAAAATGTACTACCTTCTAGAGTTGTACCTGCATCTCCAGATAAAATTAAATTACCACCATACCAAAGTATTCCAGAAATCATTAAAATACCTAGTATTTCGCTAGTTGGTGATGCTAAGTTTTGACGGTTTAATAATTTATTTGAAAAATTATAGAACCTTTCGGTAGATTCTTGGAAACGGTTATAAAAAAGGCCTTCGGCATTGAATCCTTTAATAATGCGCAAACCAGTTAAAGTTTCTTCTAAAGTAGATAGAAAAGTACCTTGCTCTTTTTGTACACGTCCAGATTTTCGTTTTAGGCTTTTTCCTATTCTAGAAATTACAAAACTCATTACTGGTATAAATATAAAAACAAACAAGGTTAATTGTGTGCTTATATACAGCATTGCAATTATTGTAAAAATAATTGTTAATGGTTCTCTAATAATGAGTTCTAAAACAGGAAGAAAGGAATATTGTAAATCATTTACATCTCCTGTAACTCGGGCTATTATGTCTCCTTTTTTTTGCTCTGAAAAGAATGATAAAGGTAATTCAACCGTTTTTTTGTATACCTGGTTTCTAATATCTCTAATTACACCGTTACGCAAAAACACCATAAAATAATTGGCAAGATAGCCAGCAATATTTTTAAGGATAAACATAGAGATAATAAGACCTATAACAAAAATTAAAGCCTTAGCCTTATCTCCACCCGTGAAGGCATTCATGTGATAAATTAAAAAGTCTTCTCCAAAATCTTTAATATTACTAAGGCCAGTAAATTCTGGCTTCTTAATAGCAGAGGTGACGATTTCTTTTCCAGAAGGATCTACATTTTTTTCAAAAATGACATCCAACATGGGCTTTAATGCAATAAATGAAAGGGTTGCAAATAAAGCATAAAACACGTTAGCAATAACGTGTCCTATGGCGTATTTTTTATAAGGTTTAGCGTACCTTAATATATTTGTAAAGTGACCCATTAAATGAGGTTCATGTCTTTTAAAATTGTTTCAGCTTTTGTGTCTAATGCAGCTTCAGTTGATTTGAAGTTTTCAACAGCATCTAAATTGGCGTTAACACTAACATAAAATTTTATTTTTGGTTCTGTACCGCTTGGTCTTAATGCTACTTGACTGCCATCTTCAGTATAGTATATGATAACGTTAGATTTTGGAATATCTAAGGCTGTTACTTTACCTGAAGCCATGTCTTTAGAGGTTGCCGATTCGTAATCTTCAATTTTTACAACTGCTGAACCGTTAACTATTTTTAGTGGGTTTTGTCGCGCATCAGTCATCATTTGCTTAATTTCTTCTGCACCTTCAATGCCCTTTTTTGTTAACGAGATTAATTTTTCTTTATAGAAACCATGTTCTGCATAAAGTTTAATTAATTCATTAAAGAAAGAACTTCCGTTAGCCTTTGTAATGGCAGCAATTTCGCAAGCTAATAGGGTAGAGGTTACGGCATCTTTATCGCGTACAAAATCGCCTACCATATAACCGAAGCTTTCTTCTCCTCCACCAACAAAATCAAGGTCTGGGAAATCTTTAATAAGTTTTGCAATCCATTTAAATCCTGTTAAAACAATTTTGCTCTCTACGCCGTAAGATTGTGCTAGTTTGGTTAGCATAGGTGTAGAAACAATAGTCGATGCAATAAATTCTTTACCTTTAATTTTACCTTCTGCTTTCCATTGTTTTAATAAGAAATCTGTCATCATTAACATGGTTTGATTTCCGTTTAAAAGTTGTAGCTGGCCTTCAGAATTTCTAACAGCAACTCCTAATCTATCGCAATCAGGATCTGTTCCAATAACAATATCAGCATTTACTTTTTCGGCTAGTTCTAAAGCCATTTTTAAGGCCGCAGGTTCCTCAGGGTTTGGAGATTTTACTGTTGGGAAACCACCATCTGGTTTTTCTTGTTCTGCAACAATATGTACATTTTTATAACCAGCACGTTTTAATGTTTCTGGAACAGCAGTAATAGATGTGCCATGAAGTGATGTAAACACTATGGTTAAATCGTCTTTAGCTTTTTGTGTGGCGCCTACAGATCCATTTTCAACCGATGCATCAATAAATACATCATCGACATCTTTACCTATATATTTAATTAGGTCGTTATTTGCTTCAAATTTGATATCAGCGTAATCTAAATCGTTAATCAAACTAATTACAGCACCGTCATGTGGCGGAACTAACTGACCACCATCTTGCCAATACACTTTGTATCCATTATATTCTGGAGGGTTGTGAGATGCTGTTAAAACAATACCACAATGACAATTTAAATGCTTAACGGCAAAAGATAATTCTGGTGTTGCACGTAAATCTTCAAATAAAAATACCTCAATTCCGTTTGCCGAAAACACATCTGCAACCACCTTGGCAAGCGATTTACTATTATGTCTACAATCATAGGCAATAACAGCTTTTGGAGTTTCGTTAGGAAATTGTTTATGTAAATAATCACTTAAACCTTGAGTGCTTTTTCCTAATGTATATTTGTTTATACGATTAGTACCAACGCCCATAATACCGCGCATACCACCAGTTCCAAATTCTAAATCTTTATAAAAACTCTCTTGAATATCTTTTGGATTGTTAGCTATACTTTCTTTTATAGTAGCTTGCGTGTCTTCATCAAAAGCAGGTGTTAACCATGCATTAATTCTGTCTAAAATTTTTGGTTCAATGTGTATCATATAGTTAGTTTTATAAACAAAAATAAGAAATTCATTACTTTTTAATGAATCTATATTAGCTAATTTGTTTGGTGTTATTTATATATTTAATTGGTCTTTTATGGTATATCTTTTTTTATCAGTTCTATTTCTTAAAATAAGCTCGCCTAAAAAGCCTGCTACAAAAAATTGTGTTCCTATAATCATTGTAGAAAGCGCAATGTAAAATTGTGGGCGCTGTGTAATAAGCCTTCCTGCCCGGTTAATAAATAGTTTGTCAACGCCTATGTAAACGGCAAAAGCAAAACCTATGGCAAACATTATAAATCCTAAGGCTCCAAATAGGTGCATGGGGCGTTTGCCAAAGTGTGATAAAAACCAGATGGTAATTAAATCTAAAAATCCATGAACAAATCGATCCATACCAAATTTTGTGACACCATATTTTCTCGCTTGATGTTGCACTACTTTTTCTCCTATATTTGAAAAACCAGCATTTTTTGAAAGTACAGGAATATAGCGATGCATTTCACCATTAACATCAATATTTTTTACTACATCATTATGATAGGCCTTTAACCCGCAGTTAAAATCATGAAGCTTGACTCCTGATGTTTTTCTAGCTGCCCAATTAAATAACTTAGATGGGAGGTTTTTGGCTATAATAGAATCGTAACGCTTTTTTTTCCAACCAGACACTAAATCATACCCATCATTAACAATCATATTGTAAAGTTCTGGAATTTCATCTGGACTATCCTGTAAATCGGCATCCATAGTAATAACAACATCACCTTGAGCTTTGTTAAAACCAGCATGAAGCGCTTGAGATTTCCCAAAATTTCTTAAAAAACGAATTCCTTTTACAGATTTGTTTTTATTAGATAGGTTGGTTATTAAGTTCCAAGATTTATCAGTACTGCCATCATCAATAAAAATGATTTCATAGGTAAACGCATTGGATAGCATAACTTTTGCAATCCAGTCGTGTAATTCGGTTAAAGATTCTTCTTCGTTTAGTAGTGGTATAACTACAGATATATGCATCTAGAATAGTTTCAGAATAATATTCAAAATTAAGGAATTTAAACGTCGTCTGGGTTATTTTTTTTCATAGCAGCAGCTACAATTAATCCCACTAGAATAAAACCAATTAATTGAAAAATTAAGGATTGTAAAACGTTAGCAATAGAAAATATGTTTCCTTGATCTTCCATTTTTTTCATAGCTTCATCTATGACATCAACAGGTACGTTATAAGCTTCTAAACGTTCTATTTGTGAAACCATTACCTTTTCTTGAATTACAGTTGCCGCTTCAGGATCTATAATATTAAATATGATAATGCTTATTATAGTGCTTATTACTAATCCAATTAAAATAGTGATGAAATAGGAAACAAATGAATTTTTAAAACTTAAAAAACCACCATTAGCGACCTTGGTTTTGTAAACAGAAAGGATTCCGAAAATAATTATTAAAGCCAATATTACTAATCCAAACCATATTTTGGTGTACAAATCTAAGTTTATAGCATAGGCCGTAACTGTTAATATTGCCAGTACAATACCTAAATAAAGACCGTGGTTTATAGCAATGGACTTCAAAAATTTTTCCATAATGTTTCTGTTTAACTTAAAATATTTGGTTGTTGGTATTCAAATATAGTAAAACGTTACAATTTTAAGTGAAAAGATTTAGGTTTTGATAGGTAATTATAGCTTCTTTTTTTATTTGAATTAAAAGGGATTAAAAAATCAAATAAAAAAGAATAAAAAGTATTGCGCATTTATAAAAAATACTTAAATTTGCATTTCCAAAATTGAAAGTAATTAATAAAGCATTTAGCGATGAGAAAAGGTATACATCCAGAAAATTATAGAATTGTAGCATTTAAAGATATGTCTAATGACGATGTGTTTTTAACAAAATCTACAGCAAATACTAATGAAACACTTGAAGTTGATGGTGTTGAATATCCATTAGTAAAAATGGAGATTTCTAGAACATCTCATCCATATTACACTGGTAAATCTAAATTAGTAGATACAGCTGGTCGTATTGACAAGTTCAAAAACAAATATGCTAAATTTAAAAAATAAGTTTAGTCTAAAATATATTTTAAAAAGCCTTTCATTTGTGAAAGGCTTTTTTATTTTTAAAAAGTTTATAATTGTTACATCCAATAGATTAAAATGTAACTTTAAACGAATTTAGTAAGTTGTAATAAAATTTATTTGGTATAAATCGTAAGTTTACGAAAGTAAGTTTCTAACTATTAACCAAAACTTTAAATGAATTATATTCTATTTGATGGTCCATCGCGTAACAACCTGTTGCCTTTTACATTTACAAGACCAGTAGCCGATATCCGTGTTGGAATTTTAACCATTAGAGAAAAATGGGAAACATATTTGGCAACCACAACCACAACGGTAACCGAAGATTATTTATCTGAAAAATACCCGATGGTAGAAATGGAAGAAAACATAATGATTAATGCATCATGCCTTCCAAATATAGAATTGGTAGAGTTAATTACTAATTTAAAAGAAAATCAAGCCATTTTTAAAGATGAAGAGTTATTAGCATTTTTCGCTAAAGAAGCTCAAGAGGATATAAATTTTGATGATTTTGATATTATTGATTGCCCTCACGACATCCTTAAAATAGAACATACCTGGGATATTTTTTCTAAAAATGGTGAAGCCATCAAAGACGATTTTAGTTTATTAAGTAAAGATCGAACTTCACAGGCCATTCCTGCAAGTAATAATGTTGTAGCTCCAGAAAATATATTCATTGAAAAAGGAGCAAAATTGGAATTTACAACGCTTAACGCTAGTAACGGTCCTATATATATAGGCAAAAATGCCGAAATAATGGAAGGCACCATGGTTCGAGGCCCGTTAGCACTTTGTGAAAAAGGTGTTATTAAGTTAGGTTCAAAAATTTATGGTCCAACAACCATTGGTCCGCATAGTAAAATTGGTGGCGAGGTTAGTAATACCGTTATATTTGGATATTCTAGTAAAGGTCATGATGGCTATTTAGGCGATTCTGTATTAGGAGAATGGTGTAATTTAGGAGCAGATACTAATAATTCAAACTTAAAAAACAACTATGCCGAAGTGCGTTTATGGGATTACCAAACTCAAGGTTTTGCCAAAACAGGTTTGCAATTTTGCGGACTTATAATGGGCGATCATAGTAAATGTGGAATAAACACCATGTTTAACACAGGTACCGTAGTAGGTGTTAGTGCTAATATTTTTGGTAGCGGTTTTCCACGTAACTTTATACCCAGCTTTAGTTGGGGTGGTAGCGCTGGTTTTTCAACCTATTTAACAAAGAAAGCGTTTGAGGTGGCTCCTTTAGTAATGGAAAGGCGTAATGTTAAATTTACAGAACAAGACAAGGCTATATTAGAACATGTTTTTGAAGAAACTAAGTCGTTTAGAAGGAATTAATAAATATATTTTAAATTCTATTTAGAAGCATAAAAAAGTATTTACTTTTTTATTTCTAGTTAATGATATGCTGGTTAGGTAAATTATCACCCCTAATCTAATAGAATTTTTATTCTCTTCTTTGTTTTATTTGTAATCAGACGTTTTATAATTTTTGCTTTTTTATGATATGCCCGGGTTAATATACAAGGTTAAACCTGATTAATTATAGGTGTGTTTTAACTCTAGGAGTCTATATTATAGTTAATTTTTCATTCTTTTTTTGTAGAAATATGCCTTATCAAAGTATGAGTGTTCAGCTTTTCAATGGCCTACTTGAACTTGCTATGATAGTTTAGGAGTAAAGGAAGCTAATTTTAATAGGATTAAGGCTTGTCTCGAGGTCGTTTATTTTGTATATTGAGTACTTGTAGAATAATAAAAAATAAACAAAATTTATGGCATTTGATATTGATATGATTAAAGGTGTTTACACTAAAATGGCTGAGCGAGTTGATAAAGCACGTAATATTGTCGGGAAACCACTAACACTTTCGGAAAAGATATTATATTCTCACCTTTGGGATGGTGTACCTACCGAAGCATTTACAAGAGGTAAAGATTACGTAGATTTTTCACCAGATCGAATTGCTTGTCAAGACGCCACAGCACAAATGGCGTTATTGCAGTTTATGCAGGCTGGAAAAACTAAGGTTGCTGTGCCAACTACGGTTCATTGTGATCATTTAATTCAGGCTAAGGAAGGAGCAGTAAAAGATTTAAAACATGCCAATAGCGTAAGTAGCGAGGTATTTAATTTTTTAGAGTCTGTTTCTAATAAATACGGAATTGGCTTTTGGAAACCAGGAGCTGGTATTATTCATCAGGTGGTTTTAGAAAACTATGCATTTCCTGGCGGAATGATGATTGGAACCGATTCCCACACCGTAAATGCAGGAGGATTAGGAATGGTCGCTATTGGAGTAGGAGGAGCTGATGCGGTAGATGTTATGGCAGGTATGGCTTGGGAACTTAAATTTCCGAAACTCATTGGGGTTAAGTTAACTGGGAAATTATCGGGTTGGACGGCGCCAAAAGATGTAATTTTAAAAGTAGCCGAAATTCTTACTGTAAAAGGAGGAACAGGTGCTATTGTTGAATATTTTGGACCTGGAGCCACAGCAATGTCATGTACAGGAAAAGGAACTATATGTAACATGGGAGCAGAAATTGGTGCAACTACGTCTACATTTGGTTATGATGAATCTATGGAACGTTATTTGCGTGCTACTGATAGAGCTGATGTTGCCGATGCTGCCAATACTGTTAAAGAACATTTAACTGCAGATACAGAAGTTTATGCAAACCCAGAGCAATATTTCGATCAAGTAATAGAAATCAATTTATCGGAACTAGGACCATTATTAAACGGACCATTTACTCCAGATTTATCAACTACAGTGGGTAAAGCTATGACCGAAAAAGCAAAAGCTAGCGATTGGCCTATAAAGGTAGAATGGGGATTAATAGGATCGTGTACAAACTCATCGTACGAAGATTTATCAAGAGCCTCTTCAATTGCGCAACAAGCTTTAGATAAAGGTTTAAAAATAAAAGCAGAATTAGGAATTAATCCAGGTTCGGAGCAAGTACGCTATACCGCAGAGCGCGATGGTATTTTAGGTATTTTCGAAAAGCTAGATGCTAAAATATTTACTAATGCTTGTGGGCCATGTATAGGCCAATGGGCTAGATATAGCGATCCTAAAAATGCACCAAAAAACAGCATTGTACACTCTTTTAATAGAAACTTTGCTAAACGTGCCGACGGTAATCCTAATACACATGCTTTTGTAGCATCTCCAGAAATAACAGCAGCCATTGCAGTAGCAGGCCGCTTAGATTTTAATCCGCTAACCGATAAGTTAATTAACGAAAACGGAGAAGAAGTGATGTTCGATGAACCTACAGGATGGGAATTGCCACCAAAAGGTTTCGAGGTTAAGGACAATGGGTATTTAGCACCGGAGGCCGATGGCAGTCACGTTGAGGTTTCAGTAAAAGAAGATTCAGAACGCTTACAATTATTAACACCGTTTACACCTCTTGGAAGCTCAATAACTGGAGCTAAACTTTTAATTAAAGCGTTTGGAAAGTGTACTACCGATCATATTTCTATGGCAGGACCTTGGTTACGTTTCCGTGGACATTTAGATAACATTGCAAACAATACCTTAATTGGAGCAGTAAATGCGTTTAACCAGAAAACTAATTTTGTTAAAAATCAACTAACTGGCGATTATGGGGGTGTTCCAGATGTACAGCGGGAGTATAAAAAAGCGGGTATTAAAACCATAGTTGTTGGAGATCATAACTACGGCGAGGGTTCTTCTAGAGAGCATGCAGCAATGCAACCAAGACATTTGGGTGTCGCAGCAGTAATTGTAAAATCGTTTGCACGTATTCACGAAACAAACCTTAAAAAACAAGGAATGTTGGGCTTAACTTTTAACAATGAAGCCGATTACGATTTAATTCAAGAAAACGATACCTTTAATTTTATCGATTTAAATGAATTTGCACCTGGTAAACAATTAACGCTAGAAGCGGTTCATGACGACGGCACTAAAGATCTTATCAAATTAAACCATACCTATAACAAAGCGCAAATTGCTTGGTATAACGAAGGTTCTGCACTTAATTTAATTAAAAGGCAAAACGCTTCTTAATAAAAAATTCACTTTTCAAATAATAAAAAATCCAGCTTTATAGCTGGATTTTTAAGTTTAAAATAATAATGTCACTTCGAGTGATTTCTATATTAATCGGAATTGTATCGCGAAGTTGGTCGTTACCTCAAGGTTTGGGCTAGGAGTTTATTCTGAGTGCAGTCTAAGGGTGTGGGTTTAAGGATGCTATTGTAATCCCTATGGTAGTTATCCGTTAGTTCTATTATTGAAGGAGGAGTTCATTTCGCTTTGGAACGTTTCATTTAATGGTTCGTGGATATGAAATCGTTTTATGTATCATATCTTACCTTAAACGAAACTAGTTTGTTTTTATGATAAAATTAAGGAGTTGATAAAATTACTAATACAAATATTGAACACATTATTCTCAATTTAAAAACATCAAAATTGTATTTTTGAAAAAACATCAAAAATGAATTCTAGAGCAAATCAATTAAAAGCATTCGATAGGTTGTTAACCATAATGGACGAGTTACGCGAACAATGCCCATGGGATAAAAAACAAACCATGGAAACCTTGCGCCATCTTACCATTGAGGAAACTTACGAGCTTGGAGATGCCATTCTAGATAAAGACTTAGAAGAAGTTAAAAAGGAATTAGGTGATGTATTGTTACATATTGTTTTCTATTCTAAAATAGGAAGCGAAACTAAAGATTTTGATATTGCCGATGTTTGTAATTCTATTTGCGATAAACTAATCCATAGGCATCCACATATTTATAGCGATGTAAAAGTTGATAATGAAGACGATGTAAAACGCAATTGGGAAAACCTAAAATTAAAGGAAGGAAAATCTAGCGTTTTAGAAGGGGTTCCAAAAAGTTTACCAGCCTTAGTAAAAGCGAATAGAATTCAAGAAAAAGTTGCTGGTGTTGGTTTCGATTGGGAAAAACCAGAACAAGTTTGGGAAAAGGTTGAGGAGGAGCTAAACGAATTTAAATTTGAGGTTAAATCGAATGATAAAGATAAAATGGAAAGTGAGTTTGGAGATGTTATTTTTTCTTTAATAAACTATGCCCGCTTTTTAAATATTAATCCGGAGAATGCTTTAGAGCGTACTAATAAAAAATTCTCCAAACGTTTTCAATATTTAGAAGAGAAAGCTAAAAATTTAAATAAACCACTAAAAGACATGACACTTGCTGAAATGGATATTTTTTGGGAAGAAGCTAAAAAGATGTAGAAACTATAACGTTTTAGTGACTTTTATTGGTATTATCTTAACACTATCCATTTGATTGTTAGGCTCAATTTTTGTATTTTTGCACTATGGGAAAAGGAATACATGAAAAGCGAAATACAAGAATCTTCAACTTTAATTTTCTAGTTTTTAGAAATCAGTCTGATAAATTTATCCCTCCTACTACGTAAATAATCCTTAAACAGGAGGTTTGCAAATTTCTTTAATGTAACAAATTAATATTGCTGTTTTTAATCTTAAAACAGTTTATATGTCTTGTTATGCATTTTTTACAATGACATCTTTTTCTAGATGTTAAAATACGGCTTAAATGACTATTAAAACTTACGATGCCTTTTCTAGGCTATCCTTTATGGATATAAATCGTATAACAAACTTTATATACGAGTATTCAGGAGCGTTTAAAGACTCAAAAAGCGCCATACAAAAGGCTATAAAATATGCCGCAAAAGAAATACCAGGACTAGGCGGTTATGTTTTTACCATGCAAAAAGGTGATGAAATACTAGGTGTTGTGGTAATTAATAGAACCGGTATGAATGAGTATTTATCCGAAAATATTTTAGTTTATCTCGCAGTAAAAGAGGACTACAGAAAATGTGGTATTGCAAAGGATTTAATTAACCACACCATTAATCATTGTAGAGGAGAAATTTCAATTCATATAAATATTAACGATCCTGTTATAAAACTATTCCAAAAACAAGGGTTTAAAGCCCGAAATATAGAATTACGATTGGATAGACTATCTGTTCAAAAAAAATAAATCATTAAAATTTAAACATGAAATTAATTCAAGTTAAAAGAGAAACAAAAGTAGAAAAAAGACATACCATTAAAATGGGAGAACTCACCACTAAAGTGACCTATGTTAAAAAGTATCTTTTAGGCTTACCTATAAAAACCATACATAAATATAGAGAAACTTATTATGGAGAAGTAAAAGACTGTAAGGACTGTTTTCTGTTTGTTTAATTTTTTCAATAAACTAAATATATAAATAATGAAAGTACTAGTAATTGGAGCAGGTAACATGGGGCTTACCTATGCAGAAGGCATGTCGAAATCTAAACTCTTAAAAAGGAGAAATATCATGGTTTTGGATAAGTCTGAAGAGAAAATGGAAGAGCTAAGCCAAATATCACATTTTGATGCGTTTAATGAATTGGGGGATTGTGTACCAAAGGCAGATATCATTTTTATAGCCGTAAAACCCTATCATGCCGAAAATGTTTTTAAAGCTATTAAAGCATTCGTTAAGCCCGAACAAATCATTATTTCTATAATGGCAGGAGTAACAATATCTACAATTAAAGACATAACGGGTTTAAATAAAATAATTAGAGCTATGCCTAATTTACCAGCTCAAATTGGAAAAGGCTTAACCTCATATGTAACCTCAGATGAGGTGTCTCGTATTGAAATGCTTACCGTTGAGAGTTTATTGGATACCACAGGAAAATCTGTTCGTGTATCTAATGAAAACTTGATAGATGCATCCACTGGAATTTCAGGTAGTGGTCCTGCCTACGTTTTTTATTTTATGCAAAGTATGATGGAAGCAGCATTGCAAATGGGCTTTTCAAAAACAGACTCTACAGTTTTGGTAAGTCAGACGTTTACTGGTGCAGTGGAGCTGTTTAATCAATCTAATTTATCGCCAAATTCTTGGATGGAAAAAGTTGCATCAAAAGGTGGAACAACGCGAGCTGCATTAGACTCTATGGAAGATAATAATGTAAATGAATTAATTAAAGAAGCTGCTTTTGCGGCATTTAGTCGAGCAGTAGAATTAGGAAAAGAATATTAAAAATGTACAAAGAAAAAATAGTTATTAAAGTTGGTACTAATGTTATGACCAACAGAGATAATAGAATTGTAAGGCCAGTTTTAAGAGGTTTGGTAAAGCAAATAGCCGAATTACACGAAAGAGGGATTATGACCATTTTGGTGTCTTCAGGTTCTGTAATTGCAGGTAAAGAAGTTTTAGGTAAATCGAATATTAAGGATAAAACACAACGACGACAAGTGTATTCATCTATTGGACAGCCCAGAATGATGCGTCTTTATTATAATATTTTTCATGACTACGGCATGAAGTGTGCCCAAGTGCTACCAACAAAACGAGATTTTAGCCCTGGAGTTCACAGACAAAATATGATTAATTGTTGCGAAGGTTTACTTTCCGAAGGTGTTATTCCTATTGCAAATGAAGATGATGCGGTGTCTGTAACCATGTCTATGTTTTCTGATAACGATGAGTTAGCGAGTTTAATAGCGCAATTATTAAATGCAGATAAACTTATTATTTTGACTGATATAGACGGTCTTTATGATGGACATCCGGAAGAAGATAACTCCGATTTAATTAAGAATGTAGACCCAAATGAAGATTTGGACAAGTATATTCAAGATTCCAATAAAAAAGACGGTGAAGGCCGAGGCGGTATGGGATCAAAACTAGATTATGCGCAACAAGCAGCGGCAAAAAATATTCCAACCTTTATTGCCAATGGAAAAAAAGACAATATTATAATTGATATTATGGATGGAAAATTGGTTGGTACCAAAGTATCATTGTAACAATAAATATGAAAATGAAATTATTATCAGAACACATAAAAAATAAGGTTTTAATAAGTATGATTCGCCTTATAGAGGAAAATCAGGACCTATTATTGAAAGCAAATAAAAAAGATATTGAGGCTTTTAATAATGAAGATCAAGCCATGTATGATCGCTTAATTTTAAATAGCAAAAAGGTTGCAGGTATGGTTACTGCAATAAAAGAGGTAGAAGCTCAAGACGATCCCGTAAATAAAATTATCAGTAAAAACACATTGCAAAGTGGTTTGGAAGTTATAAATAAAACGGCGCCCTTTGGTACCATTATGATTATTTATGAATCTAGACCAGATGTAACTGTTGAAGCTACTGTTCTAGCTTTTAAGGCTAATAATAAAATTTTACTAAAAGGAGGAAAAGAAGCAATACACAGTAACACTGCTATTGTAAAATTATGGCATAAGGCACTGGTAGAAAATAATTTAACAACAGATTATATTCAAATGCTAACTATGAATAGGCAAGAAACACAAGCCTTTTTAAAGAATCCTACCGAACCTCTAGATTTAATAGTGCCAAGAGGTGGGGAGCAGTTAATAAAGTTTGTAAAGGACCATGCTAAGTGTGCCGTTTTGGTTAGTGGGCGAGGAAATAATTTTTTATTTGTAGATGAGCATGCCAATTGGAAACAAACAATAGAGGTCATTTTAAATGCTAAAACAGATAAAATTTCGGCTTGCAATGCACTTGATAAAATATTGATTAGTAAAAAGCTTCCGGATTATAATAATAAAATTAAGGAGCTAAACACCATATTAAAGACTAATCATGTAGAGGTTTTAGTTGATGAGAGTACGAAAAAAGTTTTAACCGAAGAAAAAAGTATACATCATACTCAAATTTGGTTTCAAGAGTTTTTAGAAATGAAATGCTGTATAGGTACTGTAGATTCCATTACCGAAGCAGTAGAAAAAATTAATACCTTTTCTGGAGGACATTCGGCAACCATTATGACAACAAATAAGGCTCACGCTAAAACATTTATGGAGCAAGTAGATTGCGCGGTTGTATATCAAAATGCATCTACTCGATTTACCGATGGTGGCCAAATTGGCGTTGGTGCAGAATTGGCTATTAGTACAGATAAATTACACCATAGAGGGCCGTTAGGACTAAAAGAATTAGTTACAAACAAGTATTATGTGTTTGGAGATGGACATGTTCGTGTTTAAAAAAGTTATATGAATACAAATAAAAACGCCTAATATTTAACTAATACTAGGCGTTTTTTTTAAGAGATTTAGTTATTAAAATGCACCCTTAACACAGTTAAAATTATCGGCTTTATTATAAAATACTTTTAATTAGTTCCTTAATGCATCATTAGTTATAGTTTTTTGAGGTATTTTAATGTTTTAAGTATACTACTTTACAGTATCTTGTGTATCTATAATTATTATCATTTAATATGTGTTTTAATCAAAACGTGTTGTTGTTTTTTGTAATGATATTAGCATCAATATGTAGTTCTGCTCAAAATATAGCACCTACTTTAACAGCGTTAGGAAATCAACCGTATTGCCCTTTAAGTCAAATTAACATTGTAACAGATTTTGATATTAAGGACCCGGATGACTCAGAAATTGATGCCTTATTTGTTCAAATTTCTACAGGTTATGTTATAGGTGAAGACACGTTAACCCTTAGTAATTCGCATCCAAATATATCAACAACATGGAATGCTGTTGAAGGAAAATTAACCTTGTCTAGTAATTCAACTTCAGCTTTAAGTTATGTCGATTTAATTGCAGCAATTAAAGATGTTATTTTTCAGAGCACAAGCAATGTCCCATCAGATAAGAGTTTTTCGATAACTATTGGTACTGCTAATTTTTTACCTTCAACCAGACATTACTATGAGTATGTTTCATCTGTTGGTATTACATGGACAGACGCAAAAGCTGCAGCAGATATTAGGACCTATTTTGGTTTACAAGGCTATTTGGCTACAATTACATCAGCAGAAGAAGCACAATTATCAGGTGAACAAGCATCTGGAGCTGGTTGGATTGGTGGTAGCGATGCGGAAACCGAAGGCGTTTGGAAGTGGGTTACTGGACCAGAAGCAGGTACTATATTCTGGAATGGCGGTATAAATGGATCAACTCCTAATTTTGCAAACTGGAATAATAATGAACCTAATAATTGGAATAATAATGAAGATTATGCTCATGTAACGGCTCCAGGTATTGGAATAGCAGGGTCTTGGAATGATTTAAGTAATACAGGAAATGCTAGTGGCAACTACCAACCTAAAGGCTATATTATGGAATATGGCGGGCTTCCTGGAGATCCCGTTTTAAATATTTCGGCAAGTACACGTATCTATACAGCTTCAATTACTAATACCATTCCAGCAGCCCGTTGTGGCAGTGGTTCAGTTATATTGGAAGCTTCAGCTAATTCTGGAACTATATTATGGTTTGACTCAGTAACAAGTACAACTTCTATAGCAAATGGAAATACATTTGTAACACCCATTTTAAATTCAACTACCACATATTACGCATTAGCTTCTATTAATGGCTGTGTTGAAGGTGCTAGAACCCCTGTGGTAGCTACTATACGAGATATTCCAACAATAAACTCGGTTACTAACACAGAAATATGTAATTTAGGTTCAGTAACTTTATCCGCAAATGCATCATCGGGTACAATAAATTGGTATGATGCTTTGTCCGGCGGGACACTTATCGCTAGCGGAACTACGTTTACTACGCCTATTGTAAATGCGACTACAACATATTATGTAGATGCTACTTTAAATGGCTGTACAAGTTCCGTAAGAACACCAATTACTTTAACAGTACAAAAAACAGAAGCCCCTTCAGGTGATGCCGATCAGTATTTTTGTGATGTAAATCAAGCAACAATAGCAGATATTCTTATAACCGGTACTAATGTTTTATGGTACGATACAAGTTCTGGTGGAAACCCATTAAATAGTGCTGATTTTTTAGAACATAATAAATCCTATTATGCATCTCAAATTGAAAATGGGTGTGAAAGTACTGAAAGGTTTGGAGTAGATATTCATATTTATGAAACGGTAGTAGCTCTTCAACCATCAAGTATTCCTGTCTTAAGTGAATGCGATACAACTACCGATGGTAATGATACCAATGGTTTTACCACTTTTAATTTAACACTTAATGAATCTGTTTTATTAAATGGGAAATCGAGTTCAGACTTCTCTTTTAATTATTATACTGATGTGGCATATTCGAGTCCTATAATTACACCTCCATCCGCTTTTGTAAATACTATTCAGGACAATCAAACCATTTACGTTCGTATAACTAACAATTTAGATAGTACCTGTTATACCGATGTGTTTTTTGATGTTAAAGTCAATAGTTTGCCAAACATTCAAACCAATATGGTGCTTAAAAATTGTGATGAAGATGGTGTGACTGATGGTTATACTGATTTTAACCTATTAGAGGTTAATGAAATTATTACCTATAATAATGCGTCTAATTTTATAATTACTTATTATGAATCTTTTCCTGAAGCTGAACTAGGGGCTAATCAAGTTGATAGTATATTTAATAATCAAACGGCAAGTACAATATATGTTCGTGTAGAAAAAGAGGATGGATGCTTTAGGATTGCAACAATCGATTTACAAGTGTCAACCACATCTTTTTCAAGCGGTTATTTTGAAGAATTAGAGTTATGTGATAATGATAATATAGCTGATGGTTTACATAGTTTTGATTTAACGAAAGCTTCAAACTTATTTATCTCCCAGTTTCCCTTGGGGCAAAACTTAAGTGTTAGTTATTATAGAAATCAAGCCGATGCATTAATAGAACAAAACGAAATTGTGGCTAGTAATTATATTTCTGAAACGCCTTTTAGTCAAGAAATATATGTGCGGGTTGAAAGTGATGATAATGGTGATTGTTTTGCTGTTGGACCGCATTTGTTATTAACTGTACATCCAAGACCAGAATTTGAAATAGACCAAACAGCAATATATTGCTTAGATAACAACCCTATTACATTACAAACTTACAACCCTAATGGTAATTTTACTTATGAATGGACAGACGAAAACGGTTTGAACGTTAGTTCTCAACCTTCAGCAACCATACTTTTAGGAGGCGTATATACGGTAATTGCTAGGTCTAGTTTTGGGTGCGAATCCGATCCTGTTACTTTTGATGTGGTAGAGTCGGCGATAGCTTCAATTGATATTACTGATGTGACAATTGTAGAATTGGCAGGTAATAATAGTATTTCGATTAATAATGGAAATAATAATTTAGGAATTGGGGATTATGAATTCTCGTTAGATGACATAAATGGTTCTTATCAAGAATCGCCTTATTTTGATAGAGTAGGGGCTGGGGTGCATATTATTTATGTGAAGGACAAAAATAAGTGTGGTATTGCACATATAGAAGTGTTTATTCTAGGCTTTCCTAAATTTTTCACACCAAATAATGATGGAGAAAATGATACATGGCGAATTAATGGTTTAGGTAACGATTATACAAATGCTTCGAAGGTTAGTATTTATAATCGCTATGGGAAGTTAATTAGGCAACTAAATGCTAAAAATGGAAGTTGGGATGGTACTTTTAACGGACAACCATTAGGGGTTTCAGATTATTGGTTTATTGCAGAGTTAATTGATTTAACAGGTAGTGTTAAAACGTATCGGGGGCATTTTAGTTTAGTTAGATAAAAATAAAACCAGAATAAATTAATATTCTGGTTTTATTTTTAATGCCCTACTTTTTAATTGATGGACGAAGACTTTTAAAGAAACTGTTAATATAATTCTTTAATCTTTTTAAGCTTTTTAATCCAAAGTTTTAAATCGTCTTTGTGCTTTTTTATATTGGTATGTACCTCTTTAACCAATGGGTTATCATCATCTACATTGGTAAAAAACTGTAAGTTGTTTTCTAGTTGATTAATTTGCCCTTTTACTTCATCAATTCTTTTTCTAATAAAATTATGTTCGTTGTCTAAGTTTCTAGTATCGTTCGGGTCTATTAAACTATCAAGTTTGTTTTCATACTTAATCATTTCAGCTTCAGTTTTGTCAACTTTTAATTTGGTTAACAAGGCGTCAATAGATTTTTGAAATTTACCATCAATATAACGTTTGTCATTTGGTACACGACCAATGGTTTGCCATTCCTTAATTTTCTCTTTAATTATGTCGATACCTTTTTCTTTATCTTCAGGTAATTTTAAGTCGTTTAAATTACTTAAAAACGCATTCTTTTTGTTGTAAGCATCAACTTGTTCCTGACTAGCGGCATTTCTGTTTGCATGAATCCTGTCGAAATAATGATTACAAGCTGCCTTAAACTGTTTCCAGATTTTATCGCTGTTTTTTCTTGGTACATGACCAATTTTTTTCCAGTCGCTTTGAATCTTTTTCATTAAAGGTGTGGTTGCTTCAAAATCATCACTTTCTTTATTGTCTTCAGCAATTTTAATTAAATCTAGTTTTAACTGTAAATTTTTATACTGTTCTTTTTTTAGATTTTTATAAAACGCATTTTTTTGTCTATTAAACCTTCGTACAGCATCCTTAAATTTTGCCCAAGTAGCCTCGTTTACTTTTATTGGTACTTTTCCGGCGTTAAAAAATGCTTCTCTAAGCGTTTCTATAGCTTTGATTCTTTTTTGTAAAGCATTGTGCGAATTATTTTCTTCTTTTGCAATCTCTTCTATTTTAGAAATAATCTCAAGTTTATGCTCTAGATTTTTTTCGTAAATTTTATCTATTTCTTTATAATAAACTTGGCGTTTATCATTAATGGTTTTTGTTGCCGCTTTAAAACGCTCCCAAATGCTTTCGCGATGCTCCCTAGATACAGGACCAAGTTCTTCTTTCCACATTTTATGAAGTTCCTGTAATTCTCTAAACGCACGCATGGCATCATCGCTTTTTGCTAATTCTTCAGCACGCTCGATAATTAATAATTTTTTTTCTAAATTGTGTTTAAAATCTAAATCGCGTAAATCTCTATTAATGTTTAAAAAGTCGTAGAATATCTCAACATGGTGGTGATAGCTATTCCATGCATTATTGTATTTGTCTCTAGGAATAGGCCCGGTGTTTCTCCAGCGTTCTTGTAATTCTTTAAAGTGTTTATACGTGGTATTTATGTTTTCTTCAACATTAATTAGCCCTTTTAACTCTTCAATAATTTCAAGTTTATCTGCTAAATTTTGCTTTAAGTTTTTTTCTAAACTCTGGTAGTGTTCATTTACTTTTTTGCGGTATTGTCTATAAGCCTCCTTAAACCTTTTTTGAACAGGAGACGAGTAATAAAAGTCTATTTCGTTTCCACCATCATTTATAAAATCTTCCTTTTTTTCTTCAAGTAAAGCTTCAAATTTTGTTTTAAATTCTGAATTTATACCATCTACATGAGATTTTATAGCTTGTACTTTTTCATTCTGTATTAACTTTTCTAATTCAATTACTAAAGCTTCGAGTGACATAGTATCGTATGCTTTTACCTCAATAGTATGACGGTCTTTGTTGCCCTCGTCTTCGGCATCCTCAGCATTGGAGTCTTCAATTTCGTTTAAGACCTTGTCATGATCTTCTCCATTATTTTTTTCCGGTTCGGAAGTTTCATTAATAACATCAGATTCACTAGGTGTTATTTCTTCGTTTTGATTATGGATTAATGGAGTAGAATCGTCAATAGGTTTTAGAGCTTCGTTTCCGTCTACTTCTTCAGGTTTGTTAATATCAGACATTATAAAAAATGTTAAGGTTCGTCAAAATTACTTTAGTCATTAAAGATACTAACAAGTAAAGTATTTACAAAGTAGTATTACTTGTTTATTTAAGGCCCCAAATAGACCAAGATTTTTCTGCCTGAAGCCTTAGCATATTTAGGCCATTAATAATGGTTGCCTTATTTTGCTTGCCTTGGTTTAAAAACCTAGTTTCCTCTGGGTTATATATTAAATCGAAAAGAATATGGTTTTTTGTAATGGCTTTATAAGGGATATTTGGGCAATCTTCAATGTTAGGGAAAGTTCCTAAGGGGGTGCAATTAACTATAATTTCGTGATCTTCAATATCCTTTTCTGTTAAGGTATCGTAGGTAAAACTAACACCGTCTTTTAGTGTTCTTGATACGTATTGATAGGTTATGCCCATCTCATTTAATGAAAAGGCAATGGCTTTACTAGCGCCTCCTGTACCCAAAATTAAGGCTTTTTTATGATGAGGTTTGATATAAGGTTTAATGGTGTTTTTAAACCCGTAACAGTCAGTATTATAGCCAATTAGTTTTCCTTTTTTTGTGATTCTGATGGTGTTTACCGCACCAATAGCTTTAGCTTTTTTACTGATTTTGTCTAAAAAAGGCATAACCTGTTCTTTATAAGGAATAGTTACGTTAAGTCCTTTTAAACCTTCTGTTTCTTTAATTATTGAAGGAAACAAATCAATGTTTTTAATATCAAAATTTTCATAAGATGTGTCATTGATATTCTCATTTTCAAATTTCTTTTTAAAATATGTTCTCGAGAAAGAGTAAGATATGTCTTTACCTAATAAGCCTAATTTATTCATGTTACTTTTCTTGTTTTTTGTCCGTACCATTCTAATGCTAAAACTATTATTATTCCGAGGAAAATAAAACCAATAGCATAATAGGTTTCTGTGTTTAAATTGGGAATGTATCGTTGGTAATTTTCAATTACCTTTTGTTGGGTTGAATCTAATAGAAAATGTCCTGATTCGTCTAGTTTGTAAATAGTCTTTTTCCATGGCCAAACGACACCTAATGAACCTATAATAAAACCTAATATAGCAGAAAGTGTAATGCTTTTATAGCGTTTTAGGATATAACTTAGCATATGCGAAAAAGTGACCAACCCTGTTACCGAACCTAAAGTGAAAATCACTAATACTTTTAACATGCGAATACGTTCTGAATTTTCAAAAAAGCTAAAATCACCACGTATTATTTCGGTAAAGGTATCGGATAATGCATTTACAGAATCTACTAAAAGTAATACATAATTTCCGAGAAGAATAAGAATAAAGGAGCCTGAAAAACCCGGTAATGTCATTCCTGAAACGCTAATTATTCCGCAGAAAAAAACAAACCAAAGGTTATCATTTTCTTTAGCGGGGTTTAAAAAGCTAATGCCAACCCCAAGTAATATTCCAATGGCCAAGGAGGCGTAGGTTTTAAAATTCCAATCTTTAAAATCTTTATTTATATAATAAATGGAGCCTACTATCATACCGAAAAAAACACTCCAAATATAGAGTTCGTAGTGTTTTATTAAGTAGTCTAATAGTTTTGAGATACTAAAATAACTAACAATCATGCCTAAAAAAAGTAGACTTAAAAACCGACCATTAATGTATTGGTAAAAACTTTTAAACCGACCGTTAAACAATAACTTAAAGGCTGTTTTGTTTACTTTTTTTAATGAATAGATAAATTCTTCGTAAAAACCTGCAACAAAAGCTACAACACCACCAGAAACTCCAGGAACTTTATTGGCAGCTCCCATTCCTAACCCTTTTAAGATTAGAAAAATTTTGTCTGTTAATGTTCTAGTACTTTGCATTATTTTTTAGAGCCCACGCGTTCTAGAATAAAAATAGTTAAAAACCCTAATATCATCAGTAATACAGCGAGCATAATTTGATTTTCACCTTGAAAACTAAAAGGTGATACGCTTTCTTGCAACAACGGAGCTGCTATACCTTTTGAATCTGTGTACCATGATAATGTTTTTTTCCAAGGCCACACTTTATTAAGGGAACCAAAAATAAAACCTGTTAATACGGCCAAGGTTATGTTATGGTAATGTTTAAAAAGCCATTTTAAAACATGACTAAAACTTAATAATCCAATTATGGCACCCGTGGTAAATATGATGATTTTTTTTATGTCTAGGTCATGAATGGCGTTGCTAAGGGTTTTGTATGCACCAAGAATAATTAATATAAAAGAACCTGAAATACCAGGTAATATCATGGCACAAATAGCAATAGCACCAGCTATAAATAAAAACCACGGGTTTTCGTTTGTACCTAATGACGGTAATTTACTGATGTAAAACGCTATGGCTGCACCAATAATTAATGCGACTATAATTCCTAAATTCCATTTAGTAATTTGCTTTCCAACAAAATAAATACTGGCTACAATTAGCCCGAAAAAGAAAGACCAAATTAAAACGGGATGGTGCTCAAGTAAAAATTTAGCAAGTTTCATAAACGAAACAAAACTAATTATGATTCCGGTTAAGAGTGCTAATAGAAAATTACCGTTTGCCTGTTTCCAAAAAGTATTTAATCCATTACTTAACAGCGTTTTAAAAAGTGAGCCGTTAACATTACTTATACTAGATATAAGCTCTTCGTAAATCCCAGAAATGAAGGCGATAGTACCACCTGAAACTCCAGGCACTGCATCTGCTGCTCCCATGGCTAATCCTTTAAAGGAGATAATGAGATAATCTTTAAGGTTTCTTTGCATAAAATTTTATAAGAAAACCAAAGGTATACAATTGGTAACTAAAAAAAAATTCTTAGCATAAGATGAATCACTTACTTTTCAATTTGTTTTAGGATATTTTTTACCAATAGTTTGTTGGATACTTTCGGGAAAAGCTCATCAATTATAAAGGCATAATCTTTATTATGTGTTAAAGCATTTTTAAGATGAAAAATACCTTTGTCATTTTCCTTTAAAACAAAAAACAATCCCGCTAACCGGTATTCTAATTCGGCATTTTCTGGGTAAAATTCTATGGCTTGTTCAAAATTTAATATGGCTGCTTGTGGTTCACCTAATTGAATTAATAGGTCGCCACGAGATAACCACGTATTTAACTCATAGTTACCAAGCTCGATAGTTTTTTTATAGCCACGCTCTGCCTCTTCAAAAAAGTTTAAACGATGATTTATTTGTGAATATAGTTTCCAGTAGGTTACATTTTCAGAATCTATATTTATGGCTTTGTTAATAAAGAAAAGCGCTTTTTGATGGTTTCCTTTTTTGTTGTAAAATTTAGTAATGGCAATCCAACCTTTGTCAAGTAACGGGTCTTCATGAACCGTTCTGTCATAGTATTGTATTGCTAAATCTTCTTTATTTAATTTTTCATAACAGCTACCAATGCGCAATAAAGCGAAAGAGGTAGGGTCGTCTAACTTAAGTGTAATGGTGTAATTTGCTATAGCTTCTTCATAACGTTTTAACTCTTCTAAAACTTTTCCTAGTTCTAGATATGCCCCAACAAAGGTGTCATCGGAAATTATCGCAAAATCAAAAGCAGTTAAGGCTTTTTCAAATTCTTTTAAAGCGACATACTGCTTGCCCAGTTGATGCCAACCTACTTCGCAATATGGATTTTCATTTAAAAAATCATTTAAGTAAGAAATGGCATCTTCGTTTTGGTTTAAAAACTCAAAACAATAAATAACATTATAAAGTGCCGAATAATCATTAGCATCCGTTTTTAGACACTTCATGAAATAGGTTTTAGCCTCTTCATAGTTGTCTAAAAATAAATATTCCATACCAATTAAAGAATATAAATCAACCAAATCTTCAGCTAACTTAGCCGCTTCTTTAAGTATTTTTATTGCTTGTTCGTGGTCGTCCTTTTTTGAGAATATATTTGCTTTTTGAATGTAAATTTCTTCGTTGTTTGGATCTATACTATATAATTCATTTAAAAGCTCATCTGCTTCTGTAAGCTTATTTTCAAAAACGTAAATTTCTACTTTAAAAAGTCTTAAATTAATAGAAGTTGGGTGCTGATCTAAACCAAGTTTAATAGCTTTTTTTGCTAAAGCAATTTTACCTTGATTTAAATAATGGTGAATAATATTTTCAAATTCTTCCGAATCAAAAAACAAAACATGGTTTGTTTTTAACATCGATTCAAACTTGGTAAGAGGCAAATTGTTGTTGTCATCATGACTAAACTCCATAAGCACATTTAAAAATTACTAGTAATATAAATTTAAGCTACTATTTCTTGATATCGGGCAGATTGTATAAATGTTTTTAACAAAGTAATGAACATTTAGAGGTTTTATGAGCGATTATAGGGTTTAATAGTTGGCAGTCAGCGTGTTATTTTGTAGTTGTGGATTGTTGAATTTCATTTAGGACTTCGATTATTATTTTGCAGCCTTCCTTAATTTCATCGCTCGAAATGGTTAATGAGGGCGTAATTCTTGCTGCTTTGGGCTCAAAGAGTAGCCAAAATAAAATTAAACCTAACTTTTCGCATTTTAGAATTAATGTGCTTGTAATTTCAGCAGAAGGTGTAATAAATGCTAGCATTAGTCCTTTTCCTCTAACGTCTTTAATTAAAGGATGTACTAAAAGTTTTCGAAATAATTTTTCCTTTTCAAGGGCTTCTTCAATTAAATTACTTTCTGTAATTTCTTTTAGGGTAGCTAGGGCAGAAGCTGCAATAACTGGATGGCCTCCAAAAGTGGTAATGTGTCCTAACTTAGGATGGTCTTTAAGTAAGTCCATTAGTTTTCCTGACGCTGTAAAGGCACCAATGGGCATTCCGCCACCTAATCCTTTACCTGTAACTAAAATATCTGGGATGCAATTATAATTTTCAAAACCAAAGAGTTTACCGGTACGACCTATACCTGGTTGGATTTCATCTAAAATTAACAGTGCCCCAACTTGTGTGCATCGTGCTCTTACTTTTTCTAAGTATTTATTAGTGGGTTCAATAAAACCAGCTCCTCCTTGTATAGTTTCCAAAATTACACCAGCTGTTTTTGTGGTTATTTTTTCTAAATCGGCTTCATTATTAAAGTCAATAAACTTTATGTTAGGTAGTAATGGCCTAAAAGCTTGTTTGCGTTCTTCATAGCCCATAACACTCATGGCACCCATAGTATTACCGTGGTAAGCTTTCTTTGCGGCAACAATTTCACTGCGACCTGTGGCGCGTTTTGCTAGCTTTAATGCCCCTTCAATGGCCTCGGTTCCTGAGTTTGTTAGGTATGTTTTTTCTAATGATTTAGGTAAATGGTCTGCCAATAACTTAGTGAGTTCAACGGCAGGTTTTTGAATATATTCGCCGTAAACCATAACATGTAAATAACGGTCTAATTGGTTTTTTATAGCCTTAATCACTTTAGGATGATTATGCCCTAAAGGACAAGCAGAAACACCTGCAACAAAGTCTAAATATGCCTTATTGTTAGTGTCATAAATATATGAGCCATTAGCATGCGAAATTTCCATGGCTAACGGATGTGGTGTTGTTTGGGCTTGGTATTTTAGGAAATCTGATTTCACTAATTATTTGATTTTGAAGATTCTTTTTTTTGTGAAACTTTGATGTTTTGAGCATCGTCTTTTTTAAAATACATTGTCATATCATAATCTAAAATAGTATTAGTACTTACAGATTTTTCGAAACCCTTGAAGTATCCGATTAAAAGTTGCAATGAATTGACTCCACTATAATAATCTATATTTTTTTTGGACGACGCCATTATCAATTCATAGATATTAATCAGGTATTTTTCGTTTTTTTGATAAGTTAATGTTATTGGATAGTTTATAGGGTTCCAGTCAGTTATGCCTTTTACTATTTTGAGTTGGTTTAAACTCTCGCTTTTTGGTGCTTTATGTAGTTCTAAAACAAAAGTTCTATCTAATTCACTCAAATCATCATAAGTGAATTCTACATATACCGCCATAACAGCAGTCGTTGGTGTGCCAACATCTTTAACAAAATTAAACGAAGTTTTACTTTTTTCTGTTAAAGAGAATGGCGGTCCACCTTTTAAAGTTAAGTCGGTGAAAGAAACGGTATTATTTGTGTATTTAATGGGTTTAGGTAAGTTCCTTGAAGCTTTAGAGGTTATGCTATTGGTCGTATTACTTTTTTGACGGGCTTTTTTTATACGCTCATTTACATCATTAACAAAATCTTCTTGCGGTACATAGTCTTCTAAACCTTTAATTACCGGTAATTTTAGAGGAGGATCGTCTTTAAATAAATCTTCAACACTTCTAGGTCTTTCATCTTCACGCCAATCAAAACCTTTTAAGAATTTTTCTTTCTCAGGGAATTTAGATTCCGGAAATAAATTTCCATCAATTTGATTATATCTTGTGTACTCGTCTATGTCGCCTCCCGAAAATAAAATCGAAATACTACCAGATTTAGATTTATCGATACCTATAAGTTCTTGCTTATCGTTTCTAGCATAAAATATAGACTGTGCATTTTTGGTAACATCAACTTTGTTTAATTCATTTTCATCATTAAATAATCCTACTAACCGTTTTCCATTTATTTGATTGTATCCGTTTTCGCTAATTGTGTCTCGGCTAATAACAAAAGCATTTTCAAAAACTAATAGAGAATCTATTTTTTCTGATTCTGGATTTGAAATTAAATGAATCGTGTCGCCCGTCATTTGATTTTCTAAATTCCAAAGTATGGGTTTACGTATCACTGAAAATTTATCGCCTTTTGATAGTCGCGGAATATTAAGTAGTTTAGTTATGCCGGTTTTTTCATTAGAATGAATGGAGTCAGCTTTCCCACTAAGGTCTGTTTTAAAAATTCTAGCATTGTAGTAAGCTTTAATAATGCGGTTTTCTGGTTTTCCAGTTACCATTATTTTATCTGCATGAATATAAATGGAATCGTTTTCTTGAACGGTAATAGCAAGAGCGCGTTTGGTAATAAATAAAGAATCTTTTTCCTTAAATACCTCGGCATAATGTCCTTTTACAATACTTTTATTTATGGTATCCGTTACTTTTATGTTATTAGATGCCGAAGCGAAACTTTTATTGTTGTCAAAAAATAAACTGTCCCCTTCAATTATTCTATCATCGTAATCTATTCTTGCTTTTTTAAGAGCATAGCCTACTTTTTTTTCGGTATCATAAAACCCCTTTTCGCAATAGGTTTTACTCTCCTCAGTGGTAATGGTCGATGGTCCAAAAAGGTAAGCATAACCGGTATCTGAATAGAAGTCGAAATAATCGGAATGTATTGTCGATTCTTCACTAACCAAAACAACATCATTAACAAATTGATATTTTTTTTGATCCATGTAATACCTTCCAATTTTACTTGTAATGGTGCCCGATGAATCCTTTACTACAGTCCCTCCGCTTCTATAAAAAGCTTGTTGCCTTGTTCGATCCATATATAACGTGTCTGAGGTAATAGTGGAATTTGGATCTGTCATAACTACATCTCCACTTGCAAAAGCTAACTCAGTAATACCACTATACTCAATATACTTAGAGGTCATATTAATAGTATCGCCTTGTTTTAGTTTTACATTACCATAAGCTTCAATAAAGTTATCTTTACTGTAATGAATGGCTTTGTCGCACCACATATTCGCTCCTCCATGTTCTATATGAACCTGTTGCGCATCATCTCTGGTTAAAATTTTAGCGCCAGGGTAATTTGCATCATCAATGGTTAATTTACCGGCGTATTCTATTTTAATTTTCTTTTTTTCTTGAGCACCTATTATTGAAACAAAACCAATAAAAAGTGTTAAAAGTAAAAGGTGTAGTTTGTTCAAAGTTTAAAGAATTTAAAGCAAAAATAACGATAAATATGATGTTTAAGTATATTGAAACAAAAAACGCTTCAATAATTTTTGAAGCGTTTTTTTGTAATTAATATTTGGAAGAAAAATTATTTTCTAAAGATTGTTTGTTTTCTATCTGGTCCAACAGAAACAATAGTAATAGGGATTTCTAATTCTTTTTCTAAAAACTCAATATATTCGTTAAGTGCTTTTGGCATTTGAGACGCTTCAGACATTTCTGTTAAGTCTTCATTCCATCCACTAAAATCACTGTATATAGGTTCTACATTTTCAGGCTCAATGTTATATGGTAAATGTTCAATAATTTCGCCTTTATATTTATAGGCCGTACACACTTTTAATGTTTTAAATCCAGAAAGTACATCGCCCTTCATCATCATAAGTTGTGTTACACCATTTACTTGACATGCATATTTTAGGGCTACTAAATCTAACCATCCGCAACGTCTTGGGCGACCTGTTGTAGCTCCAAATTCGTTACCAACTTTTGCCATTGTTGCGCCATCCTCATCAAATAACTCGGTAGGGAATGGGCCAGAACCTACACGTGTTGTGTATGCTTTAAAAATACCAAACACTTCGCCAATTTGATTTGGAGCAACACCTAAACCAGTACAAGCACCTGCCGCAGTGGTGTTACTTGAAGTTACAAATGGATAGGTTCCAAAATCGATGTCTAGTAAAGATCCTTGAGCACCTTCGGCTAAAATAGTTTGTCCTGATTTTTGTGCTTGATAGATGTATTCTTCAGAATCTATAAATTTTAAAGATTTTAAAACTTCAACAGCTTTAAAAAATTCGTTTTCTAGTTCTTTTAAATCGTATTCAATTTCAACATTGTAAAAAGCAATCATAGACTCATGCTTATCTGCTAATGCTCTGTAGCGTTCTTTCCAGTCGCTTAATTCTAAATCTCCAACACGAATACCGTTTCTGCCTGTTTTATCCATATACGTTGGACCAATACCTTTTAAAGTTGAGCCAATTTTAGCTTTTCCTTTAGAAGTTTCACTTGCAGCATCAAGTAATCTGTGTGTAGGTAATATAATATGTGCTTTTCTAGAAATCATTAACGATTTTCTATAGTCAACATTTTGTTCTTCTAATTTATCAAGTTCACCTTTAAAAATAACAGGATCAATAACAACCCCATTACCAACAAGATTGGTAGCGTCATCATGAAAAATTCCTGAAGGAATGGTGTGTAATACATGCTTTTTTCCGTTGAATACTAAGGTGTGTCCTGCATTTGGTCCACCTTGAAAACGTGCAATAATATTGTAGTTAGAGGTTAGTACGTCAACAATTTTTCCTTTGCCTTCGTCTCCCCATTGTAGTCCAAGTAGTAAATCTACTGCCATCTTAAAAAATTAGTTATTAGTTGTTGATTTTCTATTTCCGTAAAAATAGAGTGAATGGTTATTAATTTCGATATCGAAAACTTCTTCGATAGTTTTTTTAATGGATTGAATTCTAGGATCACAAAACTCGATAACTTCGCCTGTATCTGTTAGAATAACATGATCGTGTTGTCTGTCAAAATAAGATTTCTCGTAGTGCGCTTGATTTTTTCCAAATTGATGCTTTCTGACCAATTTACACTCTAAGAGTAATTCGATAGTATTGTACAATGTAGCACGAGATACGCGATACTTTTTGTTTTTCATGTTAAGATATAGGGATTCTATATCAAAATGCTCTTTGTTATTGTAGATTTCTTGAAGTATAGCATAGCGTTCAGGTGTTTTGCGATGCCCGTTTGTTTCTAAAAAGCTAGTAAATACGCTTTTAACAATCTCTTGATTTTTCGAATCTATATTTTCATCCATAATTCATTGCAAATTTACACTTTTTTTACAGACTGTTTAGAATATGTTGATGGAATTTTAATAACTTATTTTGAATGCTTAAAAGGTTGAAAATACAAGTATAGCAATGCTGTGTTTTACAATATTAATAATATATATCAAAAAAGGAATTAAACATAAATAGATGATTGTAATTAAACTCTTCTAACTTTATCGATACCATTAATTTTTTTGAGTTTTTCTAAAAGTTTTCTAATAATGGTATTATTCTTAACAACAACATTAATTTTTCCTGAAAAAAGGCCAGCGTTAGTTTCAAAACTAATACTTTTCATATTTACATGCATGTTTGCAGAAACAATTTTAGTTATATCGTTTACAAGGCCAATATGGTCAATTCCTGTCAATTCAATTTTAACCAAAAACTCTTGCTGAGAGGAGTCAATCCACTTAGCTTCCATAATTCGGTAAGAGTAATTAGATTGTAAACTTACGGCATTAGGACAATTTTTTTTATGAACTTTTATACCTTCCTTAACGGTTAAAAAACCAAAAACGCGATCGCCCGGGATAGGGTTACAACAGTTTGATAATTTGTAATCTAGTTTTTCTTCATCCTTGCCAAAAACAATAGAATCATATTTTAAAGTAATTTCTTGTTTTTCTAACTCCTCTTTTGAGATGGTTGGTTTTTTAGAAATTTTATTTTTTATATAACTCATTAAAGCATTGCTTCTAGACGATGCATAGCTTTTTAACATGGTATTATCAATAGAGCCTAGGCCAATTCTGTAAAATAAATCAAGACTAGTTTTAAGTTTAAAATAATTAACCATTTCGTTAACGGTATTTTCGTCAAGCGTAATTTTTAACTGTTTTAATTTTCGTCTTAGAATTTCCTTGCCGTCTTCGGCGATTAACTTTTTATCTTCTTTTAAGGCCGATTTAATTTTACTTCTTGCTCGTGCCGTAGTTGCATAATCTAACCAGTTCGGGTTTGGTTTTACATTATCAGATGTTAAAATATCAACTTGATCACCACTACTTAAAACATGACTTAAAGGTTCTAGCTTTCCATTTACTTTGGCGCCACGAGTTTTCATACCAACCTCGGTATGAATACTAAATGCAAAATCTAGTGCAGTAGCACCTTTGGGAAGTGATTTTAAATCTCCAGCAGGCGTAAAAACAAATATTTCTTTGGAATATAGATTAAGTTTAAACTGCTCCACAAAATCTACAGCATTCATTTCTGGATTTTCAAGGGCTTCTTGTAATCTGTTAATCCAACTTTCTAAATTGTCTTCTTTCTCGCTACCTTGTTTGTATTTATAATGAGCAGCATAGCCTTTTTCGGCTATTTCATGCATACGCTCACTACGAATTTGTACTTCTACCCAGCGTCCTCTAGGTCCCATTACAGTAATATGAAGTGCCTCGTAACCTGTCGATTTTGGAGATGAAATCCAATCTCGTAACCGAATTGGGTTGGGTCTAAAATGGTCTGTTACTATCGAGTATATTTTCCAAGCAAGAAATTTTTCATTCTGAGGGTCTGCATTACACTTGTAAATAATTCGGATGGCAAACTTATCATAGACTTCATCAAAAGAAACGCCTTGATTTATCATTTTCTTTCTGATAGAAAATATAGATTTAGGTCTTCCTTTTATGTTATATCTTAAATTTTCTTTATCAAGTGAATTTTTTATAACATCGCTAAACTGATTTATGTATTCATCTTGTTCCTCTTTGCTTTCTTTTATTTTATGAAGAATGTCGTTGTAAACTTCTGGTTCGGTATATTTTAACCCTAAATCTTCAAGCTCGGTTTTTATGTTGTATAAACCAATTCTATGTGCTAGTGGCGCATAAATATATAAGGTTTCAGATGCAATTTTAATTTGTTTATCTGGACGCATAGAGTCCATAGTTTGCATGTTATGAAGTCTATCTGCAATTTTTATAATAATAACCCTTACATCATCATTTAAGGTTAATAGCATTTTACGAAAATTCTCTGCTTGTAGGGATACGTCCATATCCTTTTCTTTACTTAAGGAGGATATTTTTGTTAAGCCATCAACTATAGTTGCAATGGTTTTACCGAATTTTTTTTCAATGTCCTTAATTTCATAATCAGGACTATCTTCAACAACATCATGAAGTAATGCAGCGGCGATGGAGGTGGCATCTAACCCAATTTCCTGTGCTACAATTTTGGCCACAGCAATAGGGTGGAAAATATAAGCTTCTCCAGATTTTCTTCTTTGGTCTTTATGACCATCCAATGCTACCTCAAAAGCCTTACGAATGAGTTTTTTATCCTCGTCGGAAAGTGTTGTATAGCTAACTTTTAATAATTCCTTGTAAGCTTTGGCAATAGTAGCATTCTCTTTTTCTATAGCTTCTTGTGTCATAAATTAAAAGTAAGATAAAGAAAATTAATAGCCAACATGGAATATACTTTTTTTCTAATTTTTTAGCTCATAAAATTTTAAAAATTCGACTAGTTTAGTAATGGCCTTCCCACGATGACCAATACTGTTTTTTGTAGATAAATCCATTTCAGCAAACGTAAAATTAAAGTTATTAGGTTTAAAAATGGGGTCGTAGCCAAAACCTTTATCGCCTTGTTTCGATGTTGTTATACTTCCTTGGCAAATTCCAGTAAAGGTTTGTGTTTTATTATTTATATTAAGAGCAATCACGGTTTTAAATTGCGCATTTTTATTAGTTTTATGTTGTAACGCTTTTAGTAGTTTGTTCATGTTGTCGTTTGCATCTTTTTGCTCACCAGCATACCGAGCCGAGTAAACTCCAGGAGCGCCGTTTAAGGCTTCAACTTCCAAACCAGTATCATCAGCAAAACAATCATAACCAAAATGGGTTTTTATATATTCTGCTTTTTGAATAGCATTACCTTCTATAGTGTTTTGTGTTTCAGGAATATCCTCGAAACAATCTATATCCTTTAAACTAAGTATTTTTATTTCCGGAGGCATTAAAGCTTGTACTTCTTTAACCTTATTTGAATTGTTGGTTGCGAAAAGGAGTTTCATATATAAATGGTTTATACTTTCAAAAGTACTATTTATTGATTTTATACGGTATAAGTGTGTCTTTATTTTTTAAATAAAAATTTAGCACCATTTTATGATTTTTGTTTCTTTTTATTATTTGAAAAACCTGTATATTGGGGTAATATTAAACATTAAAAGCGAACCATTATGACAGTAAATTTTCAGTATGTAGGGGTGGATGTAAGTGAAACACTTTCAGCATTCACAAAGGAGAAGTTAGAAAAATTGTTTAACAGATATGAGTTTTTAATAAATGCATCGGTGCATTTTAAACAAGATGATAAGGATCATAATAATGGTAAAATTTGTAATATCGAATTAAGTTTACCTGGGCCTCGGATTTTTGCAACTTCAAACGAACGTAATTATGAGGTGTCGGTAAGAGAAACCATAAGCGATTTAGAGCGTCAGCTTAAAAAACGCAAAGAAGTTTACAAAACACATTAATGGTTTGACGGTAGACATAATAACCCAAGAAAAAGGTGGCCGAAAATTACTTTTGAGTCATCTTTTTTTGGTTGTAGTAAATTGTTAAATTATAATTGTCGTGGAAACAAACAAAAATTGGTGGTAAAGCTTAATCAATGTATAAAGTAAACTGCATACTGTGATGGAAACTATTTTATAAACAAGCGTAATCACTGCAAACAGAGTGAGTATGCGACTGAATACTTTTTAACGATGATGGTAAGGTTCATTCTTCAAAATAGTGAAACCTCGATATAGTTGTTCAATAAAAAATAAGCGAATCATTTGATGGGAAAATGTCATTTTTGATAATGATAGTTTCCCATTTGCTTTTTTATAAATTTCTTCAGAAAAACCATATGGACCTCCAATAACAAATGCTAGGCGTTTTATACCAGAATTCATGTGTTTTTGCAAGTAAGTTGAAAAGGCAACAGAATCAAATTGTTTTCCGTTTTCATCAAGTAATATTAAGGTGTCTGTGGGTTTAATTTTGTTTAAAATTAACTCGCCTTCTTTTTCTTTTTGTTGGGTTTCGCTTAAATTTTTAGAGTTCTTTATGTCGGGAATAACTTCTAAATTAAACTTAATATAGTGGCCTAATCGTTTTGTGTAATCTGCTATTAAGGCATTTAGTTGTTTGTTGTCGGTCTTACCAATAGTAATTAGAGTAATAGTCATTTAGAAGCGGTGATTTAGTACTAGTTTTTGTTTAAATCTAGAAGGTAAAATAAAAAACAATAAGGAATTATTAAGTTTTATATAAATTATTGTCCATTAGATTTTAGCTAAATTCATTCAGGTGACAAATTAAATATAATTTAAGTTAGAATCATAATAGCCTCATAATTGGTAACTTGAATTTCTAAAATCAATGATTTTTAAAAACATAGGTGATTCAAAATGTAAAAAATAACATATATTCTTTATGAATAATACATTTAAATAAGGAAAAAATAAAAAATTCGTAATTGTAAAATTTAATTTAGTGAATCTATTTCTTATTTTTGCTCGGATTAATTAACAAAACATTATGATAACACAAGAGCAGTTTGACACAGAAGTTAAGATGATTATTGAAAATGCCATCCGTGAAGATGTGGGAGATGGCGATCATAGTTCCTTAGCTTGTATTCCAGCAAACGCTAGAGGGAAGGCTAAACTTTTAGTTAAAGATAAAGGCATTATTGGAGGTGTTAATTTTGCAAAAAAGGTATTTGCTTATGTTGATAAAAACCTAAAACTTGATGTGCGTATTGAAGATGGAACCGAGGTAACTTACGGCGATGTTGTTATGTATGTTGAAGGCCCGTCTCAATCAATTTTAAAAGCGGAACGTACTGTGTTAAACGCCATGCAGCGAATGAGTGCGATAGCTACAAAAACGAGAATGTTTGTTGATTTAGTAGAAGGAACTAAAACTAGAATTTTAGATACAAGAAAAACAACTCCAGGTATACGTGTTTTAGAAAAATGGGCTGTTAAAATTGGTGGTGGGGAAAACCATAGATTTGCATTATATGATATGATTATGCTTAAAGATAATCATATAGATTTTGCTGGTGGTATTACAAAAGCCATTGAAATGACTAAAGACTATTTGAACGAAACACAAAGGGAGCTTCAAATTATGGTTGAGGCTAGAGATTTATCTGAAGTTCAAGAAATTTTAGATAACGAAGGTGTTTATAGGATTTTGTTGGATAATTTTGATTATGAGGATACTAGAAAAGCTGTGAAGTTAATTGGAGATAAATGCTTAACAGAGTCTTCAGGTAATATAAACGAAACTACAATTAGGCACTATGCAGAGTGTGGTGTAAATTATATTTCATGTGGTGCTTTAACACATTCTGTTCATAATATGGATTTAAGTTTAAAGGCTGTTAAATAATTAACTTTTTATAACGTCGTTTATACTTTTTAATTTTAATAACTTTGCTTTAATATAATTTAAACGCAAATTATTAATGTCCAAACCTCTTGATGAGAAACTCGATAAAATCCCAGGTATTAATATCTTGGTGCGGTTTTTTAAACAGGTAAAGCTTCCTGGGCTTGAAGGGTTGTCATTTTACGATTTACTTGTTTTATATATTACAGGTATTGTAAAAGGAGCTTTAACAACAAGAGCTAGTGCTATAGCATTTAGTTTTTTTACTGCTATTTTTCCTTTTTTATTGTTTGTTTTAATTATTATCCCTTATGTACCTATTGATGATTTTAAAATTGAGTTTTTGCAATTTTTAGAATCATTTCTACCACCTAGTACTTCAGATTTTTTCTTTGAAAATATTTTTGAAAACATTGATCAGTCACAACGTGGAGGCTTATTATCTTCCGTTTTTGTGTTGTCAATAATATTAATGGCAAATGGTGTTAACGCGGTTTTTTCTGGATTCGAAAATTCTTATCATGAGCAATTAACGCGCAACGTATTTAAGCAATATTTGTATGCTTTAGGTATTGCTTTAATATTGGCTTTTTTACTTATTTTTACCATTATTGTACTTGGGTATATTCAAATATATATTGTGCAAGAGTTGATAACCGTTTTTGAGGATCGGGGTTATCATGTAGATTCCGAAGGTGTTTTTTGGACTAATGTGGTGCAATATCTTTTCTTTGTGGTAATGGTATATATGGCAACTGCTACTTTATATTATTTTGGTACTCGGGAAGGGCGAGAGTCTAAATTCTTTTCAATAGGCGCTCTATTTACCACATTACTTATTATACTAACGTCTTACTTTTTTGGTGTTTATATTGAGAATTTCGGTCAGTACAATAAACTATATGGTTCCATTGGAGCGTTATTAATTTTATTATTTTACTTATGGCTTAATTCTAATATTTTGTTGTTAGGTTACGAGTTAAATGCCTCATTAAATAAACTTAGAAAGAGATTTTAGTTATGAAAAATTGTATGTGTTTAATATTATTTTATTTAACGTCGTTGGCGGCACAATCTCAAGGTATTTATGGGAAATGGAAAACAGTGGATGATGAAACTGGAGCAAATAAATCGATTGTAGAAATCTATAAAAAAGAAGGTAAAGTATATGGTAAGGTTATAGAGATACTAGAGCCGTTTGATGAGAAAACCCTGTGTCAAAATTGTGAAGGTGAAAATAAAGATAAGCCAATTTTAGGTTTTGAAATTATTAAAGATCTAGAAAGGCAAGGGGAATATTATAAAAACGGAACCATTTTCGATGCTGAAAATGGAAAGGAATATAAATGCAGATTAAAGCTAGTGAAGGAAACAGGTAAGCTTCAAGTTCGTGGTTATATTTCGTTTTTATACCTTACACAATATTGGATACGCTATCAATAAATTATTTTATATAATAACTAAACAATACGCCGTTTGCATTTTATAGACGTTATAATTCCTATACCGCTTCAAAAGCTATTTACATATAGTATAACTGCTGCCGAGGCTGATTTTTTAAAAATTGGTATGCGTGTAGCGGTTCCTTTTGGGAAATCTAAAATTTACACAGGCATTGTATATCGAATTCATGAAAATGCGCCATCGGCTTATGAGGCTAAAGATATTCAGCAAATATTAGATGATTCGCCTGTGGTAAATGGGTTTCAATTGAAACTTTGGAATTGGATATCGGAGTATTATATGTGTACTTTGGGCGATGTTATGCGTGCTTCATTGCCTAGCGCTTTTATTTTAGAAAGTGAAACTGTAATTGCTAAAAATAAAGTAACAACAATTGACGAGTCTATATTAAAAGACGATGAGTTTTTGGTTTATGAAGCCTTGAACCACCAATCTTCGTTAAAAATTCATAATATTTCCAATATTCTAGATAAAAAGAATGTGCTTCCCGTAATTAAAAGGCTTATTGAGAAGGAGGCTGTAACTGTAGAGGAAGAGGTTTATGAAAAGTATAAGCCTAAATTGGTGCGTTATGTTAAGTTAGATCCTCATTTTACTGCAGAAATTGAACTTCATAAGTTGTTAAATGATTTAAGTCGGGCCCCAAAACAGCGCGATGTGGTAATGACTTTGTTTTCCATTTCGGCTAAAACTAAAAAACCTGTAAAAGTTACTGATTTAGCAAACGAAAGTGGAGTTTCTAATGCGATTATAAAATCGTTAATTGATAAAGGTGTTCTTAAAGAATATTATATTCAAACGGATAGAGTAGAGTATTCTGGGGAAGCAACCGAAGCTTCAAAACGACTTAACGCGTATCAAAAATCGGCTTTAATTGAAATAAAAGCATCTTTTGAAAAACATCATGTTACCTTATTACATGGTGTAACGTCTTCCGGTAAAACCGAAGTTTATGTAAAACTAATTGAAGATATAATTCAGGAAGGAAAGCAGGTTTTATATTTGCTTCCAGAAATTGCTTTAACCACTCAATTGGTTGCAAGACTTCAAAATTACTTTGGTGAGCAGGTTGCTGTTTTTCACTCTAAATATTCAACCCATGAGCGTGTTGAGGTATGGAATAATGTACTGCATAATTCCTTGAAAGCGAAAATAATATTAGGGGCACGTTCATCTATATTTTTACCGTTTGATAATTTAGGATTAATTATTGTAGACGAGGAGCATGAGCAATCATTTAAACAATTTGATCCTGCACCACGTTATCACGCTAGAGATACTGCGGTGGTTCTAGCTCACATGCATAAAGCTAAAACACTATTAGGGTCTGCAACTCCAAGTTTAGAAAGTTACTTTAATGCGCAACAAAATAAATATGGGCTTGTAGAAATAACAAAACGTTATAACGATGTATTAATGCCCGATATTGAATTGGTTGATATTAAGGATAAACTGAAAAAAAAGCGCATGAAGGGACATTTTAGCGATCGGTTGATTGAGGAAATGCAGGAAACGCTAAAGGAAGGTTATCAAATTATATTATTTCAAAATCGACGTGGGTTTTCGCCAATTGTAGAGTGTAATACCTGTGGGCACTCCCCACAATGTCCTAATTGTGATGTGAGTTTAACCTATCACCAATATAGAAATCAATTGCGTTGTCATTATTGTGGTTATAATTCTGCAATGAAGCAAAATTGTGAGGCTTGTGGTGGCCAGGATTTAGATAATAAAGGTTTTGGAACAGAGCAAATTGAAGAAGAAGTAAAATTGCTTTTTCCTGAGCATAAAGTAGCGCGTATGGATTTGGACACAACGCGAGGAAAGTATGGTTACGAAAAAATTATTACGGCGCTAGAACAACAAGAGATTGATGTATTGGTTGGTACACAGATGTTAACCAAAGGATTAGATTTTAGAAATGTAAAGTTGGTTGGTATTATGAATGCAGATAATATGCTTAATTTCCCTGATTTTAGAGCGCACGAGCGTAGTTTTCAACTTATGCAGCAAGTTGCTGGTAGGGCCGGTCGTACCGAGGAACGCGGGAAGGTGTTAATTCAAACGTACAATCCCTATCATAATATTTTACAACAAGTGTCTACCAATAATTATGTTGATATGTTTAAGGAGCAAATGAACGATCGTTATAATTTTAAATATCCACCGGTTTACAAACAAATAAAAATCACATTAAAACACAAGGATTATAATAGGGTAGAGACTGCTTCTATTTGGTATGCTAAATCGTTAAGACAAGTATTTAAGGATCATATTTTAGGGCCAGAGTCGCCACCGGTTTCTAGAATTAGAAATCAATTTCATAAAAATATTTTAGTTAAAATACCAAAGCAACAATCTTTAGCAAAAACAAAAGAAGCTATTATTAAAATTAATAACAGCTTCTTGAGTGTAAAAGATTTTCGGTCGGTTAGGGTTATTCTAAATGTCGATAACTTTTAATTTCATATTTTTAGTGTGGTCTTTAAATATTGTTTAAAGCATCAACTAATTGGGTCTTTTTATTTCTACTTAATGGAATTTCGTAAGCGCCAACTTCAACATTTTTACTGTTAAATCGGTCAATCTTATCAAGATTCACGATGTAAGATTTATGAATTCTTAAAAATTTCCCTTCGGGTAATTCAGCTTCAAAAGATTTCATTGTAGAAAGCACTACTAAGCTGTTTTCTTCAGTAACAAGTTTTACATAATCACCAAGGGCTTCAATCCACTTAATGTCCTTAATATATACTTTACGTTTTTTAAGGTTACTTTTTACAAAAATATGCTCGCCTTCTTCTTCGTTAAAGTCTAAAGTCAATCGGTGTTGCTCTAAAGCTTTATCAACAGAGGTATTAAAACGTTCTCTTGTAATTGGTTTATGTAAATAATCGGTAGCATCATAGTTAAATGCTTTAAAAGCATATTCTGTTTTACCGGTTACAAAAATAATTTGGGGTTTGTTGTTTAATACGTCTAAAAGTTCGAATCCATTTAACACTGGCATTTCAATGTCTAAAAAAATTAAGTCTACTTGATGCGTATTTAAACCATTTTTAGTTTCTAAAGCACTACTGTATTCTGCTATTAAGTTAAGAGAGGGGTGGTTCTCGACTAACTTTACAATAGACAGGCGTTGTATTGCTGAATCATCTACTACTACACAGTTTAAAGTCATAACATTTTATATTATTTCGGTTAAGATATCGACAATAGTACGATTTTTTCGGTTAAAAACCAAAAAACATCGTTCAAATGCGTTTTTTAACATTTTTTTAACAAATCAAATAATGCTTTTAATTGTTTAAAAAATAGGGAGTAATAATATTGTGTAATATATAGAATTTAATTATTTTTGCAGCCAATTTTTAACAATAAAAATAGATTTTTATGAATCATTATGAAACTGTTTTCATCTTAAATCCCGTTTTATCTGAAGATCAGATAAAGGAAACAGTAAAGAAATACGAAGATTTTCTTGTTTCTAACGGCGCTAAGATGGTATCAAAAGAAGATTGGGGGCTTAAAAAATTAGCTTACCCAATTCAAAACAAGAAAAGTGGCTTCTACCATTTATTTGAGTACACTGTACCTGGAGAAGTAATTACACCTTTAGAAGTTGAGTTTAGACGTGACGAGCGTTTTATGCGTTATTTAACTGTAGCGTTAGATAAACATGCTATTTCTTGGGCAGAAAGAAGAAGAGTTAAACTTAAACAAAAAGCTTAATTATGTCATCAATAGAACAACAATCAAAAGGAAAAAAAGACGGTGAAATTAGATATTTAACACCGCTTAATATTGATACAAACAAGACTAAGAAATATTGTATGTTTCAAAAGTCTGGAATTAAGTATGTAGATTACAAGGATCCAGATTTTTTAATGCGTTTTATTAACGAGCAAGGTAAAATTTTACCACGTCGTTTAACAGGAACGTCATTAAAGTATCAAAGAAAAGTGGCTGTAGCTGTAAAAAGAGCACGTCATTTAGCATTAATGCCTTACGTAGGAGATTTATTAAAATAAAATACCGATAACAATGGAACTTATATTAAAACAAGACGTTGATAATTTAGGATTTAAAGACGATGTTGTAACAGTTAAGAACGGTTATGGTAGAAATTTTTTAATTCCTCAAGGACAAGCGATATTAGCTACAGTTTCTGCAAAGAAAGTTTTAGCTGAAAATTTAAAGCAACGTGCTTTTAAAGAAAAGAAAATAGTTGACGATGCTAATGTAACTGCAGAAGCAATTAAAGCATTAGAAATTAAAATACCTGCTAAAGTTGGTACTGGAGACAAGTTATTTGGATCTATAAACAACATTGATGTTGCTGCCGCTTTAGAAAAAGAAGGACAATCAATAGATAAAAAATTCATAACAGTTACTACTGTTAAGCGTTTAGGTAAATACACAGCTGTTGTACGTTTACACAGAGAAGTATCAGTTGATTTAGAATTTGAAGTTATTGCACAAGCATAAACTTTAAAATACATAGTTAAAAAGCCTCAACTTCTAGTTGAGGCTTTTTTTGTAAATTTTATAGGATTTCCACACAATCAAGGAAATAAAAATAATTTATTAATGAAGTATAGTAGACTTACAAAAGAACAGTTTGAGGAATTGCATCAAGAATTCATCAATTTTTTGGCAACACAATCTATAACTGGAGAGGAGTGGGCAAATTTAAAAAGCAATAAGCCCGATTTAGCAGAAATGGAATTAGATGTGTTTAGCGATTTAATTTGGGAAGGTGCTTTAAATAAAGCAGAATACCTAGAACATTTTGCACCGCAACACATGTATTTGTTTCATTTAAAAGAGGACAAAATGCATGCTATTGTAGTAAATTTAAAAAATGATGTAGATATTACCACGCAAGAAGGTTATGATTGGCTTCGTGAAAATTTAATGGACGACAATGTCGAGTTTTTACAGGCAGATAAGGCCTATTCTGAGGATAAGAATTTAGATAAGTTTAAAATGATTGAACAAGGGGCCTCAATTACAAAAGGTGAATTGTATCAGTATTTTTATAAACTTATTAATTAATTGTCATTACGAGGAAGCATGATGTGGTAATCCGTTTACCTATAAACTATTTTTTAATTCAGTTCTTTTTTAAGTGATTGTCACGCTTTTTTTTCCAATGAAAAAGCTCGTATTGCCGATTGATTAATTATTTTTGTCATTCCTGCGCAAGCATGAATCCACTTTGAAAATAAATTTTAATAATTACTAAAATGAGATACCTGCCCTGGCAGGTCGTTGAATATGGCTCAAAAACCAAGCATCCCTAAAGGAACCAGAGATTTTAACCCAGAACAAGTAGCAAAACGAAACTATATTTTTAATACCATTCGTAGTGCTTTTGAAACCTTCGGGTTTCAGCCTATTGAAACACCAAGTTTTGAAAACTCAGATACGTTGATGGGCAAATATGGAGATGAAGGTGATCGATTGATTTTTAAGATTTTGAATTCTGGGGATTATTTAGCAAAAGCAAATGAGCAAGCTTATACTGAGAAAGATTCATTAAAATTAACGTCTTCCATTTCAGAAAAAGCTTTGCGTTACGATCTTACAGTGCCTTTTGCGCGTTACGTAGTGCAACATCAAAATGAAATAGAATTCCCTTTTAAGCGTTATCAAATTCAGCCTGTTTGGAGAGCCGATAGACCGCAAAAAGGTCGGTTTAGAGAATTTTTTCAATGTGATGCCGATGTTGTTGGTAGTAAATCACTTTGGCAAGAAGTAGAGTTTATTCAATTATATGACACTGTTTTTTCTGCTTTAAAGTTAGATGGTGTTACCATAAAAATTAATAATAGAAAAATATTATCTGGTATTGCTGAAGTTATTGGTGCTAGCGATAAACTTATCGATTTTACCGTAGCTTTAGATAAGTTGGATAAGATAGGTGAGGAGAAAGTAAAAGAAGAAATGCGTTCTAAAGGTATTTCAGATGCAGGTATATCAAAACTGCAGCCTTTATTTAGCTTGTCAGGTACTTTTGAGTCGCAAATAGAAAGTTTAAAGGGTATTCTTAATACATCAGAAGAAGGTCAAAAAGGAATTGAAGAATTAGCATTTATAAATTCAGCAATTACTGAGTTAGGTTTAAAAACCGCAACTTTACAACTTGATGTTACGCTTGCGCGTGGTTTAAACTATTACACAGGCGCTATATTTGAAGTTTCTGCTCCTGCTAAGGTAAAAATGGGATCGATTGGTGGCGGTGGTCGTTATGACGATTTAACCGGTATTTTTGGTATGAAAGATGTTAGTGGTGTAGGTATTAGCTTTGGTTTAGATCGTATTTATTTAGTGCTAGAGGAATTAGGGTTATTTCCGGAAACGGTTAATAAAAACATAGATGTTTTGTTTATTAACTTTGGGGATAACGAAGCGTTATTTAGTTTAAAAGCAATAAAGCAATTACGTTCGCAAGGTGTAAATGCAGAACTCTATCCGGATGCAGCCAAAATGAAAAAACAAATGAATCATGCTAATAAGCGTGCTATTCCTTTTGTTGTTTTAGTGGGCGATCAAGAAATAGAATCGAACACCTACACATTAAAAAACATGATTTCTGGCGAGCAAGATAAGGTGTCGTTAGAAACATTAATAGCTCAAACTAAAAAATAAAACACATATAAGTATTCGGGAATTTAAATAAGTTGAATTTAAAGTTTTTTTTAAAACTAACTTAAAATTTTAAAAATAAATTCAACTTGTTTATCATAAATACTTTTTTAGAAATTATCGCAAATTCAAATATTGCGCGCATGTTGATAGTGGGCTAGCTTGTGTATGTTTTTTTATTAAAAAAGGGGCTAAATAAACAATTACAGTATAATATTTTAGGTTTAAGTGGTGGATTTGGTTTAGTAATTACAAATTCCATTCTTTGGCTAAATTAGTATTACATATCCTTTTGTTATTAAAAATAAGGAATATTTTAAATTTGTTTTTTTATAGTTTTAAATGCGTTTTATATTTTAGAAGTTTAATCTACCAGTATTTTTTTTGAGATTTTAAGGTTATCTGTAATTAAATTGATAAGGTATACTCCAGATTGAATTTGCTCAACTTTAAATTCAAGATAATTGTCATTAAGACTATCGTTTTCTTCATTTAATTTGAAAACGGATTGACTTAAAACATTATAAATTTCTACCGTTTTAATGTTTACTGAATTTGGGTTGTTTATTATTAAACGTTCTTTATCATTTGAAAAATATACTTGTAAGTCTGTTTCTTCAACATTTTCAACACTTAATGAAGCTTTTGAATCATTATTAGAAAAGGTAAGTTCAAAACGATCCTTATATTCGCCAGGGCTTAATAATACGGTGTATTTGCTCTCTTGTAAGTTGTGGTAGGTATTTAATTCAATATCATGAACATATATGGTTTTGTTAGACTCAATGTTTTCTAGGTTGTCAATACTTATAGTCGCTAGGCCTTTTTTTGCTATTTTTAGACTAAATGGTAATTTTTGAGTTGTATCAAAATTATTTACCGCTTGAATTAGTAATTTCGATTGGTTTAGTGTCCAATACATATCTTCTTGGTTGTCTTCAATAAGTATGGCGTCGTATCCTAAATCAAATCCGTTAGATGTGTTTTGGTCTGCGCCTGTTAATAATTGGCGATGATATCCATTAGGAGAATCGAACATTAACCTTATTTTTTCTCTATTGTCTTCCGTAACGTTTATGTTGCTTTTAGATTTTTTTGAGCCTTTAAAGAGTTTTGAGTGTGTATTACCTCCCGACAGGTTTTCTTTGTGGAAAATTCGTTGGCTATTTTTAAAGTTTACATCGCCATCTACAATTGGTTGTGTTAATCCGGATAGACCATCAACATTGGATGAAACAAAGAAACCTTGACCTACAGCTATATATCTTTCTGGAAGTTTAGTTTTGGAGGCGTAGGATGCATTAATCCTTGAATCTGTAGTTATAGCAACGGTTCCACCCATTAAAGTGTAAACCGCATAACCGCCTTGGTAACTTGACAATTGGTGGCTGTTTATAGAAAAATGATCCCAGAAATATAATGCACCATTAATAATATTTTTATCATTGTTACCCCCATCTTTGGTATGAATGTTGTCTCGTATAAATTGATTTGCATCTAAAGCTGATGGGTATGGGTTGCCTATTAAATAAGTGCTAGCTGCATTAATAGATAGGTTAAAATCTCCATTATTTGGCTGTCCAACCATAACATAGTTTTGATTAGGCGTATCTGTTCCGGGACCTTTCATGGTAAAACCTTCACCTATTGCTAAAGTACCTGTGCTTCTTACGTGTTGCCATTCAGAATAGGCTTTACTTGGCCTGTTTGTGTATTTCCATATCCAATAATCTGCATTTTGAACAGGAGAATTCGTACCATTATACCCAGAGGTTAAGAAACCTACATTTTCTATAATATCATCTACAGTGTAATTTCCATTACATTTAGGAGATACAGGCGAACACCAATAGTTATAAATATAGGTACTAGAATACCCTTGTTGATCACACTCTAATGATCCTATGCTAGAGGAATCAAAATCACTTTGGTCTGTTTGAATTAATTGTGATTCGCCTTCTAAATCGATAGTTCCGTCAAGTTTTAGGTAGTGGGTCACTGTTAAACCAATACCGGTATTAGATCTTGTTTTGCCATTAACTTGTAATTTGCCATCGTTTATTATTAATCCTTTAACAGAGCAATTTCTACTTCTAACAGCTGAAGGTGATGCGCCAAGGTACGTGTCATGATTTATTTCAACTATATTCCAATCTATAGGTGTAGTTCCATCAATAATAGATAAGGAATTTGGTAGTGTTTGCACCATATGGTTTAACCATGTAGTATCTGTGTCCCAAGAACCAGCAGCTTGTGTTTTATAAGGAAGTGGTGCTGTTTGATAATCTACAGTGCTTATATTTCTTAAAGCGCCTTGGTTGTTGTTACCCGACATATCGTCTGTATTCGAATAGGTGTATACAGACATTGGGTAGTAAGCAGCCAATTCTGTCCAAGGAATAGTGCTAATTTCGTTTTTTGAAATAGACGAAGGGATTACATTGCCATATTCTAAGGCCAGCGTAGCATCATCGATAATTTCCTGATTCATAATATATCTCAACTGAATAGGTGTAAGGGCAGTGTTCCAAACTCTTACTTCATCAATATTTCCAGCAAAATAACTAGTTGTGTTAGGAGGATAGCCATCTGCAGCAGCAATAAGGAATTTTTGAGATGTAGCTATGGGTGCAGGTAAATATGTTGCTATTGTAGCGGTGTCTTCAACGCCATCTATAAATAAAATACCTGTTCCTTTCGAATATGTTATGGCTACTTGATGCCATTTATTTTCTGGAATAACCACTGATGAAGTTATTGAAACTTCTCCGCCATTCCAAGTCATTTCTAAGTTTCCAGATTCATTAATCCTTAAATCGTAACCTTCAGAAAAGGCAGCATTTCTTTTTGAAACAATAGAAGCATTAAGTGTGCCTGTGTCTCTTTTTATCCAAGCCGAAATAGTAAAGGCATTAGCGTTTAAATTAATTTTGTTATTTACATCTATATAATCTGAGGTGCCATCAAAATATACAGAACGTTTAGCAATGATTTGTGGGGCATATCCAAAAGTTATGTATTTAGTACCATTAAAATCGTAATCTGTTTCTAAGTTTCCATTACCATCATTGGTCATTACTTTATAATGTGCAGTAGTGTCGAAAATATCTGTATCCGATATAAACATATAGAAATGACCAGGAGGCGTTATGTTTCTTATGGTGTTTTGAGGAATTCTTATTTTACAAGAAGGGATATTTCCACCATTTTCAACTACCTTCCATACACGTTGCATGGCAGTAAATGATACTGGGGTTGATAACCCTGTAACACTAGAACTCAAGTCAACCACCACTGGAGGTGAAGCAAGGTTAATATCTGTACCGTTGTTGCCCCAAAGTAAATATTCTTTATCGTTTAACGTTGTTGGGTTTGAGGCTATGTTTTCGTCATTTGTATCATAGATGTCAGAAAGTCCTATGGTTAAAAATCCATTTGTTAATGTTGGGCCGAATGTATCTGTTCCATCTGCTTCTGTATGTTGACTTTTAGATTGTTTTTGGTTTAATTCCAAAGTATCATCTCTTCCTATTCCTGTAACATTAAAATTGTATCCTGTATTTTCGCTAGCATCCCAAATAACCATTCCTTGGGAGTCTAAGTAGTCTGTATCTCCTTGGTGAGTTATAGCTCCTTCTGAAGTTTCAAATTCTTTAAATGTTACACCATATTGAAAAGATTCGGAGGTTGTGGTATAAGTTTGAGAGTAGCTATAATTAGAAGCGGAATATCTTGAATTATCGACATTTTCAGAAGGTCCAAAATCAAAACTTTGACTTGCGATTGTAACTTGCGAAAATGAATATGAGGGCAGTTGTATACTAATTAATAGTATAAAATACCTTATTAAAAAAGTAATTTTATTCATTTGAGGTTTAGTTGTAGCTTGGGACTAACTTATTAGACATCAAAGGTATGTTCTAATTCCATGAAATGCAAATTTAATCGACGAAATGCAATACGTATTTGTTATCTAGTTGGTTTTCAGGGTATTGCGTTGTTTGTCTTTGGTGTGTTTTTTTAGGGTTTTTGTTTGAATGAATTTTACCTAACAAATGTGTAATATGTTTGTGTTTTGAAATTAATTAATTTTAATAATAGTTACCGCTTAGTAAGATTTAAGTTGTGTTAGTTAGGATGTAAATAACAATTGTGGATAGCATAAATTGATTTAATAATTGCTCAATTATTGTTAAATATTATATTAGAGCAAAAAAAATATCATTTAAAGTCAAATTTTAGGAAGACCAAAACCTTTTTTTGTATTACTATTGTACTATATTGTAATGACTATAACTGTATTATGAAATCAGATCAAAAAATATTAAAAATTCACGAGAAAGATAACGTTCTCGTTGCATTGGCAGATTTAAAAAAAGGAACAGAAGTTGTTTATGACTCAAAAACTTATGTTTTACAAAACGATATTCCTGCTAAGCACAAATTTGTAACCGAAACTTTAGCAAAAGGAGATTTGGTTTATATGTATGGGGTTCTTGTAGGGAAAGCTAAAAAAGATATTGCCAAAGGCGATATGATTAGCACTACTAACCTTGTTCATGATACCGAAAGTTATGGCGTTAACGATACTAAAGAAAAGGATGTTTGGCAGGCCCCAGATATTTCGAAATTTGTAAATAAAACGTTTAATGGATATCATAGAGCCGATGGTAAAGTAGGTACGGAAAACAATTGGTTAATTATACCTTTAGTTTTTTGTCAGAATAGAAATGTTGAGGTTTTAAAACAAGCTTTAGTTGAAAAGTTAGGCTATGGAAAAAAGCAACATTTAGGTTTAGATGTTGATGCTTTAATTAACGATTATAAATCTGGGGTATCTACAGATGCTATTTTAGAAAAGGATATTTTAAAGGAAGCTAATGATACTTCAAGAAACCTTTTATTTCCCAACGTAGATGGTGTGAAATTTTTAACTCACGATGGTGGTTGTGGTGGTGCAACTTCAGATGCTGTTACATTATGTAATTTATTAGCTGGGTATATTAATAATCCAAATGTAGCAGGAGCAACTGTTTTAAGTTTAGGTTGCCAACACGCACAGGCTAGTATTCTTCAAGATGCCTTATCGAAAATGGCAGCCGCAAATACTAAACCGGTTTATGTTTTAGAGCAACAACAAAGTGTTTCCGAAAAAGTATTGTTAGCAGATGCTGTTAAGAAAACCTTTGTAGGTTTAATGGAAGCTAATAAAATTGAGAGAAAACCTGCAAGTCTATCTAAATTAGTTATAGGATTAGAGTGTGGTGGGTCTGATGGGTTTTCAGGTATTTCGGCTAATCCAACTTTAGGTTATGTATCCGATTTAATTGTAGGTCTTGGTGGTGCTACCGTACTTTCAGAATTTCCAGAATTAAATGGTGTGGAGCAGGAATTAATTAACCGTTGTACAGATTCAGAAAAAGCTAAAAAGTTTTCTCATATCATGTCAACATATAACTCTAAGGCAGAAGCATTAGGTGCTGCATTCTCTATGAATCCTTCACCAGGAAATATAAAGGACGGCTTAATAACTGATGCTATAAAATCTGCTGGAGCTGCTAAAAAAGGAGGAACATCGCCAGTGGAAGATGTTCTAGATTATACAGAGCAAGTTGTAAAACCTGGCTTAAATTTATTATGTACTCCTGGAAACGATGTGGAATCTACTACAGGATTGGCAGGTTCAGGTTGTAATGTTATCTTATTTACAACAGGTTTAGGAACACCAACAGGAAATCCAATTACACCAGTTGTTAAAGTATCTACAAATAGCAAATTATTCAATAAAATGAATGATATTATAGATTTCAATACGGGAACTATAATTGAGGGTGAAAAAACTATTGAACAAGCTGGCGAAGAATTATTGGATTTTGTAATCGAGGTTGCTAGCGGAAAACAAACTAAAGCTAGACAGCTAAAACAAGACGATTTTATTCCTTGGAAACGCGGAATGTCTTTATAAAATATAAACTACAAAACTAATTAAAGAAACATGACAAAATTTAGTTTAAAAAACAAAGTAGCCATTATAACTGGTGGCGGAAGCGGTATTGGTAAAGCGATATCCCTAACGTTTGCAACGCAAGGAGCAGAAGTACACATATTAGATTTTAATCTAGAAGCAGCCGAGGAAACTGTAAATGAAATTAAGGCCTTAGGTGAAAAAGCAGCGGCTCATAAATGTGATGTAGCTAACCAATCGAATGTTGAAAGTATTGTAAAGTCAATTTCAGAAAATGGTGCCATTGATATTTTAATTAATAACGCAGGTATTGCTCATGTTGGTAATATAGAAGCCTGTGAAGAAGCCGATTTAGATCGCCTTTACAATGTTAATATAAAAGGTGTATACAATTGTATTAAAGCCTGTTTGCCTGCCTTAAAGAAAACAGGAAATGGTGTGATTTTAAACTTAGCTTCAATTGCATCAACGGTAGGAATTAACGATCGTTTTGCGTATTCAATGACTAAAGGTGCCGTTTTAACAATTACGTATTCTATTGCTAAAGATTTTATAAAAGACGGTATTCGTTGTAATTGTATCGCGCCAGGTCGTGTTCATACACCTTTTGTTGATGGGTTTATAAAAAACAATTATCCAGGTAAAGAAGAGGAAATGTTTGAAAAACTTTCGAAAACCCAACCAATAGGGCGTATGGGGAAACCTCAAGAAATGGCAGATTTAGTACTGTTTTTATGTTCTGATGAAGCTGGATTTATTACAGGTTCAAATTACGCTATTGATGGTGGATTTGTAACATTAAACGGAAATTAATAACACAATATAAATTAAAACAAAATAAGATGAAGTTAATAAGATTTGGAGCAGTTGGAAGCGAGCAACCAGGTGTACAGTTAGAAGATGGGACTATCATTGATGTTTCTGCTTTTGGAACAGATTATAATGAAGATTTTTTTGGAAATGATGGTATTGAAAAACTTAAAGTTTGGTTGGAAGCTAATCAACAAAGTTGCCCAATAGTTGGTGATGAAGTACGTTTAGGTGTGCCATTAACAAGACCTTCTAAAATTGTTTGTGTTGGATTAAATTATGCTCAACATGCCGCTGAAGCTGGAATGGAAATTCCAAAGGAACCTGTTTTATTTTTTAAAGCGACTTCTTCTTTAGTGGGGCCTAATGACGATGTTATTATTCCTAAAGGAGGTGATAAAACAGATTGGGAAGTTGAGTTATCCATAGTTATTGGAAAAAAAGCGTCTTATGTAGAGGAGGCTGATGCTTATAATCATATTGCCGGTTATGTTTTACATAATGATGTTAGTGAGCGTGCTTTTCAATTAGAGCGTTCAGGACAGTGGTGTAAAGGTAAAGGATGCGATACATTTGCTCCTGTAGGTCCTTTTATTGCTACTAAAGATGAAATAAAAGATCCTAATAATTTAAATCTTTGGTTAAAATTAAATGGCGAAGTTATGCAAAATAGCTCTACGTCAGATTTTATTTTTAATGTAGAGAAAGTAGTAAGCCATATTAGTCAATTCATGACTTTATTACCAGGAGATATCATCTCAACAGGTACGCCATTTGGTGTTGGCTTAGGATTAACACCTCCTGTATATTTAAAACCTGGCGATGTTATGGAGTTAGGTATTGAAGGTTTAGGAGTATCAAGACAAGTTTGTAAAGCATATTCAAAATAGATTTATTTTCTATATGATATATGTTATAAATCTTGTTTTTTAAAATTGCAAAAACATGAGACATCTAAAGGTGTCTCATGTTTCTGTTTGTTGAAAACTCATTATTATTTTCATATTTTCGGGCGGTAAAAGCTAATTAGTTTCTTAAAATTTAACAATAATAAAAACATTGTTTAAAGATTTAATTACTTTGCAAGGCGAAAAACGAGAACTTTAAAACTTGGAATTAATTTAAGAAAAAAGAGTACATAAATGATTATTGATTCACATCAGCATTTTTGGATTTATGATGCAGTTAGAGATAGCTGGATTGATGAAACTATGAGCGTTATCAGAAAGGATTTTCTTCCTACAGATTTAAAACCTATTTTGGATGCTAATAATGTAGATGGCTGTATTGCCGTTCAGGCGGATCAATCTGAGAAAGAAACTGAGTTTTTGCTGGAATGTGCAGACCAAAATCCTTTTATTAAAGGTGTTGTAGGTTGGGTAGATTTATGTGATGAAAAGGTAGCAGAACGATTAAGTCATTTTTCAAAAAACAAAAACCTTAAAGGTATTCGTCATATTGTGCAAGCCGAAAAAGAAGATTTTGTTTTAGGTAAAGACTTTCAGCGAGGTATTAATGAATTAAGGGCGTTTAATTTAGTTTATGATATCTTGGTGTTTCCAAATCAATTGGAAAACGCAATTAAACTAGTCGAAAAATTTCCTGACCAAAAATTTGTTCTTGATCATATCGCAAAACCGCAAATTTCAGAAGGATTAAACGAAAAATGGGTTAAAAATATTAAGCAGTTAGCAACATTTAAAAATGTATCATGTAAAATTTCGGGAATGATTACTGAAACCGAAAATTTTAATTGGACACCAGAGCAGTTCACACCATTTTTAGATAGTATTGTTAATGCTTTTGGAACAAAACGTATTATGTTTGGATCCGATTGGCCGGTATGTTTATTGGCTGGAGAGTATAAAAGTGTATTACAACTAATTGAAAATTATTTTATTGATTTTTCCAATGAAGACAGAAAGATGATCATGGGAGGAAATGCAATAAGATGTTATAATTTATAAACGAAATAACCATAAGAATGGACTTAAAATTAAAAGGTAAAGTAATAATAGTTACTGGCGGATCTAAAGGTATAGGTTTGGGTATAGTGGAATCTTTAATTCGTGAAGAAGCTATTCCAGTAATAATTACTAGAAATAAAGCAAGTGTAGATGAGGTAACCGAAGTTTTTAAGGCCCAAGGTTTAGATATTTCTTATGCATTGGCTGAACTTACAGATCCAGAACAATGTAAAAATGCAGTACAATCCGTGGTTGAAAAACACGGTCGTATTGATGGACTAGTAAATAATGCTGGTGTAAACGACGGAATAGGGTTAGAAAATGGCGATTATGAAGGGTTTATGTCTTCGTTAAAACGTAATGTGGTGCATTACTACCTAATGGCACATTATGCATTGCCAGAACTTAAAAAGAGTAAAGGTGCTATCGTGAATATAGGATCTAAAACGGCCGATACTGGTCAAGGTGGGACTTCTGGATATGCAGCTTCTAATGGTGGAAGAAACGCGTTAACAAGAGAATGGGCTGTAGAGTTATTACCTTATAGTATTCGTGTAAATGCATTAATTGTTGCAGAATGTTATACCCCATTATATGAAAAATGGATTAGTACTTTTCCAGATAAAGAAGAAAAGTTGGCCGCTATAACAAAGAATATTCCATTAGAAAATAGAATGACTTCTCCAGAGGAAATCGGAGATACTGTTGCTTTTTTACTATCTAGTAAATCAAGTCATACTACAGGGCAATTATTGTATGTAGATGGTGGATACACACATTTAGATCGTTCAATTTAATAGTCAAAAAATAATTTAAACTAACACTAAACCAACTAATTATAATGAGTAATATCACAAAAACACCAGTTGTTTCTAAAAAAGTATTGGTACCCTTTATTTTGGTAACCTCTTTATTTGCACTGTGGGGATTTGCTAACGCGGTTACAGATCCTATGGTAAATGCCTTTAAAAAAGTACTAGAATTATCAAACACTCAAGCATCTTGGGTTCAAATGGCTTTTTACGGGGGGTACTTCTGTATGGCCTTGCCAGCAGCCATGTTTATGCGAAAGTACTCTTATAAAGTTGGTGTTTTAATTGGGTTAGGTTTATATGCTAGTGGAGCTTTGTTGTTCTATCCGGCAGCTATTACTGAGAAATTTTGGTTTTTCTGTTTAGGGCTTTATGTTTTAACTTTTGGTTTGGCATTTCTTGAAACGGCGGCTAACCCATATATTTTGGCAATGGGAGCAAAAGAAACGGCAACACAACGTTTAAATTTAGCACAGTCTGTTAACCCTGTTGGGTTAATTGCAGGGTTGCTAGTTGCTAAATATTTTGTATACGATAAGTTACAATCTGATGATATTGCAGATTTTAGCGCTTTAGATGACGCTAAAAGAACTATGATTAAAGTAGCAGATTTAGCTGTTATTAGAGATCCTTATGTGGTTCTTGGGTTAGTTATACTTGCAGTTTTTGTATTGTTTTTGGTTAATAAAATGCCGCAATCTAAAGAAGAAGGGGTTATGCCTAGCTTAGGTGACACCTTTGGTAAATTATTAGGAAACAGTAAATATGTTTTAGGTGTTGTAGCTCAAATATTATACGTTGGGGCTCAAATTATGACTTGGACTTATATTTATCAATATGCGGAAGCTATTGATTTAGCTAATGCCGATGTTGTAGGGTATGAGAAGATTGATGTTTTTGCTTACCAATTTATAGCATTCATTTTATTTACATTTGGACGTATTGTAGGAACTGCCATGTTGCGTTTTATGAGCTCTGGTAAGCTATTAATGTTTTTCGCAGTTTTAGCAGGGGCTTGTGTTGCTAGCGCCATGTTTATTGAAGGTATAGTTGGTCTATATAGCGTTGTAGGGATTTCATTTTGTATGTCTTTAATGTTCCCAACTATTTATGGTATTGCTTTAGGTGATTTAACCGAAGAGCAATCTAAAGTAGGTTCTGCAGGTTTAGTAATGGCCATTGTTGGTGGTGCGCTTTTACCTATGTTACAAGGAATGATTATTGATGCGGGCGGTAGCGGTGTTGCAGATACTAAAATAATGGGTGTAGCCGAAGTTAATTTCTCATTTGTATTACCATTAATGTGTTTTGCTTATATCGCGTGGTACGGATTTCATGTATTTAGCAAACATGAAGGCAAAGCAGTTTAAAAATTTATAAAACAAGATTATGAAAAAGTATTGTTTTGCTTTAGATTTAGTGGATGATCCGAAATTAATTGAGGAGTATAAAGCTTATCATGAAAGTATTTGGCCGGAAATAACAAAAAGCATTATAGATTCTGGTATCGAAAATCTTGAAATTTATTGTATCGGTAATCGTTTGTTTATGATAATGGAAGTTAATAGTGAATTTTCATTTGAAAAGAAAAATACTATGGACGAAAACAATCCAAAAGTGCAAGAATGGGAAACCTTAATGTGGAACTACCAGCAAGCACTGCCTATGGCTAAAAAAGGCGAAAAATGGTTGCTAATGGATAAAATATATCAATTAGAATCATAATATTTTTTAGAAAATACAATGGTATAAGTACCTTAAAAAAGACTTTGCTTTATAAAAGTTAAAACATAACTAAAATTAACTATAATCAATTAACTATTATCTCATGAAATTAACAATAAACCCTAAATATCCTTCTGTAACGGATTTAAGAAAAAGAGCCATGGTTAAAATGCCAAAGTTTGCTTTTGAGTATTTGGATGGAGGTTGTAATGAGGACATTAATTTAGATAAAAACCGGTCTGATATTCAGAAAATTGAATTGATGCCACAATATTTATCAAAGTTTGATAAATCGAATTTAAAAACCGAATTATTTGGTCATACTTATGATGCACCCTTTGGAATTGCACCAGTAGGCTTACAAGGTTTAATGTGGCCTAATGCACCAGAAATTTTAGCCAAAGCTGCCAAAGAGCATAATGTGCCTTTTATTTTAAGTACGGTAACGACATCTAGTATAGAGCGTATTGCAGAAATTACTGAAGGTAAATCTTGGTTTCAATTATATCATCCTGCAGAAGAAAAAGTAAAAAGAGATTTGTTAGATCGATCTGCCGCAGCAGGAACAGATGTGTTGGTTATCTTGGCCGATGTACCAACTTTTGGATACCGACCTCGTGATGTTAGAAATGGATTGGCAATGCCTCCTACAATGAGCGTTAAAAATATTCTTGAAGTTTTTAAAAAACCAGATTGGGCTCTTCAAACCTTAATTCATGGGCAGCCTGCTTTTAAAACTTTGGAACCTTATATGCCTAAAGGGTTAAATTTAAAGAGATTAGGGGAGTTTATGGATGTTACATTTTCTGGTCGACTTAGTCAGGATCGTATAGCGTCTATTAGAGACCAATGGAAAGGTAAATTGGTTATTAAGGGTGTTGTTAGTGAAGAAGATACTCAAAAAGCTATTCAATTAGGTGTTGACGGTTTAATAGTATCCAATCATGGTGGGCGTCAATTAGATGCAGGACAATCTACCATTGTACCTATGACGCACTTAGCAAAAAAATATAAAGGTCAAATAAAAATCATGGTAGATTCTGGTTTACGTGGTGGTCCAGATATCGCTAGAGCCATGGCTAGTGGTGCTGAATTTACTTTTATGGGACGTACTTTTATGTATGGTGTGGGTGCCTTAGGAAAACAAGGTGGCGATCATACTATTTCTCTAATGAAAAGAGAATTTCAACAAGTTATGGAGCAAGTATGTTGTGAAAAGGTGGAGGACCTACCAAATCATTTAATTTAAACACAAGTTGTATAAAAGGTATAAGCGATTTTAAAAATGAGGCTGTACCTACTAATTAAAAGCGAAACCCAAGACTAAAATCTTGGGTTTCGCTTTTAAATGACATATAACTAACCAATTTCCTTTGTTGAATTGAGTTATAAATACTCGGCAGGGTAAATATTACCCAGTAGTGGTTTTAGGCTAAATTTAATTTTATCTGTCAAGTATTTAAAACTATGAGTTCTAATTTTATTTAGGAATAGGATATAAATAGGCATAACCTTTGAAATTACAGGTAACCAAATTTAGGTTTTTAAATATAATAACAATTTAGAAATAATTCTTTCAGAAAGACGATGGGTAAAAGAAAGGCAATTGTAGAAAAGGCAAATCGAAATTTTAGACTCACTAGATATATAGTCTATAAGGAAACAGCTCTTGATGCACGCGAGCAATTTTGGTCATTTTTAGGTGCTTTTATTGGTATAGGCTTTATTGCTTATATTCAATCTCAGCAATTTACACGATTAGAAAATATACTGTTAATTGGCTCCTTTGGGGCTACAAGTGTTCTTGTATTTGGCGCCATTCAAAGCCCGTTAGCACAACCTAGAAATCTTATTGGTGGCCAAGTAATATCAGCCATAATAGGAGTAACAGTTTTTCAATATTTACCTAATGTAGTTTGGCTATCTGCTCCATTGGCTGTAGCTTTATCTATAATAGCCATGCAAATTACCCGTACCTTACATCCTCCAGGTGGTGCCACAGCACTTATTGCTGTTATAGGTACAGAAAAAATTACATCTTTAGGGTATATGTATGTTTTGGCTCCTGTTTTAAGCGGAACAATAATATTATTTGTAGTAGCGCTTATTTTTAATAATTTAACAAAATATAGAAGCTACCCAACAAATAGCAGATTGACACGGGTTTTTAGAACCAATAAAAGAAATGAGTAAAGAAACTGAAGATGCATTAAAAGAACGTATAAAGGAGCTAACTTGCCTTTACGAAATATCTTCTATCATTGAAAGCGTAGATATAGAATCCATAGAAAATGTTTTAAAGGCCTGTGTTTTTAGCTTAAAAAAAGCCTTTTTATTTCCCGATTTTACAGATATTAAGTTTAGTAGTGAAGAATTAGAAATTAGTACCAATCGGTTATCTGTAGATAACCCTAAAATCGAATCTAGTATTCGAATATTTAATGAGCCAAAAGGTAAAATTATAGCCAGTTTGAATGGTCCTAAATTAACACAGGACGATTTTTTAAAAGAAGAGCAGCAATTGCTGGATAATGTTGCCTTAAAGGTGGGCAATTTATTAGAGCGTATTGAAATTCAAAAAAGTGAGACCTCTTTAAAAAGGCAAATGGAACATGCAGACCGCTTAAGTATTTTAGGTGAAATTACGGCCGGAATTGCTCATGAACTTAATACGCCTTTAGCTAATATATTGGGCTTTGCAGAGTTGTTAAAATCTGATTTAGAAGGAGATAAAAAAATAGCTTCAGATTTAAATAAAATTATTGATAATGCTATTTTTTCAAGGGAAGTTTTAAAAAAATTATTATTCTTTTCTTGTAAAATGCCTCAAGAAAAAAAGCAGGTTAACCTTGTTCCAATTATAAAAAGTGCCATTAATTTACTTGATGCCACCTTCAGAAAGGAAAAGGTTAAGTATAGTACTAAAATTAACGAGGAAGAGTTATGGTTAAAGGCAGATCCTATTCAGTTAACCCAAATAATTTTTAATTTGTTAATTAACGCTATTTATTTTTCACCAAAGGAAGGACTAGTAACTATTCAAGCTTTACAAAAAAAAGATAGTATTATTTTAAAAATCAGTGATGAAGGCAAAGGACTTACGCCTAATGATTTAGAAAAAATATTTCAACCTTTTTTTACTACAAAACCTATGGAGGATGGTTCGGGATTAGGTTTAAGTGTTGTTCATGGTATTGTAGCATCGCATAAAGGCTCAATTATAGCAGAAAATAACCCTGACAAAGGCGCTGTATTTACGGTGACTTTACCAAAAAATTAAAACATGCAGTTACGTAAAGAAAACATACTTATTGTAGATGATGATATCGATATATTAGAATTATTACAACGTCATTTACAATCATGGAATTATCATTCTTATAAAGCGGTTTCGGTAAAAGAAGCAGTTACTATTTTACGTGATACTAAAATAGATTTACTTATTACCGACTTGAAAATGCCGGAAATTGATGGGTTTGAACTTATAAAATTTGTCTCAGAACATTATCCAAGGTTGCCAAAATTGGTGGTTACAGGATATCCATCGGTTCAGGATTCTCTTTCGGCAATTAAATCGGGAGCTGTCGATTATTTAACAAAACCATTTACAAAAAATGAGTTAAAGGAGGCTATAGATAAATCTATGTCCTACAATGAAAAGAAAGAAGAGAAAACAAATGTGCTTTCTGAAGAAAAAAATAAAGCATATGGAGAAATTATTGGTAATTCAGAAAAAATAAATGATGTTATTCAAATTATCGAGCGGATAAAAGATAATAAAGCCACTGTATTAATTAAAGGTGAAAGTGGAACAGGTAAAGAACTTGTGGCTCGTGCTATTCATTATCAAGGTAAATTTGCTAGAGCTCCTTTTATTGCTGTAAACTGTGGAGCGATACCAGAAAATTTACTAGAAGCTGAATTGTTTGGGTATTTAAAAGGGGCGTTTACAGGGGCAGATGCCAATAGAAAAGGGTTTTTTCAAGCTGCCAATGGCGGAACCATTTTTTTAGATGAAATAGGAAATGCTTCCTTAGCCGTACAAGCAAGACTTTTGCGTGTGTTACAGGAAAAAGAAGTGGTTAAAGTGGGGGCTCAAAAGCCTGATAAAATTGATATTAGAATTATCGCAGCAACCAACAGTAATTTGCGGGATATGATTGATAATCAAACCTTCAGAGAAGATTTATTTTACAGATTAACAGTAATAGAAATTGATATTGCGCCTTTACATGAGCGTAAGGAAGATATCCCTTTACTAGTAGATAAGTTCTTGTTTAAATACGGCGTAGAGTATAAAGACCGATTTGTTAAAATAACACCGGAGGCTTTAGCGGTTTTAAAACGTTATAATTGGCCAGGAAATATAAGAGAATTGGAAAATATTATACAGCGAGCCGTAATTATGTGCGATAAGATTATTGGTGTCGAGCATTTACCAGAACATGTAAAATATACCTTAGAGTTTTCAGAAGTAACTTTACAGCCTTTAAAAGTTATTGAAAAAAAGTATATAGAAAAAGTTCTTCGTGTCTCCGGAAACAATAAAACTAAGGCGGCCAAAATTCTTCAAATAGATAGAAAAACACTGCGCCAAAAGTTATCTAATTAGTGGTTTAATGGTGGTTCGTTTTTCTTCAACTGGGAATTTTTGAACCACTATTGTTTTTACAGTTATACATTTTACACCTTATAAACCCTTTTAAATAAAGGGGGTGTTTGTTTTTTTTCTTTTTTTAATAGCTTTTAGGCATATCAATTGCTTATGGTATATGGAGTTTGATAGGGTTTAAATGATTTTATTTTTAATAGTTAAAGGTCATTTAAAACTATCATCAATTAAAACAAAGTGTAATAATAAAAACAAAATCATTTATGAGAAAGTATGTTTTAGCAACAGTTATTGGTTTAGGTGTTTTAACTATGAATGCCCAAGATTTTAATAGTAAATCTATAGCAGTAGAAAAAGGAGATGTTATTGAAATTGGTAAACCTTCAACGTTTAAGTATAAACACATAAAGTTTCCACGGGCAAACTTTATAATTAAAAGAGGCGGGATTGCCAACTATAAGGCGGCCTTAGGCGATGAAGTTGTTGTAACTAATGTTGATGCTACTAAAAATGGAGTAACCAAAGTGGATGTAAAACGTAAAGATGGTAAACGTTTTTTTAATACAGTAAGTACGGTTTCAATAAATTTCGAAGATGCCTTGGCGGCAAACGAAATTAAATTGTAATGCTCCCTTAGAAATAAGCTCTATAATAAAAGTTAATCTTGTTTAATGGTGCTTTTACTTAATAAGTGTGAGTTTAATAACATTTAAAAAAGATGAGATACGGCAGTTTAATATTAGAAAAAAAAGAGTTTGTTTACGTAAAACAGATTCTTAATATCACGAGGTATTCATGCGATTTTGAAACAAAAAAATCATTACGAAAACTTAGTGAAGAACTTAAGGAAGCACATATTATTGATAATGCTGAAATGCCTCAAGATGTTATTCGCCTAAACAGTAAAGTTACCGTAATTTTTGATAATGGCTTGGAAAAAACATTTCAAGTTGTGGCACCAAAAGATAAAGATGTAAGTAAAAATAAAATATCTGTTTTATCAACCATGGGTGCTGCTTTACTTGGCTATTCCGAAGGTGATACCATTTTATGGGATTTTCCTAGCGGAAAGCAGCAACTAAAAATAGTAAAAGTACAGCAAGAAGAGACTTTTAAAGATGTAAATCCAGTTATTTAATTCCGTGTTATGAAAACAGAAAATGATAAAATATTTAAACATGATTCTGATGTGGATATAGCGCACAAAATCAATACTATGGAGTTGGATAACTGGATAAATCATTTAACTTACATAGAAAAGGAGCTTAATACCCTTATAGGAATTTATGCTGTAAAGTTAAACGAAAAGCTTGATGGCGATCGTATTTTAAATCGATTAGTAAAAAAGCAATCAGAAAATAAAACGTTACTTGCTGCTCTTAATGGATATGCTGTAAAACGTACTAAAATAATAGAGTGCGATGATATGCAATGCGATATGGTGTATATTACAGAGCATGAAAGTTACCGACGAAGTTACCTCTATCATTTAGATAAATATAGAAGGATAAAAGATGAATTTTTTAAAGAAGTACACGAGGAGTTTTCACTTTTAAAACCCGTTTAGGGCAAAGTTTTGAATTCCGCTTTATTACATAAAATAGATAATCAAAGGCGACTTTGTATCCAAAAAGATTTGAAAGAATTAAATCAATGGATTTATACATTAGAGGAATTTAATAATGAACTAGATAGTTGTCATATAATAGAAAAGCAGCTTATACACAGTGCTTCGGTATCCAATTTAATAAAAGGACTACGGCGTAAAAATGTTTTAAGTATGGCTTTGTTCTGTAAATATAATCAGGAATTAAAAGACGAGTGGGAATATGGAAAAATAGACTATGATGTAACTCGGGCTAAACTACATGAAAAGAAGCGAGAACAATACGTCCTTTTAATGGAAGAGTATAACGCGTTTAAAAAACACATTTATAAATTGTTGATGCGATATCAACGTAAATAATTTAAAGCCATGAAAAAGATTTTAATTCCAACAGATTTCTCGCAAAATAGTTATCAAGCCATTGATTATACGATGAAACTTTTTAAAAACGAAACATGCGCTTTTTATTTTCTAAATACCTATTCATACAATGCACATGGTTTAAGTGCTATTGAAATGCTTCAGGCAGACGATGAATGGTTTGAGAAACCTAAAGAAGAATCATTGCAGCATTTAGGTGAATTGTTAGAACGGTTTACTGGGGCTAATAGTAACTCAAAGCATAGGTATCATGTCATTTCAGAGTGTGCTACTTTGGTCGAAGGTATTGAAAAACAAGTTAAAGAAATTGGTATTGACTTAATTGTACTTAAAGGTGGAATTGTAGTTAGTAAAAAAGTTAAAATAATAATTGATAAAGTAAGAACATGTCCTATATTAATAGTGCCATCGTTTGCATCAATTCACAAAAAATTAAAGCTAACCATTACTTCTACTTTTAGACATCCTGTTAGGACTGTGGAGGTAGATGCGTTTTTAAATATTTTAAGCAACACGAATTGCGCCATCAATATTTTGGTTTTAGAGGAAGAAGAAAGCGTAACCCCCGAAGTGAAAAACAATTTAAAATTGTTTGTTAATCACTTAGAGAAATTTCCAAACAGCTTAGTTCAGGTAGAATATATGAAAGGGTCTAGAAGCTTAAAAGATTATGCCATAACACATCTTAATAGTATTATGTGCATTACAGATAAAAAACCTGGTTTACTACGTAAAATTGGGTTAACACAATCTAAAGCGATTTCGGTTTTAGAAAAAATAAATAAAAACCCTGTTTTAGCCATCCATCAATAATATGAATATGGGCTTGGAGGGAAATATGTGATATTAAATATTAGTTATTGTAGTTTAGTTGATTTGAAACTTAATACTTATGTTGTGTTTCAAGAAAGCACCCAAGATGTTTGCTCTTGGGTGTTTTGTTTTTTAATAATTTTAAATGCAAATGGGCTCTAATTTTAGCTCAAAATTCAAGGTGTATTTTATAGTCAATAAAAAAAAACTCTGTTTTAGTGTTAGTATAATGCGTTTGTCGAGACTATTGTTTTCAAATTGAATCGAAAAGAAGTGTAAACAATGTTACAATTGGTACATTTACAATTTGTAATTTTATGCCTTTGAAGTAAAATTCAATTCCTAAGTTAAATAATGATAAATTAAATAATGAAGAACCTATTTTTATTTTTTACACTTTTAACGGTCTTTGTAGGTAGTTCGCAAGTTTTAGATCCCGTAAAATGGTCAACTTCAGTCGAAAAAATATCAGATACAGAATATGTGTTAATAACAAAAGCAACTATAGATTCTGGTTGGCATTTATATTCTCAAAACGTACCACAAGATGGTCCGATACCAACAACGTTTACTTTTGATGATAACGGAGGGCAAATTCAGTTAGTAGGTAATACTTCAGAAGGCCAAGGGCATACGGTTAATGATCCTGTTTTCGAAATGACTATTAAGTTTTTCGAAAACATGGCAATCTTCAAACAAAAAATTAATGTAAAGGGAGATGTTTCAGCAGTGCAAGCATTTGTTGAGTTTATGGTTTGTGATGATGCACGTTGTTTACCACCAACCGAAGTCGATTTAGTATTTAAACTTTCTGCATCTTCGGCTGTAGTAGATACTAATGAGGCCGATACGACTCAAAAGGTTCAAGAAACGGTGTCTCAAGCAATCGATTCGAGTTCAGAAAAAGGCATTTGGTCAATCTTTTTTATTGCTTTTCTTTCGGGATTTGCAGCCTTATTAACACCATGTGTTTTCCCAATGATTCCTATGACGGTAAGCTTTTTTACAAAACAAAGTAAAAATAAAGCAGTCGGGATTAGAAACGCTATTATTTACGGTATTTCAATTATAACAATTTATGTGTTACTAGGTATATTGGTAAGTTTAATTTTTGGTGCCGATGCACTAAATGCCCTATCTACCAACGTGTGGTTTAATATTATTTTCTTTGTTTTATTAATCGTATTCGCTGTGTCGTTTTTAGGAGCTTTCGAAATTATGTTACCTAATTCTTGGGCTAATAAAGTTGATTCTCAAGCAGATAGAGGCGGGTTAATTGGCATCTTTTTTATGGCATTGGCACTTGCTATAGTATCTTTTTCGTGCACAGGGCCAATTGTAGGTACCTTACTTGTAGAGGCGGCTTCTGGAGGAAGTCAAATAGGACCAATTGTAGGCATGCTTGGTTTTTCGTTAGCTATTGCATTACCTTTTGCGTTATTTGCAGCGTTTCCGGGTTGGTTAAATTCGTTACCAAAATCTGGTGGTTGGTTAAATACAGTAAAAGTTGTTTTAGGGTTTTTAGAATTGGCATTAGCGTTTAAATTTTTATCGAATGCCGATTTAGTTTTACAATTACATTGGTTGGAGCGCGAAGTGTTTATATCCATTTGGATAGCCATATTTGGTGCCTTGGCATTTTACCTTTTTGGGAAAATACAGTTACCTCACGATTCGCCATTAACACATATTTCGGTAGGGCGTTTAAGTTTAGGGCTAGTTGTTTTAGCGTTTACAATTTATATGATTCCAGGACTTTGGGGAGCACCACTTAATTTAATAAGTGCATTTCCGCCACCACAGCATTATAGCGAGTCACCTTACGGTGTGGGCTATACGCAATTAGGTTCGGGAGCTTCGTATCTTGATGCTCACGGCGATATTCCTGATGGTGCTCATGTTATGCCACCACATAATATTTTAGCATTTAACGATTACGATAAAGGCTTGGCTTATGCTAAAAAAGTAGGAAAGCCGGTTATGATTGATTTTACGGGGCATGCTTGTGTAAATTGTCGAAAAATGGAACAGAATGTTTGGATAAAACCTAATATTTTAAAAAAGTTGAAAAATGATGTGGTTCTTATCTCGTTATATGTGGATGATAAGCGAAAGTTGGATGCTGATGATGTAGTCGATTCTAAGCTAAAACCAGGAAAAAAACTAAAATATATTGGTCAAAAATGGAGCGAATTACAAACCATTAAATATAAAACGAATTCACAACCATTTTATGTGTTAATGGATCATTCTGAAAATAATTTAATAGATCCTGTGGCATATACTCCAGATGCAGAGGTGTATAATAAATGGTTAGAAACAGGTATTTCTAATTTTAAAAAGTAGAATAATTTAGTTTTGTAGTTTTAAATCCGTTCTTTAGTAATCAAATAAACCTAAATTTATAGCTATGGAAATTTATGAGCTTGTAACTGTAACCGATACTATTCTTAATGCCTTTAAAAACTTAATACCACAGCTTTCTTCAAGTTGTGTTTTACCAGAAAAAGAAGATTTAGAGGCTATTATTAAATCTGAAAATACGGTGCTTTTTGTTGCCGAAGAAGACGCTAAAATATTAGGTACATTAACCTTAGTGTTTACTAAAATCCCAACAGGAAATAAGGTTTGGATTGAAGATGTTGTTGTAGATAATGCAGCAAGAGGAAAGGGTGTTGGTAAAGCTTTAACCGAATTTGCTATAGATTATACGTTCGATAAAAATATAAATAGTATTAATTTAACATCTAGTCCAGAGCGCGTAGCTGCTAATAGGTTGTACCAAAAAATAGGTTTTGTAAAAAGAGAAACCAATGTGTATAGGTTAACAAAAGATTAGGTTTAAAACCCATGTTGTTTGTTAAAAAAAATTATAATACAACCAAGTCTTGGTGCTTAATTTTAAAAACGTAGTAATCTGGATTCTTTAATTAATCCTATTGTTTTAAAGTTTTCTCAAGCGCTTTTAGTTCGACACCCAACTCATTAAACATACCTAAAATACTGCTTATTTTTAATTCTTCTTCTGTATATTCTTGCGTGTTAATACTACAAGTAAACTCCCAAAGTTCTAGTACTTCATCAATGGGTACACTATAGCCATTATAGGTTTTATTGTCCGATACTAAAAATAACTCCCCGTTAAAGTCAATATTATTTATAACGCGTTTGTAAACCATACCGTCATTTAAAGTAATAAGCACATAGGTTTTTCCGCTTTGTATTTCGCTTCTGTTTTCAACAAATCGGCCAATAACAAAAGAGCCATCTTTCATGGGTAACATAGAGTCACCTTTAATAGGAAATGCACGATGTTTTCCTGTAGGTAAAAAAGGCAGTTTTATTTTTTGAAGTTGTTCAATATACTCAGGATCATCATAGCCTGATAAATATCCTGCCGACGCTTTTATAGGAACAACTTCTATTAGGTTTTCATTGTCGCTATCAACAGCTATCGGGAATAAAACACGCTGGTTATTTAATTCTATAAACGAAAAGTCTTTAGCTTTAGTTAAATCATTTCTTAATAAAATATCAATAGGTATTTTAAAATAATCGGATAGTTTAATTAGAAATTCTATAGTTGGAGCAGAACGACTTTCTTCGTAAGATCCTATGCGCGAACGACTAACCTTTAGTTCTTCCGAAAGGCCTTCTTGAGATAGCTTTTTAAGCCCTCTTAAATGTTTAATGTTTTTTGATATAAAATTCATAATACTACAAATATAAGCAATAATTACTTGTATTTGTAGTTAATTTTGTGATGTGAAAAAAAATATTTTACATCTGGATTTAGATACGTTTTTTGTGTCATGCGAACGCCTAATTGATAGCCGGTTACAAAAGCGCCCATTATTAGTTGGTGGCACAGGCGATAGAGGTGTGGTGGCAGCATGCAGTTACGAAACTAGGCGTTTTGGTGTGCATTCTGGTATGCCTATGCGTATGGCAAAACGCTTGTGTCCTGAGGCGGTTGTAATACGAGGTAACTCATCAATTTATACAAAGCATTCGCATTTGGTTACAGAAATAATCAAGGAAAAAGCACCTGTTTTTGAAAAAGCGAGTATTGATGAGTTTTATGCCGATTTAAGTGGTATGGATAAGTTTTTTGGTAGTTATAAATATGCTTCAGAATTAAGACATACCATTATTAAAGAAACAGGTTTGCCTATTTCATTTGGTTTATCTGCTAATAAAATAGTATCGAAAGTGGCCACAGGAGAAGCTAAACCAAATAACCAATTACGAATAGATCATGGGTTTGAAAAATCGTTTTTAGCACCATTATCCATAAAAAAAATACCATCGGTAGGCGATAAAACGTATCAAATTCTACGAAACTTGGGTATTGATAAAGTGCGTGTTATACAGCAAATGCCTGTAGAGATGTTACGCAGTGTATTAGGTGTAAATGGTGTTACCATCTGGAAACGTGCTCATGGCATTGATAACCCGCCATTAATACCTTACCATGAGCGAAAATCGATATCTATAGAACGCACCTTTACTAAAGATACTATTGATATGGTTAAGCTACGCACCACCATTTTTGCCATGGCCGAAAACCTAGCATATCAATTACGACAAGGCAATAAGTTGGCTGCATGTATTAGTGTTAAAATTAGATATTCAGATTTTAATACCTATTCTAAGCAAGTTAATATTCCTTACACTAGTGCCGACCATGTTATTATTCCTAGAGTGTTAGAGTTGTTTAATAAACTATACCAGCGGCGTTTGTTAATTCGTCTTGTTGGCGTAAAAATCAGCAATTTAGTTAGTGGTAATTATCAAATTAATTTATTTGATGACACTGAAGAGATGCTTAACCTTTATAATGCTCTAGATGCTATTCGTAGTCGTTATGGCGCTTTAAGTATTCAAAAAGCGGCGTCTATTGGCGCCAAATCGGTTGCAAGTTCTCAAAACCCGTTTAATGGCGATCCTCCTATAATATTAGCACACCGAAAACAATAATGTATACTAATTGTCATTCATATTATTCGTTGCGATATGGTACATTCTCTGAAGTGGATTTATTAAAACTCGCTAAAGAAAACGGTGTAACCACATTGGCATTAACAGATATTAATAACACATCGGCATGTTTAAATTTTGTTAGAAAGTCTCAAGTGTTTAATATAAAACCTGTAATTGGTATCGATTTTAGAAATGGCGCTAAACAATTGTATGTAGGTTTAGCTAGTAATAATTTAGGGTTTCAGGAGTTAAATGACTTTTTGTCGCAGCACGCCCACAGTAAAACAGAACTCCCAGAAATAGCACCTGTTTTAAAGGAGACCTGTTTTATTTATCCTTTAGAGCGCGTTATGCAACTCGAAAAAAAGGTGTTTCATGATAATGAGTTTATAGGTGTTTCTATAGCCGAACTTAAAAAATTGCCTTTTTCAAATTATAAATCGTACACCAATAAATTAGTCATTCAGCAGCAAGTTACTATAAGAAATAAACGCGATTTTAATGCACATCGCTTATTGCGTGCCATAGATAATAATACACTTTTAAGTAAGTTACAAAAAACCGAAGAATGTGACGAACACGATATTATGCTCAGTTTAGGCGATTTACAAAACCTGTATGCCGAATATCCACATATCATTTCAAATACAGAAAAACTATTAGATAGGTGTCATATTAATTTTGTCTTTGGGAAAAACCGAGTATCTCAAAACCAAAGTATATACCTTAATTCGAAAGAGGAAGATTATCAGTTTTTAGTAAAGCTCTGTAACGATAATTTGTATAAACGCTATAGCAAACCAGATGCTAAGGTAAAATCTAGGTTAGAAACAGAATTAAAAACGATAAGACAAATGGATTTTGTGTCTTACTTTTTAATCAATTACGATATTGTTAGCTACTCAAAAAATAAAGGGTATGTGCATGTAGGGAGGGGTAGTGGCGCCAATAGTATTGTAGCTTATATTATTGGAATAACCGATGTCGATCCTATAGAATTAGACTTATATTTTGAGCGGTTTATTAACCCGTTTAGAGCGTCGCCGCCAGATTTTGATATTGATTTTTCCTGGAAAGAGCGTGAAGATGTTACTAATTATATTTTTAAGCGGTTTAAAAATGTATCGCTATTAGCAACCTATAACACGTTTAAATATAGGGCGGTAGTTAGAGAGTTAGGAAAAGTATTTGGGTTACCAAAAGAAGAAATTGATAAGCTAAGTGCAGATAAACACGGACATAAAAAATTAGATGAAATTTCTCAACTTGTTTTAAAATATGGCGACTTAATAAAAGGTTTTCCTAATCATTTGAGTGTGCATTCTTGTGGTGTGTTAATTTTAGATAAACCCATACATTATTATTCGGCTACCAATTTACCTCCAAAAGGTTTTCCAACGGTACAGTTTGATATGATTATAGCCGAAGATGTTGGCGTTTTTAAGTTTGATATTTTAGGGCAACGTGGTTTAGCAAAAATTAAAGACACTATCGATATTGTAAGATATAATAGACCAGAATTACCACCTATTGATATTACTCAAGTAGAAAAATTTAAAAACGACCCCAATATTAATGCGCTTTTAAAACAAGGAAAAGCTATTGGCGCATATTATGTAGAATCTCCGGCAATGCGTGGTTTAATGCAAAAATTACAAACCCAAGATTATATTGGTTTGGTGGCAGCTAGTTCTATAATACGACCAGGTGTTTCTAGTTCTGGAATGAAAAAGGAGTTTATAATTAGGCAACGTTATCCTGAAAAACGCAAAGAAGCAAATCCTATACTTTTAGAAATTATGCCCGAAACTTATGGTATTATGGTGTATCAAGAAGATGTACTAAAAGTAGCTAATAAATTTGCAGGGTTAGATTTGGGAGAAGCCGATGTATTAAGGCGTGGTATGAGTGGTAAATTTAGGTCGAGAGCAGAATTTACAGCGGTAGAAGATAAATTTATTAATAATTGTAAAGCTAGAGGGTATCCAGATGCGCTTACGTTCGAGGTTTGGAATCAAATAAAAAGTTTTGCGGGTTATGCCTTTGCTAAAGGGCATTCGGCATCTTACGCTGTAGAAAGTTATCAAAGTTTATACCTTAAATGTTATTTTCCTTTAGAGTTTATGGTGGCTGTTTTAAATAATGGAGGCGGCTTTTATAGTCCCGAGCATTATATACACGAAGCAAGAATGTGTGGTGGTATTATTGAAGCACCTTGTGTTAATAATAGTGAACATCCTAATACAATAAGCGGCAAAACTATTTATTTGGGGTTTGGCTACTTAAAAAGCCTAGAAATACTAACCATAAAACGGTTATTAACAGAACGGCAATTTAATGGCCGTTTTAAATCGTTAGACGATTTTATAGACAGAGTATCTATTAGCATAGAGCAGTTAACTATACTTATTAGGATTAATGCCTTTAGGTTTACAAAACAACCTAAAACCGAATTGTTATGGCAAGCTATTTTTAAATTAAATGCAAATAAAGCTAAAACAACACAATCAAAATTATTTAGACCTAAGCATAAACAGTTTCATTTACCAAGTTTAAAAACCACATGGATTGAAGATGCTTATGACCAAATGGAGCTGCTTGGTTTTTCGCTTTGTAATTATTTCGATTTAGTAAGCGATATTTTGTATGATCATATTAAAGCCAAAACCATGAACCTGTATGTTAATAAAATAGTATTGCTATATGGTGTGCTTGTAAATACGAGGTTTCATAAAGGGTCTAACGGCAAGCGAATGCGTTTTTGTACGTTTGTCGATCAGGAAGGTAATTATTTTGATACGGTACATTTTCATAACGTAGTAGAAAAATATCCTATAAACGGTTTGGGTGTGTACGCCTGCTGTGGTAAAATATCAGAAGAGTTTGGTTTTTGTAGTTTGGATATCCAATGGACAAAAAAACTATCGTTATTACCAGACCCTAGAGGTGAGAATTAAAAAAAAGAACCGTTATTGCATCAATCGCTTTCTTAACACGCGCCAAACGTCTGCATTATCCTGTTGCGGAATTAAATAAGGTTCAAGTTCTGTTTCGTTAGTTATTTGTACTGTGTTTTCAATAAAGCCGTAGCCCAAATACACACCGTTTTTAATGAGTATAAAGGCATCTTCTTCTGGATGACGCCCTTTTTCTTTAATCACTTTGTTTTGAGATGCTTCTATAGCGTGTTGTATCGCGTTTTTAACTCTTTGGTTGTATACGTTAACAGGTTCATTATCAAAACAAATACCTTTACAGGTTTTAATAGCAAAATGCGAGCATTGGCTCACACCTTCTTGTAAGTGGCAGTATTTAGGGCATAACTCAAACTGCATGCATAAACGCTCTAAAAACTGTCTACACTCCGTAATATTATAAAAAATAAGCAAAGGGCTAGGTGTTGCTTTTAAAGTATTGTATGCTAAATGGGTAATACCTTTACGGTCTTCATAACTAAAAACAGCGTAGGCTTTAGGTTTTCTTTTCGAGGCTTGGTTATATTCGGGGTAATAGTGTTTAATAGCAGCGTCTTCCATTAAAAGCGCAATAAGTTCGCTACCAGATAATTCAAAATCAATATCTGCAGTTTCTCGGCAAAGATTTAGCTCTTTGTCAGATTTGTTATAAAAATGGCCTAAAACGCGTTTTTTTAAATCTTTAGCTTTACCAACATAAATAATTTTTCCTTTTTTGTTTTTAAAATAATAAATTCCTGGACCACTAGGTATAGCGTTAAATACGGCACTTGGTAAATGTGGAGGTAACGTACCTTCTTTAGACGATTTTTTTAGAAAACTATTAAAAACGGTATTGGCATTTTCAGCATTTAATAGTTTTTCAAAAAGGATAACGGTGGCTTCAGCATCACCGCGAGCACGGTGTCTACCATTTATATTAATACCCAAAGCAGTACAAATTTTACCTAAACTATACGATTTATGTCCCGGAATCAACTTCCGAGAAAGCCTTACCGTACACAATTTTTTTCGATTAAAATCCATACCAATTGCTTTAAACTCATTTCGAATGGCGTTATAATCAAAATTTACGTTATGCGCTACAAAAATGGTGCTCTCGGTAATTTTTAAAATGGCTTCGGCAAGTTCAGGAAAAGTAGGAGCATGGGCAACCATGGCATTATCAATACCTGTTAATGCAGTTATATAATCTGGAATATGGGATTCTGGATTTATTAAGGATGTGAATTCGTCAATAATTTGAACCCCATCAAATTTAAAAATAGATATTTCGGTAAGTTTGTTGCCTTGACCCGTAGTCTCAACATCTATAATGGTGTACATAATTTTTGTGCGCTTTATTAAGCGTGTAAGTTATTAAACTTATTATAGATTGTTTGTGAAGTTGTTTAATTAAATTATAAACGTTTTAACAGCGAATTATTTATACATCAATAAACGGTAGGATTATTTATGAAATTAACTGTAATTAGTAAAACTTCACTTGTTAACTACAAATTCGTAAATAGTATTTGTTTAGGTAAAGATACGTAAAGGGTTCGTTTTTTCTTGAGATAACAAGTTTAAGGAATTATTACTTCACCTATTTTTCCTAGCCTTTAATAAACTGCACAACAGATTAAAAAAAATACAAAACGAAGTTAATTTTAAGTCTGTTTGTAAAGCTTCCTAGATACATAAGTTCAAAACTTAATTAATTTTTCCGTAAACAGGCGTAATAAATGTGCCGTTTAAAAAACGTTTAGTATCTAGTTGGCTTTGTAGAATAACGCCTTTAGGTTTTGTTTCCAATAACCATTGTATGGCTTGAACTAATGGAGCTGCGGTAGTTGTTTGTATGGCTCTTAATGTGTGTTTACCTATTTGTTGAGGTTTAATGTGGTTTGCAATTTCCTGTCTGCGTAATATACCTTTGGTATCTTTACCTTCAACAGCAGCGTAAATTATTATTTGATCGTCTTCAATATTAGGGATGTTATTTAGCATAATTTCTTGAAGTTTAGCAATAGGATTATTGGTGGCTTTTAATCCTTTTAATTGGTTTTCAATCCAAGCGTAATGTCCTGGGTGGCGTAAGGTTTTATAATCTAAATGCTTCACTTTATCACTTAAGGCATCAGGGAGGTCGGCGGCACCACCAGAAGTAATGTCGTCTTCATAGGTAATCCCGTTAATAATTATACGGCTCCTTTCCGAAAGGGCAGGACGTGACTTTTTTTTATAATCTCGAATAACAATACAATCTTTTAAATATTCGGTTGCCACTCCAATGGGGCTCCAAGTAAATCCATAAAAATGTGGAGCAATGGCGTGATGGGTTAGTGCGCCTACTTTTAATTCTAGTTTATCAACCCGATCCACTTGGTGTTGCTTGCAAAATTCTTGAAACATATAATGCGCCAATACATCAATATAACCGGGCGCTAAACCTGTTTGCAAAACAAATCCTGTTTTAGCATTTTTTGCTAAATCTATAATTTGGTTGGTCTCGGCAACATATTCGGTAAGGTTGGCATAATGGAGGTTATTATCATTGGCAAGTTTAGCCATAGTTGGCGCTAAACTACCGGGTAAACAATCTAGGAGGGCATCACCGTTTTTAAAAATGGTTTTTGTGGCATCCGAAATGTTTACAGAATCTAAATGAAATGCAATTACTTTACAAGGTTTGGTGGTGCCTTCCATAATCCATTGGGCAACCTTTTCTGCTTTTTTTAGCGTACGGTTTCCTATATAAATGGTTGGTGGTACTTGGCTCCACTCTGTTAAAATTAGTCCAGCAGCCTCTGCAATACCACCAGCGCCAGCAATAATAATATTATAGTGCGTTTTCATGTTTAGATATAATAGTATGATTTATACTAATTTAAGAATAATTTATCAGGTTTTGTTTATTAATCGCCGATGGGTTTTATGTATTGATAGGTAAAATGGTTTTAATTTTTTAGGTATGAAATCTGTAAACATTCTTCATGTTTTACTAATTCTTGATATAAGGTTAAGGGTTCATTCAGTTTAAAAGTCTACAAGCTATGATGGAAAATATCATATAAACAAGGCGAAGTTACTTACTAATAAAATTTAGTTAGTATTTTTGAGAAATGAAAATAAAAAAGTCATTCCTTTTTTTTTGCTTGTACTTAGCTTGGTTTACAAACGCTTTTAATTATAAATTATTTGCACAAAAGGTGGCAGATAGTTCTGGATACTATTATAACCTTGTTGTAAACCCTAGGAAAAGTACCGACCTCGCTTTAGCATTTACTTTTTATGAAAAAAGCAAGAAACTGCATGAATTAAAGCATGATACCTTACAGGTTGTTAACGATTTAAGATATATGGCAAGCATACAAAAAAAGCTCGGTTTTTTGTATGATAGTGAATCTACTTCAGTTGAGGCCTTAGAGCTATTAAACAGCATGGAAAATAATGATAAAGTGAAATTATCAAAACATGGTGTATACAATCAATTTGGTATGATTCAGCGTGAATATAATAATTACAATGAGGCCCTTAAATTCTATAATAAATCTCTAGAATTTGCATTGAAACCTTCAGACAGTATTACTATACTTAATAACATTGCAAATATATACTTGGATCAGAAAAAGTTTAATCAAGCAATTGTAACGCTAAGTACCGTTTATGAAAACAGTTTAAGGTTTAATAATAAAAAGCAAATAGCACGTGCATTAAATAATTTAGGAACGGCAAAAGCTAAGATTAATGCACCAGATGCATTATCTAATATAACAGAGGCATTACGAATTCGAGAACGTATAAACGACAATATTGGTAAATATTCTAGCTACAAACATTTATCTAAATATTATCAGCAACACAGCAATACAATAATCGCTTTAAAATATGCCAATAAAGCCTATAAGGTTGCAAAATTGATTAACAGTGCTAATTTTATTAATGATGCTTTATCACAAATAATCGATTTAGATAAAAACCCCAAGGTTGTTGAATATAAAAGGTTGTCAGATAGTCTTAATTGGTCAAGACGAATTGGAGAAAATAAATTTGCATCGGTTAAATATGAGTCATCCGAAAATATAAGAAAAGCTCAAGAAAGTGAGATAAAGTTTAAAACCAGTCAATTAGAAAAGGAAAAAGAGGAACGTTTAAAGCTGCTATATATGTCTATAGTTGGTTTCATCATGGTATTATCTGGTGCTACATATTTCATCTTAAAATCAAAACATAAAAAAGAGAAGTTATTGCAGGTTTACAATACTGAAACTAGAATCTCCAAAAAGGTTCACGATGAGGTTGCAAACGATATTTATCACCTAATGACTAAGATTCAAGGTCACCATACTATTGAAGAAACTGTATTAGATGATCTAGAACATATCTATTTTAAAACCAGAGATATTTCAAAGGAAAGTAGCATTATAGATTTTAATAATGACTTTAAAGAAACCTTAGAAGATTTATTCTTAGCCTTTCAAACAAATGAATTATCCATTGTTACAAAGGGGGTAAATAGTATTGATTGGAATACAATTTCCGATCTAAAAAAGACAGCTATTTTTAGAGTGCTACAGGAGTTGTTAACCAATATGAAAAAACATAGCAAGGCTTCCATAACGGTGCTTAAATTCCAGAAAAACAATGCAGATTTAGAGATAAATTATAACGATAATGGTATAGGGAGTAACTTGAAAAAACATAATGGTTTACAGAATGTGGAAAACCGTATTGTATCGCTAAATGGAACTATTACCTTTGATTCTGAGATTAATAGAGGATTTAAAGTAAAAATCACAATTTAGGATATGTTTAAAAAAGTTTTGGTTTCCGAGGATATGGATGACATTAATAAGGGCATCTATAATACACTGCATGATTTGGGTGTAAAACAAATTGATCAGGTTCAGTATTGCGATGATGCTTACTTAAAAATAAAAAAAGCAATATTAGACGAGGCTCCTTACGAATTGTTTATTACCGACTTATCTTTTAAATCGGATCATAGAGAACAGCGTTTTACTTCTGGTGACATGCTGTTAAAATCTATAAAAAAAGAGTACCCAGATTTAAAAGCTATTGTATATTCAGTGGAAGATCGACTTCCAAAAGTTAGAGCCCTTATCCAAGACTTTAAAGTAAATGCTTATGTGTGTAAAAGCAGAAGGGGGTTGGTAGAATTAACTAATGCTATTCAAGCCATTTTAAGTAATAGTATTTATTTATCTCCAGAGGTTAATAATGCCTTAAAGCCAAAAAGCAACTTAGAGATTGAAGATTTTGATATTAAGTTGTTAAAACAATTATCATTAGGCTTATCTCAAGAGGAAATTAGTAATCATTTTAAAGAAAATAACATCTCTCCAAGTAGTTTAAGCTCTATAGAAAAACGATTAAATAAACTTCGTATTCAATTTAAAGCAAATAACGCCATACATTTAGTAGCTATAGTAAAAGATTTAGGTCTAATTTAAAAATATTTTCACTCATTACGGGAAACAGTAAAGTAGTTATTCTATTCATTAATAATATTGCATTGCTATTAATATGCATTATCAGCATAAGGGGGATTAAGTAGAAACTCTGTATAAATTTTATACAGGGTTTTTTTTTGCCCCAATTACGGAATCCCATAATGATATCAATTTCTACAAGTTTAGTTTTGGAAAATAATAGTCTAAATAAGCCGAAAAAGGACTTTAAATATGGAAGTAGGCAGTTAAAAATAAATACAGTATAATGAAGAAATTAACCTTAGTGGTTTTAGCATCAATTGTTTTATCAAGTTGCGCAACGCATCATGGATTAACTAAAAATTTTAACCAGCACACAACCGAAGTTGTTTTATCGCACAACAATTTTAAAATTGTCAAAATAGTAAAGGGCGAAGCAGAAGCTAAATACGTTTTTGGTATAGGTGGATTGTCTAAAAATGGATTAATTGCCCAGGCAAAATCAGATATGTTAGCATCTGCAAATATGGAAGGTAATTCTAGGACTATTATCAATGAAACTGTAGAAATTAAAAAATCGGGACTTCCGTTTATTAGTAAATATAAAGTGATTGTTTCCGCTCAAATTATTGAGTTTACAAACTAGAAGTTTTGTGTATTTAAAATTTAAAAAATAGCCTTGCGGAATTCCGTAAGGTTTTTTTGTTTAGCCTTATTATGTTTGAAGTTTAAAAAGAAAAACAAAAAATATGACTAGATATTATGTAAATAAAAAAGCGCAGCCAAACGGGGATCATGAAGTTCATAAAAAAGGGTGTTCATTTAATCCAAATGAGGAAAGCCAGATGTATTTAGGTTTATATAACAATTGTCCGGATGCAGTTAAGGAGGCTAAAAAACACTATTCAAAATCTAACGGGTGTTATTATTGTACAGCGTATTGTCACAACTCTTAAATCTTATTAAGATTATAAAAACTCAAATTAATTTTTAGGGTGAGACTTTAACTTGCACTCTTTTGGGTAGAGCGTCATTTTGTTCTGTCCACTTCTTTGTAAAAATGAAAATAGTAGAAAATAATTGTTTTTTTATTGTAAAGTACTAGTTAGTATAATGGTACCTACTACCCAAAGTATTACAGATAATAATCCGCCGATAATAAGAAAGTGTTTAAATTTATAGAGTCCAGTACCGTAAATTAACGTATTGGTTTGATAGCCCACGGGTGTAAAAAAACTAAAGTTTGCACCAAATAGTACAGCAAGAATAAAAGGTTTTACATCGAGGTTAAGTCCTGAGGCTAGTGCTATAGCAACTGGTGTTAATATTATGGCAGTGGCATTATTACTTATAAAACCCGAGAGTATCATTGTAATAGCGAGTAAAAGACCAATTACAATATAAGAGGGCTGGTTCATGAGCATAGTTTGTAATTGATTGCTTAACCAAAGGTCTGCTCCAGAATTATTCATAGCAATACCAAGAGGAATCATACCAGCCAATAAAAATATAATTTGCCAATTAATTCTGTGGTAAATATTCTCTAATGAAATAAGCCCAAAAAGTAACATGCCTGCTACACCTGTTAAAGAAGCACTTAAAATCGATAAAATACCGCTTGCAGCTAAGCTTACAGCCATGAGTAAGATGAGTAATGCTGTAACTTTACGCTTAGTAGTAATTTGCTGTCTGTATTCGTGCTGATTTAAAATTACTACATTATCTAATGCTCTAAGATTGTCAATTTGTTGCTCTTGCAACTCTATTAATAATCGGTCTCCAGGCTTTAGTTTTATCTCTTTAATGCTTTTATGTATTAATCTTTCTGTGGTGTTTCTAATATTTTTTCTTTTTTTTATTGCAATTGGGTAGGCTCCATTAAGAGACATTGTTCTTATGTTTTTTAATGTTTTTCCAATTAGACTAGAACCCGGTAAAATAAGAAGTTCTACATAGGTCATGTCATTATTTTTAGAGCTATCGTTGCCTCTAAATTCCGCTTTTTTAAGTTCACTTTTTTTATCATTTATAATTAAATCGTGATTTAAAACTATTTTATTAATGTAATCAAAGGAGCTCATAAGCACAAGATTATCGTTAACTTTTATATCTATGTTTTTACTAGGGGCATTTATTACTTTTTTATCTCTAATAAGTTTCAAAGGGGTTACTAGTTCTTCAGAAATAAATTCTATTTCAGAAATATTTTTTCCTATTAAATCTGAGGTTTTTGGCACTTTTACTGTAAAAATAAAGCTTTCAATATCATAAGTGTTTTGTAAATCATCTTGTGTGTCTTTAGGAAGGAATTTTGAAGCAATGGTCATAAAAATTACACCAACAGACAAAAAGACCAAGCCGTAAGTGCTAAATTCAAAGAAAGAAAATGGTTCTACTCCAGCATTTTGAGCCATGGAGTTTACAATAAGGTTTGTAGAGGTTCCCATAAGTGTACAACTACCACCTAATATTCCGGCAAATGAAATTGGCATTAACAATTTTGCTGCAGAAAAATTATACCTTTCTGCTAATTGGCTAATTATTTTAAGAAATATAATAACAACAGCTGTTGTACTTATAAAAGAAGAGATTCCAGCCGAAACTAGCATAAATACGGGAGTCAATAATACTAGAGGGAGCACTTTTAGTTTTTTAATAAGCTCAGTAAGCCAATCAATAACGCCATTGTCTTCCAGACCAGCTGCTATAACCATGAGTGAAAGGATAGTAATTACGGCAGGGTTAGAGAAGCCACTAATGGCTTCTTCAGGGGTGGTTAGTTGTAATAATACCGAAGCAATTATAATAAAAAAGCCAATTTTATCTACAGGAAAATATTCTGTTACGAAAAGAACAACCGTACAGCCAATAATTATAAATACTAATATGATAGAATGTTCCAAGTAAAAATTTTAAAAGAAAATATATTACTAAAAATAATCAAAAAATAATCAAAAAATTAAAATGAACCTTAATCATTACCCCTTTCTTTTAAAAGGAATTCATAATTTTTTTTATTTGCTTAATAAATAGTACATCTTTTAATTAATTATCAGATATTATTCTTGGATTTTAATTTGGCGTTTTTATGGTCGGATGAGGTTTCGTTAAAAAAAAGCATAATTTGTTTAAGCGCATTTGTACTTGATTGATGGGAGACATCAACTTAAATAAATGTATTAAGTTTTCGTTATTCCAAGAAGAAAATAGTCCGTGATTATTGTTGAATTTTATGAGATGTATAAATTATATGTTTAAATTAAACCTTATTTCAATCACTGAATCTATGGTTGGGGAATAAAACGATAAACGGCAGGTTAAGTAATTTAGTTTTAAAGCAATACTTTGCTTACATCAGTAAGCTTTGGTATGGTAGCATTCCAATGGTATGTGTCTTTTAATTTCACTTTAAAAGCGTTTAATGAAGTTGGTTCGCCATGGACTAGGTATACATTTTCCGGTACGTTTTTGATATTACTAACCCAATTTAATAAATCTTGTTGGTCTGCGTGAGCCGATAAGCTTTCAATACTTTTTATGGTAGCTTTAACAGGATAGTATTTTCCAAAGAAACGAAGCTCGTGTGCACCATTTTGTAATTGTCTGCCACGCGTACCTTCGGCTTGATAACCAACTAATAAAACTGTAGTTGCTGGCTCATCAATAAGTTGTTGTAAATAGGTTAATACTCTTCCGCCTGTAACCATACCACTTCCAGCAATGATAATTTTAGAGCGTTTATCATCAATAGTTTCCCAAGTTTCTTTATAAGATTGAATTATATTAACATGGTTACACATGGCATTATAGTCTTCCATAGGTAGTTTGTGCCATTTAGGAAAACGTTTAAAGACGTCCAATACATTATTGCCCATCGGGCTATCAACAAATATAGGGATGTTTGGAATCTTATTTTTTTTATATAAATTCCAGAGAATAAACATCAAGGTTTGTAATCGCTCAACAGCAAAGCTTGGTATAATGAGATTGCCTTTTTTATGTATGGTTTCTGATATGATTTCCGAAAGTACATCTTCAATATTTTCTTCTGGATGTAATTTGTTACCATAGGTACTTTCAATGAATAAAAAATCTGCCCATTCAGGTCTTTTAGGGTCGTTTAATAAATAATCATTAGTCCTACCTATATCACCTGAAAAAACAAATCGCTTTCCATTAATATCTATTTCTATAAAGGTTGCACCTATTATGTGTCCATTGTATTGAAAACGAAAGGAAATGTGCTCAGAAAGTGCAATCCATCTATTTTCTATTTCTACCTCAAATTGTTTTATAGTTTTTTCAGCATCCTTTAATGTATAAAAAGGTAGTGCAGGATTGTGTTTGCTAAATTTTTCTTTATTTGCTTTATAGGCCTCTTCTTCATGGATTTTGGCACTATCTTTTAATATTATTTCTGCTATTGCCAAGGTTGGAGCTGTACTAATAATTTTTCCTGTAAAACCTTGTTTTAGCAAACGAGGCAAATAACCAACATGATCTAAGTGGCCATGAGTTAATAATACCACATCAATAGTAGCTACCTCTACAGGTAAGTTTTTCCAATTAAGTTCCCGAAGTTCTTTTAAACCTTGAAACATTCCACAATCTATGAGGATGTTTTTTTCTGAAGTTTCAATTAAAAATTTTGAACCTGTAACAACGCCGGCTGCACCTAGAAAATTAATTTTTACAAATTTTTCCATTTTAATAGTTGATTAGTTACACAATTTAGAAATTTCATCAAGGATTTTCTTTTTTCGGGTTTCTGAAACACCGAGATGATCTAAGTAAAATTTATCGTTAATTAAATCTCGACAAAGCACCACAGATCTACTTAAAAGAAACTGTTTTTCACGTTGCGAAAGTAATGTTGATACCGTTATGGGATATAATCCTAACCGATCAATTTTATCTTTTAAACCATTGTTTATTGGGTAATCCCAACTTAATAAATACAACCCACAGCAATTGCCATATTGTATGGCATCTTTTGTGAATCTTGTGTTGGTGACTACCCAACCTGGGTTGAGTGATTCATCCTTTTTTTTTAGCTTATGCCAATTATCTTTTAAGTCTTGATATCTTGAATTGATATACAAAGGGATTTTAACATTACAGTTAAGGCCTTCGTCACTATGAAATTTACATTCTATGATTGTTGCTTCAGAATTTTTACGCGCTATAACGTCAATTTCATGAGTTACACATTTACCTTGTAATATAGTACCAACTTCGGTTTTATAGCCCGAATGCATTAAAATAGCACTAACAAAACGCTCAAAGGGGAAACCGGTTGGTCCTAACTCGTAAATTGCTTTTTTAAGTTTATATTTTGAAGCGAAATAACTCTTGTTTTTTTTTAATAAAGCAAATGCTCTATTGTAAATCTCTTTGGTTGATATACCTTGGTAAAGTTCATCACGAACTTTATCCAATATCTGATTGACAACGTGTTCGTCTGCCCCAGTTCTCTTAAGTGATGCGTGTAATTTTTCTAGTGAAAATTTTACTTTTTCACCAGAAGATTTGATAATATCTATGTTTAGAGCATTCATATCATTGTATTAAAAACAGTCAAAAAAGAATTGTGAGTTTAACTTCTTTAAATAATAAAATCGTTATTAACTAGAAGCAAAGAAATCTTTTACCCATGCCTTAACTTGGTTGTCGGTCATACTATCCGCTTTTTTTACTGCTTCAATTTTCTTTGCTAAAGCACCATAGTTTTCATGTATTGTTTTTGCAAATCGCTTGTTTGTTTGCGCAGGACCAAAAATGACTATAGCACTAGAGTCGGTTATTTTGTCAATAATGTTATTAAAATACTTTTTAATCTGATGGTTCTCACGCTCTAAATATCTGCTATCCTGCACGACATCTTGAGGACCACCTTTAGATGGTGTACCAGAACCGCCATGGATATTATAATGTTCTACGTTAGATGGTATGGTTTCAAATGTTTCCATTGTATTGTCAATCGTAACTATGTACGCCTTTTCTTTGTCTAACCAAATGCCTGTTTTTTTCATCTTATTTGTTTTTTAGTTTCTTAAATCGTGCATAACTAGTATCGGAACTTTAGATTGAAAAGAAATATTCTTTACCAATGGATTTGTTAAAATACTTCCGAAAAAAGCATGTTTCTTATTTATAAAAGCGACCATGTCGCTATCTCTGCTATCAACAAAAATGTTTATAGCTGTCTCTATCCAATTGTGGGAAAGGAAATGAGATTTATGGTTTGTATCTTCTAATATTTCTTCTAGCAATTGCTTATTTTCTTTTTGATCCTTACTTAATTCTGTTTCTTTAGAAATATGAAGTATTATAATGGTTGCTTCAGATTTTTCTGTAATGTCTATGAGGTAGTATAATTCCCTTCTTTTGTAATGTGTTTTGTAGCTAGTAGGAAATACAATTTCCTTAGGCATCGCTGATTTTGCGTTTTGGGGCACCACAATAATAGGGCAGTTACGTACCTTTTCCATCACGTAAATTGCCGTACTGCTAAAAACGGTTGCATTAGAATACGTTTCGCCTTTGGTACCCATAACTATCATTTCAATATCTCTTTTTTCTACTAGATCCTTAATAGCCTTTATGGGCGTGTTAAAAACAGAGATTACATTAAAATGATGCTTAGGATTGATATAGTCAGACGTGGCTATCATATCGTAAACTTTTGCTAAACCATTTTCAGATTCTAATTTTCTACTTTCATACAATTTGGTTTTAGGCTCCATACTCATTAAGTCTTCTATGGTGTTACTTTTTGCTGTAAATGCATTTAGTAAATAAAAGTTGCAATAATCATTTTTATAAAGTTCTAAAGCGTACCACAATGCTTTTGTTGCATTTTTGGAAAAGTCGGTAGGTATTAAAATTTTATGCCTCATGATAGATGCATTTATATGTTTATTATAAAGATACTTTATAAGTATTTGATATTAAGTGATATAAATCATGTTGTGCAGGGAATAACTAAAACAGGAACCAGTGGTTTAAAACCAATTTTTGTTATTACAGGCTCCTTGATAATTTTCTCAATTAAACTATGTTTATAATTTATCATCACAAGTATATTAATGTCTAATTCTTCTATAAAATCATTGATTTCTTGCGTTTTTTTTGCATAATCTGGCATCCAATGAAAACTATATGCATAATTTGTAAAATAGGTTTTTAGCATCTCTAGATTATTTTCCTGTAAATGTGTTAGTTTATCTTCTTCATTTATATGAAGGATTCTTATTTTTGAGTTGTAGAGTTCTGCTAAACGCTTTATATTCAGTGTTTCTTCGCCATAAAAGCGGTTGAAATCTGTTGGAAAAGCAATTTGGGTAGGCTTAACAAAATCAAATTCTTCAGGTATTATTAATACCGGACAGTTTTTTATTTTATTTATGACGCGAACTGTTTGGCTTCCAAATAAAAAACCTTTTGCACCTGCACTGCCTTTTGTACCCATTACAGTAATGTCGATATCGTATTTTTGTATTGAGGCATCAATTGCTTTTTGTAAATCGTCGGTACTTAAAATAATCTCAAATTCATGATTAGCATTAGTGTTTGAGTCTTCAGCCAATGTCTTCAAATCATTTAATTCTTTTAACGCATTATCAGCCATTACTTTTAACAGTTTGTTCGATAAGTTAGACATAGTTGATACAGTTAACTTAATAGAATGTAGAAAATAGAATTTGCATTCTTCCTCTTTATATAATTGAAGTGCATAAACTGCAGCAGACCATGCGTTATCTGAAAAATCTGTTGGAAAAAGAATGTTTGTTATCATGGTTAAATAAAATTATTATAATAAGTTACACTTTATAAAAGCTTAAGTTGTAAATCATGAAAAATTTATATTCCTGTAGGAATCACCAAAAAAGGAACATTTAAATGAAATCCAATTTGATTAATGGTGTTTTTAAAAAATAGATTTTCAAAGAACGAATGCTTATTATTTATCATAACCAAAAGATTGATTTTGTACTTTAGTTGAAATTCATTGATAGCATGGGTAATATCTTTGGTCTTAATTTCGTGAAACAAAAATGCTGAGTGCTTAAACATTGATTCTAATTTGTCTTTATTTTTTTCTTGTGTTTCGTTAAGTTCATAACCCGTTGAGACGTGCATGGTGTTTAATCTAGAATGATTTGATATAACAATTTCTTTTAAGATTTTAAGAGTTGAGTGCTTATACATAGCATTCAAATCAGTAGGGAATAAAATCTCATGAGGTGTTTCATAGGCAAAGCCTGATGGAATAGCTAAAATAGGACGTTTTATTTCCTTAAATATGTGTACCGTGTTTGATCCAAAGAGCACCTCTTTTGCGCCAGTTGCACCTTTAGTTCCCATGATTATGATGGCTATGTCGAGCTTTTTTATAATCTCTTTTACACCAGAAAGTAAAGTGTCAAATTTGGCGTGAGTTTGAAAGGTATGCTTTTCATTTTTTGTAAACTCAGAGGAAATTCTTGAAACTATTTTTAACAAGTTTTTTCGAGAGGTGTCTCTTATAGAATCTACTAATCCAAATTGTTCGGGATATCCGGTAACGTATTCAAGATTGTATATCGCAGGTGTATACGTGTTTAATAAATGAAAGGTGCATTCTTCGTCTTTAAATAATTGAAGGGCATAAATTATGGCATTCCAAGAATTTTCTGAAAAATCTGTGGGTAAAAGTATCTGTTTCATAACGTTGAATTTTAAGGATTAAAAACGTGCTGTATTTTGCATGGCTAATAGTGGTATGGCTAACTCAAAACTCACTTTATCGATATTAGAAGGAAATAACATATCCTCTAAGAAAGAATGCTGTGTATTGACCATGGTAATCATATCGAAATCTTTTTCTTTTATATAAGTATTAATGGTGTCTGCTATGTCTTTGCTTTCCTCATGGTAAAATCTCACTTCATTATCACACAAAACCCCTTCAATAAAAGCTTTGTTATCTTCTTGTCTGATAGACAGTCTATGACTTGTAGAAACATGTAAAACATCAATTCTACTTCTGTTGGGTTTCGCCAAAATGGAAAGTAGTTTCAGTTCGCGTCGCTTGTAAGGTATCATATAATTTGTAGGGAATAAAATACGTTTGGGTTGGGTATTGGTATAATTGGAAGGAATAGCCAAAACAGGGCATTGCACATATTTTAAAACCTGAAACGTTTGACTGCCAAAAACAATATCTCTTTCATTTGATTTTCCTTTAGTACCCATAACTATTAAATCTATATTTTTGTCATTTGCGATAAAATTAGCTTCCTCTATTAGCGTATTATATGCTGAAATACTGTAATACATATATCTAGGGTTAGGGGCTATTTTTTCTACCTCACTTACCAGGTTTTCTAAATTGGATTGCGATTCATTTCTAATACCAGCTAAAACGTCATTAAATACTTCACGAGAAGCTAACTCTTCATGGTCGTAAAATTCATTTAGATACGCATGCATAAAGTAAAATTTGGTTTTTTGATACTTAAAAAATTCTAGAGCATATTTAATGGCGTTCATAGAATTTTCTGAAAAATCGGTAGGAATCAGAATGGATAGCATAATAATTGTTTTAGATTTAATTAATAAGTTAAAACATAGATAATCAATAAACTATGATATATATCAGATGGTTGTTTTAATACTCGTTACCACTATATTAGTATAGATTTTTTATACTATTTACTAGTATAACTATATATTATGGTGTCTTTTAATTTGAAGTTTTACGCAGTTATAAATAATTGGAAACCCCTTAGTTGTTAAAGTTTTTTAAGTTTAGTGGTTTTTGAAACTGTATTTCTCAAGGTGAAAAACCTTTAAAAACTATCATTTATGGTAATAAAAAATAAGCGCTTAATTGGCTGTTATTATAGCCATTGACCATTATATAGTTTATAGCTAAAAAACTTTAAGCTGCTTATAACTTTAGTAAATGGTACGATGTAGCATGAAATTTCTACAAATTTCAAAACGTTAGATAAGACTTGAGGTGTTATTATAAGCATGCTTATGGTTATTTAGAATTACAGAAAAGGTTTTAAAATCCCTTTTCTTTTTTTAAGCTGTTTTTCTAAATCACTAATGGTATTTTTAACAGCCATTTCGTAATTTTTTTCATTAGAAGACGCAAATAGTCTCGGGCCAGAAAGGCTCAATTCAATTTCGCTAATTTTACCGTTTCCTTTTGGATCATTTTCTTTTTTAAAAAATACTTCAGCCTTAATTAGTGTGTTGTATTTTTTGCTCAATGTTATTAGCTTTTTAGCAGTATAGGCTTCAAGGCTTTCACTTGTTAGCATATTTACAAATTGGAAATTTATTTTCATGTTTAAATTTTTAATGGGTTATAAACATAAAGCTATGACATTAACCCATATAATTAAATGATAAATATCATTTAATTATATGGGTTTGAGTGTTGGTTTTTAAGATGTTAGGTCTGTAGGGGTATGGGTTTAAATTGTATGAAACAAAAAACGGGAAGCCTAAATTTCCCGTTGTAGAAGTGGTTAAATTGGTTTAAAATCTAATTCGATTAGGTAGCAAATAAAACACTTCATAATCTCTCAATTATCATTTAAATAGCTAAGAGGTGTACTTTAAAAGAAACAGGAAACCAAAGCTTCCTGTATCAACTGAAATATTCAATTTTATTTATTAACTTTTTTCTAATGGTTAATGTTCAACCCCTTTGGGTTTTACCAAGATTTTCAGTTAAAAAATAATTCCAAACATTTCATATTGTAAATTTCATTTTGAAACGAAAAAAATGTTTGTTAAAAAAAAAAGCAGGAAACTTAAGTTTCCTGCTTTCCGGAAAAGTTTAATATTATTATTTCTCTTATAGCACTTCCAACAACTTTTATAACTAAAAATTTACTGGAACCATAAGCCAAATAATAGCTTAAAACTATCCATAACAGATTTTACATTGTGCATCGAAAAAATCTGTGTGTTGTTAAGAAACAGGAAGTAGAAACTTCCTGTTTCCTGACTTGAGTTTAATAATATTATTTACTAGATTTCTTTTTAAAATAACTTTATTAAAAAAGCTATTCTTAAAGTGACTAACATCAAATAATAGTTTTAAACCCTTTGTAAAGTTTATAAAGTATTATGGTTTATAAACTGATATATTCAAAACGTTTAAGTAATTTAAAAAGCGATTCTTAATTTATAGTCCTAAGTTACAATAGTTTTACGGTTTAAGATATGATATATATCAGTTTAGGGTATTTATTAAAAAAACATCTAACTAAAATTTGCTAAATCTGTTTCTGATTAAAAAATATAAGATGGTTCATATGGTGATTTTTAAATTTATACGGGCACAATACCATAGACTTCATTCAATAAAAAAATACCTATTAAAAATAATAGTGTGTAAATTACTTGTACCATCTTAATATTAATGATTATTAGCCATTTAACCGTTTTCTTAGGGAACATAAATAAGGCTAATCCTAAAAACAAAGACGCCCAACCTATAAGTGTGATGATAAGCTTATAATTTGGTTCCCAAATATTGTGAAAGAGCGTATTTAGTAACCCGACGATAATAGCTATAAAAGAAAAAATAATTAGGAATTTTTCGTCCTTTAAGTCATTAAACACCTGTTTAATACGTTTGGGGTTTAGACTAAGTATCAAGAAAAATATAATAAGATACCAGCCCCAAAATTTTGCCAAAAAAACTGAATTGTTCATAATTAACGTGATTTATTCATGCAATACCAAAAAAGGTATATTTGTATGATATGTTATTTTTTCAACCTTAGAGTGAAATAGAATGTTTTGAAAATAATTTAGGTTTTTAGCCACCATTACAATCATATCTACAGATCTACTCTCCACAAAACATTGTATAGCGTCTTCAACTTTTCTATTGGTAAGAAAATGGAAACTTGGATTAAACTCATCAAAATAATCATTCAGTAAGTCCTTGTTGTTAAGTTGTTCAGGATTTAAAGATTCGTCTTTGTTTTGAATATGAATAATTCTTAAATTACCACTTACATCTTGTAAAATATTTGTTAATGGTTGTAGTATATTAATATCATATGAAAGGTTAAAATCTGATGTAAACGCAATTTCTTTCAGCTTAGTGTATCTTGCGCATTCTGGCACTACTAAGGTGGTGCATTTAACTTTTGTAATAACATCACCAGTATTACTTCCTACAATGTATTCTCTAAGTCCTGAGGCACCTTTTGTGCCCATAACAATCATGTTTATTTTCTTTTCTTCTACATTTTTTCTTATGGATTCTAAAAAGAAATAATTATCTGTTAGTGAATAAAAATGGTGGTTTTTGTTTGCTTTATGATTCCCTCTAATTTTCTTTAGAAGTTGTCTTAATTTACTTCTTGAAGGTTTAGTGTAAACTTCTTCAATAACGTCTTCCGTGGGCATATAATTTTCTACACCAACAACCATAGCTTCAGTTCTATTAACATGAAGCAGGTAAAAATTACATTCCGTGGTTTCAAAAAAGCCAATGGCATACGAAATAGCATTCCATGCGTTTTCAGAGAAGTCCGTTGGTAATAAAACATTCATCTTTTAAATTTATTAGGATATACAAATCTAAAATGATGAGGGCAATTAAAATATGATATTCATCATATTAGAAGCGCCTTTGGACTCTGTTAGTAGATATCCTGCAATTGCTGAAGATCTAAAACTTTGATATTTCTACCTTCCATATCTATGAGTCCTTGCTTTTTAAAATCAGACAAAGTTCTTATTAATGTTTCTGTGGCAATTCCAGCTACACTAGCTAAATCCGTACGAGAAATTTTAATAAGATCTTCTGGTTTAGAATTTATTTTTTCTGCAAACCTTATGATAGTTGAGGCTGTTTTTCTTTGCACAGAACTGTAGGCCATTTGTAATAATTGGTCCTTAACTCCAGTAATATCCTCAGTTAATAACTGAATGACTTCTACCGCTAATTTGTGGTTATTGTCCAATACTTCTTTTAATTCGTTTTTAGTAACACCAACCATTTTTAACTCTTCCAAGGCCGTAGCTGTTTCTCTGTAAGGTTTATTTTGAGTAAAGGAGGTATAGCCAAAAAGATCATCTTCTTTATGAATTGCAGTGGTAAGCTCCTTTCCTTTTTCATCAAATTTATAACACCTAGCAACACCTTTTAATACTAAATACACGTAGTTAGAATTGTTGCCTTCTTCATAAATAATTTCACCTTTATGGTAATTAAAAATGGTGCCATTATCGTCAAAGAAATTCTTTAAGTCGTTAATTGTTCTTAATTGATCATCAGGATTGGATGACGCTTGTTTAGCTAATTCTCGCTCATCCTTTAATATAGCTGCTTTTGCAATTCTACTTTCAATAGTGCTTATAATTTCATCCTCACTAAAGGGTTTTGTAATATAATCGTCTGCACCTAGATTCATTCCTTTTCTAATATCTTGTCTTTCGGTTTTGGCAGATAAAAATATAAAAGGTATAAATTTGGTGTTGTTATGTTTTGATAAGCCTTCTAATACACCATAACCATCTAAAATGGGCATCATGATATCACAGATTATTATATCTGGAGTTTTATCTTTTGCGACTTCAAGACCTAGTTGTCCGTTGGCAGCTGTAATAACCTCGTAGTTAGAAAGTTCTAGTAATTCGGCTGTGTTTTCTCTTAATACGGTATCGTCTTCTATTAATAATACTGTTTTCATTGTTGTGCTTTATTGGGTAGTTTTATAGTGAACGTTGAACCCTTATGTTCTATGCTTTCAAATGCTATACTACCATCTAAGTTCTCTAAATGGTCTTTAACAATATTCAATCCAATTCCTGTACCATGTATGAGTAAAGCATTCTCAGCTCTAAAATAGCGATTGAATATGTTTTTTTGATCTTTCTTAGGTATGCCAATACCATTATCTGATACTTTGAAAATGGTGGTCGTTTCATTTTGATAAATTTCGATATCAATAATAGTATTTTCAGATGAATATTTTATAGCATTATAGATTAAATTAGATAAGGTTAGTTCTAAAATCTTTTCATCTTGGTATAAAGAAATATCGTCTATATGCTCTGGATAGTTAATTTTTTGTCCATCTTTTAACAGCATATTGGCATTATAAATAACCTCGTTTAAAACTTTGCTTAATTTAAACGTTGTAAATTTATAATTAATTTTACCTTTTTCGAGTTTTTCAACGGAAAGGAAATCATTTAAAATGGTGTTGAGGTACTGTACTTTGTCCGTAATGGTATTAATGTGTTTCTCTCGTTTTTCCTGCTGTTCAGTTAGTTTATATTTATTTAATAACATGGTTGAGGTTAAAATACCACTTAAAGGTGTTTTAAATTCATGTGATACCATGGATAGAAATTTGGTTTTCAATTCGTTTAATTCCTTTTCTGCAGCTAAAGCTGTTTTAAGTTCTTCGGTACGAATGGCAACTTTTTTTTCTAAGGTTTTAGTATAATTTTTTTGTTCTGTAATATCTGAAATAATTGATAAAAAAACATCTTTATCACCTAATTTTGAACGCTGCAAATGCACATTTACAGGATAAATGCTGCCTGATTTACGTTGATGAATAGTTTCAAATTCAATCTTTTCGATATTAGTATCATTAAGTAATTCTAATTTTTTTCTAAACTGAGGTTCTGTAAATTTTGGTTTTATATCAACAGGTGTCATATTGGTAAGTTCCTTCAAACTATAGCCTATATTTTTCTGTGCGCCATAATTAGCGTTTATGAATTTTAAATCTTGGTTATCAAATACATAAATCTCATTAAGTGATTCTTGAAAAATACTGGCCAAATGATTCCGTTCTTGCTCCATGTATTTTCGCTCACTAATATCTATAATCAGAGCCATTACATAGTCTTTTCCGTAAATTTTAAATGGATTTAGTCCGGCTTCTACAGGGAATATACTACCATCTTTACGTGCGCCAAAAAGATCGCGACCATGTCCCATTTGTCTGCGTGCTTTATGTTTCATAAAGCCCTGAAAATGCGCGCCATGTCCAGCATGATAATTTTGAGGAATTAATACATTTAGTGGTTGTTTTACAAGCTCGCCTTTAGCATATCCAAACATTTGATTGGCAGAATCGTTAGTTTCAACAATATTCTGGTGTTCATCAACGACTATAACGCCTTCGGAAACAGCATCTAAGAGCACCTTAGATATATCTTGATCTAGTTGAAACATATACTTCAAATATTTAGTTGGTAAAGCACCTAAAGATAACTGATTTATATCATTTTTTAAAAACAAAACTATATCTAAATTTGATTTATTCTAAATGGCTTAAAACATGGTAACTAAAAAGAAAATGACGAATGCTTTTTACCAAAATCTTGGAAAACTTTTTTATGCTATAGCCGCGGCAGATGGCAATGTTAGGCCTGTAGAGTTTGATAAATTAAGGACACTTGTTAAAAAGCAATGGCTCGAGGTTGATAATCTTGAAGATGCCTTCGGGACAGATGCAGCTTATCAAATAGAAATTGTTTTTGATTGGCTAAATGAAGATGAAGAGCTTAACGCAACTGCGTGTTTCAAGGACTTTATTAATTATAAGAAAAGTCAAAATCATCTGTTTACCCAAGATATAAGGCACTTAATAATAAAAACGGCTTCTGCCATTGCTTATGCGTTTTCTGGCATTAATAAGTCTGAGTTAGCATTGTTGGCAAAACTAGATATAGAATTAAAAATACCTTAAAGATGAATTATTACTTCAGTAAAACCATAAATGGAAAGTTTGAGACTATCGAAATTAAGGTAAAGACCTTATTAAAAAATGAAGGTTTTGGGGTGCTAACAGAAATAGATATGCAAAGTACCTTAAAGGAAAAACTTAATAAAGATTTTAAAAAGTATAAGATTTTAGGAGCTTGCAATCCACCATTTGCATTTAAAGCATTACAAGCAGAAGATAAAATAGGTACCATGCTGCCATGTAATGTTATTTTGCAAGAGCACTCCCAAAACAACTTAGAAGTGTCTGCCATAAACCCTATGGTGTCTATGCAAGTTGTGAAAAACTCCGCACTTCATGCCGTAGCGCAAGAGGTTAGTTCTAAACTTGAGAAGGTTATAAATGAATTAGAAAATGAAAAGTAGTTTTAATGATATTATAAATTCTGAAACACCAGTTTTGGTCGATTTTTTTGCAGATTGGTGTGGGCCTTGCAAATCCTTAGCACCTATATTAAAAGAAGTTAAAGAAGAACTTGGAGATGCTATAAAGATTATAAAGATTAATGTTGATAAAAATGAATTATTGGCAACAAAGTATCAAGTTCGTGGTGTGCCAACTATGTTATTATTTAAAAACGGAAAACAAGTTTGGAGACAATCTGGAGTGCTTCAAAAAAGTGAGATTGTAAAAGTTATAATCTCAAAATAACCTAAATTATGAGTACACATATAGAAGCTAAAAAGGGAGAAATAGCTGAAACAGTTTTGTTACCAGGAGACCCAATGCGTGCCAAATGGATTGCAGTGACGTTTTTAGATCACCCCAAATGCTATAACAATGTTAGAGGTATGTTTGGTTATACAGGCACTTATAACGGAAAGCGAGTTTCTGTGCAAGGTACAGGTATGGGTATTCCTTCAGCATTAATTTATTGCCATGAACTTATTAATGATTATGGTGTTAAAAATTTGATTCGGGTTGGTTCAACAGGTTCGTGTCAAAAAGATATAAAGATTAGGGATATCGTAATTGCTATGGCAGCATCTTCAACCTCAGGAATCAATAATTCACGTTTTATAAACTCCGATTATTCGCCAACGGCTAATTTTGAATTGTTTATGAAAGCAGCACTTTATGCCAAAGAAAATGATATACCAATTATAGCAGGTAACGTTTTATCTACAGACGAATTTTATGAAGACGATTTTGACAATTACAAAATTTGGGCAGATTTTGGTGTTCTGTGTGTAGAAATGGAAACCGCAGGAATATATACCATTGCGGCAAAGTATAATGTAAAGGCGCTTTCCATTTTAACCGTATCAGATTCTTTGATAACCAAAGAACGCACTTCAGCAACCGATAGAGAAACGAGCTTTAGAACCATGATAGAGATTGCTTTAAATACAATCTAGTTGTCAAAACAATTAATATTGCAAGTCATGTTTTTTTGTATGATGAATATCATTTTATAAGCACTTATTTACCATTAACTTAAGGTATTATTCAAAAAATATAGAACTCATGAAAAAAGTAAAATTTATTTTGTTAATTCTACTCGTAACACCAATTTTGGTGCTCGCACAATCTCTTGAAAACCTCAATTATATTTCGCCATACCATAATGGTTACGCAGCAATCCAAAAAGATAATCAATGGGCTTTTATTAATAAAGAAGGTGCTATTGTCGTAAATTTTAGAAGTGATTTAGTAGAAACTACAGTTGGCGATGTAAATTATCCAATCTTTAGTGATGAACGCTGTCTGATTAAGGATCTAAAAGAAGGAATATCTTATTTTGGCTATATAGATACTTCTGGAAAAACAGTAATTAAACCTCAATTTTTGAATGCTACCAATTTTAGTGATGGTAATGCTATAGTATTAGAATTGGTTAAAAAAACTGTAGGTAAAAATGAAGCCTTAGTAAAAAATATAGTTTACTACAGATACTTTGAAGTCACCATAGATATTAAAGGTGAAATTATAGATTACCTAACACCTAAAGGTGAAAATGTGGTTTTAGATAATGAGTTTTTAAGTGATCCTCCAAAAATTAGGTCTAAACAAATTTCAAAAAATGTATTTGCCATCAAGGAGAAAAATAATAGATGGACCATTTTAAATAATAGTAAATGAATATTATAAATAAACATTTTTCTAATGAAAGGAAACTTTAACTTAGGCAGTATTTCTGGAATTAAAATAAAAATTCATTGGACATTTTTTCTATTAATAGCTTGGATTGTTTTTGATGAACTAGAACGAGGTGGTAGTACAGAAAGTATATTATTTAATATAGCTTTTGTATTGGCTGTATTTGTATGTGTTGTACTTCACGAATTAGGACATGCTTTAACCGCTCAATATTTTGGTGTTAAAACAGAAAAAATAACATTGCTTCCCATAGGAGGTGTAGCAAGTTTTGATAAAATTCCAGAGTCACCAAAACAAGAGATTCTTATTGTTATTGCAGGGCCTTTAGTTAATGTTGCTATAGCGATTTTACTTTATTTTATTACTCCTGTTAACGAGCTTTTTAATCAAAGTTTCACGGATGCTTATGATATTTTTGTGAGTTTTTCATTTCAGAACTTCTTGTTTATTTTGTTTATAGCTAATGTTGCTTTAGCATTGTTTAATATGATACCAGCTTTTCCAATGGATGGTGGGCGATTGCTAAGAGCTTTATTGGCACTAAAGTTTAATAGAGCTAAAGCAACCCTGATAGCTGCAAGTCTAGGTCAGTTTATTGCCGTGGTGTTTTTATTAGTTGGATTGCTTTATAATCCGTTTCTTGTTTTTATAGCTTTATTTATTTTTTTAGGTGCTTATGGAGAAAATCAGGCGGTACAGCAAATGGAATTGCTTAAAGACCATACTGTTGAGGAAGCTATGTTGCTCAACATTACAAGGTTTAAACCTAAAGATTCTATAGATTTAGTCGTTAACAAGATTATTTCTGGTACGGAAACTAATTTTGTTGTGGTTGAGGATGGGGTTATAAAAGGGATTTTGTATCACAGAAAAATAATAGAAAATTCTAATAAGGATGTGTTGGTTGAAACGGTTATGGATACCACTTTTAAAACAGTGAAACACACAGATAACCTTAAATCCATTTACCAACTTATTTATAGTGGCAAACAAAAATATATTCCTGTAGTTAATAATGGGGAATTGTTTGGAGCCATTGATGCTACCAATTTAAATGAATATATAGCATTACAGGCTAAACTAGCGTATTAGATATGAAAGTATTGTTTTTTATTAGTGGTTTATTGCTATCAATATCTTGTACAGAAAGTCAAGATAAAATTTTACCTGTAGAACAATCATTAACAGAATCTGTTTATGCGTCAGCTACCATTCAACCAGATAGTATCTATAGAGCTTATGCAGTGGTTTCAGGGATTTTAGAAGAGGTTTTAGTTAAAGAAGGTGATCTAGTAACTCAAGGTAATCCCTTATTTCAAATTACAAATAGCACACCAAAATTAAATAGTGAAAATGCCAAATTTGCTTTACATCTTGCTCAAGAAAATTATAATGGTAGTGCAGCAATTTTGAGCAGTATAAAAGATGAAATTGATGCCGCTACACTGACCTTTAAAAATGATTCTGTTAATTATTACAGACAACAAAACCTTTGGGAGCAGGGCATAGGCTCTAAATTGCAATACGATACTAAAAAGCTTGCTTATAAATTGGCTGCAAATCAATTAAAACTTATAAAGCATAAATACGAAAGAACAAGAAATGAATTGCAAACAGCAGTAAAACAAGCACAAAACAACTTTGATACGGCGTCAATTGCAACCAATGATTTTATGGTTACCAGTAAAATGGATGGAAAAGTTTACGCACTATTTAAAGAGCCAGGTGAGCTTGTAACAAGCATGGAACCTTTAGCAGTGTTAGGAAGTGCTCATCGTTTTATAATTAACCTATTGGTAGATGAGGTGGATATTGTTAGAATAAACAATACGCAACAAGTATTACTTGTTTTAGAGGCTTATGCAGATACTGTTTTTAAAGCTCAAATTTCTAAAATATATCCCAAAAAAGATGAACGCAACCAAACATTTACCGTTGAAGCGGTGTTTGTAAATCCACCAAAAATATTGTATCCAGGGCTTTCTGGTGAGGCTAATATCATCATCGCCCAAAAGGAAAAAGTATTAACCATTCCTAAAGCTTATTTGATAGGTGATAATAAAGTTAAAACGGATCAAGGTATCGTAACAATACATACAGGTGTACAAAATATGGATACCATAGAAATACTTTCGGGAATAAATAAAGATACCTATATCTATAAACCAGACAAATGACCAATTGGAGTATCATATTAAGTATTGCCAAAACTCATTTGCTAACCAAAATAAAGCAAACATCTATTGCTGCTTTGGGTGTTACATTTGGTATTGGTTCATACATCACTTTAGTATGTTTTATGACAGGTTTAAATACTATGTTGGATAATTTAATGCTGAATCAAACACCACACATTCATATTTATAACGAAATCGAACCTTCAAAAAAACAACCAGTTTCATTATATGATAACCATAATAATAGTTTTAATGTCATTCATTCTATCAAGCCAAAATTAAGTCAGAAGAAAATCCATAATGCCTTACCCATTATCAAATACTTGGAAAACGATATTAAAGTACGCGGAGCACTTCCACAGGTAAAAACACAAATTTTTTACATTGCTGGATCGATAGAACTCGGGGGAAACCTTATAGGTATTAATCCAATGAACGAAGCCAAATATTTTAATATGGGCGATTATATTGTAGAGGGGGCTGCAGAAGCTTTGCAAAACACAGATAATGGGATTTTATTAGGAATTGGTATAGCAAAAAAAATGGCCTTAAAAATTGGTGATCGCGTTCAAGTGAGCCCAATAAATGGAGGGGTTTTTCCTTTAAAAATTGTAGGCTTTTATCAAAGTGGTGTGGCTGATTTAGATGCTGTACAAAGTTTTACCAACATTAAAACGGTACAGCGAATTTTAGGGGAAGCCAATAATTATATTACAGATATTAATGTAAAGCTATATGATATGGAGAAAGCGATTCCATTAGCTAAAAAAATAGAGCAACAATTTAAACTTAAAGCTATTGATATAAAAACGGCAAATGCACAATTTGAAACAGGAACAACTGTAAGAAACCTCATTACGTATGCTGTGTCTATAACACTTCTTATAGTTGCAGGATTTGGTATTTATAACATCTTGAATATGCTTATTTATGAAAAAATGAATGACATTGCTATTCTTAAAGCAACTGGGTTTTCGGGTAAAGATGTCCAATTTATTTTTATGAGTCAAGCCATGATTATTGGTTTCGTAGGAGGAGTTTTAGGTTTGCTAATTGGTTTCGGATTAACAAGTTTAATTGAAACTATTCCCTTTAAAACAGAAGCCTTACCTACAGTAGAAACGTATCCTATAAATAAAGATCCGTTGTACTTTATTATTGGGTTTTCGTTCGCGATGCTTTCAACATTTCTTGCCGGTTATTTACCATCTAGAAAAGCAAAAAAAATAGATCCTGTAAAAATTATAAGAGGTCAGTAATATGAGTATTGTTTTAGAAGCTAAACATATTAATAAGTATTTCAAAAAACCTGTGAAGTTTCATGTGTTAAAGGATATCAGTTTTCAAATTAAAAAAGGGGAATTTGCATCCATCATGGGAAAATCGGGATGTGGAAAATCCACCTTACTTTACATTCTTTCAACCATGGATACTGATTATGAAGGTGAACTGTATCTTAATAATCAGCTTGTTTCAGGTCAAGACAGCACACATTTGTCTTATTTACGTAATAAACATATTGGCTTTGTGTTTCAGTTTCATTATTTACTTTCAGAGTTTTCGGTTTTGGAAAATGTGATGCTTCCTGCAAAAAAATTAGCAGAAAAATCATTTCAAGAAATTGAGCATAATGCCATACAAAAACTTAAAATGCTCAATATTGAACATTTAGCTTATAAAAAAGCATCACAAGTATCGGGTGGCGAAAAACAGCGGGTGGCAATTGCTCGAGCACTTATAAATGACCCTTCCATTATTATGGGAGATGAGCCTACCGGAAATTTAGATAGTCATAATGCCGGAAATGTATTTAACATTTTTAAACAATTGAGTTACGAACAAGGTTTGTCGCTATTAATAGTTACACATGATGAAGATTTTGCAAATAAAACCGATAGAATTATACAAATGGAAGATGGAAAAATACTTCTATAATTGACCTGTTATTCATGATATTAATCATTTTTAATATCCCTATTTGCAACTAACTTTATAATCAAGTTTTAAGCAAATGCTATGAAAACACTTCAAGACATAGAAAATCAAATCCTTACTTTAACCACAAGTATTGAGGTAAATTACCCTGAATTGTATGCTACGTTAGACGAAAACCCGATGACTATTCCAACTGAAATTCATCCTGATATGACCATAACGATTATGGAAGATTATTTAGAAAGCTTAAAACAAATATTAAAGCAATACAGTAAAACTCACAATAAACAGTAATGGCATTTATCGATTACTATAAAATACTGGGCGTTTCAAAAAAAGCTTCTGAAAGCGATATCAAAAAAGCGTATCGTAAATTGGCACGCAAATACCATCCCGATTTAAATCCAAATGACAAGCAAGCCGAAAAAAAGTTTAAAGAAATAAATGAAGCTAATGAGGTCTTGAGTAATCCAGAAAATCGTAAAAAGTACGATGAATACGGAGAGCATTGGCAACATGCCGAAGAATACAATAAAGCTAAAAAGCAAGAGCAGTATCAAAGAAGCAGGCAAGGGACGCATGGAAGTTATTCCGAAGAAGATTTTTCAGATTTTTTTGGAAATATGTTTGGAGGTAGAACTTCTGGAAGTGGCGGACGACAAGTTAAATTTAGAGGTCAGGATTTTAATGCGCAATTGCAACTAGACCTAAAGGACGTTTATACCACTCACAAACGTACATTAACCGTAAATAATAAAAACATACGTATTACCATTCCTGCTGGCGTAGAAAACGGACAGGTTATTAAGATAAAAGGGCATGGTGGAAAAGGTATAAACGGTGGGCCAAATGGCGATTTATATATTGAGTTTTCAGTGACTAATAACTCAGTATTTAGAAGAGATGGCAATAATTTATATGTTTCGGTAGATTTAGATTTATATAAAGCACTTTTAGGTGGCGACATTATGGTTAATACCTTTGATGGAAAAGTAAAACTGACCGTAAAACCAGAAACCCAAAACGGAACCAAAGTAAAGCTAAAAGGCAAAGGCTTTCCAAAGTATAAAAAAGAAGGGCAATTTGGGGATTTGTACGTGACTTATACCATAAAAACACCAGTAAATCTTTCAGAAAAAGAAAAAGAACTTTTTAAAGAACTCTCAAAATTGCGATAATATGGACACAACACAACTCATATCGATACAACAATTTTGTTCGCATTATAATGTACCTGTAAGGTTTATTAACGCTTTACAAGAATACGAATTAATCGAAATCACCATTACCGATAACCAAGATTATTTGCAGACTAATCAGCTTAATGCTATTGAAAAAATGATGCGAATGCATTATGATCTAGACATTAATTTTGAAGGGATAGATGCCATTTATAATCTTTTGAAACAAGTAGAACAGCTTCAGGAAGAAATACGTGTCTTAAAAAACAAATTGAATGCTTTCGAGGATTTTTAATCATCTATTATGACATCAATAGAATACATAAAAGAATGGTTAAATACAAATCCATTTATTTGGAATGTAATTAGATTTCTTGCTATACTATTTCTTATTTTGTTGGCTATCCAGCTGGTAAGACGTTACTTGAAAAAGCGCATTTCAAATACTGTAATACGTTATAAGGCACAAAAGGGGATAGAGATTGTAGGTTATGTGTTGTTAATTTTTTTGGCCATTACTTATTTTTCTGGTGCAATTAAGGATTTTACCATAATCATAGGATTGTTTACCGCTGGTTTGGCATTTACGTTACAAGAATTAATTTTAAGCATTGCTGGGTCTATCTATATTTTTCTGGTTAAAGTTTATAAGCCTGGCGATAGGATAGAAATTAATGGTATTAAAGGCGATGTGATCGATGTAGATAGCATTTATACAACCATGATGGAAATAGGTCAATGGGTAGAAAGTGATAATTATAGTGGGCGCATTGTAAAGCTTAGTAATGCCTTTGTTTTTAAAGGACCAATCTATAACTATTCGCAAGATTTTCCGTTTATATGGGATCAATTCAATTTGCCAATCCGGTATGGTTCAGATATGGAGCTTGCAAAATCTATGGTTATTAAAATTGCTTCAGAAACACTTTCCGAATATACCAAAGCATCCAAATCGCAATGGGAAACCGTTGTAAAGAAGTATTATATTGAAGATGCTGTAGTGGAACCTACACTGGCTATTAGACTTACCGATAATTGGGTGGAATTCAATTTAAGATATATTGTAGATTACAAAAAAAGAAGATTAACTAGACATCTTCTTCACGATTATATTCGAAAAGCTTTTGAAAAAACCAACGGAAAAGTGGTATTAGCATCGACAACAATAGAGCTTATTAAAATTCCTGAATTAAAGATAACATCAGAAGAAGCTAAAAAGCAATAGTAGCCACTTTAAGTTTATGTTCTATTTAATATCTGATACGCTCTTTTAAAGATATGAATACTGAATAAGCCTTAAAATATAAATAGCTACTTTTTTTATAGTTTTTAATTTTTTATCTTATAAAATTATTGGATTAACAATGCTACTTCAATGATAATTATGAGTTTAGTTTTTTTTAGTATTGTTAATTTTGAATCTACAACACATCATTATTAATGGCAAATAAAGAACAATTACCCCACCAACATCATCAAGTTTTAGGTAAAAAAACAGAACTCTATTTTGCAATTTTATGTGGGGTGTTTCTCACCATAGGCTTTATAATAGCTAAATTAACGGACTTACCGGATTGGGCGTCTTTATTGAGCTACATTGTATCCTATTATTTTGGGGGTGTCTTTATCTCCTTAGAAGCGTATAAAAAAATACCGAAGGGCGAATTTGATATTGATTTTTTAATGATTGCTGCTGCAGTTGGAGCCGCTTATATTGGTTGTTGGGCAGAAGGCGCATTGCTTTTGTTTCTGTTTAGTTTGGGGCACGCTTTGGAGCATTACGCGATGAATAAAGCTAAAAAATCAATTGAAGCTTTAGGTCATCTATCCCCAAAGACAGCATTAATTAAAAAAGACGGAAATCTTGAAGAAGTATCCATAGAAAATCTAAAAATAGATGACGTTATTGTAGTGAAACCCAATACAAAAATAGCCGCAGATGGTGTTATTGTAAGCGGTAGCTCAAGTATCAATCAGGCACCAATTACGGGAGAAAGCATCCCTGTTGACAAAACATGCATTGAAAAGACAACTAATTTACCTGACTTTAAAGATATTGATAAAACGCATGTGGTGTTTGCAGGCACCATTAATGGGGATAATAGTGTTGAGGTTTTAGTGCTTAAACTCACCAAGGATTCTACAGTTTCACGATTAATTAAAATGGTTAGTGAGGTTGAAGCTCAAAAATCGCCAACACAGCGACTCACTAAAAAGTTTGAAAAATGGTATGTACCTATAGTTATTATTGTGGTGTTTTTACTGTGTTTTGCATTCTTGGTTATAGATGAGAGTTTTAATCTTAGTTTATATAGAGCCATTACCGTATTAGTTGCTGCTAGCCCTTGTGCATTGGCAATTTCTACGCCAAGTGCTGTTTTAAGCGGAATAGCACGGGCAGCGCAAAAAGGCGTTCTCATTAAGGGCGGAAAAGCTTTGGAGGATTTAGGAGGAATTACAACTATTGCATTTGATAAAACGGGTACATTAACAGAGGGTAAACCAAAACTTACAAATTTAATTCCTTTGAACAATTTTGATGTAAAGGAGTTAGCGCAATTAGTATTAGACGTGGAGAGCTTAAGCAATCACCCTTTAGGCAAGGCTATAACAAATGATCTTAGTAAAAAATTTAATATAGTGCCACAAAACAAAGCTTCTAACGTAAATGCCATTCAGGGAAAGGGTATTCAGGCCAATTATGGGACTAAAAAAGTATTTGTCGGTAATGTAAAACTGATGGAAAATGCAGGTATAAAAGTAAATGACATTATCCTCTCTAACATGAATGAGCTTCTTCAAAATGGACATACCGTAATGTTAATTTCGTATGTAAATAAGGTTATTGGATTAATTAGTGTAATGGATTTACCTCGAAAAACTGCTGCTTCTACCTTAAAACGATTACAAGTAATAGGTATTAAACACATGATAATGCTTACTGGCGACCATCAAAACGTTGGAAATGCTATTGCAAAACAAATAGGGCTGACTGAAGCTAAAGGGAACTTACTTCCAGAAGGTAAAGTTTTAGCTGTAAAAGAATTAATCAAGCGCGATAAGAAAATAGCAATGGTTGGCGATGGTGTTAATGATGCCCCAGCAATGGCTTTAAGTACCGTAAGTATAGCTATGGGAGCAGCCGGTAGCGATGTCGCTCTCGAAACAGCCGACGTAGCTCTAATGTCTGATAAAATTGAAAATTTACCTTTTGTTATAGGTTTGAGTCGAGCGTCTAAGCACATCATTAAACAGAATATTTTTATAAGTCTTGGAGTTGTGGTGCTTCTAGTACCTGTAACAATTTTAGGATTGACAAATATAGGTTTAGCAGTTGCTTTTCACGAAGGTTCAACCCTTGTTGTAGCATTAAATGCTTTGCGATTGCTTCGTTATAAAATGAATTGATTCATGTTATAGAAGCTAAGATTTAACTGATATTCCTCATTTTCAATACAATGGCAATGTCTTAGTTTTACGTAAATAGACATTTTTATGTTCACTTTTAAAAATTTCAACATTGCAGATTGGTTTTCATTTTACAGAATTTTTGCTGCACCGTTTCTGTTAGCTCTTATTTGGTTGGACCAGCGCTTAATTTTTACTTGGCTGCTTTTAATCAGTTATTGTACAGATGCTATTGATGGGTATATAGCACGAAAACTAAAAATCACGAGCCCCAGAGGTTCTCAACTGGATTCTTTAGGAGACCAAACAACTTTAATTGTTGGCCTAATAGGTTTGTTTTATTTTGAATCAGATTTTATAAAGAACAACGTTGTATTAATTCTTATTGCATTTGTTCCCTATGTTTTACAAATGGTTATCGCTTATTATAAATACGGGAAAGCAACAGCATTTCATACGTATTTGGCAAAGTTATCTGCTGTAATGCAAAGTGTTTTTATTTTATGGGCTTTATTTTATTCACCTAATAATACGCTATTTTACATCATGATTGGTACTGGATTATTGGAAACTTTTGAAGAAATCACCCTTATTTTTATGTACGATAATTGGGCTTCGGATGTAAAAGGCATTTATTGGGCTTATAGAGATAAAAGACGGCTGAAAAAAAAATCAACTAATTTATAATTTAAGAGAACTGACCAATATCATAATATAAAAAAAATATTCTGAGTAATTTAGAAGGAACACTAAAAATCCAATATCATGATTAGGAATTTAAAAAAGGATGAAAGTATAAAAATTCTAGAATCAAATTATATAGGTAATCTATCTTATATCTACAGAGATAGACCATATGTAGTGCCAATAACTTATTTTTTTGATACTAAAAATAATGTTATTATTGGATATTCATCAGAAGGGCACAAAATTAGAGCCATGCGTAAAAACGTAAGTGTATCGCTTGGAGTTTCAGAGGTCGATTCTGTTAATTCTTGGAATTCAGTTCTTGCTCAAGGAACTTTTAAGGAGCTATCAGGAAGTGATGCCAAAGCCCAATTACATATTTTTTCTTTAGGTGTTAAAGATTTAATCATTAATAAAGAACATAGAAAATTGGATTTTATAAGTGAATTTTCAAGTAAAATTTATAAAGATGACTTACCAATTGTTTTTCAAATAAGAGTAGATGAAATTACAGGTAAAATTAGACGTAACTAATTTATAAAATAAGCCAAATTGGTTAAGTTGAGATTAATTAAATGGATTATGCCAATGGCATATTACTTGAATAAAACAATAAATTAAAACAGATGAAATATTTATTTCTAGTTGCGCTATTAGTTATGTTTTTAGCTTGTAAAAATGACAAGCCAGAAGAAACCACTTTTGAGAACGAGGATATTGAAAGTGTTAACCAAGTTTATGAAGATACCATACAGGTAAAAGATTTCGATATTGAGTCGTTAGATAAATCTATTACCATTGAGTTAAAGCAAAAACAACTGATTGAAAAAAAAGATGAAAGTGAAGAGCTTGAGGAATTAATTATTGATAGAAGATATCTCGTTGAAAAGAAAGATTATACCATTAATTTTAAATATCCGTTAATTAACGAATCTTATAAACCAACTAACAGAAATTTTAATGAGTTTATCAATAATTATTATGTTAATATAACCAAAACAGAATCTGATATATTAGAAAGTAAGTTGTTATGCGATAGTATAGAAGCTGAAAAATTTAGAGAAAAGCGATTTATAGATTACAAAATCTATAATGTGAATGATGAGCTAATAAGCGTGCTGTTTTATAAAGAGAATTTTTATAATGGAGCGATGCATCCTAGTTATTCTTTTGATTGTTTTAATTTCGATTTAAACAGGGGCGTTTTTATGACGTATGAAGACTTTTTTAATCTAGGGTCCGAAGAAGAATTAGTAGGAATTATAAATAAGACCATAAATACCCGAATTGGTAAGGGGGATATGTATTATGATTGTTGGGAAGTGTCTTCAGACGATTTCTTTACTAGTAAAAATAACTTTGTGCTTAACAATACTTATGTCGAATTCTATTTTGATGATTGTGTAATATGCCCATCATACACAGGTGTGTATTCAATTGAGCTTCCTTTAACAGATTTGCTATCGGTTTTAAAGAAATATGATGCTAATCCGTTAGTTTTTTAATATAGCTTTAAATCTAATTAAGAATGAAATCAAAAACCCAATTATTACTAGAACTTTGGATTGAATCTAGAACACGATTTTCAAACCAATTGCTTCATCTTTCCGAAGGTGACTTAAAAAAGAAACTTTTACCTTCACCAAACAGTATTGGTTTTCTAATTCGGCACATTGGAGATGTTGAATTACTTTTTGCAAAAAACGTATTTGGAGCAAGAGAAACTAGGGTGATAGCTAAAACAGTCATTTCTCAAAAAGATACTGGCGAGTGGACTAATATAAATGCGCTATTAAAATATGTAAACCATTCATTTGAAGTATTAAAAGCTATTGTAAAAGAACAAAAAGAGTCAGATTGGGAAACTACTATTGTAACTAAAGAATTTGGATCTAAAACTAAGGCCGAAGCTTTTGGCAGGATAATCTCACACACTACGTATCATGCAGGTCAATTAGCCATTATTAACAAGTATGGAGAAATCTAATTTTAGGGCACAATCATTCTTTTTTAGTATTTAGGTAGGTTGTCTGCTTATTTAAATTCAGGTAAAGAATTAGTTAAAGAATAATGAGTTTTAATGTCATGGCATTAAGGGCTAACTAAAATATAGGATTAAGAACCATTCATTTGTTGTACCTAAAAATGCATATTCCAAGGTTTATAAACAGAGCATACACTCAAATAAAAGTATCTCATACTTTGAAAGCTCCAAAAACTTAAGATAACCTGCCAGCCTCAATCTTAGTTATTAGAAATAATGGTCCGGCTTGGGGAAATCCGTTTGCCTTTGTTTATTAGTCATAAGCCAAATTGAAAAACCAAGAATTTTTTAGGTTTAAAAAAATGAGAGCACTACATTTTTTTTGATCCATAGAACAGTATGTTAAAACCCAGTTAAAAGAGAGGGGGGAATGAAGATTTAGAAATTTCCTTAAAAGACTCTTATGTTGTTTATTATTGTTTTAAAGAGAATCTCTATCAATAAAATTAAAAGGTACTTTCACTTTTCCTTTTTGCTTATTTAAAATCATGGCAGCAGCTGTTTCTCCCATAATTTTAAAATCTGTAGATATAACAGTTATGCCCAAAAGTTCTTTTAGCGGTGTGTCGTTATACGAAATAATACCAATATCACGTCCCAAATTATATTCATCTTCTCTCACTTGTTTAACCAAATTTACTAAGTCGGCTTCTTCAATTGTAATAAATAAATCTCCCTTTTTTAAAATCATATCATCATAAACTTTTTCAAGAACTTCAAAATCTAGTTTGTGTTCAGCGCAAAATTTTCTAAATCCATTTAATATCCTTCTAGGGTATGGGTATACAGACTTTTGGGGGTAAATTAGCATGATTTTTTTATATTTTTTTATTTTAGGAAGTGCTTCTTTTAAAGCAAAATATATGTCGTTTTCAAAATCTTGATAGATTTCTACAAATCCGCTATCTGTGTTTGGCTTAATGTTATCTAGAATAATTAGTTTATCCTTAGATATTTGTTTTATTGCTTTAATTACCTCATCTGTCATGGTAATATGCTTTAAATCTTCTGTTTTAAAGTGAGGCATAATAACGTAATAATCATATGCCGATTTATTTTTATCCAACAAGTTTAAAAACAATGATTCATCACAATGATAAATATGAAGATCTGTATAGGAATTGCCTCCAATCGCATCAATAAAATGATTGTAAGTTCTAAGTTTATAGGAGCTTAGTTTGTTTATTAAAAACAGAATATTGACTTTAGAAATTAATTTGGTTCTTGAAATGTAGTAACCTTTACCACGAATAGAAGTAATAATGTTTCTTTTCTTTAAAATGCTATATGCTTTTTCAACAGTATCCCTTGAGAGGTAAAATTCTTCACTAAACATATTTATTGAAGGAATTTTTTGGTCCATTGTTAAATTTCCTAAAGCGATATTGTCTATTATAGAATCTATAATTTGTTGGTACTTTGGAACCCTCGAGTTTTCGTCAATCTTTATGAATTTAATTAGATTCATTTTTATTAGCTTTTTAGGAGATAGCAATAATTAATTATCTAGTTATAGATTATAATTAGGTTTAATTATACAAAAAAAAGTATATATAAAAACCGTTTTCTAAAAGGTTTTATTGGTTATTTAGCTTCATGAACTATTCAGCTTTTTAAACCATTTTAATTCTGCCACAAAAAATAGGTGCTTTTTCGTGTAATTCTGTGGGGTGAAATATTTATTTGGTTTTAACCCATCGGTAGCTTTACCAGCAATTGAGTTAATTAGTAAAGAAAGTTCTCAATGCAAATATTTAAAATGTTTTGATGGTTAATAATAAATCTTAAGACTAGTGTGATTAAGTTGTTGAAAACCAGTCTAATGAAGTGTTTTTGGGGTGTTAAAAACCATTTTTATAGTAAACATTATCAAATATTACAGTACAGTACAGGATACAAAAGTTCGATTTGAGATATATATTTGGTATTATTATTTATCTAAATATATTTAAAATGAAAGAAATTACTAAGAGTTTTAAACACGTCGATTATTTATGGGATGATGATAAAGCAACATCTTTAAAAAACGACCAAGTTGCTCTATTTTTATATAGATCAAATATTTTAGGAGCCGATTTACGAATCACTAATTATGGTGGTGGTAACACAAGCTGTAGAACTATAGAAAAAGACCCGCTTACCAATGAAGATGTTGAAGTAATGTGGATTAAAGGTTCTGGAGGAGATATTGGGACTTTAAACAGAAGTGGTATCGCAGGTATTTATACAAAACGATTACGTGATTTAAAAAATGTTTATGGCGGTTTAGAAGATGAAGACAGAATGGTTGGATTGTTCAATCACTGTATTTTTGATTTAGATAGTAAAGCACCATCAATTGATACACCGTTACATGGTTTATTACCCTTTGCACATATTGATCACTTACATCCCGATGCACTAATAGCCGTTGCAGCAGCAAAAGATAGTAAAAAGGTAACCAAAGAAATTTGGGGAGATACCATGGGCTGGGTACCTTGGCAACGTCCAGGATTCGATTTAGGTTTACAAATAGAAAAATGTTTAGAAGATAACCCGGGTATTCGTGGTATTGTTTTAGGGTCTCATGGGTTATTCACTTGGGGTGATACCTCTTATGAATGTTATATGAACAGTTTAGAAGTTATTGAAATGGCTTCGGAATACATCGAAAATAAAATAAAAGAACAAGGTTCAGTTTTCGGCGGACAAAAAGTAGAAAGTTTACCAAAAGAAGAGCGTTTAGAAAAAGCAGCGCAAATCATGCCTTTGTTAAGAGGGTTATGTTCTTCTGAAAACCGAATGATTGGTCATTTTTCAGATAGCGATGTGGTTATGGAATTCATTAATAGTAATGATTTAGAACAATTGGCTCCTATGGGAACCTCTTGTCCAGACCATTTCTTGAGAACAAAAATTCAACCGTTGGTATTGACTTTAGATGCAAATGAAGACTTGTCAGATGGCGATGCTGTTCTTAAAAAACTAGAACCTGCATTTGAGCAATATAGGCAAGAATACGCCGATTATTACAACACCTGCAAAAAAGACAACAGTCCAGCCATGCGCGACCCTAACCCGGTGATTATTATTTATCCAGGAGTTGGTATGTTCAGTTTTGCTAAAAACAAACAAACTACACGTGTGGCAAATGAGTTTTATATCAACGCTATAAATGTAATGCGTGGTGCAGAAGCAATCACTTCATATACATCTTTACCAAGACAAGAAGCTTTTGATATTGAGTATTGGTTATTGGAAGAAGCTAAGTTACAACGTATGCCAAAAGAACAACCATTATCTCGTAAAGTTGCTTTTGTTACTGGTGCTGGTGGTGGTATTGGTAAGGCTATTGCAGATAAATTAGCTGCCGAAGGAGCTAATGTAGTTCTTACCGATATTAACGAAGACAGTTTAAAAGAAGCACACGCTACCTATAAAAGAGACGTGTCAACCTATGCAGTATGTGATGTTACCAATACAGAATCTATAGCTAATGCCTATAAAAAAGCATGTATTGAGTTTGGAGGTGTAGATATTATTGTGCACAGTGCAGGGTTAGCAATTTCTAAACCTTTAGAAGATACTACAGATAAAGACTGGAATATTTTACAAAATATTTTAGTTAAAGGTCAGTTTGATTTAGCAAAACAATCTGCGGCCATTATGCGTAAGCAAGGTTTAGGCGGAAATTATATTTCTATAGCCAGTAAAAACGGATTGGTAGCAGGCCCTAATAATGTGGCATACGGAACAGCAAAAGCGGCACAGCAACACATGGTTCGTTTATTAGCTGCTGAATTAGCGAAAGATAAAATTAGAGTGAATACAGTAAATCCGGATGGTGTTATTGTAGGTAGTAAAATATGGCAAGGTGCTTGGGCTGAAGGTCGAGCCAAAGCCAATGGAATTACGGTGGAGGAATTGCCAGCATTTTATGCCAAAAGAAACTTGTTAAATGAAATTATAACACCCGATGATATTGCCAATGGCGTATTTTCTTTAGTTAGTATTTTAGACAAGTCTACAGGAAATATCATTAATGTAGATGGAGGAATGGCGAATGCCTTTGTTAGATAGTATTTGAGTTAGTTGTTTAGTCTAATAAGATAAAACCTCCAAAAGTTCAGTTAGAAGTTTATGGAAGTTTCATTATTTAGTAGCTGTTAAAATTATGAATATACAAAAAGAGCAAATCACAGATTACAATAAAAAAGGGTTAGAAAATCATAATGAATATTTTGATTTTTTATCAAACAGATTATCAAAAAACGGACATGATGTTAATGCTATTGTTTCAAAATTAGCTAAATTCCAAGTCGCTATCCCAAGTTGGGCATTAGGTGCTGGCGGAACTCGTTTTGGGCGTTTTTCATTTTTTGGAGAACCATCTAGTTTAGAACAAAAAATACAAGATGTAGGGGTTTTACATGCGCTTACACAAACTGCCGGAGCGGTGTCATTACATATTCCTTGGGATATTCCTCAAGACTATAATGCTATAAAAGAAATAGCTTCAGGGTTAGATATTAAATTTGATGCTGTTAATTCGAACACCTTTCAAGACCAAACAAATGCAAAAGAAAGCTACAAATACGGATCCCTAAGTAACATTAGCCAAGCAGTAAGGCAACAAGCCATTCAGCATAATTTAGATGTTATAAATATTGGAAACAAATTAGGTTCAAAAAGTTTAACTGTATGGCTGGCAGACGGGTCTTGTTTTCCTGGGCAAACCAATTTTCAAACAGCGCTTCAAAATACAGAAAACAGTTTAAAGGAAATCTACAAAGGCCTTCCTACCGACTGGAATATGCTTATTGAATATAAGCCTTACGAACCTAACTTTTATAGTACGGTTATTCAAGATTGGGGAACCTCATTCATGCTTGCTAATGCTTGTGGAGAAAAAGCGTTTTCACTTGTAGATTTAGGCCATCACTTACCTAACAGTAATATCGAACAAATTGTATCTGTCTTAATGTCTAAAGGGAAACTAGGAGGTTTTCATTTTAATGACAGCAAATATGGGGATGACGATTTAACTGTTGGAAGTATTAAACCATATGCGCTTTTCCTAATATTTAACGAGTTGGTTTATGGGATGGAAAATAATCCTCAAAACCCAGATTTAGCGTGGATGATTGATGCCAGCCACAATATTAAAGATCCTTTAGAAGATTTAATTCAATCTTTAGAAGCTATACAAGAAGCTTATGCAAAAGCACTTTTAATCGATCAAAACCAATTAAAACAAGCACAACTAAATCATGATGTGGTAAAATGCCAAGAAATTTTACAAAACGCTTATAGAACTGACGTTCGTCCCTTGTTAGAAAAAGCAAGATTAGAACGTGGTGGTGCTTTAAGCCCTTTAAATGCTTACCGTACTTTAGAGGTTAGAAATGAGCTTATAAAAGAACGTGGTAGAAATACAGTTGCCACAGGACTATAATTTAATTTTTAAAATGCCCGAATCACGAGTATTTTAAACGAAGAATCAACAAACTAAAACCAACCACTAATAAGTTCTCTTAAACTAAATAAGTGAAATGATAAATGTAACGGCAGTGTTCGACATAGGAAAAACGAATAAAAAGTTCTTTCTGTTCGATACAGACTATAAAGAAGTCTATAAAGAATATTCTAAATTTGATGAAATAGAGGACGAGGACGGTCACCCTTCTGAAAACCTTAAAGCCCTGCAAGGATGGCTTAAACGTGTTTTCGAAAATATATTAGAAGCTTCAGAGTTTAACGTAACGGCAATCAATTTTTCAACTTATGGTGCTAGTTTTGTTCATTTAGATGAAAATGGAGAAGTATTAACGCCACTCTATAATTACACCAAACAAATCGACCAGAGCGTTATCGATTCTTTTATTGAAAAATATGGCCCGAAAGAATCGTTTTTAAAAACTACAGGCTGTTTCGATTTAAGCCTTTTAAATTCAGGTTTACAGCTCTATTGGATCAAGCATACTAAGCCAGAGATATTTAAAAAAATAAAATATTCGCTGCACTTGCCGCAATATTTAAGTTATGTTTTTACAGGGATACCTTTAAGTGAATATACTAGTATTGGCTGCCATACGGCACTTTGGGATTACACCAAAAAAGATTACCATAGTTGGGTGTATAAAGAAGAACTACACAAAATTTTACCGCCCATCGTTTCTACCGAAACTAGTATTAATATGAACTACAACGGAAAGCGTATTAAAATTGGGGTAGGTATTCACGATAGTTCTTCAGCTTTATTACCGTATGTGCGTAGCGTAAAGAAAAAATTTGTTTTAGTATCCACGGGTACTTGGAGCATTTGTTTAAATCCGTTTACTGATCACCCTATGGTGGAAGATACCGATGCCGAAGATTCGATTAATTATATGAGAATTAACGGAAAACCGGTTAAAGCAACCCGCCTGTTTTTAGGTAACGAGTATAAACTCCAAATAGAGGAATTGAGTAAACAATTTGGAGTAAGTGAAGAATATCATCGTCATGTAAAGTTCGATTTTGAGGTGTATTCTGAAATAATGCGGGATTTTAAGCATATGTTTAAATGGGAAAGCATTGTTGATAAAGACATGCCTGTAGAAACTAAAATGACCCATGACACGTTTGAATACGCCTACCACCAATTAATGACAGAACTTGTCCTTTTACAAATAAATAGCATAAAAGATGTAGTTGGGAATGATGATATTAAACGCTTGTATGTTGACGGTGGTTTTAGTGATAACGACTTGTTTATAAAACTATTGTCACACTTTTTTAGACATATGAAATTAAGAACCACTGATTCCTCATTAGGTTCCGCATTGGGAGCAGCAATATCAATTTCAGATAAAAAACTAAATTCAAAATTCTTAAAGAAAAATTATTCATTGAAAAAGCATGTTCCGTTTATAACCAAATAAAGAAAACCGCACCACCAACTAACTAAACACATTTACCACTATGGCATTATCACATGTAGAAGAAGAAATTATTGAAGACCTTTCAGGGGGGGAATTTGAAAGAACCCCTGTTCCTAAATCAAATTTAAAAGGCTGGAAAAGTTTTTTAGGTATGTACGCCGGTGAGCATGCTGCGGGAACGGAATTTATGATAGGCCCTTTGTTTTTAACGGCAGGCGTAAGTGCTTTCGATTTGTTGGTAGGTCTGTTGTTTGGTAATTTGTTAGCCGTGTTATCTTGGCGGTTTTTAACAGCAGAAATAGCAGTAAAAAATAGACTAACATTGTATTTTCAGCTAGAAAAAATAAGTGGTAAAAACCTTGTAACTGCTTATAATTTAGCTAATGGAATCCTATTCTGTTTTTTGGCTGGCTCGATGATTACTGTTTCTGCCACAGCAGTTGGTATTCCCTTTGATATGCCCATGCCAAAATTAGATGATACCATGCCTAATGGAATGACATGGATTGTTATCGTTATATTAATTGGAGCCTTAATTTCCGTTGTTGCTGCTAAAGGTTACGATACCGTATCGAAGGCTGCTAATTGGATGTCGCCAGTAATTGTATTAGCATTTTTAGCTTGTGGAATAGTAGCTTTGAGTCAATTGGAGGTGTCTAGCTTTTCTGAGTTTTGGGATATTTGGGGGGAAGGTAAAGCGCCTTTTCCAGGACAAATAAAATATACGTTTTGGCATGTTATGATCTGGTCTTGGTTTGCTAATAGCGCAATGCACATTGGGATGTCTGATTTATCGGTTTTTCGTTTTGCAAAAAAAGCGAGTTCTGGTTGGACTACTGCCGCCGGAATGTACGTAGGACATTATATGGCATGGATAGCAGCTGCATTATTATATGCGGTTTATTTAAAGTCACCAGAGGCACAAGCATTTTTGAGCAATGGCGAGGCACCTCCGGTTGCGCCAGGGCCATTGGCGAACAATGCCATTGGAATATTCGGTATCATTGCCGTGGTATTGGCAGGTTGGACCACAGCAAACCCTACGATTTACAGAGCAGGGTTAGCTTTTCAGGCTATTTTGCCAAAATTATCTACCGCCAAAGTGACTATTATAGCAGGAACCATTGCAACAATCGCAGGGTTATTTCCTGCTTTTGCCATGAAACTTTTAGGTTTTGTTGCGCTTTACGGATTTATTTTAGCACCGTTTGGAGCGATTATCGTGTTTGAGCATTTCTTTCATAAACGTTTCGGTATCATTAAAAATTACGCTGAAGTGAAGAATATCAAATTTAATAAGTCGGTTTTATTGGCCTGGGCCATTAGTTTTGGAGTGTTTTATTTTATTTCCGTTCAGTTTAATGTGTTCTTATCATTTGTAACCTTGCCCGCTTGGTTGTTGTGCGGAGTACTGTTTTTGGTGTTTAGTAAGTATAATCAAAGGAACTTCTAATCTTAAAAATAGAGTTAGAGTATTAATATGCCGTTTTAGAGGTAAAATGTGTAGTAATTTGTTAAAAAGAATTCCATTATATCATAAGCTATCAAGAAGTAATGGAATATGCATCAAAAATTCATTTTTTTGGAGAATATCGACCATTGTTTATCAAAACATAGAAAGTAAATCTTAGGACAAAATACTATAAGTTTATGCTTTTTATTTTGACATGCAAAAGCTGCTAATTTTCTTTATTTAGTAGGCCGCTATGGTTGTGAGACGATAATATTCGCCATTTAGACTTTTCTTTTTTCTCAACATCCTATTGTTAGGCAGCGGTTATGTTTTTTTCTTTATTTACTTAATAATAAGCTGTCTTTTTTAAAAGACAATGTTTTTTGTAAGTTGACATCCTCTTTGATTTAAAAACTAATCAGGATTACATTTCGCCTTACAAATACTTGGTATTTTTCTGATAAAATATTTTTTGAAAGCTAGTGGCAGTGCAGGATAGTGCAGGATGGTATATGTGAAACTTAAGTATACTTTTATTAAACCTAAACTGAAAAGGGATGTCTACAATCCTGAGTTCAAAAAAAATAAACCACTAATAATGTTAACTAAACTAAAATTTATGAAAGAAACCACACTCAAAAAAAAGGGAAAATCCCATTTTTATTACTTACATGGAAATATGCGGGTAAAATTAATGGGTATAATTATGATACTGTGCTCTTACAGTATTAGTTTTGCGTCAACTATTATTAATGAACCTGATTTAAAAGAAAAAGGTGGATTAATACAAAACAGTACTATTACAGGTATTGTGGTTGATGCCAATAACGTCCCGCTTTTAGGGGCAAGTATTCTTGAAAAAGATACAGCTAATGGTACTTACTCAGATTTTGATGGTAAATTTTCATTAGAAGTAAATAATAAGGACTCTGTCTTGGTAGTTTCTTATGTTGGCTTTAAAACAAAGGAAGTTACGTTAAACGGAGAAAACACTATTACAATTGTTTTAGAAGACGACGCACAAAGTTTAGATGAGGTTGTTGTTGTTGGTTATGGTACTGCAAAACGAAAGGATATAACAGGTTCTGTAGAGCGTGTAAATTTAGAGGATTCGCCAATTGCATTATCTTCTAATACTAGTATTTTACAATCCGTTAGAGGAGCTACACCGGGAATTAATATTGGTACACAAAATCAAGTAGGACAAACACCTAGTATTGTAATTAGAGGGCAGAATTCTATAAATGGAAATAATGACCCATTAATAGTTCTTGATGGTATTGTGTTCTTAGGAAGCATAAATGATATCAACCCTAGTGATATCGCTTCTATTGATATTCTAAAGGATGCTTCGGCAGCTGTGGTTTATGGTTCTCGTGCGGGTAATGGCGTTATTTTAGTCAATACCAAAAAAGGAAAAACCTCAAAACCGCTTATTAAGCTTTCGTCATCATCAGGTGTTAATGTTTGGCAAAATAAACCAGATTTGTTATCGCGAGATAGGTATTTAGAAAAATATGCAACCCAGACAGGAGCAGCCACCGTAGATGACATCGTGTGGGAGGAAGAATATAGAAATGTTTTGCAAGACGAAGGCGTGGATACAGATTGGATTGATTTAGTTTCGCGAACAGGTGAAATTCAAAAACATAATGTTTCTGTTTCTGGTAGATCAGATAGTTTTAATTATTTTTTCTCTGGAGGTTATGAAGACCAATCTGGAGTTATTATAGGCGATGAGTTTAACAGAGTGTCTTTGCGCTCTCGCTTACAAGCCGATGTAACCGATTGGTTAGAAGTTGGTTTAGATGGTTCTTACACCAATAGTGATTTCTCTGGAGTAACAGCAAACCTAGGGCGAGCTATGGTTATGGCTCCAATAGGATATCCTTATCGATACGAGGGTCAACCGTTTAATACGGCTTCCAATTCATCTACAGCGTTAGAACGATATCCAACAGCAAATAATGTTGAAAGTCCTTTATGGGGTACAGATGGTACTAGAGATTTGTTTGATAAGCGTAACTATTTTAGGCTTGCCGCTAATGCCACGGTAAAAGTGCCGTGGGTAAAAGGTTTAAAATACACTATTAATTATTCGCTTAGCTCACAATTTAGAAGTCAAGATAGTTTTTACTATGAAAGCTATTATATTGGTTTACCTACGGAAGGAGAACCTTATTTTGATAGATATTCTCAGTCTGCTTTACAGTCAAATTTATCACAAGCAAACGGGTCTAATTCTAGATATAAGGATTATAACTATGTAATTGATAACATTATTAATTATAAAAGAAATTTTGGTAAACACGATTTAGATTTAACCTTAGTTGCCACAAGAGATTATAGAAAATCTGACGTGTCTACATTATCAGGGAATGATTTTGCGGCGTTAGGAAATACGAGCTTAGGTGTTAATGGTATAACCTTTGCCACCAACCAAACTAATGCCTATGATATTACAGAAAGATCGAATGTGGGGTATTTAGGTCGGGTAGCTTATGGTTTCGACAGTAAATATAACTTAACAGCTTCAGTTAGAAGAGATGGTGCTTCTGTTTTTGGTGCAGACAAGAGATTTGGTACATTTTGGTCTGTTGGTGGGGCATGGACACTTACTGAAGAAAACTTTTTAAGTAACAATAATGTTCTTAATTATTTAAAATTAAATGCATCTTACGGAACAAATGGAAATCAAGGTTTATCGCCATATGAGACACTTTCTGGTGTTATAACAGGGCAACCAGGGGATATTGAATATGCCTTTGGAGATAACCCTTCCGTTAGTCAATTTGGAATTGAACAAACCAGTTTGGGAAATGCTGAGCTAGGATGGGAATCTACGACTTCATTAAACTTTGGGGTTCATTCAGCTTGGTTAAATAACAAAATCACCTTAGATGCTGATGTGTATTTTTCTAAAACGGAAGACCAAATATTTAATCGTAACATTCCAAATACCAGTGGTTTTACATCAATTTTGGCTAGTTTAGGTCAGATAGATAATCAAGGGGTGGAAATTTCACTAGGTTCAACTAATATGAAAACCGAAAATTTTTCTTGGACTTCAAATTTAACCTATTGGAAAAACCGCAACAAAATTGCAAAGTTATACGGTGATGATATTGATGGAGATGGTTTTGAAGATGATGATATCTCTAACAGTCTATTTATAGGAGAGTCCTTAGGAGCTATTTATGGTTACGAATATATTGGTGTTGTACAAGAAAGTGACACGCAATATATAGCCGATACTGGCGCCTCTCCTGGTGATGCTATGTTTAGAGATTTAGACGGAGAACCAGGTATTACTGCCGATGGCGATCGAAAAATTTTAGGTTATACTGTCCCTAATTTCAGAATGGGATTCTCTAACACAATAAGTTACAAAGATTTTAGCCTTTACTTCTTATTTACTGGAACCTTTGGAGGTGATGGATACTATTTAGGGGGAAATCCAAGACAGAATTCTTTACAAAATAGATTTGATTATAACGATGTAGATAACGGCGCTTGGTGGACACCAGAAAACCAAAGTACTACCAACTTACGTCCAGATTTTAATGATTCTAGATATTTAGGCTTGCAATCTAGAGGTTATGTTCGATTACAAAATGTGAACCTAAAGTATACCTTTAATTCTGAGTTCTTAAAGCGTCTTAACGTAGGAATCGGTTCCTTAGAAATGTATGCCAATGCAGATAATCCGTTAATTATAACGAATTGGTTTGGTGGAGGAGACCCAGAAAGAGGCGTATCAGCTCAAAGCGGAACTTTACCGGTTATGAGTGCATATACTTTTGGTATAAATGTTAGTTTTTAATTAAAATTAAATATGATGAAAATAAATTTTATAAATAAAATAGCGCTATTATCATTACTCTTTATCGCAGTTAGTTGTGATGATGATGCCTTTCTAGAATTAGAACCAGAAACGTTTCTTACTGTCGATAATGTTTTTACATCAGGCGCACAAGTAGAACAATTGGTATTAACTATGTACCAGCAAGACCGTGCTTTACACGGGTATATAGATAATAATCAAGGTCGAGTAATGTATGGACAAGGTACCGATGTTTTTACGGTGCCTACATTCCGCCAAAACACAAATTTTAGTGACTATAATTCTACAATTACACCTAATGCAGGTAGACTAAATAATATATACGCAGATTTATATCAGATGATTTCTCGTGCTAACCTTGCAATCTCCTTAGCAGAACAAGAAAGTATGCCTTTTCAGTCTGATGAAGCACGTGAATATGTAATTGCTCAATCAAAGTTTTTTAGAGCAAAAGCTCATGGACAAGCAGCCGAACTTTTTGGAAGAGTAGCAATTGTAGACCAACCAACAACTACAGTACGATTTGATTATGAGCAGTCAGAAAGATCAGAAATCTACCAATTTGCAATTAATGATTTAGAGTCCATACTTAATGATTTGCCAGTAACTACCAACGAGCCTGGTAGAGTGGTAAGGGGTGCGGCTCAGCATTTTTTAAGCGAATTTTATTTAGGTTTAGGTATTGAAACTGGTAGCGAGGCGGCATACGATCAATCTATTAAATATGCGTCAGACCTTATTGATGGAGGAATGTATTTTTTGATGGAAAATCGTTTTGGGTCTCGAGCGGACGAACCTGATAAGAATGTATATTGGGATTTATTTCGCTTAAACAACATCAATTATGCCGATGGAAATACCGAAAGCATTTGGGCATATCAGTTTGATTATGATGCTTATAATGCGGGTGATGAAGGTGCTCGATTAGCCTTGCCTTATTATTTAAGCCCTGTTTGGAGAGCAATTGAAGGGGTTATTGGAGAAGACGAATATACTGGCGGTCGTGGCGTTGCGTTTTTACGTCCAACCGACCTAACGGAAACAATTATTTGGGACCCATCCATTTCAGATGGAGATATAAGAGGTGATGAAAGTAATATTAGGAGAACGGTGTATTATAACGATCCAAATTATGAAGGAGGAACTAAAGTAGGAGAAGTGGTGCCGCAAGATGAACTAGATGCAGCTAATGAAGGGCTTGCTGATGGCGCTTATTTTCCTATTTATGAAAAGTTTACCACAGACCAATTTGAGGGGCTAGAGGATGGAGAAAGAAGACAAAACATTTGGAGAGATGACTATGTTATTAGGCTCCCAGAAACAATTTTGTTAAGAGCTGAAGCCAAGCTTAGAAAGGGAGATGCCCAAGGTGCTGCAGACGATATTAATATAATTCGTAGAAGAGCACAGTGCAATGTTTTAGCAACTCCAGGCATGGTAGATCTTGATTTTATATTGGATGAAAGAGCTAGAGAGCTATTTGGAGAAGAAAGCAGATGGAACACACTTTTACGAATGGGGGGGACTATAGCTTCAGATCGTATCAGAAAATATGCCAAGTATGATTATCAGAGAAGTAGTCTTACCTTCGATTTTAATACATTCCCAATACCACAAACGGTTATAGATCGTAACAAGGATGTAGTGTGGGAGCAAAACCCAGGATGGGCAGGAAGGTAATTATTAGTGAACTTTAAATCATTTATGCTATAAACATCTGGTAAATATCTTATTTGCCAGATGTTTTTGTTTAAAACCCAAAAAAAACACCTCTTTCTTCACAAGAAAAGCAACCGGATGTACTCATTATTTTAATCGATCAGCTTAGGGTATAAACTACGCGATTTACTGGATATCCAAATGTAAATACTTCACATTTAGACAAGGTAGAGGTTATGAGTGTTAATTTTAAAAACGCAGTGTCTGGCATCCCTGTTTGCACTCCATTTAAGGCTTCATTAAGCTAGGTTTTTTGGTAAATGGCATATTGAGGGGCAAGGCTGAGAAAGTTTTATTCCTGTGGGAGATAGACACCAGGGCTTTCAGTTTTGGGTAGCCAATGAGGGTAAGCATAATTGTTACAATTCAATTTGTTATGATCATAACGATCTAACACCTAAAGCCTAGATTGGTTACGATACATTAAAGCAAACAGATGCGGCCATTGATTTTATAAATTCAAAAAATGAGTCTAATACTTCATTCTAAAGTAAAACGTTACAATCAAGTTTACAGCGCAATTTATAGAATTTAGGTTTAAATGATTTTATTTGAGGTTTCGGCTTAAAAAAAAGGAAATTGTTGTTCCCAAAAAAACGGTTTAGAGTGAACTAAACCGTTTGTTTTTGGGTAATTTCGAATTGTAGCGAGAGCGGGGCACGATCCCGCGACCTCCGAGTTATGAATCCGACGCTCTAACCAGCTGAGCTACCTCGCCATAATTTGAGGCTGCAAATATATAAACAAAATTGTACTACGCAAACAGAACTTGAAAAAAATTATTATTAAAATTTCTTGCTAAACTTAACAATTTATATATATATTGAGCATCAATAATATTAAACACACATATGGACGATAAAGTTAAATTTGAAATAGAGTTTCCTATTCATGCTTCTCCACAATTATTATATCAATATATCTCGACACCTTCAGGTTTATCCGAATGGTTTTCTGATAACGTAAACTCTCGTGGAGAATTGTTTACCTTTATTTGGGATGATAGTGAAGAGCAAGCTAAGTTAATAAATAAAAAAAGCGGGGAACGTGTTAAATTCAGATGGATTGAAGATGAAGAGGATGGATTATCTTGTTATTTCGAAATACGTATTCAAGTTGACGAAATCACTAAAGATGTCTCCTTAATGATTACAGATTTTGCAGATGATGATGATGAGGTGGATGAGTCAAAAATGTTATGGACCAATCAGATTTCTAGTTTAAAACAAGTATTAGGTTCTGCTTAATAAATAGATTTTAATTAAAAAATAAACAGAAAAACCTCGAAGGAATTACTTCGAGGTTTTTTTGTTTCATATCCAAGCTTTTATTTTTACTTTATTTTAAGACTTCGTGGGATTGCAACAAGCTATTTTATTTATATTTGTTGCGCTTTTAAAATAAGGTAAACGCGATTTTATTTATGATAAATTTTAACGGAACACTTTCTGAAAACAATACAATATTATCAATTCAAAATAGAGGGTATGCTTATGGTGATGCGCTTTTTGAAACCATAAAAGTGGTAAGCGGTAAAATATTATTTTGGGAAGACCATTACTTTAGGCTAATGGCTTCTATGCGTATTATGCGCATGGAAATTCCTATGAGTTTTACTATGGAATTTTTAGAAGCTGAAATTCTTAAAACCTTAGATGCTAATAGCCAATTAAAAGAAACATCGCGAGTAAAACTACAAGTACATAGAAATGAAGGAGGGCTTTATACACCAAGTACAGCAGAAGTTAGTTTTATAGTTTCTGTAAAGCCACTTCTAGAAGACTTTTACTTGCTAAAAGAGGATTTTTACGAAGTAGATTTGTTTAAAGATTATTATGTATCGCCAAGCTTATTATCTACCCTTAAAACCAATAATAAAGCACTTAACGTAGTAGGAAGTATTTATGCTAAAGAAAACAAATTAAACAATTGCGTATTGCTTAATACAAACAAACAAGTAGTAGAAGCTTTAAACGGTAATATGTTTTTAGTAAAAGGCAATATAATTAAAACGCCACCTTTAACTGATGGTTGTTTAAAAGGGATTATGCGCACGCAACTTATAAATTTAATTAAAACCCTGCCAGAATACGAATTAGATGAAAGCTCAATATCGCCATTCGAAATTCAAAAAGCAGACGAAATGTTTATTACAAACGTTATTACAGGTATACAACCGGTTAGCAAATACAGAAAAAAAAGGTATGATAATGAGGTAGCTAAGCTATTACTACAAAAATTAAATGTAAAGATAAGATTAGGCTAATACTATATTCGGCTATGCGGAAGTTGAAATCTAAAGCTTAATTATAACTTGGGTTTTCTGGTGCATTAGACCAAATACTATACTCACCACCAAATTCTAACATTTTTTCTTTCCAAAAGCTTTCATAGTCCTTTTCTATAATGTTTTTTTTATAGGTGTTTTTTGTTACTACCCACGAATTTGCTTTAAGTTCATTAACTAACTGACTTGTTTCCCAGCCAGAATAGCCCAGAAAAAATTTAATGTCATTTTCCTTTATAGTGTCATTCTTAATAAGTTCTGCAACCCTCGAAAAATCGCCCCCCCAATATATGCCTAAAGATATTTCAATGCTATTAGGTATTAAATGTGGTATTTTATGAATAAAGTAAAGGTTGTCTTGTTCAACAGGACCACCGTTATATACTTTAAATTTGGCATCAACTTCCGGAACTAGGTCGTTAATATTGTACTCTAAGGGTTTGTTAAGTATGAAACCTATAGAGCCTTCTTCTGAGTGATCTGCAAGTAACACTATGGAACGATTAAATGAAACATCCCCAATTATTGCAGGTTCCGCAATTAATAAATCTCCTTTTTTGGGTTTTGTTGTAACCATATTTGAGCAATTAATAATAACTAAATCTAAGATTTATTTATTTAAAATGCAACTCTTAATGGTAATATAAAAAAAAAGCCTCCAAAAAATTGGAAGCTTTTTTTCTACTAAGTAGTAAATAATTAGTTTACTGCATTTGATAAATCAGATCCAGCTTTAAATTTTACAACGTTTTTAGCTTTGATTTTGATTGTTGCACCAGTTTGAGGATTTCTTCCTTCTCTAGCAGCTCTTTTAGAAACTGACCAAGATCCGAAACCTACTAAAGAAACTCTGTTTCCTTTTTGTAAAGCACCTTCAATTTCAATAATTGCACATTCTAAAGCTTTTTTAGCAGCAGCCTTAGTAATTCCAGCATGTTCTGCCATTGCATCGATTAAATCTGTTTTGTTCATAATATAATATTTAATTATTAATAATTCGGTTAAACATTTTTGTTAAATCCTTTACAAATTTATACGGATTCTGCAACCATGCAAGTAATAGCAAGGGAAATACGTGGTTTTGTTAATAACTTAAGGCATTTGTTAATAAAGGAAGTGTTATTTGTCGAGTTTTTAATAAAATGAGTGATAATAAGGCTTTACAGCATTTTAGCATTTTCTTGAAAAGTGTAGCCGTTTAAAAGTGATTTTATATCCATGGCGCGTTTACCCGGAAGTTTAATTTCTTTTATAATTATGTAACCATTTGTTACTGCTACCTTTAGTTCTTTTTTTGTAGAAATAATCTTTCCAACCTCTAAATTATGTGGTTCTTCTTCTTTTTCTACCTTGTATATTTTTATATCTAAAGCGTCTTCACCGTTCATTAAGGTACACCAAGCGGCAGGATAAGGCGATAAACCTCTAATATGATTAAAAATAGCATCCATAGGTGCATTCCAATCTATCTTGCAGTTATCCTTATTAAGTTTATAGGCTGTTTTAATTTCGCTAGTGTCTTTCTGTTTAATAGTATTAACAGTGCCTTTTTCAATAAGTCCCACGGTTTTTAAAACTAACTTGCTGCCAATAGCCATTAACGTATCATGTAAATCGCCAGCATTTTCCTCTGGTTTAATAGCTATTTCCTCTTGCAGAATCATATCTCCAGTATCAATTTTTTCATCAATAAAAAACGTAGAAACACCTGTTTTGGTTTCACCATTAATAATAGCCCAGTTAATTGGCGCCGCACCACGGTAATTTGGTAATAACGATGCATGTAAGTTAAATGTACCATATTCAGGCATTTGCCATACAACTTTAGGTAACATTCTAAAAGCTACTACAATTTGAAGGTTGGCATTAACCGCCTTTAGTTCTTCAATAAAACTATCGCTTTTTAAGTTTGTAGGTTGTAAAATGTTTAAATCTTGCGATTTTGCATACTGCTTAACAGCACTCTCATTAAGTTTTCTGCCACGTCCAGCAGGTTTGTCTGGTGCAGTAATAACACCAACTATATTGTAATTATGCTCTACTAATGTTTTTAATGTGGCAACGGCAAAATCTGGCGTACCCATAAAAACAATTCTTAAATCTTTCATCTTTTTTTTCTTTTATATTTTGGACGTTACCCATAAAGGGTCGGGCTATTCGCTACAAGTCCTCACACCTCCAAAGTCGGGTTGTGGGCTTTTCTCTGCTATCCCTAACGCGGGCATGTTTACTAAATTCTTTTTTCTATTAGAGTAGTTTTTATTTTTTCCGCAGTTCGTTTATTATGTACATAAGTTTTTTGTTTTTAACTATTGTTTACTGTTTTAAGAGTTCTTTAAAGTGTTTTAAAAGTTTTTTATCCTCATTCTTTACTAAGTATATTAATGCCATATAAAGTATTAGGAAGACAAAGAAAAATACTACCTGAGTCCCTAAATTAAAAGTAAACTCAATAATTAACATTGCGATAAGGGGTAAAAGATAAAAAATAAGCCAATATTTACTTTTAGTTGTTAAAAATATTTCTGTTTCAAAATTATTTAATTCTTTTAGTGTACCCAAAGCAATAATATCGCTTTTGGTGTTTGCATATTGCGTGTCAAATAAAAGGCTAGAACCAAACGAAAAATTTAAACTAATTATAAAACTATTTTCAGACAGCCACTTAAGGTGAATTTTCTTTTCTTTTTTATCAAGTACTTTTTTTAAGTCATTAATTCCGAAGTTGACCTGAATTTTTTCATTTTTAGGTTTAATATGTTTTAAAATATTCATCTGGTATTGGTACTTTGATGCTGCCTTAAAACTCGCGAATATAAAATCGTTTTAATGCCTTGTGTTTAAAGTTAAACGAAGGTATTATAAAATTTTTACAGAGTCAAATAGCACACCTTTATAAATGACTTAATTTGTACGTATTTGTTGGAGTTATCATAATTATTTGGTGTTCTAATAATAATTTTAATATTGGTTTTAAAGCCTCTTGTTCGCATTGCAAGTTGGCTACTATAGCGCGCGACGATTGGTCGCCATTTTCAAGTAACTCAATAACTCGTTTTTTTAGCGAATTACTATCTACGGGTTTCTTTTTGCCTTTTTTAGTTTGTATACACACCGAGCAAATACCACAGTTTTTAGAATCGGTTTCTCCAAAATAGGAGAGTAGCTGTATACTTTTGCAAACCGAGTCGTTTTCAACATAATCTAACATGGCGTTTACTTGCCCTTGTTTTAATTTATTTTGTTGCTCGATAGTTTTAGCTATTCGGTTTATGGTTTTATCATCTTCCCGAGGCTCTATAAATGTAACCTGAGCATCGGTTTTTGCAAGGTTTAATGTTATAATCTCATCCTTTTCCAACTCTTGCAATATGTAGGTTAATCTACTTTCTGAGATGCCTGCTTTTTCGCAAATCTTTTTAAGATCTATTTTTGTAACATGATCGAAAACACCACCATAAAGACGTAATATAGATTTTACTATAATCCCAAAATGTTGGTGCGTCTCCAAATAATTAAACAGGGCTTTGTTGGAAATTATAAACTGGGTAGTTACTTTGTTTTTAAATTGTTTGGATAAGGTAATAATGCTATTTCTATCTAATATTAATAGCGAGTTATAGCAGGTAATGGCGCTAAATTTATAGGTTTTACAAAAAGTGTTAAAATCAAAATCGAAGGTTACATATTCGCCTTCGCCATAAGATATTTGAAAATAGTTACACAACTTTCTATACACTTGTTTAACTAAACTTACCGGAGGTAAAACACTTAAAAACTGGTTTTTAACTAAGGTCTTATCACTATCATTTTTTAAAATTACAGCAAAAGCTTTGTCTCCGTTTCGTCCCACACGACCAGCTTCTTGAAAATAACTCTCAATACTTTCGGGTAAAGTAAGGTGAATAACCGTTTTTACATCGGGTTTATCTATGCCCATACCAAAGGCATTGGTGGCTACCATAACTTGTTTTTGGTTGTTTAACCAAGCTGCCATGTTTGCATCTTTCTCAATATTAGAAAGGCCGCCGTGGTAATGCGTGGCAGTAATTTTTTTAGACTTTAAAAAAGCGCTTATATCTAGCGTTTGTTTTCGGTTTCTAACATAAATTATAGACGATGCACTATATTTTTTTAATATGGTTTCTAGCCTATAATATTTATCGTTTTCATGAAAAACCATGTAAGCTAAATTAGGCCTGTAAAACGATTGTTTAAATATTTTGGGGTCTATAAAATCTAACTCGGTAACAATATCTTGAACTACTTCTGGTTTTGCCGATGCTGTTAAGGCCACCACATTTACGCTGGGTTGGAGTTGGCGTAATAAGGTAATGTTTTTGTATGCAGGCCTAAAATCGCTGCCCCATTGCGAGATGCAATGTGCTTCATCAACAGCTATTAAGTTAACCGGCATTTGTTGTATACGATTTTGTACCAACTCTTGTTGCAAACGCTCGGGCGAAAGGTATAAAAACTTATAGTTGCCGTAAATACAATTATCTAAAAGGGTGTCTAAATCTTTATAACTTATGCCACTAGTAATTGCCATGGCTTTAATACCTTTATTGTTTAAGGCTAAAACCTGGTCTTTCATTAATGCAATTAATGGCGAAACCACGATGCAAATACCTTTTTTTGCTAAAGCTGGTATTTGAAAGCACATGGATTTTCCGCCACCTGTTGGTAATAATACAAAAGTGTCTTCGCCAGCAATAACCGAATTGATTATCGCTTCTTGCTGAGGCCTAAAACTTGTATATTTCCAGTAGCGCTCTAATATGTTAATGGGGTGTTCCATATTACATATTCACTGTGTTTATAATAAAACTTGTACGTTCTTTAACGGTACCAAAAGGTACATCAATAAGTTTGTAATTAAATGATTTGTAGGTGTTAACTAGGTGGTCGTGTATTTTTTGTGCTTGATCGAAGGTTTCGTAACGCTCATTATCGCTTGTGTAAATGGCTTCCCAAGGTTTTAAAATAAAAACTAAATCATAGGCTGCTTCGTTACAAGTTTGCACAAAATTTTCTGGGTAGGTATCTCCAATAAAATCCATGTAGGCCAGCACATCGTGCACACCGCGATCAAAAAAAACGGTTTTATTTTTATAGAGATTAGCCTCTAAATATTGTTGTTGTCGGCCTTTTAACAGGAGTTCGCTAAATAATAGGGGGTTGGTTAAAAACAGTTGGTCAATACCTTCTTTTTTAGCCTCTAATATAACTTGACGCGAAATTTCTTCGAGGCAGATATGGCCTTGTTGAATTAATGCGTTAACTAAAGTCGATTTTCCGGTTCCTGGACCACCTGTAATTACTACTTTTTTTGTGCTCAATGCTGTTTTATTTGCTGTAAAAATCGGAATTTTAATGTTGAAAAAAAAGTAGATGTCTAACTATTGCAAATGCGCCGTGTTTTTTACTGCTAGATTTTGTTGGCGGATAGTTGCACTAGGGATTGCAATGGGTAGCCCACAGCCCGAGAAAGGAGGTGCGAGGACTTGTAACCTTTCGACTTTGCTCAAGGCAGGCTTCAAGCTCGACCTCCCGATAGTTATCGGGAGGCAGGCGCCCAAATAATAAAATTTTATGTTTTTAAATGTGTTTTGGTACCGTATATTTGTGGTTCAATTTTATAGATATGAGCACACCTCCAAATTCTGAAGAGTTTTACAAAAAATTAAAATCGCAATTACAAGATACCTCCCTTTGGCCTACCGAGTATTTGTATAAATTTATTGTAATTTCTGACAAGGAAAAGATAGAGCAAATAGAAACAATTTTTAATTATTTAGGTGCCGTTATTGAAACTAAAGAGTCTAAAAACGGGAAATATACAAGCGTTTCTATTAATGTAACCATGAAAAACCCAGACGCCGTTATCAATAAATACAAAGAAGTTGCAGAAAAGGTTGAGGGGGTGATTAGTCTTTAGTTTTTTTTCGTATTTTGCGCATGCATAGAATACTACATGCAAAAACATATAACTCTACACATTTATTTTGATAGATAATTTAGAATACAACACCGAGCGTGAACATTTAATTATTCCTGAGTATGGTCGCCATATGCAAAAAATGATTAATCATGCTAAAACCCTTGAAACAAAAGAGGAACGAAATAAGGTCGCTAAAGCTATTATTGCCGTAATGGGTAATATGCAGCCTCACTTAAGAGATGTTCCAGATTTTCAACATAAACTTTGGGATCAGCTTTTTATTATGTCTAATTTTGAATTGGACGTAGATTCGCCTTACGAAATTCCTACCAAGGAAATTTATGAAGAGCGCCCTGACCCTTTAGAATATCCACAAAATTTCCCAAAATATCGTTTTTACGGTAACAATATTAAAACCATGATTGATGTTGCAAACACTTGGGAAGAGGGCGAGCTTAAAGAGGCTTTAACTTTTACTATTGCTAATCACATGAAAAAGTGTTTTTTAAATTGGAATAAGGACACGGTTGAAGATGCTGTTATTTTTGATCATTTATATGAGCTTTCTGGAGGTAAATTAAACTTAAAAGATTCTAAAGAAGATTTATCAGACGCTACAAGTTTAATGCGTACTAAAGGTAAATATTCTAATACTAGCAGCAATAAGAAATCACACCACAAGAAGAATTCTAATAACCGACAAAGAAAACGCTACTAATCAAAGCATGGGAACATTCAAAATTGAAGGTGGTCACCAATTAAAAGGGAAAATTCAACCTCAAGGTGCCAAAAACGAAGCATTACAAATTTTATGTGCTGTCTTGCTAACTCCAGAACTTGTAACTATTAATAATATCCCTGATATTGTTGATGTTAATAAACTAATTAGCTTATTAAAAAAGTTGGGTGTTAAGGTTGAAAAACTAGCTAAAGGTTCGTATACGTTTAAGGCAGATAATGTTGATTTAGATTATTTAGAGTCCGATCAATTTAAAATTGATGGTCGTGGTTTAAGAGGTTCTATTATGATTGTAGGTCCTTTATTAGCACGTTTTGGTAAAGGATATATACCTAAACCAGGAGGTGATAAAATTGGCAGACGTCGTTTGGACACGCATTTTGAAGGTTTAATAAAACTTGGTGCTAAATTTGGTTATAGTAAAGAGGAGCAGTTTTATGGTGTTGAAGCCAAAAAACTTAAAGGGACCTATATGTTACTTGAAGAGGCTTCTGTTACAGGTACAGCAAATATTTTAATGGCTGCTGTATTAGCAGAAGGCCAAACGACTATTTATAACGCAGCTTGCGAACCGTATTTACAACAACTATGTAAAATGCTAAACAGAATGGGCGCCAAAATTAGTGGTGTTGGTTCTAATATGTTAATTGTTACTGGTGTTGAAAGTTTAGGTGGTACCGAACATAGAATGCTTCCTGATATGATTGAAATAGGTAGTTGGATTGGACTAGCTGCCATGACTAAAAGTGAACTAACTATTACCAATGTTTCGTGGAATGATTTAGGGGTAATTCCTGCAACTTTTAGAAAATTAGGTATCACGGTTGAAAGACAAGGTGACGATATTCATATTCCTGCACATACTAATGGTTATGAGATACAAAGCTTTATTGATGGATCTATATTAACTATTTCTGATGCGCCTTGGCCAGGATTTACACCAGACTTATTAAGTATTATTTTGGTTGTTGCTACTCAAGCTAGAGGTAGCGTTTTAATTCACCAAAAAATGTTTGAAAGTCGTTTGTTCTTTGTAGATAAACTAATAGATATGGGAGCAAAAATTATACTTTGCGACCCGCATCGTGCTACAGTTATTGGTCATGATTATAAATCAACTTTAAAAGCAACTACCATGACATCGCCAGATATTCGTGCAGGTGTATCCTTATTAATTGCTGCGCTTTCGGCAAAAGGAACGTCTACGATTCAAAATATCGAACAGATTGATCGTGGATATGAAAACATTGATGAAAGGTTAAGAGCAATTGGGGCGAAAATAGAACGTATAGATTAATTAAGACACCTTAAAGTTAGAGTATACTACGGTTAAATTTGGCTGAAAATCGTCTCCTAATTTGTCATCTTTTAATGTTTCAACATAATCTTGAATAATGGATAGCGGTATATTAATACATTGAGCAGTGCTAATATGGCGTTTAAATTCTATCTCTAGAGTTTCGTCGTTTTTATTAAAATTAATGTTTTTAATTACTGAGGGTTTTAAGTTTAGACGTGTCATAACTATTTGGATTTTAATAGGTTGTTTGTAAATATAACCCTAAACGTCTTGTTATAAAATACGCATATCTACGTATCTTTTTTTTGCTGAATTTAATTTACATGGACGAAACCTTGCTAAACATAATGGTTCTAGTCTTTTTTTAAAGAGCCTTAGGTTTGGGTGTTTTTACGTTTTAGAAGATGAAAAAGGAGGTTTTACCTTAAGTATTTTAGTATACTTTTTAATACAACTTGAGCCGCAACATCGCTACCTTTTTTGGAGGGCAGGAAATTATCGGAGTCATAATAGTCGTACCTATTAGTTTTATCAAAATAGGTTTTCCAAACCTCTCCAATTGGGCATAACACATCGTTGTTAGTTTCTGCTATGAGTTGGTAATTTAATATTTCTGTATCTATTGTAATATAGTGTTCTAAAGAAGGCCAAACCATAAAAAAGGCTAACACTACATTGTTTTCTTTACAAAGAGCGCTATATTTTTCACTATATTCTACCAGTTTTTTGTAGCTATTTAATCTATTTGTTGGATTTTGTTGAATAATAACAATATCGTACAGCTTACTACGAATTAGATTTTGTACATCACTTTTATTCCAGTGGTCGGCATAATTATAGTTAGATTTAGAAATTGTTTTAGTTTCAACTGTATAGCCAGAGTACTTTGCTTTTTGTTTAACAAGTGCAGGTAAGTCGTTAGTAGAGATAACGTCGTTTCCAATAAAAAGAATTTTATGAATGTTTTCTTCCTTCCTTAAACTGTCTACGACATTATTCTGACTATAAGTATTATAGGCAACGCACCAACAACACACTATTGTGGATAGAAGCTTTATAAAACGATGCGGCCTATAATTACAAAGTGCATTCTTATTTGTTTTTCTTGAATCTTTCAAATTCAGACATGGTTTCTGTTTTAGGGAACGAATTATTATATGTGTTTGTATCTGCAAATTCAAAGTTAGGATCTAAAGTTACAGAAACGACTTCTTTATCTTTTATAAAAGTTTCTTGAATTTCATATTCGTTTCTTCTCCAAAGGTCTGCAGGAAGCCTATCTATTTGAGATGTCCCATCCTTAAAATTCCATTGTATAGTAACGGGCATAACTAACCCGCCAATATTTTTAACGGTAATTTCATAAATGTTTTTCTTTGAAACTTGTTTGCGAACTTGAGCTTCATCAATTCTAGAAAGAAATTGACCATAGGCCTTATCTGGAGTAGCCGTCATGGTGATGACTTCTGGACCGTTAGAGAAATCTTTATTCCTAGTTTGGTTACTGCCACCTTGCGAGGCTATTTTTGCTTTCGATTTTCCTTTTTTGTCTTCTATATTTAAGTCGTCTTCATAAACCTTAAACCATTTAACATCACTTAATTCCATGTCTACATGGTCGGTTGTAAAAAACCAACCTCTATAAAACCAATCCAAATCTGTTGCGGTGGCGTCTTCTAATGTTCTAAATAAATCGGCAGGATTTGGGTGTTTATATTTCCATCGGTTTGCATACTCTTTAAAGGCTTCATCAAAAAGTTCTTTTCCAATAATAGAATGTCTTAGCATTTGTAATCCAACGGTTGGTTTTTTGTAAAAATTGGAGCCAAATTGTGTCATAAGCTCATTATCAGAATTGGTCATTATGGGTCTTAAAATATTCTTGTCTCCACTCATAAAAGGAACAATAGTTTTTGGCGTTACACTAGTAAAAGAAGGGTAGCGCTCTTTAAGTGTTCTTTGGTGTAAAAACGTATTTAAACCTTCGTCCATCCACATCCATTTTCGTTCGTCTGAACTTACAATCATAGGAAACCAATTGTGTCCTACCTCATGTATAATAGTTCCAATCATAGCTTGTTTCGCATTTTCGGAAATTTGTCCGTTAATAGGTCTTCCGCCATTAAAACTAATCATAGGGAATTCCATTCCTATATTGGAGGTGTTTACCGAGATACATACAGGATAAGGATAGTCAAAAGTAGCTTCAGAGTAAACCTCTAAAGCATGTTTTATAGCTTCTGTGGATGTGTCTTGCCATACCGGTAATCCTTCTTTTGGGTAAAAGGACATCGCCATAACTGTATTTGTTGGTAATTTTACGGCCTGGGCATCCCATATAAATTTTCTTGAAGATGCAAAGGCAAAATCTCTAACATTAGTAGCGTTAAATTTCCATGTTTTTAGCTTAGTAGATTTTTGCTTTTCATTGGCTAGGGCTTCTTCTTTAGTAATTATCATTACAGGTTTGTCAAAAGACTTTCTTGCAACTTCTAGTCTTTTTCTTTGGGTTTTACTTAATACCGCATCACTATTTTGTAATGCTCCTGTCGAAGCTACTATATGGTCTTCTGGTACTGTAATTTCAACATCGTAATCTCCAAACTCTAAAGCGAATTCACCTAACTTTTGAAATTGTTGGTTTTGCCAACCCTCGGTATCATTATAAACAGCCATTCTAGGAAACCAATGCGCTATTAAATAAACTGTATTGTCATCCTCGGGAAAGTATTCATAACCTTCTCGAGATAGTAAATACATGCTTCTGTCTGTTATAGGGTAAGACCAAGAAATTAAAATTTTAGTCGATTCGCCCGATTTTAAAATGGTGTTTAATTTTACTTTCATCATGGTGTTATTAACCATGGTTTTTAGTTTTTGGTTATTGCCGTCGGTTACAGATTTAATTGAATATCCGGCAGGAAAGTCGATGGCTCTTGTTAAAAACTGCATGTTTCTGGTAGTCATAGAGTCTCTCATTCTATTTCTCAAATTACCAAAGTCTTCGTTTTCTTTTTTATTAACGTTTTGCTCAAGCTGGATCCAAACATAGCTTAAGTCATCGGGCGAATTATTAAAATAAGTAATGCTTTCTTCGCCCGTTAATATGTTGTTTGCTTCATCTATAACGGCTTTAATTTTGTAGTTTGCGCGTTGTTGCCAGTAAGCATTTCCAGGAGCACCACTCGCAGTTCTATAGGAGTTAGGTGGAGCTATCATATTATCGATAGGTTCAAACTTACCTTGCCAAGGATTCGTTTGGGCATGTATACTAATTAATGATGCAAATACAATAAATAAAAAAAAACGCATAATTATTTTGGGTGTTGAGTTAGTCTTGCACAAGATAATAAATAGTTGGATGTAGTTGACAATAAACCTTTAGTAAGGATAAATAAAAAATACTATCAATTAAAAAAACGCTAATGTCTAGTTTTAAAGTTGCTTATAGGCAAAGTGTTCTTTACATTTGTGGTCTTGAAAAGTAAATTTATAAGCTATTTAGAAAGGTTATTTAAAATATAATAATATGAGTGAAAAAAAGAAAGAATCAGTAACATTTGATGTGTTAATTGAAATACCTAAAGGGAGTAGAAATAAATACGAATACGATTTTACATTACACAAAATTAGATTCGATCGTATGTTATTTTCTTCAATGATGTATCCTGGAGATTATGGATTTATCCCTGAAACTTTAGCGTTAGATCAAGATCCATTAGATGTATTGGTTTTAGGACATCAGCCAACTTATCCAATGGTTGTTATGGAAGTAAGACCTATTGGTGTTTTTTATATGACTGATGAAAAAGGACCAGACGAAAAGGTTATTTGTGTTCCTGTGTCAGATCCGATTTGGAGTAATAAAACTGATATTGCTGATTTGAATCCTCATAGATTAAAAGAAATTGAACATTTCTTTCAAGTATATAAAGATTTAGAGAAGAAAAAAGTTGATACTGGTGGATGGGGAAATGCTACTGCCGCTCTTAAAATTTACCACGAGTGTGTAAAGCGTTATGATGAAAGTGAACACAAGAAAAAACGCACGTTCACCATTTAAGATTATTATATTCTTAAAATATCGCCATAATAAACAAGCCATCTTTAGTTAAAGGTGGTTTTTTTTATCACATATATTTTCATATTTTCACCTAGTTAAAAAATAATTAATTTAAAACTAACTAAATTATATGGAATTAATAGTGAAATTTTTGCCAGTTTTTGGCATTGTGGCATTAGCATTTGTTTTTATTAAGAGTGCTTGGGTAACCAAACAGGATCAAGGTGACGATAAAATGAAAAGGATTGCCAAAAATATAGCCGATGGAGCTATGGCATTTCTAAAAGCAGAATACAAAGTTTTAGCCATTTTTGTGGTTGCCGTAGCTGTCTTGCTATACTTTAAAGGTAACGCTGAAAAAGGTTCAAACGGTATGGTAGCCGTATCCTTTATAGTAGGTGCCATTTGTTCTGCTTTAGCAGGTTTTATAGGCATGAAAGTAGCAACAAAAGCAAATGTACGAACCACACAAGCGGCCCGCCAATCTTTAGGAAGAGCCTTGGAGGTGGCATTTGCCGGTGGTGCTGTTATGGGATTAGGTGTTGTTGGTCTTGGTGTTTTAGGACTTAGTGGATTATTCATGATATATAGTGGGCAAGGTTGGGAAATAGGAGAGATTCTAAATGTGCTTTCTGGCTTTTCTTTGGGTGCATCATCTATTGCATTGTTTGCGCGTGTTGGTGGTGGTATTTATACCAAAGCAGCCGATGTTGGGGCCGATTTAGTTGGTAAAGTTGAAGCTGGTATTCCAGAAGATCATCCCTTAAATCCTGCAACTATTGCAGATAACGTAGGTGATAACGTTGGAGATGTTGCTGGTATGGGTGCCGATTTATTTGAATCTTATGTTGGTTCCATAATTGGGACCATGGTTTTAGGAGCTATTTTCGCAACATTACCAGAATTTCAAGGTGCTTTTGATGGCTTAGGAGCTGTGTATTTACCTTTGGTACTTGCCGCAGTAGGTATTATAATGTCTGTTTTAGGTACCTTCTTTGTTCGAGTTAAGGACGGAGGAAACCCTCAAACAGCATTAAATATTGGAGAATTTGGTTCTGCAGGGTTAATGTTATTAGCTTCTTATTTTATAATTAATCAAATGTTGCCAGAATCTTGGGTTGATTCAGGAATCACCTATACTTCAATGGGGGTGTTTTGGGCAACCATAGCTGGATTAATAGCTGGTTTAGCTGTAGGTAAAGTAACAGAATATTACACGGCAACAGGAAAAAAACCTGTATTATCAATTGTTAAGCAATCTGAAACAGGAGCGGCAACAAATATTATTGCCGGCTTAGGTGTTGGTATGATGAGTACAGCTATTCCTATTTTGTTAATTGCAGCTGCCATAATGGTATCTCATCATTTTGCAGGTTTATATGGTATTGCTATTGCTGCTGTTGGTATGTTGGCTAATACAGGTATTCAATTGGCTGTTGATGCTTACGGACCAATTTGTGATAATGCTGGAGGTATTGCTGAAATGGCCGAATTACCTAGTGAAGTTCGAGATCGCACAGATAAATTAGATGCCGTTGGAAATACAACTGCAGCCATTGGTAAAGGGTTTGCAATTGCTTCTGCAGCGTTAACGGCCTTAGCTTTATTTGCGGCGTTTATGAAAACAGCAAACGTTACATCTATTGATGTTTCTAGACCAGATATAATGGCCGGATTGTTAATAGGTGGTATGTTGCCATTTGTCTTTTCTGCCTTGTCTATGAATGCTGTTGGACGCGCGGCAATGGCGATGATTGAAGAGGTTCGTCGTCAATTTAGAGATATTCCAGCACTTAAAGCTGCTTTGGGAATTATGAGGAAATATGATTCAGACATGTCTAAAGCAACGTTAGACGATCGGGCTATTTTTGACGCTGCTGATGGTGTTGCCGATTATGGAAAATGTATAGATATCTCAACAAAAGCTTCTATTAAAGAAATGGTATTACCAGGATTATTAGCTATTGTAGTGCCAGTATTAGTTGGGTTTGGCGGACAATGGTTTGGCGTTGGAGGTGCAGAAATGTTAGGCGGTTTGTTGGCTGGAGTAACTACTTGTGGTGTACTTATGGCTATATTTCAATCGAATGCAGGTGGTGCTTGGGATAATGCTAAAAAAACCATTGAAGAAGATGGAAGAAAGGGAACCGAGGTGCATAAAGCGGCTGTGGTAGGGGATACCGTAGGCGATCCGTTTAAAGATACCTCTGGTCCATCATTAAATATTTTATTAAAATTAATGTCGGTTGTTGCACTTGTAATTGCTCCAAGTATTGCAATGAATGCTGATGGTGTAACGGCTTATGCTAATAATTTAAATAGTAAGGAGCAAGTTGAAGTTTCTAAAGAAGTACATGTTGAAATGACAGATAATGAAGATGGGACAGTTAAAGCTGTTGTAAAAACTGTTACGATTAAAAACGGTGAATCATCTACAAATTACATGACTTTTGAGGGAACAGAAAAAGAAGTAAGAGCCAAGGTTGAAGGGGTAACTTCTGCTGATAGAAACCATAGAATAGAAACAAAAATCATAGAAAAGGTGAAAGAGAATTAAATATCTTAAACGCTTTTAAAAGTAAAAATGAGTGATCATAAAAACCACGCAATTCGCGTGGTTTTTTGTATTTTTAAACCCTTATGTTTAAGAAAGATCCGCTTCAAATAATAGTATTTCAAACCTACGGAACCTCGAATCATTTGTATTTAAGAGGGCGCGCCATAGAAGATGAAAGTATAAATCTAGAACAGCAAGGGGCTTTTAAGCTTCTTTTTAATGCATGGAAGCGTTTTGAAACCGACGAAATTAATAATACGGAGCTTCGTGTTAAAATAGGAAAGGATAAGTTTTATTATACAAAAACAAATAATAAAGGTTATTTTTTATTAAACGAAATAGTGGAAAATTTATATGAATATGCTAATACAGAAGGTTGGTTACCACTGGAGTTTTCGTATAATACACCACAATTAAAAAGAACTATTCAATCTGAAAATAGATTTCCTGGTGAAATGCTTATTCCTTCAAAAAATGCAGAATTTGGAGTTGTAAGTGATATTGACGATACGATTTTACACACCGGTTTAACCTCTATTTTAAAATGGCGTGTTTTATTTAATACCCTTCTTACTTCGGCAGGGAAGCGCTTGCCGTTAGAAGGTGCGCCAGAATTTTACCAATTATTGCATCGCGGTAAATCAGGGAAGGAAGCTAATCCTATATTTTACGTGAGTCATAGTCCTTGGAATTTGTATAGGTATTTAGAATTGTTTTTAAATAAAAATAATTTCCCTAAAGGGCCTATAATTTTAAGGAGTTTTCCTAGACCTTTTGCTAAAAAAAGAAAAGGTGAAAAACCGCAAAAGCATAAAGAGATTGTTAATATTTTAAAAACATATCCGAATTTAAAGTTTATCCTTATAGGAGATATTGGAGAGCATGATCCTTATATTTACAAGGAAGTCGCAGAGGCTTTCCCAGGCAGGATTTTGGCCATTTATTTAAGAAGCGTAAAACATAAAAAGAAAAAGTTACGTGTCAAGGCGTTGTTTGATGGCTTTAAAACAATTCCGGTTTTAATGATAGAGCATGCTGATGCTGTTATAGTTCATGCTAAAGCGCATGGTTTTGTAAAATAGATTAAGTTTTTTGTAAGGTAAACAGAACACTTAAGTATACACCAATATGTTGGAATTCTTTCCATTTCGGTCTAATCTGTATAAAAAGCTACTAGTGTGGTTGCGTCTAAAAGAATTAGAATAAGCCGTTTATTTCCGCATCAATAGTGTTTATGACATGTCCTAAATCTTCTTGATTGTCTACAAAATTAAGATTATCGACATCAATAATAAGTAGTTTTCCTTTATTATAACCATGAATCCAAGCCTCATAGCGTTCGTTAAGTCTGCTTAAATAATCAATACTTATTGTATTTTCGTAATCGCGACCGCGTTTATGGATTTGTGATACTAAATTTGGAATAGAACTGCGTAAATAGATTAATACATCAGGCCCTTTTACCAAGGATTCCATGAGTTCGAAAAGTGAGGTGTAGTTTTCGAAATCGCGATTGGTCATTAACCCCATTGCGTGCAAGTTGGGTGCGAAAATGTGCGCATCTTCGTAAATGGTTCTGTCCTGAATAATGTCTTTTCCACTTTGTCGAATTTGTAAAACTTGACGAAATCTGCTGTTTAAAAAATAAACCTGAAGGTTAAAACTCCAACGTGCCATTTCGGTATAAAAATCATCTAAATATGGGTTGTCCACCACATCTTCTAATTGAGCTTCCCAATTATAGTGTTTTGCTAATAATTTTGTAAGTGTTGTTTTTCCAGCGCCAATATTTCCGGCTATAGCAATATGCATGGTGTTACTTTATTTTAAGTTGATATTTATTTAGGACATTATTGGCGTAAATATACAAGGTTTCATTGACTACAAAAAACTGATTTATTAATAAATTTGATGTAGCGATGGGGATAGCCTTATCGCTGTCTTTTTGTATATAAAATAAGGCATTATTCCTTTTTAAAATGATGTTTTCATTGCTTTGGTCAAAAGAGGTATAGCCCAAGTTTTTAGTTTTTTTTATTAAACTTCCAAAATAATTATAGGTGTATAGATAGTTTTTAGTGAGTAACCAACAAAAATTGTAGTTGCTTTTTATATCTATAACGTCGCTTTGTACCGGTACCGTTTGAGCACGCGTGGTTTTGGTTTTATAATCAAACAATTCTAGTTTTTGTAAATCTTGATTAAAAATCCATATGGTATTATCGTAACCGGTAGCTATATGGGTCACGTTTTTATAAGGCGATAGCGTGCTAAAATCTATTTTATATATTTCGGATAATCGATTATCAAGAATTACTACTGTATTAAAATCTTTGTATAATAAATTGATCTTTAAGGAGTTAAAAGTATTTACGGAAGTTAGGTTGCCCAGTTGTAAGTTGCTGTAAGTTATTGTTTTAATGTCTGTTTTCTTATGAAGAACATTAGTGTTAGCATAAAAAATAGTGTTAAAATTATTGACCGAAATTAGGTTAGCTGTATTTATGTTAAAAGTATCTATAAGCTTAATAGCCATAGTTTCTTGAGCGTTAATGGAAACGAGGAAGAAAAGAAAAATGTAATAGGTGTATTTCATTGCAGGTTGAAAAATACAAAAATCAAACCAGTATTAAGCGGGTTGTTAATAAATCGCAGTTAGCTTTCTTTATTATTTTAATTTAACTAAATATTAACTTTTTTAGATTAAACTGTATGGCTTTTATAGGGTCTAAACCGTAGTTTAATAACTACTTTTGGTTTAAAGTATAATCTTATTATAATTTGATAATGAAAAACAATAACACTACAGTTTTTACGCTTATTTTTATTTTTATAGTTGGCGTATCGTTACAAGCACAACAAGAATTTCAAGGTAAAGCCTACTATTTTTCTAAAACAACTATGGATTTGAGTCGTTTTAATAGAGGCGGAGAACAAATGACTGAACAGCGTAAAAAAGAATTAGAAACACGCTTTAAGTCAATGTTAGAAAAAACCTATGTTTTAACCTTTAATAAAGAAGAGTCTATTTTTGTTGAAGACGAAAAACTATCGTCTCCAGTAAGTTCGGGAAGAGGATTTGGAGGGTTTGCAAGTAGCTTTGCACCTGGACCCCAGTATAAAAATATTAAAGACAAGGTGTATTTACAGGACCAAGAGTTCTTTGGAAAGCAGTTTTTAATAAAAGAAGATATGGAGCCACTAGAGTGGGTTATGGGCAAAGAAACCAAACAAATTGGTCAATATTTATGTTTTAAGGCTACTGCTAAAAAAGTATCTAATGAAGTAGGATTTGGACCACCAAGACCAAATAACAATGAAAACAGTGGTGATGAAACCGAAAACAAAACTAATAAAAATGAACCTGAAATAGTTGAAGTTGTAGCATGGTACACCCCACAAATACCTGTTAGCCAAGGGCCAGCAGATTATTGGGGATTGCCAGGTTTAATTTTAGAAGTAAATGCTGGTGATAATGTTATGCTTTGCTCTAAAATTGTAATAAATCCAGAAGAAAAAACTGAAATTAAAGCTCCTAAAAAAGGATCTGTGGTTACACAAGCGGAGTACAAAGAGATTGTGACTAAAAAAATGGAAGAGTTTAGAGCCAATCGTGGTGGAGGAAACGGAAGACAAGGCGGCGGAAGACGTTAATTTTTTTAATATTTACAATCAATCAATAATGATAAAAAAACTCATAATAATAGTTTTAATTGGCTTCGCTAATAGTGCAATGGCTCAAATTAAATTAGAAGGCATTGTAAGGGATAGTATTGGCGCGCCATTAGAATTGGCCAATGTTATAGCTATTAATCAAGAAACAAAAACGTTACAGTCTTATGGTATTACCGATCAGGCAGGGCTTTACAGAATAAATTTGTCTAAAAATGGTACCTATAATATTCAAGTAAGTTATATTGGAATGAGTACCTATACCGAAACCATTACTACCGCTAATAATGATGTCATTAAAGATATTGTTTTAGAGGCAGACAATGCCTTAGATGCGATAGAGTTAACTTACGAAATGCCTGTTACGGTAAAGGGTGATACCTTAATTTACAATGCAGATTCTTTTAAAAACGGTACCGAAAGAAAACTTGAAGATGTTTTAGAAAAACTCCCAGGTGTTGAAATTAATGATAGCGGGCAAGTTGAAGTGGAAGGGAATGTTGTTAGTAAATTAATGGTAAATGGAAAAGACTTTTTTGATGGCGATACCAAATTAGGTATTAAAAATATACCTTCAAATGCAGTTGATAAAATTCAAGTACTCCGTAATTTTTCAGAGGTTGGACAATTAAGTAGCGTTACTAATAATCAAGATAATGTTGCCATTAATATAAAACTTAAGGAAGGAAAGGAGAATTTTTGGTTTGGTAATATTACCGCAGGAGGAGGAACCTCTACCGACGATGAACTTTATATCCTTCAACCAAAATTGTTTTATTATAGCCCAAAGTTTAGCTTGAATTTTATTGGCGATTTAAATAATACAGGCGATTTGGCTTTAACACGAGAAGATCTTCGTGGTTTTGGTGGTGGTTTTAGAGCACCAAGTAGAAGCAGCGGAACCAGTATTAGTTTAGGAAATAATAGTCTTAATTTTTTAACTTCCCAAAACAATGCGTTAGAGGTTAAAAATAAATTGGCAGCAACAAATTTTAGTTATTCACCCAACCAAAATTTAGACCTTAGTGGTTTTGCTATTTTTAACAGCAGTTATATTTTATCAAAAGAAAAAAGTTTTGTGCAGTATACCGATTCCGATTTAGGGATTCCAGACGAAGCTACCGAGCAAAATAGCGAAGAGCGTTCTAACCAAGGTTTAATTAAACTTAGTGCCGCTTATAAACCTAATGTTAATAATCAATTAGATTATGATATTTTAGGGCGATTCTCAAAAGATTCTCAAAATCAAAATTTGTTTTCTTCTGTGCTAGGTAGCACCACGCAGTTAGATGAAGCTACACCTTTTAGCATTAGTCAAAGTTTAAATTATTATTACACATTGAACGAAACTAATATTTTTGCATTTGAAGGTCAGCATTTAATTAAAAACGAAGACCCGTTTTATAATGCCTTGTTGGTAAATGATCCTGATAATAACGAGGATGAAGATAATGATGCTTTTGATACAACTGCTGAAGCTATAGGATTTTTAACTAATTTAGATTATTACGATATAGGTCAAAATAAACGTATTAAGTCCAATCAAGTTGATGCTAAAATAGATTATTACAATATTCTTAATGCTAAAAGTAATATCAATTTTACATTAGGAACTATTTATAGCAGACAAGAATTTAACTCAAATATCTTTCAATTTTTAGAAGACGATTCGCAGTTTGTGCCAACGCCAACTTTTAATGATGGTTTGGCAACAAATGATACCGAATATAATTTTACCGATGTGTATTTAGGAGCCCATTATACTTTAAAAGCTGGGAAATTTACAATTACACCTGGGTTTTCTTTACATGCCTACGGAAATAAGAATACGCAGTTTGGTGAAACGTATGACGATAACTTCTTTAAGTTATTACCAGATTTTGAAACTCGAATTCAGCTTAAAAAAAGCGAAAGTTTAACTTTGCGCTATCAAATGCAAAATCAGTTTACCGATGTTACAAGTTTGGCACAAGGCCTAGTGTTTAATAGCTTTAGCAGTATTCAATTTGGAGAACCAGAATTGCAAAATGCCTTATCTCATAACGTGAGTTTGTTTTACCGTAGCTTTAACTTGTTTAATTATACCAATGTGTATGCACGACTTTCTTATAATAAAAATATCGACCAAATACGAGGACTTACAGATTTTGAAAATGTAATTAGAACAAGTACCTTTTTCAATTCTAATTTTGCAGATGAAAGTGTGTCGGCAAGCGGACGCGTGCAACGTACCTTTGGGAAATTACAAGCGGGAATTTCAACGAGTTTAAACTTTAGTAAAATTAATCAGTTTATTCAAGGGCAGCAGTCATTAAACGAGCAATTTACACAAAGCTATACACCAGAGTTAAGAACTAATTTTAGAGAAGCTCCAAATGTAAGGTTAAGATACCGTTATAGTATTTCAAATAATAATCAAGGATCTAGTTCTACTAAGTTTGTTACTAATGCGCCCTCCATAAATTTTGATGCTTACATTTGGAAGTCGCTCACCTTCGATACCGATTTTACCTATAGTAATCAAGACGATGGTGTAAATCCATCTCAATCTTTTAAAACATGGGATGCTTCTTTAGCTTATAGAAAAAGTGAAGACTCAAAATGGGAATATGTCTTAAAAGCCACTAATTTATTAGATATAGATTCTAGAGTGAAAAATAGTGCTACAAATTTATCGGTTTTTAGTTCAGAGACTTTTATTCAACCTCGATTTATAACACTTAGAGTGCGTTACGAGTTGTAATATAATGAGTTAGACACCCTGAGTTACTATTCGGGGTGTCATTTTAAAGACTGAATGTTTCTTAGTCTTTTAATTCTGAAATATGCGTAGCAAGAAAAAAACAAAAAAATATATTAAATTTTTCATTTTATCTTTGCAGAATTAAGAAACAATAATATATTTGCGGTCAGTTTTGGGGAGATACTCAAGCGGCCAACGAGGGCAGACTGTAAATCTGCTGACTACGTCTTCGCAGGTTCGAATCCTGCTCTCCCCACTTAACAAAAAAAGTCTGCTTTGGCAGACTTTTTTTGTTTCTATAAAAGTCTAAAACCTGTTTTAGGATTTATCTGAGAACAAAAAAGTAAGCTGTGGTAACAGTCTTACTATTCATTTTAAAGAGTGTGTAACTAGGATATTTAGTCCTGTTAATACAAAAAAAACATCTTAAACTTAAGCCAATTAATTAAATCTACAATAGCGATGATCCTGGTAAAATCAAGACCATTAAGTTAGATTTACACTCAGAACTTATATTCATGACACATACCTTAGAAGCCTTAAAATCTGGACGGTTAATTGGAGTTAAAAGATTAAAATTAGCCTGTGGTTTAAAAACATTTCCGGAAGAAATTATAACCCTAGCCGATACCTTAGAAGTTTTAGATTTATCTGATAATGACCTAACGACCTTACCAGATAGTTTTGCCAAACTTAAGAAATTAAGAATTTTATTTTTTGCAAATAATAAGTTTACTGCTTTTCCTTCGGTATTATCACGTTGTCCTGAGTTATATATGATCGGTTTTAAATTTAATCAAATTACAACAGTTCCGGAGAATGCATTTCCTCCTAAACTAAGTTGGCTTATTTTAACAGATAACAAAATTAAAGAATTACCAAAAAGTATTGGTAATGTAATAGAACTACGGAAATGTGCATTATCCGGTAATGAAATTGAAACATTACCAGCAGAAATGGTAAACTGCCTAAATTTAGAACTTTTACGTATTTCGGCAAACCATCTAAAGGTTATTCCTAATTGGTTATTCCAATTGCCTAAATTGGCGTGGGTGGCTTTTGGAGGAAACCCTGCCGCATCCTCCATTCCATTTAACAACGATTTAGAATCTTTTAATTGGGAGGACTTCACTATTAAAACATTAATTGGCGAAGGCGCTTCTGGGGTAATTTCTAAGGCGAGATGGGAACAAAAACAAAAGGATGTTGCTATAAAAGTGTTTAAAGGCGATGTTACTAGCGATGGTTTACCCGAAGATGAAATGGACGCCTCAATTGCCGCAGGAAACCATAATAATTTAATACCTGTTTTAGGTAAAATTAAAAATCATCCGGAAGCTAAGAGTGCCTTAATAATGGAGCTTATAGCCTCTAATTATAATAATTTAGGTAATCCTCCAAGTTTAGAAACATGTACACGAGATGTGTTTGATGAATCAGCAAGTTTTACAGCTACCGAATTACTAAAAATAGCTAAAGGTATGGCTTCGGTAAGTACACAGTTACACGGAAAAGGTATTAACCATGGCGATTTTTATGCCCATAACATCTTAGTTAATAAAACAGCAGATTGTTTTTTAGGCGATTTTGGTGCAGCTAGTTTTTATAATGTAAATTCTGAAATAGCACATAATATAGAACGTGTAGAAGTTAGAGCTTATGGGTGTTTATTAGAAGATGTTTTTAACCTTGTTAATGAGAATACTATCAATGAATCCTTACGAAATAAATGGGTAAACCTCATTGACGATTGTACTAAACTAGGTGTTAAATCGCGACCTAGTTTCTTAGAGATTTCAGAGTTATTAGATACGTTTTAAACAAAAAAATCTGTAATTTTAAATTACAGATTTTAATATAATTATAGAAATAAGAAATTATTTTCCTTTTTTCTGTTTATTAATTTCGTCTTGTAATTGGCGTCTCACTTTTTGTTCGCGCTCTAAAGCTGTTCTGCGGTGCTCATCAAATTCTTCTTCAATTTCAGCTAAATTATGATTTGCTTTTCTAGTAATAGCATTACTATTTTTAAATTTATAAATAAATAAAATGAGTAAAGCTAATAAAGCACCAATAATAGACCACATTAGCACATTGTAGTTTGTTTTACTCATTTGCATTCCAAAAAGTGCCATATTGTTTTTTTCAGAATTAGTTGTTTCTAAATCTTTTTGGGTGTTTGAAAGATTCTCTTTTAATGCCGAAATTTCTTTTGCTTGTGACGAAACTACCGCTTTAGTTTCAGCTAAATTTTTATGTACCGTTTTTAAAGAGTCCATAGTATGAGCACGTAATGCAAGTAACATACTACGTTTTACGGCTTCGTAAGGTTGACCGTTAGTGCCTTTAAAGTTACCAGATTTTTTAAGAATATATTCAAATTGATTATCAATTGTGCCTTTATATAAGGATAATTGGTCGTCGTCTTCAGTATTGGTTTGAGAAAATGAATGAAAGCTTATTAAACAGCTAAATAATAGTAAACATAAAGTTTTGATAGGATTCATTTTAAATGTTTTTGGTTGTATGTGGTTTGCGAATTTAAAAAATATACTTTATTAATTGATTAAAAATCAATAAAAAGCCTCATAAAAATGAGGCTAGTTTATATACGATTCAAATCCTAAAAAAGATTATAAGAAATGCATTTAAATTATATGGGTATTAATAATAAGTAAAACGTCTAACTTTAGCAATATATTTTGCTAACCGTATAACTTGATGACTGTAACCATATTCGTTATCATACCATATATATAAAATGATGTTTTTTCCATCTTTTCGAACAATGGTAGCTTTGCTATCGTAAATTGATGGAGCAGAGCTCCCAACAATATCGCTGGAAACAAGCTCGTCGCTCAATTCAAATTTAATTTGTTCTACTAAATCGCCTTCTAAGGCATATTTTTTTAAAATAGAATTTACACCCTCAAGCGATGTTTCTTTTTCTAACTCTAGATTTAAAATGGCTAACGATCCGTTTGGTACAGGAACCCGAATGGCGTTGGACGTTAGTTTGCCTTCCAAACTTGGTAACGCCTTGGCTACGGCACTTCCAGCTCCAGTTTCGGTAATTACCATATTAAGGGCTGCTGCTCTTCCTCGGCGGTATTTAGCATGAAAATTATCTACTAAGTTTTGGTCATTTGTATAGGCATGAATTGTTTCTAAATGGCCGCTTTTTACTCCAAAATTATCTTCAATAACTTTTAACACAGGGGTTATAGCATTTGTTGTGCAAGACGCTGCCGAAAATATATTCACTTTATCGGGGGTGTGTGCCTTGTGGTTTACGCCATGAACAATATTTGGAATGCCTTTTCCTGGGGCGGTTAGTAGCACCTTTTCAACGCCTTTAGATTTTAAATGTTTACTCAAAGTTTCATAATCTCTAAAGGCACCAGTATTATCAATAACTAAGGCATTATTGATATTAAACCTATTGTAATCGATATCCTCTGGAGTATTTGCCGAAATTATGTGCACTGTTGTTCCATTTATAATTAATGCGTTTTGTTTCGTATCTATTGTAACCGTACCTGAAAAATCGCCATGTACCGAATCGTTTCTCAAAAGCGAAGCTCTTTTTTCTAGTATTTTGGCATTAATAACACCACGAGTAACAATGGCTCTAAGGCGTAATTGACTTCCCTTTCCGGTGCGTGTCATAAGTTCTCTAGCAACCAATCTACCAATTCTACCAAAGCCATAAAGAATAACGTCTTTTGGTTCAATGCCTCCGTTTTTACTCGCATCTTTTAGTTTGTGAGAAACAAAGGCCTTGGCATTATTACGTTTGTTATCGTCCAAATGATATTCGTAAGTTAGTTTTCCAATATCTAATTTGGCAGGAGGGATGTTAAGCGCTTTTATTGCCTGCGCAATTTCTACCGAATCAAAAATAGAAATTGGTTTTTGTACAAATTTACCGGCGTATTCGTGCAGGTTTAAAATCTGACTCACATTTCTATCTATAAGTTGATTTCTAAAGAGTACCAATTCAATTGATTTGTCATACCATAAATCGCTTACGGCTTTTATAAATTCTACGGTTGCTTTTCTACGATCAGCCTGAAATGCTATTTCTTTTTCATAAGTTTTATTAGAACCCATATTATATTCAGTTTAGTTTGTGGTGTTTTAGCTAAAATACCATATTTCAAACGTTTTCGTAAAGCAGTTTAACGAATAAAATAACCCTTCAAATAATAACTTAATTTGAAGGGTTAAATAAAATATATTGGAACTTGATTTCAGAATTTAAATCATAATTTAAGATTTATCTAAAATTATAGCGTTCTAAATCGCCATTCGAGTTAATTACTTCTAGTCTTAAAGTTTCATAACGCGATTGATTTTTTAAAGCCCGTTGCACATCTTCAACATTTTTAACTTTTATATCGTTAATCGAGGTAATAATACAACCCTGCTCAATACCATTCTTTTTCCAGTAATCAGCATATTGCTCATTAAGTTCTGTGATCTTAACCCCATAGGTAACATTAAATTTCTTGAGGTCTTTAGCCTTGGCATCTTTAATTCTTCCAACTAGTGGCATTGTAAATGTGTCATTTTTTGCTAGTGTAACAGGAATGGATTTTAAATCACCATTTCTAGAAACTATTAAGTTTACTACATCATTAGGTCGTTTAGCACTTAAATGCCCTGTTAAATCAGAGAATTTAGATACTTTAATATTGTCAATTTCCTTAATAATATCACCTTTTTTAATACCCGCTTTTTCAGCACCAGAATCTTCAACTACATCATCAATATAAACACCTTCGGTATCTGTAACGCCAATTTTTTCAGCATTAATACTATTTAAGGCGCCTCCTTGAATTCCTAAAATACCGTTTTGGACGTTTCCAAACTCCATAATATCTTCAATCACTTTTCTAGCAATGTTACTAGGCACTGCAAAGGAATATCCAACGTACGATCCTGTTTGCGATGTTATAGCTGTATTTATGCCTACCAACTCCCCATTGGTATTCACCAAAGCACCACCAGAATTACCTGGGTTAACAGCAGCATCTGTTTGAATAAAGGACTGTCTGCTTGTGCCCGATAAATCTCTAGATTTTGCACTAATAATACCTGCTGTAACGGTCGATGTTAAATTAAAAGGATTACCAACGGCCAATACCCACTCGCCAATTTTAGCGTTATCAGAATCTGCAAAAGTTACATACGGCAACTCCTCATCGGCATCAATTTTTAAAAGTGCAATGTCTGTTTTTTCGTCTGCACCAACCAGTTCAGCAGTATACGTTTTGTTGTTATTTAAAGTAACCGACAGTTCGTGGGCATTTTTAATAACATGATTATTTGTAATTATATAACCATCGGCGTTAATAATAACACCAGAGCCTGTCCCTGTTTGGGCACGTTCAGAAGATCTTCCAGAAAACAAATCTTGCATGGTGTATGCGCCTTTACTTATTGTTACATTCTTAACATGTACAACCGCATTTACAGTGTTTTCGGCAGCTATAGTAAAATCTATTTTATCCTCCGCGCTAAATAAAGGTCGCGTATTGCTTGTTGGTAAAAAAGTAGGGGATTCCGTTTCAGCCGCAGCAATAACAACAGGTTGCTTTTCTTCTAAAAAAAGCTTATACGTTCCTAAGGTGATTATACCACCTAATGCCGATACAAATACTAATGTTAAAATCTTTTTCATATAGGTTAATCTTGTATGTTTTAAAATTATTTCAATCTATTTAACGATTAAAATTAATTAATTATTGAATATATAAATTCGTTTTAACTTTTTTTAACGCCAATTTTAACGCTCATTTAACAATCAAAAAAATCAATATTTTGGGCGCTACCACAAGGGTCGGGCTATTCATTACAAGTCCGCGGTCGTGCCTCCCTGTGGGCTTTTCATTACTATCCCTAGCGCACCTGTTAATAATGTGCAGTAAAAAATAACAAGCTTTAATATTACCCCAAAAAATTTAAAACACTTCTTTATCTTTGTGCTTGATTATGCAACAGACATTTTATAAATACCAAGGAACAGGAAACGATTTTGTGATGATTGATAATCGTCAGCAAACATTCGATAAAAACAATACCAACCGCGTTGCTTTTTTATGCGACCGACGATTTGGAGTAGGAGCCGACGGACTAATTTTGTTAGAAAACCATCCAGAACACGATTTTAAAATGGTGTATTACAATGCCGATGGTAACGAAAGTACTATGTGTGGTAACGGAGGGCGTTGTTTAGTGGCTTTTGCTAAGCAATTGGGCGTTATAAAAAATAAAGCCGTTTTCGAAGCCATTGATGGTTTGCACCATGCGAGTGTAGAAGGCGATATCGTAAATTTACAGATGCTAGATGTTTCTAAAATCGAAACTGATAAAGACCATGTGTTTTTAAATACAGGGTCACCACATCATGTACAATTTGAAACGGACATTGAGGAGTTCAATATTAAAACCAAAGGCGCTAATATCCGTTATGGCGAACCATATAATGAGGCTGGTACTAATGTTAATTTTGTAAAAAAACAATCGGATACAGATTTTAGAGTTCGAACTTACGAACGCGGGGTAGAAGACGAAACTTTATCTTGCGGAACAGGAGTAACAGCAGTAGCTATTGCTATGCATTATATTGGTGAAACTGAAAAAAACATAGTTAATTTAAACGTTCAAGGTGGAAAACTAAAAGTGAGTTTTAATGTTGAGAATGGCGTTTATAAAAACGTATGGCTAAGTGGTCCTGCAAAATTGGTGTTTAAAGGTAGTATATGATTACTCTAAAAGGCGAAAACATATATTTACGTGCTTTAGAGCCGGAAGATTTAGACTTTATTCATACCATTGAAAACGATGAGTCTATATGGGAAATAAGTAATACCCAAACTCCATATTCTAGATTTTTAATCAAACAATATTTAGAGCATGCACACAAAGATATTTTTGAAGTAAAACAATTACGATTGGTTATTTCAAGTTATGATGATGTAGCATTGGGTATGATTGATTTATTCGATTTCGATTTTAAAAACAAAAGAGCAGGTGTTGGTATTTTGGTTAAAGAACCTACTGATAGATTACAGGGTTATGGTCGTGAGGCTTTAAAATTATTAATCAATTATAGTTTTAGACATTTAGATTTACATCAGTTATATTGTAATATTTCAGAAGACAATGAAGCCAGTATAAAACTGTTTTCTAAACAAGGTTTTAAAGAAATAGGATTAAAAAAGGAATGGAATTATGTAAATGGTTCTTTTAAAAATGAATACTTATATCAGCTTATTAATAATTAAATGTATATAAAAAAAATCCTCTTAGCAATTGTAGTAATTGGCCTTATTGTGGCTGCATTTTTTGCCAATTTTGTTTATAAAGCCATGTTAAAACCAAACACAGCTTTTAATAACGAAAGCGCATATATTTATGTGCCAACGGGAGCAAGCTATCAAGATGTTCGAGCACAGTTAGAACCGTTGTTGGATGATATAGATTCGTTTGATGATTTGGCCGAGCGTAAAGAGTATACCAAATATGTAAAGCCTGGTCGTTTCGAAATTAAAAAGGGCATGACCAATAACGATATTATAAACTCGATTAGAAGCAAAAATTTACCAATAAAAGTGTCCTTTAATAATCAAAGTACACTCGAAAAATTAGCAGGTCGTGTTTCAAAAGAAATAGAAGCAGATAGTATAGCGCTTTTAAATGCTATGAAGGACACCGCATTTTTAAGCGAAAATAACTTTAAGGAGGCTACGGCTTTGGGCATGTATTTGCCTAATAGTTATGAGTTTTTCTGGAATACCTCTGCCGAGGCTTTTAGAGCACGTATGTTAAAAGAATACAAGCGATTCTGGACCGATTCTAAAATTAAAAAAGCAAATGCCATTGGTTTATCTCAAGATCAAGTTATTGCCTTAGCATCTATTGTTTACGAAGAATCTAAACAGGCTTCAGAACAACCAAGAATTGCAGGCGTTTATATGAATAGGATACGTATAGGAATGCCACTTCAAGCAGATCCTACTTTAAAATTTGCGGCATATCAACTTCCAAAATATAAAAATACAGTTATAAAACGGGTGCTTAATGTGCATAAAGATATTGATTCGCCTTATAATACATATAAAAATAGAGGTTTACCTCCAGGGCTTATTGCTATGCCTGATATATCGGCCATTAATGCGGTTTTAAATTATGAAAAGCATAAGTATTTATATTTTGCTGCCGATGCCAAACGTTTTGGATTCCATAAGTTTGCTAAAACCTTAGCTCAACATAATGTAAACGCTAGAGAATATCAGCGTTATTTATCTTCTCAAGGTATTAATAAATAGTGCGTTTTTGGGCGGTAAAACATATTATACTTTTTGTGTTATTGCCCGTGACTTCTTTTTCTCAATCTAAATTAGATGCGTTTTTAACACCGTGTGATACATTACATAAACAGAGGCGAAATGCTGTAGTTATTTCTGAAGCATCCTTAGGTGCTTTAACATTGGTGGGATTAAATCAACTGTGGTACGCTGATTTCGATCAATCAAAATTTCATACAACAAACGATAACAGTCAGTGGTTACAAATGGATAAATTGGGGCATGTGTTTACATCCTATCAAATGGGTAAACATGGGGCGCAATTATTACATTGGAGCGGAGTTAGTAAACGCGACCAACTAATATATGGTGCCACTTTGGGATTTACCTTTTTATCGGCTGTTGAAATGTTAGATGGATTTTCTTCAGAATGGGGGTTTTCATGGGGCGATATTATGGCTAATGGAGCAGGTACAGGATTGTATATTGGACAAGAATTACTATGGAAGGAACAACGAATTGCCTTAAAATACAGTTTTCATCAAACTAAATACGCTAAACAACGGCCAGATAAACTGGGAGAGACCTTGTTAGAGCAAACCCTGAAAGATTACAACGGACAAACCTATTGGCTCAGTGCTAACATACATTCTTTTTTTAAAGGAAGTAGCGCTCCTAAATGGCTAAATGTAGCTGTTGGATATGGGGCAGAAGGGATGCTAACCGGTGTAGAACATGTTGATAATCAACAAGAACTAACAAGTAAACGGTATAGGCAATATTATTTAAGTTTTGATTTAAATTTAAAGACCATTAATACTAATTCGAAGCTATTAAGGTCTGTTTTTGAAGTTTTTAACATGATAAAAATACCTCTACCTACCCTAGAATTTAGTAAAAATAAACCTGTATTTCATCTATTCTACATGTAGAAAGTGTACTTAATCGATTAATTTTGAAGTTATTGAAAAAAGTCGTACTTTTGCACGCTCAAATTTCAAGGTGTATTTAATATTAAAAATATACCCAAAAAATTTAAAAATTATGATAAGGAATATTGCAAGTTACGTATCTATTACGCTTACAATATTAACACTATTGTATGTGTCGTTTCAATCAAATGAAACAATCGATTTAAGCAAGTATTCTACAGAAGGCTTAGACTTAAATTACACAGTTAGTAATGTTGCTGCTGTGAACGAAAATCAATCAGAACTAACAGATTCTGATTTCGAATTCTCCCCTTACTTAGGAAAATCTTTTGTTGGTTTTAAAGAGGCTTTGGCTTTTAAAGAGTCTGGAGGCGATTATTCTAGTGTAAATACCTATGGGTACTTAGGTAAATACCAATTTGGTTCTGAAACTTTAAAACTTATTGGTATTTATAATCCTGCAAAGTTTTTAAAGAGTCCTAAGTTGCAAGAAAAAGCATTTATTGCTAATTCGGCGCGTAACAAGTGGATTTTAAGACGTGATATTAAGAATTTTGTTGGAAAACGAATTAATGGTATTATTATTACTGAATCTGGAATACTGGCAGCTGCTCACCTTGCGGGCCCTGGTAGTGTGAAAAAATACTTAAGAAGTTATGGTTTAGATAATTTTGCTGACGGTTATGGTACTACAGTTCATTATTATATGAAACGTTTTTCTGGTTATGATACCTCTTTTGTTAAAGCAAATAGAAAAGCTAAAGCTATATAATAAGTTTTAACTTTTATGAATAATAAATATGGTAGGTCTTTTATGAAGGTCTACCTTATTTTTTTTCCACTGGTTTGCGGTCTGTGTTTTTATAAATTCGCTACTTAATGTGATATCGCAAGCCACACAAATGTCTGTATTGTTCTCTAAAACTGAAGAAAGAACTTCAAGCATCTTATTATTTCTATAGGGGGTTTCAATAAAAATTTGTGATTGATTTTGTTCAAACGATAAGCGTTCCAAACGTTTAATTTCGGCTTTGCGTTCACCTTTATCGATAGGTAAGTAACCATTAAAAGTAAAACTCTGTCCATTCATTCCAGAACTCATAATGGCCATTAAAATAGAAGAAGGCCCTACTAAGGGCACTACTTTTATGTTTTTTTGATGGGCAATTTTTACAATGTCAGCACCGGGATCGGCCACCCCAGGACATCCGGCTTCAGATAATAAACCAACATCAACACCGTTTAAACACGGGTGTAAAAAGGTAGGTAAATCTGCTTCATCAGTAAATTTATTTAAATGAAACATGTTTAATGATGGTTGTGATTTATTTGGACTGATTCGTTTTATAAAACGCCTTGCTGTTTTGTCGTTTTCAACAATAAAAGTGTCAATCTTATCTATGGCTTGTTTAACGCTAATAGGAAGAACTTCTAAAGGTTCGTTATCACCTAATGTTGTAGGTATAAGGTATAAAGTGCCGATTTTGTTAATCATTTAATTTATAATAAGTTTTTTAATTGCTTTAGAGTTGTCTTTCATTGTAAATTCAATGAAATATAATCCTTTTGCGTATGTTTTGGTTGAAAGGGTCATAGTTTTCTGAATTGGTTTAGAAATTGTTTTAATATTTTGCCCTTTAATGTTTAATATTGAAATGTTTCTTACCTCATTATAATTTAGGCTCAAGTCTATTTTAATATAGTGTTCTGAAGGATTAGGAAATACTTTAAAACCATCCATTTGTTTTGCTTGTGTTGTACTTAACGAAGAATCCTGTATTTTGTAAATTGTGGATCCGCCGGCAATATACAATTCCCCTCTTATATCTTCACCAAATGTGGTCCAGTTTTGTTTGTTAGTTGGGGTTTGTAAGGTCATAGACCAACTAGACCCCGTATTAGTTAGTATTCCAATGTCACCACTACAATAATCAGCAAAAAAGTATTTACCTGTAAAGCCAGGAAAGGTATTGCCTCTATAAACATAACCTCCAGTAATTGAGCATTTAGCTCCTGAATGATTGTATTCTGCAATGGGCTTAATAGTATGGTTAAGGTCTAAAGAAGGACAATTATTGCTAGAGTTAAAAGGTGAGCTACCTTCAAAACAACGCCAACCATAATTGTCTCCGGGTATTCCAGAGCCATCAACTCTATTTATTTCTTCAATTAAATATTGACCAACATCGGCAATCCATAAGTCGTTATTGTATTTGTCAAAAGAGAATTTCCATGGATTCCTTAAGCCTAAAGCATAAATTTCTGGTCTAGGATCGTTGGACCCATTTGCTGATGATGAAAATGGATTTGTGCTAGGTATTGTGTAATTTAAACCACTAACATCAACTCTTAAAAGTTTTCCCAAAAAGCTTGAAGTGTTTTGGGCTCTATCGCCAGGATCGCCACCGCTTCCGCCGTCACCGGTGGCAATATATAATAAACCATCTTGTCCAAAAGCAATTTTTCCACCGTTATGATTTCCAAAAGGTTGCTGGAACGTTAATAAATTAGTACCATTGGTATTAGCTATATCTGGGTTTTCACTTACTGTATATCTTGCAATTACGGTATTTGGTTTGTTAGTACTTGAATTGTCTGTGTAGTTAACATAAAATCTACCTGTAGATGCATAATCTGGTGCAAAGGCCAGTCCTAATAATCCGCGTTCTCCACCAGAGCCAACACTACTAGTAATGTCTAAAAACGGAACGGAATTTACACTGCCATTTGAATTTAAAATTTTTATAATACCAGATTTTTCAACGATAAAAAGTCTTGTATCATTAATGTTGTTGGTGTTGGAGATTTCTACTGGCTGGGAAAATCCTGAAGCAAAAGAAACAAGTTTAATGGACTGGGACAACAATATGGTGCTATAAAAACAATATATTATTAGAAAAATTAATGATTTCATAGCGTGTCTTTTTACGTAAAGTTAATAAATAAGACCGTAATTGTTTGAATAAGATAAATTTAGATAAGATTTTTAACTATAGCATCACAGGCTTCATCTAACATCTGGTAAACATTTTCGAAACCGTGCTCACCACCATAATAGGGGTCTGGAACTTCAAAGTTTTTACCATGGTGTACTTCGTTTAAAATTAGTTTTACTTTAGAGGTGTCCTTGGCGGTTCTGGCTAATCTAACTACATTATCAAAATTAGAATGATCCATAACGTAGATCAAATCAAAAGTGTCAAAGTCTGAAACATCAAACTGACGGCCACTTAAATTTGAAATGTCAAGACCGTATTTTTTTGCCACAGCTATTGAACGTTTGTCGGGTGCGCTACCAGAATGGTAATTAGCGGTTCCAGCAGAATCCACTATAAAATCTTCCGAAAGTTTTGACTTTAAAATTCCTTCTGCCAACGGAGAACGACAAATGTTTCCTAAGCAAACCATTAAAATTTTAGTCATGATAACTGAATTATCTTAAACAGAAAGTTTTTTACTTATATCTTCAACATATTTTCTAAATTGTTTATCTGTTGAAGATAGGTTATCAACGGTTTTACATGCGTGTAAAACGGTAGCATGATCACGTTTTCCAATTTGAGAACCAATACTTGCCAATGATGCCTTGGTGAATTTTTTAGCAAAAAACATAGCGAGTTGACGCGCCTGAACAATATGGCGTTTCCTAGTTTTAGATTGAAGCGTATCGATATCCATTTGGAAATAATCTGACACTACTTTTTGAATGTAGTCTATAGAAACTTCGCGCTTTGTGTTTTTAACAAATTTTTCTACAATAACACGAGCCAAATCAATAGTGATTTCTTTTTTGTTGAAAGATGATTGTGCAATTAAAGAAATAATAGCGCCTTCAAGCTCTCTAACATTAGACTTAATGTTTTTGGCAACGTAATCTATAATATCATCCGGCATTTCAACGCCATCGCGATATAATTTATTTTTTAATATTGAAACTCGAGTTTCAAAATCTGGATTTTGTAATTCTGCAGATAGTCCCCATTTAAATCGTGATAATAAACGTTGCTCAATATCTTGCATATCAACCGGTGCTTTGTCACTTGTTAAAATAACTTGCTTTCCGTTTTGATGTAAATGGTTGAAAATATGGAAGAATACATCTTGAGTACCTGTTTTACCAGATAAGAATTGTACATCATCAATAATTAGTACATCAATAATTTGATAAAAATGAATAAAATCATTTCTATTATTCTTTTTTACGGCATCAATATATTGCTGTGTAAACTTTTCAGCCGAAATATATAAAACTGTTTTTTCTGGGTATTTATCTTTAATATCAACACCTATAGCGTGTGCTAAATGTGTTTTTCCTAGACCAACACCACCAAAAATTAATAATGGATTAAATGATGTGCCTCCTGGTTTGTTAGCAACTGCTAATCCCGCACTACGAGCTAATCTGTTAGAATCGCCTTCTAAGAAATTTTCAAAACTATAGTTAGGATTAAGTTGAGATTCTATTTTTACATTTCTAATTCCAGGAATTACAAATGGATTACGTAATTCTGGACTTTTATTATTTAAAGGAACATCTACATCTTGCGACTTTAAAGAACCTCTGTTAGAACTAGGGATTTTTTCTGTAAATGGTTGCTTATTGCCATAAGTGTTTTCCATTTTAATAATGTAAACAAGTTTTGCAGTTTCCCCTAATTCTTTAGTAAGTGATACTTTTAAGATTTTCACATAGTGTTCTTCAAGCCATTCGTAAAAGAATTTACTAGGCACTTGAATACTTAAAGACGTGTCAGTAAGTTTAACTGCTTTGATTGGTTCAAACCAAGTTTTGTAAGCTTGCGGTTGGATATTATCCTTTATAAATTCGAGACAGTTATTCCAAACCGATTGCGCAGTTACACTCATGTTTTTATTTTTGTTGCTTTTTTGTGTTAGATTTTTATGAAAAATAGGCTTCCATAATCCCCTATTTAAGGAGTGGCAAATATGTGAACAAAATTCTTAAAAAAAAAATGATTTACTATTGAATTTTTAGAAATAATTCCTCATGTTTAAGCTCTAGCCGAAGCTACAAAAAAATATTTAAATATGCTTATGAAATTCGATAAAATACAAATAAGAGTGAGGTACGGTGAAACCGACCAAATGGGGGTAGTTTACCACGGTAACTATGCATTATATCTTGAAATGGGGCGTATAGAGTGGTTAAGGAAACTTGGTGTTTCATATAAATCTATGGAAGAAAACGGTATTATGCTACCTGTAGTTTCATTAAATGTAAACTATAAAAAATCAGCCGGTTATGATGATGTAATTAATGTAAAAACTCAACTCAAAAACCTTACTAATGTTAAGATTGAATTTGAGTATGAAATAACGAATGAAAAAGGGGAAATTTTAACAACGGCAAGTACTATTTTGGTATTTGTTGATATGAAATCAGGACGGCCAACCAAAGTGCCTCAGTATATTTTAGATTTAATTGAAAATTAGTTTATAGTTTTTTTATCTTGATTTCGTAGAGGCGATTAAAAATGTTATAAATAGATTCAGCTTCCCTTTTTCTTACCGATATGGTGATGTTGCAATCCAATTCTAGTTTTTGATTGGTGATATTAATTGATTTTTCTTTTATAACCCGCATAACGGTATTCATGTTTTTATAATCAAACGTTATAAGGAAATCAATATTTATAGTTTTTTCAATAATCATAGCCTCATCAATACTCATTTTTGCGGCTGTTCTATACGCACTAATTAATCCGCCAACGCCTAATTTAACGCCGCCAAAGTACCTAACAACTACAATTAAAATGTTAGTTAAATCGAACGATTGAATTTGACCATATATGGGCATACCTGCAGAGTTACTAGGTTCTCCATCGTCGTTTGCGCGGTAAGATATGGTTTCGGTTCCTATTTGGTAGGCGTAACACCAGTGTCGTGCCGAGTGGTGTTCTTTTTTTAGCTTTTCTAAGTGTAACTTTATGTCATCTTCATTTGTTACAGGAAATGCGTATCCAAAAAACTTACTGTTTTTGTCTTTGTGTAAAACAGGTTCGGTGGCTTTTATAATTGTATTATATGTGTCTTTTTCTATCAAATTAATTAAAACAGTTCTTTTTTAGTGTTAAAAAGATTGATGACATCTTCGCTTTCCGGATTTATTAGCCAAGTTTTAATGTTTAAAGCTTTTGCAGCCTCTATATTATCTTTATTATCATCAATAAAAAGACACTCTTCAGCTTTAAGCTTGTTTTCGTTTAAAACAAAATTAAAAATATCTTGATTTGGTTTCACTAAATTTATTTCGTGAGATAGATAGAAAGCATCAAAGCACTTTTTAAATTCATTATAAAATGAAACATTAGTTTTAATGAAATTAATATGAAGTTCGTTTGTGTTGCTTAAAAGGATTAATTTATATTTTGAAGACTTTTTTAATTCCTTTAAAAAGTCTAAGCGGTTTTCAGGAAAATCTTTCAGCATAAAATTCCAAATATCAATAAGTTCTTGTTTTGATAATTTCGAAAAGTTTTGGGTATAAAATTCGAGAAATTCTTCTGTAGAAATTAAACCTTGTTCATAAAAACTATTAAAACCTAGCATTTCGTCTGATAGCGTCTCAATTTTAAAAGCTTCCAAAGCATGTTTATGAGCGGCTTCAATATTTAAATTAATAAATACGTTGCCAAAATCGAAAATTATTGTTTTAATCATTTTTGTATATGTTAAGTCTGTCTGATTGTATTTTTTCTTCAGAAATTAATGTTCCTTTTAGCTTAGGAGCGTTAATACCATCTTTAAACTGGGATTGACCAATAAAAACCCTAGCTTCATCCCATAAATTTTCATCAATAAATGTTTGAAGCGTTTTTGCGCCACCTTCAATAATTACAGAGTTTATTTCTAGATTAAAAAGTGCATTGCAAATTTGTTGTCCAATTTTTTTGGAGAAATTTATATTGTTTTTTGAGAATAAAATGGTTTTTGCATCTGTATTAAAAATGTTTAGTGTTTTAGGTAGCTTTTCATCTTTATCGATAACTAGTCTTGTTGGGTTATTACCTGTCCAATCTCTAACGTTTAACGTTGGATTGTCTACTATAACCGTATTGGTACCTACTAAAATGGCTTGTTCTTCTGTGCGCCATTTATGTACGAGCTGCCTGGAGTAGGTGTTAGTAATCCAAATTGGTTTTTGTTCGTTTTTTGTTTTTGGAGCAATAAAACCATTGTTGGTTTCTGCCCATTTTAGAATAATATAAGGGCGTTTTTTATTATGGAAAGTAAAAAAACGTTTATGATGATTTTTGCATTCGTATTCTAAGACTCCAACGGTGACATGGCAACCAGCATCTTTTAGTTTCTTAATACCTTTTCCGGCTACCTTTTCATTATCGTCAATACAGCCAATTACAATATTTGGTATGTTATGTTTTATGATAAGGTCGCTACATGGCGGTGTTTTTCCGTAATGTGAACAAGGTTCGAGTGTTACGTAAATGGTCGCTTCTTTTAATAATTCTTTATTTAAAACAGAATTTATGGCATTAACCTCGGCATGATTTCCGCCGTAAGCACTAGTGTATCCTTCGCCAATTATTTTGTTGTTATGCACAATTACGCTACCAACCATGGGGTTTGGTCTGGTGTTTCCTAAACCATTTTCAGAAATTTCTAAACAGCGTTTTATGTAGGTTTCGTGAATGTTCAATTTTAAAATTTAATTTTTACATCTTCGGTTTTGTCCACTTTGTAATAATGTGAAAACCCTAAAACTTTATATTTTATTTCTCCTTTGTATTGAATTTTTACTTTTTTACTGAAAAGGCTACCCAATAATCCGCTTAAATTTTTATCGCTAAAAATGCTATCGGTTGGCACTTTTGTTTTTAAAGGAATTGAAAACTCGTTTTTAGGAGGAACCTCAAAATGATCTGCAGAAACTGAAGCCATTTCGTTATTGTTTATAAATACTTTTATTTCATCGGTTTGTAATTCGCCTCCAATATCATTCGGGTTTATAAATTTAGCTTGAGCCGTAAACGTGATGTGTTTTGAAGTGGATTCTGAAATCTGAATATTTTCTAAACCTATAAATTGTGGTTTTTCGCTAACCGAGCAATTCATAAACAGTAAACAGATTGTTGATAAGATTATTAGATTTTTCATTCCGGTTTTTTTCGATTTAGCGTATCTTCACTTCTTAATATTTGACCCTTAAAGTGAGTAAAGATACTATAGTTATTCGAGAAATTGAACCTCAAGATAATGCAGAAATTGAGGCTGTGATAAGATCTTGTTTTCATGAGTTTGATATTCCTTTGGAAGGTACAGCGTATACAGACCCTGAAACCACTAAAATGTTTCAGTCGTATCAAAATGATAACGAAGCCTATTTTGTAATTGAGTGCAATGGTAAGGTTGAAGGCGGTGGAGGCATAAAACCATTATCGGATTCAAATGTTGATATTTGTGAAATTCAAAAAATGTATTTTTCAAAGAAAGTTAGAGGTCGAGGTTATGGACGTGCCTTGTTTGAAAAATGTATGCAAAAGGCAAAAGCGTTAGGTTATAATACATGTTATTTGGAATCCGCATCGCAACTTAAGGCTGCTATTCATATTTATGAAAGTTATGGGTTTAGTCATTTAGATGGTGCTTTAGGTAATACAGGACATTATTCTTGTGGGGTATGGATGATTAAAAATTTATGAAGTTAAAAGATTTACAATATAAGTTTCATGAGGTTTTAGGTACCGATTATGGTAAAGAAGAAGTGGATAGTTTCTTTTTTATGCTAATCGATTTTTATTTTAATGTATCTAGAATTCAATTAGCCATGGATTCTGATTTCCAGGTAAAGGATACAGAAAAGATTTTAGAAGCCTTAGTCTTGTTAAAACAGCAAAAACCCATTCAATATATTATTGGTGAAACCGAGTTTTATGGTTTAACTTTTAAGGTTAATGAACATGTTTTAATACCAAGACCCGAAACAGAAGAATTGGTAGAATGTGTTATAAAACAAACCGATAATAACTCAACTATAAATATTCTAGATATTGGCACAGGAAGTGGGTGTATTGCTATTTCTTTAGCTAAAAATTTAGAACTTGTTAAGGTTTATGCCTTGGATATTAGTGAGGATGCCTTAGTAGTGGCAAGGCGAAATGCAGAATTAAATGGAGTAGATGTTACTTTTTTTAAAGCTAATATTTTAAATACAGATGTAATTGAAGATTTAAAATTTGATGTTATTGTTTCTAATCCACCCTATGTTCGCGAAAAGGAAAAACTACAAATGAAACCAAATGTTTTAGAGCATGAACCGCATCTAGCATTATTTGTAAAGGATGAAAATCCATTGCTTTTTTATAAAGCTATAACCGATTTTGCTAAAGTAAATTTAAAAGAAAAGGGCAAGTTGTATTTTGAAATTAATGAGTATTTAGGACAAAGTATGATTGCGTTGCTAAATGATAACAATTTTAAGAATATAGAGTTAAAACAAGATATCTTCAAGAAGGATAGAATGATAAAAGGTGATAAAATTTAATGAATACAATAGAGCAACAGATCCAAGATCTTAGAGACGAATTAAGAACTCATAATTATAATTATTATGTTCTTGATAATGCAACTATTTCAGATTTCGATTTTGACGTAAAATTAAAGGAGCTTCAAAGGTTAGAAGCTAAGCACCCCGAGTTTTTTGATGCCAATTCGCCAACGGAGCGGGTTGGGGGTGCGGTAACCAAAAAATTTGAAACTACGGTTCATGAGCATCGTATGTACTCTTTAGAGAATTCTTATTCAAAAGAAGATTTACAAGATTGGGAAACTCGAATTAAAAAAATGATTGATGGCGAAATTCTTTACACCTGCGAATTAAAGTATGATGGCGCTTCTATTAGTTTAACTTATGAAGAAGGTAAACTTGTAAAGGCGGTAACTCGTGGAGATGGTTTTCAAGGTGATAATGTAACGGCTAATATTAAAACAATTAAGTCGGTGCCACTACAATTAAAAGGCGATTATCCACCAAAGTTCGATATTCGAGGAGAAATTGTGCTGCCTTTTGAAGGTTTTATTAGAATGAATGAGGAGCGCATTGAAATAGGAGAGGAGCCTTATAGAAACCCAAGGAACACTGCATCCGGAAGTTTAAAACTGCAGGATAGTGCCGAGGTTGCTAAACGTCCGTTAGAGTGCTTGCTATATAATTTAACAGGGACAGGTTTAGGAGTTAATACACAATTTGAAGGTTTGGAAAAAGCTAGACAATGGGGTTTTAAAGTACCTGATGCTGCTAAATTAGTTAATTCTATTGATGGGGTTTTAGAGTTTATTGAATATTGGGATGTGCATCGTCATAATTTGCCTTACGAAACAGATGGGGTGGTTATTAAAGTTAATAATTTACAACAGCAAGAAGAGTTAGGATACACAGCCAAAGCACCACGTTGGGCTATGGCTTATAAATTTAAAGCCGAACGGGTTTCAACACGTTTAAATAGTATAACTTATCAAGTAGGTAGAACTGGCGCAATAACACCAGTGGCCAATTTAGAGCCTGTTGAATTGGCTGGAACTACTGTTAAACGGGCGTCTTTGCATAATGCTGATCAAATTGCAAAATTAGATATAAGAGTAAATGATGAAGTTTATGTGGAGAAAGGTGGTGAAATAATACCAAAAATTTTGGGTGTAGATTTAACTAAACGTCCAGAAAATTCAGAACCTACAGAGTATATTAAAGCGTGTCCGGAATGCCAAACAGAACTTATAAGACAAGAAGGTGAAGCCCAGCATTATTGTCCTAATTATAATGGTTGTAATCCGCAAATTATTGGTAGAATTCAGCATTTTATTTCTAGAAAAGCCATGGATATTGATGGCTTAGGGGGTGAAACTGTGGCGCTTTTAGTTAATGAAGGCTTGATAAGTAATTATTCAGACTTATATAAATTAACAAAAGAGCAGGTGTTACCTTTAGAACGTATGGCTGAAAAAAGTGCTGATAATTTAATTAACGGCATTGCAGCATCCGTAAAAGTGCCTTTTGAGCGTGTTCTTTTTGCGTTAGGAATACGATACGTTGGGGAAACCGTAGCAAAAAAGTTAGCAAAACACTATAAGAATATTGATGGGATAGTTAATGCGAGTCAAGAAGAATTAATTAATGTAGATGAAATTGGAATTAAAATAGCAGAAAGTGTTGTTGCTTTTTTCGCTACTGAAGAAAATATAGAAACCATTAATAGTTTAAGAGCGTTTGGACTTAAATTTGAATTAACAGAAGAGCAATTAAGCGGACAAACAGAGCTACTTAAAGGAGATGTTATTGTGGTTACAGGTGTGTTTGAGTCTATTTCTAGAAGCGAACTTAAGAAATGTATAGAAGATAATGGCGGGAAGGTGAGCAGCTCTATTTCCTCTAAAACAAGTTATATAGTTGCAGGAAGTAATATGGGGCCAAGTAAAAAAGAAAAGGCAGAAAAGCTTAATGTTTTAATAGTTTCTGAGTTTGAATTCCTACAAAAAATAAGTTGATTTTCAAAAAAAACCGATAAAGGGTTAGTTTTATTCGTTTAATTGTATATATTTGCAATATGAATATTAATTGTCTCTAATGTATAAGCCCAAATTTTTGGTTGGAATCGTTTTAGCTTGTTACGTTTTGTTTGCTGTGTTTGAGTTTAGCGGTAATGGAACTGTAGCATTCTATTTCAAGTCGTTCATGGTTCCTTTTATTGCCATAGCGTATACGTTTTATGTAAACCCTAAAAACAATTTGTTTTGGGCTTTTTTAATTTGTTATTCATTATCAGATTTGTTAGCCATAGGGTTTGGGGAACTACCTTTCTTTACACCAGAAGAAGTGAAGAATTATGATTATTTTATAGGTAACGGACTCTATATGTTATCCTATTTATTTCTTATTTTTAAAATAGTAAGGTTAACTAATTTTAAATATGTATTTAAAAACTTAAAACTTTATAGTATTGTTTTAGTGTTTTTAAATGTTTATTTATTTTATGTACTTAATAGTTTTATTGAGCCAAACTTAACCTATCAGGTAGATTATTACTTTGAATGTGTTTATAACGTTATAATTCTAACATTATTTTTTGTAGGAATGATTAATTTTTTCTGCCGCGATAATCAAAAATCACTTTTTCTATTCCTAGGATCTTTAAGTATTGTGTTGTCAGAAATTATGGCTATAGCTTACCTCTATATAGGTCAAAGAGAACTTCTTAACTTTTTGTCAACAACATTTGCGCTTATAGCATTTAATTTGTTTTATTATCAAACTTCATTATCAAACGTTAATACTAAAGAGAGTAGTTTTATTTATAAAGACTAGTTTTTGTTATTTTTTTAGTAAGGAATGTTGAATTCTACACATCTATATAATAATTGATGTTCCGTTGGCCGATTTATTTTTGTTAACATCAAAATAAAAGTCTATTCTACCTAAGTTAATACCATAGCAGCCAACCTGATTTACAAGCGTGTTTTTATTTTCAATATTTTTAACAATTGTAGGTTTTGGTAAAAATGTGTGGGTATGACCACCAATAATTAAATCGATGTCCTTGGTAGACTTAGCAAGAACTAAGTCACTTATTTTGTTCGAATTGTTTTTATAGTAATACCCTAAGTGAGATAAACATATAATAAGTTCACAAGCTTCATCGGTTTTTAAAATACGAGTCATTTCTTGTGCGGTTTCAATTGGATCTAAATATTTGGTTTCTTTAAACATATTAGGCGCTACCAAGCCTTCTAGTTCTATACCTAATCCAAATACGCCTATTTTAATACCATCTTTTATAAATACTTTATAAGGTTTAGTATGCGTATCCATTATGGTATTCGAAAAGTCGTAATTAGCTGTTATAAACTGAAATTTAGCGTGAGGTAATTGAGCATACAACCCATCAATCCCATTATCAAAATCATGATTTCCTATGGTGGCGGCATCATATTTTAGTTTGCTCATTAGTTTAAATTCTAATTCTCCTCCATAATAATTAAAGTATGGTGTGCCTTGAAAAATATCACCTGCATCTAGTAATAACGTATTTGGGTTTTCGTGTCGAATAGATTCTACTATAGTTGCACGTCTTCCAACACCACCTTTGTTGGCATATTTGGCATCATTAGGGCCAAAAGTATCAATATGACTATGTACATCGTTTGTGTGTAAAATGGTGATTTTAGTGGTCTTACTTGAATTTGAAAAGGATTGCAAACCTAAACTACCTAAAGTTACCAATGCTGTTCCTGCCGAAGCTTTTTGAATAAAATTTCTACGTTTCATGTGTTATTTTATTTGAGTAAAACGATTATCAGTTACAGGCTTAATAGTGTCAAGTTTGTTAAACTTATCAATTATAGCATTTCTTATTTTATAATCTAACCTATATACAGTATCATGAGTTTTAAAAAAGTTCATGTTGTCGCCACCATTAAATAAGTAATCACTTGTAGCGACGTTATATATTTTGTTGTTCGAAATATTTTCACCTTTTATTTTGGCTTCAATTACATTGTCATTTTTGTCGAGTGTTAACTTTAGTTGAGATATAGGGTGTGCTCTTTTTCCTTTGGATAGGTAATGAATTAAACTATCTATTTGAGGTTTTTTAAGAGCCACAACCACAATACTGTTCTCGAAGGGCATTAATTCAAAAGCTGTTCTTTTAGATACATTACCTTTGTTTAAATTGCCTCTTATACCTCCGTGGTTTAATAAAACCATATCAATATCTTTATGTGTTCTATTTTTAAAAACAGGGTTAGCTTCGCTATAAATAACATCGGCCATAAAGTTTCCTAAGGCGGTGTTGTATTCACCATCGGTTTTTAAATATGTATTTGCAGAATAGGCTAAAACACTATCTAAATCTTTTTGAATATTATCTTTATAAGGCTTTACAAATGCTTCTATTTCCAGGTCTGTATTTATCGAATCTGAAATTAAAATTTGGGTGCCTTCTATTTTATAAAGTTGTAATTTTTCTTGTTTGCAATTAAGAAAAACAAAAAAATATAACAAAAAAAAGAAATGTGTAAACCTCATATGAAAACCTATAATTTGAATGTACTTTTGCTACCTTTGCGCAAAGTTATAAAGATAAATGATTTTAAAGGGTTTTAAAGAAAATTCTATTAAAAAGTACTTAAACAAATTGTTAGCTAACCGTGAGGTTACGGTTAGTAATAGCCAAGTTATAAGTCTTGGTGTTATTGTAAATATTGATGAGTTTGATGATTTTGAGGTCTTTAGGGAACTTGCCGATTATATAAAAATTAGGCCAAACAGAATGAAGGTTATAGCCTTTTCTTCCAGTAAAAAAGAAAGTTTATTGTCTTGGGATCAATGTTATAATCCTAGGGATTTTGGCTGGAAGGGCGCAATTAAAAATACAGAGTTACAAACGTTTTTAAATAAAGAGTTTGATGTATTGATAAGTTATTATGAAAAAGAGATTTTAGAATTAAAGTTGATTACCGCTGAGTCTAAAGCAAAATTTAAAATTGGAATTTTACAAACAGACGAGCGTTTAAATGATTTAATTGTAAAAACTAATTTAAAACAGTTCGATCTTTTTAGAGAAGAAGTGTTTAAATATTTAACCATATTAAAAAAAATTAAATAAGTAATGAATAATAAGTTTGTAGGAACGGGAGTTGCGTTAGTTACACCATTTAATTCAGATTTAAGTATAGATCATGAGGCGCTATCCAATATTGTTAATTATAATATTGACAATGGTACAGATTATTTGGTAATCTGTGGTACAACAGCAGAGAGTGTTACGCTAACTAAACAAGAAAAAAAGGATGTTGTTACAACTATATCTAAAGTGAATAACGGGCGTTTGCCTTTAGTTTTAGGTATTGGAGGTAATAACACAATGGGTGTTATAGAGGAAATTGAAACTACAGATTTAAGTGGGATTGATGCTATATTATCGGTTTCACCATATTATAGTAAACCAACTCAAGAGGGAATTTATCAGCATTTTAAAGCCATTGCTAAGGCGTGCCCTATTGATATTATTTTATATAACGTTCCTGGGCGAACTGCAAAAAACATGGAGGTTGATACCACTTTGCGTTTAGCTAAAGATTTTAAAAATATTGTTGGGGTAAAAGAAGCTGGTAATAATATGGCACAATATTACGAGCTAATTAAAAATAAGCCTGAAGAATTTTTAGTGATTTCTGGTGATGATGATTTGGTGTTAAGCGTTACTTTAGCCGGTGGTGCCGGTGTTATTTCTGTTATTGGTCAGGCCTACCCAAAAGAATTTTCAGAAATGATTCGATTAGGATTAAAAGGAAATGCTAAAGAGGCTTTTACTTTGCATTATAAACTTATGGATGTTATTGGTTATATTTTTGAAGAAAATAACCCTGCAGGAATTAAGGCTGTTTTTGAAGCTTTAGGTTTATGTAGAGACACTGTTAGGTTGCCAATAGTTCCGGCATCTAATGCTCTAAAAACAAAAATCCAAGATTTTGTAAATTCATTTTAGTGTGTTAAATATTACTTAAACCTTATAATTACTGTGTTTTAGCTGTTATTTTAGCGCTTAAATATTATTTTTAAAATCCATATAAATAGCGTATTTTTGCGTGCTGTATTAAAAATCTATGAACAAATTTTTTTACATATTAGTATTTCTTACTGTTTTTAGCAGTTGTAGCGAGTATCAAAAGGTCTTAAAAGCCGATGGAGAAGGTGCCATTGCTACAAAATTTAAAATGGGAGAAGAGTTGTATAACGAAGGTAAGTTTGGGAAAGCAAATAAGCTCTTTGCTCAAATTGTTCCTAGTTATAGAGGTAAACCACAGGCAGAGAAGTTAATGTATTTGTACTCGAACTCATTTTACCAGATGGGAGATTACTATGTGGCAGGCTATCAGTTTGAGCGTTTTGCTTCAAGTTATCCAAAAAGCGAAAAAGCGGGAGAAGCAGCTTTTTTAAGTGCTAAAAGTGCTTACATGTTATCGCCAGTTTTTAGTAAAGATCAAACAGAAACTAAAGAGGCTATTGAAAAGCTTCAGGAGTTTATTAATGTGTATCCAGAATCTAGTCATGTGTCAGAAGCAAGTGCTTTAGTGCAAGAATTAGATTTTAAATTAGAGAAAAAAGCTTTTGAAATAGCAAAGCAATTTAATCATATTTCAGATTTTCCTGCTTCAGTAAGGTCATTTGATAATTTTATTTTCGATTTTCCAGGTTCTAAATTGCGTGAAGATGCTTTATATTACAGACTAGATTCAGCTTATAAATTAGCGGTTAATAGTATTGAAGTTAAAAGAACACTTCAAACAGGTTTAGTTTACTTGAAAAAACAGCGTTTAGAAAGTGCCAAGGAATATTCGGAAGCCTTTATAAAATCATTTACAGATTCTAAATATACTGAAGATGTTAATAAGATGATTATTGAAATAAACGAAGAGTTAAAAAATTACAGCACAAAAAGTTAAATTATAAAATAATGGATTTAAAAAAAACCAATGCTCCAGTTAATACGGTAACGTATGATAGAAATCAGATTGATGAGCCTACGGAGAATATCTACGAGTCAATTTCTATCATTGCAAGACGTGCGGAACAAATTAACACAGAGATTAAAAAAGAACTTATTGATAAGTTAGAAGAATTTGCTACTTACAATGATAGTCTTGAAGAGATTTTTGAAAATAAAGAGCAAATAGAGGTTTCTAAATTTTACGAAAAATTACCAAAACCTCATGCGTTAGCTGTTCAAGATTGGTTAACTGATAAAATTTATTTTAGAAATACAGACCAAGATAGTCAAGAATAATTTCTAAATTTAAACACCATTAAATAAACTCCAAAACCGTTTTACCAAATGGTCTTGGAGTTTGTTTGCTTATTAAAGAAAGTTACTATGAGTATATTAAGCGGAAAAAACATATTATTGGGTATAACTGGTGGTATTGCTGCTTATAAAACTGCTTCGCTTGTTCGTTTGTTTATAAAATCTGGTGCGCAGGTAAAGGTTGTTATGACCCCTTCGGCAAAAGATTTTATCACACCTTTAACGCTATCTACACTTTCAAAAAATCCTGTTCATTCTTCATTTACAAACGAAGATGATGATAATGCCATATGGAATAACCATGTAGATTTAGGTTTATGGGCCGATCTATTTGTAATCGCTCCAGCCACAGCAAATACTTTAGCTAAAATGGTAAATGGAAATAGCGATAATTTATTGTTGGCAACCTATTTATCTGCTAAATGCCCAGTGTATTTTGCTCCTGCAATGGATTTGGATATGTATAAACATCCATCAACTTTAGAATCTTTTAATAAGCTAAATAGTTTCGGAAATATTATGATTCCGGCAGGAAGCGGAGAACTAGCAAGTGGTTTGGTTGGTGAAGGGCGTATGGCAGAACCCGAAGATATTGTTGCATTTATAGAACATGATGTTTTAGGAAAATTGCCGCTTCGTGGTAAAAAGGTTTTAATTACGGCAGGTCCAACTTACGAGGCTATCGATCCGGTACGTTTTATAGGTAACCACTCCAGTGGTAAAATGGGATTTGAAATAGCAAAAGCTGCAGCCAATCTGGGAGCAGAGGTTATTTTAGTTGCTGGTCCAACCCACCAAAAAACAAGCCATTCTTGTATTCAAGTTTTTCCTGTTGTTAGTGCTCAAGATATGTATAATGAGGTGCACAAGCACTTTGAAACAGCCCATATTGCCATACTTTCGGCAGCAGTAGCAGACTTTACACCAAAAGAAGTCGCTCATCAGAAAATAAAAAAGAAGTCGGATACGTTAACCTTAGAACTAGAAAAAACTAAAGATATTTTGGCCTCTTTAGGCGCAATTAAAAAGGAACAATTTTTAGTTGGTTTTGCTTTGGAGACAAACAATGAGCTTGAAAATGCAAAAGGAAAATTAAAAAGAAAGAATTTAAATTTAATTGTATTAAATTCGTTAAACGACAAAGGAGCTGGTTTTAAAACAGATACTAATAAAGTAACTTTTATTGATGATAGAGATAATATTATAGAATTCCAGTTAAAGTCGAAAACAGAAGTTGCTTCAGATTTATTAAATAAAATTATATCAGAAATTGATGCGTAATATTCTACTTGTATTAATAATTTGCCTAGGATTTAAAGGGTTTTCGCAAGAGTTAAACTGTAGTGTTGTGGTTAATGCAGAACAGACAGGTAACGAAAACTTCCCTATTTTTAAAACTTTAGAAAAACAACTTACCGAGTTTGTTAATAATACAAAATGGACTAAAAAAACATTTAAGGATCAAGAGCGTATAAACTGTAACTTGTTTTTAAATATAACAAATTATAGTGGCGAGTCTTTTCAAGGGACATTACAAATACAATCTTCTCGTCCTGTTTACGGCTCATCTTATAGTACGCCAATTTATAATTTTAATGATAAATATTTTAATTTCAGTTATCTAGAATTTCAAAATTTAATCTATAACCCAACGCAGTTTGAGTCTAATTTAATTTCTGTATTAGCTTTTCATATTAATATGGTTTTAGGCTTAGATGCCGATTCGTTTTCGGATAGGGGAGGCGATGCGTATTTTAAACAAGCTCAAATAATTACCAACTATTCGCAACAAGGAAATTTTCAAGGTTGGAAGTTAGAAGATGGTTTGCAAAGTAGGTTTGCCTTAATAGATAATATTTTATCGCCAACATTTAAAGAGTTTAGACAGGTCATGTACAAATACCACCGCAACGGTTTAGATGTTATGAGCGAAAATGTAAAAGCAGGAAAAAGTGAAATTGCTTCTGCTTTACAGACGTTTAAAGACATGAATAGTCGTAGACCTAATTCGTTTTTACTTCGTACCTTTTTTGATACCAAAGCCGAAGAAATTGAACAAATATTTTCAGACGGACCACAAGTAAATATTGTTGCTTTAAAGGAAACACTTCAAAAAGTGGCGCCAATGCACAGTAGCAAATGGCAAAATATTAAGTTGTAAAATAAGAGTGAAGACACTAGGTGGTTTTACAAACCATCATCTTAACACAAAATACTTCATACCTATAGCGAAATATGTTAACTCAACTTTCAATAAAAAATTACGCTTTAATTGATAAACTTCATGTCGATTTTAATGATGGTTTTTCAATAATTACAGGAGAAACAGGCGCAGGTAAATCCATTTTACTTGGCGGATTATCTTTAATATTAGGTAAGCGTGCCGATTTAAGTAGCTTAAAAGATGCATCGCAAAAATGTATAATCGAAGCCGTTTTTAATATTTCTAATTATAAACTAAAATCTCTTTTTACGGCTGAGGATTTTGATTACGAAGAACAAACTATTATACGTAGAGAAATATTGCCTTCAGGAAAATCAAGAGCCTTTGTAAACGATTCGCCGGTTAATTTATCTAGCCTCCAAGTTTTAGGCGCGCGTTTAATCGATGTGCATTCCCAACACCAAACGCTTCAATTAACCAGTAACGATTTTCAGTTTCAAGTTATTGATGCCTTGGCTAATAACGATAACGCTTTATTACATTATAAAACAGAACTTAAGGTTTATAAAAGACTTCAAAAAGAACTAGAAGAACTTAAAACATTTCAAGCCGAAGCAATTAAAGAGCACGACTATAATATGTTTTTATTAAACGAATTAGTGGAAGCTAATTTAGTTGAAGATGAAGAGTTAAGTTTAGAGGAAGAGTATGAAACATTAAATAATATTGAAGGTATAAAAGAAAAACTTGCCGAGGCAGACCATCTTTTAAGTGAAGAGGAAGTTGGTGTAATAACAGCGCTTACAACCTTAAAAAATGTGTTTCAAAAGCTGTCTACATATTCCTCTAAATATGAAGAGTTATACAATCGTGCCACCAGTAGTTTAATTGAAATGGACGATTTGTATAGTGAAGTTAACGACTTTCAAGAAAATATAGATGCAGATCCTAATAGGCTAGAAGTAGTCGATGCTAAACTTAAAATGCTTCATAGTTTAAAGCAAAAGCATGTGGCTTCAAACGTTTCAGAATTAATAGAGATTAAGAATCAGCTTGAAGAAAAAGTGTCTGTTACCGAAAATCTAGATGCCAATATTCTTAAAAAATCAGAAGAAATTACTTCTCAAGAAAAGCAATTAAATACCATTGCTAAAGGTATTCACGATAAGCGTTTAAAGGTTATTCCGCAGTTAAAAAAACAATTAGAAACTATTTTGGCAGACTTAGGTATGCCAAATGCACAGTTTAAAATAGAGGCCTTATTTGGTAAAACATTTTTTGCCAACGGAAAAGACGAATTATTATTTTTATTTTCTGCCAACAAAGGCGGCAGTTTTAACGAACTTAAAAAAGCAGCATCTGGCGGCGAGCTTTCTAGAATTATGCTAGCTATAAAATCGGTACTAGCCAAATATATTCAATTACCAACCATAATGTTTGATGAAATTGATACCGGAGTTTCTGGCGAAATATCAAATAAAATGGGCGATATTATGTTGCAAATGAGCAATAGGATGCAGGTGTTTTCTATTACCCATTTACCCCAAGTGGCAGCCAAAGGGCATTCGCACTTTAAGGTGTATAAGGAAGATATTAACGATATAACACAAACTAATTTAATTAAATTAAATCATGATGAGCGTATTGTAGAAATTGCACAAATGTTAGGCGGTACAGAAATGTCATCATCGGCAATTGCTCATGCAAAAGAGTTACTCAATTAATTAGTATATTTGACACCTATAAACAAATAATAAAATCAACTTACAAACCAATACATATGTATAACTTATTAAAAGGAAAAAGAGGAATCATTTTTGGAGCTTTAGATGAAAACTCAATCGCTTGGAAAACTGCCGAACGTGTTCATGAAGAAGGTGGCACATTTGTTTTAACAAATGCTCCAGTTGCCATGAGAATGGGACAAATAAATGAGTTGGCCGAAAAAACAGGTTCTCAAATTATTCCTGCCGATGCAACATCAGAAGAAGATTTAAAAAATTTAGTAGAGCAATCTATGGAAATTCTTGGTGGTAAAATCGATTTCGTTTTACATTCAATCGGCATGTCTATAAATGTTCGTAAAGGAAAACATTATACAGATCAAAACTATGCATGGACACAAAAAGGAACAGACGTTTCTGCAATGTCTTTTCATAAAGTAATGCAAACGCTTTTTAAAGCCGATGCTATGAATGAGTGGGGAAGTATCGTAGCCTTAACCTATATGGCAGCGCAACGTGTTTTTCCAGATTATAACGATATGGCCGATAATAAGGCCTATTTAGAAAGTGTAGCCCGTAGTTTTGGGTATTTCTTTGGTAGAGATAAAAAAGTTCGTGTAAACACCATTTCGCAATCACCTACACCAACAACAGCTGGTAGTGGAGTAAAAGGATTCGACGGGTTTATTGCCTATGCCGATAAAATGTCGCCACTTGGTAATGCAACCGCTCTAGATTGTGCAAACTACACCGTATCAATGTTTAGCGATTTAACAAAACGCGTAACTTTACAAAACTTATTTCACGATGGTGGCTTTAGCAACATGGGCGTAAGCGACGCTGTAATGGCTAAGTTTGTAGACGAAGAATAGAACATAACAAACAAAAACATATAGTAAGGCCATCTTTTTTAAGGTGGCTTTTTTTATGCCTCATATTTTAATAATTATGGCGGGTTTTAAGAAAAATAAAACCGCGCTATCCGTTATTAGTTTAGGCTCGATGCGCGCCTCGCCAAAAGCTAACCACTACTATCGCTCCCGCAGGTATTTGCTAACTTAGTATTTATCCTAAAAAAACAAGATTTGTTTATAAAAGCCAGTTCAATAAAAATGGGTTTTCAAAACATAAAACCACATATAATTTATATCAATATGTAAACACAGGTAAACAGGATTAATTACATTTGTAATATGCAATTACAATACTCATTTATAATTCCGGTTTATAACCGTCCAGACGAAATTCAAGAGCTTTTAGAGAGTTTTGAAGCTTTAAAGGGCCCTATTGATTTCGAAATTGTAATTGTCGAAGATGGCTCTACTCAGACATCAAAAGCGGTGGTTGATAGCTTTAATAGTAAACTAAATATTTCGTACTATTTTAAAGAAAATTCAGGGCCAGGAGATTCTCGTAATTTTGGTATGCAACATGCCAAAGGCAACTATTTTATCATTTTGGATTCCGATTGTATTTTACCCCAAACTTATTTATTGGAAGCCGATAAAAGTTTAAAAGCAGACTATGTAGATTGTTTTGGAGGTCCCGATGCGGCACACGAGTCGTTTTCAAACCTTCAAAAAGCCATTAATTTTTCCATGACCTCCTTCATTACAACTGGTGGCATCCGTGGAAATAAAAACAGCGTCGATACCTTTCAACCCCGAAGTTTTAACATGGGTCTTTCTAAAAAAGCATTTCTAGATTCTAAAGGATTTGGAAGAATCCATCCAGGAGAGGATCCCGATTTATCAATAAGACTCTGGAATTTAGGTTATAAAACCAAGCTTATACCAGAAGCTTTTGTGTACCATAAGCGCCGGATATCGTGGAGTAACTTTTATAAACAAGTCCATAAATTTGGTTTGGTTCGTCCTATTTTAAACAAATGGCATCCTACAACAAAAAAAATAACTTATTGGTTCCCTACGCTGTTTAGTTTAGGTTTAATAGTATCCATTTTGTTGTTTTTAATAGGGTTTAAGTGGTTTTTGTTAGGGTATGCGTGTTACTTTGCTTTAGCATTTGTTTTGGCCGTATTTAATACTAAAAATATCGTGGTTTCAGTATTAGCAATTCCAGCAATCTTAATTCAGTTTTTTGGTTATGGTTATGGATTTTTAAAAGCTACATTAGCTGTTTCTATATTTAATAAAACACCCGAGACACATTTTCCTAAATTATTTTTCAAATTAAAATAATGAAGAAAATAAAAGCTAACATCATAGAAGCCTTTAAAAATAAAAGAATCAATGTGTTCTTTATATTTCTGTTTGTATCGTTTGTAATTTTAATGTTTACCAAACTATCAAAACAGTACACTAATACCATTCCTTTTGGAGTTGAAAAGCTTAACATCCCTCAAGAAAATGTTATTTTAAACGATTCTGCTAAAATTAATATAACACTAAAAACGCATGGATTTAGGTGGTTAACCTACTATTGGACACAACCAAAAATTACTATAGATTTTAATGAGGATGTTTTTAAAAAAGAATCTGTTTTTGTTTGGAATAAATCCAAGGCATATTTAAATAACACCCAGTTTGATAAAGATGTCGAGATACTAAATATTTCCCCAGACCCAATAACGTTTAAATACGGCGTTAATATGGTAAAAAAAGTACCGGTTATAATTCATGCCGATGTTAATTTTGTTCCAGGTTATAATATGACAGGAGATATAACATCAAATCCGGATTCAGTAACCGTTGTTGGACCCGATATTTTGGTATCAAAAATTACTAGTGTAGAAACAGAAAATTTGGTTTTTAATGAGTTGAGAGCCAATATTATTAAAACAGTAAAGCTTAAGTTACCTGAAAACATCTCCGATTTAAAATTTTCAGTAACCAAGGTAGAACTTAAGGCGCAAGTAGAAAAGTTTACCGAAGGCACAGTAAAAATTCCATTTACCGTAATTAATGCGCCTACAAATGCAAAGCTTAAATATTTCCCTAAATTTGTAAGTGTTTCATATTATGTGAGTTTGGCTAATTTTAACGCTATTAAAGCAAAAGACTTTAAAGTGGTTTGCGATTTTAATAAAACCAATCAAGGGCAGTCTTTTTTAATTCCTGAGTTGGTAATAACTCCCGAATTGGTTCAGCATGCAAAAATAAGTCAACAACGCATAGAATTTATAATTACAAAATGATTGTTGTAGGTCTTACAGGCGGTATTGGTAGTGGCAAAACCACGGTAGCAAAAGAGTTTTCTAAATTGGGAATTCCTGTTTACATTGCAGACAATGAGGCTAAGGCTTTAATGCGAAGGTCTAAAGTTATTAAAAGGAAACTCAAAGCTTTGTTTGGGGAAGATGCCTATTTAAAAGGCGAATTAAATAAACCATTTATAGCGAATATTATTTTTAACGATAAATCGTATTTGCAAAAAATGAATGCAATTGTACACCCTAAAGTTGCGAAACATTTTGAAAAATGGGCATTAAAACAAACTGCACCTTACGTTATAAAAGAAGTTGCTATTTTGTTTGAGAACGGAGGTAATAAAGCTTGCGATTTTGTAATTACTGTTACGGCACCGAAAAAAATAAGAATAGAGCGTTTACTAAAACGCGATGATACTTCAGAAGAAAAAATTGAAGCTATCATGAAAAATCAATGGACAGATGAAGAAAAAGTTAAACATTCTCATTTTGTAATTGAAAACACCAATCTTGATAATACCGTAAATCAAGTATTAAAAATTCATAAGAAACTTCTTATTAAACAATAAAAACCTTAAATTTTAACATTTTTGTTAATGTAAGGTTAAAACATAAGATTGCTAAATGTTAAAATGTTAATTTTGAATGATGGGCAAAAAATTATTTATTTTGTTAATAATACTTATGAGTTTATCTCTAATTGGTATTATAGCAATTCAAGCTTATTATATTAACGATTCGGTTAACAACGAAAAGGAACGTTTTAAGTTTAATGTTATCAAAGCACTTAACTACGTTTCTAATACGATAGAAGAAAACGAATCGGAACAATATTTCTCTAAGTTTTTAAGCTTAGATAGCGAGAAAAAAGCAGATGAAGATGCCGTTTCACAGTTGTTAATTTATCAAAAAAATAACAGCACAAAAGAAATGTTTGTTTATAGAGGTGATGTTTTAGAAGAAAACTATAAACTCACTTCTTCGCTCTTTGACATTGGTTTAGATAGTATTGATATTAAGAATATTACAACAAAATCTACTACCGAAATTTATAATGGTAATGGCGATTCCGATAAGGATATAAAAAGTCCGATATCAAAAATAATAAGAAGTGGAAGTATAGATGAGGCACAACGTTTAAGTTTTGAACGTGGGTTTAAGGAAATGCGTAAAACTTATCCAATCCATAAGCGTGTTTCAGAAAATGAAATTAAAAAATTGCTTACCGAAAAACTTAAAAAGGATGATATCGATATTGACTTTGAGTTTGCTATTTATAGTAACAATTTAGCAACTAAAGTAAAAAGTGATAATTTTGAGTACGATCCCAATTCTAGTTTTAAAGTGCCAATTTTTTATGATGAAAACAATCAAACGCCATATCGCTTACATGTAAACTTTCCAGATGATAGAAAGTTTATTTTGTCGGGTGTTATAGGTATGATTTTGTTATCCATAACATTTACATCCATTATAATTTTAGCATATTCAAGTGCTTTGTTTCAGTTGGTTAAACAACGTAAAATCTCTGAAATAAAAACAGATTTTATCAATAATATGACGCATGAGTTTAAAACACCTATTGCTACCATTAATTTAGCAATAGACTCTATTAAGAATCCTAAAATTATTGACGATAAAGAGAAGGTTTTAAGATATCTTGGGATGATTAAGGAAGAGAATAAGCGCATGCATGCACAAGTAGAAAATGTACTGCGTATATCTAAACTAGAAAAAAATGAGCTTAACATAAGTAAGGATAGAGTGGATTTACACGACTTAGTTGAAGATGCTTTAACGCATGTAGAATTAATTGTGGAGGACAGGCAAGGTTATATAAAATCCTTTCTAGATGCCGAGAAATCTTCGGTTTTAGCAAACGAAACTCACTTTACTAATGTAATAGTAAATATTTTGGATAATGCCATTAAGTATTCTCCAGAAGCCCCTAAAATTGAGGTTTATACCGAAAATGCTGGGACAAACATTTTATTAAAAATTAAAGATCATGGTAGTGGCATGAGTAAAGCAGCTGCCAAACGTGTGTTCGAGAAATTTTATAGAGAACATACAGGAAATATTCATAACGTAAAAGGCCACGGTTTAGGTTTGGCTTATGTTAAAAGAATTGTAGAAGACCATCAAGGTCATGTATCAGTAGAATCAGAAAAAGACAAAGGAAGCACTTTTATTATAAAGCTACCACTAATATCATAACTATGGAAGAATTTAAAAAAAGAATATTATTAGTTGAAGATGATCCAAATTTCGGGACCGTACTTAAAGATTATTTAATGATGAATGAGTATGAAGTTACACATGCTAAAAACGGTATGGAAGGTTTCGAGAAATTTAAAAAAGACGATTTCGATTTATGTATCCTTGATGTTATGATGCCTTATAAGGACGGTTTTACATTAGCAAAAGAAATAAGAGAGAAAAATACCGATGTGCCTATTATTTTTTTAACCGCTAAAACGATGAAAGAAGACGTTTTAAAGGGCTATAAAGTAGGCGCAGACGATTATTTAAATAAACCGTTTGATAGCGAAGTGCTTTTAATGAAAATTAAAGCTATTATTCAACGTAAGGCTACCGAAACTATTTCAGATAGCAAGCAATTTGAGTTTAAAATAGGACGATTCGACCTAAATTCTAAATTACGTTTCTTAAAATTTGATGGTGAAGATCCTGTAAAATTATCACCAAAAGAAAACGAGTTGCTGCGTCTTTTAGCTTTACACGAAAACGATCTAATGCCACGTGAATTGGCTTTAACAAAAATATGGCGTGACGATAATTATTTCACATCACGTAGTATGGATGTGTATATCGCTAAGCTTCGTAAATATTTAAAACTAGACGACAAAGTAGAAATTCTAAATATACATGGAGAAGGTTTTCGTTTGGTTGTAAACAGTTAAGTAAAGACACTTTATGATATTAAAAAATCCAACATTAAGTTGGATTTTTTTATGGCTTTTATTTACTGCTGGAAGCCTTTTTAGGTTAACTTTTATTCTTCTTTTAATTTAGAAATAATACGGCCAACCTCTTTCGTTTCAAATTTTTGAATCATTCTAAGTAAAAAGCGAACTAGACGTGTTTTCGGTGTTTTAATAATTTCACTTAGCTTAACAACTAGTTTGTCGATATTCTTTTTTGTGTTTGCATTGTGTGTTTCTCCCAACGACCATAACAAGTTTGCCGAATTCCAAGATTGTTCTCGGGCTTTACGCATGCTAAAATCTATTAGTTTTTCATCTTCATTTTGTCCAATCCAATCTAAAAGTATCATTAAAGGTGAAACGCGACTCAAACGGTCTTGCAATTCATTAACTATTTGGAAAAGGATATCGTTAACCTTGTTAAAATCGCTATGAATGTCATTAATCTCTAAATCAGTCATAGTTTTAGATGTCGCTAGGGCAAGGTCTAAGTTAATATGGGCATTCATGCCTAACATAATATGCTGCACAACAGTTAAAGGTTCCTGGGCATTATTAAAGGCAAAGGCCCAAGCAGCGCTTATGTTTTGGTTTTTTTTATAAGCTTTATAGGCATCTAAATATAAATTGGCAAACTCAACATCTAAGATTTCTAAACGTGTATTGTCTTCAAAGCGACCTAAAGCAATCTCAGAGGCAATTTCAGCTGTGGTTCGTCTGTAAATGTATGCAAACAAACCTAGCCGGTTATTGGTCTTTATGCATTCGTTAATAATGGAATCAAGCTCAATTAAAACATTCTGGATGGTGGTGGCACGTGGCATAAGGTAACGTAATAGGTTTACGTACAGAAATATACAAAATAGCTGGTTGTTATTTGCTTGTTTTTTTATTTATTAAACACTTTAATATGTAAAGTTGTTGGTGTTCTAATTTTTATTGTCAAAAGAACTTCAATTTCTTTAAAGGTTATATGAGGATTATAACAAAATTGTCATCTAATTTATCTCAATAAAAAATAATATCTTCATTTAGTTAAGCTGATTAGCAAATTGAGTTGGCAATTTGCTAACCGATCTAATTTTAATATCTTTATAATACAGTTCAGCACCTTCACTTTGAAGTTGAATTTTACCTTTGGTTAAAGGCTTAGCGATATCGTTTTCACCATAGGTAACAGATTTTTCTAGGACGAGAGCTATTTTTCCATTTACAATGTGGTAGGCTGTATCGCCTATGCAAACCAAATCAATTTGATTCCATCCTTGTAATTTTCCATAGTTGGTGCTTTTTCTACATCGGCCATCTTCACCCGTTTTAAATTTTTTATATGCACTGTTAGGGTTATATATAAAAATATCCCAAGCCGAATCTGGGTTTTCTTTCTTTATGGCTTTTATATGGGCACCTGTACCAGCTATAGTGTAGTAATCTCCGCAATCCTCTTCTTGAATCTGAAATTCCTGAGATTGCATCCAGCAATTCCAAAAGGCTCCTTGTTTCCCGATAGCATGGTACAATATTCCGCTATCCATTGGTTTGTCTAAACGAGGTTCGTACTTTTTATCTCCCCATTTAAACTTGAGGCTTAAGTGGTAGTTTTCGTAGTCTTTTTTGGTGGTTACTGCGCCGTATATTTCTCCTGAAATATTTAAAACAGGCGCTCCATCCATTTCAATAACTGAAAACACGTTTAAGGGATCATTGTTTAATCCTAATGGTGTGCCTTCATCCATACCGTTGCCTTTTTCGAAACCTTCAATATTTACAGTGTGGTGTGGTGCCCCAACAAACTCGTCCCATTGACTTAATTCCATATCTAGTAGGTGTTCCCAAGATTGGTTTGTGGGTTTTTTCGAATTGTAGGAGCTCAGCCCAATGTACATTAGAATAACTGTAAAAGGGAAGATAATTGATTTCAAACTAGATGTCATAGGTTTTGGTTTCTAATGATATTTTTATAACTTAAATTCTATTGATTAATTTGACAATAATGACATTGTCAACACCTTCAAATACAGGATTTAATACTAGCCAATTCTTAAAGTTTACTTCGTATGGCTTGGTATATACTCCCGTTATGGGATTAAACCATTCGATTTGCAATTTTTCAGCTTTAGGTAATCCTTTTATGGCTATAGCACTATTAGCTTTTGGCATGTAATATACATATGTGCCGTCTTCATTATTTGCCAAACAATAGCCGCTAGAACTATTTCGATCACTGGGTTGGAGTTTTTCAAAGTTTACTTTGTCTAGAAACTCCCGAAAGTATTTATAGTATTCAAATTTTGGTTGAATCGTGACATCTTCAGAAAAAGGATCATAAATTACTACATTCCAAGCCATGCCTTGCCAATAGTAACTGGTATAGGTACCGGCAAAAGCACATTTGTAATTTCGTTCTATTCCTGATATCGGATCGCTGTAATTACTGTCGAGAAAAATATCATACTGGCACTTTTCATAGGCACCATTTTCTAGGTTAATGATGGGTTTAAAAGGATATTCTTCTTTGAGTTTAAGCATTTTGCTATAGATGTCTGAATGCCAAAACTGTGCTGATATGATATCGACTTTATCAGGGTTAGCTTCGCAGTAATCAAAATCATGCACCGTGACCAATCGCTTATATGCGTCTAGCTTTTTCAGTCTTTCTATACGCTCGGTAATATAATTAGGATCGTCATAGCCATAACGCAGGGCTTCCTTAGAAATATCCCAAATAACGTTGCTTTTAGCCTGGTATCTTTTTACCACATAGTCGAAGTACATATTATCGGCCTCTGAGTTGGCTTCTGGCCAGTTTACCATTTTGTTCCACACATAAATCATAATATGTGCAACAATGTCATGGTCCTCAAGTAAGTCAATAACACGATCATAATGCTTAAAGAATTCAACATTAAGTGCTGAGTAATCTGGATTTTCATTATCTCCTAAAAACGGGAATATTTCCTTTTTTGATCCAAAATTCCACTTTGGGTCTATGTTATCACTTTGTTTCCAATCCAAATCATAAGCGTATACATTCATGATTATTTGGTTAAATCCATTTGCGGAAATAGCCTCTACTAACTTTTTTGTTTTTGTTAAATCTGGGTTACCATAATCTAAAGCAAACAACCAGTCCACCTCATTAGCAACCAGATTATATGGCGTCCCATCTTCATAAATAAGCTTTTGAGCATCCGTATTACTTAGGGTTATGCCACCATGAAGGCCTTCTTTTGCAGGTGACACTTTAATGTTGTGCTTAATAGCATTTAGATCCTTATGGGAAGAGTTGCTAATGGAAGTCCAAAGGCCTTCTATGTTTGGGGTAAAACGTACAAGCCATTCATTGTTGCCATTATAAAATCCAGGTACTATTATTAGGGAACCGTCAGGACCTTTAAATTTACAGGTTAGTTCCACCTGAAAAGGCTTCTCAATGTATCCTTTTACTGTAAACGGCAAATCAATCGTTTCCCATTTATGGACTTGAATACCGTTTTGGCTAAAGGAATTAGTCAATATAAATAAAAATAAGAGGGCACATATTAATATTTTTTTCATTTCTTGTCTGATGTATTTAAAACTCAAGTCCCGTTTTGTTATTAGAAAAGAACTTGTTTCAGGTAATTTCATTATGTTTAGAAAGCCATAAACTTTCAGTTTCTCCATCGGTTTTAAAGTTTTTTTTATTCTATATTACTTGCCTTCAATCGATAATTTATTCTGTCTATACATTTTATGTTCGATAACTTGTGAAGGCATTTCTATATTATTCTCATCTAGAATTCTTTTAATATCGGTAATGGCTTTACTTCTTATATTATGACCCAAATATTCATCGGGTAAGTTTTTAACTGCCAGAATATCTATCCAAAAGAATACTTGAATATCTGTTGTGAATTCTCCTAATCCTTGTACTACGACATTATGTATTGGTTTTTTTAATATGTTTTTATTCGTTTTTAAATAATCTGTTATAAGTTTTCGAGTTATCTCAATATCGCACTCTGGTGCAATACCAATCATAAAATTAATTCTTAAAATACCATCCTTTGTGTAATTAGTAAGCGTGTTTTTAATTATTGAAGAATTAGGTATATAAATATCTTTTCCTTCAGCATTTCTTAAATGTGTGGTTCTTATATCTAAGTCTTTTATAGTGCCTTTGTCTCCTTGAATTTCAATGATATCTCCAATTTCAAAAGGTCGTTTAAAAGCCAAAATTATTCCTGCCAAAAAATTTTCTCCAATATCTTTAAAAGCAAAACCTAGTACGATTGCACTTACGCCTGCTCCCGCAAAAACAGTAGTTGCCAAACCCGTAAAGCCCATTACATTTAATGCCATGATGACTCCAAATAGGTAAAATACCCATTTTATAACTTGTGCTAAAAAATTAGAAATAATACTATCCTGCCATTTTTTTCGAGTAACTTTTACTATAGTTTTAAATACTATTTTACCTAAAAACAAGGCTATAATTAATACTAATATACCGGTAATAATATTTGGAATTAATTTGGTTACCTGCTCAAAATAATCACTAAAAATTTTTTGAAAATTTATATTCATTTATGGGTGAGCTTTTTATTAGAATTGTACGATAATTTATGACTTAAAACCATTTTTAATTTTAAAAAAAAAAGAAGTATACCTATTGCTACAACTATCATTACAAACCACATTATAAAATAGCTGTATTTAAAAGAAAGTTTAGGAACATACTCAAAGTTTGTTCCATAATTTCTTGCAATAAAAGTTAACGGAATAAATATTACTGAAAAAACTGTTAGAAATTTCATTATATCATTTAATTTACTTCTGATTGAGGTATGATACATGTTAAGTTGGTCTGATAATATTTCTTGGTAGTCGTTTGAAGTATTATTTGGTTGACTAATATTATTTTCATGTTCTTTGAACATAGAGTACTAAGTTAGTAAAAAGAAAGAAATCTTATGTTTATTAGAAAGTATTTTCTGAAAGAAAAGTACACGTCAATAAATTATAAATGGCTTAAGTTTTTAATTGATTAGTACGTTTATGGATTTCTTGATTATCATATTAGCTGATATATATCATTTTATTTTGATCTATATGATAATATATTTACTAATAACACTTTAACTACAGGAACTATGAAAATCAAGGCTTCTTATTATCAAAGAAAAAAAGAGTTCCGTCTATTTGTAACTACTACTTTTCCTAATCTTATTAAACTAAAAAAAGAAGGGAAGCAAGCGTCTTTTAATGAATTGGTATTGGAAATAATACCCCAAATAAGACAGTATGTAAATGAAAGGTTGAATACAGCCATAAAAAAAGGAAGTTTTTCGAAAGGGAAGTATAAGGCTGATGAATTTATAGATCAATTATTTATTGAAATCTATGAAAACATTGAAGAGGTTGAAAATGAAAAATATTTTTATCTATGGTTGTTTAAAAAAACCAATGAACTGTTGGAAGATGTTATCGTAGAGGAGGAGTATGATGACTTGTTTTTGAGAAATATTGATGCGTATTCCAAACCTGAATGGGATGAAATGCAGGAAAAATACAGTACAGACGGAGATGGAGATTTACTGATGATTGAGGAACTGGATGACATGTCCTATAACCATAATGATTATAGCCTGAACCATGTATTTGTTGAGGATAATGAGAAGGATTTTATTGAAAAAATAGATAAAAATTTAGGTGCTGAAGCAATTAAAAACCATATTACTATGGTGTTACATAATTTACCTTTGGCATTGCAAAATGTTTTTGAATTATATACAAACCAACAACTCACCTTAGAAGAAATTGCCCAAATACGAAATACTACGGTTAATGAAGTTGAGCAACTTTTAAAAAAGGTGAAAAAAGTATTAAAGTTAAGTCTTTTTAATAGATATTCTCTAGATTAAAGTTTTAGTTTTTTAGAATACTATTGTCTTTCTTGAGTGGTTAACTTTTGGTTTAAACTTTGTAGAAAACATGGATGGGACGTCCTATGTAGTATGGGTTTAGACTTTTTCTCGATTTAGATGTTTAAGTTAGCCGCTATTTCTATGTATTTCATATCCGAGTTTTATCACATTATAAATATGGTTATTCGGCAATTCAATACTCATGCACTACTCATTATACTAATATTTATACTATAGCCTTCACAGGACGTTTTTTCCGTTTTTAATTTTTATAAATTTTTTTAAAACACACCTTGAGGGTAATTTGTAAAAGGAAGCGAGCTAGCAAGAAACTCACTTTGATTAAACTATAAATAGCAATTTTTTATAGTCGTTGTTGTGCGTATTTTTTTTCGTTGTTCGTATTTTCTTTTAGTTCTTATTAATCTATATCTTAAATCGTCATAAAACAGGCTTATTAATAAAATTATAGCTCCTATAATGAGTGTGTTTAATTTAAAATCAAGTCTTGAGTAAAGAAATCCACCTATTATTCCTCCAAGGAAAAAGAAGCAAATTATATAAATCCGTAGTTTAATAGTCGATTTAATTTTTTCCCTATGCGGAGGGTCTTTAAGGAAAAATAGTTGCGATATTTCAATTCCTAAGTCTGTAAACAACCCTGTAAGATGTGTTGTTCTTACAACGGCATTAGAGATTTTTGTAACAAAAGAATTTTGAAGTCCCATTGCGAAGAGTAGTAAGCAAACAATAATGTCTGGATATTTTATTGCTCCAGTATTACTTAAGATAGAAATTGATAATAATATTAGGCATTCTATTATTGTTGGTTTAACAAAAACATTAAGTTTTTTATTTCCTTTGAATTTTTCTATTAGAAAACTGGACAAAAAAGAACCAAAGAGAAAGGAAAAAATATAAAGGAAATAAATTGTCCCTTTCCAAACTTCAAAATTGGCAACATCACTGATAAATAGAGCAAAATGCCCGGTTACATTTGTTGTCAATTGGTTAAAAGCTAAAAAACCTGTAACATTTACAATACCAGCAACAAAGGATAGGATTGTGGCAATTCGTAGATTGTGTTTTATTGTTCTGCTTTTACCTTGATGTCTGAACATTTTGTTTTAAATTATGTGGCCTTTATATAGGGCAGGTCAATATGACGTACAACGTTTATGTATTTGGATAGTAGCAAATGCCCAACCACCTTTAGTTATGCACAAAATAGTAATTATTTTTATACGTTTTTTAAAATAGTGCTTTCTGTTCGGTTTGCTGTATATGATTTTTTAGCCACATATTAATCAGTCTTTTCGGAACAGACCGAAATATAATAATTATCTAAATCTCTAATTGAAAATTCTAATCGTCTAGAGTTTGGGTTGATTTTCGGTTCGCTTTCAATTTGTGCATTCATTGCTATAGCATTTTCCCAAATTGGAGTTATACTATCCACCAAAAAATATAAAATCAGTCCGTTACCCGAATTTTTTGAATTGATCAAAGTTGGGTGTTCGTGAGCTCCCCATTTGTGTAGTGACAAAATGTGTTCGTCATTTTCATCGGTTAAAATTTCAAAAGTAGTCCCACCGTGTTTACTTATACACCCCAGTAACTTTTGGTAAAACTCTGAGCTTTTTTCCACATTTGCAACAGCAATAATTGGTTCTGTTCTTATCACTTTAAATATCTTTGTATTAGGTTATTATATTTTTTTGAGTTCATAAAGCAAATCTAAAGTTTTGATTTGTTGTATTAAGTTATTGAATTCTGGAGATGATTTGAGTATTATTTACAACGTTTGGTCTATTGTTAGTTTGGGGGTTTAAGCAATTAATTTTAAACCTCTTAAGTTTGTAATTTACTAAATTTAATTATTAATCAGAACGATAAAAATAAAGAATTAACATTACAATACACGGTAAAATATCTGACTTCGACAATATTGATAAGCCTCTCTCTTTTTCTACGTAAACTTCGTTCAGTTCTGTTAGACCTAGATCTCTTTTTTAAGTTGTGAACTTACCTAAAATAGGTTGGCTAAAGATAGAATCTAGGATTAATAGCCGTACCGAATAAGTTGCTTGAACAGGCTTTAGCTATTGTAAAAAATAGATTGTTATATGGTGAAAACCTTTTTTCACAATTAGCTTAAAGTTACTTGTTGTTTAACTCAGTTATTTGTAGTTCAGTCGTGTTTTTTCTTTTTTATTTTTGATTTGTCACTTCGTACACGGATCCAATTAATAGAAAGTTTTGAAATAACAGCACTTATAATAGCAACACTATTAAATAAAATATCTTGAAGGTCGAATACTCGATTAGGTAAAATTATTTGTATACCTTCATCTAGTACTCCAATAAAAAAAGTTATAATAAAAGAAATTAAAGCAGGTTTATGTATTTGTACGCCTTGGTTTTTACGTTCAATAAGTGCTTTGTGGATGATAATTGTCAAAATACTATATTCAAATAGATGACTCCTTTCTGGGAGTCCCAATCTAAGAAAAACCATAATATAAACAGCAACTATTCCAAACCATAGAGATAATTCAATCTTACTTGGTTTTATCTTTATCGCGTTAATTATAATTGCTATACCAGTTAATAAAATACCAATTAGGAATACAATTATTTGTACATTTTGATTTCCAAAAAATTGTGCTAATGGTTTCCCGATAAATAGGGTGGTGAAAATACCTATAAGAACTACCAATGCCCAAAACCAAAGATGTTTCTCTCGTGAAGATTTAAAAAAGGACATGGTATCAATTATATTAGTAACTTTCTCAACATGACGCACAACGGTCTCGACTATAAGTTGTTGCTTGGTTTAGTGCTTGATTTTGCAAGTACACACTAAACTTAAAATCTGATAGGATTTTAAGTAGTAGATTAGGACAAGCAATTACTTATGGCCATTGTTTTGGCTAATTTTTATATTGATTTTTCAAAAGCTTCAGAAATCCATTCTTTTAGTTCTTTGTCAACTTCTGATTCATCAGATAATCTTACTCTGTGAGTACACATTGTTCCAAACGGACCCGAATTTTCAAGCCTGTTCGTGGTTGGTTTGTCCTTTAACTTAAAACCCAGGTCGATTCTTGTTTTTGTCGCTGGCTTGATAAGAACAAATTGTCTTTTCCTTATGATGCTTACACTTCCTTTTTTGGGAATAATAGTCACATCAGAGCCAAGTGATTTAACATATTTAATAAGTTTTTTATAAATAGGAACTAGATTTTCTTTGCCTTTATATTGGGCTTGTACTAAATCTACCGATGGACTATCATCTTCTTTTGTTAAAGATACTATGGTGTTCGCAAATCCGTGAGTAACTCCATGTTCAGACTTTAGAAATTTGACACCTTCTGAATGTTTTGCAAAAGGTTGTTCTTTTAGGATTTTTTTCCATTCGTCTAATGACTTACCTGTTTTTTCAGGCATATTGTCAATCATAGTTTGTAATGCTTTGTCCATACCTTATTGGTTTAATTGGTTACGGCCTTGTGTATAATTAGTGTTGTGTTTAAGTACCTAATTTAACAAATAAAAACCGAATAGAAAATCCGTGTATATTTTTGTAAACAGGCCAAAACAAGCAATAAATTATATACCTTTTATACTTTTAGCTATAAAACTAACTTGATACCTAACGATGTGATGGTAAATTTACCTTTCTAATTTACCTATTTCTCTATTTTCACTTCCTTTAGCAATTCCAACGTTTAAATCACCAAGTTCTTTTCTGTATGTTTCCACTACAAGCATTAATTCCTCTACTTTTTCTGGGTAATATTCAATGACATTAAACCTTTCACCAGGATCTCTTCTCATATTGTAAAGTTCAGGTTTCTCAATGGTTGTTTTTAGTCTTCTGCCATTACGGCCGTCACTACCAGGTTTAGCGTTATATGATTTAAAAGTATGTGGTAAAACTAACTTCCATTGCCCTTTTCGTACGCCATTTAAATTGTTTTTTCCTAAGTAATAAAGGATGGTTTCACGTGGTGTAGATTCAAAATCACCTTTCCAAAGTGGGGTTACATCAACACCATCAATTTTATTATCAGACAACTTGCCATTTGTTATAGAGGCGAATGTAGGTAACAAATCGATGGCACAAGCAAGTTTATTACAAATAGTACCTTCAGGTGTTTGTCCTGGCCAGCGAATTATAAAAGGCACACGTTGACCGCCTTCCCAAATCGTTAATTTTCCTTCTCGTAAGCCGCCTGCTGAACCCGCATGATTTCCATAATTCAACCAAGGTCCATTATCAGTAGTAAAAATAAAAATGGTATTATCTGTTAAATTGTTTTTCTCTAATGCTTTGTTTATCTCTCCAACAGACCAGTCAATTTCCATCATGACATCGCCATATAGGCCTTGTTCACTTTTACCTCTAAATTTATCCGATACGCCAAGTGGAATATGCCCCATAGTATGAGGAACATACAAAAAGAATGGGTTCTCTGCGTTCCTATTAATAAAATCGATCGCCTTTTCTGTATAAAGCGTTGTAAGTTTATCTTGATCTTTTAAACTAGTAATTGTTTCAGAAATTTCATTTCCTACCATCAAAGGCAGCTCTGGATAACTTGCACGACCGGGACCTTTCTGTAACTTTTTACCCGTAACATCGCTACGTGGCCACATGTCATTGGAGTATGGTAAACCTACATATTCATCGAAACCATGCTGCAAAGGAAGAAACTCTTTTTGCCAGCCTAAATGCCATTTACCAAAGCAAGCCGTAGCGTAACCTTGCTCTTTAAACATTTCGGCCATAGTTAATTCTGATGCATTCATTCCAGTAGAATCTTTAGGAAATAAAGCCCCCGAGAATCCAATTCTATTTGGATAACAACCGGTTAAAATCCCAGCACGTGAAGCTGTACATACGGCCTGGGCGGCATAATAATTTGTAAACCGCATGCCTTGGCTTGCCATTTGGTCAATATGTGGCGTTTTAAAACCTGTTGCTCCATAGGCTCCTACGTCTCCATAACCTTCATCATCAATAAATATAACGACTACATTGGGAGTTTTGCTGTTTTGTTTTTGTTTGTTTTGGCTATAACTTTTAAATAAAACCGTAGTAAGTAGAATTAAAAAAATAAACTTTTTCATTATTGAAATTATATTAATATAAGAAATTTTTATTAGTATGTCTCTCCTGAAATATGGCTACAGGTTAAAATTGAATTTAGGCTAATAATTTACCCGCCTGCCGGTCGGGCAGGTATACCGTATTTGGTGTTTTAAAGTCTAAAGATAAATGTAAACTTATTTCGTTGTATAAATTAATAGCATTTTTTGTGTCTCCTTTTTCGTGTAGCCTAGTTATCAAAAGTTTGGTCTAGATAAAACTCCTTTTTTAATATGTTATTTACACGCTCTGCCATGGTATTTTGTTCATGGTATATCATTTTTTATAATGAGTTCATAAATCTTCATTAGGCTGAAATTTCATAACAATGATTTTCTTCTGTCATACTAATAGTTATTTTCTTTCCTTTCAATATCTAGGTGTACCCATTGCAACAGTACTTCTTAAGTTAGCATTTTAATAAGTTAGTCCGACAGTTTTTTTTAAATAAGTATTTTGCTTTAAAAGATTAAGCATAAAATGTGCTACATCAGCACGAGAAATCATTTTTGTTAATAGATAATGCCCAACATTTTTACCATGTTTATATATCGTTCTTTTTTTTCCGTTAGTAAGCTGTCCAGGTCGAACGATCGTCCACTCTAATTCACTATTCATAATTAATTTTTCTTGCTTAGATTTATCCAAGAAGTAAAAAAACAATATAAAAGGAATAGTAAACAAAGTATAATATAAACCAAGCTTAAACTTACTATCATTAACACCTAGTGATGTAATACAAATAAGCCGTTTTACATTGTTTCTTTCCATTGCAGTTATGATGTTTTTGGTGCCTCGTGACAGTATAGTTGTCTTAATAATGAATTTTTTATGACCTAAAGCTGATAGTACTGCATCTTGACCTTGAAAACTCGTTTCGTAACTTTTCGGAATTAGCACATTTCCTTTCAGAACCTTAAGATTGGTATGACTATATTTTACTTTACTCGGATTCCGAACAACAGCTGTAATTACATGACCTTGAGAGAGGCCTTGTTTTATTATTTCACGTCCTGTTTTTCCTGTTCCGCCAATCACTAATAGTTTCATGGTATTTTGTTTTATTGAATATGAAGCTAATTGTTTTTTTACACTAATTGATTTATAAATAACCGAACTGTTAATAATTAAAGACGAATTGTAATTCAAATTTATTTTAACGTGTTTTTGTATGATTTCATTGCGATAGAACTAAGATATCAAATAAACAGAAACTCTTTATTCATTGCTCTGAAATTCCTATCAGAATTTCAGAGCAATGAATTATACACGTCTTAAGTTAGCATTTTATTAAAAACATTAAATTAAGACCTATAAAATAGAAAGAACAAAAGAGAGGAATAAGGTTATTATACACGGAGAGACTACAGATCTCGTCAACATTGAAAATCCCCTCTCTTTTTTTTTCATTATTTTTTATTCTATACTAAGGTATTCAAGAATCTCATTCTTCGATTTCTACATAGTTTTCGTACAGTTCTATGAGGCTTTTGGACCTCGATTTTAAGTCGTTGAAACTCGCGTAGTCGTCCTTTCAAAAAACATTTTCTTATGAATAAAGATATTAAATATTTTGGAATAGACATTAGCCATTTAGTTTTTGATGTAACAGATTCAAATGGCAATTACTACCAATTTAAAAACACGATTTCTGGCTTTAAAAAATTCACAAAACTCTTAGATTTGGATAGTCATTGTGTTATAGAAGCCACGGGATACTAACACTATCAATTAGCTTATTATTTACTTGAATTTGGGATACAAGTTTCTGTAGAGAATCCATTAGCAATTAAACGCTTTATCCAGATGAAATTATCGAAAATTAAGACCGATAAAAGTGATTCTAGCCTTATCTGTGAATATGCAAAACAAGTAGAATTAAAACTTTGGAAAGGGAATTCAAAGCATCAAACAGAATGTCTTCAAATGACTAGACTCCTTTCTGTATATACAAAACAGAGCACCATGCTCAAAAATAAACTACATGGTGAAGCTGTTTTAGGAGATCCTAGTAAAGCAGTTGTTAGTTCTTTAAAACGAAGTCTGAAGCATGTCCAAAAGGAAATTAAAACCTTAGAAGATACACTCATTATATTAGTAAAGGAAGACCATCAAGATGTTTTAACTCGGTTAAAAAGTATACCAGGAATTGTAAATAAAACAGCACTAATGCTTGTGGTACTTACTGATGGATTTGAGCGTTTTACAAGCGGTAGTGAACTCTGCAGTTATGCTGGATTAACTCCTGTAATTAGACAGAGTGGAAGTAGTGTAAATGGGCGTAGTAGGATAAGTAAAATAGGAAACCAAAAACTCCGGAATTTATTATTTATGTGCAGTTTTAATGCCTGTAATTACAACAAAGCATGCAGAGATATCTATGAACGAATTGTAGCAAAGGGCAAGAGTAAAAAACAGGCTTTAATAGCAGTATGTAATAAGCTTTTAAAACAGGCTTTTGCTATCGCAAAATCAGGTTTAGTATATGATGATACATATAGAAGTACTTTAGTGAAAAGTTAATGCGTTTTTACTTGTTTTTTACCACAGTACTTTGTTAGCTACAGTGTTTTTAATTTCCCGTACAAATCATTCAATTCGTATTCTATTGGAATTAATAATTCTCCGTTATAATTTACAATTCCCCATTTCATTCCAATCCTTGCATATGCTATTGATTGAAAATATTTTTTTTGTTTAATTTTTCCAAATCCGAGAACTTTACTTTCATCACCTTCTATTAATTTAATTTCATCGTACTTTTCGGTCAAGAGCTCTTTTTTTCTGTAATCCCAAATTTGCCATTCATTATTTTTCTGCAATGCAGTTAACCCTTTAAATTCACTTAATTTATTGTCATATTCAAATTTGAGTAAAGTTTCTCCCTTAAAATTAACAATTCCCCATTTTAAACTGTCTGAAGCAGCTACTTGTTCCTTAAAGGGAATTCCTAAACTCTGATATTTGAAGTCTAGAATAGTTTCATTTTTAGTATTTATTATTCCAGCTTTTCCATTTTTTCGGGCAATTGCCAAACTATCTATAAATACATAATTCAAATCGTACTGACATTTAATAATTTCCTCTCCATTAATATTTATGTAACCGAAATAATCTCCTTCTCTTACTTTTGATAAACCATCGAAAAACTCTCCGATTACCATATATTTATATTCAGTAAGTGGTTTGAAATTATTGTCAAAAAGTGCATAATCTCCATTGAAATCCAATTGAACTTTGATAAATCCATTTGACAAAAAGTCTATGTTGGAATATTTTGGTTCTAAAATGAAGTTGCCTAAACTGTCCGATATCCCATATTTATATAAAATCTCACGAGTGTCTAAATCTAAACTTTGTCCAATAACTTTAGCAATTTGTCTAGTAAAATAGAACTTTCTATTTTTAAAATTAATGCGATGATATTTGGGTTGAACTATGATTTCATTATCCGATGATATTATTCCGAGATTATATTCTCCATAATATTTAGGCCTATATCCAAAAATAAATTTATCGTTACCAACGTATTTTAAATAACCATACTTTGCTGGAATAATTAGATTGTTTTCTTTGTCAATCGCTCCTAAACTATCATTTTGGACAATAACTGCATAATCTTCCGAGAACTTTCTAGCATATTGATATTGAGGTTTTATTTTAATTTCTCCAATACTATTTTTATATCCCCAAAATTGATTTTTTTCGAAAGGTGTTAATTCTTGAGCATACAATGTTTGTTGACAAAAACTAATTGTCAAAAATAGTAAAAAACTTAAATTTATTCTCGATTTCGACATTGTAGCTAACGGTCTTGTGTATGGTTAGTTGCGTGGTTAAGCAACTAAGTTAACAAACAAATCACAGATAGAAAATTCCAGCGGAATTTTCGTAAGTCGGCAGTGACCTAGCAATTAATTATACACAGTGTTGTGCCCAGTTATTTTAGTCGATACATTGTTTTATTTTTTTCTCCTATTTTTTCAAATAAACCTAGTTCAGCTCCTTTTTTCAAATCTCTACTAGCTGTTGCAGAAGAAATATCCTTAAAAATATCCATATAATCTTTTCTTGTAAATTCAGTTTTATTTAAGGAAACATAATATTCTAATCGGTCTTTTTCACTTAAGGTTCTATTATTGAAATCTAATAATTGACTTATTGAAGTGTCAATTACGTTTAGCATATATTCGATAAATTTAGTTGATTTTCCAGATTTATCACTTTCAGCCAAAGCTCTGTAATATTTTTCTTGGTCGTTGCTAATTAAAGTTTCAAATGGTAGAAACTCAAATATTGGATATTTTTCCATTAAAATTAAAGTTTGCCATAATCGTCCCATCCTGCCATTTCCATCTAAAAAAGGATGTATGAATTCCATTTCGTAATGAAAAACACAACTTTTAATTAACTCAATTTCATCTGACTTTTTTAAATATTCAAAGAGGTCTTTCATTAAGTATGGCACATTTTCAAAAGGTGGTGCTAAATGCTCAACTTTAGAGCCTTTTACGATTCCTACACTTTGATTTCTATATTTTCCAGAATTTTCAATCAGACCTTCCATTAAGTTTTGATGTGCCTTTAAAAATGATTTTTCATTAGAAGGATTGTATTCTACTAAATTTTCATAGATTTTGATAGCATTTAAAACTTCAAGAACATCTTTTTTAGGACCAATAACTCTTTTATTTTCAAGAAGTGCTGTTATTTGTTCTTCTGTAAGTGTGTTTCCTTCTATTTTTAATGAAGAATGAATAGTTTTAATCCTATTTTGTTTTCTGAGTTTCGGTGAAGGTTTGTTTAATAAATTAGCATTTACTTCTCCTATTTTCTCTGAAATAGAAGTTATTAATTTTAAAATAGATGATGTTATTTCGTATGGTGGTTTCATTTTGATACTATCATTTGATACTATCAAAGATACATTCATTTACCTTAATTATGTAATGAAACGGAATTTTTTAATTGGGCACAACGAGTTTGTATAACGCTAGTGGCGCGTTTTGTTCTTTGTTTTTTGGTTGGGGATTAAAGATAGTAAAAAGTAGGAAACGCAATTCATTTAACCCTCAACGGCATTTGCGTTATACGTTGTTGTGCTTTCGTTATTTTTTATTATAATTTTCTATCGCTGTTAATAATTCATTTCCAAAGGTTACTTGTTCCTCATAAAAACCTGTGAGTTCTGCTGTGAACAAAAAACCTCTATATAAAATTGATAATACTATATCATTTCCTTCGTGTTCGGTTAACATATCTGTGTAGTTACCTAACGCTTCTCGCATTTTCTGATTTGGTCTTTTTTCGAGTTCTAACCAACTTGAAAAGAAACCACTTTTATGTAATTCTAAGTCCAAATCATTAGCCCATACTTGTAAACTTGTTTCTTCAAATATTACATTGTCAACTGAATTGTAATAATCATATATTAATTCTTCTATTTCAGAGTCGTCAAGGTGTTGTAAATATCCAGAGTTTTTTAAAGATTCAAACCCACTACGATTAAAATTCAAAGGTTGCTCTATTATCATTGCAAATACAGCGTTGGTGATTTTTCGTTGATCACTCCAGTCTTTTTTGGAAATCAATTCTGTAGCCTGTGCACACAATAGTGATTGTTGCGTCCTTGTCTGAATCATAAATTCTGCAACTTTAATATCGCTTTTTACATTTATTGCGATTTTTTCCAAGTAATTCTTGAGGGCTTTTTTTTCGTTTTTGATTTGATTTTGGTTGTTGACTTGAAGTGCAATCAAAATTCCAATAACAACAAGTATTATTTCGCCAACTGCATAAATTAAATACTTGCTGAATTTGTTTTCAGATAGTAGTTTTTGTCTAATTTTTCTAAAGAATTTTATCATTGGTTAGCGGTTTCTGATAATGAAGCACAACGGTCTAGTATATGAAAAGTAGGGCAGTTGATAATCACTTACTTTCGGATTTACACTTAGCCATATTTTTTGTTTTATTTTTATCTTTTTCCTAAAATACAAATTAAAAATATGGCGGACTTTGCAAAAAAGCACAAGCCTTTGATTTAGCACTTTCCGCCCTGTTTTTTATATACATTGTTAGCCACTGGCTTTATTCCGCAAACTTGCTAGCGTTGGCAGAAGACATACTCTTTTGAAATTTTTGGCGTAGCGTGGGCTTGAGCGAATTGCAAATGTGTATGGCTTTGAGCGTTGGCTTATTCATTCATCTTTCGGTAAATCTTTTTCATCATTAATTCTTTTACCAAGTCTCCAAACATTTTATCCTCCAATATTTTCTCAAATATGTCTTGATTTTGGTCCATTCGTCCAATTAGTTTGTTCATAAACATATCCTCAAAGGCATATTTAAACGTGTCCATTTTATTCGCTTTTGCCTGCTTTTGAAGTTTTTCATCTTCCATTAATTCCGCTTCTATTTGGTCAAAGAATAGTTTGTCCGCTTCTTCAAATTCAGTTCCAAATCTGTCATTTAAAACAGAAACAATTTCCGATAATAAAGCTTCTTCCTCTTTCGTGCGTTTTAATCCAGCTTCTGTTGTTCCGCTTAATTCACCTTCTTCACCTTTTAAAAGGTCAATAGAACCTTCTTTAATCTTTTCTAAACGATAATATTCCAATGCTACTTCATCCGAAAGTTGGAAAGTCTCTGATAAATCTCTTTTCGGTAAACGTGTTTGCAATAATTTGGCAAATGCATAGAATTTTTCAAATTCAGCATCTACGAATGGCATTATTTGAGCTAAGAAAGAATACAAGTTTGTCCAAGAACGAATTGATTTTTTGAATTCGTCTTGCTTTTCTTCTGTTTCTAATTCTTTGAAGCGTTCTACAGATGGGTCTGTAAATGAATACAGATATTTTTGATTTTTAGCATTGTTCAAATTTGTGTTAGGGTGGAAGTACACATTTGCAAATTCATCAATTTCTTCCTGCCAATACACTTGAAAATCATCTAATCTAGCTTTTAAATCATACAAATGATTGATGTCTGTTTCATCTGTAACCGTTGTTATTTCGTAATAAGGTTGAAAAGATTGAAAAATAGTTTCTCTATCATTAGCAAAATCTAAAACAAAAGTATCTTCTTTACCTGCACACATTCTGTTCAATCGAGAAAGTGTTTGAACTGCTTTTACTCCTGATAGTTTCTTATCAACATACATTGTATGTAATAAAGGTTGGTCAAAACCTGTTTGATATTTGTCGGCTACAATTAGAATTTTGTATTCCTCTTTCTCAAACATTTGAGGTAATTCTTTTTCTTTAAAGCCATTCAATTCTGATTCTGAAACGCCATCAGGGTAATTGTCATCTTTCAGTTTTCCTGAAAAAGCTACAATCACTTTTAATTCATTCTGATACTTTTTCTCCTTGATGTATTTCTTAAATTCTTCAAAATATCTTTTGGCGTGCAACCTTGAACCACAAACGACCATTGCTTTTGCTTTACCACCAATTTTTTTAGAAACAATAGACCTAAAATGTTCAATTATAATTTCTGTTTTTTGAGCCAAATTGTGTGGATGCAAAGACACATATTTACCAATAGCTTTTGCAGTTTTCTTTTTATTCAGTTGTGGGTCTTCTTCTATGGCTTTAGTTAATTTGAAATAAAGTTCATAAGTTGTGTAGTTTTTTAGAACGTCTAAAATAAAACCTTCTTCTATGGCTTGACGCATAGAATATAAGTGAAACGGTTTTGGCTTGCCTTCTTCATCTTTAGCTCCAAAAACTTGAAGAGTTTTATATTTTGGTGTTGCTGTAAATGCAAAGAATGAAACGTTGGTTTGTTGACCTCTTGCTTGAGCTGACTTTTCAATACAGCTATTCACTATATCCTGTCCTAAAATAGTTTCATCATCATCACCTTCGCCATAATTTGGATAAGGTTCTTGTGCTGTACTTTCTTCATCTTCTACAACACCTAAAACCTCTTTCATTTTTTTACTTGCTTCACCACCTTGCGAACTATGAGCTTCATCAATAATTACCGCATATTTACGGTTTGGGATTTCGCCAACTTTATCAATTACATAAGGAAACTTTTGAAGTGTTGTAATGATAATATTTGTTCCATTACTAATTGCATCAGCCAGTTGTTTACTGTCTTTATCTATTTTTTGAACTACACCTTGTTTGTGTTCAAATTGATAAATGGTATTTTGTAATTGTTGGTCTAAAACTCGTCTGTCAGTTACTACAATTACGGAATCAAAAATACGTTCGTTTGATGCATTGTGTAAGCTTGTTAAACGATAAGCTAACCAAGCGATTGAATTACTTTTTCCTGAACCTGCTGAATGTTGTACTAGATAATTTTTTCCTGCTCCATTTTCTAGAGTATCATCAGTTATTTCTCGAACAGCATCCAATTGATGATAACGAGGAAAAATCATTTTTTCCTTTTTGTAAACCTTTCCGTTTGAAATTACTTCTTCAGTTTGTAAATGGATAAATTGTTGTAGTATTTGAAACCAACTATCCTTTTGTAGAATATAATTCCATAAATAAGACGTACGATAATCTTTATTTTTAGAAATTGGGTTCCCTTTTCCGTTACCGTTGCCTTGATTGAACGGAAGCCAAAAGGTTTTTGAACCTTCTAATTTGGTTGCCATATAAACTTCGTCTGAATCTACAGAGAAGTGAACTAAAGCACGTTTTTTAAAAGAAAACAATAGTTCTTTTGAGTCTCTTGTATCTTTATATTGTTTTTTGGCGTGATTTACATTTTGTCCTGTAAATTGATTTTTAAGTTCTAAAGTTGCAACTGGTAAACCATTTAAACCTAAAACAATATCAACTGAGTTTTTATTCTTTTTGCTGTAATAGATTTGGCGATATACTTTTAAACTATTGCTATTGTACATTTGTACAGCATCAGGATTTAAGCCAGAAGCAGGTTTAAAATATGCCATTTGAAAACGTACACCATAATCTACAAAACCTTTACGCAAAACATCTAAAGCACCTCTTAAATCTAGTTCTTTGTACAAGCGTTGTAAAACTCTATTTTCGGTATCTTTTCCGTGAATTGCAGAAATTTTCTCCCATCTTTTAGGCTGTGAGCGTTGTAAAAAAGCTAAGATTTCGTCTTTAAAAAATCCAAGTTCTTTACTATACGTATTTGGGTCACCAATGTTATATCCACCATTTTGTACTAAGGCTTGTTCTATGGCAGTTTCAAATGTATTTTCAGTTGTTATGCTCATCTCTTCTAAATTTGTGGTTCACTTTTTTGGCTACTTATAAATTGGCGATATGCCACATCTTTAAAAACCAAGCGTAAAACGTGTTTTTGTTTTTCTGAAACCGTATCTTTTAAATATCCATCTTCGTCATAACATTCTCTTACTAATTCGTAGTCATCAGGATAGGTTTCTTCGTCTATATTTTGTAAACTTTCGGGTAAATCAGATTCAATAATTTCAAACGTATCAGGATTAAAATATCGAACTAATGGTTTATTGATTTCGTTATACTCACGACCTTGAAAACAAGGAATACCTTTACTGGATTCCCAATACACACCAAAAAATTCTGTGCGGTTGGATTTATACACTTTGGCTATTTGTAAACTTCCGTCAACTTCTCTAATTGCTTTGTCTAAGGAAATATCACTGAGAACTCGAATCGGTTCCATATCCAAATTGTCGTCTTGTTTATCTTCATCAAACCTGAGTTTGTTGTATCTATCTTTTGCTTCTTGAACCACATTTATTGATGCATTACCAATGAAAGTATAAAACACGCGTTTTCCATTGTTTGTTAATTCATCAAAAACAAATCCTTCTACAGCTTCATTGTAATACAATTTCCAAACCCTAAACGCACCATTTGCACCTTGTTGCCAATCCCAGCCACCAAATAGAAATTGTGCAGAACCTCTTAACTCGTGGATGTTTTCTCCAGGGATTTCTGAAACTATTTTAGAAACTAATTCTGTAAACTGTTCTGACAAAAATTCTAAGACCTCTTCAAGTGTTGCCGAAGGTGATTGCAAATAGTTATCTAAATGAATGGAAGACACCATATTTAAAACCAATGGATAAGCTCTAAATGTGTCTCCTGCAAAACAGAGTAAACAGTCTTTCCTTGGTAATTCAAATAATTTGATTCCGTGTTTCCATTTTTCGCCACCTGTAAGGCAACTATCTGTAGCAAATACTAGTTCTTCAGTATCATTTGCTTGTCGTATGTGTGCTGTGCAAAGTGTCATTTTTAATCGATTACTTTTATTTTACCTGTTACCACCTCACTAATTAAAGCTGTTCTGTACTCGGTAAGAAGTTTGATGTATTTTTCCGCTTTATCTATTTTAGCATTTATTTTAGCAGATTCCCTTTCTATGTGTTGTACGATTTCGGTTTGTTCAGAAACTTTAAAAAATGGTAATGGAATACCTCCAATCATTTCTAAATTAATACCATCTCTCTTATCTCCACCACCTAAGTTTCTAATATTTTGGTAGTTTCTTTTCAACCAATAGAGTAAAAACCGATTGTCAATTTTGTTGTTTGGAATAATAATTCCCATTGACTGATTACAAGTACATTTAAATTGAACTTGAGCAACCATACCTTTGGTTTTTCCTTGACCAGCTAAAGCCATTAGAATTGCCTTTTCTGGAATCCATTTTGCACTTGAGTTATTTAAAGCTTCTTCTGTAATATATTCAGAAGGTTCAGTAATGTCCCATTGATTGACAGTTCCAGAATTTAACCAAGGGATTGTTCCGTTTGTCCAATACTCAGGCTTATTTTTAGAAGGTGTACCACCAGAATAAATATTTGAAACCCATTTTAAGGAAACTGCATCCCAATGCTCAGGAATATCTCCTAACCATTCAATTCCACTATCTTTTAGTTTTACATTTTGGTTAATACCTTTGGTAACTGCTTGGTCAATAATGGCTGTTTTTTCTTCACGGTAAAGTGTTACCAATTGTTCTTTATCAGCTATGAGTTGGTCTATCTCTGTAGTTTTTTTATCAAGGTAGTTGGCTAATTCTGTTTGCTCTTCTTTTGTTGGTGGAAGTGGAAAAGAATAATTATTTATTCTAGCTTGAGATATTGTTGGTATAGTTCCACCAACGACAGTTTGTTCAACTTGATATTGAATGTTTTCAGACTTGATAATATACCATAAGAGTTTATTGTCACATTCTATGTTTTTCAAAACAATTATCTGTGGGTTAATTGTAGATTTCTCGGGTAAATCTTTAACAAATGATGATTTCCCATAAGTTGAACCTGTTTTTACAAAAAGGATATCACCATCTTGAATCATTATTTCTGGTGATTCATTGTATTTATCCCAAGAAAGATAAGTACAGTTGCTAAAGTCCATATGAAAATCTTTCATATTTGATGGACTTATGGTGATTGCACCTTCTCCTTTTTGAACCAAGTCTGTTACTTTATATCCACGGTAACCAATTCTTCCAAAAATATCAGCTAAATGTCTAATTCTTTTACTTTCCCAATGTTCAGGAATATCACCAATCCATTTTATACCACTGTCTTTGTATTTTTCGTAGGTTTTCATTAATCAAGTACAGTTTGTTGGTTTTCTAATGATGTTTTTTCCAAAGCCAAAATATCAGCTTTAATATCTGTTAAAGAACGAAGTGGTTTGAACTCATAGAAATACTTTGTAAAGTTAATTTCATAACCTACCTTGGTTTTCTTTTCGTCTATCCAAGAATCGGATAAATGCGGTGTTACTTCTCTTTCAAAGTATTCCTCTATGGTTTGAGGTACAAGACTACCATCTTTTTCTGTTCGCAAAAAAGGAATGTTTTCGTAGTCTCTTTTGCTTGATGACGGTTTTATTTTAATTTTTTTGTTTTTTTCTATAGTTAAAATATTTCCGTCTTGTTTCCATTTTCCTTCTTCAATATGCATTTTAAATAAAGACTCAAACTCATTTACTTGTTTTTGAATTTCCTCTATGCTAGCATTATTTAAGAAATCAACAAGTGTTTGCTTATCGTGAGCAACCTTGGTCATTAAATCAGAATAATCAGGTTGTTCTACTGTAATTCGCCAATACCCAAAATAGTCGTTTGGTAAAATTTTAGAAAACTCATTTTCTTCAAAATTACCATACAATTGGCTCACAAAACCAATGCCTTTTGTATTTCCATTTTCAGGTATTTCTTTTCGTTTGCTTCCTAAACTCTTGTCCATTTTTTTCCAAAAACGGTTTATGTCTAGTTTACCATTTGCAATAAGTTCTTCGTCTTTTGCTCCAGTAGCATTTATGAGTTGAACTTTTCCTTGTCTTGTTTCCTCTTTTTTGTTGTTAACCAACCACACATAGGTTGAAATCCCTGTATTGTAAAATAATTGGTCAGGCATTGCAACAATGGCTTCTAGCCAATCATTTTCAATAATCCATTTACGAATTTCACTTTCTCCGCTTCCTGCTGAACCAGAGAATAATGGTGAACCATTAAAAACAACCGCAATTCGAGTTCCAGATGGTTTCATTTTAGAAATCATATGCTGTAAAAAAAGCAATGAACCATCATTAATACGTGGCAAACCAGCACCAAAACGACCTTGCATTCCTTTGTTGTCGTGTTCTGCTTTTATAATTTTTTGTGCCTTTTTCCAGTCCACACCAAAAGGTGGATTAGACAACATATAATCAAACTGCTCATCTTCTAAACCATCAACAGTAAAGGTGTTTCCAAATTTTATGTTACTTGGATTTTGTCCTTTAATCAGCATATCCGATTTACAAATCGCATACGATTCAGGATTTATTTCTTGCCCAAATACTTTTAACTCCGCATTTGGATTTAATTCTTTTACGTGTTGTTCTCCAATGGAAAGCATTCCACCAGTTCCACAAGCTGGGTCGTACAATGTTTTTACAATTCCTTCTTTAGTTAAAATTTCGCTATCCTCATTGAATAACATATTTACCATTAATTTGATTACTTCACGAGGTGTAAAGTGTTCTCCTGCTGTTTCATTGGATTGCTCTGCAAATTTTCTAATCAAATGTTCAAATGCATATCCCATTTCCATTGAACTCATATCCGATAAGTCAATTTCTTGAAAGGCTTTTACAACACGATATAGAATATCCGCTTTTGGGTCGTCCATTCTATCAATTTGGTCGTCAAAATTGAAGTATTCAATAATTTCACGAGCCGAAGTGGAAAATCCGTTAATGTAGTTTCTTAAATTCGAAGCCACATTGTTTGGGTCTGCAATAATTTTGTCAAAGTCAAATTTGCTACGATTGTGGAAGTTCATTCCTGCAGTTGCGTTTAGCACTTTGTCTTTTGCCGTTTCACCTTCTAATTTTTCAACTTTAGGTAACGTATCTAATACTTTCTGTTTTTTTGGTGCAAGTACGCAGTCTAATCTTCTAAGTACTGTCATTGGCAAAATTACCTTTCCGTAATCAGAACGTTTATAGTCGCCACGAAGTAGGTTGGCTACTTCCCATATTTTATCTGCTTTTTCTTTGAAATTATTCATTCAATTCTTTCTTGTTGTCAATTAGTAAATCAGATACGCTCACATTTAAAATATCAGCTATCTTATATAAATCTTCAAGACTCGGTTGTCTCTTATTTCTTGCGTATTCGTTAATGGTCGGATAACTCTTTTCCATTTTTTCAGCAAGCCAAGTTTGGCTAATCCCTTTGTCTTTTAGAACTTCTTTTATTCGGTTCATTTTAAACCTTTTTTCAATTCGTGTTAAATGTAGTAAAAGTTCATTGAATAATAATGAAAATATTCATTGTATTATCAGAAGTAGCGTTGGGAAAGGCAAGCTCTTTTTATTTTGTGAGGCACGAGCAAAATGAAATGTGCTTGACTGTGCGGTTGGCTTTTCAGAGCTTGTGGCTAACGTGTTTGTATAAGATTAGTTGCGTGTTTAAGCACTAAAGTTAGCAAATAAATCACAGATAGAAAGTCCGCGAGGACTTTCGTAAATTGGCTAAAACCAGCAATTAATTTTATACGGTGTTAGGTGCAGTTTTTTATTTAAGATAATTTTTGCATAATAATTCAAATAAATTATTTAGTTTAGCGTTTTACATATATGTGTATTTATGAATTTTAAAATTGGTGAATTTGTTGAAGATGCTGCAGTAGTAGCTGTTTACACTTATGAGGTTTGTGATTCAAAAGGAAATACAATATCTAATCCAACATTTGATTTTTTGAAAAAACTCTCTCAAATATCACTACAAGATGCTCAAATTTTAAAGTCTCAAATACTTCATACAGCAAATGTATATGGAATCGAAGGACGTAATGAAGTCTGTAAAGGAAGAGAAGGTTTATTTGCATTGCCAAGTAAATATGAAGATGGAGTGAAAATTACCAGCAGATATAGAATATATTATTGGGTGTTAAATGGTAGTACAATAATTATTGGTGGAGGATGTCATAAACCAGAAATGATTAACGGAGTTGAAATTAGAACTTATCAGGAAGTTCCAGAATGTGAAAATGCTGCAGAAGAATTATGTATTATTTCGAAACACATAGAAATGCTTGACAAAAAACAAGCGATATCCATTGATGAAATTGATAAAGAAGAAATTTTAGAATTATGAAAAATATAAACGATTTAGATTTTGAAATACCAAAAGAAATTGAAAATTATACTGCTCATTCTGCTGAAATAGGTATAATGATTAATAATTATATTCGTTCTGTTGAAGGTATGAATAAGAAGACCTTTGCTGAATTAGTGGGTAAAACTGCTAGTGATGTTACTCGATGGGTTTCTGGAAACCATAACTTTACTATTTTAACTTTAAGTTTGATAGAAGCACATACTGGAATGTCAATTATAAAAAGACTTTCAAGTAGTAACATTAAAGAGCATATCAATTGTAATATTTTTAAAATTGAAACAGAAAAGGATTTAAAGTTAGAGATTCATAGACTTAAAAAAAGAGTTAAAGAACTAGAAAGAAAGACTCAACAGATAAGTGTTAAAGAAAATATGTGGAGTGTTGTTGAAACACACGGAGTTTATGAAGTACAAGAACCTTCAAATATTCACGATTTAGTTTTAATAGGTTCAGAGGTCAGTACTTTCAAATGGAGAACTAAAGAAGTTCGTAAAATCCGAAGTAAAGGAAATGAGTTATCCGTAGGAAAACCAACATTAGTTAATATTTAACATTGATTAATTTTAGATAATAGACAATGAAAAAATCAGATATAAGCATTGAAATATACAACGCTAAGCCACTTTCTTTTCAAGTGAATAATGATAATTTATTTGAAGGCGATTTGAAATTCGAAAATATTAATTTAGCATTAAACACAGAGTTTCAAATTGATGAAAAGAACTCTGCAGTTGGTATTAAGGTTGATTTAACAGTTGTACTAAAAGAAAATGAAAAAGATTTATTCAGTTTAATTTCTTTTTTTGAATTTGGTGTGTTTGAAATAAAAGATGTTTTAATAAAAAGAAAAGAAAAAAATGTTTTAGATTCAAGTTTTGCTCGTAAACTATTAAATATTGCAATTGGTGGCACGAGAGGTATGTTGTCAGTTTATTTATCTTCAACACAATACAAAGGATTTACTCTACCAATAGCTAATATTCCAGATGATTTTTTTGAGGACTAATTAGTTTTTTCAAATTGCACCTAACGGTCTTGTGTATGGTTAGTTGCGTGGTTAAGCAACTAATTTAGCAAAAATGAACCGAACGAGAGGAAATTCCGCAGGAATTTCCACGTAGGCAAGTCACAAGCAATTAATTATACACGTTGTTGTGCATAGTTTTTATTTCAATTCAGGTTTATTTTTTTATTGCTTCTTTAACAACTAATGCAACTGTATCTTTTGTAATTCCTTTGTCTTTGCAATATTTACTTTCAAGCCATGTTTCTAATAATTTAGCACCTTTACTAGCATTGCAAGACATACAACAAAGAGCAATATTGTCAGCTCTATTTATTCTAATGTCATTTACTATATGTTCCCAAGATTGTTTTGTTTTTCTTGAATTGTCATTTTTAATAAAAGTTATTCCGCAATAAACACAAGATTTATCTCTTGATAACACTAAAATTTTCCACTTCAATCGGAATTCCCCATTTATTTGCCATAACATTTTTTATTCATCCAATTGGATTATAGATTCCGCAATTTTTTCAGTTTGTCCGATTTCGTGATTCCAAAAATGAATCTTTTCAGTCAAAATTCCGTCTCCATTATGAGTTAAGATTATTAAATTTCCAAAACCGTCAGAACCGATAGCAATTCCATTTTCTGGAAATCCATTCCATTCACGAGCATTTTTTGTTTCAAGTCCAATGTTATTACAAGTCCGACTTATTCTTTTTCGGTCAGATTTGTCGAAAAAAGGGAAAAGTTCAAATTCATATTCGTCCGTCACTAATTCTCCACCATTTGATTTAATCATCCGGGTTTTAAATTCAGATGGGAATTTTACGTTCAATTCCGATTCAGTTTCTTTTATATATTTTTCGTCTAATGGAAATGGCATTTTGCGGTTTGGTTAAATTATGCACAACTGTTTTGTGCATGAAAAGTAGCGGATTTTACTCACTAACTTTTCGGATTATAACAGACCTTTAATTTATTCATTTTCTATTGATTAAACGATTAAACCGCTATTTTTTATATACGTTGTTATGCGCTGGCATTTGGTTTATTTTAAATTCACTAATCCAAAAAAGTTAGACATTTCTAATAAATATTTTAAGTGAGATTCAAAATTATTAATTTGTAAAATTTTGTAATTCACATTACCTGAGAATGGCTGAACAGTATCAAAATGATACTTTCTTTCAAAATATTTTTCATTATCTACAACATAAATCATTTCTAAGTTTTTGTTTAAGCATTTCTTAAGTTTTTTATTGTCCCTTTCTACTATTTCCGATAACCCATTATCTCTTCCAAAGAAGGCTTTTGGTTCAAAATGTTGAATACCTTGACATTCAATAGCTATGCTGAAGTCAGGTAAATAAAAATCTAGACTTTGTCTCCCTAACCATTTAAATCTTTTTTGCTTTTCATGTTTAACGTTATATTTTTTTAAATAATTAGTAACTTCTTTTTCCAACTTACTCTCATTACAAGTTGGACAACCACAACCACTTAAATGACTATATGCTTCTTGCCAAAATTTATGTCCGCATTTTTTGCATTTAATGTGGATTTTGGTTTTGGCAGTTTTATAACTAGTTAGATATTCATATTCACCTGGAAATGCTCTGTTTAGAAATTCCTCATTGCTTAAACAATTTTTTAGCCCACCCGATTCATTACCGCATAATGGACATCCTTGTCCAGTTAAGTGCTTATTAGGGGTTTTAGAAAATTCGCCATGTTCTTTTTCTGTAGTAGAGTCTTTTTTATGACATATTATAGTGACATGAGTGGTTGAATCTCTGTAATCAACTAATGAATAATCGTATAAAGGATTACCATTTTTATCTTTATAGATTTCTATAGCCTTTTCTATAAAAAAATCCTTATCCATATAGTGTCCGGTACATTTCGGGCAGTTTTTACCTTTCATGTGATTTGCAGGACTCTGCCGAAAAACTCCATGTAATTTACAAATGATTGGAATTTTGGTCCTATTATTTTTATAAACAACCTTGGAATAATCATATTTTTCACCATGAACTTTCTTCGCTTTCTCTATCCATTCAACAGTGTTGGGTTTATGAACCTTACTGCATTTAGGACATTGCTGACCATGTAAATGACTATCTGGAGTTTGTTGAAACTCTCCATGAGCTGGACAAATAATGTTTACTTTTTCTTTTGCAAATTTATATTCGACTTTTGAATAGTCATATTTGTTATTATGAATTACTCTTGCTCTTTTAATGAAAAATTCTTGATCCATAAAATGTCCAGAGCATTTTGTACAGTTTGATCCTCTAAGATGAAGTCTTGGTTCTTGCCAAAATTCGTCATGTTTTTCGCCTGTTATTTTGTCTTTTTTGTTGCAAATAATACAAACTTTTGTTGTAGTATTTATATATTCAACTTTAGAGTAATCATATTTATTACCATGCACTTTTATTGATTTTTCAATAAACTTTGATGCTCTGATTTGTAAATTTTTACTCATAACTTGAATACATCATTGGCATTAATATTAGAGTATGGCTTCTTATTCAAAATTTAGGTTAATTCTATCCTGCTTGCGCATAACGGTTAGTATATGAAAAGTAGGCGATTTCGAATCGCGAAACTTTCGGTTAAGCACAAACATTGATACGAGCCAAAAGCCTTTACATTAGCACTATTTCGCCTATTTTTTATATACATTGTTATGGGCTTTTTTTATTTCTTTTTATTTTAGTTCGTATTGCCTCATATCTCTGAATTTCTTCGTTCAAGTTTTGAGGTTCAGGCTTTAAATAGGCATACTTATCACTATGAGTATGTCCTTCCATATATCGACAACATTGAGCGAAACTATCTAAAAGTTCGTTTATCAATTCCTCATCAAAATAAACGCTTGATAAAGAATCTACGCTTACTCTTTCATTATATCTTTGAACAACATTTTTGAATAGGTCATTTATAACTAAAACTTCATAGCAAGTTCGTAATGCCGTAAAACCACTTCTTACTTGGTATTCTCTTTCTGCTGGTGGACATTCATCTTTTTTTGCAATGTTATAAAATGCTTTTACGGGTTCTGCATTCCGATAAACTCTTTCATATGTTGGTGAATTTCTAAGCCAGACTTGTCCAGGAATTCCATTTCTATTCTCAATCCAATGACATTCATTTGGTATATTATTGTCTCCTGCAAAGTTTATCAAACCCGAAACAAAAACAAGGTCGTGAGTAAAAACAACAACTTGTTTTTGAGTTGATAAGTCGACAAGTCTTTTAGCAATTGTACTTTTTCTTTCTTCGTCTAAGGAAGTAACAGGGTCGTCAAAAACAATACCTTTATTTATTGTTGTTATGTTGGTTTCTGCAATGAAATCTGCTAATGCTATTACCTTTTGTTCACCCTCGCTCAAAATCGCAGAAGGGTCTTTTCCTTTTAAGAAAAGTTGTCTATTTGATTGAGCATCAAAGCTTTTTGCATCAATGATTATTCCAAATTTCCCATTTAAACTATCACACTCTTGATTGAATGCGTTAATATAATCGGAATTAAAATAATCGTTAGAAAGCCTTTTTTCAGTATTTGTAGATTGGGTTTTATGCCATTGCTTATTAAAAGAATTTGCTTTGTGAACCCAAATAATATTTTTATGTAGAGACTCTATTTCTGTATATCGAATACTAAGTTTTTCTTTGTGAGCTAAATAGGTTTTCTCTTTTAAAAGTAATTCTAAGATTTTATTTTGCTCATTTTCTTCTAGTGCTTTAATTCTTGTATTTAGCTCATTTAGCACTGTATCAAAAATTGAAAGGTCTGTTTTTATTTCAGTAAATTGACGAGTTTCATTTTTATTAATGGCGTCTATAATATTTAATGAAAGCGTATTTTGATTTTCTAATATTTGTTTTCCATACTTTAAAGCCTCTGCATTGTTTTCCTTAAGCCAAGAAGATAATATATCTGATTCTGGAAATTGATTAAAATCTAATTTCTCATAACCTTCTTTTGTTTTATCTAAATTCTCTTGAGCTGTTTTTGCTTCTTGTTCTGAAACGCTTTCTATATAAGCCCAATAACTTTGAATTAGGTTTTTTTGAAGGTCTTCATTAATTGGTTGTTGGCATAACAAACAATTATCTCCAATTTCAGGATAGATAGTTTCATTGTTCTTTTGTTTTAATGCAAATTTTTCTGCTGCTTGGATAAACACTTTCCATTCTTCAGAACCAATGTTATTTATCTTTTCTGATTTGAACTTTTCAATTCCTTGTTTCTTAGCTATTTCTTTTTTTGACTTACAATCAGAAATTGAATTGTTTACAGACTCTAATTGAGTTTGGGCAAACCATTGATTTGTTATCTCTAAATTCTTTTTTCGAGCTGTCAATTGTTGCTTTATAATCGTAAGCTCTTTTAATGTTTTATCTTTTTGTGAAAGTGCTATTTTTAAATCATCATACTTTTTTTCACTTTCAAGTTTTTTAGTTTTTTCTTCCTTTGTGAAAGGTAAGTGCTTTTGTAAATCAATGAGTTTCGAGTTATGCGAAAGGGACGAAAGGAAAGTTTTTATTTCTGACTCTCCTTGAAATATATCATCATTAGCAAATGGGTTTAGGGTACTTTTACTCCTAATTTCTATAATTAGGCGATTATTTAATTTCTCAAGTACAGAATTGAATTCATTAAATAGTCTTAGACCAGCTGGTCTAAAAGAAAAATCGTTTCTATTTTTTAAATGCCTTTTACCAATTTCTCCATCAAAAACTGCGAATTGATTAAAAATGCCATTTTCTAAATCTTCTGGGTATTTTAATAGTATTTGTGTGCCATTTGAGGAAAAGTGAAATTGTGCGGAAATAGGTTTATTTTCGTTTTCTTGATTTACGTTTTCTACAATTTGTTCTTTGTCTTTAGAATAAAAACTATTTTTTAGAAGTCTTATATAACCTGATTTACCTGCTCCATTAACTCCATATAAGATAGTTAAGTTTGGTGTTAATTCTATTCGCTGATTTTCTTTAAGTGCATTAACACCTTCTACATCTACTAATGCGTCAAAGGTCAATTCTTCTTTGAAATCATCTGTAGCATTGGGATTGTATGTTATAGAAAGTTCAGGTTTAGTTGTTTCTTCTTTAAGGTTCAATTCTTCAAGAAGAAAAGAAAAAGTAGTTTCTATTTTCTCATCTGTAATTTCATTACCTGATAGGATTTCACAACAGATATATTTAGCCCAATATGGTTGAGCATTTACAAAAGCTTTTACTTCTGATTCAAGTGTTTTTATATCTTCTTGATTTTCTGTCATTTTTTAATTGCCCATAACGTGTTTGTATATGGTTTGTTGCGTGGTTTAGCACGTAATTTAGCAAATAAAAACCGAATAGAAAATCCGCGAGGATTTTCGTAAGTAGGCTAGAACCAGCAATAAATTATATACGGTGTTGGCAGTAGTATTTTATTCTTTAACATCTTGAAGAAAATCAAGTTCTTTCGGATATTTATTAAATGACTGCACTTTCTTTTTTCCTTCGTCAAAGTATTTTTTAGAAACGTTTATTGCATCAAGTCCTTCCCATTCTTCTTTAATCATTTCTATTCGTTTTTTTAATTCCCATTCTTGAAATTCTGTTGTGAGAACAAATTCAATTCTATGACGAAGTTTCTCATAACTACTTCCAGTATTTTTATGAGTTAACGCTTTTTCGTTAGGTTTAGTAAAAGTTTGATAACCTGTTAACATTGCAACGATAAATGATGCTATTGCAATAAAATAGTTGTGATGAAGAAATGCAGGTAATAATTCAAGGGTTTCAGGTTCTACTTTTGGAAATTTAAATGAAAAAGCAATAATTGTTGAAATTGAAAATGCTAATATTCCAGTTATATATCTTCTTTTTTCCCATTTTAAAGACTCAAAGCGATGAGCATATTCTAATTGATGGATTTTCCTCATCCAATCAAGAATCATTTTTCTTTGTGGTTCAGTCATATTAATTAATTTTTTGGTCAATAGTTTTAATCAGTTTTTTAGGGTCAATATGCATTTTCCGATTTATTTTAGAAGTTTGCATAGAATTTGGTCCTGTAACATTTGATTGAACTACGTTATTATTTTGTGTTGTAAACGAAAAGAAAGTTGCTGATAACCCATTTTCTCCTTGAGAAATTGATTTATGATATTTTCCTGCATCTATTTTATAAGTCTCTCCGAAAAAGTATTCTTCTCTTGATGTTTTTGAAACCTCAATATTTTGGCCAGTATTTACAGCCATAGAAGTATGTTGGTTAACTTCGTTAAGTGTTTTGTTATATTCTATTTTAAATAGTGCTGAATCGCTTTTTTCCGTGGTTTCATTAACGGAATATCTTTCATTAATTATTTTTCCGTCTATTATCCAACTTTGGGCTAGGAATGAGTGAGAGTGAATTGAAAATCTTTCACTAATGTTTGTGTCAATATGTTCTAATAAACTATTCTCCCAAATATGTAGCCTTAAAAAATCGAAGTCGTTCATTTCTGAATCGTATTTGAAAATAGGAATTGACAGGAAGCCTTGTGAACCTATAGATGAAACTGTGCATTCGCTAGGAATGTCAAGTATTGATTCAGATATCAATTTCCAAGCGGTTTTCAATTCAATTTTAGTGTTTTCATCTCTTGAAAATTGAATTAATCTTACTCCTTTGATTCTTTTGGCTACTGAAAGGAAGTAAATGTCATTTTTCGATTTAGCAAATTCTATTAGAGATTGTAAATTCAGATTATTGTTTGAATCAAATATCGTTTTTGGAAAATCAGTTGCTTTTGGAAGTCTTTGTTGGATTTCTTTTGCATAGCATCTATTGATTGAATGAATCAAAGTTTCAAAATTGAATTTCTTCAGTTCATAAACCGATAATTTTGTTTCAGTGTTATTTTCTTCTTTCAATATCTCGGTTTTATATTACTGCCAACGTTTAGTATATGTAAAGTAGGGCAGTTGATAAACACTTACTTTCGGTTTATAACTTAGCTAAATATAAATATTTTGTTTTTAATTTTCGTTTAAATGTTAAATTTTATATTTAGTGGACTTTGTAAATAAAAACATAACTTTGGAGTTAACACAAAAGCCCTATTTTTTATATACATTGTTGGCAACCGTTCTTATTCCCAACCTTTGGTATTTGAAAATGTCTCATAATCACAACCAGTTTCGTATTCCAGTTCTCTATTCATTCGTTTTTCATAGGCTTTTTCAGCGATATATAATAAAGGTTCAAAGTCTCCATCTTTTGGCATTTCTTTTGGGCTTTTCAAGACGCTTTTAAAGTATCCCTTACCATTAGCAATAACGCAACATCTTACATAAAGAAAGTTATCGGCAGAGAAATAAGAATCATCTTCTTTGTATGAGTCTTCTCCGATATTTTTTGCGTGTTCTTTTGTGTCTAACTGATAAAGTTTATAGCTTAAATTTTCTTGAAACTGTTTTATTTCAGAAACCTTTTTTTTACTTAAAAATTCAATTGCAAAGTTCATTCTATCTTCATCTTCATCTTCATCTTCCTCTTTTGTCCAATCTATTTTATTAACGACTTCCCAAAATAAACTATCTTCCAACATTTTTTTAGGCTTCATTGAACGCTTGCGATATTCCTCTCTTGCAATTCGTGATTTTTCATTTTGAATTTCGACTTCTTTTTGAAATTCTTCTTTTTCATTATTCCAACGCCATTCTAAAAATGCATTATTTCCAATGTGAGGTTCAATAACTCCAGATAATGGAAAACCTCCTTTTTCTCCACTTCTTCCATCTCCTAATTTAAATTCTATTTCTTTTTCAAAATCAGTCATTGGCTTATTTCCCAAATATTCGTATTCATTCAGTCTATTGTATTTTGGATTGTCCGTAAAAAAGTTAATACAATGTTCATTCGAAGAAAAGAATCTATCACAACAAAGAACTTCGTTTAATCTGTCGTCAGAAATTTCAGGTTTTTCTTTCTCAATATAATTTAGAACAGCAATCATTAATAAATCTCCATCCATTTCATCAAAAAATGATTTACCTTTTTTAATAACTTTAAATGCTCCGTAGAAATCACGTTCAAGTTTTGTTATAAAAATATCTCCTTCTTTTGTACTCATAGGTTTTATTTGAATGGTTGCCAACGGTCGGTGTATGATTAGTTGCGTGATTAAGGAACTAATTTAGCAAAAATTGTCCGAACGCGGGGAAATTCCGCAGGAATTTCCACATGAGCAATACCAAGCAATTAAATATACACAATGTTAGCGACCGGCTTTATTTAATTTTTAAACAGCTTCACTAGATCACATTGCCGTTAGTTTTAGGCTTATATTCTGTTATATTCATCCAGTTTTTCGGTCAGATTGAATTTCGTGCTTCTTAATCGATGGTATAGAATCACATTGGATAGAAACAGAGAGTAGAGTAGGTGTTATGGTGCCATAAGTCCTGCGTTGTTGTTCCTCAATACTCCTCAATTTGGTCATTCGTGTGAGTGTTCAATCCAGCATAAGAAATACGGACTTTTAGGTTGCCTAGATAAGGGTTGATGTGTCTGCTTGGCGCTAACGTGTTTGTGTATGGTTAGTTGCGTGGTTAGGCAACTAAGTTAACAAACATTTACGAACCTGTGAATATTCCGCAGGAATATTCGCAAGTAGGGAAGAACAAAGCAATTAATTATACACGGTGTTGTGCACTGTTTTTTTATTTCTTTAGATACTGTTTAGCGTCTCTAATATTCAATTCCGTTTCGTCCGCTCCACGTCCATTTCGGTTTTCATTAAACGCTGGTTCGCCAAGTCGGTCAAGTCCAGTTAATATTTGGAAGACTGCAATTCCATTTTCATTTTCCACTTCAGTCCGTAACCATTTTTTAAAATCCACAATCAAATTCCGATTTCCGATTTTTGATAAATTCCAATATCCGCTAACTCGCTCGTCTTCGTTTTTATAGAATCCAGAGTTCAGTCCGTCAACAATGATTTGTTCCAATTCAGTTGGGTCGAATTTGGTCAATTTCGATTCCGCAATAATTTTCTTTTCAAAATCCGAGTGAGAATTTCCATTGGCTTTTTCGAAAATAAATCCAGCTTCTGTGAATTGTTCGTGAGTTAAAGTCATTTCTTAATATGGATTAGTCATCTATGAAATCCCAGGGAATTTCTTTTTTGAAAGTTGCAATGCTTTCTTCCATTAATTGAAGAGATATATCTTCTTTAAAGATTTTGATGGTTCTCGTTTTGTCACCATCACTGCGAAATATTTCAACCACCATTTTGTCATCTCGATAAACCTCAATTCCAATTCCGTCACGTTTTACATCACTCGCAATTATTATTTTATCTTTTTTAAGTTTCATTTCGTTTGTTTCTCAAATAGTGCACAACGTGTTTGTATATGGTTTGTTGCGTGGTTAAGCAACTAAGTTAATAAATAAAAACCGAATAGAAAATCCGCGAGGATTTTCGTAAGTAGGCTAGAACTAGCAATAAATTATATACGGTGTTAGCAACAGTTTTTATTCGTAATATTCGTATTGATAATCTTCTTCTCGTCTTAAAATTCCGTTTTTGTCTTTAGAAACTACTTTCGTTAATAGTCCGTTTGAATATTCATAAAATGTATTAAATATTAAATTTCCACTATTATCTGTTTTCGTAGTTTTTTTAATTTGTCCGATATCATTTCTGTCATATCTGAATATAATTGAATCCATATTTTGATAGACAAATTCTCCGTTTTTGTATTTATACTTTAATTTTTTAGCTGCTGAATAACCAAAAACAAAATCTCCTTTTTTCTTGTAATAATTTTTAAGTTCATTTTCTGTGGTTTTAACCTTAAATATCCGGTTTTTCCGATAAATATAAATTAGACATTCTTCAAGAAGAAATTCGGTTGCATTTGTGCTTTTATAATAATCACAGCTCTTAATTAGTTTATTGTCCGAATCGTATTCATATTTAGTTAAATCTTGGTCTTTCTCGTCTAACCAAGTCCATTCTGTTCTTACAGTTTGATGATTGTCATTATACTTATATTTCACGTCCCAACCGTCAGTAGAATCTGAATCATAGAACTCACGTTCTCTAATAATATCTCCATTTGTAGCAAAATCTTGGATTAGCTGGATATATTCTTCTTTTAATTTTCCGTTATCAAATTCCTTCATTAACACTTTTAAGGATTTTACTTTTAGTTTACTGTATAATTCGTGGTAAGAATTATCTAAATCATAAAAGTCCTTCTCTTGTCCAAATGAAAAAAGTGGAATAAAAAACAGTAATATTAATTTAAGCGATGAGTTCATTTAAATTGTTGCTAACGTGTTTGTGTATGGTTAGTTGCGTGGTTAGGCAACTAAGTTAACAAACAATTACGAACCCGTGAATATTCCGCAGGAATATTCGCAAGTAGGGAAGAACCTAGCAATTAATTATACACGGTGTTGTGGTACGTTTTTTTGTCCAGTTTTTATATTCGGTTGTGATTTTGACATTCTGATTTCCGTGAACTTTTTCTTTATACTCAATATTCATTTCATATTCAATTCCATATTTTTCCAATACCGAGTCTATTTTGTTTTTTTCTAATTCCGATGCTTTTAGTTTTGTTCTAAATCTGTTAAGTTTGGAATATGCAAAAATCAAAATTGTAATTCCAGTTCCAATTGCGCTCGCTCTGAATTTCCAACGCATTATACTTTTAGAAAGAGTAATATCAGCATAAAATTCATTTCCAATTATGAGTAAAAATCCGATTGCTATGAGTAAGTAGAAAGTCCAATATTTTCTACTTTTCATTTCATTCAATATTTTCAGTTTCATATTTACATTTTCTAACTTTTCTTGAAATAATTTATCCAGTAAAATGTCAGGACAGGTAATTTTAAAATCAGGTTTTTCATTGGTCAAACTGCAAGTCAAGCCATTTTTGAAATCCCTTTTCGGATGTTCGCATAAATCACAATGTTTGGTTTGAATCATCTTATTATGTCGGTTTTGGTAAATGTACCACAACGTGTTTGTATATGGTTTGTTGCGTGTTTCGAGCAACTAATTTAGTAAATAATTACCGACCAAGAAAGTCCGCGAGGACTTTCGTAAGTAGGCAAGAAGCCAGCAATAAATTATATACGGTGTTGGCAACTGGCTTTATTTTCTTTTTTTCCACCATTTTCTCAATTCCGCATTTAATTTTTCGTCAACTTTCGGACAAGAATATAATCCTAATTCAACTTTTCGTTTCTCTTTATATGCTTTAATAAAAATCCCAGCGTAACCACCTTTTTCGGCAAAATCATCAGTTGGTATGTAAGAAGAAAGTGGATTTAGATAACATCCACAAATTTCTTTTGATTCCAACAACTTAATTAAATATTCAATATGTTCTTCTTTAACCCAATCAATTGGAAAATCTCCAATCATTGTCATTCCTATTCTCAAAGTATCTTTCTCCGTTTTTAAGGTTGAAGAAACTTGTTCTAAAAATGAAATTGGGTTATAATTTTCGGGTTTTGCAAATGGATATTCGGGTTTCCAAAATGAACTAATTAGTGTTGAATCAGATAGAGAATAAGTCCAATCATTTTTTTCCTTTATTAAATTACTATTTGTTCTAAACTTTCTTATTGAATCATTTTTGAGTTTTACTATTATCCAAAATTCAGGTCCCATTTTATAAAGTCCTTCAGACTTTGCATTATTCCATTCTTTTACAAAAAGTTCAGTTTGTTCATTATTCAAACGAATAGAGTCGGTTTCGTTAAGTCTTTTTTTTATATGAATATTATCTACTAATTTAAGTTCGATATTTGTTTGTTCGTGAATTGTTTTTTTAGAATCAACGCAACTTGATAAAATTACAAAAGTCAATATAAAAGTAAAGATTTTCATTTTTTGCGTTCTGTTTTTAGCTTGTTGCCAACGTGTTTGTGTATGGTTAGTTGCGTGGTTAAGCAACTAAGTTAGTAAACAAATACGAACCAGATAAAATTCCGAAGGAATTTTCCAGATAAGCACTTACCAAAGCAATTAATTATACACGGTGTTGGTTGCAGTTTTTTTATTCCATTTAGTCTTTCCTACGTCAGAATCCGTCCGGCTGCTTTTTATGACTGACTACGACCATTTGAAATGCACTCATTTAGCAAATTTGAGACAAGTCCTAAATAGTAGATTACTATAGTTTCTTATTTATATAATTCCATGTCGTTAATGTCAATCAGTAATAAGGTTTTATCTGATTTGACAAAATCAAAATAATAAACGTCTTCGATACATTTTACTTCGTTAGGTAAGCAGAAATTCATTTTTACTCTAACGACTTGTCGTTTGTTTTTTTGAATGGTCCGACTGTCAGTCATTACAAAGTTATATTCTGTGTCAATATTGCCTGTTGATGGTTTGAGGTTATAGCAATAATCAATTATTTTCCTAAACTGATTAAAATACAGCGTGTTTGTTTGCTGCTCTTCAATAACACTTAAGTCCAAATGATCCTTAAATATTCTTTCTTTATCGTTACCAGAGTAAGCTATTAATTCTGAAAAAACTTTTCTGTTATCTGTTTGTACTAAGTGTAGTAGGTCGATAACCTGAATTTCTGCGATATCATTTAGAGTGAGATCTGTTGAATCCTCCATCATAACGTTATCGGAAAAATATATTTTTTGGAACAAACTTTCTATCATTGCTGTTTTATCAATTAGTGTTAGTGATAGAATAATAATTAACAGCATTATTGTCGAAGAGACGTTTCTTTTAGATAACTGATTTTTTTTATGATAAGGAATATGATTGTACTTAAAAAGCTTAACCAAAATAAAAACTTGACACCTCCACCAATAATTCCAAAATCAAAGGCTTCGACATTATATTCTATTATAAAATAGAAACCGAATAGGTCAAATCCAAGACTCAAAAGAGTCAAAAGAATCAGAGTCCAGAGGAAGAAGCTTAATTTCATTATGATTCAAGGTCAATTTTAATTGCAACCAACGTTGTTGTGTATGGTTAGTTGCGTGGTTAAGCAACTAAGTTAGCAAACATTTACGAACCCGTGAAAATTCCGCAGGAATTTTCACAAGTAAGCACGTAAAAAGCAATTAATTATACACGGTGTTGGCACACGTAATTTTTTAGTGAACGTCAATTCCGTCAAAATTAATTTCGCTGATTACTAAATCAGTATATTTTTCTCCTTCATAAGATTCTAATATTTCCAAAGTCAGAACTAAATCTTTATTTTCAATAGTTGACTGTATAGGTTCAATTTCAAATCTTTGAGAAGCAGTTGTGTCATTTAATTCCAGAATTGCAATCGTTTTATTGTCAATTTTTAATTTTATTTTTTTCGCTCTAGAATTGTTCTTCCATAGTTGATTTGTTTTTATATATCCATTGTAAATTATGATAGCATTAATTCTAGGTGATTTGGCTTTAAAGTGAAAACTAATAGAATCTCCAATTCCGTTTTCCGATTTTGGAACCCAACCAGTAAATAAGTCAAAGTCGTGTATATTTTGGTCAGAATAATTCGGATTGTTTTTTAAAATACTAGAAGACGAAATTTTATAAGGTCCACCACCACAATACCAACTACAACCAACTCCTTCAGTCATTGGTCCATAACCCATTTCAAGCGAATCAATTGCTTTTTGGTTTTTCGAATTCATTTCAGAATATTCGATTTCGTTTTCATTATTGTTTATTTGAGAAAGTAAATCAGTTGCTTTTTTCCAATATTCAAATTCCGCTTTTGAGTAACTATTTTCACTTCCTAATTTCGGTTTTAAGGTTTTCAAATTTTGTCCGTTAATGAACGAAATTGAAAATAAAATCAGAAAGATTGAGATATTTCTCATAGTTTGTCTCTTATGTGTGCCAACACTTATATAACCATAATCAACTTAGAAAATTACAGTTATATCGCTTATAGATGCAATGTACTATTTTTCAACAGTGAATCCAAAGGACTAGTTATCGTTTTGTTATTTATTTCAATAGTTTTGGTATATATCTCTGTTGTTTTTGGCGAGTTATGCCCCAACATATTTTGCAAATGTCTCATGCTTACATTATTCTCTATACAATGGGTTGCGAATGAATGCCTTAAAGTGTGTACGGTTGCCCAAGGGTTAGAATCTGTTTCTTTTACTGATTTTCTAAAAATAGCCCGAATACTAGCAGCACTATATTGATCACCAGACCGTCCTTCAAATAACCAATACGAAGGTTTGTATTTCTTGTAATAATCACGAAGTAGTAAAACTAAATGCTCAGATAAAATGGTTTTTCTGTCTTTTTTACCTTTGCTGTCTTTTATAAATAAATAACCATCTTTAGAGTGCACATCAACAATACGTAAATTTATAAGTTCTGAAATACGCAAACCCGAACTATAAATGGTATAAAGTATGGCGCGATGTTTTAAATTTTTTGGATTCTGTATAATTTTCAGAACCTCCTCTTTGCTTAATACATTTGGTATATTTAGAGTTTTTTTAGGTCTTTGTATATCATAATATTCTCTAGGCATTTTCAGCGCATGTTCATAATAGCATTTTATAGCGTTGATTAACTGGTTTTGATAACTTTCACTAATTTTGTTTTTTGTAATAAGCTCATAAACAAATCCTTCTATTTCATCTTTGCTAATTTCCTTAAGGTTTCGTTGCATGAATTTACTTAAAAATACACCGAACATTTTTTTATAAATCCGTATACTCGATGCACTGTATTGTTTTAAAACTAAAGCCTTTTCTAAGCTATAAAGAGCATCAAGGGCATTGTCGTTTAAAGGTACTGAAGGAATAGGGGTAAAGCTGACACCTTTTTCAATTTTATAATCCTCTCCACATAACTCTTTAAGTTGTTCGAAATTTTCTGTTGTATTAATCACAGACCATAATTTCTGATTTGGGTGCCAAAAACTCCCATTTAGTTTTTTTATAGCTTCCCTTAAAACTAAGGATTGGTAGGGAATATAAATTTTAATTCGCTTTGCACCTTTAAGTGGCTTATAAATTATTGGTTGCATAATAAGGAAGCATTTGAGTACTAAACATAGTAAAAAAAGGCATTAGTATGGGGTAGTATTTCTTAATAAATGTATATTAACCGTTAGAAACGAATAAATATAATTACCTTATAGACAAATAATTATGTTCCTAAATTATCTGGTTATTTCAAAATTCAATCTATATGAAGTGTAAAATATGTAGTAAGCATGTAGTAGGAAGAAGGGATAAATTATTTTGTTCAATTAAATGTAAAAATTACTACCATGTTAATTTACGAAAGGCGACGGCCTTAGTTGTTAAAGAGTTGGACATCATTTTACATAGAAATAGAAGTATACTTTTAGAAATAATGGGTAAAAAGGCATTACAATGTAAAATAGAACGCGTCGTGCTTGAAAAGAAGAAATTTAGATTTAAATACCACACACATCAAAATATTAATGCTCAGGGGAAAACGTACCATTATGTTTATGATTTTGCTTGGATGGAGTTTTCTACAGATGAAATATTGATAGTAAGACGACCATTGAAAATAAAAAATAACACCTAGTTTATTTATGTTAGGTTAGATTTGAAACGGAACAAATTGAAAGCTCATTTTTATTAGGCATAGTGTAGGAGTGCCGTCTTAAATTTAAAATATTAAATATCGTAAAATTAAAAATAGCTTTTTAAAGTAATGCTATAAAACAAAAGGACAAAACCATTATGTAATGATTTTGTCCTTTTTAGTACTATAAACTTCAATATAAATTAAAAGTGTTGTTATTTTTTATTCTAATAAAACCTATTTAAAATCTTTTAGGCTTATTAAGTTTTTTAACAACAGAATTTAATCCTCAACCAAAACCCATTCGCCTTTTGCTAATAAAGGTTCGGCTTGCTTATATTTTAAAGTTTTGTTTTCACCATTCATAACATGTTTTATAGTAACACGGTCATTACGGCCAATTTTTGGTTTATCACGTACAACGGTTTCAACAACTTCTTGTTGGCGTTGTGTATTCCCTGCAGCTCTGTTTTGTGCAGAACGTTCATCTAAATTAGGAATTTCCTCTTTTTCTATATTAAGCTTTTCTTGCTTTCTTGCTCGTGCTTCTTGTATAGTATCTTGTGTTTCTTGAGGTAATTCTCCTTTAAATAAGAATGAAATTACATCTTTATTCACTTGGTCAATCATAGCTTTAAACAATTCAAAAGCTTCAAACTTGTAAATTAAAAGCGGATCTTTTTGCTCATGTACTGCCAATTGAACCGATTGCTTTAACTCATCCATTTTACGTAAATGCGTTTTCCAAGCATCATCTATTATGGCAAGTGTAATATTCTTTTCAAAATCGGTAATTAATTGTTTACCGTTAGTTTCGTAAGCTTTTTCAAGATCTGTAACTACATTTAAACTTTTAACACCATCTGTAAATGGTACTACAATACGTTTAAATTTATCAGCTTGGGTTTCATATACATTTTTAATAACAGGAAAAGCAAGTTCTGCATTTCTAGCCATTTTATCTCTATAGTGCGTAAAAGCAGCTTTGTAAATTTTCGATGTAATGTCTTGTGCCGATAGTTTACCGAATTCTGCTTCAGTAATTGGCGAACTCATAGAGAAATAACGAATCAATTCAAACTCGAAATTTTTAAAATCGTTAGCACCTTTATTAGTCTCTGCAATGCCTTCCGAGGTATCGAAAATCATATTTGCTAAATCGACACGTAAACGTTCTCCGTTTAAGGCATTATAACGACGCTTATAAACCACTTCACGCTGCGCGTTCATTACATCATCATACTCTAATAATCGCTTTCTAACACCAAATTGGTTTTCTTCAACTTTTTTCTGTGCACGCTCAATAGATTTTGAAATCATAGAATGCTGTATTACTTCGCCTTCTTTTAATCCCATTTTATCCATCATTTTGGCAATACGTTCAGAACCAAATAAACGCATTAAGTTATCCTCTAACGATACGTAAAATTGTGAGCTTCCTGGATCTCCCTGACGACCAGCACGACCACGTAACTGTCTATCTACACGACGCGAATCATGACGCTCGGTTCCTACAATGGCTAAACCACCTGCTTTTTTAACTTCTTCAGAAAGTTTAATATCTGTACCACGACCAGCCATATTGGTTGCAATAGTTACTTGTCCTGCATTTCCTGCTTCGGCAACAATATCGGCTTCACGTTTGTGTTGTTTTGCATTTAATACATTATGTGGTATTTTACGAATGCTTAACATTTTTCCTAATAACTCAGAAATCTCTACCGATGTGGTACCAATTAATACTGGACGCCCAGCTTGCGATAATTTGGTTACCTCATCAATAACCGCATTGTATTTTTCTCGTTTTGTTTTAAAAACTAAATCTTCTTTATCATCACGTGCAATAGGGCGGTTAGTTGGTGTTTCTAGTACATCTAATTTATAGATTTCCCAAAACTCGCCAGCCTCTGTTAATGCTGTTCCCGTCATACCTGCTAGTTTGCGGTACATTCTAAAATAGTTTTGTAAAGTTACCGTTGCAAATGTTTGGGTAGCATCTTCAATCTTTACATTCTCTTTGGCCTCAATAGCTTGGTGTAACCCGTCAGAATAACGACGACCATCCATAATACGACCCGTTTGCTCATCTACAATCATTACTTTATTGTCCATCACCACATACTGGGTGTCTTTTTCAAATAAAGCATAGGCTTTTAATAATTGGTTTAGCGTATGGATACGTTCAGACTTTACACCAAATTCTTTAAATAATTCTTCTTTAAGGTTAGCTTCTTCTTCAACAGGTAGGCCTTGTTCTTCAATTTTAGCAACCTCAATACCAATTTCTGGTAAGATGAAAAAATCTGGATTATCTTTTCCAGAAATATACTCAACACCTTTGTCGGTTAATTCAACCTGATTATTTTTTTCTTCAATAACGTAGTATAAATCCGCGTCAATCTTTGGCATTTCGCGGTTATTATCTTGCATATAAAAGTTCTCGGTTTTCTGTAAAAGTTGTTTAACACCTTCTTCAGATAAAAACTTAATTAGCGCTTTGTTTTTAGGAATACCACGGTACACTTGTAACAGTTTAAAACCACCTTCTTTAGTATCGCCATCGTTAATTAGTTTTTTAGCTTCGGCCAAAACACCAGTTAAATATTTACGTTGTACCGATACAATATCGTCAACCTTAGGTTTTAATTCTGTAAACTCATGGCGATCGCCTTTAGGGATAGGACCAGAGATAATTAATGGTGTACGTGCATCATCAACCAATACAGAATCCACCTCATCCACAATAGCGTAGTGGTGCGGACGTTGTACTAAATCGTCTGGCGAGTGCGCCATATTATCACGTAAGTAATCAAAACCAAATTCGTTATTGGTACCGTAGGTAATATCGGCATTATACGCTTTTCTTCTAGCATCAGAGTTTGGTTGGTGGTAATCAATACAATCAATACTCAACCCATGAAACTCGAAAATAGGAGCCATCCATGCGCTATCACGTTTTGCTAAATAATCGTTGACCGTTACTAAATGCACACCTTTTCCAGCTAAAGCATTTAAGTAAACGGGTAGTGTAGCCACTAAGGTTTTACCTTCACCCGTTTGCATTTCGGCAATTTTACCTTGGTGCATCGCAATACCACCAATTAACTGAACATCGTAATGTATCATGTCCCAAGTAATAGGTTTTCCTGCCGCATCCCAAGAGTTTGCCCAAATAGCTTTATCGCCATCTAAAACAACGTTTTCTTTCGCTCCAGATATAGCTCTGTCAAACTCAGTAGCCGTAACCGTAATAGAGGTATTGTTGGTAAAACGTTTTGCCGTTTCTTTAACCACCGCAAAAGCTTCTGGTAAAATGTCGTTTAAGACCCCTTCTGTAATTTTATAAGCATCATCCCTTAAAAGGTCAATTTTTTCATAAATATCTTCACGAGCATCAATATCTTCGGTATTGTCGGCTTCTAGAGTTAAGTCTGAAATTTGCTTGTCTATATCGGCATTAGCCTCGGCAATTTTTGCTTTAAACTCACAGGTTTTTGCCCTTAATTCGTCATGACTCAAAGCCTCTAAAGCTGCTTCAAACGATTTAATTTTATTAACCAAAGGCGATGTTGCCTTTACATCTTGTTTGGCCTTATCGCCAACAAATATTTTTAATACCGAATTTAAAAAACTCATTTGTGTAATTTTATATGTTTTATCTAGGACTGTCCTAGGTTTAATTTCGTGTTTATTAGCTCTCTTTAAAGAGCTATTCAAAGATACATTTTAGAACAAAAAAAAAGCCTCAAATCGAGACTTTTTTAACTATACTTTATGCTTTATTTAATATTCATCTTCATTCCAGAGGTAATCCTCATCGGTAGGGTAGTCAGACCAAATTTCTTCTATAGAGTCATAAGAGTCTCCCTCATCCTCAATAGACTGTAAGTTTTCAACAACCTCTAAAGGGGCTCCCGTTCTAATAGCGTAATCTATCAATTCGTCCTTTGTTGCTGGCCAAGGTGCATCACTTAAATAAGATGCTAATTCTAATGTCCAATACATTTATTTTGTGTTTATTTTTTTGCAAAAATAATTTTTTAGTTTAAACACACAAGAAAAAAATGAATTATTTCATATTCTTTTTGTTTTTATTATTAAAAAGCTAATAAAAACACCCTTAGAATATCAACTAGTACGCTATCGTTTAAAAAAATATGTTTATGAATTATCTCAATATTTTCATAAAATTTTTTAAACGCATTCTATCATTAATTATAAGAACGTATTCTTTTGTAATTTAAACCCTTGCAATTATTTATGCGGGTTAATATGTTTTAGCAAAGTTAATTTTGTGTCACTTCGAGTAATTCCTATGTTTATAGGAATTGTATCGCGTAGTGGGCGTTACCACAAGGGTCGGGCTTTCGGTAGTCGCTTTTTTGTGTTGCATAGGTGCAACAACACAAAAAGAGCTTCAACAAAAACCTCAATCCCTAACGCGGGTAAAACCGTTATTGATAAGTTTTTAAAACGCTCTGTTATCCAAAAACCAGCTATCTTCCGTATACGGTCTTTCAACTTCAAGTTTTTTTACTTCTTCTCAGGAATCCACTTAATTTCATTCGCTTGCAAATCAAAGGACAACTTTCGTGCCAATACAAAAAGGTAGTCAGAAAGACGGTTTAAGTACGTCAGCGCATTAGCCTCAAAAGGTTCCAATTCATTTAGTGCCGATGCTAAACGTTCGGCTCTACGGCACACACAGCGCGCTATGTGACAGAATGACACGGTTTGGTGTCCCCCAGGTAATACAAAATGTGTCATTGGCGGTAAAGCATCATTCATGCTGTCCATTTCATGTTCTAAACGTACAATATCCGCAGCTGATATTTTTTCGATATTAAGGCGCTCTTTACCGTTTTTTAAAATAGCTTTTTCAGGATCGGTAGCCAAAATAGCGCCTATAGTAAAAAGTCTATCCTGAATTATAATTAGTAAATCTTTGTAGTTTTCATGGATGTCTTGGTCGCGAATTAAACCCAAGTGCGAGTTTAGTTCATCAACCGTACCGTAGCTATCAATTCTTATATGATGTTTAGGCACACGTGTGCCTCCAAATAAAGCTGTAGTACCTTTATCGCCTGTTTTAGTGTAAATTTTCATCTAATAATTAGTATTGTTTTAGAGGTCAGATGTAATTCGTTAAAAATTTTTTTTGTTTAACGAAATAAATCTAGTTTTCTCATTTCATGTTATAAAGGTAAAAGTTAAAAAGTGAATAGTCAAAAAAATGAGCTTTCGATTTTGGTTTACTTCAAGCATCCCTATTTTAATTAAAAGCACAGAAATTTAATAGTTTTAAGAAATGCAAAAGTTAAAAGCAAATAGAAAATTTATAGCCATTATAAAATGCTTGTATTTAAGGGGATTAAAAAAGTAAACTCTTATTTTTGAAGTTAAATAAAATTAAGAGGTAATGAAAAAAAATAGCGTTTTACTGGTGTTTATAATGGCGACTTTAATGGTGGAGGCACAATCGTATTTAGGGTTTCTAACAGATAATTATAGCGGAGTACATGGCGTTATTTCTAACCCTGCAAATATTACAGATTCTAGATTTAAAACCGATATAAATCTTGGGGGTATAAGTGTGTTTGGTGGTAACGATTATTATGGTATTAATGTTTGGGATGCTACAAAAAATGGATATAATTTCGATATGGAGTCGAAAATAAACTCAAATGGCGTTAATAGTGCTATAGCTAATACCGATATTTTAGGACCTTCTTTTATGGTTAACCTAAGTAAAAATAGTGCGTTAGCGGTTTTTACAAGAGTAAGAGGATTTGTTAATATAAATGACATTGATGGGGCTTCTATAGCAGCGATAGACGATAATTCGTCACAAGATTTTATTATAAATGAAGCGCAGGTAAATGGTTTAGGACATGCTTGGGGCGAAGCAGGAATTACTTATGCTAGAACATTAATAAACCAAAACAAGCATTTTCTAAAGGGTGGTGTTTCGTTAAAATATTTACAAGGTCTAGGTAGTGTTTTTGCCACAGGAACAAATGTTTATGTAGACTATGATGCCGATGGTACTGTTTTTTTTGGTGGTGAAACCACAGGAAGTATAAGCTCTAGTGGAGATGTTACATACGCCCGTAGTGCCGAATTTGATAACGACGACTACAACTTTAAATTACCTGATAATGCTAATGGTATTGGTGTCGACCTGGGTTTTGTTTATGAATTAAGACCAAATTATAAGGATTATAAAACATCAAAGTCTAGTCCGTATAATATTAATCATAAGAATAAGTATAAACTAAAAGTAGGCCTTTCTATTACAGATATTGGTTTTATAGATTATAAAGAGGGTATTAATGAAACGTTTGATGTTAGTTTTGAAGATTTAAACCAAGATGATTACGAGGATACCGCAGAAGACCTTGGGGATTTTTTAAACACGTACTATATGCGTGTTAATTCCGAAACAGGTTATGTAATAGACTTACCAACAGCGTTACACTTAAATGTAGATTATAGTTTTAGTAATACTATTTATTTCAACTTAAACACCGATTATTCTTTAATATCCAGAAGTAGAGTAACGGCAAGTCGTGTAGCTAATTTAGTGTCGTTTACCCCACGTTACGAAAGTAAATGGTTTAGTTTCTATTTACCACTTACAGTTATTGAAAATAATGGATTTAGGGTTGGTTATGGTTTTCGAGCAGGTCCTTTGTATGTAGGTTCTGGTTCTATTGCATCGGCTTTTAGTAGTGATAATAACAGACAAGCCGATATTTATGCCGGATTAAAAGTACCTGTGTATCACCAAGCTGCTAAAGATAAAGATGGTGATGGGATTTATGATAAATTGGACGATTGCCCAAAAGAATTTGGTCCTATTTCAAATAACGGCTGCCCTATTGAAGATCAAGACAACGATGGCATTATAGATGATGAAGATGAATGTCCTGAGCTTGTTGGTCCCGAAGATAATAAGGGATGTCCTTGGGGGGATAGTGATGAAGATGGTATTTTAGATAATGTTGATGCTTGTCCTGATAAAGCAGGAGATGCCACCAATAATGGTTGCCCGTATAAAGATAGCGATGGCGATGGGGTTTTAGATAAAGATGACGATTGTATTAGTGACGTAGGATCTGTGGTTAACAACGGCTGCCCCGAGGAAGTTATTGAAAAGCTGCAAAACACTTTAAATAATTATGCTAAGGTTATCTTATTTAATTACGGGAAATCGACGATAAAACCAGAATCTAGTATTGTTTTAGCTGATATTATTTCTGTTTTAAACACATATCCCAATGCTAAGTTTGTTATTGAAGGGCATACCGATAGTATTGGAAGTTACGAGTTAAACCAGAGCTTGTCGGAAACTAGAGCTAATGCGGTGAAAAATTATTTAATAAAACATGGTATCGATTCCACACGATTATCAGCTATTGGTTATGGAGAAAGAAGACCTGTTGCAACAAATATGTATAAAGCTGGACGGTTGCAGAATAGAAGAGTGGAAATTAATTTAGTAAAATAATAACAACATTAATAATAATATAAAAACTCAATCTAGAAGTAGGTTGAGTTTTTTATGGTTTTTGTTAAATACGAATGGTGAAATGTTCCTTGGCTTGTTCTGTTCTAAAAAAAACAATTCCCCAAAAAAAGGTGTCAATGGAAACAGTTACTTTTGGATGTTGTTTTATAGTTTCCCAAGCTTCGGTCATACCTTCAGACCAATGAATATCATCAAAAATAAAAACAGAATCGTTTGTTGTCGTTTGTAATAAGGTTTTAAAATAGTGTAAGGTCGCTTCTTTTTTGTGGTCGCCATCAAAAAAAATAAGATCGTAATGCTGTGTCTTTAATTTTGTGATTTCAGTATTAAAATCGCCTGTAATTAATTTAATATTTTCGGTTTTAAAATGTTCTAATTGTTTTTTAGAACATAATGAAGTTTCTGGGCAACCTTCAATAGAAGTAATGCTTGCTTTTGGGTTACCTAAATGCATAGCATGGGTTGCAATGCCTAATGAGGTGCCTAGTTCTAATATGGTATTAGGTTTAAAGTAATTTGTAATTCTATATATTAATTTAGCACGTTTATGTGTTGTTCCAGCATTTTTAGCAATACTTGCAATAAGGCGTTTTTGCTGTTTCATTTTTTGAGAACCAGCTCCTAAATCTTCAACTTTAATTTTAGTTTTATTTTGTAAAAGTAATGCCTTGTAACTTCGTATCGCTTTATAAGAATTGTGCTTGGATTTGTCATAAAAACAAGTGGTTACCAAATTATAAACAAAAGGGGAGTGCACCCCATGTTGATTGGTCGACTTTAATAGGAATTTTATATATTGAATAACTTGATACAAGATGTTGTTTTTATTAGTCTTCTAATTTAGAGGATAACTCAAACCAACGTTCTTCCTTGGCTTCAATAGTATCTATTATTTTCTGAAGTTCATCAGAGAGTTTATTAATTTGATCTTGTGTTAAATCGGGGTTATTAAATTTGCTTTCTAGTTCTTTTTTGTCAAAGGCTAAAGCATTCAGTTTGCTTTCAATGTTTCTTAATTCTTTTTCTTCATTAAAAGATAATTTTGAAGCTTCGTTTTGTTTCCAAGATTTATTATCCTTTTTATCCTCGGCAGATCCCGTATTTGAAATGGCAGGCTGGCTATCTTCATAAACTCTATAATCGGTATAATTTCCTGGGAAATCTTCAATAACACCATCACCTCTAAAAACAAAAAGGTGATCGATAACCTTATCCATAAAATACCTGTCGTGCGTTACCACTATGATGCAACCCGGAAAATCCAAAAGGAAACTTTCTAATACGTTAAGCGTTACAATATCTAAATCGTTTGTTGGCTCATCTAATATTAAAAAATTAGGGTTTTGAATTAAAATAGTACATAAATACAGCCGTTTACGTTCACCACCACTAAGTTTTTCAACATAATCGTATTGCTTTTTTCGGCTAAATAAAAAGCGTTCTAATAATTGCTGAGCGCTAATTGTTTTTCCTTTTTTTAATGGTATGTAATCCCCAAATTCACGAATAACATCAATTACTTTTTGATCTGGTTTTATGTTTATTCCACTTTGGGTGTAATAGCCAAATTTAACAGTGTCACCTTTAATAACTTTACCAGAATCTGGTTGTGCGGTTTGGGTTAAAATGTTTAGAAAGGTTGTTTTTCCGGTTCCGTTTTTACCAATAATACCAACACGTTCCCCTCTTTTAAAGGTGTATTCGAAGGCATCAAGTATAGTTTTATCTTTAAATGCTTTTGATACTTTATGAAATTCTAGAATTTTACTTCCTAGGCGTTCCATATTTAATTCTAACTGTACCTCATGATCGTTTCTGCGCTGGTGTGCTCGGTGTTTAATATCTGCAAAATCATCGATTCTAGATTTTGATTTTGTAGTACGCGCTTTAGGTTGACGACGCATCCAATTGAGTTCCTTTTTAAAAAGCTGTTTTGCTTTACCAGTTTCCACCGATTCTCGTTCTATTCTGGCCTCTCTTTTTTCTAAATAATAAGAGTAATTACCTTTGTAATTGTAAAGTGCACCTTCGTCTAATTCAATAATTTCATTACACACACGCTCTAAAAAATAGCGGTCGTGCGTTACCATAAATAAGGTGATGTTTTCCTTGGCAAAAAAGGCTTCCAACCACTCTATCATTTCTAAATCTAAATGGTTGGTAGGCTCATCTAGAATTAATAAATCGGGTTTGTTAATTAAGGCATTAGCTAAAGCTAAACGCTTTTTTTGTCCACCTGAGAGTATGCTAACTTTTTGATTTAAGTCATCTAATTTTAACTTGAAAAGTATTTGTTTGTATAGCGTCTCAAAATCCCAAGCTTGATGGCGTTCCATGGCATCAAAAGCAGCTTGGTACGAATCTGTGTCTTCCGGATTTAAAAGTGCTTTTTCATAATTGGCTATTATTTTTAAAATAGGATTATCGCTAGCAAAAATAGTTTCTTCAACAGTTAGCGTATTGTCAAATTTAGGGTCTTGAGATAAGAAGGAAACCTTAATATCTTTTCTAAAAATAACTTCGCCAGAATCTGCAGTATCCTCACCCGATAGAATATTTAAAATAGATGTTTTACCTGTACCATTTTTTGCTACAAAGGCTATTTTTTGGTCCTTATGAACGCTAAATGAAATGTTTTCAAAAAGTGTATGTTCGCCGTAGGACTTCGATATGTTTTCAACTGTTAGATAATTCAAGTGCTGATGTTTTTTGCAAATAACGGATAAAAAACCAAAAAATCCGATATAAGTTTTATTCTTCAACGCGAAAAGTTATATTTGCTTTATATCAATTTACTTTATATGAAGCCCTATTTTGTTGTCATTTTGTTGGTTTTTAGTCTCTTGTGTGTATCATGTATATCCAATAAAGATGTTGTTTATTTACAAGATAAAGAGGGAACTGGTAATACAGACCTTGTTATTACGGAAATGCCTAAGCCTTATAGGGTTCAAATTAGTGATGTTTTAAGTATTAATGTTAAGGCATTGGACCCCGAACTTGTAGGTATATTTAATCCTGTTAGTGAAGAAGGAGTTGATAGGACGCAAAATCAAACGGGACTTTATTTTAATGGTTTTACCATAGATGTACATGGAAACATAGAGTTTCCCATTTTAGGAGAAATTAATGTTTTAGGTTTTACAACACAGGAGATTGAAGAGAAAGTGAAATCTGAACTTTTAAAACAATATTTTAAAGAAAATGCCGAATTATTTGTAACAGTAAAATTAGCAGGATTAAGATATACGGTTACAGGAGAAGCTAATGGTGGTATTTATACCTTATTTCAGGATCAAGTTAACATAATTGAAGCCTTGGCCAACGCAGGGGATTTGCCTGATACCGCAGACAAGAAAGATATTTTGATTATAAGACAATATCCTGGCGGGCAAAAAATACATCATATCGATTTAACGGATATTAAGGCTATGAAATCACCATTTTATTTTATACAACCTAATGATATGATTTTGGTTAAGCCTCTAAAACGTAAATCCTTGGGTGCAGGACAAACTGCAATACAAAATATAACTACTATAGCTTCAATTTTATCAGTACTTGTTTCTACGTATTTCTTAACCCGAAATCTATAAACTTTATTAGACTAAACTATGGAAGAGGAATTCGAAATTTCAGAATCACAATCGCTACCTTCATTTGATGTAAAAGCGTTTTTGATAAAGGTTTTAAGTTATTGGAAACTATTTGTTTTATTTATAGGTCTTGGTATATTTATAGTTTATCAACAAAATATCCGTAAACAACAATCTTATAGATTAAGTACCCAAATTTCGGTAGAAGAAGAATCTAATCCATTATTTACTTCAACAACAAGTTTAACATTTAATTGGGGAGGTGTTACAGGTAAGGTTCAAACTATAATGACTTCTTTAAGATCGCGATCTATTCATGAGAAAGTAGTTGATAATTTACAATTTTATATATCCTACTTAAAGCAAGCTAGATTTAGGAAAGATGATATTTATAAGGCCTCACCGATTAGGATTAATTTAATGCCAAATACTAATCAAATATTAAATAATCCTATTAAAATAACATTTCTTGAAAATAACAAATTTTTACTTTCTATAAATTTTGAATCGAATTTAGCAAAAGCTCAGAATTACGATTCAAAGAAAAGAGCTAATATCGATGTCCCTTTAGGAGGGTTTAATGAACAATTTACTTTAGGCGATACTATTAGTACTCCATTTGTAAACGGGGTAATATATTTGGCTGAGAATAGGCAACCAATTGTTAACGATGAGTATTTTATACAATTTAGTGATTTTGATGGCGTAACAGCTAAGTACAGAAAAAAATTAACTATTGAGAACCCTAGAAATTCACCAACTTTAAATCTAAGTATTGTAGATGTTAATAAAGATAAAATAGTTGATTATTTAAACGAAACTGTAGCTGTATTAAGTGATGACCAATTAAATAGAAAAAATCAATTTGTAACAAATACGATTGCCTTTATTGATAGTCAATTAGATAGAGTAAAGTCTCAATTAACTATTAATGCAGATTCTTTAAATAATTATAAACAAAAAAATCGAATATTTGATTTAACTAATGAAAGTATTACCATTAACGCAAAACTAACTTCACTTGAGACAAAAAAAGATGAGGTAAATAGAAAATTAGCCTATTACAGCAGCTTAGAAAACTATTTAAAAACAAGCAATTCATTTACAGAAGTTCCTGCGCCTTCTATTTCTGGTATTGATGAAAGTAATATTCTTTCCAACATTTCTAAAATTAATGCATTATCGGTACAAAAATCTAAGTATAGTACAACTGTAAGAAAAGATGCTACCATATTTGCCGATTTAAATCGAGAAATTGAAGGATTAAAATTAGTTCTTTTAGAAAATATAAATTCTGCAAAAACTGAATTAAAAAGAGAGCAACAAGCTTTAAATAATAAAATAGCTATTGAGGATGGTAAAATAAGAAAGCTTCCAAAATCACAGCAGAAATTATTTGATATAGAAAGACAATATGCGCTTAGTGAAAAAACGTATAATGTATTTTTAGCTAAGCGCGGTGAGGCAGATATTATAAAATCTGCTAGTGTTTCAGATATTGTAATAATAGACCCTGCAAAGGATACGGGAGCAACTCCTATAGATTTACGATTAAGTTCAAGATATTTATTTGCTATTATAGGTGGTGTTTTACCACCCTTATTACTAGCTTTTTTACTAACGTTTTTAGATAATAAACTTCATAACCCACAAGTTTTAGAAAAGCTTTCTAATATTCCGTTATTAGGTGTAGTAGGTGAAAATAATTTAGAAAATAATATGGTAGTACACCTAAAACCAAAATCTACCATAGCTGAAGGTTTTAGGTCAATTAGGTCGGGTTTGCAGTTTTTTTATAAAAAACATAATTTAGAAGGTTCAAAAACGGTTATGGTAACATCATCTGTCAGTGGAGAAGGAAAAACATTTTGTTCTATTAATATTGCTACTGTTTTTGCTATGAGTGGTAAAAAAGTAATTTTGGTAGGATTAGATCTAAGAAAACCAAAGATATTTGGTGATTTTGAAATTAAAAATGATGTTGGTGTTGTAAATTATTTAATTGGGCAAAAAGAGGTTGAGGAAGTTATCCAGAAGACTAAAGTTGCTAATTTAGATGTAATTACCTCAGGACCAATACCACCAAATCCATCAGAGTTATTGATGAATGAAAAAATGAATGAGATTATAAATTATTTAAAAAATACTTATGATTATATTGTGTTAGATACCCCTCCAATTGGCCTTGTTGCTGACGCTTTAGAATTAACTGAATATGCTGATGCTACGGTTTATGTTGTACGACAAGATTACACCAAAAAAGGTATGCTTAACTTAATTAATAGTAAATACGTTAAAGGAGAAATCGATAATTTAAGTTTTGTATATAATGGTTATAATCAAAAAGGAAAGTACGGCTATGGCTATGGATATGGTTATGGTTATGGATACGGTTATGGAAGTTATGGTAATGGTTATAATGATGATGATTCTGAAAAGAAATCAATTATGAATCGAGTAAAGTCCTTTTTTAAAATTAATAAAAACTAAAATACACGTTGATTAGTAAAAATGAAAACTGGCTTTATGTAATTTCTCCAAAACATAAATTTATTGATTTAAATTTTAAGGAAATTTGGAGGTACAAAGATTTAATGATTTTGTTTGTAAAACGTAACGTTGTTACATTGTATAAACAAACTATTTTGGGTCCATTGTGGTATTTAATTCAGCCCTTATTTACATCTGTAATTTTTACCTTAGTATTTAATAACTTAGCGAATATAAGTACAGGAAATGGTGTGCCTTCATTTTTATTTAATTTGGCAGGTATTACTTTGTGGAACTATTTTAAAGAATGTTTAGTTGGTACTAGTGATACGTTTAAAAAAAATCAAAGTATTTTTGGTAAAGTCTATTTTCCTCGGGTTATAATGCCTATTTCGGTTGTGGTATCAAACCTTATTAAGTTTGGTATCCAGTTATTGGTTTTGATTGGTTTTTATATTTATTTTTTATTTTTTACAAATCAAGCTACCCAAATTTTTCCGCAAATTGAATTACTTTTATTACCAGTATTAGTGTTTTTTATGGGGATATTAGGTTTAGGTTTTGGTATGATTATATCATCAATGACTACCAAATATAGAGACCTATCTTACTTGGTTACTTTTGGTGTTCAATTATTAATGTATGCCTCTGCGGTTATGTATCCTCTTGAGTTAATTAAAACTAAAGTGGCAGAGGATAGGCTTCCTCAGCTTGCGGGATTATTTATAGAATATAACCCTATGACAACTATTATTGAAACTTTTAGATATATAGTACTTGGAGTTGGAGAGTTTTCAATACCTAAAATTATATATGTTATTTTAATAAGTTCATTTTTATTTTTAATAGGCTTAATAATTTTTAATAAAACTGAAAAAAGCTTTATAGACACTGTGTAATGAAGGCAATAAAAAACGAGAGTATTTCCAATATTAATAAGAATAGGGACTTTTACGACAAAAAGTATAAGGGTGTTAATATAAATGGGCTTTTAAAAACTTTAAATAATTTAGATGCATTTTTAAGTGATGCTACCACTACAGATATTAGTTGGGTAGGGATGTATATAAACAATTTTAAAGACTCTATTAAAGGTAATAAAATTTTAGAATTAGGTTGTGGAAATTGTGCAAATGTAGCAGTGATGGCGGCTTTGGGGGCAAAAGTGGTGGCAAATGATATTTCCGATTATAGCGGGGATATTATAAAAGCCTTAAATGCTAATTATAAATTTGAACATAAAATTACATTTGTTAAGGGGGATTTTACAAACCATAGCATATTAACGGAATCCTTTGATATGGTTATTGGTAAAGCATTTCTTCATCATTTAACTTTGGATCATGAGCTAGAGGTAGTAAAAAAAATTAGTCAAGTATTAAAACCTGGAGGTGAAGCTCGTTTTTTCGAGCCGGCCGTAAATAGTACGTTCTTAGATAATTTACGTTGGGCAGTACCAATGAATAATAGACCATCTAAATTATTTAGTCCAAAAGCTTTTAAGGAATGGGAAGACTTAGATCCACATCCAGAAAGGGATAATAGTTCGACACACTTTAAGCAGTTGGGACTTCAGTTTTTTGATGTTTCAGAAATTATTCCAATGGGAATGTTAGAACGTTTTTATCGTATTTTACCGTTTTCTACTAAAACTCTTAGAAAATATAGAAGAACAGCGTTAAAATTGGAAAAGTATGCACCAAAAGTTATACAACGTTTGGGAGCAAGAAGTCAAACCATAATTTACAAAAAGCCAAAATCTATAAATCATGTCTGATATTATATTAAAGGCTAGCAATATCTCTAAGCAATATCGATTAGGTTTAGTTAGTTCAGGTACGCTAAGTCATGATTTAACAAGATGGTGGCATAAAATAAGGGGTAAAGATGATCCGTTTTTAAAAGTAGGTGAGGCTAACGATAGAAGTACTACCAGTAAAAGCGATTATGTTTGGGCCTTGAAGGACATTAATTTTGAAGTTAAACGCGGCGAGGTTTTAGGAATTATTGGTAAAAATGGAGCGGGAAAGTCTACTCTTTTAAAAATACTTTCTAGGGTTACTAGCCCTTCCACCGGCGAAATTAAAACAAAAGGTAGTATAGCTTCCTTACTTGAAGTAGGTACTGGGTTTCATCCAGAAATGACTGGTCGAGAAAATATTTACCTTAACGGGGCTATTTTAGGAATGACCAAAAAAGAAATTTGGGGAAAAGAACAAGAAATTATTGAGTTTAGTGGGTGTCAGCGTTTTATAGATACTCCTGTAAAAAGATACTCTTCGGGTATGCGTGTACGTTTGGCGTTTGCAGTTGCAGCACATTTAGAACCTGAGATTTTAGTTATTGATGAGGTATTGGCGGTTGGTGATGCTGAGTTTCAAAAGAAAGCTATTGGTAAAATGCAAGACATAGCGAAAGGAGATGGTCGAACCGTTTTATTTGTTAGTCATAATATGGCGGCTGTAAAGAGTTTATGTACTAGGGTAATGGTATTAAAAAATGGAAGAAGTGTTTTTGAAGGCAGTGTAGATGACGGAATAGAAAATTATTTGAAGGAAGAAAATAGTAGGTCGTTAACTTATGAAAATACTACTTCAAGCAGTAATACATCTTTTATAAAGTCTGTTAAAGTTTTAACAAGCGAAAAAGGAGGAATTCATGAATACAATAAGGGTTTAAAAGTTGAAATTGAATTATTTAGTGACGGATCACTTTACCAACCAGCATTATCTTACCAAATTCTTAATAGGGATAATATTCCATTAATTCATGAATTAATTTTAAATTCTGAACAAGAATTTGCAAAATCTAAAGGAGTATATAAATTAGTTTCGGAAATTAAAAATATTAAACTATATCAAGGGGATTATAAATTGAATGTTTATTTTGCAGATAATTTCACCAAAATAAATATTAATAAACTTACCGAAGTATGTTCTTTTAAAATTATTAACACCAGTAAACGACCGTATTATTGGGGGGCTGGAACAGCTGTGTATAAGGAGGATGATACAATTTGGAACGTTTTAAAATTAAATGATATAGATGATTAAAAGCCCTTTAAATTCTAATGCTGGACAGACCAAGTTAATTGAAACATTTGAATCTAAAAAAATTATATCTGCCTATAAAAAAATGAACATTGATGTTCAGCGCTTTTTTTTAGAAGATTCTATTTCGCTGTATAAATGTGTTAAAACGGGCTATCGGTTTTATTATCCATTCTTTTCAATTGGAGATGCACGATTTTATGATGATTTATCAAAGAATAGAAAAAGTTATTATTCACATAGATGGGAACATAACGTAGCTTTAAAATTTATTGATAAATCAGATTCTGTTTTAGAAGTAGGATCTGGTTTTGGATTGTTTTTAGATTTATTAAAGCAAAAAAATGTCAAGGCTAAGGGATTGGAATTAAATCCTCATGCAGTAAAACAATGCAAATCTCAAGGATTCAACGTTGAAGAAAAGTTAATTCAACAAGAAGCTTTAGAGCATAATAGTGAGTATTCAATAATATGTTACTTTCAAGTTTTAGAGCATATTACTGAGGTTCATTATTTTATAAAATCATCTGTGGATGCATTAAAAGAAGGAGGTTACTTAATAATAGGAGTTCCAAATAATAACCCCTATTTATTTGTAAGTGATAAATACCATACCTTAAATTTACCACCTCACCATGCTGGTCTTTGGAATAAAGAATCATTAATTGCTTTACAAAATATTTTCCCATTAAAACTAGAAGAAATGGTCTTTGAGCCTTTAGAGAAGTCTTATAAGTATTTTTTAAATTTTCACATCCATAATTCTAATATTTTTATAAAAACTGTTTTGAAAACTCTTAATAAGTATATACCTAAGATTTTGAAAAAAGTGTTGTGTAAATTTATAAAAGGAAGGAATGTGTTAGTAGTTTATAAAAAAGTAAGTTAATGGATGATTTTATTGATATAAAGCTTAATAGCAAAAATTTAGATCGATATTATATTCGAAATTCAATATTTGAAAGCTTAAAGAAAACCTTACCTTATTTCAATGAATCTTTATTGGATATTGGATGCGGTAAAATGCCATATAAAAATTATATTTTAAAGCATTCCAAGGTTTCAAAATATATAGGTTTAGATATTGAACAAGCATTGGTTTATGATACTAAAATAAAACCTGATTTTACATGGGATGGAATAACGATGCCTTTTAAAAATAATAGCTTTAGTTGTTCTATTGGAACTGAAGTTTTAGAGCATTGCCCAGACCCAGAAATTGTTTTAAAAGAAGTTCATCGTATTTTGAAACCTGAAGGTATCTTTTTTTTTACCGTTCCTTTTCTATGGAATTTACATGAAGTACCTCATGATGAATATAGGTATACACCATTTTCATTAAAACGTCATTTAGAAAACTCTGGATTTAAAGATATAGAGATAAAGGCATCAGGCGGTTGGCATGCATCTATGGCGCAAATGTTAGGGTTGTGGGTTAAACGAAGCCCTATGCCAAAAGCAAAACGTAAATGGTTATTATATGCTGTAAAGCCAGTAATTAATTATTTAAATAAATTAGATAAGCCAGAAAACGTTATATTTAAAGAAGGTCAAATGATAACGGGGTTAAATGGTACAGCGAGAAAATGAAAATAAATAATTTGAATATAGCTATATTTACGCCTAGTAAAAACCCATATTCGGAAACATTTATTCAGGCGCATAAAAATAATATTAAGGGTTTAGTGTTTTATTATTATGGTACTGTTTTTAACATGAAGTTAGAAAATCATGGCGTTTTATCAAATAGATTTACTCGTGTGCTACTTAAAATATTTATTAAGTTATTTAATAAACCTAGCCAGTATATTAGCGAATACTTTATTGTGAAATCGCTTAAAAAGCACAATATAGATGTCGTTTTAGTTGAGTATGGAAATCATGCATTTAAATTGAAAAATGTTTTAAAAGCTTCCAATTTACCCGTAGTAGTGCATTTTCATGGTTATGATGCTAGCAGGAAAAAAGTTATTGAAAATTGTAATAGCTATAAAGAGGTATTCCAAATATCTTCTAAAGTAATTGCTGTTTCAAAAATTATGCAACAGAACCTTAGATGTTTAGGTTGTATAGAAAATAAAATTGAATATAATCCTTGTGCTGCTTCAACTGATTTTTTTAAAATAAATCCGCAATTCTCGAAGAAACAATTTATAGCCGTTGGAAGGTTTACCAATAAGAAAGCGCCATATTATACTATTTTGGCTTTTAAGGATATTTTAAAAACTCACCCAGATGCTATTTTATTAATGGCTGGAGATGGCTATTTAGTTAACGTTTGTAAAAATTTAATTACTCATTTTAAATTACAAAATTCTGTAAAATTATTAGGGGTAATCACATCAGAAAAATATAGGTGCTTACTTCAAGAATCATTGGCATTTGTTCAACATTCAATAACGGCTGATGATGGTGATATGGAAGGTACTCCAGTTGCTGTTTTAGAAGCAAGTATTGCAGGGTTACCTGTAATTTCTACATATCATGCTGGCATACCCGATGTTATTTTACATGGAAAAACTGGTTTGCTTAGTAAAGAACATGATGTATTATCCATGAGCCAAAATATGCTTCAAGTTTTGGATGATGTTAGTTTTGCTAAAAAACTAGGAGCAACAGGGAAAATATTTGTTAAAAATAATTTTAGTATGGAGAAACATATTGATAAATTACAAAGCATATTAGCATCCGCTAAAAATTAAAGCTAATTATTTTTATTTATGCAACCACTAGTTTCCATTATCATTCCTACATTTAATAGAGCTCATGTAATTGGCGAAACATTAAACAGTGTATTATCTCAAACATACTCTAATTGGGAATGTATAATTGTTGATGATGGAAGTACCGATGAAACCTTTAATTTGCTTGCCAAATATTGTGAAAAAGATTCTAGAATTTCTTATTATTTAAGGCCAGTAAAAAGGTTGAAAGGGGCAAATGCCTGCAGGAATTTTGGATTTGAAAATAGTAAAGGAAAGTATATACAATGGTTGGATAGTGATGATTTTCTTTCTGAAAATAAATTAGAAGAACAGGTTTTATTAATGAAAGAGGATTCTTCAAATTTAATTACATCAATTTGGGGTAGGTTTACAAATCCAAATAAACTAATCACATATTCGAATTACTCTAGTTTTAATGATTTTGATAACATTAGGGGGTTTTTAAATGCATTAGCAATATCTAAAGGGTATTTCCCTATTCATGCCTACTTAATGAGTAGAGACGTTGTTATGAAATCTGGAGGATGGGATGAAAGTTTAATTGTCAATCAAGATGGGGAATTTATGTCTCGAATTTTCAAATATGTGAATAAATTTTATTGTGCAATAAATACTTCGGTTTTTTACAAACAAAATGATGGTAACTCAACAAGTATTTATAGCAGTATTGAAAAAGCAGAGGCGGCTATTAAAATTTGGCGTAAAATATCTAAGAGACTTAAAAATGAAAGTAAATCTTATGTTTTTAATAATAAAAAATTACTATATAAAAATATTAAAATAACCTATCCAGGGCTGGTTTATAAAAATTTATACTTTTTTGTAGATGTATTTCTATACAATTGGTATCAGACTTCCTTAATTCGTAGGTTAATAATAAAAATAAATAAATTTTTTATTAGTAAAAAATAGTTTAGATGTCTCAATTAATATCAATAATAATTCCATGTTTTAATCAAAGTATTTGGTTAGCCGAAACTTTAGAGTCTGTTTATAAGCAGACCTATGTTCATTGGGAATGTTTGATTGTTAATGATGGATCCACAGACAAAACTGAAGAGGTTGCAAAAAATTGGGCTGTAAAAGATGATAGATTTATTTATATTACTCAGCCTAACCTTGGAGTTTCAGTTGCTAGAAATACAGGGATCACATTATCAAAAGGTAGTATTGTTTTGTGTTTGGATGCCGATGATTTAATTTCAAAAGATTATATTCAATTGGCTATAGCAGCGTTTTTACAAAATCCTAGTTTATCTTTAGTGTATAGTGAAGCGGAAAAGTTTGGAGAAAAGAGAGGTAAATGGATTTTACCAGAATATTCTTTACAAAGAATGGCAGAGTCAAATATTATTTTTAATGCGGCTTTTTTTAAGAAAGAAGATTGGAAAAGAGTTGGAGGCTATGACGAAAAAATGAAAGAAGGTCTAGAAGATTGGGAGTTTTGGATTCATATTTTAAAAAACGGTGCTAAAGTTTATCAAATACCAAAAGTATGTTTCTTTTATCGTATCAATAACCAATCAAGAAATCGCTCAATCATATTTAATAATTATAAAATACTTTACGAGTATATTTCAAAAAAGCATATTGATTTTTTTATAAAAAATATTGGAACTTATCCAGAACTAGTAAAAAAAATGAATAAGATGAAACGTGAATTTGAAGCGTTAAAGTATAGTAGAAAAAATGCATTGAAAGTAATATTTAATACACTTATTTTTAGAAAAAGAAAAGGTTAAAGCTTAATGATAAAAGTTTTTTGCATTATTGTGTCTTATAACGCTATGCCATGGATAGAACGTTGCTTGCTTGCAATAGGCAATCAAGCAGAAGTTATTATGGTTGATAATAATTCTAAAGATGAAACTATCGCTTTTGTGAATTCTAATTTTCCTAATGTTTTGATTTTTCCGCAATCTACTAATTTGGGGTTTGGTAAAGCTAATAATTTAGGAGTTTCAGAAGGGTTAAAACGCGGTGCAACTCATGTGTTTTTAATTAATCAAGATGTCTATATTCAGCCAAATACGGTTTCAGAATTAGTCGCGTTTAATTTAGATAATCCAACTTATGGTTTACTAAGTCCAATTCATTACAATGGAAAGAGCACAGAATTGGATTTTCAGTTTTCAAAATACATAACAAATTCACCCTTATTTACAAATCAATTTTTTAATAAAGAAGCTAATCCAAAAGTGTTAGATGTGTTTTTTATTAATGCCGCTGCTTGGTTAGTTTCAAAAGCTTGTTTAAGTAAAGTTGGAGGATTCGATCCTATGTTTTTTCATTATGGTGAAGATGAGAACTATTGTCAACGCGCTCGATTTCATAATATTAAAATCGGTGTTATAAATTCTACTTTTATTAGTCACGATAGAGAGGAAAGGGAATCTAAACCCAAGATTAAATTTACTGATAGATATTACACAGCTTATAAAAAGTTTATAGGTTTAAAATATGCTAATATTAATATGCCATTTAAACAAAAAGAATATAGAACAGAATTTTTTAAAGCTTTAAAAAATATTGTAAAATCTTTAGTAAAATTAAATTTTAAAGAGGTTAAGGGATATTATAAAAAACTTAGCTTAGCAAAGCAAACTAAGAAAGAAATTTTGAATAGTAGATTTATTAACAAAAGTAAAGGTTTTCACTATATTTCATGAGTATTTTAGTTAGTGTAATAATACCAACGTACAATCGAGGTCACCTTATATTGGATACATTAAAAAGTGTTCAGAAACAATCGCATCTTGATTTTGAGTGTTTTATTGTAGACGATCATTCTACCGACAATACTCAAGATGTTGTTACGCAATTTTGTTTAAAAAACTCTAAATTTCATTATTTAAAACGTCCAGGTAATCGTTTAAAAGGCGCTAATGCATGCCGAAATTTTGGATTACAAAATAGTAATGGAATGTATGTAAATTGGCTTGATAGTGATGATTTAATGGCTGTTAATCATCTAGAAGAACATTTAGCCATTCACCATAAAGATGAACATATTATTGCATCGGTATCAATTGCAGGAACTTTTAAGAAAATTATGGGAGACAGAGAAGAAAATTGGTCTGCTATTTTTTCAAAAAATGATTTAATTGAAGATATGTTAACATCAAAAGTTAGTTGGCAAACTGCAGCTGTGTTATGGAAAAAAGAAGCATTACCAATAAGACCATTTAGAGAAGAGCTATCTAGTTCGCAAGAATGGACCTTTCATTTATCGCAAGTTATTGATGGGTTAAGGTTTGATAGTTTTAATTCGAAAACTATATATGTAAGAAGGCACCAAGACCGTATTGGTAATGAGGTTTCGGAAAAAAAATTTAAATCATCTTTTACATCAAGGTATATTATATTTAATTTACTCTGGAAAAAAAATAGACTAAGCAAACCGTATCAAAAAGCATTACTTAATAAAATGTTTCAAGCAATTAAAAAAGCTATTTATTATAAGTTCGATAATTTAGTATTTAAACAAATTTTAGGCCTATTATCTGTTTTTTTTAAAACTAGTTTTAAATGGAAGCTTATTAAAATTATTTTTTTCTATATTCCAATTTATAGACTTACAAATCGAGGAGAAACACTATTTAAGATATGAGTAATACATCTTCGAAAATATTAATAATTACAGAGTCTTTGGATGTTAATGCTAACAGTGCAGCTAAAGGGCGCTTAGCTTTTATACATAGCTTTAAAGCAGCTGGTTTTAACCCAGAGGTATATCATTTCACGCAAAAGAATATTGAAATTGATAACGTAAAAAATACAGCTATCCACGAGTCTAAATTTAACTTAATGTATCTATTAAGTAGGTTACATAGGTTAATTCACCGTTGGCTAAAGCTAGATATAGGCAATATATCGAGCTCTGTTTTTGGTTTTTCATTTGGTTTCTTTAACGACAGGAATAGTATATACAAGGCCATTAAACATATAGATATTAATCACTATAATATGGTATGGACCTTTAGTCAAGGCTCTAGTTTTCGTTCGCATGCCGCCTTATTAAAACTTCCAGAATGGCATAATAAATGGTTTGCTTTTGTACATGACCCATACCCTCATCATTTATATCCTAGGCCATATAATTATATAGAATATGGTTATAAAAAAAAGCGCTACTTTTTTATGGATATAACTAAAAAAGCCTATAAAGTTGTTTTTCCTAGTTTACTTCTTAAAGAGTGGATGGAGAGTTATTATGTAGAAATTAAAGATAAGAGCCTTATAATTCCGCACCCTTTAGTTATTAATAAGACCCAACCAGAAAATATACCAGAGTATTTTGATCTAAATAAGTTTAATATATTACATGCTGGTAATTTATTAAACTTAAGAGATCCGGCTCCTTTAATTGAAGCCTACAAGCAATTTTTAAATATTAATCCGGAAGCTAAGCAAGATTCTGCTTTATTATTTATTGGGAAAAAATCTGTTTTTCAGGAGTATTTAAATAAAATGCAAAATGAAATACCTCAGTTATATATTAGTAATGGTTATGAGGATTTTGGCAAGGTGTATAACATGCAACAGCAAACAAGTATAAATGTAATTTTAGAAGCAAAATCTGAAATTAGTCCGTTTTTACCAGGTAAATTTCCGCATTGTGTAGCAGCCAATAAGCCTATAGTTTTAATTGGTCCATATTATAGTGAATGTAAGCGGCTCTTAGGAAAAGATTATCCTTATTTAATTGATTTTAATGAAGTAGATAAGTTATCCAACGTAATAGCAGATTTGTATAAAGTATGGAAAAATAAGCCCAATAATTTAAAACTTAATAGGCCCGATTTATTACATTATTTATCGGTTGATTATTCTAAATCGATATTATTAAATGAAAAAAAAGGAAATAGTTAAATGAAAATATTAATGGTATCTATGTCATCTATCCATTTTTTTAGATGGACTAATCAACTTCAAGACGCTGGTCATGAGGTGTATTGGTTTGATATTAATGATGGAGGTCGAACTATTGAAGCTATTTCGTGGGTAAATCAAATTGTAGGATGGAAGCGCAAATGGAATTTTCCTGGACGATTTTTTATTAAAAAAAGATTACCCAAATTATATAAAAAAATACAAATAATTAATGATCGTAAGGCCGCAGATGTGTTTGAGGGTTTGTTAAATGACATAAAACCAGATGTTGTTCAGAGTTTCGTTATGTATATGTCTAGTGTTCCTATATTGCATGTTATGCAAAAAAACAGAAATATAAAATGGATCTATTCTGCATGGGGCAACGATTTGTTTTATTATCAAAATGAAAAAAAATATTTGGAAGGTATTAAACGAACTTTACCTAATATTGATTACTTATTTACAGATTGCGAGCGAGACTATGTTATAGCTAAAAAGTATGGTTTTAGAGGTGAGTTTTTAGGTGCCTTTCCTGGAGGAGGAGGTTACCTTATATCAGAGTACGACGCTTTTAACATACCTTTTGAAGAAAGAAAAACCATTATAATTAAAGGGTATCAGCATAAGTTTGGACGTTGTAACTTGGTTTTAGATGCTATAAAAATGTTGAAAGTTGATTTGTCTGATTTTGATATCGTCGTTTTTTCTGAAAACAACTTAGTAAAAAGCCATGTTGAATCTATTGGTTTAAATACCTGGGAAAACTTTAGCTGCACAGGAAAACTATCACATAAAGACCTACTCAAATTAATGGGACGAAGTTATATTTATATAGGTAATTCAATTTCTGATGGTATGCCTAATACATTACTCGAGGCTATAGTTATGGGAGCATATCCAATTCAATCTAATCCTGGAAGCGCAACAGCCGAAATATTAAGCGATGGGTATAACGGTACTTTAATCAATAATAGTGAAGATGTAAATGGTATTAAAAGTCAAATAAAATATGCAATAAATAATCCTTTGCAAATAGAAAAAGCTTTTTATATAAATAGGGAATTGAGGCAAAAATTAGACTATTCATTTATAAAAAAAGGAGTGTTGGATAAATATGTAGAAATAGAAAAGAATGCTTTAAAAATTCAATAAATGGGACTTACAAAAAACATGTGTGAATTGATTTTAAGTGCTAAGCATAAAAGATACATTAATTTAGATAAAATACTAATGGTGGGGCGCCAAAACCTACACTTAAACCCCAATCAATTAGCCATAAGTTTAGAAAAATTTGAGTATTGTATAGATAATATTTCTAATCTTATAAATAAAGAAAATACCTTTGCAGATGCTTTTTTTAAGGAAATAGGAGGGAAAGATATTCATTCAATTGATGCTTCAAATTACGAAGATGCTACAATTATTCAAGATTTAAATAAACCAATCCCTAATACTTATAAAAACAAGTATACATTTGTATTGGATTCTGGCACTTTAGAGCATGTTTTTAATTTTCCTCAAGCCATTAAAAACTGTATGGAATTAACACAAGTTGGCGGGCATTTTATGGGTATTTACCCTTGTAATAATTTTTTTGGTCATGGGTTTTATCAATTTAGTTCAGAGCTTTTTTATAGAGTGTTATGCAAAGAAAATGGATTCGAATTAATTGATGTTGTTATTTTTGTAGATGATTTAGATACGACTTTTTATAATGTGCCCGATACTAGTGTAAAGCATCAACGTATTCAGTTTACAAATACAAAACCAGTTTATATTTATGTATTAGCCAAAAAAATAGAAGATACAACCTTGTTTGATAACCAACCATTACAAATGGATTACGCACAATTAAAATGGAAGGGGCAGAGGTCTAGTTTAAAAAATGAAGTAAAACGAAAACCTTTAAAAAAATATTTGCCTCAATATTTAAAAAATATATTAAAGGCATTAGCAAATAAGACACAAAAGCCTGATAGTATTCATTTTAATAAACCATATTTTTCAATTTATAATTTAAAATGATTACTACTTTCTCAATAATTTATGCTTTCAGGAATAGAGAACCCAATAGGATTAGGTTGTCTTTATTGTCACTTAAAAACCAGACTTCTAAGAATTTTGAAGTCGTTTTTATCGATTATGGAAGCACCTCTTATTATTCAAAACCAATAAAAGAGGTTGTTGAAAGTTTTGAGTTTGTATCTTACTATTATGTTGGTCATGAAGGTTTATTGTGGAATAAAAGTAAAGCGCTTAATTATGGTTTAACCAAAGCTAAAACAAGTGCTATTTTTATTGCAGATGTAGATGTAATTGTAGCTCCTAGTTTTGCAGAAACTATAGCATCTTTAATTAAGACAAATCAATTCTCTTTATTTAAAATTGGATATTTGCCAGAAAATATAAGTCCAAAAGTTATAGAAATCTCAAATTTTAAAGAGTTAAAGGCAAAGCATTTTGGCGATACATTTGGAGTAGGCTTATTTCCTAAAAAAGCATTGCAAAAAGTCGGTGGATTAGATGAGTTTTTTCATTTTTATGGTTCGGAAGATGAAGATTTAAATTTTAGATTAATAGTCTCGGGTTGTAAATTAAATAGATGTGAGTTACATGTTTTGCTTCATCAATGGCATGAAAGATATCCGCAAAAACTTAAAGAGCAATTAACTATTTCACCAAGATTAACTAATATTCAGCGAATAAATCAAAGGCATTATTTAAGGCATAAAGAAAAGCAAGAATTTCAGTTAAATGATGTTCAAGATAGAAAATATTATACCCCATCAGATTATAATACGCTAAGTAAACCTTCAGAAGTTATAGAAATAGAAAATATTGAGGCTCATGTTAATCATTTTTTAAATTATGAATTACCGCTTGTTAATTCTATGATTCTAAAAGTTGTGTTTAAGGAATCTCATTATTCAACAACATCAAAATACAAACTAAAAAAAGCTTTAAATAAGCAAACGCAACCCTATCTGTCAATGAAACAGGTTAACGATTTCATTCTACAAAAAATTCTATTTAATTATAGGGATCACAATTACAAGTATCAAGTCGCTAAAGATTTAAAAACCATAGAATTTACTATAGATTTAAGACAATAATGAGTAAAAGGAAAAAAATACAATTGTTTTGGTGGAGTGAGTCCTTGCTAATGGAGAAGGATAAAGAAAACTATGGAGATGTTTTAGGAAAATACTTGGTTGAAAAAATTTCCAAACAGAATGTATCTTTTGTGTACCCTAAAAGGTTTCGAGTTTTCAATTTTTGGCAGCCTATATATGTGACCGCGGGGAGTATTTTAGCCCATGTTAACAAAAAATGTATTGTTTGGGGGAGTGGCATTATTACTAAAAATCAAGAGGTAAAAGCCGCAAAGTTTTTGGCAGTAAGAGGTCCAGAAACAAGGAATGCTTTAATAAACCAAGGTTATGTGGTGCCAGAAGTGTTTGGTGATCCGGCGTTGTTATTACCAGATTATTACAATCCGGTTATAACTAAAACTCATAAAATAGGTGTTATTCCACATTATGTAGATTATGAGTTTGTTAAAGCAAAATATGGTCATTTAAATAATGTGTTGATAATTGATTTAATGACGAATAATATAGAGAAAACAACCAATCAAATATTGCAATGTAATTATATTATGTCTTCGTCACTTCATGGAATTATAGTATCGCATACGTACAATATACCGGCCTTATGGATCAAGTTTTCTGATAAATTATTTGGTGATAATATTAAGTTTGTAGACTATTTTAAGTCGGTAGAAATAGCGCCTTACATTCCTATGGCTAATGACGTTTTGTTAGATAACGATGCACTAGGTAAATTATTTCAAAAAGAAGAAGCTTTACCAAAACAAGGTGTTATTAGTAAGCTTAAAGTGGGTTTAATGGGCGTTTGTCCATTTAAGTAGTTTAAAATATGCAACAAAATAGGTTTTCCTTTTATCACGGTCATTTTAATTATTAAATTGCCATGTTTCATAACAAGAATTTATAATTATGAGTTTTTTAATAGCCGAAATTGGTCAAGCACATAATGGAAGTATAGATGTTGCGCATAGTTATATTGATGCTATAGCACAAACAGGTGTAAATGCTATTAAGTTTCAAACACATATAGCCGAGGCCGAAAGTAGTATTTACGAGCCTTTTCGAGTAAAATTTTCCGATCAAGATGCAACACGTTTTGATTATTGGAAGCGTATGGAGTTTACTCTTGCAGAATGGAAAGGACTTAAGCAGCATTGTGATGAGGTTGGAATTGAGTTTATGAGTTCGCCGTTTAGCAATGCCGCAGTTGATTTACTAGAAGAGGTTGGTGTTAAACGATACAAAATTGGTTCAGGTGAAGTAACAAATTTTTTACTATTAGAGCGTATTTCAAGAACTAACAAGCCTGTTATATTATCATCAGGGATGAGTTCGTATATTGAGTTGGATAAAGCTGTTAATTTTATGATTGAAAAAGGCATAGAATTAGCCGTTTTGCAATGTACTACAGCATATCCAACTGAACCCAAGGAGTATGGGTTAAACGTTATTACAGAGCTAAAAAAAAGATATAATATTCCGGTAGGTTTTTCAGATCATTCTGCTAAAATTGAAACCTGCATTGCGGCTAAAGTTTTAGGTGCCGAAATATTGGAATTTCATGCCGTTTTAAATAAAGAGGTTTTTGGGCCAGATACCACATCATCTCTAACTATTGAGGAAATTAGAGAGTTAGTTAAAGCCGTTAGAAATATTGAAGTAGCCAATCAATCTCCAATTGATAAAAATGATATAAGTAAGTTTTCAGAATTAAAATTAATTTTCGAGAAATCATTAGCAGTAAATAAAGACCTTGTAAAAGGCAATATCATTAAATTTGAGGATTTAGAAGCAAAAAAACCTGCTAATAGAGGTATTAGTGCCTTACAATTTAAAAATATTATTGGAGCAACACTTAAACGTAATATGTCTAAGTGGGAGTTTTTAAAAGAAGAGGATATATGAATATAAGAGAAATAGCAAAACAAAATCATTTAAAGTTTAGTGCTTTTGAGGGGTCTCAACATATTGCTAGTGAATTTGCTATTTATAAGTTACTAGAAGTTACTAAGAAATTTAAAAGATTATCTATTCTAGAAGTTGGTTTGGGTATTGGTAGTATTTCTGATACTATTTTAAATAATAATAAAACAGAGAATATGTGCTATGTAGGTACAGAAAACAACTCGTTTTGTTTAGAAAGTTTAAAGAAAAATTTAAATGAAAAAAATTATAATACTTTAACGGTTTTACCAGGAATTGATAAAGTGTTTGAATTAAGAAAAAAGTTTGATTTAGTAATAGTTGATGGAAGTTATGATAACATTTTAAGCTTATCAAGTCAATTAGAATCTGATGCCATAATAGCAATAGAAGGCGATAGAATAACGCAAGTAAATGATCTAAAAACCTTGTTTCCTAAGGCTAAGTTTGTACACTCAATAAGTTTGAGGAAAAACAATCCTAATGGTGTTGGCCTACCAGGGCATTGGCAAGGGGGTATTAAATTACTTTTTTTAAATCCAAATAATAGTCAATTAGTATATTGTTTTACAGAGAAAGTTAAAACAAAGCTAATTAATATGTACAGAAAATATTTAAATTAAAAATGGCAAAGCGTAAAATTTGTGTTGTAATTACAGCAAGACCCTCTTACAGCAGAATAAAAACGGCATTAACAGCAATAAAAAACCATGCAGATTTAGAGTTGCAATTAGTTATAGCAGGATCAGCATTACTAGACCGTTATGGGAATGCTGTCCATTACATCGAAAAAGATGGATTTAAAATTGATGCCAAAGTTTTTATGGTATTGGAAGGAGAGAATAAAACCTCTATGGCTAAAACTACCGGTTTGGGTGTTATGGAATTGGCAACTGTTTTTTATAACTTAAAACCTGATGCTGTAGTTACTATTGCTGATCGTTTTGAAACTATTGCAACTTCTATTGCTGCCGCATATCAAAATATACCTTTGGTGCATATTCAGGGAGGAGAAGTTACAGGTAATATTGATGAAAAAGTAAGGCATGCCAATACTAAGTTAGCCGATATTCATTTAGTTGCTTCGGCCGATGCTAAAGCTCGTTTACTAAAAATGGGTGAAGAGGATAATTATATATTTAATACAGGTTGTCCCTCAATAGATATTGCCATGAATGTTCAAAAATCACCAAAATTAAATTTTGATCCTATAATTAAATATGGTGGTGTAGGGAAGGATATCAATTGGGAAAACGGCTATATGGTTGTTATGCAACATCCTGTAACCACCGAGTACGATGAAGCAAGAACCCATGTTACAACCACTTTGAAGGTTGTACATGAATTGGGTATTCCAACATTTTGGTTTTGGCCAAATGTGGATGCTGGTGCAGATGGAACATCAAACGGAATACGTTCTTACCGTGAAAAACACCAACCAGAAAATATTCATTTTTTCAAGAATATGGTTCCCGATGATTTTTTAAGGTTATTATTAAACAGTAAATGTTTAATAGGTAACTCAAGTGTTGGTATTAGGGAGTGCGCTTTTTTAGGAGTGCCAGTAGTAAATATTGGAACACGGCAAAATGGAAGAGCACGCGGAGAAAATGTTATGGATGTTTCTTATAACAGTGAAGGTATTTTAAAAGGTATTGAAAATAGACTAGAAAAGGCTGAAAATATTAAGCAAAGTGATATTTATGGAGTAGGAGATTCGGGAATGAAAATTGCTGATATTTTGGCTACAGTTAAACTTCGTTTTCATAAAACTATTACCTACTAATGAGGATTTTAGGAATTATACCAGCACGTGGAGGATCTAAAACGGTTCCTGGAAAAAATATTAAACTTTTAGACGGAAAGCCTTTACTGCAATATACCGTGGATGTAGCAAATAAGTCGGAATATCTGTCCAAATTAATTTTAAGCTCAGATGATGATGCTATAATAAAAGTAGCTCAGAAATTAAATTTGGAGGTGCCATTTAAAAGACCATCAGATTTAGCACAGGATAATTCACCTACATTACCAGTTATACAGCATGCTTTAAATTTTTATAAGAAGCAAGGTATTCAATTTGATGCTGTATGTTTATTACAAGTTACAAGTCCTTTTAAAACAACAAGATTTTTAGATGAGGCTATTAAAAAATTTATTGAAAGTGATACAGATGCACTAGTATCTGTAAAAAAAGTGCCAGACGAATATAATCCACATTGGACCTTTAAAGTTAATGATACTGGTAACTTAATAATTTCAACAGGAGAAAATAATATTATTCCTAGACGCCAAGATTTACCAGTAACATATCATAGAGATGGTATAATTTATTTAACAAAAACGGATGTGGTTTTAGAGCAAGACTCTTTGTATGGCAATACCTTGACATATATACAATCTCCATTACATGTTGATGTTAATATAGATACTATGGCCGATTGGGTAAAAGCAGAAAATTATTTAAAAAGCAATAAAAAATAAAAGTGTGACCAAACCAAAAACCAAAATATTAGTTCTTTTAACCGATGGTGTAAGCTTAAGGAATTTTGCTTATACAAATTTTTATAAATATGGAGAACAGAATAATTTTGATATTGTTTTTTGGAACAACACATCCTTCAATTTAAATGATTTAGGTATTAACCAAATAGAATTATCTAATTCTCGATTACACAAATACACCACCATTTTAAAAAATGTACGTAAGCGTATCGAACTTAATTGTTATAAGAAAAGGTTTAACGATCCTATTTATTTAAAGTATTCTTTTTCGTTACCATTTAACGGCTTAAAAAATAGTTTTAAAAGCCTTATCACTAAACTTTTAATATTTCTATTCAATTCAGAAAAAGGATTACAACTTGTAAGAAATCAAATAAATAAATTAGAATCTAGTACGGCCTATTACCAATCTTGTATTGCACTATTGGAAAGTTATAAGCCGGATGTAGTTTATTGTACAAGTCAGCGTTCTGCTTTGGCTATCGCACCGATTTTAGCAGCAAAATCGTTGCAAATACCAACTATTGGCTTTATTTATTCTTGGGATAATTTACCTAAGGCTACTGTAGATGTTCAAACAGATTTCTACCATGTGTGGAGTAAATACATGAAAAATGAACTTTTAAAGTACCAGCCATTTGTAGTAGATAATCAAGTGCAAGTTACTGGAACTCCGCAATTTGAGCCTCATTTTAAAGCAAATAACATTGTGTCTAAGAATACGTTTTATAAACACCATGACTTAAATTTAAATATTACATATTTATGTTATAGTGGAGATGATGTTACAACCTCACCTAAAGACCCATTATATCTAAGAGATGTAGCTTTAGCTTTAAGATTGTTAAATTTAAAAGGATATAATTTAGGGTTAATTTTTAGAAGATGCCCTGTAGATGTATCTAAAAGATATGATGTAGTTATTAAAGAATTTAATGATATAATTACTCCAATAGCGCCAATTTGGAAAAAAGAAGGACACGTTTGGAATACCATTTTTCCAACTGTTCAAGATTCTAAATTGTTGGCAACATTGGCCGCTCATACAGCAATTGTTATTAATTTAGGGTCATCAATGGTTTTTGACTATGCCATACATAAAAAGCCATGTATGTATATGAACTATAATTATTTTAATGCTGAAGAAAAACCAGAAAAAGGAGTTTACGTGTACAATTATGTGCATTTTAGATCTAAACCATCCGAGGAGGCTGTGGTGTGGCTAAATAATCCAGAAGAGATTGCTATAAAAATTGAAAATCTTTTAAAAGCTCCTGAAAGAACCATTAAAGCTGCTCAAGACTGGTTTAATGTTATAAACCATGAATTACCAGAAAATGCATCCAATCGCATCTTGCAAAATATTAGTAAATTATTAATAAAACATTAATAATCAGGACTACTTATGTTTTTTAATTCTATTGCTTTTTTAATATTTCTGCCAACGGTGTTCTTTTTGTATTGGTTTGTACTTAAAAAACGTGTTATATCTCAAAATATACTTTTATTAGTAGCAAGTTATTTTTTTTATGGCTGGTGGGATTATCGTTTTCTAATACTTATTGCACTTAGTACTATTATGGATTTTGTAATTGGCATTACCCTTAAAAATGAAACTGTATTTAAAAAACGAAAAGTTTTATTAGGAATAAGTTTAGTATTTAATTTAGGGATGTTAGGCTTTTTTAAATACTATAATTTCTTTGTTGAGAGTTGGATAAATAGCTGGGAACTTATAGGTGTAAAAATGCATGCATCTACCATGCAAATTATATTACCAGTTGGTATCTCTTTTTATACCTTTCAAACCTTAAGTTATACTATTGATGTATATCGTAAAAAATTAAAACCCACTCATGATTTTGTCAATTTTGCTACTTTTGTTGCTTTCTTTCCTCAGCTTGTAGCTGGGCCTATTGAAAGAGCTACTAATTTACTTCCGCAATTTTCAATACCACGTGTTTTTAATTTTGAAAAAGCTAAATCAGGTATTCACTTAATTATTTGGGGATTATTTAAAAAAGTAGTTATTGCAGATAGTTGTGCAAATTATGTAAATGTGATTTTTGATAACTATGAGGATTTAAATACGTTAACCTTAATCTTAGGAGCTATTTATTTTGCCTTTCAAATTTATGGCGATTTTTCCGGTTATAGTGATATAGCTATTGGTACTTCTAGACTTTTTGGATTTAATTTAATGCAAAATTTTAATTATCCTTATTTCTCTAGGGATGTAGCAGAGTTTTGGAGGCGATGGCACATATCGCTCTCTACATGGTTTAGAGATTATTTATATATTCCGTTAGGAGGATCTCGAACTAGTAAAACAAAGCAACTAAGA
>NZ_JBDWDG010000011.1:0-122930 GCF_039977455.1 Algibacter sp. | reverse complement strand
TTTTGAGCCAATTAAAAAAAGGAGCCTTTTTAAACTATGCCACCATAGTTTTAACCAATGTTATTGGGTTACTAATGACGCCTTTTATTTTAAACCATTTAGGTAAATCCGAATATGGAATTTATCTAACCATTGGCGCATTAGTGGGTACTATTTCTTTATTAGATTTTGGTCTAAACAACACCATTGTTCGGTTTGTAGCCAAATATCGCGCCGAAAACGACAGTAAAGGACAAGAGAATTTTTTAGCTACTACGATGTTGTTGTATTTAATAATATCAACGGTAATAGTTAGTATTGGTATTATTTTCTACAATTATATCGATACGTATTTTACTAAAATGAATTCCAACGAAATTGAAATTGCTAAAACCATATATAAAATTTTTATATTTAATCTAGCAATAGGTTTGCCAGGAGCTGCTTTAACCGGTATTTGCTATGGTCATGAAGATTTTGTGTTCCCTAAAACGCTTAATATTATTCGATACATCCTACGTTCTATAACTGTGGTTGCCGTATTATTACTAGGTGGTAAAGCCATTTCTTTAGTAATTATAGACTCTGTTTTTAATGTTCTTATTATTAGTATTACTAGCTACTATGTATTTAGAAAGCTTAAAGTGAAGATTAAATTACACGAATTTTCACTTAAATTTATAAAACACATATTTAGTTACTCGACCTGGATCTTTGTTTTTGCGCTAGTGTCCTTATTTCAATGGAAAGCTGGTCATTGGGTATTGGGCCGCATTAGTCCTCCAGAAGTACTTACCATTTATGGTATAGGTATTGTTCTAGGCACCTATTATGGCGCCTTTTCTACCGCCATTTCTAGTGTGTTTTTACCAAGAGCTACCAAAATGTCGGTAGATGATGCCTCAGGTGAAGAACTCACAGATATGATGATTAAAATAGGACGTTTATCCTTTATAGTCCTTATGTTTATTTTAACAGCATTCGTGCTATATGGTCAGCAGTTCGTATTTCTATGGGTTGGTGGCGAATTAGGTGAATCTGGTAGTTTTCAATCTTGGTTAATCGCTCTGATGATAATGGTAGCCTACACCCTACCCTTAGTGCAAGGTTTTGGTAATTCTATTTTAGAAGCCAAAAGCAAATTAAGATTCAAAGCCATATTATATTTATCCTTTATGTTAATAGGAACCATTTTGGGAGCACTACTAGCTGAGAAATATGAAGCTATAGGTATGATGGTTGGTACGGTAATAGCGTGGTTAATCGTTCAAAATGTTATGAATTTTTATTACCATAGAACCATTGGTTTAAATATTCCTAGATTCTTTAAAAGTCTTTTAAACAAAACATTTGTGGTAGTTGTTCTAGCTTTAGCCATTGGTTATGCTATTAATTTTATTCCGGGTATAGGCTGGTGGAATTTTATAATTAAAGCAGCCCTATATGCTATGGCATTTTCAGTGCTCATGTACAACATGGGACTAATAGCATTCGAGAAACAACTATTTAAATCCACATTAAGTCCCATACTTAAGTTCTTAAAATAATACCATGGTAAAACTTAATAACATACAATTAGCGGATGGTAATCATAACATAGTTTATGATTACACCACAGGTGCTGATTCTAAAAAATATTTTAATAAAAATGCACCTTTTTATTCCAAATACAAACAGGATATATCACGTGTACCACACAGTATTTTAGCGATTCCTTTTGTATCTAACCTTATGCCTATTGCATGGTTTGCTGGTTTCGATATAGAAGTTCCTGAATTAGACGAAGACTTTTTTAACGCTTTAAAGCAAGTTAAAATTGAATTTGAAAAACAATTTCCGGAATATGAACTAAAAGGCGACTTAAACGTATTAAAACTAGTAAAAAACAACATAAGTTCATCTAACTCTGCCATGCTGTTTAGCGGAGGTGTTGATGCCTATGCCACCTATATTCGTACTTTTTCTGAAACCCCCGATTTAGTAACCATTCTTGGTGCCGACATCGAAATTGAAGACCAATCACAATGGCTAAGTTTCACCAATTTTATAGAAGAAGAACCTTTACTAAATAACAACAAGAAAAGGTATATCGAAACAAACGTTCGTGAGTTTTACACCTATCAAGTGGAGTTATTACTAAAAGACATGGGCTGGTGGGGCAAAGTTCAACATGGTTTATCGTTAATAGGATCACTTGCACCAATATCTTATGTAAATGGTTATAGTAAAATTTATATTGCGTCCTCCTACACCGAACAAATTGATATCGCTTGGGGTTCTACACCACAAATCGATCAAAGTATTTCTTGGGCAGGTGTTCAAGTGTTTCACGATGGCTACGAACTTAAACGTCAAGATAAAGTCGATTTAATCACACAGTTTTCAGAAGAAAAAAACACCAATTTTAAATTACGCGTTTGCTATTCCGAATTACGTAGTGCTTTTAATTGCAGTAAATGCGAAAAATGCTATCGTACTATTTTAGGGCTAATTCTTAATGGTAAAAACCCAAATAATTATGGTTTTAATGTCGATGAAAATGTTTACACCAAAATGTTTGAAAACCTTAACTATGGTAATGCTAGTAAAGGGATGCAGTATTTTTGGTGGGAACTTATGGAAAAAGCAAAAACCAGTAATGCTATATACACCTTTAAAGATGAAGCTGTTGAAAAAATACAGTTGGATAGAATTAGAAACGGCGAAATCCATACTATTTTAGAGCAAAAAATAAATGCGCCTAAGAGTAAAAAAAGTAAATTAAAGTTTATAATCAGAAATAAATTTTCTGGTTTATACAAAATATATAAAAAATTAAGATAGCCCTTTATTATGAAATACGGATTACTAAAATATGACGAAAACAAACGCTTTTTCAATGTTGGCGATAACATCCAAAGTTTGGCTGCTAAACAGTTTTTACCAAAAGTTGATGAGTATTTAAATAGAGAAAAACTGGGTGAATATCATGGTAAAAAAACCAAACTCATTATGAATGGTTGGTTTACCCATAATATTCATAATTGGGTACCTTCAGAAGATATTGAGCCCTTATTTGTGTCTTTTCACATGAATAATACAGCGGCGCCTTTTATGTTAAGCGAAAAAGGTATTGCCTATTTAAAAAAACACGAACCTATTGGTTGTCGAGATAAATTCACAGCCCAAACCCTTATCGAAAAAGGAATAGATGCCTATTTTACAGGTTGTTTAACCCTTACTTTAGATTCGTATAAGGTGGACGACTCAGAGCGTGGCGACGATATCTATATTGTAGATCCATTATATAGCTACCCACGACCAGAAAAAATATTTTACAACGCCAAGGCTATAGTACGAAACATACTAAATGGCACCGCTTTTCAACTAAATAAAAAGAACAAACATTTAAAGAATTTTATTAGTCCAGAACTTTTAAAATCTGCACATTTCATTAATCAAGAGCCACCATCAAACACCTATTCTACCGCAGAAAAATTTGAAATGGCAGAAGATTTATTAAAAAAATACGCTAAAGCCAAATTAGTCATAACCTCTAGAATTCACTGCGCACTCCCTTGTTTAGCTATGGGCACACCAGTGATTTTTGTTAATGGCTTTAATAGTTTTGTGGACTCTTGCCGTTTTGATGGTATTCTAGAATTATTTAATAGAATTGATATTGATGATAAAACTGGAAAATTCACCAATAATTTTAATTTAGAAGGCAAAATAGATAAAAACACAAAAATAAAGAATCTTGAAAAGCATCATGATTTGGCAAATGCTTTAAAAAGCAAAGTTAAAAGTTTCACTTCTTAAAATTAAAGCATTAATAATATGAAGTTAGTATACATTGTAAATAGAATAGACGGCCCTGGAGGATTAGAAAGAGTACTTTCTATAAAGGCCAGTATGCTAGCTGATGACTATAATTACGATGTGCATATAGTAACCTTAAATCAAGAATCAACCGATTTATTTTATGAGTTTAGTAACAAAATTCAATATTATAACATATCGGCGACGGGTAACCCCATATCTAAAATATACAAATACATTACTAAACTAAGAAAAGCAGTAAAAACTTTAAAACCAGACGCCATTGCAGTTTGTGATGATGGCTTAAAAGGCCTGTTCCTCCCCATTCTTTTAAGTAAACCTGTTCCTATGGTTTACGAAAGACATGTATCGCGACAAGCTGAGAATCAAAATGATAAAAAATCATTTTTATCAAAATTTAAAGCCTCAACGACCTTTAAGTTAATGAATTTTGGTGCCAAGTATTATAATAAGTTTGTAGTTTTAACAAAAGGCAATTTAAATGAATGGCAATTAAACAACATAATAGTTATTCCTAATCCGCTTTCTTTTTACCCATCTGAAAGTAGTACTTTAACTAATAAAACGGTATTAGCGGTAGGTAAACAATGTTATCAAAAAGGGTATGATAGACTATTAAAAAGTTGGCAGATAGTTCATGAGAAGTTTCCTGATTGGACGCTTAAGATATATGGTACAATCAGTAAAAAAGAAAAACTTGATACCTTAGCTAACACACTAAATATCCAAAATAGTGTTAAGTTTTACCCTCCGGTAAAAAACATTAAAGATAAATATAAAGAAGCCTCTATCTATGTTTTATCATCGCGCTATGAAGGTTTTGGTATGGTTTTAACAGAAGCTATGGCATATGGTGTGCCATGTGTAGCTTTTAATTGTCCTTATGGTCCATCAGACATCATTACAGATAAAAAAAATGGGCTTATGGTAAAAAATGGAGATATTAATGGTTTGGCTGAGGGTGTCATCTCGCTTATTAATAATGAGAACCTTAGAAAAAGCATGGGGGAAAGTGCTAAAATAGATGTTAAACGTTATTTTCCTGAAAAGATCGTAGCGCAATGGAATGACTTATTTAATAGTTTAATACAAGATTAAATGACAATTGTTTTTTTTATAGACCAGTTTTATATGCATGGAGGTATTGAAAGAGTACTATCTATAAAGGCTAATTATTTAGCAAATGATGCAAATAACACAATACATATAGTAACTACGGAACAAAAAAACAATAAGTCGTGTTATGAGTTTAATGCTGCAATAAAATTTTCAGATTTAGCAATAAATTATCATAGAAATAAATCATATTTCCATCCAAAAAATCTGATAAAATTACCGCAACACATTTACAAAAGTAAAAGGATTCTAAAAAAAATAAAACCAGATATTGTTGTAGTATGCAGCCATAGTACAGATACTTATTTTATACCTTTTATTTTAAAAGATATCCCAAAAATAAAAGAGTTTCATTATTCCAAATCAATTGAAATTGATAAACGATTAAATCCGAGAAACAAAATAAAAAGGTGTTTTTTAAAATTTGCTGATTACGTTGAATCAAAATACGATAAGTTAGTTGTATTAAACAAAGATGAACAAAAATATTACAAAAGTCAAAATACAACTATAATTCCTAACCCATTAACCTTTTGCCCTAAGGATAAAGCAAAATTTGAAAATAAAATAGTTATTGCAGCTGGTAGAATAGCTCAAGTAAAAGGTTTTGATCTTTTAATTGATATTTGGGATCTTGTTGCTACCAAAAATAGAAATTGGCAGTTACACATATATGGTGATGGACAGCAGGACTATATAAATTTTTTACAACAAAAAATAGATGATAAAAATTTGGGAGATGTAATAAAGTTACAAGGCGCTACTTCAAATATTCAAGATAAAATGCTAAATTCCAGCCTATACGCTATGACTTCACACAATGAATGTTTTCCTTTGGTATTATTAGAAGCCCAAGCTTGTGGTTTACCTATTATTGCCTTTGATTGTCCGCATGGTCCAAGAAATATTATTTCAGAAAAAAATGGGGTCCTTATAGAATTATATAATAAAGAACAATATGCTAAGAAATTAACTAATTTATTTTCAAATGAAGAATCACTTAAGAAAATGGGTAAATACGCAAAAAAAAATACTAAAGGTTACACTGTAGAAGTTATTATGGATAAATGGAAAAATTTGTTTAATGAGTTAATAAAAATTGGATAATGAAAACCATATTATATATTATCTATAAATTATTTTTAATACCTCATGTATTAATTTATTTAACAAGTTTAAATAAAGCGGATATTGATAAGGATTTAATTCGTTGGTCAAGTGCAAAAAATATAGATAAGAACAATATTGGTTTATTACTTCATTTCTTAGCTCTTTCACCAGATTTTAGAACTTTATTTTATTTCAGAACTAGAAGTTTGTTTACACACTTTTTAAACATCTATTGTAGAAAACAAAATAATTTCACTATTGATTTAAACACCAAATTAGGAGGTGGTGTTTTAACAGGGCATCCCTATTGTACTATATTAAATGCGGATTCCATTGGTGAAAATTTATATGTTAACCATTTGGTAACCGTAGGTGAAGTAAATGGAAAAAGACCAACTATAGGAAACAATGTTTCCATTTATACAGGAGCTATAATTATAGGAGGTATTAGCATAGGTGATAATGTTATAATTGGTGCAGGCTCTGTGGTTACTAAAGATATCCCAGATAATTGTACGGTTGTAGGTAATCCCGCAAGAGTTATTTCGAAAAAAAACAGTAATTAGCCTTTAGAATATAGATATTTGATAATAGATTAGAATACACCTTATTACAAGAATTAATGAATACAATAGTACCTTTAGAACTTTATTATACTGTTTATATCAATGTATGCTTGTTTTTAGTACTATTTACACTTTTACATACTTATGTCTTAGATTTAGACGACAAAAAAAATATTCAGTACATTACTATTACAGGTTATATCCTATTAGTTTTTTCTATTATATATATTGGTCAACGCCCGCCTAGTCATATATTTGGAGATACCATTAATTATTACAGAACGTTTCTAAAATATAGTAATGGGGCATCAATAGGTGATGTAAATGACTTTGGGTGGCATGTTTTTCTTAAATTTATGTCTGGCGTATCTAGTATTTATACATTCTTTACTATTTGTGCCTTTATTTATATTTTTCCTTTATATCGAATATCAAAAGAGTTTTTTAAGGAATATTGGTTTTACGCATTCTTTATGTTTATTGTATCGTTTTCGTTTTGGTCTTATGGCGTCAATGGCGTGAGGAATGGCGCTGCTTGCTCCCTTTTTTTATGGGGCGTAAGTTACCATAAAAATAAGGTGGTTATGGCCTGTTTATTTCTATTAGGAACTTTATTTCATAAAACGGTCTTCCTTCCCATATTTGCTTTTATAATTACTTATTACTATAATAATCCGAAAACCTTTTTAATATCATGGCTAGCCTGTATACCTTTTTCGTTTATTTTAGGTGGTACATTTATTACCCTATTTAGTTCTTTAGGCTTTGGTGGTGATGAAAGACTTTCTGGATATTTGTCAGGAGATGCCATGGATAATGCTGGCTTTAGGTGGGATTTTATTTTCCATAGCGCGTTTGCCGTTTTTGCTGCTTGGTATTTTATTATTAAAAAAGGGTTTAAGGATAAATATTATTTTCAATTAGTTAACACCTATTTAATTTGTAATAGTTTTTGGATTTTGATTATCACAGCTAATTTTTCAAACAGATTCGCTTACTTATCTTGGTTTATGATGGCTATTGTTATTATATATCCCTTACTAAAACAGAAATTTTTTAAAAACCAACATATTATGATAGGTAAAGTTATGCTTGCATATTTTTCATTTACTTTTTTAATGTACCAATTATACTATAACTAATTATTAAGAAACCCAATACATTGCATGAAAACACTAACCGTTTTTACCCCGACATACAACCGTGCGTATTGCCTTGATAAGTGCTATAAGAGCCTAATTAAGCAATCCAATCAAGATTTTTTATGGCTTATTATTGATGATGGTTCTACCGATAATACTAAAGACTTAGTACAATCGTGGATTAACGAAGATAAAATAGCCATACAATACCAATACCAAAAAAACCAAGGCATGCATGGGGCACACAATGGGGCGTATCGCATTATGGAAACGCCATTAAACGTGTGTATTGATAGTGATGATGCGATGGCAGATGATGCGGTTGATGTTATTCTTAAAACATGGAAAACCATTGAAGATAAACCTGAATTTGCTGGCATTGTGGGGCTCGATGCCGACGAGTCTGGCAAACTTATTGGCACCAAAATACCAGAACATATTAAAGCAACAACGCTTTACGATATTAATAATACCTTAGGAGTTCAAGGTGATAAAAAGTTAGTATATAGAACCGAGGTTGTAAAAAAATATCCCCTCTACCCTATTTTTGAAGGCGAGCGCTTTGTTCCGCTTGGCTATTTATACCAATTAATAGATCAAGATTATAAGCTTTTACCTATTAATAAGGTACTGTGTGTGGTGGAATATATGGCTGATGGTTCTAGTTTAAACATGCTAAAGCAATACAGAAGACATCCTAAAGGCTTTGCGTTTTCAAGAAAGAGTAGAATGGAATTATCACCTAGTTTTAAGGTGAAATTTAAAAATGCCATACATTATGTGTCTTGTGCCCTGTTTACCAATAACTGGAAATTCCTTCAAGAATCACCAAAAAAAGGCATCACGGTTTTGGCTATTCCCTTTGGGATTTTATTAAATATATATATTAGACTAAACACAAAGCCAGGTGCTTAGCAGCGGCTTTTTAGAGAACACATGTTAACAGCGAAAGATAATAACGCGTAAAACACAAATATAATATGGGCGGTTTAAAAGAAACGATTTATAATACAATGCCATACCCTTTTAAATTTGTTTTATTAAACATTAAAGGCTATTTAAACAAAAAACAACGCTATAATGCACAGTTTGAAACTTTTTTAAAAGAATTTATAGACTTATGGCAAGCGGACGGTGCCACCATAAAAGCCTATCAGAAAGATAAATTAGTGGTATTATTAACCGAAGTGTTAGAACATTCGGATTGGTATAGCAGCATCATGAAAAATTTGGGCATTACAAAAGCACAAATAGAACAAGACCCCTTTAAGGTGCTAGCCAAAATGCCCATCCTGGAAAAAACGGATAGAAAAAATAAGGTGGAAGCCCTACTAAATAACAAACGTGAAACAGCTATGGTTGGGCACACCAGTGGCACTTCGGGCTCGCCAACGGTAGATTATATAGACAGAGAGTCCATAAACTCATCCTTTGCCTTTTGGAAACGCTTTCATCATACTATAGGTGTAAAACCCTATACCAAACAAGTTCGCTTTTCGGGGCGGTTAATAGTTGATGCTAAAGCCAAAAAACCGCCTTTTTGGATGTATAATTATTTTGATAACCAACTGTTAATGTCCACCTACCACCTAACAGAAACTAATTTAAAACACTATATTAAAAAATTAAATGCCTTTAAACCTAAATTATTAGACGGCTACCCGTCTGCCCTTTACATTATTAGTAAGTATATTAATAAACACCATTTAAAGCTAAGCTTTATACCAAAGGCAATTGCAGTTACAGCAGAAACCCTGTACGATTATCAAAGAACCGAAATAGAAAAAGCATTTCAATGCAAAGTTTATAACCAGTATGCTTCTAGTGAAGGCAGTCCGTTTATTACAGAATGTACTGCAGGACAATTACATTTAAATTTAGATTCTGGTGTTTTCGAATTTATTAATATTAAAGGGGAACCCGCCAAACCTGGTGAAATTGCTAAATTGGTAGTTACCAGTTTTATTAATTATCGAACACCATTAATTCGTTACAGTATAGAAGACACCGTCTTATTAAAAAGCAAAGATACCGTGTGTTCCTGTGGTTGCGAAATGCCTTTAATAGAAAAGCTAATAGGTCGTGAAGATGATATTTTATGGACCGAACCTAAGGGCTTTGTTGGCCGTATGGATACCGCTTATAAAGGTTTAGAAGGCATTAATAAAGGCCAAATAATTCAGGAATCCCCAACACGTATCATAATAAATCTAGAAACAGATGCGCTATTCACAAAAGAAATGGAAACACTATTTTTAAATAATTTAAAGGATAGATTAGGAGACAATATTGAATACAAACTAAACATAGTAGATTCAATTCCTTTAGGTGCCAATGGCAAATTTGTTGCCGTAAAACGTAAATTTAAACTCAACTTTTAAATTAAGTTAATACCCTATAGCTATGACCCCAATACGAGTTTTACAAGTATTTACCATAATGGATCGCGGAGGCGCAGAAACTATGATTATGAATTATTATAGAAAATTAGACACCACCAAGGTGCAATTTGATTTTTTAGTCCATAGACCTAATAAAGCTGCCTACGATGATGAAATTGAAGCTTTAGGAGGTCACATCTATAGACTACCTGCCATAAATCCATTTATGCCTCAAGCCTATTATGTGGCCTTACGTGATTTTTTTAAAACACATGATGACTACAAAATCATACACTCGCATTTAAATACTTTTAGCTATTTTCCTCATAAAATAGCTAAAGAATTCAATATCCCTTGTCGTATCGCTCATGCCCATATTGCTATAAATAAGGTGAGCATAAGCTCTTTAGTAACCGGTAAGGAAAGTTTAAAGGAAAGTTTAAAAAAAATAATAAAACTCCAACTAAAAAAGCGTGTAAAAAAACATGCTACCCATTATTTTTCATGTGGGGATAAAGCGGGCACCTGGTTGTTTGGTAACACAGCATTTCAAACCATGAATAATGCCATAGATACCGAAAAATTTAAATACAACCCCAGCGTATCCAAAGTTTACAAAAAAGAATTTGGAATTGAAAATGAGCTTGTGATTGGGCATATTGGCCGTTTTGTGAGTCAAAAAAATCATGCCTTTCTTATTAAAATATTTGCTGCCTTATTAAAAAAACAACCTCAAGCCACTTTAATATTAATTGGAGATGGACCTTTAAAATCGGGCCTACAAGCCGAAGCAAAGCACTTAAAAATAGATCATAAAATACAATTTTTGGGTGTTCGAACCGATATTCCGCAACTCTGCCAAATGATGGATATTTTTGTGTTTCCATCCTTTTATGAAGGGCTTCCCGTAACCTTAATAGAAGCCCAAGCCGCTAGTTTAAAAATTATAGCTTCCGATTCTATTACCGAAGAAGTGCGCTTAACCAATAACATACAGTTTGTTTCCATTGAGGAATCGGCAGAAATATGGGCTCAACATATTTTGGAATTAGATACTTCTGAAAAAATTGACCAGTCCAATTATATTATTAAGGGTAACTACGATATTATATCGAACACAAAACACATGCAACAGTTTTATTTAGAACAAAATAAATAATGGGACAATTACAAGATATACTATATAGCCACGCCCCTCATGGTATTCAAAACGCTTTAGTCAGTGTTTATAATTTAATCGCGTACAGAGGTCGAAATTCGGGTAAATATCATGAATTTTTAAAGCAGTATAAGGCCAATAAAAATTTGTCATTACAAGAGTTAAAAGACATTCAGTCAAAAAAATATACCGAATTTATTAGTTATGCCATAGCTAATTCAAAATACTATAAGCACGCTTTTTCAAAAATTGAATCACCAGAAACCCTTGAAAACATTCAATTGCTTCCTATTATTAACAAAGAAGTCTTAAGGCAAAACATACATGACGTTTATACCATTAAAAAAAGCGAAGGTAGCATTGCAAAAACAGGTGGTACAACAGGGAAATCGCTAGAAGTTCTTTATCTTTTGGAGGACTCTAGAGAGCGCCATGCTATTCTAGATTATTTTCGACACAATTTCGGTTACCGTTTAGGAAAAAAGACAGCTTGGTTTAGTGGTAAAAATTTATTAAACCAAAAGGATATTAATAAAAACAGGTTTTGGAAAACAGATTATGTTTATAAAGTACGCTACTACTCTACGTTTCATATACATTCAAAATATTTAAAGTATTATATTGAAAATTTAATACATTTTAAACCGGAGTATTTTGTTGGTTTCCCTTCTACCATGTATGAAATTGCAAAATATGGCATGCAACACAACATTGAATTTCCCGCACATGTTATTACAGCTATATTTCCTACTGCCGAAACCATTACCACAGAAATTAGAACCGTTTTAGAAGGCTATTTTAAAACAAAAGTGTACAACCAGTATGCGTCTTCTGAAGGGGCACCCTTTATAATAGAATGTAAAAAAGGCAATTTGCATCTTGAATTGCAGAGCGGTGTTTTTGAGGTCTTAGACGATAATAATAAGCCTACTACCAATGGTAGACTAGTAGTTACGCCCTTTAATACACGAGGAACACCATTAATTAGATATGATATTGGGGACCAAATAGAACTTGATGACCCCACTGCTGCCTGTACTTGTGGTAACAACAACCCTTTAGTAAAACGTATTTTAGGACGAATTTCAGATTATATTTATTCGGAGGAAAAAGGAAAAGTTAACTTAGGGAATATCTCGAATTGTTTAAAAGGTGTAACAGGTGTGGTTCGATTTCAAATACAGCAACACGTTTTAGACAAGCTTGTTGTACTTATAGAAAAAGATGATAAAACCTTTACAAAAAAGGATGAGCAAGTCTTTTTAAAAAATCTAAAAGATCGTGTTGGGGAGCAAATTACAATAACACTTAAGTTTACAGATAATATTCCTGTAGAAAAAAGTGGTAAATATCGCTTAATTAAAAATAGTATTAAGACTAAAATTGAGGTCACATAATTATATTATGAATATTTTTATTATTCCAAAATTCACCTATTGAAATTGTGAATAATATTCCTTAACGACTAAATGAAAATTCTAATTCGGTAAAACGAAATTTTAAAATTCAAGCATAAAAAAATCTCAGATTATAAAAACCTGAGATTTATTTAATCTTTAAAGAATATATAGTTTAGCTATTCAACACATGTTGTTTCACTAATATTTAAATCACTATTACCTTCACTATTATCACTAATACACTGAAAACGTGTGTTACTAGGTACTGAAATAGTATTGGAGTCTAGAGTAACCTCCTCATGATATTTACTTATCAATATACCACTACTATTTACAGTGTTTATAGTGTTATTTGTTATTGAAGAATTTGTTAATCCAATGAGTTGTACACCCGAATTACAATTATTCTTATCAAATAATAACCCATTTACACTTGAAAAGGTAAGTTTGTTATCGGATATTATCTCATTTTCACGCACTGCTATTTTATAAGCTTCAGCTTCATTATCCAAATTAACATGTACAAAATAAACCGGATCTGACTTTACATTAATTATATTTTTAAAAATGTCAACATTATTCGCCCAAGTGATATGGGTCATAATTCCTCGGCTAGACGATCTTGTACTAGTAAGCTTATTGTTATAAATATTTAAATCTAAAGCTTTCTTGATCTGTAACCCTGTATTAAAATCCTCAATAGTATTATCATGTATATCTATATCTTGATGATACGCGGAAATACCCAGATCGAACCCAGAAATCGTGTTACCGTATATTTCGTTATTAAATACTGTTTCACCAGAACCACCTGCACTTATAGCTGGTTTAATTTTAGTCAATTCGGATGCCTTAAAAGTATTATTTCTCACAATACTATTTGAAGCATAACTCCAACCTACTGCTCCTTCCAAATCATTGTTTTCTATAATGACATTATCACCGGTGTAGATATTAAATGCACCAACTCTACTACCCCATTCACTATTATTCCTAATGGTAATATCATAATTTTTTTCATAGTATATTAACTCATTAGTAACTGCATCTCGTTTTCTAACACCTTCAATATTAATAGCAAAACCTACAACGCCTCCATCAGACTTCTCTCTGTCTAAGGCTGTATTTATAAATTGGTTGTTTTCTATTACGATATCATAACCATCTGTTATAGCTATAGACATTCTTCTAATATCTTTGAAAATACAATTCTTTACCAAAATATTATATGATGGATCATAATTAGATTGAAAGGTGAAATTTAAAGCATTTATAAAAAGTCCGCCTTTTGATCCCATAGTCATAGTAACACCATCAATTACAATATCATTAGAGCCATGAACCTCAATTAAGTGATTTCCACCTTCCCCAGCGGAGTGCCCAGAATAGTCATGTTCATCTCTTTCACCATGAAGTCTACCGCCTTTAATAGACGAATTTGAAACTTCCCTAAAGGCAATTAACCTACCATCTTCCTTCCCATTAGGAAATGTACGTAAATTAGTATTATCTGTCATTTCTAAATTAAAATCAGATGGAATATTTATGGCTTCAACTGAAGGGTAAAAATTTACATTAGTCGTAGTGCTCGTAACCTTACTTATTTCAAAATAAGCATCTAATTCATCAATTTTCATAGTCGTAGCCCCATATTCTTTTACTTTAAACATGGTACCTTCAAGAATATTATTGTTTTCTTGAGCAATATCAGAAGTAGTTTGGCCTTCTACCAAATTCCAACGTTCTGGTAAAAAATTAAAAATAGGTTCGCTTAGTGTTGGTGTTTGCCCACCAATATTTAAGCTGTAGTTTAAAAGTTCACCATCAATTCTATTACTAGCACCAAAATTAATTGTACCATTTGTAATATCGCCGCCTTCATACTTTAAATACACATTATTGGGTAAGGTTACTGTTTGGCCTTCCAAATCTAGTATACAATTAATAATAACTGTAGCATTTGCTGTGGCACTACTTAAATCGAAATCACAGGGGTCATTAGGATCTATTGGGTTTTCAATTTCTTCTTTTACTTCATCTGTTACTACTAGTTCTTCCGAAACGGCATCATCTACAAATAACTCTTCATTGTTGCAAGATGTTAAAACGAACACCGTTGCTATTGCCAAAGCAATGTTTTTAATTGTAATCTTCATAATACTAAATAATTAAGGACATAAAATAAATTGGTCAATGATATAATTTTTTTTTGAAAAAATCGATAAACTGTCACATTAAATCGATAAATTTAATACTTATCCTACATTTTATTCGATGAAATGCAGTTTTTAACGATTAACGGCTTTTTCTTTTTCTATACCACTGATTAACTTACGCTTATACTTTTGATTTGGACTTCGGCTTGCAAAAATAATTTCAAATAATTAAAAAACAAGGTTTTGTTAACAAAAAACAACAACTTTAACTATTTGTTTTACATGTAGTTAACAGCCTACATATAAGCTTTCAAAGTATTAAAAAAAATGCCTTTTGAATTTTATAGCTTACCCCTTAAAATTGGCCTTTTTAAATACATTGTAGGCATTCCATTTAAAGGTTTTATACACTTTATTATTAACTTTTACCATTGAAATTATAAAACCATTTCCTTAAAAGAATAACTTTTATATATTTACCAACTCGTGGATTAAGCAGATATTAAAGCCTTTATGAAGAAAAAAATTATTAGAGTTACAACAGTTCCGGCATCACTTTCAAAGTTACTTTTTGGTCAACTTAAATTTATGTCTGCACATTACGATATTATTGGAGTATCATCAAATGATGAGTATAACTCACTTAAAAAAATAGCAATTCAAGAAGGCATACCGACTATTGGTATTGATATGACTCGGAAAATTACACCATTTAAAGACCTCGTTTCTGTTTATAAACTGTATAAGTTATTCAAAAAAGAGAAACCTTTTATAGTGCACTCCCACACACCAAAAGCAGGAACCCTATCTATGATTGCTGCAAAATTTGCTGGTGTACCCCATAGGTTACATACTATTGCAGGCTTACCACTACTAGTCGCAACAGGCAAAAAGAGATGGTTATTAAATACTGTAGAAAAAATCACTTATGCCTTTGCGTCTATGATTTACCCAAACTCACATGGATTATACGATATTATATTAGAAGAAAATTTTACCACTAAAAACAAATTGAAGGTTATTGCCCATGGTAGTTCCAATGGAATAGATGTGGATCATTTTAACTTAAGTCATTTTAGTAATCTAGACGAGAATAAAGCGTTAAAAAAACAGTTAAACATTGCTGACACCGATTTTGTATTTATTTATGTGGGACGATTAGTTGCCGATAAAGGCATAAAAGAACTTTTAGAAGCCTTTAACGCCATTTCTAAAACACATAAAGACACTAAACTTTTATTAGTAGGTGGATTTGAAACAGATCTAGATCCTTTAGATGAAAGCACTTTAGAAATTAAAGATACCAACCCACAAATTATATCTACAGGTTGGGCTACAGATGTTAGACCTTATTTTGCCATTGCCGATGTTTTAGCATTCCCGAGTTATCGCGAGGGGTTCCCTAATGTGGTAATGCAGGCTGGTGCCATGGAATTACCGGCTATTGTAACTAATATAAATGGTTGTAACGAAATTATTATTGAAGGTGAAAATGGTTGTATTATTCCTGTAAGAGATGCTGATGCCTTACGCGACGCCATGCTAAAGGTTTACAACAAAACCTATAATTATGATAAAGCCAAGTGTAGAGAACGTATTGTAACACGCTATAAAAGACAGGTGATTTGGGACGGTTTACTTAAAGAATATAAACACTTAGAAAACAAATAGATGTTATTTAATTCTGCCATATTTTTTGTATTTCTACCTGCTCTACTTCTATTATACTGGGTAGCTTATAAAAATTTGAAACTGCAAAATATTATTCTATTAGTTAGTAGTTATGTATTTTACGGATGGTGGGATTATCGTTTTTTAATATTAATTGCCGCCAGTACCATAGTAGATTATTTTGTTGGATTACAAATTTATAAGGCTGAAGAAAAAGCTAATAAGAAAAAATGGATGCTGGTTAGTATCATTTTTAACATTGGACTTTTAGGCTTTTTTAAATATTACAACTTCTTTATTGATTCTTGGGTAGAATCCTTAAACCTTTTAGGGTACACCGTCCAAAACAGTTGGGCTTTACATATTATTCTTCCTGTAGGGATTTCATTTTATACATTTCAAACCCTATCCTATTCTATTGATATTAATAGAGGCACACTTAAACCCACAACAAATTTTATAAGTTTTGCGGCTTTTGTTTCGTTTTTTCCTCAATTAGTTGCAGGCCCAATTGAAAGAGCTTCCAATTTATTACCACAAATATTAAACGCTAGAGTTTTTACAAAACGTAAAATAGCCTCGGGCGTTAAACTCATGATTTGGGGATTCTTTTTAAAGTTAGTGGTTGCCGACAGAGCTGCTATTTATGTAGATGCTGTATATAATAATGTAGAAAACCATAATGGTATTAGCTTTATGGTTGCCACCGTATTTTTTGCCTTTCAAATTTATGGCGATTTCGCAGGGTACTCCCTAATAGCTATTGGTGTTGCTAAATTATTTGGTTTGGAACTCATGGTCAATTTTAACCGTCCTTATTTTGCAGCATCGGTAGGCGAATTTTGGAAACGCTGGCATATAAGCCTTTCCACCTGGTTTAAAGATTATGTGTATATTCCCTTAGGCGGCAATAAATCTAAAAAAGGACGCTATCTATTTAATTTATTTATAACCTTTTTAATTAGTGGTTTATGGCATGGTGCGAATTGGACCTTTGTAATTTGGGGTGCTATAAACGGCCTATATTTAATTGCTGAAACGTTAATGTTTAAAAAGAAGCGGTCTGGACTTATTAATATAGCAATCACTTTTGTGCTTATCAATTTAACATGGGTATTTTTTAGAGCCAATTCCTTAAATGAAGCTGTACATATAATTAACGATATGTTTACTAATTTCGGGTTTCCCTATGTTGGAGGACGAGATGATATTACGGCTCCTATTTATACGCTATTGGCTATTTCTATACTCGTTTTAAGTGAATTTAAAAGGGAGTTTTTTAATAGCTATGTGTCTGCTCCCAAACGCATAAAACCAGTAGCTACGCTTTTTAGGTACAGTATCATCATCTTTATGATTTTTTACTTGGGTGTTTTTGGTAATAGTCAATTTATATATTTTCAATTCTAAGCATTATGACTACTGAAATTAAGCGTGTTGCCATTTTAACTATAAAATTTGCTATTATTGTTATACTTGTCGATTTTAGTTTTGGATTGGTTGCTAAAAAATTATTTCTAAGTCAAAAAACAGGGAAATATGCACGCTCATCCTACGTGGTAAATGACTCTAAAGACGATATTATAGTTTTTGGGAGCTCGCATGCCATTAGACACTATATACCCGAAATTATTCAAGCTAAAACGGGAAAAACCTGTTATAATGCTGGTGCCGAAGGTCAACAGCTTATTTACCACACCGCACTTCAAAAAATACTACTTAAAAGGCATCGGCCAGAATTAATTATTCTTAATATCGATGAGGAGTTTCTTTTTAAATCAGATAAAGCGTTTAACAGATTAAGTGATTTACATCCGTATTATGCAACGAATAAAAAGGAACTCAATCCATTTTTAAGGTTAAATTCAAATTATAATGATTACAAACTTTTATTTAAAGCCTTCCAATATAATTCGACTTTTGTTCGGGTTTTAAAATATAAAATGGCACCGCAATTGTCAGACAAAGGGTATCGCCCTTTACATGAGGTTATGACACCTGAACAACTAGCTGCATACACGCAACATCCGCCAAAAAAGATTTATACCGAAGAGCTAGAACCTATTTTTGTGCAGTTACTCAAGGATTTTATTAACGAGGCTAAAAAACATAAGGTGAAATTAATATTTGTAAGCTCTCCAAAATTTGATAATCAAGATTTAGCAAATAACCCCTCCTTCTCAACCATTAAAGCCATAGCAAAATCTGAAGGTGTACCGTTTTACAATTATTTAAACGCTACCAATTACCTTAATAAAATAGATTTATTTTACGACCCCTCTCATTTAAACCATAAAGGCGCTACCCTATTTAATAATGATTTAGTCGAAAATATTACATCGCATTTAGACTAATATCATGGCTTTGGCATTTTAGTTTTATTCTCTCACAAACTAAATACGCAATGTATTACTCCTTTCTATAAAATTTAATGACCTCTCATCGAAAAAAAAGTCATTAATAACGTAAATATATAAATGAAACCTAATTGCTAATCATATAATTATATATTTGAAAGAGATTGTCGCTTTTACTTAACACGAATACCAAAAATCAATGAGTGAAGATTTAGAAATTATTAACTTAACAAAAAGTAAGTTAAGAGAATATATTGAAAATAATACATTTTGGAAATCGGGATTAGCCCCTATGGCTAAGAGTAAAGCTATTTGGTTAGTGTCTAATAACAGGATTGAAGAAGAAGATAGTTGTGGCGTTTTAGCTTGGGAAAATGGTGAAATGGTTGCCTTTATTTATATGTTTCCCGATTTAATAAATACCAAAGATCAATCCACCAAAAAAGTGTATTGGATGATTGATTGGTGGGTAGTTAAGCGCTATAAGGACTCTATTTTAGGTACCTATCTTTATGACTACGCTGTAAAACTAGTACAAAACCAAGTGGTTATAAAAGGGTATACCGAGAATGTTCAGGAGTTTTATGACAAAAGACCGTTTACTGTTATCGCATCACGATTGAGGCATACTTTATTTTTTAGCTTAGACCGTTCTATGCTTTTAGGGCGTTTTCCATTTTTAAAACCTATAAAATTCCTAATGGATATTATAGATAGCATTACAGGAACCATAGTGCGCTTTGTAAACAGAAGTAAATTAGGGAAAAAGACAAGCCCTTTAACTTACGAGTTTATAACTGAATTGGATAATGCGACCTGGAATTTTATAAAACCTTTGTGTACAAACGATCTCATTTTAAAAACTAAAGCGTATGTAAACTGGCAACTTAGTAACACACAATACCTGCAAGTGCCCGTAAACCATAAAAGACCTTATACAAATTTACAGCCAGGGGTAAGTGATAATATTCATATTCATAATTTAAAAATTATGAAGGATGATGTCGTTATTGGGTTTTTATCATACATCATTAACTACAACGAATTTAATGTTAAATACTTTTTAGTAGAAGATCCTAATAACTATGATGTTTGTGTGGATGTTTTAATGGAGAACCTATTAAAATCGAAGCGAAATTTTATTTTTACCGATGATACTGAATTGTCTGATACTATAAACAAACGTTATTTTTCTGTTTTTACCCATAAAGTCATAAAAAAAGGCCTTGTTCATAATGATACCGTATTTGATTACGATAGCCTAACCATGTTTAATAGAGACGGTCATTTTTATTAAAAATACTATGAAATATTTAACTAATTTAAAAGAGTCTATAATAAAGCATTATAACAAGGATGCTTTTTATATTGATGATATCGCTTATACCTATAAGGATTTTGCTTTAGAAATTTCTAAAATTAGACAGCACATAGCAAAGCATGTAGATAGCTCGGAAAAGTTAATAGGATTAATTGCTAATGACGACATACAAACTTATGCGAGTATGATTGCCTTGTGGTTAGAAGGAAAAGCCTATGTACCAGTAAACCATTTTACCCCGATTGAAAGAAATATTCATGTTTTTAATTCTACCGAAACAAAAACGATTATCGATTCTTCTGAAAATTCAGTCTATACCGACTATAATGTTATTGCGTCGAAAACCTTAGAACATGCAGAAATTAATTTAGAGTTAAAACCAATACACCCCGATGATATCGCTTATATGATTTTTACTTCGGGAACAACAGGTCTACCAAAAGGCGTACCTATTACCTATACAAATTTAAATGGTATAGTAGATGCTATGGATGCCCAACCCGACTTTAATTTAATGTCTACCGATAAATGCTTGCAAATGTTCGAACTTACCTTCGATTTTTCAATTGCAACCACAGTATTTCCTTTAATAGCGGGTTCTTGCATATATACCATTCCTAAAAAAGCCATTAAATATTTTTATATTTATAAATTAATAAAAGAGCAAAACCTTACCGTTCTTGCCATGGTACCTTCTATTTTAAACTATTTGCGGCCTTATTTTTCTGAAATTAATTCGCCTCATGTACGCTACTGTTGTTTTGGCGGTGGTGCATTATATGAAAACATTACAAAGGAGTGGAGTAACTGCATACCAAACAGTACAATTTTTAATGGCTACGGACCAACCGAATTTACAGTATACAGTCATTATTACAAATACGATGAGCACACAAGTAATAAAACTTTAAATGGTATCATTTCCATTGGATCCGCTTTAAAAAATACAGGACATATCATTGTTGATAAAAACAATAAAGAAGTCCCATTAAATACAGAAGGCGAATTATATTTAGCTGGATTACAAATGACACCAGGGTATTGGAAAAACCCCGAGCGTAATGCTTTAAGTTTTATAAATATCGAAAAAAATGGCAAAACAGAACGGTATTATAAAACAGGAGATCTTTGTATAGAGGATGAAGATGGCGACTTTTTATACATAGGACGCGTCGATTTTCAAGTAAAAATACGAGGGTTTAGAGTGGAATTAGCAGAAATTGAGTTTCATGCTAAGGCTATTTCTAAAATGAAATCCAACATTGTTGCTATTGATATTCCTAACGATTTAGGTAACTCTGAGTTGGGATTAGCTTTTGAAGATGAGCCATTTAATACCGACTATATATTTGAATATATGAAAGCTAAAATGCCCGATTATATGATTCCGAGGCATATTTGTTTTATAAAAGAATTTCCACTTAGCATAAATGGTAAAATTGATAGACACACCTTAAGAACCCATTTTAAAAAAAACTAACACCATATAATTATGAAAGAAGAAGCTATTAAACAAAAAGTAAGAGCTGCTTTTGTTAAAGTACTTGAACACGAAAATTTCGTTTTAAATAACGATACAACTGCCAATGATGTAGAAGATTGGGGCTCTATAACCCACATGATGATTATTACTGAAATTGAGCAAGATTTTAATATTAAATTTAAGCTCATGGATTTAATGAATATGAATAATATTGGCGACCTGGTAACGGCCATCCAATCGAAACTGAATTAATTACACATGTATAAAAACGTAATAAAACCACTTTTAGATTACTTAATTGCATTTGTTGCTCTAGTTTTATTATCTCCAATAATACTTATTGCAACCATTTTATTATTTTTTGCAAATCAAGGCAAACCTTTCTTTTTTCAGGTAAGACCAGGAAAAAACGAAAAATTGTTTAAAATTGTAAAATTTAAAACCATGAACGACAAGAAAGATGCTGATGGTAACTTATTACCAGACACCTACCGCTTAACCACGATTGGTAAAATTATTAGAAAAACATCTATTGATGAATTGCCACAATTATTTAATATCATAAAAGGTGATATGTCTTTAATTGGACCTAGACCTTTATTGCCACAATACCTACCCTATTACACCAAAAACGAACAAAAAAGACATACGGTAAAACCAGGTATTACAGGGTACGCTCAAGTAAATGGTAGAAATAACTTAGATTGGGATAACAAGTTAAATTTTGATGCCGAATATGTAGATAACCTATCATTTAAATTGGATTTAAGTATTTTATTTAAAACCGTTTTTAAAGTTATTTCCTCTAAAGATGTCGCTGTTGATAATACAAATGTTGAAACCATGCTAAATATCATTAGAAAAGACAACAAGGTTAATTAGAAAATATTTAGCATAAAAATTCTATTTAAGAAATATAGTTATTTAAATATTATGAAAAAGACTCCTAATTATAAGAATCAAGTTAGAATATACGGCGCAGGAGGTCATTCGCATGTTATTAAGGAAGTTATGCGTATTAATGGCTATGAGATTTTAGATACTTTTGATGACAAACCAGAACAAGTTCATCATGCATCTAAAAATGTAGCTATTGGAGCAAGGGAGAATATATTAAATTTTCCTCATGAAGGCGCTCCCGTTATCATTGCCGTTGGAAAAAATTCAGAACGCGCTGAAATTTCAGAGTTTTTAAATTGCAATTACGAAAAGGCCATACACCAATCGGCTATAATTTCACCAACTTCTAAAATTGGTGAAGGAACAGTTGTTTTTGCTGGAGCTATAATACAACCAAACACCGAAATTGGACGACATGTTATAATTAACACGGGTGCTAGTGTTGACCATGATAATATAATTGGAGATTTTGCTCATATTTCACCAAAAGCTGCCCTTTGTGGACATGTTGAGGTTGGTGAAGGTTCCCATGTTGGAGTGGGCTGTGTGGTAATCCCAAAAGTAAAAATCGGTAAATGGTGCACTATTGGTGCGGGAACAATTGTATTAAAAGATGTGCCTGACTACGCTACTGTTGTAGGAAACCCAGGAAAAATTATTAAAATAAAAAATAAAGATTAAAGTGGACCATACTAAAGAAATCACAGACTTAACATTTATAGGATCGGGTATCTCAACATCGTTTAGCATCCTTAACTTCTTAAAACTCATTAATAGTGATGAAACTAATGGTAAAAAAATAACCATCACTATTATTGAGAAGTACCATGAATTTAATTTAGGTTTACCTTACGGTGAACGATCTGGATTTTCTACACTTTTAATAACATCGTTACGGAATTTTTTAATTGAGCCTGAACTGGGCTTATTCATTGCGTGGCTTAACAGCAATAAAAATTGGTTACTACAAGAACTTAAAAAAGAAGGCGGTACACTAACAGAAGCTTGGTTAAAGGACAATCGTGATGATATAAAAAACAACAGATGGGAAGATTTATTTATTCCTAGACGGTTTTTTGGTTGCTATATGGACCAATTAATTAAAGCAAAACTACAAAGTCTTAGAGATACTAATAAAATTGAGTTAACTAAAATTAACGCAAAAGCCATTGATGTTGAACGTATAGATGGTATTTACACTATAAAACTAGAAAATAAAGAAGACGTTAAATCTAAAAAAGTGGTGCTTTCTGTTGGCTCCTTACCTACAAATTACCTCTGGAAAAATAAAAGTGTCATTGAACAAGACAATCTCTTATTTTTAAACAACCCTTACTTACCAGAGCTAAAAGTTTCATTGCAAAAAATCAATTCTTTTATAAGCAAAAACACAGATAAAACATTACATGTTTTAATTGTTGGTGCTAACGCGAGTGCCTTAGAAGTTATTTATAAAATTAACGATTTTAAAGGACAAGAATATAAAAACACTAAGTTTACATTTCTTTCTACCCAAGGCAGAATACCAGATACAACGGTAGATGTTGAAAGACAAAAAACATTTAAACCTAAACATTTAGAAGCCTTAAAGCACTGTAACAAATTAACTGCCGCTACTATTGCCGAGGCTACTTATAAAGATTTAGACCTCGCCGATGAAATTAATTTAGGAGCAGCATCAACGGTAGAGATTATTTCAAAATCTTTTGGGGTATTACTTAACTGTTTAAATGAAAAAGAACTTGAAATTTTTGCTTGCGAATATGGAAATGCTATTGGAAAAAGGCAACGTTGTGCAGGACAACATTATACCAATGTTATTGAAAATCTAGAACGTGAAAATAGGTTTGAACATATTGCAGGACGATTTAGCAATTTAGTAAAAGATAACAATGGCGATTACCAGTTGTCTTATTTAGATACCAAAACCGGTAAACCATTAACGAGTGAAAATCCTTTCCATATCATTATTAATTGTGTGGGCAGTAAAAATTTAAAACATGATGATCTGCCATTACTTTATAAAAACTTATTACAAAAAAAATATTGCGTACCTAATCAATCAAATATAGGCTTTCACGTCAATAGCTCATTAGAATGCAGCAAAAACCTTCATATTATGGGGCCAATGCTAGCCGGAAATGTTATTGAAAATAAGGCGGTATGGCATGTAGAACACTGCGGTAGAATAATATGGCTATCTCAAGTGTTATCTAAAATACTTTATAACGATATCTTCCCCAAAGAAAACCTTAATAAACAATACGAATTTATAAGTAAAAAATTAAACAGTCCTGAAGATATTGAAAAATACAAAACCTTACTAAAAACAAATTGGAACAATAATGTTTATTATTCATACGACCATTTAAAGTATTTTGTAAATGAAACCGATACCTTAAAGTACTTCCAGTTTAAAATAAATGGCGAAGTAAAAATAATCATGCCCATAATACTAAGGAAAATAGATACAAATGACACCTTAGAAGCATGTTTTGATACAATTACACCCTATGGATATAATGGTCCATTATTTGATGATAAGCAAGTTAACTCTATCGATTTACAAGCCTTTTGGAAGGCCGTAGATAGCTGGTATGACAAAAGAAATGTTATTTCAGAATTTATTCGTTTTAGCTTAAATAGAAATTACATTAGTTATTCTGGCATACTTATCTCTACGCTTTTAAACGTTAAGGGTACCTTAGAAAAAACTTTTGAACTTCAATGGGAAAAATTCCTTCCAAAGGTTAGAAATAATTATCGTAAAGCTGAATCATTCAACCTAACGTTTAAAATGCTTCAAGAGGATGAAATAACACAAGAAGAAATAATCACGTTTTATAAAATCTATACAGACACTATGAAACGAAATAATGCAAAAGAAATTTATTTCTTTTCATTACAATATTTCTCAGATTTAGTTTCAAATCATCGATCTGAAATGCTTATCGCCTATTCCTATTTTAATGACTTACCTATTTCAGCAGAATTAATAATTAAAAATAACGACACTTTATTTGCGTTTTTAGGCGGTACAGATGCCAACTACTTTAGCCATCGCCCAAACGATTTTTTACGTGTTGAAATCATTAAATGGGCTATTGAAAATCAATTAAAATATTATGTTTTAGGTGGAGGTTTAAGCGATGGAGATGGTTTATATAAAAGTAAAAAAGCATTTTTCCCTAAAGATGATGACATCGTATTCTATACCGGTAGGAAAATAAATAATTATCAAGTTTACGAAACCTTATGCAAAAGCCAACATGAAGATTATAATAATGCACATAAAGATGAAGTTAAAAAATACTTCTTTCCGTTTTATCGATTTATGAATAGATAAGCTTTAATGCGTTCTTGAACCTAAACTATTTAATAAAACTAAATACTATAAATAGTTCATTTATAAACTGAACTATTTTTAATCAATAAATGAAAAACACAGAAGATAATATAAAAGTAACCTTAATAAAAGAAAAGCAGCTTTGGCAACAAACTTTGTCGCAAATGGCAGGCTATGACTTTTACCAAACCTTTGATTATCACGAATTATCCAAATTAAATGATGAATCTTCGGTATTAATAAAATACCAAGAAGGCGATACTATTATTTGTTTACCATTAATTATTAGACCTATTAAAGGCACTCCTTTTTTTGATGCCACTTCTGTTTATGGATATGCTGGTCCATTAAAAAACACCATTGATACGGATTTTGACAATATCCAATTTAAAAAACATTTAAATGCATTTTTAATAAAGGAAAATATTATCTCTGTTTTTAGCAGACTACATCCGTTTATTGAAAACCAAGATAATATTCTTGAAAATATTGGCACTATTAAAGCACTTGGTAAAGTTGTATATCTAGATTTAAAGGACACTTTTGAAACACAAGAATTGGCTTTTTCTAATACTACAAAAAGATATTTAAGAAAAGCGCAAAAAACGCTTGATATTAAAAAAAGCAGTAGTGTAAAATCATTAGAAGCGTTTATTGATTTGTATTACGAAAATATGGATCGGGTAAACGCCCATAAAAATTACTATTTTAGTAAGGACTATTTTTTGAGTTTTTTACATAGCGATGAATTTGAAACAGATGTTGTTTATGCCGTTGATAAAGAAACTAATAAAACAATTTCTGCAGCTCTAATAATTAAAACAAATAAAATTATTCAATACCATTTATCTGGCACAAATAAGGATTACTTAGGCCTCTCCCCACTTAGAGCATTACTAAACAAAGTTCGATTAGATTATTCTGGGGCTAATTATAGCTATTTTAATTTAGGAGGTGGTTTAAAAAACAAACAAGACAGTTTATTTCACTTTAAATCTTCCTTATCCAAACATTATAAACCTTTTAAAATTTGGACTTATATTGTTAACGAAGAGGTTTATAATACCTTAGTTTTAAATAAAAACTTCTCGAAAGATGCTATTTCAGATTTTTTTCCTTTGTACAGATGGGAAGAAAAAAGCGATACTTAATTTAGGGGTTAAATAAATACAAAATGAATAAAGCCTTATCGTCTTCTGCATTATTTAAGGACAAATGGAAGTCTCACTTTGCCAAGGAAACCCCGTTATATCACTTTAATTTTATAGATGGTGTCAACTTTCTAAAAGGCAAGTTCTTTCCTGTTTTTAGTAGTATTGGAGGTAGCTTATTAATGAATACCAATAGTTATGATTTAAAAAAAACAAGGGATACTAATTTTAAAAACAAACTCCTAGTTATTTATAATATCCCCAATTATGAAAATAATATAGGTAGAGATACACCTTCAGGTACCAAATTAAAAATTAAACGTATTCCAGAATATGAAGCCTATATGGCCGATTTTTCGGAGTATGAAACACTCAACGAGTATTTTAGCAAACAGGTTGGTAGAAAAAAAATTGGTAACATTAAAAGGAGAAAAAAGAAATTAGAAAAGTGTTTTAATATATCTTATCAATTATTTTACAAAACAGCAATACCTAAAGACGAGTATGCTAATTTAATGAGCGCTTTTAAAGCTTTATTAATTGAAAAATTTAAATCAAGAAAAGAATTTTACTCCGTAACTGATAGTTATTTCTGGGATTTTTACACCGATACCATTCATCCTATGATTGCAAATGGAGAAGCCTCGCTTTATGTCGTTTATAATGACAAAAAACCAATCTCATTTTATTTGTGTTATCACTTTAATTCGCTTACCGTTGGTGTAATTCCTGTGTTTGACCTTAATTATTATAAATTCGGCTTAGGTTCTATAACCATAATGGATTTATTTGAAGCACTTGCTACTAAAGGGTATAATAAATTCGATTTTTATAAAGGTGAATACGGTTATAAAAAAGATTGGTGTAATAAAATCTATAATTACGAATATCATTTAATTTACGAAAAGTCTATTATATCAAGCGGGTTATCAGCCTTAGTGGCTGCTAAATTTAAACTTAAGCAATACTTAAGGCAAAAAGGAGTCAATGATTTTTATTATAAAGCCATCTTTAAACTAAAAAACAGAAAAGCACCAGAACAAAAATATTATCAAACAACACCTGTTCTAGATACTGAAATTGCTAATATGAGTCTGAAACCCTTTTCGCTATCAGAATCCACCAATTCGGAACTTAAAAAGGAAGTTTATAATTTTTTATATGCTAATAATGCACATATTGATGCCATTGAACTCTTTCAACTTGAAAATGATAGGTATGTAATAAAAAATAGTGCCGACAATCAGTATGTAAAACTTTCCTGATTTATAATGTTATCTAAAAAATTTGGAGCTTTTTAATAATTAAAACACCTAGGCCAATTCTAGTATAAAATATTTATTAGTTTTCGTGTTTTTTGCCACATATGTATTGTTATCTATTTTAAAACACGCCATATCTTCTGTTTTAGACGCTTGACTATATTGTAAATCAAATATAGGTTTTCTTAAAAAAGCAAACTCATCACCTTTTATATCCACAGGAACCAGATTTTTATAGTTAGATTCCATGAAATTATCTAGCGCCTTAAAGCAAGCTTCTTTAGGTTGTTCAACATCTGCATTAGAAGTATTATTACTTTTTCCTTTCAATTTAGATCTTAAACTCACTAAAGCCTTAAATTTATCTTTATTTAGAATAGCATAAGTAATAGCTTGATTTTTTTTAGTGACTACAAAAGCCTTCAAATACTTAGTTATAGATTTTTTATACACCACATAACTATCATATTCAAAAACAGTATTGCACCACATTCGCTTATAAGGATAATCGCCGTAGCGCATATTAAAAAAATTAAAACAGTTATCGAAGCACCATTCTAATTTTTTTAATACTATAATATTACCAAGTCCAAACTTAGCATAATCAATTTCATAAGAACTAATAGCACTTTCAAAAACATTATCAAACAGAAAATTAATACTTATTGAAATCGGGGTATTATCATTATAAATTACAAATAAACAAGCCTTATTACTTCTAATCAACGCTGCGGTTTCCTCTTTATAAAAATCCCAAGTTTTTAAACTACTATGGGTATCACCTCTTTGGTTAAATCGTTTTTTAATCATGGCATTAAAGGCATCCATTAAAGCATCACACTCATCGTTTTTTATTTCCCCATAAAATGTTTTATACTCTATATTAAAACAAGTTTCTAAGCGCCTTAATCGACTAAGAACAACTTTTTTCTTCTTTTTCCCTAACTGAGTCGACATGTAATCGTCCAACGATTTACTCGTCCTTAAATCGCACATAAAACCTTTAAAATAGGTGTATTTAAAAGAAGATAATTGCCCTTTAGAAGCATTAAATTTTAATTTAAAAAAAGGTGGAACAAATTCAATTAAATACACAGCATTTAAATTTGTGTTATCTAAATTTTGATTCGGGTTCTCAAAACTCTCATTTTTATTTTCGTTATAAATTTCACCAATAAGAGGGTTAAAATCACCATTCTCGAAAAATTTTTGTGTAAAATTATGATTAACTGTTTGTAACAAACCCATTTTTACCTGTAGTTTAAAGTGTCTTTTGATTGATTTCTTATAATCAAATGTCCAATAAAAGATTAATAATTACAAAATTATTCTTTTAAGAGTAAGTTTTGTCTTATTATTTACACATAGTATGAAATTTATATATATATTTCAATTCGAAAGTATACTCATTCCAAATTATTTTTAAATATTTGAATAATTAATATGCCCCAAGCAAATTAAAACTTAATTAAAGAACTACTTATTTATGCCCAGCAATACTATATCTCTTCTGATACCCGATGGAGAAGCTCCAGTTTTAATGATTGTTTTAAACTGCCTTTCGGAAATTAAAGGGATAAAAATTCATGTTATGTCTGATGATGCAGACATCCCTATGAAGCACTCAAAAAAAGTATTTAAGTTTTATTATCGGCCAAAAACAGAATCTGCTTCCGACTATATTAATAACATTAATGCCATTACTGAAAATCACGACATTGATTTAATTATGCCCATTTTTGAGGATAGCATTCGGCTTATTACTAAATATAAAGATTTAATAACGGTACCAAATAAATTAGCGCTACTCCCGTCTCACAGCAATTTTGAAAAAGCAATCCATAAAGGCACATTAATTAATTATTTAAAAACATTAGGCTTGCCTTATCCTAAAAGTCAGGTATTCACACAAGGAACAACACCCGATTTAAGCAAGGTAAATTATCCCGTACTTATTAAACCTATTGAAAGCCCTGGAGGCGGTGTAGGTATTAAAGTTTTTAAGGACGCACCTGAATTTTTGGAGTTTCTAAAATCTAACGATTCTAAAGGCGATTACCTTGTACAGGATTATATTGAAGGATATGATATTGATTGTAGTGTATTATGCAAAAATGGAGAGGTTTTAGCCTATACCATACAAAAACCAAATATGTTTGGAGGTAATAAATTTGCACCTCAAATATCGTTTAAATTTGTAAAGCAAGACGACATAATAAATCAAGTAAAAACCTTAATGAAATCTTTAGATTGGTCTGGAGTGGCACATCTAGACATGAGGTTTGATAAAAACGCTAAAAATTTTAAGGTTGTAGAAATAAATCCAAGATTTTGGGGATCTGTAGAAGCTTCTTTATTTGCTGGGGTAAATTTCCCTCATTTATATTGCTTAGCGAGCTTAAATAAAACATTTGAAACCCCAAACTATAAATTAATAGATTTTATGCTTTTAAAAGGCTTGGTTAAAAGCATTAAAAAAGATAAAACCCAGTTATTAAAATTAAATTTTATTTTTAACAACACCCCTATTAAGTACATATTAAAGGACTTAAAGCCCACCATATACAGAACAAGTCTTTTTATATTAAGAAAACTAAAATTATAATTTACCCTAATTCTCTAATTCCAAATGCTTCGTATAATTTACAATTGCACTAGCTACCAATGCCCTGCCATTATCATTCCAATGCCTATCGTATACTAGTGTCGTAGGCGCTTTAGATTGTTCTAAAACCTCTGTTAAATCAATATATTTAAAATTATTTGCTTTCAAGTAATTTTTAAAAGCATTAGGTGTATTTCTTTTTTCCAATAAGAGCACGAAACGTGATTTATCGAAATTATAAGTTTCTATCAACTGATTAAAATTTGCTAAATATTTAGGGTTAATTTTATCGTTATCCTCCGGTTTACTTTTATTTGAAACTATTCTATCCGGCTTAATTTTTAAAGCTATTAGCTCTCTAAAACGAGTTTTTAAATCTCCTGTTATCCCAATACTATTCAAATAAACCAATAATTTAAATTTACGTATATTTCTGTAAAATGGCGTTTCTAGATTCATTCTATCGGGAATTACGGCGTATTCTCCCCTTTTTAAATCTGTATTAAATTTAAGATCGATAAAAACATAATCAATTAGGTTAAAGTCCTTTTTATATTGATGGATTAAATTTAACTCATCGGCAAAATCATAACCTGCATAAGCATATTCATAAACTTCAAAATCCGTTAACTCATTTTCTATCTTTTTTCCTATAGAATATTGATAATCTTGATGAAAACCTTCTATATAAGAATCTCCAACCAAGGCTATTTCTTTTTTCTCTTTTGAAGGTGTAAACTCGCGATGAGAATTAAATCCTAAATTATTAATCCGAAATTCCGAAAAGTTTTGTCGTCTATTTCCGGTAACCGAAAACCCATTTTGATTAGGTTGCCACTTCTCTACCTTATTCTCATCAATAATTCTAACAGGATAATCTTTAGTTAAATGAAAACCTCTAATAACCAACTCTAAAACTATTACAATCAACAAACTATAAAAAGCACCTTTAAAAAATATTTTTTTCATCTCTCAGTTCCTTTAATAATTAAAATTGAAAATAAATAAAAGATCGATCTATGCTACTATCATAAAATAACAACAGACATAAAACAACAATGGCATACGCAACGAATCGAACATATTTAGATTTAAAATTAAACGGTGCGCGTTCGTCGCGTCTTATTAAATATTCATAAACAACAAAAAGAGCTATTAGAATATAATAATCAATCATCCTGAATCCTTTTGGATGTATATAGGAATGAAACGTAAATTCTGTAAAAACCCTAAAAATATAACTAAAAGCATCCGCAATAGTAGCCGACCTAAAAAACACCCAAGAAAAGGTAACAATACTAAAAACCATAACCATTCGAAGCACCTCGTTTATTGACGGTAATATTGTGTTCTCTCCTATTATAGAATTTTTATATTTTGAATTTTTACCCAACAAAAAAATAGGCACAAATGCAATGGCATGGAAAGCACCCCAAAACAAATAGGTCCAATTTGCACCATGCCATAAACCACTAATTAAAAATACAATGGCGATATTTCTAATTGAAATCAACTTTGTTTCACGCGATCCACCTAATGGAATATAAACATAATAACGAAACCAATCGGACAAAGAGGTATGCCAACGTACCCAAAACTCTGCAATATTCCTTGAAAAATAAGGGAATTTAAAATTAGATTTTAACTCAATTCCAAAAAGCTTAGCGGTACCAATAGCTATATCAGAATACCCGCTAAAATCCCCATAGATTTGAAAACTAAAAAATATAGCTCCTAATATTAACGTTGATGCCGAATAACTAGCATAATTCGTAAAAATATCATCAACAATTGGCCCCAAAGAATCCGCTATAACCATTTTTTTAAATAGTCCCCATAAAATAAGTTTTAAGCCACCTACACATTGGTTATAACTAAATGTTCTTTTACCTATAATTTGATGTAACAAGTTTGAAGCTCTCTCAATAGGCCCAGCAACTAATTGCGGAAAGAAACTTACAAACGCTGCAAAGGCTAAAAAGTTATTGGTTGGTTTTAATTTTTTATAGTAGATATCAAACGAATACGACATGGTTTGAAACGTATAAAATGAAATCCCTACCGGCAAAATAATATTTAATGTCCAAGTGCTTTTTATGTTATACCCTAGCAGTGAAAACATATCGATCCACGAATCCACAAAAAAATTATAATACTTAAAAAAACCTAGTAAGCCTAAATTAAACAAAACACTAACCCACAGCCAGGATTTGCGTACCTTTTGTTTTTCATTCTTATAAATAGTAATACCTATATAATAATCTACAATAGTACTTAATAGTATTAAAAAAAGAAACCTCCAATCCCACCAACCGTAAAATATATAACTTGAAATAAGAAGTAAAATATTTTGACCTTTAATACTTTTTTTTAATGTTAACCAATAAAGCATAAAAACCACAAAAAGAAACAAAAAAAACTCTAAAGAATTGAATATCATATTTTTTTAAATATTACTCAAATATGAAGGAAGTCGGCTATAATTCCAAATACTTTCTTTAAAATGCATAAATATTACTTCAATGTCGAAATAAAGCCTTAATCAATGATTTTGGCTTCATTATAAAAATAAAAAGCCCTGTTTTCACAGAGCTTTAAAAAAATATTTTTTTTATAAATCTACATATCATTAAAAATAGAATGCATCAAACGTTTTTTATCGTTTATACTTTCTTCTAACGAAATCATGGTTTCTGTTCTGTAAACACCTTCTATATCATCTAATAAAAAGATAACCTCTTTTGCATGCTCTGTACTTCTTGCTCTAATTTTACAGAAAATATTAAATTTACCTGTTGTTATATGCGCTACAGTAACAAAAGGAATCTCATTAATACGCTCTAAAACAAATTTAGTTTGCGATGTGTTATTTAAATAAACACCTACGTAAGCAATAAATGAATAGCCTAATTTTTTATAATCTAACATTAATGAAGAACCTTTAATAATTCCAGCTTCTTCCATTTTTTTTACACGAACATGAACTGTACCTGCAGAAATTAATAATTTTTTAGCGATATCAGTAAAAGGAATTCTTGTGTTATCTATTAACATGTCAAGAATTTGATGATCTATTTCGTCTAATTTAATTTTTCCCATAATTAACTATTCTTATATATGGGGCAAAATTAATACATTTTTATTAAAAATACAGAACTTATACTATGTTTTATTTCGATAAAAGCAATATTTTCTCATTATTTAATATCACGAAAACGTTTTCGTAACCAATTTTCAATAAACCACCTTCTGCATTATAAACTTCAACACCTTTAGCATCAATCTCTTTGTGTCCATAAACCCCTTTTAGCGCTTCAATTTTCTCAATTTTTGGCACAAACTCCACCCTATTATTAATTAATCGCTCTTGAAACAAAACACCTATATCCACTAAAACTCCATCAACCTTTGCATTCCTTATAATAACATCTAAAAAGCATTTCCCATTCTCTGGTATCGTAAAATAAGACTCATATGCACTACCTGTAACCTCTGTTGTAGCAATATAATCCAAGGAGGCTAAATAAGATATATAGATCAACTCACGCGTAACTTCCCTTCCATAATCATTTGCAGAATGTCCAGCTTCAAATAAAATGGTTGGAACATTTTCACTTTGAAAGGTGTCGCCAACGCAATTTATATTAAAAGCATCATCGTACACACCTACTTGCTCGGGTATAATATTTTGTAGTGTATTATTCATAACAGCAATAACCTCCATAGCAATTTTTCTATTAGGCGTAACTGTACACGCCGCGTCTTGTGCAGGTGCTAAAAAAGATACTGTTGCCAATTTATTTGTGTTTCCTGCACTGAAAATTGTCCGTTGTCCATGTAAATTATAACAAAAATGAGGCTTAAACGACTTAAAAGCTTCACGTAACACCATGCTTTCTGGTTGCGTTCTATTTTGAGCATCTCTATTTAAATCTACTTCATTGGCATTTATTCGTGTGTATGCTAAAGCACCATCAGGATTTAGAATAGGAATAATATATAAGGTACAAGCTTCTAAAATATAGTTTAGATTAGAATTCGTACTTAAAAGGCTATTTAAAAGGTCGAATAATGCTTTAGTAGTTGTCGATTCATTTCCATGCATTTGAGACCACATTAACAAGCGCTTTTTCCCGCTACCAATTTTTAAGGCATAAATTGGGTTTGATAAAACAGATTTACCAATAGTTTCTACTTGAATATGTTTAGATAATTTTTCCAGCAAAGGCTCAATGTCTTTATTGGTAATATATCGATGAGATAATTGTTCTTCTTTATGTTGTAAGTACAACGCTTTAATATCTTCTAATTGCATCTTGCTAATTTTGTGTACACAAATGTAAACAATTACTTTTTTACATTTGTAAACAATAAAACACGACTAATTGTTTACAATAATCAACAAAAAAACATTTTTTAAATTGATTTTAATCAACAAAAAAACATTAAACACATAAAAACAATATAATATCCTATAAAACAGTATTTTACTGCACTCTATATGAACTAAAACTTAAACAAATACAACGATTACAATACAATATGTTTCTTGATTTCAAGTTAAATTGTTACATTTGTAACACTGTTTCACCTTAGTTTACAATTTACAATGATAAACACAGAAGATTTTATAAAAAGACTACAAAAAGTTATAGATTACTATGGTGAGTCCGCATCTTCTTTTGCCGAAAAGATTGGCGTACAACGCTCAAGTATTTCACATATATTATCAGGAAGAAACAAGCCAAGTTTAGACTTTATTTTAAAAGTACTTTCCGCCTTCCCCGAGGTAGATTTGTATTGGCTATTTAATGGCAAAGGCTCTTTTCCATCTGAAGAAAAAACAAAAGAACCTACTCCACAAAACATCGCGCCAACGAGTCCAATTCCAAAATTACCACCAATGGAAAGCGATGAAAACAAAACAATAGAACGCATTGTTGTATTTTATTCTGACGGAAGTTTTAAAAACTACGAAAATTGATAATATAGTTTAGTAGCTTTGTAGTTAAATTAACTACCATGCGCTTATCACTTCTTTTAATCCTATTATGTAGCATAACAGGCTGCTACAAAACCACTAGAAACTGCAAAGACTATAAAACAGGAACATTTCGTTTTGATTACATGGTTGATGGTGTTGCAAAAAGCGGAAACTTTAAACGAACTGAACGCTATAGTATTAATTTTTACGACGGAAAAACAGATAGCTCCGAAGTAAAGTGGATAAATGATTGTGAGTTTGTATTGTATAAAATAAACCCTAAGTCTATCGCAGAGAAAGACCCTATTCATATGAAAATACTAACCACTACGGATAGCTCTTACACCTTTGAATACGCCAAAGCATCCTTTAACGAAGGCGAACCTAAACGAAAAGAAAAAGGAACAGCTATTAAAATAGACTAGAACTTAATCAAAAGGGTATAAAAAATGTTCAACTAACTGGAATTTCAACTGCTTCTTTTCAGTTATTTCATAGGTTAACAGAACTTCTCCCCAATATTGACCATCGGAAAAATCGGCTATAATCCATTTATGATTTAGCATTTTTACAGTATTAATCAGCATTTTTCTACCTTCACCAGAAGCATACGGTATTATTGGATGCTCGCCTTTCACCTCATTTAGTTTATAAAGTTCATCCTTAATAAACGGAATCAATTCATCTATTTTATACCCATCATTTTCAAAATAACTAATAGCGTCTTCATTTCGATATAGATTAAAATGTGATAATTCTAAAATATCATTCTGCAAAACAGCTACAGAATCCTTATATTTCTTAAGCAATGTATTACTTGTTACGAGCTGCTTATCAATATCCTCAAAAATTCGTTTTGAGCTAACATATTGAAACAACACTAAAAGTGCTGCAAACACAAATAAATACATAAAAATTCTCTGCTTCATTATAACTTTTATTTAAACTGTTATTTTTAATCCGTCGTAAGCCAAAAACACATGGTCTGGCAATTTTTTTTCAACCTCGTCATGAAAACCCAATAAATGACTAATATGTGTTAAATAAGCTTTTTCCGGATTAACTTTATTTATAAACTCTAAAGCTTCCTCTAAGTTAAAATGCGAGTGATGCGGCTCAATCCGCAAAGCATTAACTACCAAAACCTTTACGTTTTTAATTTTTTCAATTTCTTTATCTGAAACTGTTTTCATATCTGTTAAATACGCAAAATTCTTAAACCTAAAACCAAAAACTTGTAATTCATGATGCTTCCCATTTACAGGAATCACCTTTAAGTTTTTCAATTTAAACGGCTTATTTTTCAATCTATGCGTAACGACTTCAGGTGCTCCCGGATACCTGTTTTCTTTTTTAAAAACATAATCAAATCGTTTTTTTATTGATTTTAAAACACGTTTATGCCCATAAATTGGAATATCGCCTTGCTTAAAATAAAATGGCCTGATATCATCCAATCCCATTACATGATCGGAATGCTCATGCGTAAATACAATACCATCAATCCGCTTTACATTTTCTCTAAGCATTTGACATCTAAAATCTGGTCCGCAATCCACAACATAACTAAACGCATCCCATTCAACCAAAACAGAAACACGTAAACGCTTATCTTTCGGGTTTTCACTTAAACAAACTGGATGATCGCTTCCTATAATTGGAACGCCTTGAGAAGTACCGGTACCTAAAAAAGTAATTTTCAAAAATTTTAAGTTTTTACAAAAATAAGTTTATTTTTTTGTTTGCTACACTTATTTGATACCTTTGTAGATACAAGACGTAACCTATAAACATTATGGAAATAACCATCACTGGAGATAAAGAGTTTGACGATATCCCATCGTTAAAGTCTAAGGCATTAAAAATCAACCTAAACGCAAACATTTACGGAACCTTTGCAGAAATTGGCGCGGGACAAGAAACCTGTCGTCATTTTTTTAGAGCCGGCGGTGCCTCAGGTACTATAGCTAAAGCCATGTCTGCTTACGACAAAGATTTTAGTGATGCCATTTATGGTGCCGAAGACGACGGAAGATACGTAACCGAAGCGCGTTTAAGAAAAATGCTTGCTCACGAAATGGACCTTATGGAAAATCGGTTAACACGTGAAAAAAATCCGAATAAAATATTTTTCACCTATGCTAATACAGTGGCTACCATTGATTTTGCAAAGCAATTTAAAGGTCATGGATGGGTAGGTATAAAATACCAAGTTGAAGCTGGAGCTGAGTACAACGAAATAATCCTGCATTTACGTTTTAAAGAAACCGATGCACGACTGCAACAAGAAACTCTTGGTGTATTAGGTACAAATTTAATTTATGGTGCATTTTATAAGTATAATGAACCTAAAAAGTTATTACGTTATTTATACGATCATCTAGATAAAGACCAACTGGAAATTGATACCATCAATTTTTCAGGACCAGTTTTTAAAGATATTGACAACCGATTAATGAGCTTACAACTTGTTAAAAACGGCATGACGGACGCCGTAATGTTTGGTCCAGACGGAACCAACGTTTTACCGGCACGTGTATTTTACAAGAAAAACATTTTAGCACTTAGAGGAAGCTTTAGACCGGTAACCAAAGTAAACATGGCTATGTATGAAAAATCATATAAAATGTTTATTAAGGAAAACAAGGTTGATGAAAAGAAAACGGTTGTTGTTTTTGAAATTACACTCTCCAATTTAAGAGCAGAAGGCGAAATTGACGAACAAGATTTTATAGATCGCGCAGATTTATTATGCTCTCTAGGACAATCCGTTATGATATCCAATTTCCAAGAATACTTTAAGGTAGTTGAATACTTTTCTAACTACACAAAAGCAAGAATGGGATTAGCCATGGGAGTTAGTAATTTAATCGATATTTTTGACGAAAAATACTATCGCCATATGAGTGGTGGCATACTTGAAGCTTTTGGTAAATTGTTCTTTAAAGATTTAAAAGTCTACTTGTATCCAATGAAGGACACCGAAACGGGAGAACTTATAACCAGTGAAAATTTAAAAGTTTATCCACGTATGAAAGAACTTTATAAATTCTTTAAATACAACGGTAAGGTTATCGATATTGAGGATTATGATGAAAGCATCATGAATATATTCTCTAGAGAGATTTTAAGAAAAATTTCCCAAGGTGAAAAAGGTTGGGAAGACATGGTTCCTGAAGGTACAGCCGAATTAATTAAGGACTACAGATTGTTTGGCTATACAAGACGTCCATTAACACTAAGTAGAAATATAACTAGGAAGAAAAAATAAAAATTAAAAAACGGCTATTTATACAAATAGCCGTTTTTTTTTATTCTGTAAACGCAAATTAGTTTTCTAAAATTTGTGCAGCATGATCTTTAGTTTTTACTTTTTCAATAACACGATCTACAACCCCCTCTTCGTTAATTAAAAAAGTCATTCTATGAATTCCATCATATTCTCTACCCATAAACTTTTTTGGCCCCCAAACACCAAACGCATTAATTACCGTTTTATCTTCATCGGCTAAAAGCGGAAATGGAAATTCATGTTTATTTTTAAAATTCGATTGTCTTTTTGCTGAATCTGCACTTACACCTAACAATTCATAGCCTTGGGCTTTAAGTTCTGCATAATTATCTCTTAAATTACAAGCCTCAACCGTACAACCCGGCGTACTTGCCTTAGGATAAAAAAACACAATAAGTTTTTTTCCTTTATAATCGCTCAACGAAATATCAATTCCCTGCTCATCTTTTGCCGTAAAATTAGGAACGGCATCACCTTGTTTTAGTGTATTCATAGTCTTAACTTTGATTTTTACAAAAATACAATTTATGACTAAAAAAGAGAAGGTTAACTATGTTATTAACACGTTATACAAACTTTATCCAGAAATACCAATTCCATTAGACCATAAAGACCCTTACACCCTGTTAATAGCTGTTTTACTATCAGCACAATGTACTGATGTTCGCGTAAACCAAATAACACCTTTGCTTTTTGAACGGGCTGACAACCCTTTTGATATGGTTAAAATGTCGGTAGAAGAAATTAAAGAAATTATTAGACCTTGTGGTTTATCACCTATGAAAAGCAAAGGTATTTACGGCTTATCAAAAATATTAATTGAAAAACACAATGGTCAAGTGCCGCAAAGTTTTGATGCTTTAGAGGAATTACCAGCGGTTGGGCACAAAACAGCAAGTGTGGTTATGTCTCAAGCTTTTGGGGTCCCTGCGTTTCCGGTAGATACTCATATTCACAGACTAATGTACCGCTGGAACTTAACTAATGGAAAAAACGTGACACAAACCGAAAAAGATGCTAAACGTTTATTCCCTAAAGAATTATGGAATGATTTACATCTTCAAATTATTTGGTACGGTAGAGAATATTCTCCAGCAAGAGGTTGGGATTTAGAAAAAGATATTATCACTAAAACAATTGGTAGACAATCGGTATTAGACGCGTATTACAAAACTAAAAAGTCCTGATATATAAATATTTACCAGGACTTACTTAAATTTAATTTAGAAGTGCTTCAAACTTCATGTTTTTACATTTTATAACACTTAAAGCTTTTGAGTAATTTAGAAGAAAATCAACCGTTTCTTCTTTTGGTTCAAGATTTTCTATATTATTTAAAGAATTTTCAGAGTAAATTTTTTCCATTTTATCTATTTAAAAGGTTAATTCAAATAGAAAACGAAACATTATTTACTTTATTGCATTAATTGGTTAATACTATATTATGCTTATCTATAATTTTACGTAAATTAATAAGAGCATAACGCATTCTCCCTAAAGCAGTATTAATACTTACCCCGGTTCTTTCTGATATTTCCTTAAAACTCATATCATTATAAATACGCATCATAAGCACCTCTTTTTGGTCATCAGGTAGCGCGTCAACCAATCGCCTTACATCATTCGCCACCTGTTCTTTAATAATCGTTTTCTCAGCATTCAAACTATTATCGCTTAATACAGAAAAAATACTAAACTCACCTGTATTATCAAATTTAGGCATGCGGCTGTTTTTTCTAAAAAAATCAATTACTAAATTATGAGAAATTCGCATTACCCATGGTAAAAACTTACCTTCTTCATTATAAGCACCACGTTTTAGGGTACGAATAACTTTAATAAAAGTATCTTGAAAAATATCTTCAGCAACATCTCTGTCGTATACTTTTGAATAAATAAAACTGTAAATTCTCTGTTTGTGCCTTTTAATTAAAATTTCTAATGCGCTTTCATCACCTTTAATGTAATTACTTACTAGAGTCGCATCCGTATTAAGTTCTTGTTGCATAATGTTCACTTTTAATGCACGAGATAAAACCTCGTTACTTGGGGGTTATTAAGTTTAAAAGTAATTTTATGCTATAGATACGTGTTTATGAAGTTTTTATAAGTATCAAATATAACAACAATCGTTCCTAAAAAACAATAAATCGTATTTTTTTTAACTATTTATTCGACAAACGGTTATTTTTTATGCTCGTCCACTTGTATTATCTTTACAAATTATTTCCATAAATATCCTATGAACACTAATCTTTCCGAAGTTAACCCAAAAGAAAACATCATTATAAAAGGGGCAAAATTGCATAACCTAAAAAATATCGATGTTGTTATTCCTAGAAATAAATTAGTGGTTATAACAGGGTTGTCAGGCTCAGGGAAATCAAGTTTAGCTTTCGACACGCTTTATGCCGAAGGTCAGCGACGCTATGTAGAAAGTCTATCTAGTTATGCGCGTCAATTTTTAGGGCGATTAAACAAACCGAAAGTAGATTATATAAAAGGCATTGCTCCTGCTATTGCCATAGAACAAAAAGTAAATTCTACAAATCCACGTTCTACAGTAGGTACTACTACCGAAATTTACGATTACTTAAAGCTTTTATTTGCTAGAATCGGTAAAACCTTCTCACCTATTTCTGGTTTAGAAGTTAAAAAAGATACTGTTACAGACGTTCTAGAGTACATAAAGGCATTCCCCGAAAGAGAAAAACTTCTCCTCCTTGCTCCTATTTACTTAGAAGAAGGACGGACCATAGAAGACAAATTAAAAACATTACAACAGCAAGGTTACGCACGTATAAAAGTTAAGGACGAAGTTTTAAGAATTGACGAGGTCCAATCTATTTCCAAAAAAGACAATATATTACTGGTAGTAGATAGAATTATTACTAAAAAAGAAGAAGATTTCTATAATCGACTAGCAGACGCTGTACAAACCGCTTTTTTTGAAGGTAAAGGCGAATGTATTATCGAAACCTTAAACGACCACAAACAACGTCAATTTAGTAATAAGTTCGAATTAGATGGAATTAACTTTTTAGAACCTAACGTACATTTATTCAGCTTCAACAACCCTTACGGTGCATGCCCAAAATGTGAAGGTTATGGTGATATTATTGGGATTGATGAAGATTTAGTTATTCCTAATACCGGGCTTTCTGTATACGAAAGTGCCATTTTTCCTTGGCGAGGCGAAAGCATGAGTTGGTATAAAGACCAGCTAGTAAATAACTCACATAAATTCGATTTTCCAATTCACAAACCTTTTTTTGAGTTAAGTACGGAGCAAAAACAATTAATTTGGACAGGAAACAAATATTTTGAAGGCTTAAACTCATTTTTTGCCGAGTTAGAATCTAAAGCCTATAAAATTCAAAACCGCGTTATGCTATCACGTTACCGCGGAAAAACTAAATGTAAAACCTGTAATGGCAAACGGTTACGTATTGAAGCAGATTATGTAAAAATAGCGGGAGCCACACTTACCGATTTGGTAGAAATGCCTATAGAAAAACTTACTGCATTTTTTAAAGAACTAGAACTAAACGACTACGATACTCGAATTGCAAACCGATTATTAAAGGAAATAAATAACAGGTTATCATTTTTAACCAATGTTGGATTAGATTATTTAACGCTAAACAGAAAATCCAATACCCTTTCTGGTGGTGAAAGCCAACGTATAAACCTTGCAACATCACTAGGAAGCAGCTTGGTGGGTTCCATGTATATTTTGGACGAGCCTAGTATTGGACTACACCCTAAAGATACCGAACGCCTTATTTCAGTTTTAAAATCCTTGCGCGATTTAGGAAATACGGTTATTGTGGTGGAACATGACGAGGATATTATGAAAGCCGCCGAATACATTATCGATATCGGCCCCGAAGCAGGAACTTTTGGTGGGCATGTGGTTGCAGATGGCACCTATACCGATATTTTAGCATCACAATCCTTAACAGCCAAATATTTAAACGAAGAGCTAAAAATTGAGGTCCCAAAGACAAGAAGAACCTCAAAATACCATGTGGATATCATTGGCGCTCGCGAAAACAACCTAAAAAACATCAACGTTAGCTTTCCTTTAGGCATGCTAACCGTAATTACAGGAGTTTCAGGTAGCGGAAAAAGTACCTTAGTAAAAAAAATATTGTTCCCTGCACTTCAAAAAAAACTTACCGATTTTGGAGATAAACCAGGACAGTTTACAGAACTAAATGGCAATTTTAGCAACATAAATCACATCGAATTTGTCGATCAAAATCCAATTGGACGCTCTTCAAGATCCAATCCGGTTACCTACATCAAAGCCTACGACGATATTCGTGCTCTGTTTTCTAAACAAAAATTAAGCACCATAAGAAATTACCAAGCAAAACACTTTTCGTTTAACGTAGATGGCGGACGTTGTGAAACTTGCAAGGGTGAAGGTCAAGTAACCATTGAAATGCAATTTATGGCCGATGTGCATCTAGAATGCGAAACCTGTAAAGGAAAACGCTTTAAAAAAGAAGTACTAGAAGTTACATTTGCCGATAAAAATATAGACGATATTTTAAACGCCACTATCGACGATGCCATTACATTTTTTGAAGCAACAGAGCAAACCAAAATTAAAAATAAACTACAACCACTACAAGATGTTAGCTTAGGCTATGTCACATTAGGCCAAAGCTCATCAACGCTTTCTGGTGGCGAAGCGCAACGTATTAAATTGGCTTCGTTTTTAGGAAAAGGAAACAATAAAGAAAAAGCTCTATTCATTTTCGATGAACCTACAACCGGATTGCATTTTCACGATATTCAAAAGCTATTAAAATCCTTTAACGCCCTTATTGCAAAGGGCCATTCCATCATTGTTGTAGAGCATAATATCGATTTAATTAAATGCGCCGATCATATTATCGACCTGGGTCCTACAGGCGGCGAAAAAGGCGGAAATTTAGTAGCAACGGGGACTCCAGAGGAAATTTCTAATATTAAAGCATCTCAAATAGGTAAATATTTAAAGGAAAAACTATAATTATTTTTAATTATTTGAGCATTACCACAAGGGTCGGGCTTTCACAAGTCGCTCTCTTCGAGGAGCTCCAACAATTGCTCAATCCCTAACGCACCAATCAGCAAAGTTTCAGTTTAAACCTATAAACTAATACTTTATACTTAATTATTTTCTACAAAAGTGCATCTCCGAATACGACTTCTTCAATAAAAAAAGTAAACTCTTCTTAATAAACACAACAACCCTATTTTAACTCAAAAACGCAACAGATTAAAATCCAACTAATTAACATTAAAAACATTGTTAATACTAAGTTAATACAGTCATGCACCCTATTTTTTGGCACGTAAATTGAAAATATCAATCCAAAGCGAAAGCCGAAAAGCTAAAGAGTAGGCCAAAAGAAAATCCTAAAATTATGAAAAGAGTATTATTAGTATGCGCAAGTTTGTTGATAGGATTAACAACTGCATCAGCAACAGAAACCAATAAGAATAAAGCAACAACAAAGTTAGAAAAGAGTAAAAGTAATCACCTATCGCAACCTATTAAGTTTATCGAAAATGGTGTCGAATTTTTAATTTTTTCAAATGGTAGATTTGAATTTAACGCAAAAAATTCAAAACACCTCTATAACACATCATATAGTAGAGATACACGCAGAAACCATATCAATGCTAACTACCGAGGTCCAAACGCCAACATACAATACACCTACTTCCCTAGTAAAAACTTAACAATAACCAGAGATAGAACCGGTAAGGTAAAACGTATAGGTCTTGTAAACATAAATTATGATCGCTACGGACGTATAACTCGCGCAGGCACTGTTAATATGAGCTACGAAAGAGGAAAACATGGCGATTTAAAAAAAGTTGGTGGATTAAAAGTGGAATATAACCGTAACGGGCATATTGTTAAAACACGGGGACAAGTAAAATATTACAATAATTATAAAAGATAATTTTTTTGAGATTAGTTTGTTTAGTTAAAGATAAAAACCTCAAAGTTGTAAGGCTTCGAGGTTTTTTATTTATAATATTTATTCTTCAATATCCTTACCTACTTCAAAAGGCTTCAACTCATCATTAATTATATTTTCTGTAATATGGTTAATATAATTACTAATCGTTTTAATGGAAATTCCAACTATAAGTTCCATAACATTTTCAGGAGAAAATCCTTGCTCATAAAACGTCGCCAAATCTTCTGCTTTAACATTCCCACGAGTCACCGTTATTTTTTGAGATATTTCTACCAAGGCACCTAATCGAACATCTGGCAACGTCTTCCCTTTTCTAATAGCATTAATAATAGTTGATGAAATTCCATTTGCTTTTGATGCTCTTGAGTGGGCCGCAGTACAGTAATCACATTTGTTCACAACACTTACCGCTAACATGATTACATGTTGCTCGCCTACAGAAAAACTTGTATCGTTAAAAATTTTAGACAGATTTATATAAGCGTCCAAAGCTGCTGGCGCACCAGACATATACCTAAAAAGATTAGGAAGCATGCCGTATTTTTTTTGCCCATATTCTAAATTGGCCTTTGATGCTTCAGGAGCTGTTTCTAAGGTATGTTTTACAAATTGTTTCATTTTCTTTGTGTTTATTAATTATGATACAAAGCTACAGGGATCAACACGCCCAAACAATGGATAAAGGTTCACAACTTAGACAATCTGTATTCGGAAGGCGACATACCTGTCTTATTTTTAAATATTCTACTAAAATAGTATTCATCCTGGTAATTCATCTCTAAAGCAATTTCTTTAATGTTCTTGTCGGTGTCTATTAATAGGTCTTGGCTATAAGAAATTTGCTTTTGCAGTAACACTTGACATGGCGGTGGTGCATCGTTTTTTTTTAGATAATTTACTTAAATACTTAGGCTTTAAACCTAGTTGTGCTTCATAAAACGAAATATCGTGCTCTTCAAGAAAGTGTCTATTTATTAATTCGTTAAATTTTCTAATAATTTCCATTTTTTCAGAATTACTTTTAATTAAAGTCATTTATAAACTAACCACCTTACATTATAAATGCTAAGTTCTATGTTTTTTTTGTTGAAACTCTAATTAAACCACCAATATTTCACAACAGATTTCATTTATTTCGTCAATGTTTACAAGGCTTCAAACCTGGTATTTTTTTTTTGGCACGATGGTTGTAATTACAAAAACAGTAACCCATAAAAAATTACAATTATGAATAAGTTTATATTTTTATTAGCAGGATTACTCCTATTAGGCTTTACTGCTAATGCAGCCAATACTGAAACAAATGCAAATGAATCAACAACATATTATGGAGGTTATAGCAACTCTTTCATATTTAATGTAGATGGTGTAGAGTTTTCTGTTTTTAGAGATGGACAATTCGATTTCAATTTAATTAGAAACAATTCAACCTTTGGTGTAAATATCAATACCCGCAACGTAAATATTAGCTTTAATTCAGGTTACGATTATAACGCTTACGTACAATACGATGAGTTTGGAGCCATTATTCAAATTGAAAATATCCCTATTTATTATGACTATTACGGTCGTATTAGTCAAGCAGGAAACGTTAACATTTATTACAACAATTTTGGTTATATAAATCGTATTGGTGGCTTAAATGTATATTACAGGAACAATGTGTTTTCTCACTACACGGGGTATATCAATATTTACAACAGAAGTTATGTTTACAGACCATGGCACAGATATTACAGCATCCCTGCTAGAGATTACTGTGTGGTTTACAACAGACCATATAGACAATATTATAATCCGGTACGTTATACATACAGCAGACCATTTTACAACAATTACAGACCAAGAACCGCTATTGCAACTAGAAGAGGAAATATTATTTCTAGAAACAGAAGTTATGCAACAGTAAATAGAAGTAAAAAAAATATAAGGCAAGTTAATAGAAGTACGACCTTTAGAAGATCTGTTGCTAGTACCAACACAACCGCAAGACGCATTAATAATACTGCAAGCAGAAACACCAGAACTAATAGTGATGTAAAAAGACAAACAAGCAGACGTGCTAATAGCACAACAAATAGCAATTCAAGAAGAACTACATCGCCTACCGCAAAGCGGGAAATATCCAAAAGAGAACCTATAAGAACAACAACTTCTAGAAATAATTCTCAAATAAATAATAGCAGAAGAACCTCTAGAAACACAAATAACATCAGTAATAGAACGAGTTCAAGAATTAATACAGTGGCAAGTAATCAAAAAACTACAACAGTTCAAAAACCAAAAACCACAATTACTCGTACATATAATAGAAACAATAATAATACTAGAAATACTCAAGTAGCTCAACGTACTGTAAGTAAGCCTAAATCAACGTTACAACGCACTGTATCTAAGTCAGCTCAAAACAGAACACCAAAAGCAACGCAAAATAGAAGTAATTCTAGCAATAATACAAGATCGACATCCACAAGAAGACGATCATAACAATTTTGGTTGGTTAGTTTGAAAATCCCTACGGAAAGTTCGCCTCAAAGCAGCTTCGTGGGGGTTTTCTTTTTAAGTAGGTTTTAGTCATTTCTGAGGAGGCCGAAATCTCCTTTTTTTAACACCCTCGTTAAAATTGTTTTCGCTACCGCGGAAATACCAAACACTTACTTAAACTTTAAATACTTTTTTATAACCATTGAAATGTCATCAGATAAATTAAATCTATAGATTACAAAAACATAAACCATGGTAATTAAAATCGATTTTATCCCAATATTTACAATGGGATGAAAAGGAAACTCCCAGAAATAAAACAATAAAGCACTTACCAACAAAAGTAGTCCAATTTTAAAGGTAGATAGTGTAAACGGAAACATTTTAAATTTCCTGTAAACAAAATACAGTTTAATCGAATTATAAAGAAAAACTGCAATAAACGTAGCTATTGCAGCACCATTTATTCCATAAAGAGGTATAAATACAATATTTAATAATATCATGACGGCAATAATAACGACGCCAATAATCAATACTAACTTATAATAATCACTATTAAAAAGAATTGCATTATTACTTCCTAATAACGAATCGTAAAGTTTAGAAACACTAATTAAAAGCACAACATACAAACCCACACTGTATTCCTCATCTATAATAAGATATAATTGGTTTATATTTAAGATAATTAATAAAAAAATTAAACCACCTACTACAAACAAACTTAACGAGCTCCGTTTATATAAATCCGCCAAAGCGCGGAAATCTTTGTCATTTAAATATTTAGCCGACATTGGTGATAGTAATTGATGCATAGCACGTTGGGGCACCGCTATTACCGTCGAAATAAAAATAGCTACATTGTAATAGGCAATATTTCGCATCGGATTAAGGTATTGCCCCATCATAACTTTATCAATATCTAAAAGCTGAGTAGCTATTAATCCAGCAACAATAATTAATGCGGAATACTTTAAAATTTTACTTAACCCACTTACTTTTTTAAATGTAATTACTGGAAACTTTATACTAAAGGCATAAATTTTCATAACTAACATTCGTAAAACATAAACCACTACAAGTCCAACCATAAATTGCTCTAAACTAATAACCTCAAAATGAAGTGCAAATAAAAGCAACATGGTCCCTACCCTATGAAAGACTTCTTTCATGAAATTACCAAAGACCGTTTGCATTTGCACTTTTGCCCAAGCAAAAAACACTTCAAAATAAGCCAAAGCAATCGCTATTATAAAGGTGTGCCATAAATAACCTTTTATTATTTCGTTTTCACTCGATAAAAAATCAGCAATAGCATCATGACTAAAATAGACAATCAATACTAATGGTAGTATAAGACAAATAGGCAATATTAGCATAAGCGTTAAAAAGCTATTTAGTGCCACTCTTGTTTTGAATGTAGAATAGAATTTAACCAAAGTGTTATGCATACCAAAAGACATTAATGGCATAATAACATAAGCCAAGGAAAGCATATAGCCAACCATGCCGTAATAATCATCGGTTAAAAATTCGGTATAAAGAAATAATGTATTTATAGCGCCAATAAAAAACCCTAAATAGGTTGAAATAATATTCTTAAAGGATTGTGTTGCAACGACGCCCATTATAATAAATTAGCTAAGGATTTAGTGAGCGCTTTTCTATGATACTTTTGCAAACCAATTGGATGTGATTGCAACTCATTATTACGAAAAGCCTTATAATGCTCTAAGATAATTCTTTTTAACGAGTCATAATGATCGTAATTAAAATAGTGCCCCGTATTCGTCTCTTGAATGATTTTTTGGACATCAGACTCTTTGGGACCAATTGCCACAATCGGTCTATTTGAAACCATATACTCAAACAACTTACCAGGAACAATACACTTCGTATCTTCCGAATCTATTTCTATTAACAACAAAATTTGAGACTGTTTTTGATATCTAACAGCCTCTTTATGCGATACGTAACCAATATTATTTATATAATCACTTAAACCATGATTCTTAATAGAATCTAACACTTTATTACTAACAAATCCAACAAAATTTAGTTGTAGGTTTTTAGCAAAACTTGAGTTTTCGGCAACCAAATCCTTAAGTACTTGCCAAAATATTTCCGGATTTCGTTTCGATAATAAAGAGCCAATATGAGACAAAGTAAACCTAGAATCCATATTAAAATCTATTTGAGCTTCGTTATCATAGCCATTTGTAATAACCTCGATAGGTTTATTAGTTAGTGCTTGAAATTCCTTTTTAGTAGTAAAACTTGTAACTATAATTTGATCTGTAGTATTTAAAACTTGTTTCTCTAAAGCTTTATGTTTAGCCGCAGAACTAGGCATTAACTTTAATTGTTTATGATAACCAATAGTTGTCCATGGATCTCTAAAATCGGCTAACCAATTTACATCTAGCCTTTGTTTTAACTCTAGACCAATAAGGTGCACACTATGTGGTGGCCCCGTAGTAATAATAGATTCAATATTTTCTTTTTTTATATAATCTGCAAGAAAGGATACTGATGGCTTCACCCAGCCCACTCTAGCATCTGGAATAAAAAAATTTCCTCGCACAAAAAGCATAACCTTTTCAATTAACGACTGCTCCTTCTCGTTGGAAATAATCCCCTTACTAATGGTATTCGATGACTTTTTCGAGAATAAACCCGCCCATTTATAAGGTTCACTTATGGGGTATTTAATGATAGTTGCGCTATCTGATACTTCAAGCTTCAAACTTTTATCAACAATAGGGTAATTAGGATTTTCTGGAATAAAAACGATTGGATCGATATTGAAATCTGGTAAATATTTAACAAACTTCAACCAACGTTGTACACCAGGCCCCCCAGCAGGTGGCCAATAGTACGTTATAATTAGCGTTTTTTTAGACACTTTTATTTTTCTTAAACTCATAAAACAAACCACCAAGTATTAATAAACCTAATAAAATGGAGCTAGCTAATGTTATTTTACTACCCGTTTTAACCACGTCTGGATCAAACTTAAATTCTATAGTATGTACTCCCTTAGGAATTTGCATGCCACGTAAAACATAGTTTACTCGCATATGATTTGTTTCTTTTCCATCGATAAAAGTTTTCCAACCTTTAGGATAATAAATCTCAGAGAACACCGCGAAACCATCGTTTAAGTTATTCGTTTCATATTTTAAGTAGTTAGGGGTAAACGCTTTTAAATTAATACTCGCCAAAGAATCTACGACATACCTACCTTTAATATTACCATCTAATAATTCCGGCCTCATATAAACCGCCTTATTTTTAGAATCTAAACTATCTAAAGCTTTAATTTCATCGTTAGCCGATTTTACTTCTTCCAAAGTACTTATAAACCAAGCATTACCGTTTGTACTTTCGTTTTTATAAGGAAAAGCTCCTCCCTCTTCATCCTGTGCCACAATATATTTAGCATTCAACATATTAAGCACATTAATGTTGTTTCTAGAAATATAAAAATCGAATACTTCACGATAACGTCTTAACTCAGCAGCATTATAGCCATTTAAAGAATTATGGTAATATGACGGCTTTGACGGACCCGAAACTAAATCATAAACACGATAATGACTCTTATCATTCAAAATATACTTATCAACCTCACTAGCTTGGAAAGGTTTACTCATCTTAATTCCAGAAACGAAATCGTCATTATTCACATAACGCCTATCAACACCCACTAAATCAAAAAGAATCAATACCGTAAAAGCTACAATAACCCATTTTTCTTTTAATTTATCTGTTAGAAAGAAATAAATAGTACCTGCCGATAATAATACTAAAATTAAAGTTCTAATAGTATCTGCTGTAAACATTGCTTTTCTATCCATTTTTAAGGCATCAACAAAATCTTGACCATAATTTTGACGATAAAAACCATCGTTTACACCAACAAAATCAAATAAAGACGATTTAAATAACAAAAATATCAAAGCCAAACCAGCCGTAATACCTGCCGAATACATTAAGGCTTTAAGCTTAACATCTTTACTTTCATGGTCATTAAACAGTCTCACTAACCCAAAAATAGCTAAAGCCGGCACGCATAATTCCAAAATTACCTGAATAGAGCTAACTGCACGGAATTTATTATATAGCGGCACAAAATCAATAAACAAATCTGTTAAAAAGCCTAAATTCTTTCCGTAGGACAATAATAAAGACAGCAATGTGCCGCCAACAAGCCACCATTTTAAACGCCCCTTTACCAAAAACAATGCAAAAACAAATAAAAATAAAATAACCGCCCCAACGTAAGCAGGCGCCTCAACAATAGGTTGATCGCCCCAATATGTTGGCGCACGCTTAGCTTCTTGTGCTGCTTGAGTTGTGGTTGCTCCTAGTTTCCTAAATGCTTCGTAGGTTGCAGATTCTTTACCAACATCTTCTGAGTTTCCACCCCCAGTAAAACGAGGTATAAATAAATTAAAGGTCTCTACTATGCCATAACTAAACTGGGTTATATAATCGCGATCTAAACCATTTGTGATTTCTTTAGGCGAACCATCGGGATTAATAGTAAGTTCGCTTTTACCACGTTTACTTTCTTTAACATATTCACTTGTTGCTAAAAAGTTAGTAGCATTTAATGCTACCGATAAAACCACTGCAGCAACTAAAATCCCAACAGATTTAAAGTAATGAGGCAACATTTGTTTTTTGTAAGCATCTACTAAATAAGCAATTCCTAATATGATAACTAGAAACATAAGATAGTACGTCATTTGAAAATGATTAGACACTAACTCTAGTCCCATTGCAATAGTAGTTAGCAAAAAACCAATGATATATCGTTTTTGAAAAACCAATAAAATACCACTTAAAACCAATGGCATATATGCAATAGCATGCGCTTTACTATTATGCCCAACTCCTAAAATTATAATTAAATAGGTAGAAAACCCAAAGGCTAGTGCGCCTAAAGCTGCAAGTTTAAAATCAACTTTTAACACCAATAGAAACACATAAAAGCTTAATAAATACAGAAATAAATAATCTGCCGGACGTGGCAGAAACCGTAAGCTTAAATCTAATTTTTTAATGTAGTTATGCGGATATTTTGCACCCAATTGATACGTAGGCATCCCTCCAAAAGCACTATTGGTCCAATACGTTTCTTCCCCTGTTTTGGCTTTAAAGTCTTTTTGCTGTTTACTCATGCCAATATACTGCACAATATCATTTTGATAAATAGCTTCTCCCTTTAAAACAGGACTAAAATATGCTAGTGAAATGACTATAAAACCTAATAAAACTAATACGTGGGGTAAGAATTTTTTAATTGACAATGGCATGAATCGTATTTAAAAAAATGATTCTGAAAAATAGTTATAATTTTTCAGAATTAAGAATGATGAGAATACTAAACTTTAAATGAATAATTTCCTGTTATATGGAAAAACAAAAAAGACAGAACTACTCTATTTCTTCATAATCCACATACTCACCAACATTTTTGTTTGACGTTTTTGTTTCTGGAATTTTATCAATAGTTATTTCGCCTTCCTTTTTTTGAGGCTGTTGATTTTGTCTTTTTTGGAATTGACCAAACTGCCCCCCAAAACGTTCTTCTGCTTTTTTGGCAGCAAATTTAATCAGGAAAGGCGCGAAAATCCTAGAAAGAACTTTTATTCCGTAATATACTAAGGCAATTATAAGAATGGTTTTCAATAAACCCATTTTTTTACTTTTATGATTTAATTAAACAAAAATACAATTCTATCCGTTTAAAAAAGGCTCAATAATGATAAAAAAAGCATAAAATATCTATATTTGAAAACCTTTAATACATTTCTATTAAAGAATTAATTAAACTATAGGATTATGACCCCAATTAAATCTAAATTGTTTTTTCTGCTATGCTTGGTAAGTACTCAGGCCTTTTGTCAATATACAGATGTAATTAATTCTAATAGACCAGGAGTGTCTAGAAGTGCTTTTTCTGTAGGAACTAATGTGGCACAATTGGAAATTGGACCGTATAGCATTAAGGAAGAAAGAACACCTGCCGTAGCCTATGATGTTTCTGGATTTGGAATTGATTTTGCAGCACGATACGGTTTATTATTTGAAGAATTAGAATTGAATATTGAAGGTACTTACCAAAACGATACTAAAACGTTTGCTTCCAATTTTTCTACAGATGAAGATCGCGCTAATTTTAGATTTTTAGCCATTGGTGCCAAATACCTGTTATATGATCCATACAAAAATGCTGAGGAAGACAAACCAAACCTTTACAGCTGGAAAGCCAACAGACAGTTTAAATGGAAATCTTTAATACCAGCCGTTTCCGTTTATTTAGGAGCAAATTACGACACAAAACCAAATCCTTATACTTATTCTACAGTTGAAGGATTTAGTCCTAAAATAATGATTGCTACCCAAAACAATTTTTCTGGTGGTTGGGTTTTTGTAATGAATTTAATAAAAGATAGAATAGGTACAGACCAATCTGACTTTCAATACATTTTAACCTTAACACATTCCTTTAGTCCAAAATGGGTTATTTTCGGGGAAACTCAAGGCATACATAGTGATTTTTATGCTGATAACCTTTTTAGATTTGGCGGTGCTTATTTATTATCTAAAAATTTTCAACTAGACACAGCAGCAACATTTAATACTAAAGACACGCCATCGGTATTTAGTGTTAATTTTGGAGCGTCGTACCGCTTAGATTTCCACAAGGATAAGGAAATTGATAATGGTAATTCTTTTGAAGACATTGAAGCGAAACGAAAATCAAACGCTAAAAGTAAAAGAAAGCAAAAAGAAGAAGAGGATTTAAATAAAATTAACAAACGCAAAAAGAAAGACATAGATTTTGATTAGTAAATCTCATCAACATCTAACCCAAACATATGATAACACTTAAAGAAGTAAAAAACAAAAAGGAGTTAAAGGCTTTTGTAAAGTTTCCATTTAAACTCTATAAAGATTCAGAATACTGGGTACCTCCTATTATTAGCCAAGAGATTAAAACCTTTAGCAAAAAAGAAAACCCTGTTTTTAATGATGCAGAAGCGCAATTATTTTTAGCCTATAAAGATGGGGTTATAGTTGGCCGAATTGCCGCCATATTAAATTGGCTAGAAATTAAGGACCAGAAAATAAAAAAAATGCGTTTTGGTTGGTTTGATTTTATTGATGATTTAGAGGTTTCTAAAACGCTTTTAAACGAAGTTGAAAAAATAGGAAAAGCAAACAACCTTGAATACACAGAAGGACCTGTTGGATTTTCTAACTTAGACAAAGTTGGAGTAATGACCGAAGGATTTGATTCTATTGCCCCAATGGTTACTTGGTACAACCATGAATATTACGCCAAACATTATCGACAAGCAGGATACGAAGTTGAAAAATCATACTCAGAAAGTAAATTTCCTTTTTCCAATGTAAAACCCGAATTTTTCAAAAAAGCACAAGAACTTATTAAACGACGCTATCAACTTAAAGCTTTAAAATTAACCACTTCAGAAGAGGTTATGCCTTATGCGGATAAAATGTTCGATTTATTTAACGAAAGCTACGCATCCCTATCCTCTTTTGTCGCCATTAACGATGTACAAAAAGCGTATTTTAAAAAGAAATTTATAAGCTTTATAAATCCTGAATATATCAAGTTTATAGTTGATAAAAATGATAATATGATTGGTTTCGCTATTGTAATGCCTGCCTTCTCCAAGGCTTTACAGAAAATGAATGGGAAATTATTCCCGTTCGGTTTTAGACATATATTGAATGCTAAAAAAAATAGTAAGGACGTTATTTTTTATTTAATAGGCATTCACCCAGATTATCAAAATAAAGGTGTTCATGCCGTAATATTTAATGAATATTATGAAACGTTTAAAAAGAAAGGTATAGAAACCTGTTATAGAACGCCTGAGTTAGAAGATAATGAAGCGATTAAAAAAATCTGGAAACATTTTTCACCAGAAGTTTATAAGCGTAGAAAAACATTTCGAAAAAATTTAGCATAAAAAAAATCCGATTCAAACATGAATCGGATTTTTTTTATCATTTTTATAAAATCTACTCGCCCATTGCCGCTATTAAAGCTGCAGATAAACGTTTGTAAGTTCCGTTTTCTAAACGATCTCTAATCGCATCAAAAGCATCTAAAGTTTCAGACACATCCTCTAACGTATGTGTTGCTGTAGGTATTAATCTTAGTAAAATTAAACCTCTAGGTATTACAGGATAAACCACTATAGAACAGAATATTCCGTAATTTTCACGTAAATCTCTAACTAAAGCCATAGCCTCAGGAATACTTCCTTTTAAATACACTGGTGTTACACAACTTTGCGTTGTACCAATATCGAAACCACGCTCTTTTAAACCAGATTGTAATGCGTTAACATTCTCCCATAATTTGTTTTTCAACTCAGGCATAGTTTTAAGCATTTCTAAACGCTTAAGTGCTCCTACTACCAATTGCATTTGCAAAGATTTTGCAAACATTTGAGAACGTAAATTATATTTTAGGTAATCAATTATTTCTTGGTCTCCTGCAATAAAAGCTCCTGTACTTGCTAAAGATTTAGCAAAAGTTGCAAAATAAACATCAATATCATCTTGAACACCTTGCTCTTCCCCTGCTCCTGCTCCTGTAGCTCCTAACGTTCCGAAACCATGAGCATCATCAACAAATAATCTGAAATTAAATTTCTTTTTAAGCGCTACAATTTCTTTTAAACGGCCTTGTTCACCACGCATTCCAAAAACACCTTCAGAAATTACAAGAATTCCTCCTCCGGTTTGTTCTGCCATTTTAGTGGCACGTTCTAAGTTTTTTTCTAAACTTTCAACATCGTTATGCTTGTAAGTAAAACGTTTCCCCATGTGCAAACGCACTCCATCAATAATACAGGCATGTGCATCAACGTCATAAACAATAATATCATCTTTAGCTACCAAAGCGTCAATAGTAGACACCATACCCTGGTAACCAAAATTTAAAAGATAAGCTGCCTCCTTACTAACAAACGAAGCTAATTCATTTTGAAGTTTTTCATGTAAATCGGTATGACCAGACATCATTCTAGCACCCATAGGGTAAGCAGACCCATATTCGGCTGCTGCTTCCGCATCAACTTTACGAACTTCAGGATGGTTTGCTAATCCTAAATAATCATTGATACTCCAGGTAATAACATCTTTCCCTTGAAATTTCATACGGTTAGAAATTGCTCCCTCTAACTTAGGAAATACAAAGTAACCTTCTGCTTGTGACGCCCATTTACCTAATGGCCCTTTGTCTTTGTAAATTTTTTCGAATAAATCTTTCATTTATTATAATCGTATTGCTTTTAAAATTAAGACATAACTACAACTAGTTAATTGCTTTTAAAGAGAATTAAACAAGAAATGCTTAAAATTAAAGAAGCCTTTAGTAATTAGTTAGTGACTGCAAAATTAAATATTTATATGGTTTGAACATAATTTTTAATGCCCAATTATTAACAAAACCTAAAAAAGGTAATATTTTACGACTTTAGCAAAATATTACCCCTTTTAATTTACCTATAATTTTATTATTGTATGTATTGTATATTTTCTGCGGCAGCTTCATTGATACTATCAAAAAACCCTTGATCGCTCATCCATTTATCACTATACACTTTACTCATATAGCGTGCACCATGATCCGGATAAATAATTACAACATAATCGTCCTTTTTAAATACCCCTTCATCTCCAAGTTGAATTAATGCCTGAGTAGCCGCTCCAGAGGTGTACCCCACAAACATACCTTCTTTTTTAGCAATTAACCTTGCGGTATGCGCGCTATCCTCATCTGTGACCTTTACAAATTCATCAATAACATCAAAATCTGTGGCTGATGGAATTAAATTTTTACCTAATCCTTCAATTCTATATGGATATATTTCCTTTTCATCAAACTCTCTAGTTTCGTGATACTTCTTTAAAACAGATCCAAAAGCATCAACTCCAATAATTTTTATATCTGGGTTTTGCTCCTTTAAATACTTTCCTGTACCCGAAATAGTTCCTCCTGTGCCACTACAAGCCACAAGGTGTGTAATCTTACCATCCGTTTGATTCCAAATTTCTGGCCCAGTAGAATTATAATGTGCATCAATATTTAATTGATTAAAATACTGGTTTATATAAACCGATCCTTTAATCTCGCTATGTAAACGTTTTGCTACTTCATAATAAGACCTTGGGTCGTCTGCACTAACATGAGCTGGACAAACGTAAACCTTGGCTCCCATGGTTTTTAGCATATCTATTTTGTCTGGTGACGATTTAGAACTTACTGCTAACACACAATCATACCCTTTAATGATACTTACCATAGCAATACTAAATCCTGTATTACCAGATGTTGTTTCTATAATGGTATCGCCGGGAGTTAAAATTCCTTTTCTTTCGGCTTCTTCTATAATATAAAGTGCTATCCTATCTTTAGATGAGTGCCCTGGGTTAAAAGATTCAACTTTTGCATAAAAGTTACCTTTAAACTTGGAAGCTATTCTATTAAGTTTAACAAGCGGAGTGTTGCCTACTAAATCTAATACATTATCAAATACTTGATTTCTGTTTTTCATAAAAGCTTTTTATAAACCATAATTAAATGAATAATCATAATTTAAACCGGACAAAAATAAAACTTTTTTTTTTATTAACCATAAATTCCTTCTAAATCTAGTAAAAACGCATACTCCAAGGCTAATTCCTTTAAACTTTCGAAACGTCCGGAAGCGCCTCCATGCCCAGAATCCATATCAATATGAAGCAATAATTTATTAGAATCTGTTTTCATTTCTCTTAATTTGGCAACCCATTTTGCCGGCTCCCAATATTGCACTTGAGAATCATGCAAACCCGTAGTAACAAGCATATTAGGGTAGTTTTTAGCTTCTACATTATCGTAAGGCGAATACGATTTCATATACTTATAGTATTCTAGTTGATTTGGGTTACCCCATTCATCATACTCCCCTGTTGTTAATGGAATAGAATCATCGAGCATGGTAGTTACAACATCTACAAAAGGTACTGCGGCCAATATGCCATTATAAAGTTCAGGGTTCATATTAATAATACTTCCCATTAATAAACCACCTGCCGAACCTCCGTAGGCGTATAAATGTTTGTTTGATGTATACTTTTGTTTAATAAGGTGCTTAGAACAGTCAATAAAATCTGTAAACGTATTCTTTTTGTTGAGTAATTTTCCGTTTTCGTACCATTCGCGACCTAAATACTCGCCTCCTCTAATATGTGAAATAGCATAAATAAAACCACGATCTAGCAAACTTAATCTCACACTTGAAAATGAAGGATCGATAGTTGAACCATAGGAACCGTATGCATATTGCAAAACAGGGTTTGAGCCATCTAGCTTTATGCCTTTTTTATATACTAAGGATATAGGGATTTTTACGCCATCTGAAGCGGTTGCCCAAATACGCTTAGACTCATAATTTTCTTTTTTAAAATGGCCACCAAGAATTTCCTGTTCTTTTTTGATTTCGCTTTGTTTAGTTTTTAAATTATAATCAATTACAGATCCAGGAGTATCCAAAGCATTGTAACCATAACGTAGCAAATCACTATCAAAATCGGGATTATTGCCTAAATATGTCGTATAAGTTTCCGAATTAAACGGTAAGTAATAATCTTCCGTATTATCCCAACTAATTATCCTTATTTTGTTAAGCCCGTTTTCGCGCTCATTAACTATTAAATAATCTTTAAAAATCTCAATATCTTCAATTAGCACAGATTGTCTATGTGGGATAACATCCTGCCAAAATTCCTTTTCTGTATTGGTTTCATTACATTTTGAGATTTTGAAATTTTTAGCCTTATCAATATTAGAAATGACATAAAAACTATCGTTATAATGCGCTATACTATATTCTAAATCCTTTGTGCGTTTTTGAAAAATTTTAAATTCACCATCTGGAGTATCTGCATTTAAAAATCGATATTCGGAAGACAATGTACTTGAAGACCCTATAACTAAATATTTTTTTGATTTGGTTTTATAAATAAATGTATTAAACGTTTCATCTTCTTCATGAAAAACCACTTCATCCGAATCATTTTTAGAATGTAGTTTATGCTTGAAAATTTTGTGAGAACGCAAGGTTATCTCATCTTTCATGGCATAAAACAAAGTCTTATTATCATTTGCCCATGTAGCGCTACCCGTTGTATTTTCTATTTTATCTGCATAAATCTCACCTGTAATTAAATTTTTAATTTGAATGGTGTATTGGCGTCTACTTACAGTATCGGTAGAAAAAGCTGCTAGTTGGTTATCCGGACTAATAGAAATGCCTCCTAAATTAAAATAAGAAAATTCTTTTGCCATGTCATTGCAGTCAAATAGCAACTCCTCTTCTGCTTCTAATGTTCCTTTTTTTCGTACATATATAGGGTAATCCTTACCTGCCTCATATTTGGTTAAATACCAATAGCCATTTAATTTATAAGGTACTGAAGTGTCATCCTCTTTAATTCTGGCTTTCATTTCTTCAAATAAATTCTTCTGTAACTTTTCAGTATGTTGCAGCACAGATTTAGTATAAGCATTTTCCGCCTTTAAATACGCTATAACTTCTGGGTTTTCTCTATTATTTAGCCAATAATAATTATCAATTCGAGTGTCACCATGAATGGTTAATTCTTTCACTATTTTTTTGGCAATTGGATATGGATTTGTAGTTTTCAATTAAAACGTATTTATTCATAAAATTTAAGCTTCCAAAAATAGAAAATTTAAATAGCTTTGTATTATAATATTTAATATATAAAATTATGTTTGGAGATATGATGAATATGATGGGAAAACTTAAAGAAACCCAGAAAAAAGTTGAAGCTACAAAAAAGCGCTTAGACACTGTGCTGATTGACGAATCTAGCAACGACAAAAAATTAAAAGTAACTTTAACAGCAAATAGAACAATAAAATCTATTGAAATTGATAATGAATTACTTGAGGATAAAGAGCAATTAGAAGATTACCTTATTATTACCTTAAATAAAGCCATAGATAAAGCGACCAATATAAACGAGTCTGAATTATCTGCTGTGGCAAAGGAAGGCATGCCAAATATTCCTGGAATGGATTTATTTAAATAGTAACCAAAAACCGTAATAATAAATTATTATCAATTTATTAACGCTAATTAATATCCATATATTTAACACAAACTAAAAAGAGGAGCTATTTAGCTCCTCTTTTTTTTTTATATGTTATGTTAAATATAATAAGCTAGTAAGTTTCTTAAATAAGATTCAGTTGTTGTATTAAAATCTCGTGCATACTATCTGTATAATCTAAATGAGTCACCATTCTAAGTTTCCTGCCCCCCATATTAATAATAAATATATTTTTCTTAGCTAATTCTTTAACAAAGTATTGATCATCAACATCATCTTGTAATTCAAAAATAACAATATTTGTTTCGATAGGTTCCACACTTTTAATCATAGCTAATCTCAACAATTCCTTTCCTATATCTTTTGCTTTTAAATGATCGTTTTTTAATCTAGACATATTATGGTCTAAGGCATATAAACCAGCCGCAGCCAAATACCCCCCTTGCCTCATATTACCTCCAAACAGCTTTCTTATTCTAAGGGCATTAGACATGATTTCAGAATCTCCAATCAAAACCGATCCAATAGGTGCTCCCAACCCTTTACTCAAACATACCGATATGGTATCAAAAGCTTCACCATATTGCTTAGTCGTTTCATTTTTCGTTATTAAAGCATGCCATAATCGTGCACCATCTAAATGAAACCCTAATTTATTTTCCTTGCAAACTTGTTTTATTTTTATAATCTCCTTAAAATCCCAACAAGCGCCTCCGCCTTTATTTGTAGTATTTTCAATTTCAACCAAAGCTGTTTTACTATAATAATAAGCATCCGGGTTTATGGCTTCCTTAACTTGATTGGCTGTAAACATACCTCTACTGCCATTTAACAAATTGCAAGACACGCCACTATTAAATGCAGCGCCACCAGATTCGTAATTAAAAATATGGGCGTATTTATCGCAAATTACTTGATCTCCAGGAGTGGTGTGTAATTTTATAGCTGTTTGATTTGCCATAGTGCCACTAGGAAAAAATAAGGCTTGCTCTTTACCAAACATGTCAGAAATATGTTTTTCTAATTTATTAATTGTTGGATCCTCTCGAAACACATCGTCCCCTACTTGAGCATCCATCATTGCTTCTAGCATTTCTTTCGATGGTTTGGTTACCGTATCACTTCTTAAATCAATAATCATAAATTAAATATATCTGTGAAATTATAAAATAAATTTTAACAACCTAAACAACATTAAAAAATAGTTCATGTAGGAAAAAACATATAAATAGGGTTTAGGAGACTATTATTTATAGGGTTTATTTAAAATAAGATAAAGGCCTTTAAAAAAAATAGCAGAAATACAATTAACAGCCTTTTATTTAATGAAACACTAATTTTTGAAAAGTATTTTTTCCTCTAATAATAAAGATACTACTATCTAATTTGTGTTGAAACACCTCTAAATTATTATAGTGTTCGAATTTATAGTACAAAAAATTACAAATATTTTTAACTAAAAATTGATATTCTGGCGCTTTCCAATTTATTAAAATAAATGTGTTAATTTCATCTTTTATGGATTCTAATTCTATAATCTGAAAGCTTTTTTCTTCAATAGTCTTGCCTTGAGATGATTTTGAAAATTTACTTTTAATTGTTTTTAAAGTTTCAACAGCTTTTTTCTTTCTTAAAAATGCTTTCACCCGCACTTTTAAAACTTCAATATTTGCTTTAAACTTAGATTTTAAATCACTTTTAGAAAAGACAACATGATGCTTAAAATTATATATTAAGTTACTCCACCTACGCTTATACTCCAAATCGCCATGACCTTGATCATAAATTGAATAATTATTTGCAATACACCATTCTATCTGTTTATACACCCCTGTATTCCCTAAACTAAACAACTGATAATCTATATTATAGGAAGCTATAGATCCAATTAAAATATCTTTAAAATGGTACTGTACATTGATTTGTATGGGGGCATTGTCATTATAAATGACAAAAAGTGAAGCCCTTTTTATTTTTATAAGGTTGTATGTTCTATGCCGTAATTCTTCCCACTCATTAAGGCGAAAATTAGAATCATTTCTTTGTTGAAATCTTTTAGTAAGCATGTTGCGGAGCGCTTCCATTAAAAAATCATATTTCGATTTTTCAATCTCTCCATGGTAAAAAACATAATTCACATTAAAGCACATTTCTAAGCGCTTAATATTTTTTAAAATAGGCCTAGCATTTTTTCCGAATTGACTTTTTAAATAGCTATTTACATCCTTAAAATCATTTAATTTTGAGGCATAACCTAATCTGTACTCATTAATAGCTTTTTTACATAAATGATTTTGATAGCCAATATCGAAATATTCTGGTATAATTTGAATTGAGAAGTTTTCTTGCCCTAAACCTTTACTTGATTCATTAACTCCTTTATATAGTAAAACACCAGATTCCTTGTAACCAATTTTTAATACACAATCTGGTATATTTTGTCTTTCAAAAAGGGTATCATAAAAGTTAATTCGAGTTGTATTCAAGGTTGACATAGATTTCAAATTTCTAGGACTTCTTTATTTGTTGTTTTAAACTATTTATATAGTAATTAGAATCAAGTTAACTTGCTTTTAAGTTTTTTCATAAAATCAACCATACCGCTACGTTTTAAAAACTCCTTGATATAAACTTTACTACATTCAACTTTACCTAACACAACACCTTTAAAAGATTTCTTTTTGTACAATATATGATGTTCGAAATTATAAATGATATCGCTCCATTTATTTTTATAATCATGGTCGCCATAGCCCCATTCTATTAGCTTGTAATTATTTTCAAGACCCCATTCTACAACCTTATAAAGATTAATATAACCTAGACTAAACTTTGCGTAATCTGTATTATAAGAAGATATCCAGCAGAAAAGTATATTATTTGCCAAATAATTCAATGAAATTCCAATGGGGATATTAGAATTATAAATTACAAACATAGCTGCCTTTTTACTCTTTAATGCTGTATAAAAACCTAACTTTATTTCCGGCCATTGGCTTAATTTTTCGTCGGCTTCATTTTTCTGTTCAAACCTCTTATCTAACATCACTCTTAATTCATCAAACAGGACATTATATTCATCTTGAGAAATATCGTTACCATACATGCGATAACTTACTTTACAACTAGTTTCTAAACCTCTAATAGATTGCCTTATCGATTTTCTAGTTCTTCGACTCATATGTTCTTGCAAAAATGTTTGTACATTTTCAAATTTTCCAACATCAATGGCATATCCTTTATTGGCCTGCTTGATTTTAACAAGTTTATACTCTTCATTATTTACCGAATAATCCAAATAGTTAGGCGACAAACTATGAGAATGAACTAAGCAATTTTTGGTTTGGTTTATTATAGTGTTTTCAATTATATCTTGATCTTTATATTTAATACCCAAATAACAATTAGGTATTTGTGCATTTTGAAATAATTCTAAAAATAAATTTAAATTGCTAAAATTCATACTCATAAAAGTTGGATTTATAAAAATGTAACTTTTTGAAACTTATTTTTAGCCGCTAATACAAATTCTAATTTATTAGGTGTTTTAAATACTTTTAAAAAACTCTTATGAACCGAATTAGAAAATAAAAAATCATTTACTGGCTTATTCAATTTTAAATAATCATTTTGATCGTAATTAATTACCTCCATTAGTTCTAAAGCTTTAGCATCCTTAAATGCACTAACATGATATTCAAGCACATCCTCCTTTTTATTTAAAAAATGCAAATTATTTTTTATCTTATTATAAATAAGGTTTAACTTTTTAGACCGTAAAAACTCAAAAAACTGAATTTTAAACCCTTCTATTTTAAAAGCTAAAATTGTAACAAGGTTAGATCTTTTTGGAATTACTAAAAAATGATCTAAGGTATAAATTTGGTTGCTCCACCTTCTCTTATAATCATAATCGCCCCTGCCCATTTCGTAATGCGTAAATTTATTAGCAATACACCAATCTAGTTGTTTATAAATAATTACATTACCCAATCCAAATTTAGAATAATCAAGGTTGTAAGACGCAATTGCATTAAAGTAAAACCTACCTAAAATATAATTTAAAGATATAGATATGGGTTTCCCAGATTCGTAAACCACAAAAATAGAAGCTTTATTTTCATTAATAAGATCGTAAAACATATTGTAAAGTCTATCCCACTCTAATAATCTATCATTTATCTCCTTTTTCTGTATAAATCTTTCTTGAAGCATTACCCTAAGTTCCTCAAACAAATTATCATATTCCAATTGCGAAATATCGCCAAAATACATGTTATAACTAATATCAAAACACATTTCTAAGCGCTTAACATATCGCCTTATTTCCCTAGCCTTTTTCTTAAATTGAGCGGTTACATGGGTATCAACACAGGTATAATTCTTATTAATTTTTATAGCATAACCTTGATGAAATTGAGTTATCCGCTTCGTTTTATAGTCAATATTAAAGGTAGGCTTTAAATATCTTGGAATCGATTTTAAAGAATAATAAACCTTATTACTAGTTAATTTATTAAAATCCGCATTACTTAAAAGCACTTGTTCCGGCTGCTCCACAGAAACTATAAAATCTATAGGTTCTGGAATTACCTGGCTTTCAAAAAGATCAAAAAAGAAATCTCTACTTATTTTAAAACTCATAGAAATTAAACAATTATTAAATATTTAGGTTATTAATAAAACTAAGGACATTGCTTATTATATACAATACATATTACTAATACACAATAGTAAGATAAATATACATTACAAACCCGAACAAACTTCCGTTTTTATTTACCCGATATCAAAAAAATTATTCAAACGGTATATTATTGTCTGTTATCTGTAAATAATATTATTTAATAACCTCTTGTAACAAGCAGAACTCTAATGTTTAAAACTTGTATTTCATCGTTTTTATCTCCTTAATGAACTAGTATTTTTGAAAAGCTAATGTATATGTCCAATATTGCACCTCGCTATTAATTAACTAATATTAAATACAAAAAACATGAAAAAAATTATTTTTAGTATGTTAGGGATAAGTTTATTATTCCTATCGTGTGAACAAGAACTAGTTGAACGCCAAGAAGTTGACTCGTTATCCTTCTCAACTAGTTCTTCCTTGGTATCAACAAATTGCGAACCCGATTTGGAGGCATTAGATTTAAGCTTACCAGAAACTGTAACTGTAAAAACTAAATTTGCTGCTTGTAGCGATACAGGTGGAGCTTTTCTTTCATTGGATATTGCTGAAGGTGAATTAGCAAGTCTTAATAACGATGCCTACTGTGCCGATTTAGAAGGTACCATAAGCATTCCAGCTACTTACACTTATGATGTGTATTCAAGCTATGAAGACTTAAGCGGTTTAGAGCAAAGCGCTGGAGTTCCTTTATTTGAAAACGCTAGTGATTTTGATAAAATTAACTGGCTATTAAACCAAGATATAATTGGTACTGAAAGTCCGTTAGGTGGAACTTACACTTTCGGACATATTCAATGGGCAATATGGGAAATTATTGAAGGCGAAGGGAACAACTGTACTAATGATTGCGACTACTTGTCTTGCGACCCTATTGATCAATGGGATCTTAATAAAGCATATAACGAAAGTTTAGGCTTAGAGTTAGTTGCTGCTGCTGAGGCGGGAGAAGGTTTTGTTCCGCAATGTGGACAACAAATCGCTATTGTTCTAGCTTCTACAACCTCTCAATCTCTTATAATTACAGTTGATGTTCCTGAAAAAGAGATAGAAGAGGAATGTTTAGAATGTGAAGGTAATGTTACCGAATTAGAACTACAATATAATGGTGACGAGACTGCTACTATAAAAGTTGAAACTAAGGATAAAGGTGAAAACGGTAGTAAAGTTGTTTTTGAAGGAAACGTTGCTCCAGGTGATTCATTTACTATTTATGGTAATGATGAAAACGGAACTTTCGGAAAAGAAATAAAAGTATATGTAGACGGAGACGATGTGAAAATTAAAACGGACTGTTCTAAAGACATAGGTCCTGGTTTAATAATTGATGACATTGAAGTTATTAGTGGTAAGAGTTCGAATGGCGCTTATTTATGCCCAATTCCTTGTCAAGAATGTGATGGTAAAATTACACGATTAGATCTTGAATATAACGGAACAGCAACTGCTTTCATAGAAGTCGTTCAAAAGAAAGATGGTTTAGTTGCTTTTTCTGGACAAGTAAACGCTGGTGAAACATTTACCTTTTCTGGTAAAGATGATAAAGGAACTTTAGGAACCGAGATTTATATTTCTGTTGATGGTACTTTAGCGCAAAAAATACACACTAGTTGTTCTGTTGAAATTGGTGCAGGATCTGTATTTGGAGATTTCACTGTTATTGGTGGTGCAAGTCGTAATGGTGGCGAATTATGCCCTGTAGATACTCCTCCTAATGGTGGAGATGATTGTAATGAATGTGATGGTAAAATTACTCGATTAGATCTTCAATATAATGGAGCAGGCACTGATTTTATAGAAGTGGTTCAAAAGAAAGACGGCTTAGTTGCTTTTTCTGGACATGTTAGCAATGGTGACACATTTACCTTTACTGGTAAAGATGATAAAGGAACTTTAGGTACTGAGATTTATATTTCTGTTAATGGTGCTTTATCGCAAAAAATACATACAAGCTGTTCTGTAGAAATTGGTGCAGGATCTGTATTTGGAGATTTTACTGTTATGGGAGGTGCAAGTCGTAATGGTGGTGAATTATGCCCTGTCGACACCCCTCCTAATGGTGGAGATGATTGTAGTGAATGTGATGGTAAAGTTACAAGATTAGATCTTCAATATAATGGTGGCTCTGCGTTTATAGAAGTTGTTCAAAAGAAAGATGGTTTAATGGCTTTTTCTGGACAAGTTAACGCTGGTGAAACATTTACCTTTTCTGGTAAAGATGACAAAGGAACTTTAGGAACAGAAATTCATATTTATATTAATGGTGCTTTAGTGCAAAAAATACACACGAGTTGTTCAGTCGAAATTGGTGCAGGAGCTGTGTTTGGAGATTTTACTGTAATTGGCGGTGCAAGTCGTAATGGTGGCGAATTATGCCCTGTGGATACACCTCCAGTAAGCACTGAATGTGACTGTGATGGTAAAATCGTTAAGATGTCTGTTGTTTATGATGGTCCCTCTGGAGCCGAAGTAGTTGTTACAGGAGACAAAGGCGGATCTCAAACCTTTACAAACGTTCCTAATGGAGCGGTTTTAACACCAACTTTAGGTGAAGTTGGAAATTGGTGGTATTACACCGTAAACGGAACCTTGCAAGCTAGTATTCACACAAGTTGTTCTGATGATATTTTAGGTAACGTAGATGCTGAAAAAAGTATTTTTGGAAGTTTAGGAAATTTCCCTGATCCTGCAGATGACGATGGAAACAAAAATGATGGAACGTTTTACGTTACTAGTCATACTGATGATAAAGGAAACACATGTAACCTAGGTTATGTAGAAGGTCGTCCAGCCAATTCTAAAAGCTACTTAACTTTTTAAGTACTAAATATTAACAAAGATTTAGTGTATCGACACAAACCTAAAAAGCCTGAGACTTATCTCAGGCTTTTTTTTATTTATATGCGTACAAAACAACTTACAAAATCTATCCCACTCCAACAATCTAACATTTATTTATTTTTTCACCAACCACTTTTTAAGCCTTACCCCTAATACTTCAAATAATTCGTTTTATCCTTTTGCGAAATATTACAAACAAACATATCTAAAATTCCAGAACAACGTATCCTAATTACTAGAACAACAAGTAAACCTTTGAACTACTTAAGTTAAAACTTCAATAAATAAATTTGGGTATATAAAAATTAGCAGAAACCAAAACAATCGATAATTAAATTACTAAAGAGATTTTTTAACCTACCCTTTAACGGATTTATAAACAAATCAACTTAAATATACTAATTTAAAAGCAATTTAATTTAACTTTAATTCAATTGCTTTTAAACAACATTAAATTCATATATTATGAAAAAAAATATTTTAATTATTATAGGAATAGGCCTGCTATTCATTTCTTGTGAAAATGAATTAGTCGAGTTACAAGAAGAGAGTTCTGATTTATTCACGACAACTTCATCTTCATTATCAGGAACTTGCGAACCCGATCTATGGGCTCTGGAATTAAGTTTACCAGAGACAGTAACGGTGAGTACCAAATTTGCTGCTTGTAGCGAGACAGGTGGAGCTTTTATTTCAATAGATATTACTGAAGGTGAATTGGCAAGTATTAATAACGATGCCTACTGTGTGGATTTAGAAGGATCTATAAGCATTCCTGCTACTTACACTTATGATGTGTACTCTAGTTATGATAATTTAAGTGGGTTAGAGCAAAGTCCTGGTATTCCTTTATTTGAAAATGCTAGTGATTTTGATCAAATTAACTACTTATTAAATCAAGATGTTATCGGTACCGATAGCCCACTTGGAGGGAAATATACTTTTGGTCATATTCAATGGGCTATATGGGAAATAATTGAAGGAGCAGGAAATAACTGCACTAACGACTGTGATTATCTTTCTTGTAACCCAATTAATCAATGGGATACTGACAAAGCGTATAACGAAAGTTTAGGATTAGAATTAGTTGCCCTTGCTGCTGCTGGAGAAGGTTTTGTACCACAATGTGGAGATAAAATAGCAATAGTTCTTGCCTCTACAACAGCTCAATCTCTTATTATTACTATAGATGTTCCAGAAAAAGAAGTAGAAAAGGAATGTGATACTGCTTTCGCAATAGGAAATAATAATGATGGTGGAGCAAATGATGACACTACTTGTTTCATAGAAGACGGAATTAATAGATGGGGATGGACAATTGGTCCACTTTCAGTTGGAGAATACACTTATGACGTTTTTGCTGGTGCTGGCCAATGTGACACAAATAAAGGTGAATTAGTTGGTACTGCAACTGTAAATTATAGTAGTGATGGTAATGTTAATGTTACCTATGATATTAGCGCTGACTATGAAGTGAGCGAAACTCACACTTATGCAGGTAAAGCTATGTATCCTACTACTAAAAAAGGGAAAACCAACGTTGCTCCTGGTCAATTCACAATAGAGTCTAACTTATCTGGCGACATATATGTTATATTACATTCTGTAGTATGTAAATAGATAAAACTCAATGTAAATAATAATAATCTTCTTTATCTTCAAGATTAAGAACTACATTTAAATTATAATAAGGTCTGGGATAAAATTCTCAGGCCTTTTTTAATTCATTTAAATCAATAACAATTCAATTTATGTTCTTGAACTTTAATTTAGGTACGTTATTAAATTACTTTTTATTATTTAAAATTCTATATTTAAATCTTTTCTGAAGCTTTTTTTAACCCTATTTTTGTTTAAAATAACAAATCCATGATAACAACAGATCAAATTAAAGATCTAAACACCCGCCTCGACAAACTTAGGCACTATCTTTGACATAGATGCCAAACTTATAGAAATACAAAACGAAGAAGAACAAACCTTCGACCCAAATTTTTGGAATGATTCTAAAGCTGCAGAGACTATTATGAAATCACTTCGTGTAAAGAAGAAATGGGTTCAAGATTACAAAGACTTAAAAACGTTTATTGAAGACCTTGAAGTCATCTACGAGTTTTTCAAAGAAGAGGAAGCAACCTTAGCAGACGTTGAAAAGCGATACAATAAAGCCTTAGAGCTACTTGAGGATATCGAATTTAGAAACATGCTTTCTGAAGAAGGTGATAGCTTAAGTGCCGTTTTGCAAATTACTGCTGGTGCTGGTGGAACCGAAAGTTGCGATTGGGCAAGTATGCTCATGCGTATGTATTTAATGTACGCCGAAAAAAGTGGCTTTAAAGTAAAAGAATTAAACTTTCAAGAAGGTGATGTTGCCGGCATAAAAACAGTAACCTTAGAAATTGAAGGTGATTTTGCCTTTGGTTGGCTAAAAGGAGAAAATGGTGTGCATCGTTTGGTGCGTATCTCTCCTTTTGACAGTAATGCAAAAAGACACACAAGTTTTGCATCAGTTTATGTTTATCCATTAGTTGATGATACTATCGAAATTGAAATTAACCCTGCCGATATTGAGATTACAACAGCCCGTTCTAGTGGCGCAGGTGGACAAAATGTAAACAAAGTAGAAACCAAAGTACAGCTAACTCATAAGCCTTCTGGTATTCAAATTTCATGTTCCGAAACCCGCTCACAGCACGATAATAGATCTAGAGCAATGCAAATGCTTAAATCGCAGTTGTATGAAATTGAGCTACAAAAACAACTATCACAACGAGAAGATATTGAAGCAGGTAAAATGAAAATTGAATGGGGAAGTCAAATTAGAAATTACGTCATGCATCCTTATAAATTAGTTAAAGATGTGCGTACAGCTCATGAAACAGGAAATGTTGATGCTGTAATGGATGGTAATATAGATGCTTTCTTAAAAGCTTATCTTATGGCTATGGGCCAACAAGTTGAAGACGATAACCAATTATGAATAAAATAGATACTATTATTTTCGATCTTGGCGGTGTTTTAATCGACTGGAATCCTGAATATGTTTTTTTAGATGTTTTTAATAACAATAAAGAAAAAACAAAATGGTTTCTAGATCATATTTGTACTAGCGATTGGAATGAAAATCAAGATGCTGGCTACCCTATTGCTCAAGCTACTGAAGATAGGGTTGCTCTTTTTCCTGAATACGAAAAAGAAATTCGATTATTTTATGGCCAATGGACAGACATGTTAGGCGGTGCCATTGAAGGAACTGTTAACATTTTAAAAAAGTGCATAGAATCTAAAAATTATAAAGTTGTTGCATTAACTAATTGGAGTGCCGAAACTTTCCCGATTGCCTTAAATCGTTTTGAATTTTTAAATTGGTTTGAAGGCATTTTAGTTTCTGGTGAAGAAAACACTAGAAAACCTTTTGAAGATATATATAATTTAACTCTAGAACGGTTTAATATTAACCCTGAACATGCTGTTTTTATTGACGATAATCTCAGGAATATTGAAGCCGCTAATAAATTAGGAATTGATGGTATTCACTTTGAAACATCAGAAAAACTAATTCACCAATTAAAAACATTTAATATTAATTTATAATGATTACAATATATCACAATAACCGATGTAGTAAATCGCGTAAGGGATTAGCGCTTATTGAAGATTCTGGAAAACCTTTTGAGGTTGTTAAGTATCTTGACAATGTTCCTACAGCTACAGAGCTAAAAAGTATTATTAAATTACTAAATATCAAACCCATAGAACTCGTTCGAAAAAACGAGGCTATCTGGAAAGAAAATTTTAAAAATAAAGAGTTAAGTGATGCCGACATAATTACAGCTATGGTAGAATATCCTAAACTCATTGAACGTCCTATAGTTATAAATGGAAATAAAGCTGTTATAGGTAGACCAACAGAATTAATTTCTACCATTTTATAGTATCATATTCTAATAGCATTAACATAACTTTAACCTAATACCATTGCAGCTTAAGTTAAATTTGTAGTCAAATTTTTTAAAGGTTACTTATGCTTAAAAACTATGTGCTGCTAATAGCTGTATTACTATTTACTGAGTTTTCATTTGCTCAAAATTCAGAAAGAAAAGAGGTTAATATCTCTGGGTTCGCTCAAAAATCAGAAGGAAAAGAAGTTAATATCACTGGAGTTGTTTTAGACAAAGAAACAAACCTCCCGTTAGAATATGCTACTATAGCATTTTATAGTAAAACTCAAAACAAAATTATAACAGGCGGTATTACAGATGCTAAAGGAAACTTTAAAATCTCTGTTCCTTCTGGAGTTTATGATATTTCTATTGAGTATATTTCTTTTAAAACAATTACCTTAACCAATAAACAAATAACAAAACCTGAAAATATTGGCCGTTTTTTTCTTGAAATTGATGCAGAGTCTTTAGGTGAAGTGGAAATTATAGCCGAACGTACAACGGTTGAAATTAAACTTGATAAAAAAATATACAACATTGGTAAAGACCTTACAACTGCCGGTGGAACCGTTAGCGATGCTTTAAATAATGTACCTTCAGTTGCTGTTGATATTGAGGGTTCTATTAGTTTAAGAGGAAACGAAAATGTAAGAGTTTTAATTAATGGCAAGCCTTCAGCTATGGCAGGTTTTGGAGACACAAACGTTTTAAGCCAATTACCAGCCGAAGCCATAGAACGCGTTGAAGTGATTACTTCACCATCGGCCAGATATGATGCCGAAGGTACCGCAGGAATATTAAATATTATACTAAGACAAAAAGAAACCTTGGGTTTTAACGGCTCTTTAAATTTAACAGCGGGTTCTCCTGAATCTGTTGGAGTTTCAGCAAATATTAACTACCGTACAGAAAAGTTTAATCTTTTCTCTAACTTGGGCTACAGATATTTTGATTCGCCTAGAAATAGCTTTAATGATACCGAATATTTTGATAAATTAGTTGATGGTGTTACTGAATCTCCAGAATTTGAAAGAATAATAGAGGATCAAGATGTTACTCGTATAAACCGAAACTATAATGCAAGTTTAGGTATGGAATATTTTCTATCTAAAAAAACATCGTTAACTGGTAGTGTTTTTTATAGGTATGGAGAGGATGCCGATTTATCTGAAAATTATAGTGACAGATATAATAACGAAAATCTTGTAGAGCAAACTCTCAGAAAAGAGAATCAAGATGAAGCCGGCCACAACTACCAATTTGCTTTAAACTACATTACTAAATTTAATGATGCAGGTCACGAATTAACAGCCGATTTGCAATACGAAAAAGGTTCCGAAGAACAATTAATAAGCATAACTGAAGATTATCTTTTTACTAACCAAACAAATCCTGACGATATACAGAAGGAAATAGTAAATGAGATTGAAGATGAAAAAGAATATTTATTACAATTAGATTACGTACTACCATTAGGAGAAAACGCAAGATTTGAAGCTGGATATCGAGGAAACTTTAAAAACGAAATCAAAGATTATATTTTAGAACAAGAAGATATTAACGATGGTAGCTATTTTGTAAACGATACCATTACAAATGTTTTTGATTACTCCGAAAATATTAATGCTTTATATACCCAGTATGGTACTAAATATGGTAAGTTTTCTTTTCTCCTTGGCTTACGTTTAGAAAACACACAACTTAAGGGGGTCATTAATTCGAGATTAAGTGATACCGAATTACAAGAAGCATTTGGTTTCCCTATAGATACCGATTTTAACAATAATTATTTTGGCCTATTCCCTACCCTAAACTTAATATATAATATAGGAGAAAGCGAGTCTGAATCCGAAGAAAGCATAACTTTAGGTTACAACAGACGTATTAATAGACCAAGAGGATACTTTATAAACCCATTTCCTTCTCGTTCAAGTAGAACTAATGTATTTCAAGGAAACCCTAACCTACGTCCAGCCTATGCAAGTGCCTTTGATATTGGTTACCTAAAACGATGGGATAAATTAACCTTAACATCATCTATATATTATCAATATGAAACCGATTCTTTTGAACGTGTAGAAGAAAACACGGGACAACAAACCACCGACGGCATTGACATAATAAGAACAATTCCTGTTAATTTATCTTCTAATGCAAGAACTGGAGGAGAATTCGGAATTTTATACAACCCAAATAAATGGTTAAGATTAAATAGCAGCTTTAATGTTTTTCAATTTAAAACTATTGGAACATTTAATGGTGTAGATTATGGTGCAAAAAATACAAGTTGGTTTGCTCGTTTTAGTAGCAAGGTAGCATTACCTGCAAAAATCGATTGGCAAACAAATGCTAATTATCGCGGCGCTAGTCAAGATGCACAGTCCTATAATAAAGGTATTTTTAGCTTAGACTTGGCGTTTAGTAAAGAAATACTAAATGATAATGCTACTATTTCTTTAAACGTAAGAGATGTGTTTAATTCAAGAAAAAGAAAAACCCTAACCACTACAGAGTTTTTTGAGCGATATAACGAAACTCAATATAGACAACGCCAAATTAACCTATCATTTAGATACAGGTTTAATCAGCAAAAAATGCGTAACGAGCGCAGAAATAACAACCTAGATGACGATATGGATTTCGAGGGATAGAACTTCTAACGCATAAAAAAAGGGGAAACTAAATTAGTTTCCCCTTTTTTTATATAATATTTTATGTTTTAAGCTTGACGCTTAGCTTTCTTTTCTTCTCTAATTTCTTTCAATCTTTCAATTAAAGAACCTCCTATCCAATAAGGAATAACAAAAGTTAATAAAAAAATCATTAACCAAAATCCTATGGTAAGTATGGTTAAAAATGCTAAAAAGCCTAAATATTGGTCAAAATCAAACATAATTGTAAGTATCTATTTAAAATCTTACGCAAAGATAATGCAAAGTCATTTCTTATACAATATCAAAATAAGATTTATTAACAGAGTTATTCACTAATCTAAATTAGGTTGAGGAGTCATACGTAAATACGGTTTAATTTCATTAACTCCTTTAGTAAATATCTCTTTAGCATCAGCCGTTGAAATTGCTGGACTAATTACCACATTTTCACCGTTTTTCCAATTAGCAGGTGTTGCTACTTTATGATAAGCTGTTAATTGTAAAGAGTCAATAACACGTAATAATTCATCAAAATTTCTTCCAGTCGATGCTGGATAAGTAATAATTAATTTAACTTTTTTATCATCACCTATTACAAAAACCGATCGCACAGTAAGTTTACTATCAGCATTCGGATGAATCATGTCGTAAAGCTCAGATACTTTTCTATCTTCATCGGCAATAATTGGGAAGTTAACACTCGTATTTTGTGTTTCGTTAATATCCTTAATCCACCCATGATGAGATTCCAAACCATCAACGCTTAAAGCAACCACTTTAACGTTTCGCTTATTAAATTCCTCGGTATATTTTGCCACCGTACCTAATTCTGTTGTACAAACAGGTGTGTAATCTGCCGGGTGAGAAAATAAAATCCCCCAACTATCCCCTAGCCATTCATGGAAATTAATTTCACCTTCAGAAGTCTGTGCTGTAAAATTTGGAGCTTCATCTCCTAATCTAATTGTTGCCATAATTTATATATTTTATATTGAACTTTAATTTAACCCTACTAATTTAATAGAATTAAAACTCCTAATCGATACCATAAGCGTTATTTTAATGTTAAAAAGAAATTGTAATTACGTATTAAATGAATGGCTTTATGATTTTTAATAATAGTATTATTCGATATGTTTTAAAACATTGAAAATAAAAGCTTAAATGCTGTTATTTATAATAGTAAAACTCTTAAAAATGTTAAAAACAGTGCGTTATTGAAGTGATTAGTCTTTAAAGCTAGGAATAAGAGGATTAAAATAAATTATAAACGTACTCATTTTAGCATTTGAATATTCAAGTTTTCCCTGAAGCTGCTCTGTTAATATCAGAATAAGTTGCATTCCTAACGAATTTGAATTTTCAAAATTGTAATTTTCAGGCATACCCGGACCACTATCCTCATAAATTAACACGTAATAATCTAGCTCTTGTAAAATTGAAATACTTAATGAGTTGATCCTATCATTTTTAAAGGCATATTTAAAGGAGTTAGTTATTAATTCATTAATAATTAAACCTAGGTTTGAAGTAGTGTCTCCATCAAAATTTAATTCTTTGTCAATGGTAATAGTCTTCTTTAAATTTAAATCTTCTGACTTAACAGTTCGCTCAACAAAATCTATTAATTGCTCCAAATATTCTTTTGCACGTATATCCTTAAGTGATATACTACCATATAGTTTTTCATGAACTAAAGCCATAGAATTAATTCTGTTTTTACTTTGTTCTAATGCTGTTTTTACTTTCGTGTCATTACTTTCATCCTGCTGCAATGTCAAAATCCCCGAAATCATTTGCATATTATTTTTCACCCTATGGTGTATCTCTTTTATTAGGGTTTGTACTTTAGATAAATTAGTCGCTAATTCTGAATTTTGATTGCTTATTTCTTCATTTGCGATTTTTAAATTTTCATTTAGCGCTATGTTTTTTGAAAATTGATTATATATTATTATGATTAAAAAAGAAATTATAACATACCATAAATAAGCCAAAAACGCAAGGGTGTTGTTTACTTTAGGTTTATTTTTATAGGCACTACCTACCTTTAATTTTAAGTTAAAAACATTAATATCTGAATAAATATAATCGTCCTCCTTGACGTCAAAATTTTTATAATACTCTAAATCCTTATCTACATTATATATTGAAGACCCGTCGTAATAGGTTTCTCTAGTTAAATCAAAAGAATCTTCCACCCTAAATTTGTGTACAAATTCCTTACTACTATTTCCTTCATAGAAATAATCTAATAAATACTTTGCATTTATAATAGGTGTAAAATAACCTAATAAATTATTGTTTTTATCTCTTGCAGAAAAATTAAATGGAAACCCCACCCAACCTTCTCTTAAATTTATTGGAGTAAATAAGCTAATATCTTCTGTAAGCATGAGATTATTTAATTGATCAATCCTATCCTTATCCACAAAATCTTTTACCGAAACTCCTTTTAGTCGAAGAGGATCAATTTCATTTGGAGTAATAATGTATCTAAAAACATGAGTTGTATCGATATAGTTAACAATAATGGAGTTATTGAATTTAATTTCATCTAATAAATCCTTCAAAAAGGTTTGCAGTTCAATATCTGTTGGTAAAGAAGCATTGTTTTTAGTATAACTTTTTAAAGAGGAAACTAAGGTTGCATAAACATCAATACCAGCTCGAGCTCGAATCAGGGCATCGGAGTGAGTTTTCTTTAGCGTATCTTCAATTTTTTTATTCTCTGATGCATAATAGGATGAAATAAATTGATTTAAAAACAACAAACCAATTAATAAAATTGTTGTGATAACAATTTGATACTTATTTATTTTCATGTGATAAGAATACTATAAGTGCGATAAGTTAATAAAAATTTAATTGATCTTATACAAATGATTCTTTTAATTTAAATGTTGTTTTAAATTGCTAATACCTACCAAAAATTGTAATTTTGTTTTAGCATTTAATCTTCAAAAACATCATGAAATACAGAATTGAAAAAGACACTATGGGCGAGGTTAAAGTGCCTTCCGATAAACTTTGGGGAGCACAGACTGAACGCTCTAGAAATAATTTTAAAATAGGACCTTCAGCATCCATGCCACTAGAAATAGTTTATGGCTTTGCATACCTTAAAAAAGCTGCTGCTTATACCAATTGCGAATTGGGTGCATTAGCAATCGAAAAAAGGGATTTAATTGCGCAAGTATGCGATGAAATTTTAGATGGGAAGCATGACGACCAATTTCCTTTAGTGATTTGGCAAACAGGTTCGGGAACGCAAAGTAACATGAATGTTAATGAAGTTGTTGCTAATAGAGCGCATCAAATAGCGGGAAAAGTTATAGGTGAAGGCGAAAAAACAATTCAACCTAATGATGATGTGAATAAATCGCAATCCTCAAATGATACGTTTCCAACAGGAATGCATATTGCAGCCTATAAGAAAATTGTTGAGACCACCATTCCTGGTGTAAAGAAACTACGAGATACTTTAAAAAATAAATCTGAAGACTTTAAAAATGTTGTAAAAATTGGTAGAACGCATCTTATGGATGCCACGCCTCTTACACTTGGCCAAGAGCTATCAGGTTATGTAGCCCAATTAGATCATGGCTTAAAAGCCCTAGAAAACACCTTGTCTCATTTAAGCGAATTAGCGCTTGGGGGAACAGCTGTTGGAACAGGTTTAAATACACCTAAAGGCTATAGCAAACGTGTTGCAGAATACATTGCTAAATTTACAGGATTACCATTTGTTACGGCGCCTAATAAGTTTGAAGCTTTGGCTGCTCACGACGCCTTAGTAGAAACCCATGGTGCATTAAAGCAATTGGCTGTTTCCTTAAATAAAATAGCAAATGATATTAGAATGATGGCTTCTGGCCCGCGATCTGGTATTGGTGAAATTATTATACCTGCTAACGAACCAGGAAGTTCAATTATGCCTGGAAAAGTAAATCCAACACAATGTGAAGCCTTAACTATGGTTTGTGCTCAGGTTATGGGTAACGATGTTGCTGTTTCGGTTGGTGGTATGCAAGGACATTACGAACTTAACGTTTTTAAACCTGTTATGGCTGCTAATGTTTTACAATCTGCACAACTACTTGGTGATGCTTGTGCTAGTTTTGAAGAACATTGCGCTATTGGTATAGAGCCAAACCAAGAAGTGATTACCAAACTTTTAAACAACTCTTTAATGCTTGTTACCGCATTAAACACAAAAATTGGGTATTATAAAGCTGCAGAAATAGCTAATACTGCACATAAAAATGGAACAACTTTAAAAGAAGAAGCTGTTAATTTAGGATATGTATCAGCTGAAGATTATGATGCTTGGGTAAAGCCAGAAGACATGGTTGGAGGACTTAAGTAATTAAAATACTAATTGCTATAAAAAAAGACAGGCGAATTCATTCTCCTGTCTTTTTTGGTTGGTTAGTTCTATCTTTTTCTAAAATAGAAAATTTAGCCAAATATATATAAACATTATTAAATAAAAAAAGCCTCAAACTTTACGCTTGAGGCTTTTCAACTTTATAGGGATACAATGGATTATTTTAAAGTAAACTCTGAGCTAGAAACTAAATCTTTTTCATTAAAAACGTTTACTATGTAACGTCCTTTTTCAAAATCTGTGTTAGAAGTAACAAACTCACAAACATTAAGACTAGCATTTTCATAATTAAACTTACTTATTATGCTGTAGTTTAATGTTTTCTCACCAAAAGTAACTTGTTCGTTTAAGCCTAAAATATTGCTTTTAGGATCTATAACTTGCACATATAACTCTTCGTCTCCAGCTTGTACTAAAGTATTTTTAGCTACTGTAAAACAAACTCTAATTTTATCTGCTCTTCTTGCTCTTTCAGTTGGTATTAATTTTCCTGAAGTTCTTTCTATAACTCCAAAACCTTTTAAACCTATAGTATTTAGTATAGCCGCGTTAGATACAACTTCGGCCAATGCATTGTTTTGAACTAATAATGAATCTGTAAAAATAGTACGCTCTTCTAAACGAACTCGTGTACTGTCTAATGATGTTGCCAAGTATGAATTCTCAACTCTTAAAGAATCATTCTGAGCAAGTAATACATCCATTTCTTTCTGTAATGATGCATATTTACTTTTATACCTCCATAAACTCTTTACGTTAGTTTCAGAAATTTTTAAAGAATCTATTAAACCTTGAATTCGAGCTCTTGCTTCAATTAAGTTGCTATTCGAAATTTCATTCTCACCAATAGCATCATCATATTGTTTAGCCATAGCATTTAAATCATTCATAACTAACTGCTTTTCTTCAGTTAATTCATTCTGAACTTTTTTACTATTACTATATAGATTCATTGTATAAAATCCTGTTGCTAAAAATAAAACTAGCGCTATTCCTAAACCTACTTTAAGTCCTGTATTACTTTTGTTATTTTCCATAAATTCTTGTTTTAATGTTTTTAAGTCTATTTTAATTTGTGTTTAAATGCCTAAAACAAATAATGATGCACATTTAATATTCAAAATTTATTTTTTAGGATAATCTAGATTTATTTAACAAAACTACTCTAATTATGTTATTAAACAAATCCAATTAATTATCCAAATTAAGCTAGCATATTGGTATGTTAACCTGCATTTGTTAGATATACGAATAACTAGTTGGTTTAGATGTTACATAAATTTAATGGAAATAAATAAAACAATTTTTATAGGTTTTTAAAGAAGTTAAATCCTTATATTAAAAGGCCTAAACATATACACTTAAAATTTTGTTAAACTATTAATTCACGTAAATACAATTAAAGCACATGATTAATACGTTTGAAAATATTACAACTTTTAATGTATTTTCATATTCGGCTATAAGAAATAGTTTTCAAGCAAAGCTTAATACTAGATTAAAGTGAATGATACAAAGCAATTACTAAATGTGAAAGATTAAAGCAAAACAAGATGTAATGAAAACTATTATTCAATTTAAAAACCAATATGCTACACATTTTTATGCGCTTAATATTGAATGGCTACAAACTTTTTTTTATGTTGAACCTTATGATGAAGATGTATTAAGTCATCCAGAAAAGCACATAATTAACAAAGGCGGTCATATTTTTTTTGCTAAAGCTTATGAGGATATTGTGGGAACGGTTGCCTTAATGCCAACAGGAAATAAAGGCGCCTTCGAATTAACTAAAATGGCAGTATCTCCAGACCAACGTGGGCAAAAAATTGGTCAGAAACTCATGCAACATTGTATTGATTTTGCAAAACAAAACGATATCCCTAAACTTATCATTTATTCTAATAGAAAGCTTGAAAATGCTATTTATATCTACAAAAAGTATGGATTTAACGAAATTCCTGTAGAAGCTAATTGTCCTTATAAACGATGTGATATTAAAATGGAATTGGTGTTTAATAATTTGTAGGAATAACAAAATTAATTCCGTTATCAAATCTAGTACTCCCTCTACTATATAAACTATACCTAATTGTATTATTAAACTCTAAAACCTCCCTTATTCTCCGTCTTAACTGTGCATATTGCACATTACCTTTTAGAGACATTTTTTGAAACTCCTTAACATCCTTAAATTGCATATTTAATTTTGGAATGTATATTGGTTCAATTTCTATTTTATATGTACAAAGTGGTCCAAACATATTAAACCCCTCTTTAAATGTTAACCAATCATATTTATTGGTATAAAGATTTAAAATTTGAAGTAACATGTTTTTGTCTGGTTTTAAATACTTTTCATATTGACCAACAAAATCATTAAACACCCCGGTTATAAGCTCATGAAAAAGCACTTCTTCTTTAGGTCTTTTTAATAATTTATGTAACGTATTTAAAATTGCTTTTGAAAAAAGATCATCCTGGTTACTCTCTACACCTTTTTTTACTAAAAATTTTCTTTTTTTATGCTTATAAATGCCAGACCAGAATATTTCATCATAGTTAACAACCTCTATGATAATTTCTTTTTTTGATAATAATGTGAGCAGGGTTAAGTCAAATGTTTCATATAACAAATTTCCCCAAGACACTTTATCTGTTAGCGATACATGGTTATATTCAAAATTGTGATATTTGGTAAACGTATAAAGTCCTATATCATCACAATGAAAATTAATAGAATCAATTTCTAATAATGCCCTAGAACGGGTATGCTTGGAATAGAAAAAAGAATAAATTAACATTCTAATTAGAGGACTTCAAAGAATCAATCTGTCTTTGTAACCTTGCAATTTCCTCAGCTTTTTTATCCACTTGAGGAATTAAATTTATGGTGTCTTTTGCCTGCTCAACCATATCGATGGTTTTAGATTCTTCAACAAAATAATATCCTATTTTTTCGCTAGAACGCCATGCTTCATTTAATTGATCGTAAACCGTTTTATCCCATTCACTCGGGTGTTTAACATCAATCCAAACCACATCACGATATTCGCTATCTACTAATGCTAAATCTGGAGTTGCAGAACCATCAAAGTTACCTGAATCTTCGCGAACTGCAGAAATTGTTCCTAGGAAAAATAAACGTTTTCTACCAGCAATCTCTTTTATGTAAGGCCTAAATTCTACAGGTTTATTAACCGACCAATCAAATTCCTTACGGGATTCTATAACTTTTAAAGGCATGGCAGAAACACCAGCATATCCTTCTTTTTTTGATGCATGATCGTAATAATAAAAATTTTTGCTTCCATCGGCAGGTACAAAAACGCTGTATGTTAAACTTGTTCTTTCATTACCTACTGGCTCTAGACCAAACCAGTGATACAATCCGCTATAAGCCCCTGTTTTAGTGTCTGTAAAATTAAAATCGGTTACAAAAGGCTGTTGGTTTTGGTCGTCTGCAAGATTTGGAATTTTAACGGCTGTTTCCATATTCCAAGGTAATGGGTCGCTAAATCCACCTAAAAATTTTAATGATTCGGCTTGTAATCTTGATACTTTTTCGGCGAGGGTATTTTGTCCTATTAAAAACGGATACTTACTCATTTCCTCCGGACTAACATATTTTCCTTTTCCTATTAAAATACGTTCGATATAATCGTTAAAATCGTGCTCGCCGCTATCAATCACCATAACACCACCAAAAGTAGGATAAGGAAAAAAGAAGCCTTTCCATTTTATTAAACTAACCACTTCTACCCATTTACCAGAATCGTTTATCATGTAATAGGTATCGCTTGGTTCCAAACAAAACAATTGAAAAAAGTTAAAACGTTGTACTACGGCGTTATACGTGTTTCTGCTAAACTTTAAAGATTCTCCTATAGAAAATGTTACCGGAATTCTATTCTCGCTAGAAAATCTAGGAAACGGTGTAGTACTTGAAACTGCAAAAACCTCCTCGGTATTATCAGTCATTCCTTGCCACATATATTTTTCTGTAGGCTGAATGGCCATAGTCCATTTATTCTCGTTTCCAATTCTAACTAAATGTGGTAAGGACACATCTTTAGTTTCTCCAACACTTTCATTAGCCATAGAAAACACATTACGAAGTGGTTGGATACGTTCATTTTGAGTTAATGGCAATTCGTTAATTTCGGTTTTATTAAGATTATTAAATACGTTATACGTTTTCATATAGTCGTACATTTTAAAATGCCAACCTACCACATACAACATGCCAAAAAATACGAGTAATACCACTAAAATACTTAATCTTCCTCCTGTTGTTGCCGATTTCCTAAATTTTCGTAAACCTAAAAACAAAACGATACCACTAAGTAAAATGATGAAAATAAATTTTCTAACAAACAATAAAGCAGGTTGATAATCGTCTCGTAAAACAAACAGCACAATTAGTAAAACTAATGCACCAATAATGGTAGTTGTTTTTTGTTTCTTTCCTTTATTCCAGTAGTTTTTAATCATCTGTAATTTTATTTTTCATTTCCCCGAAGACGGAATACTTTTTAATTTTTTTTTGAAATTGAATTCGACTTATAGCAATCCCTTATCCTTTAAACGTTGTCTAGCACTCTTCTCCTCTGTTTTAGGTTCTATAGCAATTTCTTTCTTCGTTTCCTTAATCACTTTAGGTTTTTCAGTTTTTAAATCTTCAATAAAGTCTTTTCCTTTCTCAAAAGTATCATGAACCATATCTTCAAGAGATTCGCTTTTTTCATCAATAACTTCGCTTGATTTAAAAATAAAATTTGCTAAATAGCTACCAATTATAGTTCCAACAATCATTGATGCAAAAATGGATATGGTAGCTATATCAATTGGAATTAAAAACCGAACTACTACAATTCCTATTAAAAATAAGAAACCAACAAAAACCAATCGTAATAAAAATGTTTGTTGATAAACAAAACCAGTTTTATCATGAGGCTTCATTTGAAGTTCTTTTGAATTCATTATTTTATTAAAAAAACGATACAATCCGTTACCTTTCGATTCTCTCCAATACAAAAAGATTCCGAATAGAATAGCGCCTATAAATACGATGAGTTCTAGTGTCATAATTTTAAGTTTACAGCATGATAAAAGTGTTTTTTATTTCCTTAAAATCATGCAATTAATTTTTATACTGAGTGTTTATTTAAACAATAGAGAACGTCCTTTTAACCTTATAAACTATTAGTCTAAATTAATTATATATTGTTACTAATCGTTTCAACCACCCAATCTTTAAACGAATCGTCCCAGTTTTTAAAATTGGTATAAAACGCTTCTTTATCATACCAATACCAAAATAAAATGTCTTTTGGTGAAATATTAACCAATAATTTCCAAATTAAATCTTGATGTTTAGCATCTAAAGAAGAATGTGGTTTATGTAAAGCTTCAAATAGCTTTTCATCAACAATATCGGCAATTTTATATTGATTACTTGTTTCCAATTTCTCCAAATAGCGTTCCACACTCATTACTTTTTTTCTTGCATTAATATCAAGTTTGTTTAGATAACTTTTAAATAATATGGGGTCGTTTAAAATATCTTTTACCGGGTGTTTCACGTTTTTTAAATGCTGAGCCATTTCAAATTTCTTGATACGCTCGTAACGTTTTGTGGTCATTACTTTTTCTAAATCGTATTCTATAATAACATGATCTCTAAGTTTATTCATAAGCTCAGGTTGCTCAATATGATAAATTAAAACATCGTAATTGGTATCCTTTATGGCTTCTTTATGCCATGTTTCATCTTCAAACACAACAATAGGTTTTATAAAATCTCTTAAAACATAAACACCTCCAAAAGCTCTTGTATAAAACGAATCAGTTGCAAATTGTAACTCGTGTAAATCTAAATTTCTAGTTCTTAAATCGCCATACGATTTAGCAGATTCTAAAATTTGCTGATGCAAGGTTTCATCAATAAAATTATTACCTCGCTTAAAGGTTTCTACAAGTTTTAATTGTTCTTTTTGAACATTTTTTAAATTATCGATAAGATGAAAATTGATGGTGACTTTATCATATTTTAAAACATCTAAGGGCTCATAAAAAGCATCGATTCCTTGATCAAAATCTAAACAAATAGCACAGTCTCTAGTGATGTCTTTAATCTTTTGGTCGTGAATTTTAAAGACAAACTTCATCATATCCCTATCAAACGTATGAAACGGTAAATACACCGGTTTCCCTTTTTGAAGCGGCGAAATGATGATGCCATGCGGGTTGGCTTCCCCGTTATTTAAGTAATAAAGTTCTTCTTTTTCTTTAGCAACTTCAGGACTCCAACCCATACCATCAATGTGAAAGGTGTTTAACTTGGTTTCAGAAAAACCAAGTTTTACTAAGCATTTGTTGTAACGCTCAATAAGCTTTCCGCTTACGGGAATGAGTTCGCTCCTGTATAGGTTTGATTGTTTTAGTTTGTCCATATTCCTAATCCCACGAAAGTGGAAATCTCATTATTTTTGCAACGAGGTCAAAATGTAAATCCAAATTGATTTTTACTTTATTAATTTTCCAAAATAGATTCCTGCATTGGCAGGAAAAACAAATTTAGCCCAACAACATATGAATAATAGCATATTGCAGTAATACAATAGTTCGTGTATCTACAATTTCTCCATTATTCAACATATTTACTGCATTTTTAAAAGGCATTTCTAATACTTCAATATCCTCATGTTCAGTTTCTACACCTCCGCCTTCATTCACCTTCATAGCATCAGTATATTCCCCAATAAAAAAGTGCATTTTCTCTGTCATAACTCCAGGTGAAGAATAAGCTTCATATACCTTTTTAACGGATTTTAAACGATAACCTACCTCTTCCTCGGTTTCTCTAATAATACAAGCTTCAGGATTGTCTTTATCCAGCATACCTGCAGCAACTTCCACTAAAAAACCATCTTTATTATCATTTAAAAACGTTGGCATTCTAAATTGTTTAGTTAAAATAACCGTTTGTTTTTCTATATTATAGAGTAGAATTCCAGCGCCATCACCTCTATCGTAAACTTCGCGCATTTGGTTTACCCATTCCCCACTTGACATTAAATAATCGAAAGTGACTCTATTAAGGATATAATAGTTATCTGAAAGTAACTTGGTTTCAATATTTTTTATGTGCTTATCGCTCATTTTCAAAAGTGTTTCTAGCTTTGGTTTCTATATTTATTTGGTTGACTCTTTCATCGACTTTACGTTTAAAATCGGTATCTGCAATGGTTGCCACATTATCTAAATAACGCACCACTTCCTGTCTTCTAATCTCAGAAAAATCTAATCCTTTCATATTTCCTCGCATTAATTCTTGCAGCATATTAAACTTGGTATCATAATCTTGTTTAAAATAGATTTCTGGATTTTCAAACCAATCTTCTTCCAAATCAAAATCGGTTAATCGCAATGAAATTGCCGATTGAATATTACGTACATCTCGGGAAGAAAAAAATGGAAATACAGCCTGCATTTCCTTATACAAATTAGCATAAAATAAATGCTGATTGGTTTTAAACTGCTTTTCTACCCTATCATAAACTTCGTGAACGCGAGCTTCTGTAGGCTTATCCACGTTGCTTAAAATATCCCCCATGTTTTTTGCTAAACCTTGATCTTGCAAATAGGCGTAGTTTTCTGGTCCTTGCATGTTCACAAAATCTGGCATAGTATCGTCTAATTTACGCCACCATATATGATCTTGATCTAAAAAATCATTCTCTGTTCTTGCACCATCAATCTTGAATCGACCTTGCACACGAGAAATTACCGCCTTATCCAACATTTCTGGAAGGTTAGTAAATAACCCAATGGAACTATTACCATAATTAACAGCATAAGCACCTTCGGTATATCTTAAAAACACGCCAATAACTTCTTTAACACCCGCTGAAACACCTTGATTTGTACGTTCTTGTAAATTGTTTTCGGCATCATCAATAGGTGCAAAAATTAATTTTGTTGGATCTTGCATAGGTTTCATCCATTCCACCATTTTTTCGGCAGATCCACCTTGAAATGTAGAAATCAAGGTATCTGGCATTGGGTGGAATAAAAACGGAATATCCAAAGTATCACAATGCTCTTTTAAACGCGTTGCAATAGCTGCAATTAACATACTTTTTCCTGTTCCTGGAATTCCATACCCCATAAACACTGGCATAAATCCACCAAGTTCTTGGAATGGATTCCTTTTTACTGCAAAATCGTAACTCAACATACGCTCCGTTAAACGACGTGCAAAATGTTTTGCATCTCGATTACCGACAATTTGTTCGAACTTAATTTTATTAAATTCAATGCTTTTTGCTGTGCCTTGAAACACATTATTCCAACCAGAAATTGCGAAGTCAGATTTTTCAAGCTTATAGGTTCTATCTTCAATCGTTTCTGTGTACTCTAAACTGCTTTTTCTTAACTGAATTTCATCAATTAAAGCTTCAAAATAAACCACTGTGAAATCAACAACATCTTTATCAGATTTTATAATTTCAGGATGGTCTAAGTATTTATCAAAATAAAATAAACTACATGAAATTCCTTTTAATGGCGACATTAAAGACAATTCTGGGATTCCAGCAAACTTCTGCTTCATAACACTTAAATCGTCCGAAGCATAAGGTTTTAAATCATTTAATATTTTATAGGCGGTGGCAAACAACATAAATGCCGTTGCGGTATGCAATTTACTTTCAAACTCGCGTTTTCCGTTATTATCCAGAGCCGATTTGTTCTCGCTTAAACTTGATAATCCGGATGCATCGTAATAACTATCTTTTATCCATATTCCTAAATTAATACCTTCTTGTACCGCATATAACGTTTGGTTTAAATATATAGGAAGCGCCACAGAATCTGGTAATAATCGCTTTTTTAAAGCTAAAATAGTTTTTGATACCGAAGTTATACTCGCCGAACTGCCATTGTTAGCCCTAGACAAATACAATAAGATAGATTCATCATTGGCATCTTTATCTCTATTTTTTGCACGCGCCCCTTGCTCCCACTGAATACTTTTTAAGTAAGAAGAAGCTTCATCGCGAAGCATATCAAGTTCTGTTAATTTTATTGGAAATGTCGAATTGTGTTCCATTTTCTTTTAGAATTCAGTCTCAGTTACAGTTTACAGTGCTTCTCAGCTCTGCTTACATAACCTTAAAATCTTTATTTTTTTTTATATTTTATATCGCAATACTGAAAACTAACATTGCGATTTTAAACTCAATTTATTTTATTTTTAATCCTGAAATTTCAATAGGCGCTTTCTCCAAATCATTCATTATTTCTGGTGTTTTGTTATACAGTAATTGAATAATACGGTGTGGTGCTAAAATGTATTTTTGTTTAAAAACCTCGTCCCAACGTTGCAAGATTTGCTTACTAAAAAAACTTCCTTCTTTAAATTCACTTTTTGAAACAACTTCATTGACTCGTAATGAAATAGCATACGACTCTAAAGGGATTTCTTTTTTACCTATACTCTCTAAAATGGTGTGTGTAACCTTATGTTCGTCTTTTGCAAAAACGTTGTGTATTGGACCTAAATCTATTCGTTTAATTAGTTTTGGCGAAATTTTTGGTAATTTTCTATCAATGGTATAAGCCATGGTATCTAGGGACATATCTCTATCGGCAACTGTTTTTAAAACCTCATAAATCTCATCACGATAATCGTTAACACGATTACCATCATAATTAAAATACATGAAGCAAATAAAAGGTCGGTTATGCGACACATCGTAAAAGCTCCAACTTATTAGTAAATCGGCATCTACATCCTCTGGTGCTGTTAAAATTTTACCTTGTACGAACTTATTAAAGATGTATTGCTTATTCACTGATGTATAATAAACGATAGACGAAGCTTGAAACAGTTTACTTTTACTAATAGGCTGCTTTTTTCGCATTAGTGTGTCTAAAAACTCATCTTTAAGTGTTGCTATTGGTGTTAATTTACCAAGATATTCATCACGTAATTCTAAATCGTTAAACAAATAACGGAATTCTAAATAATTAGGAAGTCCAGAATCTGTTAAATCCACCTTCATATTATCTTCGTCATCATACATGTATTTAACCCGCATAGCTTCAATGGAATATAACAGCAAATCGCAGTATTGCTTAAAAAGCTGAACTTCTATTTTGCTACATATATGCTCTCTTTGAACGGAAACTATTAATTCTTTAAAAGCGAAATCTACCATTTTATGGTAAAAGACATATTGCGATTTAGAATCTAGAATAGCAGAATCTAATGGTGTTACTATGTGGTTAATGGACATGTTTTAATTAACAATGAATAATTAAAAATTTACAATTCTTACTAAAAACCTAAACCTAGTTGGGTTTGCGTTAAGGATTAAACGGTATGTTTGAGCTCCTCGCAGAGAGCGAGTAGTGAAAGCCTGACCCCGATTTTTCGCGGGGTAACGCCCTTATCTTCTCGACACCATCTCAATAAAAATCGGAATTACTCGATGGAACAATTTAACTTAATAAATCGTCGTCGTTAGCTTCTGGTTTTGCTGCTGGCTCTCCTGCGGGTTCACCATCATCTCCTTTAGGTGTTGTGTTTTCGGCATTATAATAATCTTCAAAAATTTCTTTCATATCAATACCGTAACGCTCAGCAAAATTCTTTTGGATTTCACCATCTTTAGCACGAATTTCTTGTAAAGCCTCGGCATAACTGCTGTAAACGCCTTGCATAACTTTTTCGTGCACAGGAATGTTATCCATCATATCTTGACGTGCTTTAGCACTTGCTGTGTGCATAGATGCTAAAGTTTCTCCAATATGCTCGTCGGTTTTAACCCCTAAATGTTCTAAAATGGCTGCAAATTCTTGATCGGTACGTGCTTTTAAAGCCACTACGTAACCATCGTAATATTTAAGACGCTCTTCGGTATCACTCTTTAATTTTGCACGATGCGTTTGTAAATTACTGCGTAAAGATGTTAATACTTTAATGGTTAAATTGTGCTTGTGCACAAAACTATCTTTACTAGCCGCTAAAGTCGTGTAGGCATTTTTAAGACCTTCAAGTTCCTCCACTTTTTGCTCTAAAGCGGTCATTTTTCCAATGGCCTCGGAATACTCGGTAGATTGTTTATCGGCAATATCTTCCAGGGCTTGACGCGCCTGCTTTAATAAAGCATAGTTCTCTTCGAGCTTTGCTTCTACTTCTTTCTTTTTAGCTAAAGCTTTTGTATGATTTTTTGAAGCTTCTACAATAGCATCTTTTAGCTTTTCTTCCACCTCTTTAATTTCAACCTCACGGTTTTTTAAACGGGTAACCGCAGCTTGCGACTTATAAGATAACTCGCTTAAAAGCGTTTGTACATCGGCACTTTCAATACGCTCTTGAAACATGGCTTTTGCCTTATTATCGGCGCCCGCTCTAGTTTTTTCGGCTATAGCAAACTCTGCTTCCTCCTTTTTGATTTTACTTTTACGTCCCCAAAGGTTATTCCACCAGGTATCTGGTTTATTTTTTGCATCTTCTAATTCTATTCTTGCACGCTCTAATGCTTTTTGTGCATCGTCAATAACCTTCTGCTCAGTTGGATTTAGTGCAGAAAATTTTTCGAACATAATACCAACTTCGTCTTGATAATCAGTTAAATCTTTTATGGCATCTAAAAGGGTTGTTCTGTCTTTTTCTGCCATATGAACCACATCGTCCAAAGTGGCATTTAATATTTTCTGCCTAGATTCTGGATCGTCTTCTTGAGACAATTTAGATTTCATTGTGTCAATGGCTTTTCCCCAATCAACATCTACTTTCTCGGTTTTTTCGCTAGAATTGGTTTCTAATAAATCAAAATCATCAGACATCTTATATTTTGTGTTTAAAGTTGAACATTATTATTAAGTAAGCAATTTCGTTAAAAATTCTGAATTTAAAAGCTTAATTCACTATTTAAACCAGCTTCAATTAAAAAATAATTCCCCTTGCTCCTTTTATAGGTATCACAAATTATTAAAATGTTACAGTTAATAAAAAATATCTGACAATTTAATAGAATAGATTATATTTGTTAATAACCGAACTCTATTTATCCCTTAAAATGCTACTTAAAATTCAACTTTCCAATTTTACTACATTCTCTCTTATAAGTGAATCAAGTATACTTATTGTACTTGTTGTAATTACTGTGTTTTTTGGCGTTATACTACTTCTTGGTGTTAGAAAATCATATAAATTAAAAAAGGAAAATGAACGCCTAGAGGCTATGGATACAAAAATTCCTGAAACTGATGAAGATAGTTATAAGGATTTCACCGATGGCCATATGTACGGTGATAACTAAAACATTATGTATATTTTGTTAACACTTTACAGCAGAATTGGATCAACTTTATTTCCACAATTATAGGAAAATATTTCCGGGAGCGTTAATAACCTTTATGAAACCTTAATCCGTTAATAAAACCATGACGTAAGGAGGCCTTTTTTAAATTGAAAGATAATGTGTCAGTACATTTAAGAAATATGAAGAAAATAACCACTATAAATCCAGCTACAGAGGCTTCTATAAAAACATATAATCGTTTAACAGATTCTGAAGTTGAAGAACAACTCGAAAAAGCAAATGTTGCATTTCAATCATGGAAAAAAACGTCTTTTACAGAACGTACTACATTGATGAATAAACTTGCTGATGTATTCGATAAACGAAATGAAGCATATGCACGATTGGCAACCCAAGAAATGGGAAAACCCATCGTTCAAGCTAGAAAAGAAATAGAAAAATGTGCCAAAATTTGTCGATATTATGCTGAACACTCAGAAGCATTATTAGCCAGTGAACCTGTTAAAACTGAGGCTAGCAAAAGTTACGTGACTTTTCAGCCTATAGGTGTTATTTTAGCAATTATGCCTTGGAACTTCCCGTTTTATCAAGTTATTCGGTTTTTAGCTCCATCGTTAATGGCAGGAAACACTGCGGTTTTAAAACACGCTTCGAATGTACAAGGTTGCGCCTTTGCTTTGGAAGATGCATTAAACCAAGCTGGATTTCCGAAGGCTATTTTTAGCAATTTAAATGTAAGTTCCGATCGTGTTGAACCTATTATAGAAAATAATCATATTGTTGCAGTAACCTTAACAGGAAGCGCACCCGCAGGACAATCAGTAGCATCAATTGCTGGTAAACATTTAAAGAAATCCGTTTTAGAATTAGGTGGTAGCGATGCTTACGTTGTATTGGATGATGCCGATTTGGAAATAGCTACTGAACTAGCTACTTATGGCCGATTACAAAACAACGGACAAACCTGTATTGCCGCAAAACGAATTATAGTTTTGGATGCTATTTACAACGATTTTCTAAAATTATTCACAGAAAAAATGAAGGCTGCTAAAATGGGAGATCCTACAGACGAAGATACGTATTACGGTCCGTTGGCTAGAATAGATTTAAGAGATGAATTGCATAAACAAGTTGAAAAAACTATAAAACAAGGCGGAAAGCTAATTATTGGCGGAACTGTTCCAGACAGAAAAGGTGCCTATTACCCTGCTACTATTTTAGCAGATTTAGAACCAGGTATGGAAGCTTTTGATGAAGAATTATTTGGCCCTGTAGCATCTGTAATAAAAGCAAAAGACGAAAAGCATGCCATTGAATTGGCAAATAATTCAAAATTCGGTTTAGGTTCTGGTGTTATTACCAAGAATAAAATTCGTGGTGAAAAAGTAGCCTTACAACTAGAAGCTGGAAGCAGCTTTGTAAATAAATTAGTCGTTTCAGATCCTAGGATGCCATTTGGAGGTATAAAAACAAGTGGATATGGTAGAGAACTTTCCGGTTACGGAATTCGAGAATTTACCAATACTAAATCCATTTGGATAGATTAAACTATTTCATGTTTTAAAACAAAAAAGGCTCACGTTTAAGTGAGCCTTTTTTTATGTTCCGAATAAAATTATCTTACTAATTTTCTGTATTTAATACGCTTTGGCATTAAATCGCCACCAAGTCGTTTCTTCTTGTTTTCTTCATAATCAGAAAAACTACCTTCAAAGAAATAAACTTGACTATCCCCTTCAAAAGCTAAAATATGTGTACATATTCTATCTAAAAACCAACGGTCGTGACTAATTACTACCGCACAACCTGCAAAGTTTTCTAAACCTTCCTCTAAGGCTCTTAAGGTATTAACATCAAGATCATTTGTTGGCTCATCTAAAAGCAATACGTTACCTTCTTCTTTAAGCGTCATAGCTAAATGCAAACGGTTACGTTCACCACCAGAAAGTAATTTTACTTTTTTGTTTTGCTCGCCACCAGAAAAGTTAAATCGACTTAAATACGCTCTAGAGTTTACCTCTTTTCCTCCCATCATAACCAACTCTTGCTCATCACTAAAGTTTTGCCAAATGGTTTTCTCTGGATCTATGTTTGAATGTTTTTGATCCACATAAGCTAGTTTTGCTGTTTCACCAACAGTAAACTCACCTTTATCTGGTGTTTCCTCGCCCATTATCATTCTAAAAATTGTGGTTTTACCAGCACCATTTGGCCCAATAACACCAACAATTCCTGCTTGTGGTAAATTAAAGTTTAAATCGTCGTATAACAACTTATCACCATATCCTTTTGCAACCCCTTTGGCCTCAATAACATTGGTTCCTAAACGTGGTCCGTTTGGTATGTATATTTCAAGTTTTTCGTCAAGTTGTTTTTGATCTTGACTCATTAACTTATCGTAATTTTTTAAACGTGCTTTTTGTTTGGTTTGACGTCCTTTAGCTCCTTGACGTACCCAGTCTAGCTCACGCTCTAAAGTTTTTTGACGCTTAGATGCTGTTTTACTTTCTTGAGCCATGCGTTTAGATTTTTGGTCTAACCACGATGAGTAGTTCCCTTTCCATGGGATACCTTCACCTCTATCCAACTCTAAAATCCAACCGGCAACATTATCTAAAAAATATCTATCATGCGTTACTGCAATTACAGTTCCTTTATATTGTGCTAAATGATGCTCTAACCAATGTACAGATTCCGCATCTAAGTGGTTGGTAGGCTCATCCAAAAGTAATACATCTGGTTCTCTTAAAAGCAAACGACATAAAGCCACACGGCGCTTTTCACCTCCAGAAAGTACAGCTATTTTTTTATCACCATCTGGAGTACGCAAGGCGTCCATAGCAATTTCTAATTTAGTATCAAGCTCCCAAGCACCTGCAGCATCAATTTGATCTTGCAATTCTGCCTGTCTAGCCATTAACTTTTCCATTTTATCTGGGTTAGAATATACTTCTTCCAATCCAAACTGGTCGTTAATTTTATTGTATTCATCAAGTATAGCAACAGTTTCGGCAGCACCTTCACGAACTACTTCCATAACCGTTTTATCGTCATCAAGCTGCGGCTCTTGTTCTAAATACCCAACCGAGTAATCTTGTAAAAAGGTTACATCGCCTTGAAAATTTTTATCAACACCCGCAATAATTTTAAGCAAAGTTGATTTTCCAGAACCATTAAGACCTAAAATTCCAATTTTAGCTCCATAAAAAAAGCTTAAATAAATATTTTTTAAAACTGGTGTGTTAGCACCAGGGAATGTCTTGGTTAAACCAGACATTGAAAAAATTACTTTCTTATCGTCACTCATTGTAATTTGAAATAATTAATTAATTTAAGAACATCGTTATACACGACCTTTTAGTGCATTAAACACCCATGCCACAGCAAAAAAACCTAAACCTACAGCACCAAAGCCCCATCCTGCAACATCGTCGTATCTAAATGCGCCTAATCCCATAAGTAAAAGTCCCATTGAAATCATTATCCATGTAGCCCATGCTAGAACAGTATTTTTATTCATCGCCATAATCTTTTCGTTTTTAAAATTGGTTAGTTGAAAAGCAAATATCGTAGTTTTAAATAAAAAAAGCATCCAATTTGGATGCTTTTTAACTATTAATCGAATTTTATTAAATAAGCGGAACTTCAATAAATAAAAGTCCGGAGTTTTCTTTAGTTTTTATTTTAAAATTTGTAGTACTGGATATGCCAATAGCATCTCTACTATTTAGCTCATTTTCATTAACGATATGATTCCCGTAAATAGTCATAACATAGACACCATGGGTTTCACTTTTTAACTGATACTCGAAAGTTTCCCCCTTATCCAAATCTATCCTTGAAATTATAGCATCTTGATGAATTTTTAAACTTCCTTCATGATTTTCATCTATAGAACTCACTAAAGTTTGAAGTTTATTTTTTCTTCCTTCGGCATCGAAGGTTTTTTGATCGTATCGCGGTTTAACCTCCTCTTTATTAGGGATAACCCAAATTTGAAACAAACTTAAATGTTCGGTGTTCGACCCGTTAATTTCAGAGTGTTCTACACCCGTTCCTGCCGACATAACCTGCACCTCACCCGGTAAAACAGATTGCCATTCATTGTGCATAGAATCTCTATGTTTAAGCACACCAGATAACGGAATGGTGATAATTTCCATGTTAGCATGCGGATGTGTTCCAAACCCCATTTTAGGTGCAATAACGTCATCATTCAGTACACGTAAAGCACCAAATTGCACTTTTTCTTTATCAAAAAAATTAGCAAAACTAAATGAATGATTAGCTTGTAACCAGCCATGATTTGCAAAACCTCTGCTTTCTGCTTTATGAATTATTGTTTTCATTGTAATACTGTTTTAAATTATCTCATTTTATCTAGTAAATTACTTAACTGTTCGGCTTCTGCTTCGCTTAAATTCTTTAAAAGTGAATTATTAAAATTAATAGGAATAGTTTCTAAAAAATCTAATCCAGCTTTTGTAATTGTAATTTTTACTACACGCCTATCTTCTGCTGAAACGCAACGTTCTATATATGATTTTGCGCACAATTTATCCATTAACCTTGTGGCATTGGGAGAACGTTCCAGCATCCTTTCTTTAATGGTTTGAACCTTTAATGGGCCTTTAGCACCTTTTAAAATTCTTAAAATATTGTATTGCTGGGGTGAAATTCCAAAAGGTTTAAAAAACTCATTTTGATAATTCGATATAAAATTTGCTGTGTATATAATATTCAATAAAGCCTTCACCTTAATGTTGGCAAATTTCGAATTAATTTCTTTTGACAAATCTCCCATAATTTATGTTATAATGCGTTTTGAAACAATGTAACTTTACTCTTTAATTCTTTGAATAATTCATTATTCGTGATCGTTCCTGCAGAAAAATTAGCTCCAAAAGAAGGGAGACTAAAATCTGAAATAATATGACCTCCCATGAAAGGAAAACGTCCCTTAGCAATTTCTAAAACTGTAGCGCCTCCTCTAGCTCCTGGAGAAGTTGCCATTAACAGCATTGGTTTCTCGCTCCATAATTTACCATCTATCCTAGACATCCAGTCAAATAAATTTTTAAACGCCGTAGAGTAAGCGCCGTTATGCTCGGCCAAAGACAACACTATACCGTTTGAAGATTTAATAGCGTCCAAAAACTTTTGAGCATTTTCCGGAATGCCATTTTCGTTTTCTAAATCAACGCCAAACACTGGTAATTCATAATCGTTTAAATCTAAAACTGTAATTTTAACATCATCAACCAAACTCGCTGTAAATTCGGCTAATTGTTTGTTAATTGAGTTTTTGCTGTTACTTCCTGCAAATGCTAGTATATTTTTCATTAATTATTTGATTTTATTACTTGTTTATTTTTTAATCTATTAAATATATAGGACATGGCTAATGCTATTAATGCTACCAGTGCTGTTCCTTGCCCTCCATCTTCCACCATGGTATGTGCAAAAAAAGCTAAAGTAAAAGCATAAAAAAAACCTGCGTACGCCCATTCCTTAAGCACCTTAAATCCTGGAGTCCAAATCGCTACCAACCCAAGTAATTTTAATATAGCGTAAGGATAAATTAAGTATGTTGGATACCCTAACCCTGTAAAAGCGCCCTTAATCATTTCATGTTTAAAAAAGTACATATTTGCTGAAAACAGCACCACAATAGATAGCACTACTGTTGCTATGTAATAGATAATTTTATTTTTATTCATTCTTCAATTTGTTAATTATAGTACAAATATAGGTTTAAAATATTTATTTTCCTAGGAATATATTTCCATGTAATATTATTTAACAAAATATTCACTTTAAATACCAAAATAGGTTTTGTAAATTCGTACTAAATTAATCAACCTATGGATATCAACTTCAATAAAAACGAAGATCATAATAAACTATTAGTATCAGAATTAAAAAAAAGACTTGCAAAAGTAAGTCTAGGTGGTGGCACTTCGCGTATTGAAAAACATAAAAGCAAGGGTAAAATGACTGCTAGAGAACGTGTTGATTATTTACTAGATCCCAAGACTAAATCCATAGAAATTGGTGCCTTTGCAGGAGAAGACATGTATAAGGAACATGGCGGTTGCCCTTCTGGAGGCGTAGTAGTGAAAATTGGATATGTAAAAGGCAAACAATGTATTGTTGTTGCCAATGATGCCACGGTTAAAGCCGGTGCTTGGTTTCCAATAACCGGTAAAAAGAATTTACGCGCACAAGAACTAGCCATTGAAAACAAATTACCTATTATTTACCTAGTTGATTCCGCTGGAGTATATCTGCCTCTACAAGATGAAATTTTTCCTGACAAAGAACATTTTGGCCGTATTTTTAGAAATAATGCTATTATGAGTAGTATGGGCATCACTCAAATAGCTGCTGTAATGGGTAGTTGTGTTGCTGGTGGGGCCTACCTTCCTATTATGAGTGACGAAGCTTTAATTGTTGATAAAACAGGAAGTATATTTTTAGCTGGAAGCTATTTGGTAAAAGCTGCCATAGGAGAATCTATTGATAATGAAACTTTAGGAGGTGCCACAACACATTGCGAAGTTTCTGGCGTAACCGATTATAAGGCCAAAGATGATGCTGATGCCTTAGATACCATTAAGAATATTATTGATAAAATTGGTGATTATGATAAAGCAGGTTTTAACCGAAATGCTTCTAAAAAACCAAAAGAAAATCCAGAAGATATTTATGGAATTCTTCCAAAAAGTCGTGCCGATCAATATGATATGTATGACATTATTAAGCGTTTGGTTGATAACTCGGAATACGATGAATATAAAGCTGGTTACGGACAAACCATAATAACTTGTTATGCTAGAATTGATGGTTGGGCAGTTGGTATTGTAGCTAACCAACGTAAACTAGTAAAAACTACAGGCTCTAAAACTAAACCAAAAGAAATGCAATTTGGAGGTGTGATTTATAATGATTCTGCCGATAAGGCGACACGTTTTATTGCTAACTGCAATCAAAAGAAAATTCCGTTAGTCTTTTTACAAGATGTCACCGGGTTTATGGTTGGTAGTAAAAGTGAGCATTCTGGAATTATAAAAGATGGTGCTAAAATGGTAAATGCTGTTAGTAATTCTGTGGTTCCAAAATTCACCGTTATTATAGGTAATAGTTATGGTGCTGGTAATTATGCTATGTGCGGAAAAGCTTATGATCCAAGATTAATTTTTGCGTGGCCAAGTGCAGAACTTGCTGTAATGAGCGGTAATTCTGCTGCCAAAGTATTACTACAAATTGAAAAAGCATCACTTGAAAAACAAGGTGAAAAATTTACTAAAGAAAAGGAAGAAGCACTTTATAATAAAATAAAAGAACGCTATGACAACCAAGTGTCTCCGTATTATGCTGCGGCAAGACTATGGACCGATGCCATTATTGATCCTTTAGACACAAGAACTTGGATTAGCATGGGCATAGAAGCTGCAAACCACGCTCCTATAGAAAAGCCTTTTAACCTAGGTATACTTCAAGTTTAATTTCTAAATCCAATTAAAATTTCGTATCTTAATGATTGAAAATCAATAGATTCAGTCATGATAACCATAAAAACACTTAATAAGTGGGCAAACAACCACACCTATTTGCCTATTAACATGCTACGTATTGCATTAGGTATCTTTTTATTTTTTAAAGGCATTGATTTCATGACCAATAGTGCAATGCTTGTTGAGCTTTTTAAACCCATGCAAAATATGGCTGGCGGTATGCTAATAATTCATTATGTGGCTCCTGCGCACCTTATTGGTGGAATTTTAATTGCTACTGGACTTTTAACACGTTGGGCAATAATGGCACAAATACCCATTATAATTGGTGCTGTAGTGATTAATTTTAAAGGCGAAATGAATTCAATGAATTTAACTCTAGCTTTAATTACACTTTTTGCTTGTGCTTTTTTTCTATTTTATGGATCTGGAAAAAGTTCATTAGATTATTATTTTAAAATGCAACAGTAAAAAAAGGTAAGTGTCCAGTTATCATTTAAACTAATTAATTTCAGATCTAAAAGGGAATACCAATTGAACACCCTTTTTCTGTGACATGGATTTTATCTCTTTTAAAATTTTATAATGTTCCTCTCCTAGTTCTTCTTTCAAGATGGTTTCTTTGGCTTTTATTAAGCCAAAATCCTCAAGCATTTTATCTAAGTCTTTTTCAAAAACAGGAAACTCTCTAATGGAATAGTCCTGAATTTCTGCTGCCTCTGCTGCATATTTTAAAGCTAAATCTAAACCTCCTAATTCATCAACCAAACCTACTTTTAAAGCATCTGCACCTGTCCAAACTCGACCTTGAGCAATGTCTTCAACTTGGGCTTTTGATAAATTTCTGCCTTGAGCCACTCTATTAGTAAACAAATCATAAACGTTTATAACCCCCTCTTTAATGTACATTTTTTGCTGTTCGCTTAAAGGCTCAAAAAAACTATAAGTTAATGCATTTTGATTTGTAACCACTTGCTCTGCGTTTATTCCTATATTTTCTGCTAGTTCTCTTCCGTTAGGCAACATACCAAAAACACCAATACTTCCAGTAATAGTTGTTGGTTCTGCTATTATTTTATTTGCATTACTAGCTATATAATAACCTCCAGAAGCGGCATAATTACCCATAGATACTATAACGGGTTTTACTTTTTTAGTCAATTCTATTTCTCTCCAAATAAGTTCGCTTGCTAAAGCGCTTCCACCAGGAGAATTAACACGTAGTACAATGGCTTTAATATTTGGGTTGCTTCTGGCTTCTTGTAACGACTTACTCATAGTACCTTGACCCACCGATTCTTCATCGCCTTCTCCATAAATGATATCACCTTCGGCATAAATAACTGCAATCTTATTTTTGTTATATTTTCCGCCTATATGTTTTGCTGCGTACTCCGAATAATCTCCTATTTCAATTCTATTTAATTCCTTATCGGCATCAATACCTATAGCATATTTCATGGCATTAATATACTCATCATGATAGGCTACCCTGTCTATTAAATTAGACGATTTTGCTAAACTTGGGTTTCTTGCTAATAAACTATCTGCAATAGTATTTAACCGTTCTACAGGAATGTTCCGGCTAGAAGAGATATCCTTTTTCATTTCATACCAAAGTGAATTTAAATAAGCCTCGATTTGAGCTCTATTATTATCACTCATCTTGTTTGCTATAAAAGGTTCTACAGCACTTTTAAATTTCCCTATTCTAACGATTTCCATTTTAAAACCTGTTTTTTCTTGAAAATCTTTGAAATATAACTGTTCGGTAGACAAACCTTTAAATTCCATCATGCCCACAGGGTTAATATACACCGTATCGGCAACTGAGCTTAGGTAATAGTCTTTTTGAGAATAAATATCGCCATAGGCAACCACAAATTTCCCTGATTCCTTAAATTTTAATAAGGCACCTCTAAGCGCTTTTGTTTGCGAAATTCCAGCATTAATAAAATTATTATCTATAGAAATACCTTTAATATTTTGGTCTATGGCAGCATAATTAATGGCATCGATAATATTAAAAAGCCCTCTTTTGCTACTTTCATTCAAAAAGGGGTAATCAGCAAATTCAATTTTCCCTTCATAATCTTTAATAGGAAAATCTAGGGTTAATTCTAAAACGGAATTAGGCTTTACCCGAATTAAATCATCAGATCCTGAACCTAATATAACTCCTAAAATTATTAAACCTAAAAAACAAATAGCTAGAAATACAAAAATGCCGGTAACAGTGGACAATACACGTTTAATAAAACTCATGGGTTTAATTTTCAATAATTAGAATAAGGCAATAGGTTTACTTAATTCAAGTTTAAAGTTTCTAACGTTTTATTACGATTAATTTTACCCGATTTAGTTTCTTTAAAATGGGGTACAAAATGAATTTCTTTTGGCTTTTCGTATTTATCTAACTCAATAAAGATGGAAGGATCAATGGCTCTTTTTTGACCTTCAACAACTAGAATAAGCTTATCTCCTAAAGTATCATCTTCCCTTGAAGCTATAAAGAATTCTCCTGGTATTTTATCCTGTAGTTTGCTTTCTATCTGTTCTGGGTACAACTTAATTCCTCCAGAATTAATAACATTATCAAAACGTCCTAACCACTCAAAACTAGTATCTGAAATTATATCAACCATATCATTGGTAATAATTTCTTCATCTGATAGTTTAGGCGCTTTAATGGTTAAACACCCTCTATCATCTTTAGACACTTTTATTCCTGGAAGCGTAGTGAAAAATGCTTCATCTTTAGCGCCAGTAAAATTATTTAATTTTTTTACAGCAATATGAGACACAGTTTCTGTCATTCCGTAAGTTTCATACACATTTGGTTTTTTGTCTTTTATAAGCTCTACAATAGCCTGAGACACGCGACCGCCACCAACAATTACTGTTTTTATCTTTTTTAAATACTTTGCGAAATTTTTAAGTTGCATTGGGGTAAATGCACAAAATGTATAATCCTTTTCATAATCAATTAACGGTAAGGCTGCAGGTTGTACCATATCTAATTCTAGACCTAAAACAATTGCTCTTACAATGGTCATTTTTCCAGCAATAAAGTTTGATGGTAAACAATGTAAAATTTTATCGCCGGGTTTTAAATTAAAATAATCGCCCGTTGCTATTGCAGAATTTACCATAGCCTGCTTTTTAATTTCAATTTTTTTAGGCTTTCCAGTCGATCCAGATGTTTTTACAATAACATGATCTTTCTCGTCTAACCAATCTAATAAAAAATTACCTAGTTCTTGTTGGTAGGGTAATCCTTCCTTAACATAGCTATAAGCTACTTCCATAAGGTCGTCATACTTATAATTTAAATTATCTAACTTAAATTTTAAATGTACATTCTTGTAATTCGGTGTCATATTTTTTAATCTAAAATTTTATAATCTTCTTTTGGTGGTTCTACCACTTGGCCTAAAAGTTTATCCTTCCAATTAGTCCAATTATATTTTTTGGAAAGTACAAAAAGTAATATAGGAAACACAACAAAAACAGGAACAAATATTTCTGCTAATGCCATTTCTGATGGGTCTGACAAATCTTTTAATATAGAATGTGTTTGAAACGCTGTCCAATCGGCAGTAACCAATAAAGCGGTAAACAAGTTATTAGCGGCATGAAACCCTAAAGCCAGCTCTAAACCGTCGTCCATAAGTGTTATAATCCCTAAAAACAATCCTGTACCAATATAATATACCATAATAACAGGTCCTAATTTTTCGACTTCTGGGTTTGCAATGTGCATGAATCCAAAACCGATAGAAGTAATTAATAAAGGCGCCCATTTGTTTTTAAAAAGCACCCCTAAACCTTGCATTAAGTACCCTCTAAAAAAATACTCTTCAAAACTAGTTTGCAACGGAATAAATAAAATGGCAATTACAGCAAGAATTAAGAAAGGTTGCAAATTAAGGTTAAATTGATAATCCTCTGGACTCAAATAATAGTCAATTAACACCATGACTGTCGATACCACACCCCAAATTATAAAGATGAACCAAAAGCGTTTCCAGTCCATTTTTTTCCGCGCTGTAGTTAAACTTAGTATAGGTTGATTATGTAAAAACTTTGAAGTTAAAAACACCCCTACAAGACCAAATGCAAAAGATAATAGCATAAGCAAAAGGAATAAATTACTTCCTAAAACTTGACTCATTTGAGGAATATCGGTAGGCATACTCACAGATGCATCACCAAATATTTTTACCGCTAAAGCCACTCCTAATGGTACCATTCCTATTAATTGCCACGCAAAAAATATTATAATTACACCTATAAAATAACGCCAAAAATCATGTAAACCTTTATAGGCTTGTTGTATGTAATCCATATTATAAATTAAATTCCCAAGGTATTAAATTATTGTACTGCAATGTACCATTTTTTACTTGTAAAGGGCTATCAAAATTATTAGTAAATAAACCACCAGTACCCAAACCTTGTGGCATACTATTGTTTTTTGAATAGGTGTATTGAGCAATCGCATTTAAGCCTATATTACTCTCTAACGCACTAGTTATCCACCATCCAATATGGTGTTTTTCGGCCAGTTTAATCCAATCGTTACTACCCGAAAAACCACCAACCAAACTAGGCTTTAAAATAATGAATTGTGGCTTAATTATTTGTAGCAACTCTTGCTTTTTTGTTACAGAAAACACACCAATCAACTCTTCATCTAGAGCAATTGGTAACGGTGTTTTATCGCAAAGCATAGCCATAGATTCTATTTGTCCTTGTTTTATAGGCTGCTCAATAGAATGTAAATCTAGATCTGATAAAATTTTTAATTTCTCTAAAGCTTCAGAAGGATGAAAAGCGCCGTTGGCATCCACTCGTAATTCAATATCTTTTGAAGAAAATTGTTTTCGAATAGATTTTAAAAGATTTATTTCAGAATGAAAATCAATGGCTCCAATTTTCATTTTAATACACCTAAAACCAGCTTCAATTTTATCTTTAATTTGCTGTTTCATAAACGCTTCAGATCCCATCCAAATTAAACCATTTATAGGAATGGCATCTTTACTTCTAGTAAAACCTGAAGGTATTAAATTAAATGCATCTTCACTTTCCAAAGATTTGAAAGCGGTTTCTAAGCCAAATTGAATGCTGGGATATTCCTTTAAATGAATTAATAACGCGTCTAAGCCTAAAGTTATATTATTACAAACCCATTTTAGTTTATCTTCATAATCGGCAGTATCATCAATGGATAATCCTCTGAATAATCCGCACTCACCTATACCCTTTTTATGTCCAGATTTTAAAAATACAAACCACGTTTCTTTAGTTTTTAAAACACCTCGAGACGTACCACTAGCCTGTTTAAACTTTAAAATATATGGGCTGTAGGTTGCTTTTATCATTTATAGTTCAATAAATTCTCCAATTTCTAACAACATTAAATCTTTATCCCTTTCGAAGAATTTTCGTTTTGCTACTTCATGATCTATTTCAATATAGCCAAATGTATCATAATGATAGCCTAAAACTTTATCACAAGCTATAAAATCGCTCGCTAAAATAGCATCATCAATACCCATAGTAAAATTATCGCCTATTGGTAAAACCGCTAAATCTAACTTGGTTTGAAGCGGAATTAATTTCATATCGAAAGTTAAGGCTGTATCGCCAGCTATATAAATATTTTTATGTTCACCTTCAATTACAAATCCACCAGGTTGCCCGCCATAACTACCATCTGGAAAGGAGGAAGTATGTATCGCGTTTACGTATTTAACGGTACCAAACTCAAAATCCCATTTACCACCATGATTCATAGGATGTCCATCTATACCAAGCGTACCAAAATAATTAACTATTTCGAAATTAGAAACAATAACCGCTCCTGTGCGTTTTGCTATAGCTTCAACATCAACAATATGATCTTGATGTGCATGTGTAATCAAAATATAATCCGCCTTAAGCGTATTGATATTTATATGAGATGCTTTTTCATTAGGACTAATAAAAGGATCGACTAAAATATGAATGTCCTTTATTTGTATTCCTAAACTAGCATGACCGTAAAAAGTGATTTTCATTAAAAATAAATTATTAGTTTATGAGTACTAAATATACTAAAATGGTAATACATGTCCTATTCCTAACAAAATGGCTAATAGCACTGTAGTTAACGCCAATTTTTTTAATTCTGGATCTAAAAGTTTGGGTTCCTTATTGGCATTAACTCTTTTTAAATGCAGTAATAAAGGTACATAACTAATCATGAACATTACGTTATAAGGCGATGTAAAATATATTATCCCGAATAATCCAGATAAAACAATAGCTCCTAAAATTAAAAAATTATGATAACGTTTTACGTTTTTCTCTCCTAATTTAACAGCTAGGGTAATTTTGTTAGCCTTAGTATCAGACAACCTATCGCGCATATTATTTAGATTTAATACACCCGTACTTAAAAAGCCTATTGTAATGGCAGGAAGAATGGTAATAAAATCAATTTGTTTTGCAAATAAAACATAGCCTCCTATAACGCTAACTAATCCAAAAAAAACAAATACAAAAATATCTCCTAAGCCTTTATAGCCGTAAGCGCTATTACCTACAGTATAACGAATTGCAGCAACAACAGAGCCAGCTGCAAGCACTAAAAAGAATAGACCTAGCAAAAAATGCTTCACTCCAAAGGCCGAATAAATTAGCAAAAGAGCAAAAATAATAGATATTAAAATATTCAATTTAATACCATTATGAAGTGCTTTAGGTGATATTTTTCCAGATTGAATGGCGCGAACAGGACCAATTCTATCTTCATTATCCGTACCCTTAACACCATCACCATAATCATTGGCTAGATTAGATAAAATTTGAAAACTCAGGGTTGTTAGAATTGCAAGTATAAAAATATCCCATTTAAAAACACCATTAGAATATGCTAAACAACCTGCTATTATGATACCGGCAATAGAAAGAGGCAACGTCCTTAAGCGCATTGCGGAAATCCAAGTCGAAAAACTACCCATTTAAGGAATCCATTTTTTATCAAAATTAGGCTTACGTTTTTCTAAAAAGGCATTTCGTCCTTCTTTAGCCTCATCGGTCATATAAGCTAAACGGGTGGCTTCACCAGCAAAAACTTGTTGCCCAACCATACCATCGTCGGTTAAATTCATGGCGAACTTAAGCATTTTAATAGAGGTTGGCGATTTTTCTAAAATCTCTTGAGCCCATTGGTATGCTGTAGATTCAAGTTCATCATGAGTAATTACTGCATTAACCATGCCCATATCAAAAGCCTCTTGAGCAGAATAATTGCGCCCTAAGAAAAATATTTCTCTAGCCCTTTTTTGACCAACCATTTTTGCTAAATATGCAGAACCATAACCACCATCAAAACTTGTAACATCGGCATCGGTTTGTTTAAAAATAGCATGTTCTTTACTAGCAAGCGTTAAATCGCAAACTACATGTAAACTATGTCCGCCACCAACAGCCCAACCAGGAACTACAGCAATAACGGCCTTAGGCATAAAACGAATTAAACGTTGTACTTCCAATATATTTAAACGATGATAACCATCTTCGCCTACATAACCTTGTTTACCTCTAGCCTTTTGATCGCCTCCACTACAAAACGAATACACGCCATCTTTTGTTGACGGTCCTTCGGCAGACAACAATACTACACCAATATTAACGTCTTCGTTTGCATCATAAAACGCATCATATAGTTCACTTGTCGTTTTTGGTCGAAATGCATTTCGAACATTTGGTCTATTAAAAGCAATTCTAGCAACACCATGACACTTTTTATAAGTGATATCTTGATATTCCTTAGCTACGACCCATTCAGGTTGATTCATTTTAATTATAATTTTACCCAAAAATAAATTTATTTCAGCAAAATTACCCTTGATTTAAAAAAAATAGCTTAAAAATAATTAAACAACTGGTTTAAAGACGGTTACGCAATTTGTTATAATTTTGTGTTGTAAGTAAAAAAACATGCATCAAAATACTAAAACCTCATTTTTTTACTTAACAAATTGCGTATATCCTAAAAATTCTAAAATACATATTTACACCTATTGTGCAATGCTAAACATTTATTAATTTTGTATCGTAGAAGAATTAAATTATTATTTTACTGACAAATGCTTGCTGTTTAACGAATTAAAGAGTAAATTGTCGGACTCTAAATCTTGAATGCCTATGTTATTAACAATTACTCTAATTTTTTCTGGACTTGTAATCTTTAATCTTTTATTACTTAAATTTAGTTGTAACAAGACTCTAAAGGCACAAAAAACAGACAAAAAACCAGTTGTATTAAGAACGCGTTTAACAGTTGCTCCAACAAGACAAACGCTTGCTGCTACAGGTAGTTAATCCCTTACGTTTTTAAACTAATTTATTACCTTCATCAAATTAGTACTTTTTAAATGTTTTTTAACGCCAATGTGTAAGCATTGCGTATAGAGACTTGCTATATTTTAACGGCTGTAAGATTAGCACTCTTGAAAAGTAAATATCGTTTTCCTATTTTTTTTTGGATTTAAACATTCAAAATAAAAACAATTTCACAATAGCTTTTAACTTAAGCATGGTCGTTGAGTATTTAAGTATTCTATAGTATAGATAAAACTTGAATATTAATCTTCCGCTTTTCTACTATTTTAATAGAGCCATTTCCATTCAATTATAAATACACAACACGTATCAGTTCATTTATAATTTCAATAAGTGACCAAATACACATTTTGAGGTCTAAACTATAAGACTCAAAAAAATGTTATATACCTTATCCGTAGTTGTTTTATTTGCCTGTATCATATTGGCTTTCTTTTTCCTTTTACACATTTTATATAAAAACAAAATAGAAAACAACAGTTAATTATTTACCACTCAACCGGAGCTACTCCATTATTTTTTAAACACCTATTTGCATAATAAAAATGTTTATTACCAAACCAATAGCCCCTATTAGCACTTAACGGCGAAGGGTGTCCAGAGGTTAAAACCTCATGTTTTTCAACATCAATTAATTTAATTTTCTTTTTCGCATATCCGCCCCAAAGTAAAAACACAACATTTTCCTTATTTTCACTTATCGCTTTAATTACAAAATCGGTAAAAACTTCCCAGCCTTTTTTCTGATGACTTCCCGCTTCATGAGCTCTAACAGTTAAAGTGGCATTTAATAACAAAACCCCTTGATTTGCCCAACGCACTAAGTTACCACTTTCAGGGTATGGGATTTTTAGATTGGTTTCAAGTTCTTTAAAAATATTTTTTAAAGACGGTGGGTGCGCCATACCATCATTTACAGAAAAACATAATCCGTTGGCTTGTCCTGGTCCATGATAAGGATCTTGACCTAGTATAACCACCTTTACATCCTCAAAGTGGCAATAATTAAAGGCATTAAAAATTTGTTCCTCTGTGGGATAACATATATGCTTGTTATATTCCGTTTTAACAAAATTCAATAAGTCCAAATAATAAGACTTAGTAAATTCTTCTTTTAAATAAGGCTGCCAACTTTTATGGATTTCCAGGTTCATTTCTAATTAAAGATTTAATAAAAACTAAAATAGTACTATCTTTCGTTTTATTAAAAAATTATAGCATTGAAAACACTTAAATTCCCAACCGCTCAAACCATATTAATAATTATAGCTGGATTAGTTGCTATTTTAACTTGGTTCGTTCCTTCTGGAAAATATGATTCCTTAGCTTATAACAAATCAGACCATACCTTTACCCAATTCAGTTTAGAAAAAACTAAACAACATGAGGCGACACAAGAGACTTTAAATGGCCTTGGAATTAAAATACCATTAGAAAAATTTACATCAGGTGATATTTGGAAACCTATAAGTATACCTAATACCTATAAACAGGTTGAAGCCCAACCCCAGGGTATCATTCCTTTTATAAAATCGCCCATAAAAGGTATTATTGAAGGTGCAGATATTATTTTTCTAGTACTTATTATTGGTGGCCTTATTGGCATTATTAATTACACCAATGCATTTGATGCCGGCATATCATGGCTTGCAAACACCTTAAAAGGCTATGAATTTATCCTTATAATATTGGTAACTAGTTTAATTGCTGTTGGTGGCACTACTTTTGGTTTGGCCGAAGAAACCATTGCTTTCTACCCCATTCTAATTCCTATATTTTTAGCTGCAAAATACGATGCTATGGTACCTTTAGCATGCATTTATATTGGCTCATCCATTGGCTCCATGTGTTCCACCACAAACCCATTTAGCTCTATTATAGCGTCAGATGCGGCAGGAATTAATTGGACTACTGGTATTACTGGTCGGTTTGTTATGCTCTTTTCAGGAACCTTAATTTGTATTTTATATATTTTAAGGTATGCCCAACGTGTTAAAAAAGACCCTACAAAATCTGTTATCTACAATCAAAAAGAAGCTATAGAAAAGCACTTTGGAAACACTACAAATGCGTCTTTAAAATTAACCTTCCGTTTACGCCTAATCCTATTCATTTTTATTTCTTGTTTTATAGTTATGATTTATGGCGTTTCTCAATTAGATTGGTGGTTTGTAGAAATGACGGTTACCTTTTTAATTGGTGCAATTGCTATTGGAATTATAGGAAAAATAAAAGAGCACACCTTTGTTGATGTTTTTATAAAAGGCGCAGGCGATTTATTGGGTGTTGCTATTATTATTGGTATAGCACGAGGCATTACTATTATCATGAATGATGGCCAAATTAGCGATACACTTTTATATTATGCTAGTAACACCACAAACAGTATGAATAAAGGCGTGTTTATTAACGCTATGCTTTATATTTATGGCGGATTATCCTTTTTTATACCGTCATCTTCAGGAATGGCCGTTTTAACCATGCCCATACTTTCTCCGCTAGCCGATGGCGTTGGATTAGGTAGAGAAATGATAGTAAACGCTTACCAATACGGTATGGGATTATTTGCTTTTATTAACCCAACAGGGCTTATTTTAGCATCTTTAGCTATTGTAAAAGTAGGTTATAACAAATGGCTTAAATTTGTTATGCCCTTAGTAATTATTTTACTTGTTTTTACAATGCTTGTTTTAACAATATCGGTTTATCTGTAATCGTTTAGGAAAGAATTTTAACCAACAACTCTTTTAGTAAATCACCTTGAGGAACGGCATTCAATCCTACACCCTTACCTTTTACATCAAATTCTCTTAGTGTTGAAACCACTATACTCACTTTTCGCATAGGAAAATTTCTAGCAGCTGTTATATAGTCGTTTACAAAATAAGGATTTACCTTTAATGCAGAAGCTACACTTCTGGGCGACTTATCTTTTAAACCATGAAAATGAAGCAATTGCGAAAAATAACTAAACAATAACGAAACGGTTACCACCATAGGGTTATCCTTGGGGTTTTCGCCAAAATAATTAACTATTTTATGGGCTTTAAGCGCATTACGTTCGCCAATAGCCTTTCGTAATTCGAAATTATTATAGTCTTTACTAATTCCTATATTTTCTTCAATATGCTCTGGCGAAATTTGAGTGCCTTTAGGTAAAATAATTTGAAGCTTTTCTAATTCATTATTAATTTTACTTAAATCTGTACCAATAAATTCCACAAGCATTTGCGCTGCTTTCGGCGAAATGGTATAGTTTTTTGGTGATAAAACACGACGAATCCAATCGCCAACTTGATTGTCATAAAGCTTTTTACTTTCATAAACCACACAATCAGGTTTCAGGGCTTTATACAAGGCTTTACGCTTATCAATTTTTTTGTACTTATAATTAATAACAAGCACTGTTGTAGGTTGTGGGTTTTTAGCATAAGCAGCTAATTTTTCAATGCTACGCGATAAGTCTTGAGCTTCCTTTACAATAACCACTTGGTACTCTGCCATCATTGGAAAACGCTTTGCTTGTCCAACAATATCGTCTATAGTCACATCTCTACCATACAAAGTCATTTGATTAAAACCACGCTCCTCTTCAGACAATACCGAGCTTTCAATAAAATCGGATATTTTATCTATATAATAAGCTTCTTCACCCATTAAAAAATAAATAGGTTTTAATTTTCTGTTTTTTATGTCGGTAACTAATTGTTTGACTTCGTCCAAGGTGTCCTTAAAATTTTCGGTTAAAATCACAATAAGTGACCTTAATAATGATAAATTTGTGGGGTGCAAAATTTAAATTTCCCCACATATAAGTTTCGATTCAAAAATAGCGAAAATAAAGTTTCTATTTTTGATCCTATACGCAAAAAATTTATCGTTTTACAGCCCGAAGAATGGGTTCGTCAACATTGTATTCAATTTTTAGTACAAGAAAAAGGCTATCCTTTATCCTTAATAAATGTTGAAAAAGAAATAATAATTAACGATTTAAAAAAACGATATGATATTGTAGTTTATAACCCCGACGGCACCATTCATTTAATTGTAGAATGTAAAGCACCCAAAATAACGATTAACCAAGCTACTTTCGACCAAATTGCACGTTATAATTTAGAGTTAAATGCTACTTTTTTAATGGTAACCAATGGATTAAATCATTATTATTGTCAAATGGATTTTGAAAATGAACGCTATCAATTTTTAAAGCATATGCCAGAGTTCAGTCGCCAGTAGGCCGTGTTCAATTAATAGACCAAGTCGAATTAAAAAATAATTATTAAAGTATCTAAATAAAAATTGAAAATAGCCATCGTCATATTAAACTGGAACGGAAAAGCGCTATTAAAGCAGTTCTTACCATCGGTAATACAACACAGCCAGGGTGCCGAAATTTATGTGGCTGATAATGCCTCCACAGATGATTCTGTAGCCTTTGTAAAAACCAATTATCCAAACATAAACATAATTAAAAATCAAACCAATGGCGGCTATGCCAAAGGCTATAACGATGCTTTAAAAGAAGTACAGGCCGATGTTTACTGCCTGCTTAATAGCGATATTGAGGTCACTTCTAATTGGCTCCCCCCTATTATTAACACCTTTAAAAACGAAGCTAACACAAGTATTATTCAGCCTAAATTATTGGACTACAATAAAAAAGACCATTTTGAATACGCCGGTGCTGCAGGAGGCTTTATAGATAAATATGGATACCCCTATTGTAGAGGTCGTATTTTCGATACCATCGAAAAAGACCAAGGCCAATACAATGATACTACCGAAATATTTTGGGCCACAGGCGCCTGTTTATTTATTAGAAGCCTTGTATTTAAACAATTACAGGGCTTTGACGAGCACTTTTTTGCACACATGGAAGAAATCGATTTGTGCTGGCGTGCCAAAAATTTAGGACATACCATTAAATATGTTGGGCAATCCAAAATATATCATGTAGGCGGAGCCACCCTAAAATCTACAAACCCTAAAAAAACCTTTTTAAACTTCAGGAACAGTTTAATCACCCTAACAAAAAATGCCAATGGCTTTATATTTAGTAAAATACTGGTGCGACTTTTATTAGATGGTATTGCTGCACTAAAATTTTTATTTCAATTAAAACCCTTGCATGCTGTGGCCATTTTAAAAGCACATTTTAGCTATTACGCTCATTTAAGCCGAATTACAAAGCAACGACAAGCTATAAAAACGAAAATAAAGTACTATAATACAACATCTATTGTGTACGATTACTTCGTGCGTAAAAAAACAGAATACCCTAGTTTATAAGCCTATTAGCAAAAGTTTTGTTAAAATGTTAAAAACCACCGATTTTTGTATATTTTTGTATCAAATAATAGAAAATTAATCCTTAAAATAATCATGAGAAAAATTTTATTACTAAGTGCATCTGCAATGCTTTTATTAAGTTCATGTGTATCAAAAAAATTATTCACAGACCTTGAAGCAAAACAAAAAGAAACTCAAGACTTACTTAACTCGGCAACTGTAAAGCTTAATTCTTGTTTAGAAGACAGAGCATCAGCTACAGCACGTGTTGAAGCTATGAAAGATCAGCTTAACGATTTAAAAAAGAACAACGCTGCTTTAATTAAAAGTTCTCAAGATTTAACAGAATTAACATCTAAAGGCGCAACAAACCTTGAAAAATCTTTAGAATCTTTACAAGAAAGAGATCTAAAAATAACACGTTTACAAGACGCTATCTCTAGAAAAGACAGTGTAACTTTAGCTTTAGTAACAAGCTTAAAGCGTGAAGTTGGAATTAACGATCCAGATATCGAAGTAAATGTTGAAAAAGGTGTGGTATTTATTTCTATCGCCGATAAATTATTATTCCAATCAGGAAGCTATAATGTAACATCTCAAGCTAAAGGTGTTTTAGCTAAAGTAGCTAAAGTAATTAACAGCAAACCAGATTTCGAAGCTATGATCGAAGGTCATACAGACAGCCAATCATACAGTAAAGGTGTGTTATTAGATAACTGGGATTTAAGTGTAAAACGTTCTACATCTATTATTAGAGTATTACAAGAGTTAGATGTTAACCCAGGACAACTTATTGCTGCCGGTCGTAGTTCTTACGTGCCATTAGCCGATAACTTAACTGCCGCTAACCGAGCAAAAAACAGACGTACACGTGTAGTAATTTTACCTAAAATCGATCAATTCTATGATATGATTGAAAAGGAAATGAAAAACCTAGAGGCAGGTAACTAATACCGCTTTAACATAAATACTAAAAGCTCAATCGAAAGGTTGGGCTTTTTTATTGCAATTTAATTGGGCGCTCCCCTAAAGGGTCAGGCTTTCAGCAGTCGCTCTCTATGAGGAGCTCCAACAAATGCCTCAATCCTTAACGCGGGCTTTAGTACTTCATATATAAAGTAAAGGGGAAATGTATAACCAGTATTCAGGGTATCCCTTCGTTTCAAGGCCATCCACATACGGTCAATACAAAAGTATAAACTAAAGGCCTAATTCTATTTAAGTTGTTTTAGTTTTAAAACTAAAATGGCGTTTTTATATAAGGTTTATTTTTAAGCATATATTAAAACATGATTGTAAGCCTTTGGTAATCAATTACAAATTGTATTTTTACGTAAGCATCCACAAGTTTAAAAAATTAAACCTTATGGATGTTGGCATTCATGGCGTGGAACCGTTAAAATTTACAATTATGAGTAATTTAAAAGACATTAAATCTGAGATTGAAAATTATGCGAATAACTCAAACCTTACTGAATTACAAATCGTTGAGAAACTCGAAATTCACTTCTTTAATAAAAAAGTAAACCAGAATTTAAAGTTGTATAAGAAAGGCTTGAAAAAAGTGAGCGATATAACCAAAGACCTGAAAATCTCACCAAGAAAATTTTATGCTATTTTGGAAAAGAAAAAAATTGAACATAAAAAATATAACAAAAAGTAATTTACATTAAAACTTAAGACTTATAGCTCTTTTGCGGTATAAACAGTTATACGAATTCACTCAAACTTTTAAAATTGGAATTAAATGGTCCAAATTAAATCAGAAAATCAAAATGAATTAAACGGAATTAAGTAAATAGAAAAGTAACGAATTACTTTTATATGGATGTTGGCAACAAGCTAAAAAAATAAAAACTCATGAAATATAAATTTAATCGGAAAACAAAATTTGAATCCCAAAATGTCATGGTCGTTTCAATCATTTTTATTGTTCTATTATGCTTTTCTTGTAAGGAAGATTCCAACTCGTTAAAAAACACAGAAAGTGATTTAATAATTAAAATAAATGCTGTTCAGGAACAAGTTATGGCACAAGGAAATATGACAGAAATAGAGGAACAGGCTTTATTAAGTTTATGTAGCATTGTGTCACATGATGACGGTTTAGCAACTTATACTACCGACAATAGTATGATATTAAAAGATGTAGAAATTGCCCCAGTTTATAATGGTTGTGAAGAACTATCGATAGAAGAAACAAGAGCTTGTTTTGATACTAAAGTATCGACATTTATTAAACAAGAGTTTAACTTGAATGTATCTAAAGATTTAAACCTTTCAGAACCAAAACTTGTAGAAGCATTTTTTATAATCAACGAAGACGGAAATTTAACTGGCATGAAAGTGAGAGATTCAGAAGTAACCGTTCAGGCAGAAATCTTAAGAGTGCTTAGAAAAATGCCTGTAATGAAACCTGCTACTCACAATAGTAAAAGTGTTTCTGTATTATGTTCTATCATAATAAAATATGGAAATAATGTAGAAGTTAATGTTGTTTATATTCCTGAAAGACCCAATTAATCGTTAATACTAACTAAAAAAGCCAGTTGCCAACACGGTTTATAATTAGTTCCTTTGGGCCTCGCCTATTTGTAAAATTCCTCTAGAATTTTATACCTTTTACTAAATTACCTACTTAATCATTCAGCTATTCTTACAAAAACACGTAGAAAATTAGTTGTGAATTGATTTCAAATTGTATTTTTACTTGAGCATTCACAAGTTTATTAAATTACTGTTATAAGGGTGTTGGCAAACATTACTCACTCAAATCCTGAAAACGAAATAAAATGAATATCGAGCAAATTAAATCAATAATTATTGGAAAATGGAAATATCAGGATGGAAGAATGTTGGAATTTATAACAAACGAAGATTTTATTTTTACTGATAAACACGGGGTTTCAAATACCGAAAAACAAAAGTTTTTTATTTCAGAACAAAAAGATGGTACCTTACAATTAAGTATTCCTTTTTTATTTGAAGCTATTGGAATTATAAAATCAGTTTCTAATAATGAAATTATTTATGACAGTTTTGAGATAGATGGACCCAATATTGAAATAAAACTTATTAGAAGTTAAATTCATTCTTTTAAAATAAAATAAATGAGAAATATTAGTGAGTATGAAAAAAAAATAGTCAAACGATTTTGTGCTTTAGAAAAAGAAAACAAAGAGAAAAATAATGCTTTAAGAAACTATACTTTTGATTATTTAATAAATGAAATATGCAATAAATATAATAGTCATATAATTCTCAAAAAAGATAGCGAAAATGGAAAAGAAATTGTTTTTAACACGAAAAATACAGCTGGAATAGATTTAGCAAATCAAAGATGTGAGAAAGAATTAATTGATATGCTATTCTTCTTAAAATATCTACAAGAAAATAGATGGATTTACACTTCAAAGAATAAACCTAAATATGACAAATTTATTGAAGAAAAAATTTTTGGTGTCGAAAGTGATTATATAATAACAAGAAGTATAATAGATGAAAATCTATACCAAATATTGTCTGATTCAAAATATCTAAAAATATACCCAACACAATCATTAATTGAATTTTACAATTCTGGCTATAAAACAATTGATAACTTAAGGCATATTGAAAATATAGCAATTGCCAAAAAATCTTTGAAAAAAGCAAATTGGGCAATAATAATATCAATTCTATTAGCTATCATATCTTTAACAGCTTCAGTATTTATTTGACACCAAAATAGCTGAATAAAAAACGATTTGCCAACAACGTATATAATTTATTACTAGTTCTAGCCTACTTACGAAAATCCTCGCGGATTTTCTATTCGGTTTTTATTTGTTAACTTAGTTGCTTAACCACGCAACAAACCATATACAAACACGTTGTTCCTAATCTAAAAAAATCGTAACTAATTGAACAATCTCACCAAATTCGACCAATTATACCTGAAAATAAAAGCAAACAGATGGTATTGGTACTTTTCAATTTTTTGCCGATTGACTTTAGCCTTTGGATTTATAGTTGCGGGAATGATAAAAGTTATGGACGAACGATTTGCCAGTGGATTGTCTGAAATTCATCCCATGGGAGCATATCTCACTGCTTTACATCATACTGGATATTATTATCCCTTTATTGGCTACGCCCAAATTCTTGCTGCTACTTTACTAGTAATCCCTCGAACTGTAACATTAGGTGCACTACTCTATTTTCCGATAATCGTAAATATCTGTATACTTTCTTTCGCTGTAAGGTTTGAAGGTTCATTTGTTTCTGCACCATTAATGGTTTTAGCTAATTTGTATATTCTTGTTTGGAATTATGACAAATTGAAATACATTTTGCCATTTAAAAATATTCCAAATTTTGGTATTGTAAAGCGACCAAAGAAATGGAACAATAAATTCCCATTTTCATTTTTTGGTGGAGTTGCTGTAACCTTTGCCCTTATAATTTTAATATTTCTAAAGGGATTTGATATAATGCCTAGAAATTCATTACCCGATTGCAAAAATCAATATGCTAATACTAAATTTGAGAATATTATTAATGAATTTTGTGAGTGTATTCACTCAAAAGGTAATCCGCTGGATGATTGTTTGGAAGCGTTTTCGGAAAATAAAAAACGATTAGAAAAGAATTAAACAGTGGAAAAAACGTCGCACAACACCGCAAAAATTAATTACTGGTTTTTGCCCATTTACGAAAGTCCTCGCGGATTCGCTATTCGGTTTTTATTTACTAAATTACCTGCTTAACCATTCAACTATTCTTACATAATCACGTAGAAAATTAGTTGTGAATTGATTTCAAATTGTATTTTTACCTGAGCATTCACAAGTTTAAAAAATTATAGTTATTTGGATGTTGGCAGTAATTTGAGAAAAATGAGAAACGACAAATATTTAGCAATTTTTTTAAGTTTATTTTTCTTTGCAAGTTGCACTCAAACAGAAAATACTCTGACTTTAATTCCAGAAGGTTATACTGGAACAATTAAAATATGGTTTAATCAAAATAACGGAACTGAAAAAAAGTACGAAGGAGAAAAAAGAGTTTATGAAATCCAAAAAAACGGAATTCTAAAAACAAAGTTCAGTTCACAATCCGGATATCATTTTCCAGAATATTATTATGTTTCACAAAATGGAAAACGGACTAAAATTCAACCGATTTTAAACTTGGACAAAAATGTTCTTGATACGATTGACAAGAATAAAGTTTACGCTTACCACTTTATGTTTCCTGGAGAAGTCGTGAAAATTGACTCACTTGGAAATGTAACCGACAAAAAAGAATCGGGAATTATATTTAATGTGGGAAATCCATTAAATTGAATATATAAAAGCTACCAATAATGTTTGAAACAGAATTAGATAATTACAAAGTACAATCGACTGGAGCAGATGGCGGACATCATTACGTTTTAGCTCAAATAGAATATAATGGAATTAAAAGAAGACTTTTTGCTACTTTTCTCAATAAATCAGACGAAAAAAATCTAAAAGAAAACACACCAATTAAAGTAAAAGGAGAACTTGTAGATGAAGGAGAAAATTTAGATTTGTTATTACTAAATACGACAATTGAAAATTAAAAACTACTGCCAACACCGTATATAATCCATTGCTAGTGCTGGCTTACTTACGAAAATCCTCGCGGATTTTCTATCTGGTTTTTATTTGCTAACTTTCGTGCTAACACACGCAACGTATCATATACAAACACGTTAACTACCATGAAAAAAAAACCGATAACCAGTTATGAATGACATAGTTGTAAGTATACTCATGATTATCATTTTGAGTTGCCATTTAGCAGCCTTTATCATTGGGTATAAAACGCAAAAAATGACTTTAATACTATCTTATTTGAACGCCGTTTTTGTAATTGGCATGTTTGTTTTCTGGGCTATTAATAGTTTGAATAAAAAACAATATCACTTCGAGATAACCGAAGTATTCGTCATATGTCTAGAAGCTTGTATTTTAATATGCGCTCTTTACTCCATTATAGGATTTCATAATAAAACCCATGTAAAAGTTATAAACAGTATAGGCTTTGCAATTCATTTATTGGCTACAGCAGGAATGCTTTATTATATATCGATATTCAAATTTGATAGCCTTTTTTAACCATAAAATGCTCTTACTAACTAGTAGTTTAGAACTCTCGTGCAGTACAATAAAATACATCTAATATTGAAGGTTTTTATAATTAAAATACTGATTCTAATATTTATATTCATGCCATGGCAAGGATATGCTCAATCAGAAAAGAATATGATTTTAATACCTCTAAAAACAGGAAAGAATCCTAGTACTCTATTTGAGAATTTAATCATAGAACCGGCCAATCTCTTCATTCAATCAAAACCAATAAATAATAATTCGCCACATATTCAACTACAATTAAATGTTGTTAAAAACACCATAAAATATTCTACTTTTCTATGGTATTATTATGAGTCTGGTGATTATCAAAAAACAAACTATCCAAAAGCATATCAAAACTATTCTTTTTATTTAAAAATCAATAAAAAGGACGTTAAGTTGGTTGTTGAAGAATTAGACTTTGAAAAAACAATGTTTATAGGTTTAAGTCAAACAGCCATTATTGGAAATCTTGAAATTTTGTATAAAGAATGTATTAGTGAGTCGTCTATAGATATAAATGGTAATCAGGAAGAGGCTTTTAACACCTATAATATTTCATTATCTGACCACAATTCTCAGAAAACCATTTTATTTACATCACTGAAAAAACAAACAGACAAGCCCCTATTGATAGAATGGAAGAATTATACCATTTTTATTTTGGAAGATTCTGAAAAAGCATTAAAGTTAAAGGTGCGTAAAAACGATCCCTAAAAAAATAACTGCAGGTAACATGGTGTATAATTAATTTCTTAATTCTAACTTAACTTACAAAAGTCCTCACGGATTTGCTATTCGGTTTTTATTTAGTAAATTACCTGCTTAACCATTCAACTATTCTTACATAAACACGTGCAAAATTAGTTGTGAATTGATTTCAAATGGTATTTTTACCTGAGCATTCACAAGTTTAATGAATTACAGTTATAAGGGAGTTGGCAGTAATACAAAAACAGACGAACTAAATTGAACAAATACGACTTTTCAACTTTAAATGATAAAGAATTTGAACAGATTTCAAAGGACTTATTGAATGCAAAATTCGACTTAAAATTGCAAAGTTTTAGAGTTGGTAAAGATAAAGGAGTTGATTTAAGATACTCTACAGAGAAAAACAACAATTCCATTGTCGTACAAGCTAAACATTATTCAAAATCAACTTATTCGAATTTAAAATCAGTAATAAAGAACAAAGAATTCGAAAAAGTAGAAAACCTAAAACCTGACAGATACATTTTAGTGACTTCAATGGATTTATCTGCTACTCAAAAAGACGAATTGAAATCTTTATTAAACCCATATGTCAAAACTTCAAATGACATTATTGGACAACAAGAACTAAACGACTACTTGTTTGAATTTCAATTAATTGAAAAAAAATATTACAAACTATGGCTTTCTAGTACAGCTATAATTACTGAAATTTTAAATAATGCAATAGAATCTAGAACTAGATATTTTTTAAAAAGATTAAAAGACAAAATAAAATATTATGTTGTAACTGATAAACTAGATTTAGCATACAAAATTCTTAAAGAGGAAAAAATTCTACTAATTACTGGACAACCAGGAATTGGCAAAACTTCTTTGGCAGAAATGATTTTATTTGATAGAGCAAAAAACAATTTTAAAATACATAAAGTCGAAAACATATCTGAAGCTGAAGATGTAATTTCGGATGATGATAATATTAAACAGATTTTTTATTTTGATGATTTTTTAGGAGCAAATTATGCAGAAATAATTAATTCTCATAAAACAGAAACGCAATTAACAAGCTTTGTAGATAGAATAAGAAATTCACCAAATAAATATCTTATTCTCACCACTCGAACTGTAGTTTTAAGTTTGGCAAGTGATAAATATGAAAAAATCAATCATTCTAGTTTAAATGAAAGACAATTCGAGTTAAAATTATCTGATTATGATAAATACGAAAAGGCATTAATCCTTTATAATCATTTTTTTCATAAAAACGTAGATGAGAGATTCTATAATGTAATTTTGGAGAAAAAATTTTATTGGGATATTATTAAACACGATAATTATACGCCACGAATAATTGAATTTATTACAGACGAATACAAGATTCAAAACTTTTCAATATCAGAATACAAACAATTCGTAATAAATAATTTATCGAATCCGAAAGAGATTTGGCGATTCTCATATAATAACCAAATCAGTTATTTAGAAAGATGTTTATTAATGACTTTATTTTCCTTTGGTAATTATGTTACTGAACGAAGACTCACAAAAGCATTTGAACAACGACTTCAATATGAGATAATTGAACATAATCAAATTATTGATGGTAATCAATTTAATAAATCCGTAAAACTTTTATTAAATGGTTTCATTTCATCGACCCTTTATACTTCTACTGATAGAAATAGACGTTCATATAATTTTATAAATCCATCATTAGCTGATTTTTTAATTGGTCAAATTTCAGAATCCTTTTCTGATAGAAAAGCTATCATCAAAAACGTTATTTATTTAGACCAACTTAATCGATTTAATCCTAAAAAATCAATTATTCCTCTCGACAAAGAACTACAAAGTGTAATTAGAGATTTAATAACAAACGACAAATTTATTATTGATAGAAAAGTGGCAATTGCAGAGAAAAAAGAAAACAATTTTAATTCAAAAATTCTATCAATCCTCTCAACGTATTGTACAGAAGTTAATATTGATAATGTGTATTTAAAACATCTCAAGCTTATAGATTATATAGAAAGTTGGGATTATTTCGTTTTTTCAGAAGTTTTAGGCTCTTTACTTAAAATAAAAGACTGTCCACAATCGGAAACCTATATCAAGAAAAATTTCATTAAAATAGTAGACAAATTAATGTCAAGAGCTGATTCAGATTATGAATCAGAACAGATAATTAACTTGTTTGAAAAATATGAACAAGACTATGATTCTTTTTCAAAATCTGAAGATGGACAAGATTCTATTATACATATGATTGAAAATATTATTGAAACTATGGAATATGAACTTTCAGACCAAATTAAAGATGAAGTTACTGACTTTAGCAAAGTAGAAGGAATATATGATGAAATATTTGGAACTAGAGAACAATTAATTGAAGATTTATTTCCTGATTTAAAGCACAAATTAATATTAGAAGTAGAACTAGACAAAAATCATTGGGAAGGCATCATAGAAGAAAATCAGGTCAGAGAAAGTATGAGAGATTATGAATCTTGGGAAGAAAATGAGTTTAATAAAGAGAGTTCTAATAATAACGAATATTCAGAAACCGATAGAATTGATGACTTATTTAATTAAAAAAGTACTACTGCCAACACCGTATATAATCCATTGCTAGTGCTGGCTTACTTACGAAAATCCTTACGGATTTTCTATCTGGTTTTTATTTGCTAACTTTCGTGTTAACACACGCAACGTATCATATACAAACACGTTGATTTCAAATTGTATTCTTACATGAGCATTCAGAAGTTTAATAAATTAGCGTTATATGGGGGTTGTAGTTCATTTAAAAAAACCGAATTTTAAAATGAAAACACTATAGAAACACCTGTATAGTTTAACTTATTATCAAATCCAACCGTCCTATTTTCTAATTGAATTTTGGCCTTTTCTTTGTGTTTACCTTTTGCTATAAATAGAGGAATACTACTTAAAGTAGTGGCTCCTCCTAAATAAGACAACCAAAGACCTTTGTTGTTATTTGTAGAATCACCATCTAAGATTCCTCCGCTCATATTAATTCCAAGTCCGCCAACAATCATAGCTATTCCACCACTTAAAGTTATCCATGCAGCTCGATTATTTACTTTCTTTTTACTAATATGAAAATCATATCGTTCTTGAGGCGATTGATCTT
>NZ_JBDWDG010000010.1:0-110603 GCF_039977455.1 Algibacter sp. | reverse complement strand
TTTATTGGTATTGTATATACTTGCTGATCCACCCGCGTTAGGGATAGTAGTGCATAGCCCACAGCACGACGTAGGAGGTGCGAGGACTTGAAACGGATAGCCAGACCCGAAGGGGAACGCACAATTGATGTTTATAAAAAGAAATTCCAAACAACACCAAATCGGATTGAAAAATCGCGGTATGGATAGTTTGGTGCTGAATAATAATTATAGCCAGTGAATGCAGCATTAAAATGTTCTGCCTTAAAATAGATTCTTGTTTGACGAATTTTAGCATTCAAGAAGAAATCTAAGCGCGGAAAATTACCATATTGCGCGTCGTTTTGCACATAGAATTCTGCCAATACAGGATTATAGGCATCCATATAATATTTGGTAAAGTAATTTAAGGTTACCCCTGTTTGTAAATACAGGGCATTTTTAAATAATGGGCTTGAAAAATATATGGTGTTACGGGTATTTAATTCTGGAACGTTTAGGGTGTTATTGTCGTCCTTTACGTTTTGGTATAATATGGTATTGTTTAATGCGAATTTGCCGAACTTTATTTCGTTCACCAATTTAACTCTTAGGTAGTTTATTGTACTGGTGTTTTGGAATGGGGCTACTTGGAGTGTGGTTTGGTCCTTTTGGAAATACACATAGTTATCGATTGTAGAATAATCGACTATAATGTTGGCTAAGTTTTTATATTTTAGGTTAAACCCAATTTGCTGGGTTTCTATATTACTAAAGTTATTTTGCCAATTGTAATTGATATAGTCGCTTTGATATAGGAGGGCATTATAATTTGGCACTTTTGAACTGTGGTTAATGGATGCAGATGCCGAAATTTCGCTATTTAAATTAAAAACGGCATTTGCTTTAAGGTAATTACCGTCGAAATCGCCAGAGATGTTAGCTCCTAGTTCGCCATTAAAACGAAAACCTTTGTAACGTTTACTATACTTACCTCCTACTGCAACAATATTTCCTTTTATTCGATTAGTAATTGTGTTTCCGTTTAGTACTACCAATTTATCGTAACCATAGTTATAGTTATTAGTATTTACATTTAACTGAATACGACCTAGTACGTTGTTAAAGTAATCGACCTGAACTTTGTTATAGAAGTTTTCTAAAGTAGCTTTGTCCTTTAAACTAGTTGATTTGAATGCATCACCAAAGTAATCAGTGTCGGCACTAGTTTGATCATACTCATAACTCTTATCTTCGAAGGACATTATATGATTGATTTTTAAACTGCTTTTAGAAGTAGAGTCATTAAGTGTTTCTGGTAGATGAGCTTTAACCGATTTATTAAAAAGCGAATAGCTATGATCTAGATGAAAGCGTTTTCCTTGCATTATACTTTCGGCGTTTTCGAAATTGACTTCTAAAATTGATCGGTCTATAAACTCTTGGTCCCCCGACTCAAAATCGATTACACTATCGTCTTGCAAACCTCCATTTTCCTGATTTAATAAATCTTGCGTTACAATATGACCTCTCACATTGTATCGTTTATTTTTTGATGTATAATTTGACGTAAACCTAAAATTACCTGTACTAGTAAGTATATTTTGATATTTACCTAAAGATCGCAACCCTTTATAAGCAATTGAAAAATTATATTGCGGGGAGGTATTTACCGTAAAAAAGGAATCGGCCAATTGCCCTTGCTCGAATGCTGTTTTAAAAAACAGCTCGGTTAATGGTGTTGGCACATGATAGTAATTAATATCCTCAATCTCCATGTAATTAAAATGTCTAGCTCGAGCCCCAAATAATGGCATAGAATTGCTGTTAGCAAAATTATGAGTTAGACTATTATAGGTTTGCCCTAAATTGGAAAACGGAATTAATCCAAAATTATCTTTACGTAAATAATTAAACTTATATTCTTTTTGAATAGTTAAAGAGGTGTCAAGATATGTAGTATCTCTTTCGTGAGAAATGATTAGATAGTCTTCTATTTTAGCTATTTGCTTTTCTGAAGTCTTTTCTTTACCCTGTAACTTTTGCTTTGTTCTTAATGAATCCTGAACTTGAGTAGACTTTACTCCTTCTTGTTTTTGTCCTTTTTGAGGTAAAACCTGCGCTTTTATTGATAAAGTAAACAATAACAAAAGAAGTATGGTAACTAATTTATGCATTCTAGGGTGTTTTTTATATAATTTAAAGCTAAAGCCATTATAAATACTTTACAAGAGTTATTTTAATAATGCTAAAAAATTAAACAAAATTAAAACCATGCAAATGTAAATACAAAATATGATAACGTTGTAAAATGAAAAAATTATTTATTGTTTAGTTAAATAATTGAAAAAACGATAGTGAATCCTTTAAGTATAGGATCTATTAAACCATTACTAAAAGAAAAGTCAAACTACTACAATAAATAATTTTATGAGTAATTTGACTTTCTTAAGTATTAACCAGTTAAACTGAAAACAACACAAAAAGTGTTAGTAACTAGGTTAATTTTAATTTAATAATTATTTGAATTAGTCAAGGACGAATTTCTAAATATTATTTTTAACAAACAAAGAATTATATTAAAAAGTACTTAATAAAGGTACTTTTAACGTTTAAAATCTCGACTAAAAACCGTTTCCTAACATTAAGCTATACACAACCTTGAATAAATCTAAACAAGCCACATTATTTTTTTTAAACTTTCCATAACATTCTTGATAAAAATACTAACTCCACATAGTAATTATAGTTTAAAGAATTATCAATATTTTAGCGTCATGTTATTAGCAAATTATTCCGGTTTAATTTTAGAGTGTGGTACAGATGAAGCAGGTCGCGGTTGTTTAGCTGGCCCGGTTACCGCGGCAGCAGTTATACTTCCAGAAAATTTTAAAAATGCAATTTTAAACGACTCCAAACAACTTAGTGAAAAGAAAAGAACAGTTTTAAAACCTATTATTGAGGAACGCGCAATATGCTTTGGGGTAGCACACATATTTCAAGAAGAAATTGATGAGATAAACATATTGAACGCTTCAATTTTAGCCATGCACCAATCTATTGACCAATTAACTAAAACACCAGAATTTGTTATTGTAGATGGTAACAAATTTAAACCCTATAAAGACATCCCTTATGACACCATTATTAAAGGTGATGGTAAATATTTAAGTATTGCCGCTGCTTCTGTTTTAGCCAAAACCCATCGCGATTTATATATGGACAAAATTCACGAAGAATTCCCAATGTATAATTGGAAACAAAACAAAGGCTACCCCACTAAAGAACACCGAGCGGCTATTAAAAAACATGGCATAACAAAATACCACAGAAAATCGTTTAGATTATTACCCGACCAATTTAAGTTAGACCTTTAAGTTTTTATATTTGCATAAATTAATTCCTTTTATGAGACTACTTTGTTTTGCTTTCCTATTGTTCATGGTTTTTGCATGCTCTAAAACGAACAATAAACGCGTTAATCTTTTAGATTACGTGCCCGAAAACACCTCGTTAATTTTAAAGACTAATAATATTGAAGGTTTAAACAGTGGCATTAATAATAGTAATTTTTTACAAAATATTTCAGGCACTACAACTTTCACGAATTTAGAAAAAAAACTTTCGCCTTTAACACACTTAAACCCTAGCGGCGAGGTTTTAATTTGTTTTTCGGAAGATACTGCCGATAGCTTACAATACTCCTTAATAACAAAACTAACCAAAGATTTATTTCTTACAGATTCTTTACCCAATTACACTGAAGAGGTACTTAAATACAACAACCAATCTATTAGAAAACATACTATTGAAAAATCTATTTTTTACAGTACCATTATTGATAGTACTTTTATAGCATCCTCATCAAAATATATAGTTGTCCAAGCCTTTATTTCTAATTATAAAGATGAAAACATAAAGAAGCTATACAAGGCATCAAGTAGTAACAAAACAGCTTCCATTCTTTTAAACACGAAATGGAATTTAGTACCATCGCTTTTTATTGAAGATTCGCTTTCACTTAACCAGCTTACAAAATATATAGCTATTGATGTGGAATTAAACCAAAACGACACGTACTTTAATGGTATTGCCAAGGCAATCGATTCTACTAATAGTCTTATTAATGTTTTTAAAAATACAATTCCTCAGGTCAATCAAATTCAAAATATAACACCAACCAATAGCGATGGCGTATTGGCATTTACATTTGACGATTTTACAAAATTGCATACCAATTTGGTTAAATACCAAAAGAAAGACTCCCTAGAAATTAACACCAACCTTTTTAATGATGTTATTGAAGTTGGAGTTATTTATGAAGGAAACCATAGAGCCATTGTTTTAAACTCTATTGATATTATTGCAACCAATGACGCGCTTTTAGGTGAACAAACAAGTGTTGATACTTATCGAGAAATTGACATTTATAGCTTTAGCAAGCCTAATTTGTTTGCCCATACCTTTTCACCATTTATTAATATTACCAATGCCAACTTATATTGCATTATAGACAACTATCTAGTATTTAGTGCTAGTCTTGAAATGCTTCAAAATATAATTGCAAACTACCAAAACAAAACAACTTTAAATACCACGTCGTATTTTAAAAACAATAAGGAAAACCTAAGTGACGCATCATCATTATTACAAATTATAAATACATCAACACTAAAAACGCTGTTAAATAAAAATATAACAGCCAATACCACTTATAATATAGACACCTACAATGCATCGGCCATTCAATTTATTTACGACAACAATTTTGCGCATATTAATGGCATTATAGCAAAAAACAAAAAAAGAGCTCATGTAAACTCTGTTTCAGAAGAATTAAATATAAAACTAGACAAAGCCATTTTAAATACCCCGCAATTTGTTAAAAACCATATTACCAAACAGAAAGAAATTGTTGTACAAGATGTAAACAACAATTTATATTTAATATCTAACCAAGGAAAAACCCTATGGAAAAAACAGCTACAAGGTCCTGTTTTAGGTAGAATAGAGCAAATAGATATTTATAAAAACGGTCGCTTACAATTAGCATTTGCAACACCAAACCGGGTTTATATTTTAGACCGAAATGGCAAAGAAGTAAAACCATTTGCCCTAAAATTTAATGATAACATTACCCAACCCTTGGCCGTTTTTGATTATGATAACCGCAAAAACTACAGGCTTTTAGTTACTCAAGGTAAAAACGTGTTAATGTATGATACAAAAGGTAAAACAGTAACTGGCTTCAAGTTTAAATCGGCCAGTAACACCATAATTTCTCAACCTAAACATTTTAGAATAGGCAGTAAAGATTACATTACTATTAAATTGAATAACAAACTTTACATTTTAGATAGGCTTGGTAAAACCAGAGTTAAACCCAAGCAGTCTTACACCTATTCCAACCAACCAGTATTTTTATACAATAATACCTTTACCACAACAACAGCTACTGGCGATTTAGTTTCGGTAGATACAAAAGGTAATGTATCGTCTAGAAACTTAAACCTTACGGAAAACCATCATATTGAAACCACTAGCAAAACGTTAGTAACTCAAAGCGAAAACAAATTAACGATAAAAGGTAAGACCAACGAATTAGATTTTGGAGATTATACTAACCCGAAACTTTTTTACATAAACAATAAAATTTACGTTTCTACTACAGATTTACAATCGCATAAAATCTATTTATACGACAGTCAATCTAAACTACTTCCAAATTTCCCTGTTTATGGAAACTCCGCCATAGAATTGGATAATATTGATAAAGACAGAAATTTAGAGTTTATTGTTAAAGGAGAACCTAAAGTATTAATTCTGTATCAAATCAATTAATTGGGATATTAATAAGACCTCTAAAACATAAATTCCTCTCATCTTTTTTGTTGATAAATAACTAATCTTTATCTTTAAGGTAGCTAATAATCAATCAATTACAGATGAAATCACAAATAAACGTAATACACGTCTTGCTCTTTTCGGTGGCGTTAGTTTTTATTTGTCCGAATACTGAAGCGCAAACTACCCCATTAAAACGTCCTAAAAGTAAAGTTGGAGTTTCTAGTGTTGATAATTTTGTGACTGAATCGTTCGATATTTATGATAAGGTTTATAAATATGATGGATATAATGAAGCAGGAACGCCATTAGAAGAGGACGATATTGATATTTTGGAAGATGCACTAGATGACCTAAATGGTTTAACCGATAGTGCTCCAGATATTTTAGGAGATTTAGGTGGTTTAAGTATTTTAAAACAAGGGAAAGCAACACTACAAATAAACAAAGCTAAAAAAGCCCTAAAATACAGTATTAAAACCGCAAAAGAATTACTATTAGGTCAACGGGAGCGGGATACAAACGAAGAAGAAACAGAAAATGATTCCGATGACACTATTACAGTTAATGATCAAGGAACGGATTCAAATCACGAAAATGATGATACTGAAAAAGCGAACATATCAGATAACCTAGAAGTATACAGTAAATTTGATTTTGTTCCAGGTGACAAAATGTTATTTTATGATGATTTCTCACAAGATTTTATAGGCGATTTTCCTAGTAAATGGAACACTAACGCTTCGGGAGAAGTTGTAAGAATTGGAGATAAAGGCAACTGGTTCGAATTAAAATCTGGTTATGGTGTCTATTTTATTCCCGATTTAAATAATTTACCAAAAGATTATACAATTGAATTCGATATACTCACAAAAGGCCTTGGACGCAAAACTTCATCAACAGCACAGTTATTTATTATTTTAAGTGACGATAACAAATTTAAAGATGGCACTGCACATTACGCTTATGTTTCAATACCTGTTGGGCAATACGGAGCTTTCCCTTTAAGAGCCAAAAATTATTTTAACCGAGGTGGAGGAGAAATAAATGCCAATATTAAAGCAGACATACGAAATGAAGTTCTAAATAAGCCACATATTTCTATTTCTGTAACTAAAAACAGGTATCGGTTATGGGTAAATGAAGTTAAGTATGTAGACATTCCTCGATTTATAGAAGAGCTAAACGTTTTAAACTATCTAAAATTTCATATTAATAATTTTAAAGACGGCGAAGAACACCTTTATATATCTAATCTAAAAGTCCTAGAAGGTGGTGTAGATTTAAGACGTAAATTACTTTCAGAAGGCAAAATATCAACCAATGGTATTTTATTTGACTCTGGGTCTGCAAATATTCAGCCACAATCCTTAGGGATTATTCGTCAAATTTCTCAAGTATTAATGCAAGATGAGAATATCAAACTAAACATAGTTGGACATACAGATGCTGATGGAACTGAAGAATCCAATTTAAAACTCTCAAAAGCTCGCGCTGCTGCCGTTAAAGAAGCATTAATTAGTATTTATAAAATTTCAGGACACAGACTTCAAACAAATGGTAAAGGAGAAAGTGTTCCTATTGCAGACAATACTACTAATTATGGTAAAGCCCAAAATAGACGTGTAGAATTCATAAAAATTTAAAATGCTATGAAAACAAAAATTATATCCCTAATCACCTTACTCTATATAAGTTACGCATCGTTTAGTCAAAACCCTTGCGAAGCATATTACCCATTTGAAGTTGGTGCTAACTTCGAAATGACCAATTACAATAAAAAAGGTAAAAAGGAAGGTGCTGTTAATTACGAAGTAACCACTATTGAAAATAATGAGGCCACAATAAAAACCATAATATTAGATGCCAAAGACAAAGAAATAACAACTACAAGCTATAAAATAACTTGCGAGGGCAACCGTATTTCTATTGATTTTAAATCGATGATGAGGCAAGACATGTTTAAGCAATACAAAGACATGGAAATGGATATTACAGGTAACAATATAGAACTACCAAACGATTTACAGGTAGGGACAACATTAAAAGATGCCAACATGAATATGGCCATAGATATGGGCGGCATTAAAATGAATATGAGTGTAACCCTTATAAACAGGAAGGTAAACAACAAAGAATCCATAACCACACCTGCAGGAACTTTTAACTGCTTTGTATTAAGTTATAAAAACGAAATGAAAATGGGTATGAAAATGACATTTACTATAAAAGAATGGATTGCCGAAGGCGTAGGCGTAGTAAGAACAGAAACCTATAACAAAAACGGCAAACTTATGGGCTATTCAGAGCTTACAAGCTTTTCAAAATAATTATAGCATAAAGACCTATAACCACTAAAGGCAAGCCCTTGAATCTTGAGTGCCAAAGTATCGTACTTTGGTGCTCTTTTTTTATATCAAATTCAGCTTAATTTTATAGTATTGCATTTATAATACACAATTCATGATCTCAAGAAAAAACGCCGCCATATCAAAATTTATCATACACAAAGTAGGTAACAAGTTTAACGACACAAAAAATGCTTTTTCAGAAAAGTTAGTCGATTTTGACGAACCTAGTTACGACCTAATGCTACCTTTTTTATTAAGACCTTTTGGTAGTGTTGTGCAAAGTTACCGGTTTAACCACCACGCAAGTATTTCATTAAACGAAATAAATAGCTATTGCACCCAAATGTTTAATGATGAGGATGCTTTTGTTGAAGTATCAAAACATATTGTTACCCATTTATATGAGCAATCAAGTTCGGCTCAAATAAAAACAGGCGATGTTCTGGTTGTAATGTTTGAAGGTATAGAGTTTAGAGACATGTCCACTAACGCCATTGGAATTTTTAAAATAGAAAGCAAGGTTAATTTCTTTCAAACCTATTTAGAAAATAACAGTTATGATGTATTAGTACAAAAAGGAATTAACTCCAGAAAAGTAGACAAAGGCTGTTTAATTTTAAACCAAAGCGATACCGAAGGAAATATTATTTTAAGTGTAGACAATAACAGTTACGATGCACAATATTGGCTTAATCATTTTTTGAATATAAAATATGCCGATGATGCTAATAACCACACACAACAATATATAGAGCTTTGTAAAGAATTCTCGACCGAAGTTTTAAAACCTAATTATGGTGCCAAAGAACAAAACACGTTTTTAGCACATACTATTGATTTTTTTAAAGAGAATGAAATTGTTAATGTAGAACGCTTTAAAGAAGAATTATTTGAAGATGAAAAACACATTAGAGAATTTGAAAACTACAAAAAAGATTACGAAAGCGAGCAAAACCTTGTTTTAAGAAACCAATTTGATGTTGCCGAAGCTGTAGTGACCAAAGCTAAACGAAAGATAAAAACAGACATTAAACTAGATACCAACATACAAATAAAACTAGATATTGATGCGCCAGACGCATCAGCTGAATATTTAGAACGTGGTTATGATGATGTGAAAAAAATGCATTATTATAAAGTGTTTTTTAACGAGGAAGATTAATATATATTTTTTTTAAAAAGCAACACCACTAACTCACACAAATCCAAAATATTAAGCATTTAACTAATAAGAAATGTAGCGAAAATCAACTTTGCTTTTTTTAAAATAATTATAATTCTCATAAATTATTTTTACTAAATCATTAAATTAGACGCAGAAACTAGTTTAATATGTATTGCCTTAATTGATTATCTATTAGTTACTCTCTTATCAATAAACACGCTTCTCCAAAACAAAACCATGTAAATCCTAAGATTTACAACAAACATATATTAATTAATAGCACTGTTAATCAAGTAATTAAAAATGAATTATTTACAAAAAGAATTGTATGATCTTATAAAATCTGATGATACTATTTTCGAGTTTATCCAAAATAATTCCCTAGACGGTATGTGGTACTGGGATTTAGAAAACCCAGAAAATGAATGGATGAACAAACGCTTTTGGGAAGCCCTAGGCTACAATCCGGAAAACAAAGCTCATAAAGCCTCTGCATGGCAAAATATAATAAACCAAGACGATTTAAAAATTGCCGTTGCTAACTTTCAAAAACATTTAAGTGACCCAAATTTTCCTTATGATCAAGTTGTAAGATACACACATAAAAATGGTAGAATTGTTTGGATACGATGTAAAGGTTTAGCAATAAGAAACAAAAAAGGAGTTCCTATAAGAATGTTAGGATCTCATATTGAAGTTACAAAACTAAAAGAACAGGAACGTTTTTTAGAAAGATGTAATCATGAAGCCCATATAGGTTTTTGGGAAATGGATGTAAGCAATAAAAATGTAATTTGGAGCAATACAACTAAAAACATACACGAAGTTGAAGAGGACTATGAACCTTCGCTTGATACAGGAATAAACTTTTACAAAAAAGGATTTAATAGAGATCGTATAACCGAACTTGTACTTCAGGCATTAAAAAACGGTGAAGGATTTACCGAAGAACTACAAATAGTTACTAAGTTAAACAACACAAAGTGGGTAAAAGTCATTGGTATTCCCGAAAAAAACAACGAATCAATCAGGAGAATTTACGGTACTATACAGGACATCGATTTAATTAAAACCAATGAGATAAAGCTAAAACAAAGTGAGCAAGCTTTTAGGGGTAGTTTTGAAAATGCCGCTATTGGTATGGCAATCTTAGATAGTAACGGTAAATGGTTAAAAGTTAACCAAACGCTATGTAATATTCTTGGCTATACAGCTTTAGAGATGTACGACCTTACATTTCAAGACATTACCCATCCAGAAGATCTTGATTTAGACTTACACCTATTAAAAGAAATTATTGTTGGTAAACGGGACCATTACAAAATGGATAAGCGCTATTTCCATAAAAACGGACATATTGTTTACATTCATTTAGCAGTTTCAGTGGTAAGAGATATAAACGACGATGTACTTCATTTTGTTTCTCAAATAGTAGATATTACCTTAATTAAGGAGCAAGAAATACGGATGGAAAAAATTATTTCCATTACAAAAGATCAAAATGAACGTTTAAAAAACTTTGCCCATATTGTTTCACATAATTTACGATCGCACTCAGGAGGTATTTCGGCACTTTTAGGAATTTTAAAAAGTGAAGAACCAGATTTTTTTAAAAATGAAATGGTTCAGCTATTAGAAACATCATCTCAAAACCTAGAAGAAACTATTTCAGATCTTTCAGAGATTGTACAAATAAACATGTTATCTAAAGAAACTCTTACTAACATACCTATTAAACCAATTATCGATCAACAAATTGAATCTATTTTACCACTTGCAGAAATTAATAAGGTAAAAATAAAAACCAATATCCCTGAAGATCTTGAGGTTATTGGAATAAAAGCATATTTAGATAGTATTGTACTAAATTTTATTACAAATGCCATAAAGTATCGTTCCAACGAAAGAGAGAGCTATCTTCAGATAGAGTACAAAAAGAATAGCACTTATACTTCAATAGAATTTACCGACAATGGTCTTGGAATAAACCTAGATTTACATAAAAATAAACTTTTTGGTATGTATAAAACATTTCATCAAAATAAAGACTCCAAAGGTATTGGCTTATTTATTACCAAAACTCAAGTAGAAGCCTTAGGTGGTAAAATTGAAGTAGAAAGCACTGAAAATATTGGTACAACCTTTAAAGTAAATTTTAGAAATGAAAAAAATTAACCTAGCCTGTATTATTGAGGACGATCCAACTCATGTTTATATTACTAAACGTTTTTTAGATTTGAGTGGATTTGTAGAATCTGTTTTAATATGCTCTAACGGCAAAGATGCTTTTGATAAATTGAAATCCATAATCTCGAATGGCGAAAGACTTCCCGAACTTATTTTATTAGACCTTAATATGCCAATTTGGGATGGTTGGCAATTTTTAGATGCTTTTAAAACCATACCTATAGAGCAAAAAATACAAATATTTATAGTTACTAGTTCTGACTCTAAAGCAGATAAGGAGCGTGCTAAACAATATAATATTAATAGCAATTATATTGTTAAACCGATAACTTTAGATAAATTAAAAGAATCTATTTTTAAGGAATAATTCGTTTTGTGCTAATTTCACCAAAGTCCAAAGAAAAAGGTTAACTCTTTTCTATAAATTCGGCTTCAAATAAATTGGAAAAATGCTTTAGTAATTTGGCTTTTACTTCGGTTTCGTCAACCTCTTGTTTTCCTAATTCAACATTTAAGGAAGTCACTGCTTTACCACGTATCCCGCATGGAATCATTAAATCGAAATACCCCAAATTAGCGTTTACATTAAGTGCAAAACCATGCATAGTAACCCACCGGCTAGCTCGCACACCCATAGCGCAAATTTTACGTGCAAATGGTGTTCCTACATCTAGCCAAACACCTGTTTCTCCTGAGCTACGTTCTGCTTTTAAGCCGTATTCGGCAAGGGTTAGTATTATCATTTCTTCAAGAAAACGAAGGTATTTATGAATATCGGTAAAAAAATTATCTAAGTCTAAAATAGGATAACCTACTATTTGCCCAGGACCATGATAGGTGATATCGCCACCACGATTTACTTTATAAAAGCTTGCATTTTTTTCTTTTAACTGTGCTTCGTCCACCAATAAGTTAGACATATCGCCACTTTTACCCAAGGTGTATACATGCGGATGCTCGACAAATAAAAAGTGATTTTTGGTTTCCAGACCTGCCTCTTCCCTTCTATTCTTAATTTTTGCATCTACAATACCTCGAAACAAGGTTTCCTGATATTCCCAGGTTTGTTTATAGTCTTTTAAGCCTAAATCTTGTAGTTCGATGTTCTTATTCATACGGCTGTAAAATTACGATATTTTATATAAAAAGGACTAATGACTGAAGACTGATACTTCATATCAGCCAACGGCCAACTAACTCTTAGGGTTATTAAGTATAACTAAGGCTGCAATAACACCTGGCACCCAACCACAAAGCCATAATAAGAAAACAATAATTATAGAACCGCAACCTTTATCGATAACAGCTAAAGGTGGGCAAATAATAGATAGTAAAACTCTCCAGATACTCATGTTTGATATTTATTTATTGATGATTTACTCATTTGACGATAAAGTTAGTTATTTGTTACACGCTGCGTTAGGGATAGAAACGGCATCCTTTTTTAAAAGGAGTAACCAATTAGCTAAATGATAAACTAAAAATGTTAAGAATGTCACGTCCTCCCTCCACACAGTAACATTTTTAAAAAGATATAGTGTATAGCCCGACCCTTGTGGTAACGCACAAAAAATTCATAAATCAATAGATGTAAATGGAAAATCAAATGTTTATCTTTGTGCCTTAAAAATTTTCACCTAGTATTTAGAATATGTCACAATTATCTGAGCAAGAACTTGTAAGAAGAGAGAAATTAGCAAAATTACGCGATTTGGGTATTAACCCTTATCCGGCAGATTTATACCCTGTAAAGGACACATCGAAATCCATAAAAACCAATTTTAAGGAAGAAAATAAGGTGGTTATTGCTGGCAGATTAATGTCGAGACGTATACAGGGTAATGCAAGTTTTGCTGAATTGCAGGATGCCGACGGCCGTATTCAAGTATATTTTAATAGAGATGAAATTTGTACTACCGATGATAAAAGTAAGTACAACGATGTATATAAAAAATTGCTAGATATTGGCGATTTTATTGGTATTGAGGGCGAATTGTTTTTAACCAAAGTTGGTGAAAAAACGGTAAAGGTTAAAAATTTCACATTGCTTAGTAAAGCCTTAAAACCCTTACCATTACCCAGAACTGATACCAACGGAAAAGTGCATGATGCGTTTACCGATCCAGAACAGCGTTACAGACAACGTTATGCCGATTTGGTTGTAAACCCACAGGTAAAGGAAGTGTTTGTTAAGCGTACCAAATTGTTTAACGCCATGCGCCAGTTTTTTAACGATTCTGGTTATTTTGAGGTTGAAACACCTGTTTTACAACCTATTCCTGGTGGTGCAGCGGCACGTCCGTTTATTACACACCACAATGCTTTGGATATTCCTTTGTATATGCGAATTGCAAACGAATTGTATCTTAAAAGGCTAATTGTTGGTGGTTTTGATGGGGTTTATGAGTTTTCTAAAAACTTTAGAAACGAAGGGATGGACAGAACGCACAACCCTGAGTTCACAGCTATGGAAATTTATGTAGCTTACAAAGACTACAATTGGATGATGGATTTCTGTGAACGATTATTAGAGCATTGTGCTCTTGCCGTAAACGGAAGTACTAAAGCAACTTTTGGCGAACATGAAATAGATTTTAAAGCGCCATATGCTAGAGTTACTATGGCAGATTCTATTAAGCATTTTACTGGTTTTGATATTACCGATAAATCTGAAGATGAAATAAGACAAGCTGCCAAGGACCTAGGTATCGAGGTTGATGAAACCATGGGTAAAGGCAAACTTATTGATGAAATTTTTGGTGAAAAATGCGAGGGTAACTACATACAGCCAACTTACATTACCGACTACCCTAAAGAAATGAGTCCACTATGTAAAGAACACCGTGATAATCCTGAATTAACAGAGCGTTTTGAGCTGATGGTTTGTGGTAAAGAAATTGCTAATGCGTATTCTGAGCTTAACGATCCTATTGACCAACGTGAGCGTTTTGAACACCAACTTAAATTGGCTGCTAAAGGTGATGATGAAGCTACCGAGTTTATTGATCATGACTTTTTACGTGCTTTAGAATATGGTATGCCTCCTACATCTGGAATGGGAATTGGTATGGATCGTTTAATTATGTTTTTAACCAATAACCAATCGATACAAGAGGTTTTATTTTTCCCGCAAATGCGCCCTGAGAAAAAACCTTTAGCTATTAGTGATGATGCAAAAGCTGTTTTTGAAATTTTGAAGAAAGCTGAAAAACTAGATCTTGTAGCTTTAAAATCGCAGTCTGGTTTATCCAATAAAAAATGGGATAAAACAATTAAAGAGCTAACTAAAAATAATCTATCAAAAGTTGAGAAGACTGATGACGGGCTGTTTGTTAGTATCATGTAATACTTATCAAAATACAAATCATAAAAAAAGCCAGTAATTTTTTAAAATTACTGGCTTTTTTAAACTAACCAAACTAAATCTATTAACTAAACTCAGGACAAATATCTAACATTAACCCCTTTCTATTAGTAGCTTTTAGAAATGTTTAACAGTGGTTTCACCAATTTTAATTTTTATTTAAGAGTTAACTTACCGGTATGTTAATTTTTTAAGATATCTAAGCTTCTTTTTAAACTAAACGATTGTAATAAAGTCTCATACTAAACCAATTTACTACGACTTTAGTTACTATATTTATTGTTAAGAAAAAGAACATCACTAATTACATTTAGTATGATTAAAAAAATTGCAGTAGTTGTTACACTATGCACACTTCTAGGGTTCGCGGTAACAAATAACTTTAGAGAACTTGTTATAGGAAAATTAGAAAATTATGCTAATAATTATCCAGAAAAAATATATGTTCAAACCGATAAACCTTATTACACCACAGGAGATGATATTTGGTACACCGCGTATTTAGTAAACGGCATTACGCATCAAAAATCTAACATAAGTCGCGTTCTTTATGTAGAACTTGTTAATGAACAGGATAGTATTTTATCTAAACGACAACTTTTCACTGCTGATGTAAGTGTTGCGGGCGATTTCAAAATAAAAAAAGAATGGGAATCTGGAACATACCTGCTAAGAGCCTATACTAATAATATGCGAAATGATAGTGCAGATTATTTTTTCCAAACTCAAATACCAATATGGAATGTTACTGAAAACCATTCTCAAAACAAAATTTCTAGCGTAACAACAAACACTACTAAAACTGTTAAAACACGTACTATCTCTCCTCCCGAAATTGGTTTTTATCCAGAAAGTGGGTACTTAGTAAATGGATTAAATACAAAAGTAGGTATAAAGGTTAAAGACCAAGCGTATCAAAATAGTGAATTAAAAGGCACTATAAAGGATTCAAATAATAAAATAGTTACCTCTTTTTCTACATTTAAATTTGGATTAAGTGTTGTAACCTTAAAACCTGAAGCCAATAACACCTATTACGCCAGCATTATTTTTAACGGTGAAGAAGTAAAATACCCGTTACCAACAGCCTTACCAAATGGATACAATCTAAGTATGGTAAATTCTGGCGATCAGATATTAGTACAAGCAACTTCAAACACAGGTGTTGGTTTAAAAAACACCTTTTTAGTGGCGCATCAACGTGGACATTTAATTTATGAAAGACTAGAAACTGAAGACAAGACTAATTATAATGTAAAAATAAACACCGCAGCTTTAAAGGATGGTGTGGTTAGCTTCACCTTATTTAATAGTAGTGGTAATCCGGTTTGCGAAAGATTGGTTTATGTTGATAGCCAACTTGACGAGGCTAGCATAAATTTAACTTTAGATAATGAAGCGCCTAAAACCAGAGACAAGGTTTCTATGGAAATAGATTTAAGTGATAAAAATGGACAACCCTTATCAGGAAATTTATCGATGTCAATTACCGATATTGATGCTATTGGACAAAGTGCCCAAAGCGAAAACATTAAAACATATCTTTTACTAAATTCAGATATAAGAGGAAGTATTGAAAACCCAGGTTATTTTTTTCAAAAGGAAAACGATATAAAACGGCGTTATTTATTAGATGTATTAATGCTTACTCATGGTTGGAGACGTTTTACTTGGCATGACTTACTGTATAAGCACCAAGAAAAAAAACGTTATACACCCGAAAAAGGTATTTTTATTTCTGGAAGTACACGTAGTTTAAATGGCACTAAACAACCTATACAATCGACTACGAGAATTACTTTTATGGGAAGCTTACCTTACCAAGAAAAAAAACAAACTGATGTTAAAGGCATATTCAATTATGGTCCTTTTATTTTTAATGACACCTTACCTATACTTTTAGAAGCTCGCGTTAAAGATTTTAAATCTGATAATGACAAAAAAAACAGGTTAGTTTCCATTACTTTAACCAACAAAAATTTGGCTAGCCCAAGGGTTATGCGAAATGATATTTTAAAATCAACATTACAAGACAGCAGTAAAATAAATAGCTTTTTAAAACAGGCAAAAAACATCTTTCAAATTGATGCAGCATTTGCTAAATCGGCAAGAGTATTAGATGAAATTGTAATTACAGCACAACGAGAAACAGAAGAAGAACAAAGAGAGCAAGAGCTAAATGACAGAACGGATTATGGCTATGCATCAAAACGACTAGACATGAAAAGCCTTGAAAATCAAAGTCACCTATCCATCTTTAATTTACTAAACATGCTTCCTGGAGTTACTACTGTAAACGACTCAATCTACATACGAAACCAAGCACCAGCGGTTTATTTAGATGGTTTTCAAGTTGAATTAGATGACCTTACTCATCTTACTGGAAACGATATCGATTTTATAGACGTGCTATCGGGCGCGGAGGCCTTTACTTTTAATAACGGCGGAAATGGTGTAGTCGCCATTTACTCTAGAACAGGAATTAATATATCGGTTAGAAATGTAAAACGTAAACCTGGAATTATTGATTTTGAATCCATAGGCTTCTATACCGCTAGGGAGTTTTACGCACCAGATCATTTAAATGGTTTTGACGAAGCCATGAAAGCTGATATGAGAACCACATTGCATTGGGAACCCAAAATAGTGCTCAATGAAAACAACATTAAGGCTAAAATTTCATTTTTTACCAGTGATAAGAAAAGTAATTATGCCATAAAAATTGAAGGTCTTACAGATTCAGGTATTCCGGTGTATCATTTGTCTACCTTAGAAGTAGACTAAATTACTTAAGCATTTTTTCCATATGCTGATGATACCTATCGAAACTACTTAAATTACCATGTCCACCACCATCAAAAGTAATAAAGGTGGTTTTTTCTTTAGGTGAAACTTTATATAATTTTTTAGCGGATTCATAAGGCACCACTTGGTCGTTTGTACCGTGTAGTATCAAAATGGGGCAATTTACAGCTTCTATAAACTGATAGCTAAATAGTTTATATTTTAAAAAATATTTTACTGGAAACATTGGAAACCTAGATTGTGCTACATCTAAAATACTATAATAAGGGGTTTCTAAAATAATTTGTTTCGGGTTGTTTTTGGAAGCAACATGTGTGGCTAAACCCGTTCCTAGAGAGCGACCATAAATAGTAATGTCTTCTTCTCTGTACTCCGTTTTCAAAAAATCATAACAATATTGTGCATCAAAATAAAGTGCTTTCTCACTAAGCGTACCTTTACTTTTTCCATAAGTTCTATAATCCATTACCAAAACATCATATTGTTTTTCAACAAAATATTCTGCTATAGTTCCCCAACGCGATAAATCACCAGCATTTCCATGAAAAAAAAGCACAACCCCCTTAGGCTTTTCTATTTTAAAATGAATAGCATTTATAAAGGCATGTTCTTCCGTTTTAAAAAATAATTCTTTAAAAGGATAGGACATTTGAAACTTATAATCTTGTTCTAAAACCGTTGGCAAAAACAACATTTTTTCTTGAATAAAGTACAATAAAGATCCAACCATAAGATAAAAGCTAATTACAACAATTACAATTTGTTTAAGTTTTTGTTTTATTCGGTTTCGAGCTGTGTTTAACATGAATGCTTGTAGTTGATAAATCGATATCTTGAGGTTTACTATTTAATATCTCATAAATCATTTTATGATACGATTCAAAATTATTCAAATTTTTATGTCCGCCGCCAATTACCGTGTGTAACTTAGTTAGCTTAGGGTTTACTTTAGATAATTTAATACTCGTTTTATAAGGAATCAATTTATCATTAGTACCATGAATTATATGAATAGGACATTTCACATATTTTAACCATTTATAGGTTGGCAACGGATATTTTAATAAAATAGATAAAGGCATAAAAGGCGCATAACGAGCTGTTACCTTTGTTAAACTGTAATAGGGCGCATCAAGTATTAACATTTTTGGATTATTCATAGATGCCAATTTTGCCGCAAAACCTGAACCTAACGATCTGCCATAAAGGATAATTCTATCTTCGGTGGTGCGGTTTTTAATTTTATTATAGACAACTTGTAAATCTCTTTTAATTGCTTTTTGCGAGCGGCGGCCAGTACTTTTTCCAAAACCACGATAATCTACCATCAAAACATTATAACCATGTCTAGTAAAATCTACAGCAAACTTACCCCAGCCCTTTATACTTTTAGAGTTTCCTTTTAAGTATAAAACAACCCCTTTAGATTCACTTTTAGGTTTAAACAAAATACCGTTTATGGTTGCACCATCTCTAGTTTCAAGATTATGCTCTTCTATATCTTGATTTTCATAATAAAACTCAAAATCCTTATGTAACTTTTCAGGCTTAAATAACATATAATCTTGTAAATAATACAAGGCTACACTTATTGCAACATAAGCAATAAGAACTATGACTAGAATATGTAACCAATAAAACATACGGCTTGTTTATATACTAATATACAATAAATGGGATAATTGATTTAATTAAAAAAAAGGCACGTTATAAATAACTTATTCAAAAACTATAATTATTTAAAGTTTACCTATTTTTGCCGAATGCTAAAAAAAAGTTTATTTATTTTACTTGGTTTATGCAGCTATAAGCTAACTGCACAAGCACAAGATAGCCTGTCTTTTAAAAACGGAATCGAGAATCCAAGTATATTATCTACCCACCACTTTGGCATATTTAGCTCACGTTTAAACACTAATTTTAAGTACGCTCCACCGCAAAAAACCACCGTAGCTATTAACTATACATCTGGAAATAATTTTCACCCATTTGTAGAAGCCTATTTTCCCAAAGACCCTATAGTTAGAGAACAGTTAAGTCAAGTTAAATGGCACGATCGTCAGTTTACTTTTATAGATCAAGAGCTAACCCCTGCAGATTATTTAAACATCGTCGTTGATGCTATAATTAAAGAGTTTCGGGTTACCACAACTATTCCTATAAATAAACAACATGAATTGGGTGTAACGCTGCGTTCCTATTTAATTACAAATGGTAAACATCCGTTCTCATTATTTACTAGCGATGAAAGTATAGAGTGGTTTCATAGTAACGTAGCAGGTGGCGAAGACCCCTTTGGCCGACGTTATTACGGGTTAAACCAAGTAAACTTTAACTATTTAGATCGCAACGGCAACACATTACAACTTAATAACAACGATTTTTTTGTTGGTGGATTAGAGCTTTCACATTACTATTACCCCAAATTAGCCATAAATAAAACTAGAAACATTTATTTAAATTTTGGAACACATTTAGGCTGGAACACCTCAAAATATAACGCCTCCATGGATGCTGGTATTTCTGCAAACCTTATTAAAAAATTAGCCTTAAATAACAATTACGAGCTTAACTTCGCCATAGGCATTAACACCTTGGCAAAAAACATTGTAAACTTTAAAGAAGTTATCGATTTAGGAAACAGTCCATTTCTAGCAACATTCGAGGGTGAAATAGAACTTACTAAACACACCAAAAAGGGCAATTACAACGCTTTTGGAATAAATTACCACGCTCAATCGGCATATAACAAAAAGGAAGAAAGCCAGTATTATAAACTAATTGGCAAATGGCGTGAAATAAATGGCGGCTGGCAAAATGGCGTTTACAATCTTTATGAACCACTAGCAAGTTGGAATTTTATTTACACCTACGGCACTCCAAAATATAAATTATCACTCTTTGTAAAAGAAGATTTAAGAGTAAACAACGCTCCAGATTTTCAAACAGGGGTGAGCATAACAGCCCCTATATCCAAATAATTTATTTAGGCCTTAGCACAAAGGTCAGTCTTGGAGACTACCTAGAGCAAAGTAGAAAGGTTACAAGTCCTCGCTCTCCCGATTTCTCCCGATCAACCATCGAGATCGCTGTGGACTACCCAGTACAACCCCAAACGCGAGCAAGTCTGCAGTTACAAGCATCTAGTCTTAAGTCAACCTATAATTGTAAAAAAATATTTTCAGGTTCTATATACCTAACTCCAAACGTATCCTACATTGTTAATATGTAGTTAAAATCAACCATTAGATTAAACCCTTTTCATTTTTAAAAGTCCAAAAGACAAATAACTTTAAAAACATTAATAAATGAAAAAATTAATATTAGTTGCTGTAGCATTGTTCGCATTACAAGTTTCAGCTCAAGAGGACAAAAACGAAAAACACAACAGAGGTGAAAGAGGAGAAAGAGGAGAAAGAATGATGAACCTTTCTGCAGAAGAAATGGCAACATTTCAAACTAAAAAAATGACCCTTGCTCTAGACCTAAACAATACACAACAAGCTAAAATTTATAAAATAAATTTAGAGAACGCCAACAAAAGAAAAGAAATGATGGCAGATCATAAAGCTAAAAAGGAAAGTGGTGATGCTAAAAAACCTACTCAAAAAGAGCGTTTAGCAATGGCAAATGCAAGATTAGACCAAAAAATTGCAGAGAAGGCTAAAATGAAAGACATTTTAAACAACGAGCAATATGCGAAATGGGAAAAATCTCAAGAAAGGATGGGAAATAAAGGCAAAAGAAATGGAGAAAGAAAAAAGAAAGACAAGAAAAAAGGGCCTAGTGAAGATAGAATTTAGTTAGTTAATTTGGTTCATGTAAAAACGCATCTCAATAATTGAGATGCGTTTTTTTTTATTCCAAGTTTTACTCCCAAACCAAAAACAGTTTAATCCATTAATAATACCGCTTTCCATTTTTCAGATTCAGCAAATTCTTTTACTATTCGGTTACGCTCCACTAGTAAATTAGTCATATACTTTTTTAAAAATAATGTATCTGCTAGTTTTCCAAAAACACCAAATGGCGACTCATAATCAAAAACATCAACCATTAACGTATTTCCATTGTTTAATTCTGTAAAATGATGCTCATGCTTAAAGGATTTAAACGCACCTTTTTGCATTTCATCCACAAATACATGAGGACGATTAAATTCTGTAATTTTAGAGGTTAAGTTCTGGTAAACCCCTAGGTGTTTTGCTCTCCAAGTTACACTTTCATGTAAGCCAATTAAACCACCTATTGTTCCAGCTATAGCTTCTTCATAAGTTTGCTTGGTTGAAATTTTATGTAAATCGATACTTCGCGAAAGATCAAAAACAATGTCTTTTGATGCTTTTATTTCGGTTTTAAGTTCAATTATAGGCATTTTATTTCACTAGTATTATAAGGTTTTCGCTACTGCATTAACAACCGAAATAGTAAAATCTAAATCCTCATAACTTAATGCATCAGTTATAAACCATGTTTCAAAAGCACTAGGCGCAATATAGACACCAGCGTTAAGCATGCCATGAAAGAACTTTTTAAAGGTTTCGTTATTTCCTTTTGCTGCCGTATCAAAATCAATAACAGTAGCCTCATCAAAATGCACCGAAATCATAGAACCAGTTCTATTTATAGTATGCGTTATTTTATTTTCATTTAAAACCTTGGCAATACCGTCGTGTAAATACCTTGTTTTTTCTTCTAATCTTTTAAAAACCTCTGTATCTGTATTTAACTCAGTAAGCATGGCTAACCCAGCAGCCATAGCCAACGGATTACCACTTAAGGTTCCTGCTTGATACACGGGACCTAAAGGCGCCAAATAATTCATAATCTCGTTTCTTGCTGCAAAAGCACCAACAGGTAGTCCTCCACCAATTACTTTTCCAAAACAAACAATATCTGCACTTATATTAAATAACTCTTGAGCACCACCTTTTGCTAAACGAAAACCAGTCATAACCTCATCAAAAACCAACAATATATTATTGGAATCACATAAATCTCTTAACCCTTGTAAAAATCCATCTATCGGCGGAATACACCCCATATTTCCTGCTACTGGTTCAATAATTATACAAGCGATTTCGTTTTTATTAGCTTCAACTAAAGCCTTTACATTATCAAGATCATTATAACGTGCTAACAAAGTATCTTGGGCCGTTCCTTTTGTAACCCCTGGACTATTTGGTACTCCAAACGTACTTAATCCACTTCCTGCCTGAATTAAAAACGAATCGGAATGTCCATGATAACAACCGGCAAACTTTATAATTTTATCTTTTCCTGTATATCCTCTTGCCAAACGTACGGCGCTCATACAAGCCTCGGTTCCAGAATTCACAAAACGTATTTTATCTATATTAGGTACCATCGACACTGCCAATTCTGCAATTTGTGTTTCAATTTCGGTTGGCATACCAAACGAGGTTCCTTTTTTAGCTTTCTCTATAACAGCTTTAACCACAGGCTCAAATGCATGACCTAAAATCATAGGCCCCCAAGAATTTATATAATCCACCAATCGGTTTCCATCTTCATCAAACAAATACGGACCTTTAGCTTCTTTTACAAAAATGGGTGTTCCTCCAACACCTTTAAAGGCTCTAACTGGCGAGTTTACACCTCCTGGAATTACTTTTTCTGCTTCCGCGAATAGCGCACTGCTTCTCTTATAAATCATTATTATTATTTTTTTGTTGATGGTTTCACAATTAACTCCTGCCCTATACTAATAGCAGAATCACGTAAACCGTTTAAATTTTGAAGTTCTTTTACCGAAATATTATAGCGTCTAGAAATGGAATACAAAGTATCGCCTTTTGTAACTGTATATGTTGTTCGGTCTTCTACCACAGCACTTTTATAAGTAATATACTTGTCGCCAAGAACTTCCTTATCAAACTCATATAATTTGTAACGTTCTATTAAACTAATAAGTTTCTGCGGATATTTAGGATCGGTAGCATAACCTGCAGCTCGTAATCCTTTGGCCCAACCTTTATAATCTTCTTGTTTTAATTTAAATAGTTTTGAGTAGCGCGATCTTTCAGTTAAAAACAACGAGTGGTCTCTAAAAGAATATTTGGCATCCTTATATTTTCTGAAACACTCCTGCGCTGCATCATCGTCATGATAAATTTTTTGCCCTGTCCAACCGTGGCATTTAATGCCAAAATGGTTATTTGCCTCTACAGCCAAACGGCCACTTCCAGATCCAGATTCCAAAATTCCTTGAGCTAAAGTGATACTAGCAGGAATACCATATAAACTCATTTCTTGTTGTGCTGTTTCTCTATGCACATCAACATAACGTTCGGTATTACTAGCATACACTTTAGTACTTCTATTACTTGAAGTTTCAGTTGTTTTACGAACGTCTTTTGTTGTGGTATTCGGCTTTTTAGTAACAATACTTTTTTTAGACTTACAACTAAAAAACACACCTACTAAACATATAATTACTATGATTCTATTCATTACACTAGATAATTATTGGTAAATTTTTCTTTTTTAAAACGGCATTCATACCTTCAATTCCTTGTAAACCGCCTGTATGAATAGCTAATATTTTTGAACCCTCAGAAAAATATCCTTTTTCAATTAAATCGAAAATACCAAAAAGCATTTTTCCGGTATAAACAGGATCTAAAGCAACCCCGTAATCTTGCTTAAACTTATTAATAAAGACCACTAAAGCTTCATTAATTTTAGCATAACCACCAAAATGATAATCGGTAATTAATTTCCAATTGGACTTGTTGGCAAATTTACTAATATCTTCTTTTAAAAAGTCGCCTTTTAATGCAGGAAAACCTAAAACTTGTTGACTAGGTTTTAAACAATTAATAAGTCCCGCGATTGTTCCTCCGGTTCCAACTGCTGTGCAGATATAATCAAAATTGGCGTCTTCTTGGGTTAAAATTTCTTCGCAGCCTTTAACAGCTAAAGTGTTAGTGCCCCCTTCTGGAACTTTATAAAACGCACCATATTCTTCTTTTAAAGCTTCTAAAAATTCTGGACTTGTTTTTTTTCTATACGTCTCACGAGATACAAACTTAAAGCGCATACCATTGGCTTCCGCATAACTTAATGTTGCATTGCCTACAACTTTATCAGCAAGTTCCTCGCCACGAATAACACCAATAGTTTTTAAACCAAAACCTTTACCTGCCGCAGCTACCGCTGCGATATGATTTGAAAACGCACCACCAAAAGTTAATAGCCTATCGTAGTTGCCTTTTTTAGCTTCAAGTAGATTGTATTTTAATTTACGGTATTTATTTCCTGAAACAAACGGATGTATTACATCTTCGCGCTTCATATAAAGTTCCACCTTATTATTAGGCAGTTTTATTGGCTGGTTAATACTATTTTCAAGCTTAAATATCATGATGGCGAAGATACTTCAAAAAACTCCAAATGGAACGTCCACTAATATATTCTAAATTAAACTGGTTGCAATATGCTTCCCGTTCAAACGAAATATTCCTATAGGCTTTTTGCCAATTTCTATATTGTAATAAACGAATTAAAAACTCAAGTATATAAAAAACATAAAAAGGAATAATTAAAAGTTCGACCTGCTGTTTCAAATGAATTTTCTCATGATTAATTAAAACCAAATTCGTTTTTAAATCAGCAGATTTTAAAAACACAAAAGGATATACTGTCATTCCAGTATAACCTTTAGGTACTAAATATTTAGAAATAAATATCATATTATTTACAGTTCAAAAACCACTCCAACATTGTGATTTCATGATTATTTTTTAAATTGAAAATCACTAAACTTAAATTGATAAAATACGACAACATTTAATATGCAACGCGTTTAAGCTTTTTCAATTTACATTATCTTTGCTACAAATGAAAAAAATAATCCCTATTGAAGAAGGCGATTTCTATTGGACACCCGAAGGCTATCGCTGTTTTACCGAACAATACCACTTAAAACGAGGCTATTGCTGCGAAAGCGGATGTCGACATTGCCCTTACGGCTATAACAAGGCAACAAATTCTACAAAAAAGTAGTTGCTAAAACTCAAATACTTGGTATGATTATTGATACTATTAATTAACATGATATTCAAATAATAAAGCTGAAAATTAACAGTTTACAGCTACTATAACCTTTAAAAATTGTACTATGAAAAAACTTTTTACAACCTTACCAGTTTTAGTTTTACTATTAGTGGTTTCATCTTGTAGCTCTGTTAGAGTAGCAGCCGATTATGACAAAGAAGCAACCTTTAGCGATTACAAAACTTTTGCCTTTTTTAAAACAGGTATTGATAAAGCAGAAATTAGCGATTTAGATAAACGTCGAATTCTTCGTGCTATCGAAGCCGAACTTTTAGCTAAAGGCTTTACAAAATCTGAAAACCCAGATGTTTTAATTAGCTTATTTACAAAATCGCAACAACGGGTTGATGTTTATAACAACTCTTGGGGTATGGGCCGTTGGGGTTGGGGTGGTTATGGTGGCTTTGGTCCTGGATGGGGTTGGGGTTGGAATCAACCATCGGTATCTACAAGCACGCAAGGTCATTTATATATAGATATTATCGATGCCAACAAAAAAGAATTGGTTTGGCAAGGCATGGGTACGGGTTATTTAAGCAGAAATATGGATAAGAAAGAGGAACGCATTAAAGAGTTTGTTTCTCAAATCATGGAAAAATATCCTCCTGGAGCACAAAACTAATTTAATTAGGAATTTAAAATTCCAATACGCATTATAAAAGCAACTCAGTTAGGGTTGCTTTTTTGTTTTAGAAGGTTTCACAGATTAATCTATTTTTTTTTGCAAAAACTAACACCGTTGAAAGAAAACTTAAAAAACACAATTACTAATGAATTATTCGTATTTTTATAATGGTTTCACATATAAAATTTAGCAATGTCGGATTTATTTGAATCAAACGAAATACTTAAAAAATTACCAAAACACTTAAAACAGTTTATTAAACCTCAAAATTACGAGGATTATTCAGCTATAAATCAAGCGGTTTGGAGATATGTTATGCGTAAAAATGTCGATTTTTTAAGTAAAGTGGCACATAAATCCTATTTAGAAGGGTTAAAACAAACTGGGATTTCTATTGATCATATTCCCAATATGTATGGTATGAACCGTATTTTAAAAGATATTGGTTGGGCCGCAGTTGCTGTTGATGGTTTTATACCTCCAAATGCCTTCATGGAATTTCAAGCCTATAATGTACTTGTGATTGCAAGCGACATTAGGCAATTGGAACATATTGAATACACACCGGCACCAGATATAATTCATGAAGGCGCAGGACACGCACCTATTATTGCAAACCCAGAATATGCCGAATATTTAAGGCGTTTTGGCGAAATTGGCTGTAAGGCTATTTCATCGGCTAAAGATTATGAACTTTACGAAGCGGTAAGGCATTTATCTATTATAAAAGAAGCTCCTAATTCCACGGATAAGGAGATCACTTCCGCGGAAAAAAAAGTTGACCATTTACAAAACAACATGGGCGAACCTAGTGAAATGGCATTAATTAGAAACCTACATTGGTGGACTGTGGAATATGGTTTAATTGGGAGTATTGAAAACCCAAAAATTTATGGTGCAGGATTACTATCTTCTATTGGAGAAAGTGCTTGGTGTATGACAAACGCTGTTAAAAAGTTACCCTACAACATTGATGCTACCTACAAAGATTTTGACATAACTAAACCACAACCTCAACTTTATGTAACACCAAATTTTGCGCACTTAAGTTTAATTCTTGAGGAATTTGCAAACACAATGGCTCTGCGTAAAGGCGGCTTAGAAGGCGTGCAAAAATTAATAAAATCGAATGCCTTAGGCTCTATTGAGTTAAGTACGGGATTACAAATTTCTGGTATTTTTAGTCAAGTGATACAGCACGATGGTAAACCCAGTTACATACAAACCACAGGACCAACAGCTCTCGCTTATCGTGATAAAGAGTTAGTTGGCCATGGCATTAGCACACACCACAAAGGATTTGGCTCTCCAATTGGAAAACTAAAAGGTATTAATCTGGCCATTGAAGAAATGAGTCCTCGAGATTTAGCGGCTTATAATATTTATGAAGAAAAGGTTGTTACATTAGAATTTGAAGGTGGCATACAAGTTTCTGGAGAAATTATAACCGGAAAACGTAATTTACAAGGAAAAATCATTCTTATCAGTTTTAAAAATTGCACCGTTTCTCACAACGATACTATACTTTTTAAACCCGAATGGGGTGTTTACGATATGGCTGTTGGCAAAGCTATTGTGTCGGCATTTTCAGGACCTGCCGATTTAATTAGCTTTGACTTAATTACCCACAAAACAACATCAAAAACAATTCATATTAAAAAAACAAAACCACAATTGGCGTTAGAAACCCTATATGAACAAGTACGCGATTACCGAGAAGGTACTAACACTACCATTTCTAGAACTAAAGTTTTGGAACAACTTATTGAAAACCATCCTAATGACTGGCTATTAGCAGTCGAATTATATGAATTAGCACACCTAGGAAATGAAACCGAATTATGTAAAAAAATATTGCATCACCTTGAAATGGTTAAGCAAAACAAACCTGAATTAGGCCGTTTGATTGATGATGGATTGGATATTCTTCATAACTCTAAACAATTGAGTTAATTTATTTCCTTTAAAAGATTTTTAAGGTTGTACTTACTTTCTATTTTTCAAGGGCTTTATATACTTCATCAAAAACATTAGGTTTATCTGCGAGAACTATTAAAGTGTCGTGCGCTTTAATTACAGTTGCTCCGTTTGGTGTCATATAATTATTATCCCTAATAATCATGGCTATTATTGCATTTTTAGGAAACCCTAATTCAACAATTTTTTTATCTACGGCAAAACAACCTGAAGTTATTAAAATTTCTTTCATTTCAGCTTTGGGATTATCTGACATGAGTAAATCTGTAGCTGTTAATCTTTTTGCTTGTTCAGGTAATGCCACATTTAACCATTTTGCCACGATAGATAACGTAGTTCCTTGAATTAATATTGAGCTTACCGAAATAAAAAACACGATATTAAAAATCATATTCGCTTTATCAATTCCGGCTAAAAGCGGATACGTTGCAAATACAATTGGAACAGCACCGCGCAAGCCAACCCACGAAATATAAAATCGTCGTTTAAGCTTCATTTTGAAAAACACAAGACTAATAAACACCCCTATAGGTCGCGCAATAACAATTAAGAACACCGAAATTAGAAGACCAATGCCCATATATGGAATAATTTGAGAAGGAAAAACAAGCAGCCCTAATGTAAGGAATAGAACAATTTGCATAAGCCACGCTAAACCATCAAACATTTTTAAAATGGTTTTTTTATGTATTAGGTCCTGGTTACCTAAATAAACAGCACAAATGTAAATGGAGAGAAACCCGTTTCCACCCACAAAATCGGTAGCTGAAAATGTTATAAACATTAGTGTGATGACTAATACAGGGTAAAGCCCTTCAAAATCAAGTTTTATTTTATTGATAATATATTTACTGGACACCCCAAAGGCAATACCTGCTATACCTCCCAAAACCATTTGCTGTAAAAACAATGGAATTATAGAAACAAAACTTTGGTCTTGATGTATTACTAAAGTTAAAAACGCAAGCGTAAGTACATACGCCATTGGGTCGTTACTTCCACTTTCTAACTCTAAAGTTGGTCTTAGGTTCGTTTTTAGTGCAATACTTTTTGAACGTAAAATTGAAAAGACCGCTGCAGCATCTGTTGAAGATACAATCGACCCTAGCAGTAAACTCTCATAAATAGTAAAGTCGGTAACAAACCATACAAAAGTCCCTAGAGAAATTGCTGTTAACAAAACCCCTAATGTTGATAACACCACACCCTCTTTGAGAATGGGTTTAACATCTTTCCAATTGGTATCTAGTCCACCTGAAAACAAGATAAAATTAAGGGATACAATACCTATAAATTGCGCGAGTTTTGGGTTATCAAAACGGATACCACCTATGCCATCTGAACCTGCTAACATCCCTATTACCAAGAAAAGTAATAAGGTGGGAACACCAAATTTGTAGGTTGTCTTACCTGCTAAAATACTTACAAGCAGTAATAAGGAGCCAACTAATAATATATTTTCAATTGTTAAGTTCATTATTTTATTTTCTTATTTCTTTTGAGCAAAGACGCTTATTTTCGCCGTAAAAATCAGTAAAACTCTTAAAATCCATTCCGGATATTTTTAAGGTTAAAAAAAGCTATTACTTTTAGACTTCCTCCCATCGGGCTTTTTCAAGTATTTATGTCTCACCCATAATCCAATTCCAAAAATTCCTAAAGCGAAAGAAATTAAGAACCCGTATCTTGATTGGGATTTCGATTCTTCAAAATCATAAATTATATTTCTATTCCAATCAGCAATTTGAAAAACGGTCGGTTTATATTCATCTTTTTGGCTATGTTTTATCCAAACACTAGCACTTCCTGATTTTTTTTTAATTGACTTTCTAAATTCTCAAACCTTTCATAAAAACTACTTTGCCCTATATTTTTTTAAGGACATATATACTTTGTATCGAATTCAGTGTAAATTGTAGTTCAGACTTAATACTACTTGAACCTCTATAACTCTCTACACGGCTATAATAAGTATTTAATTCACTTATTTCTCCGTTAATTTCAATTAGCGAACTTTTAAAGGTGAAAATAGTTGGCGCAAAAAAATAAAACGCACAAGCCACCGAAGTAATTCCAACAAATAATCCTTTCTCAGCATAATATGCTTTATCCATTTATTTTTCAGCGAAATGTGTTTTATGCTTTCTTCTACCTAAACTACAACGAAACTTTAATAAACACTATCCCATAAACAAATTAGGATAACATAAATATTCCGTTTCTGCAATCCGGTAAAGATAATTATTTTTTATAGGAAAAATACGATAACACACTTAAGAAAAGTGAATACACACACAATTTACCTAAACCTTTTCAAGGTATTTTTAGTAAATTTACTTAACACTAATTTTCCGCTCATTTCGGCACGTTCGCCAAGTAGAGCATCCCAATCTTCAGTGCCTTTCCAAAATACTTTTTTCATTTCTTTTACGGCTTCCGGATTATAACTCGCTAACTTTTCAGCCAAAGTTTCAACAGCCCTATCTAAATCCTCAGTGGTTTCAAACACTTCAGCATACAAGCCTTTTTCTTTTGCAAATTCAACAGTAAAAAAGGTTTCTGCATCAATAGCCATTTGCGACATAGCGTTTACCCCTATTTTTCTAGACACTGCTGGTTCTATTACAAAAGGCCCTATGCCTATACTAAGTTCACTTAAGCGAATGGAGGCAAATTTTGTAGCCAAACAATAATCGGTTGCCGCTGCTAAACCAACACCGCCCCCTACAGTTTTACCTTGCACACGCCCTATAATTAATTTAGGACACTTACGCATAGCATTAATTATATTTGCAAAGCCTAAGAAAAATTGTTTTCCGCTAACTTCGTTATCAATAGCTATAACTTCATTAAAACTGGCACCTGCACAGAAGGTTCTGTCTCCACCACTTTTTAAAACAATAACTTTTACCTCGTCGTTACTTCCAGCATCTAAAAGAGTTTGCTCTAGCTTTGATAACACAGCAGAAGGCATGGAGTTTCTATTAGGATGATAAAACTCTATATAACCAACATTATTTGTAATTGTAAGCGAAACGTAAGCTTCCATATATTTTTAATTTTAAAAGCTGAATATACATAATTTTTTAATGCAACCTTATGCAACTCATGTTACTTAAACTTTAAGAATAATTAAGGTTATTTGCAGTAAAAATAAACTATGGGCTTATTCAATTTTCTATTTGGTAAAAAGAACAATATGATAAACGATTTTATAACAAGAGGTGCGATAATTATAGATGTAAGAACAGTTAACGAATATAATCAAGGTGCCATTCCCGGGTCTAAAAACATTCCGTTACAAACTATTAACACTAAAGTTTCTGAAATAAAAAAATTAAAAAAACCAGTAATAACATGTTGCGCAAGTGGTATGCGATCTGGAAATGCTGCATCTATTTTAAAAAGTAGTGGTATTGAAGCTATAAATGGTGGTGGTTGGACAAGCCTTAGAAATAAGCTATAGTCTTATATTTTGAAAATCACTTATAGAATGCACGGGTTGTTCATTATATATTAAGGTCCAACCTAAAGAATTTGTAAGGATATAAAATTTTGATAGTTCGCTAAGTAATCGGTTTTTGGCGTTTGCTTTTAAATCTGAGGCTTCAATTTTTTTTGTTAATAGTGCGTTTACTGTATTTTTAATATCGTTATAATCCTTGGCCTCGAAAGGATTTAAGTAATCGGCCTGGACATCATAATATTCCAAATCTGGATTAATTTTCACTTCTTCTTCTGGAATACTTAAAATGGTAAGTATTTTATTGGTTTGATTCACTTCAAATTCAATTTTACTTAAATCGTAAGCAATAGTTACATCTGCATTTACAACAACCAAAGCTTTTTTTTCCACCGAAAACAAATCACCTAAAATATCTTTCGATTTGGTGTAATTAAAAACTTCGCTAAAATGCCCTTCGGTTACAACAAGTTTACCCACGTTTTTTATTTGCTCTTGAATGAGAACAGAACTTTCTTGAAGCACTATGTTATCTTCTTTCTGATCTCCACAATATTTAAAAGTAAAGATCACGATTAAAGTAATAATAACACCGAATAGAATTTTTCGCATGTACTAATTTAGAAATAATTTCAATACTATAAGTGGGTAAGAAGTTAATTTTTGAGCAAAAAAAAACATCAGTTTCCTTCGACATAAGAAGTCCAAACCAATGCATTTTTACTTAACTAAATTAACACTGCAAATATACCCGACAAAAGCCTTTTTTAGATTACCCTAAGGTTAAAGAATCATTAAATTAAAAACACTCTATATAGAAAACTCAAGGCATAAAAAAAACACCTACACTCAACCAGATAACTGATTAAAATATTGGTGCTTTTTGATGTGATTTGATTAATAGCAAAATGAATCTACAATTTATTAATTCATCTTCATTAAATTTTCGATTAAGTGTTCCAAAAAATGGCTAATCACAACAGACTGATATCCAGGGTTAAAAAATACGATTTTTTAAAAGTAGGAAATTTACGCAAACCAATTAAAACATGTACATCTAATAAAAATCCCCAGACAAATGGCATGCTTAAAATTGCATTTGAGGATATAATGCTTTAAGTGCATTAATTTTTGTATTTAAATTTTGAAGGAATTTTTGATGCGCCTCAGATTTTTCATTAAATGGTTTATGCTGAAGTCCTTTTTGAATAACGTTTACCGCCTCCATGGTTTTAAAAGACGCTTCTGAAACCCAAACCTCCTTAAATTTTTCCCATATATAATTAACCGCTATTGGACTTGGGTGAATCATATCTGCTTTATAAAAACGATAGTCGCGAAGCTCGTCCATCATAATTTCAAAAGATGGAAAGTAAAAAGATTGATTCCCTAACACTTGATGGATGGCCGTAATTAAGTGCGCCTTACTTTGGGTATTTTCTACAAATCCATCCTTAATATGTCGCACTGGTGACACGGTAAAAATTACTGAAACATAAGGGTTAACACGTTTAATTGAACTTAATATGCGTTTTAATGAAGCTATAATCTCTTCTACAGATAATAGTTCTTTTTTAAATAGTTTTTGAGGAACTTTATGGCAGTTTGCTACAATCTTATCTGTTTCAACACTAGTATAAACCCAGGCTGTACCCAAGGTTATAACAACATGAGATGCTTTTTTTAAATTTGAAGCTGTTACAGCAATTTGGGAATTTAAATGATGAATTAAACTTCCTTTTGAAGACTGACTTAGTTTTGAGTGCGCATCGAAACAATGCCATTGTTCGTTATGAAAAAACACGTCGTCTTGGGAATACACAAAATCTGTAAGTGACTTTAAAATTAAGGTTTCAATAGCCTTAGGATGAAATAATATACCTAAGGGGTTTTGAGTATTTTTAATTTGAAAATAATTTAACTTCTCCCCAATATTTTCTGAAAAACATGAACCAAACAATAAAACATTAGAGTTGTAGTCTATTTGATTTTCAGACTTTGGTTCTAATGGTATTTTGGTTTGTAGTTGCATTTCAGACACGAATTTCACTAATAATAAATAAAACTACTTTTTCTATATAGGCCAATGGAAAGAAAATACGCAAAGCATTACATAGACATTAACTCTGTAAATACTCAGCGTATCTCTGTATACCACTTTTATTCTATGTATTTTTTTGCATTATGTAAAGCCTCTTCTATACCATCAGGCTTTTTACCTCCTGCAGTAGCGAAAAAGGGTTGGCCGCCGCCACCGCCTTGGATATATTTACCTAATTCTCTAACAACTTGTCCTGCATTTAAACCTTTACTTGCCACCAACTCTTTAGATATGTAACAAGACAGTAAAGCCTTTCCATTTTGTTCGGTTGCGAACAATAAAAATAAATTATCAAACTGACTCCCTAGATCGAAAGCGACGTCCCTTATCCCACCAGCATCTAAATCTAGCTTTTTAGCCAAAAATTGAATACCGTTAATAGCTTCTAACTCACTTTTAAGTTCGCCTTTAATATTTTTAGCTTTATCCTTTAATAACGTTTCAATTTGCTTTTTAAGACTTGTGTTTTCGTCTTGTAAGCTCTGCAGTGCCTTAACTGGCTCTTTAGCGTTATTTAAAAGCGCTTTCATATCGGAATACGCTCTATTATTATCCTGATAAAATTCTCTAACAGCCTTATTTGTTATGGCTTCAATTCGTCTAATCCCTGCAGCAACAGCACCTTCTGATACTATTTTAAAATGCCAAATATCGGCAGTATTCTTAACATGTATACCTCCACAAAGTTCTATAGATTGCCCAAAACGTATGGTTCTTACCGTATCGCCATATTTTTCTCCAAACAAGGCCATGGCTCCATCTTCAATAGCTTGCTCCATGGGCACTTTTCTATGTTCCACTAATGGTAGTTTACCTTCAATTCTAGCATTAACAAACTCTTCAATTTCTTTAAGTTGCTCTGCAGTAACTTTTGAGAAATGAGAAAAATCAAATCGTAAAGATTTAGGTTTTACTAAAGACCCTTTTTGTTCTACATGTGTTCCTAAAACAGCTCTTAATGCTTGATGCAATAAATGCGTTGCAGTATGGTTGCAAGAAGACAATTCTCTGTGCTCATTGCTAACTACAGCTTTAAAGGTTTCGTTAAGGTGGTTAGGTAAATTTTTAGAAAAATGAATAATAACATTATTTTCCTTTTTGGTATCTAAAATATATACTACATCACCACGTGTATCTTCCAAATAACCTTGATCGCCAATTTGACCGCCACCTTCTGGATAAAAAGGTGTTAAATTGAAAACCAACTGATACATATCTCCATCCTTTTTAGAGGTTACTTTTCTATATCTAGTTAGTTTTACATTAGCTTCTAATACATCATAACCAATAAATTCCTCTTCGGCATCTTCAACAAGAATGGTCCAATCGTCTGTAGACATTTCGCTTGCTGCACGAGAACGATCTTTTTGTTTTTGTAACTCCTCGTTAAAACCTTTTTCATCAAGCTTCATTCCTTTTTCAGAAAGAATTAACGCAGATAAATCTATAGGAAAACCATAAGTATCGTATAATTCGAATGCTTTTTCACCCGAAACTGTATCGCCTTTTGTTTCCTCTACAATACGGTTTAATAAAACCAATCCTTGATCTAATGTTCTTAAAAACGATTGTTCTTCTTCCTTAATAACATTCTCTATTAATTGCTTTTGTGCTTTTATTTCCGGGAATGCTTTTCCCATTTGGTTACTTAAAACATCTACCAATCTAAATAAAAATGGTTCTTTTTTATCTAAAAAAGTAAATCCGTAACGTACGGCACGACGTAAAATACGTCTTATAACGTAACCTGCACCCGTATTACTTGGAAGCTGCCCATCGGCTATTGAAAATGCAACAGCACGAACGTGATCGGAAATAACGCGAATAGCAATATCTACTTTTTCATTTTTTCCGTATACCTTATCCGTTATGGTTTCAATTTCGCGAATAATTGGTGTAAATACATCGGTATCGTAATTAGATTGAACACCTTGAAGCACCATACATAAACGCTCGAATCCCATACCAGTATCAATATGCTTATTTGGTAAGTTCTCAAGAGTTCCATTAGCCTTTCGGTTGTATTGCATGAATACTAGGTTCCATATTTCGACAACTTGAGGATGGTCTTCATTTACCAAATCTTTACCAGAAACTTTTGCTTTTTCTTCAGCCGAACGAATATCTACATGAATTTCACTACAAGGTCCACATGGTCCTTGATCGCCCATTTCCCAAAAATTATCCTTTTTGTTCCCTTTTAAAATACGATCTTCAGATATGTATTGTTTCCAAATATCATAAGCCTCGGTATCCATTTCTAAATTATCGGCATCATCACTTCCTTCAAACACCGTTACATATAAAATATCTTTATCAATACCAAAAACCTCTGTTAACAACTCCCAAGCCCAAGCAATTGCTTCTTTTTTAAAGTAATCGCCAAAACTCCAATTCCCTAACATTTCAAACAATGTATGGTGGTAGGTATCGTAACCTACTTCCTCTAAATCGTTATGTTTACCAGAAACTCTTAAACATTTCTGCGAATCTGTAAGACGGTTGTTTTTAGGTTTTCCGTTACCTAAAAAATACTCCTTAAAAGGTACCATACCAGCATTAACAAACATTAATGTTGGGTCGTCCTTTAATACCATTGGTGCCGATGGCACTATGCCATGTTTCTTTTCTTCGAAAAAACTTAAAAACTTTGATCTAACTTCTTGTGACTTCATTTATCCTTATTATGCATCTTGTTTTTATTAATTTATTTTTAATAAAAACAATTTTCTATATTTACTCTCCAAAAATATTTAAAATTAAGGAGATACCTAATCTACTTTTAAATTATCAGTCAAAATGCTTTGATAATAATTTCGTAGTTTTGTTCGTTAACATACTTTAAACAACAGCTTTTGTTGCATAAATTTTAGTTGCAAAAATAGTATAATTTAAGACATGAGTAAGGTAAAATATTACTACGATAAAGAATCACTCTCATACCGCAAGATAGAGCGCAAAAAACGAACTACTTTTAAGTATGCTACGCTCTTTATTTTAGCGGCAGCTTTTTTTGCTTTTATATTTGTTTTTATTGCGAGTCAGTATGTAGAATCTCCTAAAGAACGTGCCCTTAAAAGAGAATTACAAAATGCCCAATTACAGTTTGAATTACTGAACAAAAAAATGGAACATGCTGAGGCGGTTTTAGCCAATGTTGCCGATAGAGATAATAATATTTATCGTGTATATTTTGAAGCAAACCCTATACCTGATGAACAACGAAAAGCAGGGTTTGGAGGTATAAATCGTTATAAAAGCTTAGAAGGCTTTGATAACTCTAAATTAATTATAGAAAGTAATAAACGTTTAGACGTATTACAAAAACAAATTGTAGTACAATCTAAATCGCTTGATGAAATTGCTAAACTTGCTGAAGAGAAAGAAAAACTACTTGCTGCCATTCCTGCAATACAACCCGTAAGCAATGAAGACTTAACCCGAATGGCTTCTGGTTATGGTATGCGGTCTGACCCTTTCACTAAAGTTAGAAAAATGCACTGGGGCATGGATTTTACTGCACCAAGAGGCACACCTGTTTATGCTAGTGGCGATGGCGTTGTAGTACGTGCAGACAGTAACTCATCGGGTTACGGCAAGCATATTAGAATAGACCATGGTTACGGCTACACCAGTTTGTATGCTCATTTATACAAATACAATGTTAGAAAAAATCAAAAAGTAAAACGAGGCGACCTAATAGGTTTTGTTGGAAGCACCGGACGTTCGGAAGCGCCTCACCTACATTATGAAATTTTTAAAGATAAGAATCGCATAAACCCTATAAACTTTTACTACGGTAGTTTAACAGCCGAAGAATTTAACAAACTTTTGGAGCATGCTTCATTAGAAAACCAATCGCTAGATTAATGTATATAGATTTACCTGAAAAAAGATATTATGCTATTGGAGAGGTCGCGAAGGCCTTTGGGGTTAACACATCGCTAATTCGTTTTTGGGAAGGCGAATTTGATGTTCTTAAACCTAAAAAAAACGCGAAAGGCAATCGTAAATTTACACCAGAGGATATAAAAAACTTAAAATTTATTTATCATCTGGTAAAAGAACGTGGTTTTACTTTAGAAGGTGCAAAAACACATTTAAAAGAAGAAAGAAAACAAGCCCTTAATAACTTCGAAATTATTAGTAAACTTGAAGATATTAAAAGCCAACTTACCAAGATTAAGGAACATCTTTAATATTCTTTAATTAAAAAAATAGTTTAAAACCTGTAACTATTATTTAAAATAAGAGTCTAACAAACAATACAAAACCCACTAATTATTATATCATGAAAAAATTTTTACCATTAATTATAATAGCAATTGTTGTAATAGGAATTTATTCTTGGGGAAAAGGATTCAATAATACTGCTGTAAACCTTCAAGAAAGCGCAACCAAAACATGGGCTAATGTTGAAAGTAGCTATCAACGTAGAAACGATTTAATTGGTAATTTAGTAAAAACGGTACAAGGTGCTGCCGATTTTGAAAAAGGCACACTAACAGCGGTCATTGAAGCTAGAGCAAAAGCTACATCAGTTACAATAGACCCATCAAATATTACACCAGAACAGCTTGCTAAATTCAATGAAGTTCAAGGAGGTTTATCTGGAGCCTTAAAAAGCTTACTAGTAACTGTAGAACGTTACCCTGAATTAAAAGCAAACCAAAACTTTTTAGAATTACAAAGTCAGTTAGAAGGCACCGAAAACAGAATTAACGTTGCAAGAGATCGTTTTAACGAAAGTGTAGAACCATATAACAACCACGTTAAAGAATTCCCAAATTCTATTCTTGCGGGTATTTTAGACTTTGAACCAATGAGTTATTTCAAGGCTGAAATTGGAAGTGAAAAAGCTCCAGATGTTAATTTCGATTTTAAATAAAACTTATGTCTAATCAAGTTGAAGATTTCTTAAGCACTAGCGAAGAGCAAGATATTGTTGAAGCTATCCGAATTGCAGAATTAAATACCTCAGGAGAAATACGTGTGCATATTGAGCAATCTTGTAAAGCTGAAGACATTACTACTCGTGCTTTAGACCTTTTTCATACTCTAAAAATGGATAACACGAAACTACAAAATGCCGTGTTAATTTATTTAGCTATTCAAGATAAAGCCTTTGCTATTTATGGCGATAAAGGCATAAATGATAAAGTTGAAAGCAATTTTTGGGACAGCACTAAAAATGTGATGCAAATGCATTTCAAAAACGGTAACTTTAAACAAGGGTTAATTGAAGGCATTTTAAAATCTGGAGAAGAACTTAAAAGGTATTTTCCGTATTCAGATACTGGCACTAACGAACTAACAAACGACATTTCTAAAGGATAATTTTCAGTATGCAGTATATCTTAAAAAGCAAAGTTACCCTCAGTTTACTGTTTGCTTTATTCTCACTCAGCTTATCATATGCGCAATATGAAATCCCTGAAACACCGGAATTTCAAACTAGTGTGTATGATTACATTAACTTATTAAGTGCCTCAGAAAAATCTAGTTTAGAACATAAACTTATAAAATATTCCGACACCACCTCAACCCAAATTGTTGTGGCTATTATAAATTCTACCAATGGTGAAAACATTAGTTACTTGGGGGCTAAATGGGGTCAAAAATGGGGAATTGGTGGCAGTAAGGAAAAAGACAACGGTGTATTAATTCTATTAGCAAGAAATGATAGAAAAATAGCTATTAGTACGGGTTATGGCGTAGAGCATTTATTAACAGATGCCATGTCTAAGCGTATTATAGAACGAGATATTATTCCTTATTTCAGACAAAATAATTACCCTGGCGGATTAAACAGAGGTGCCGATGCTATTTTTGAGGTTCTTAATGGCGAGTACACAGGCACAAGGCAATCTAGCGACGGTGAATTCCCTATTGGCATCATTTTTATCCTCATCCTTATTTTTATTATCATTCTAATATCGATATCAAAAAACAGACGAGGTGGCGGCGGCAGAAATGGAGGCCACAGATCAACAGGAAGTGATATTTTAGAAGCCATTATTTTAAGTAATATGGGCCGTGGTAGTTACCGAAAAGGATCTAGCGGTTGGGGCGGAAGTTCTAGCGGCGGTGGTTTTGGTAGTGGCGGTGGCTTTGGTGGCGGTTTCGGCGGCGGCGGCTTTGGCGGCGGCGGCGCTTCTGGTGGCTGGTAAGGTTTAGTTTTCAGTATCAGTATCAGTATCAGTATCAGTATCAGTATCAGTATCAGTATCAGTATCAGTATCAGTATCAGTATCAGTATCAGTATCAGTATCAGTATCAGTATCAGTAAACTGTTCAATTTTGCGGAGAACTCAAAAAATCTAACTCTTTTTGACTAAGTGCAGCGTTTACTACCTATTAAAACGACCTGTTATATTACCTTCTACTAATCGAGTTACCTCATCTATAGTTGCATAATTAACATCCCCTACATACGTGTGTTTTAAAGCACAAGCTGCACTGGCAAACTCCATAGATTTAGTATCCTTAAAATGTTGTAAACCATAAATTAACCCTGCTGCAAAGGCATCGCCTGTTCCAATACGATCTACAATATGTGTAATATCGAAATCTTGAGTTTCGTAGAATTTTTTACCATTCCACATTCTTGCTCTAATTTTATGCCATGAAGAATTGATGGATGTTCGTATTTTATCGAACACTTTAACTATGCTTGGAAATTTTTCTATAAGTAACTTACTAGCTTCAATAAACTCATCGTTACTATAACCGAAATTAGTACCTAAAACCTCATTCATTTCATTAATTCCACCAATAAAAACAGTAGAGCAATGTAATAATTCGGTTAAAGCCTCTTTAGGATCGACCCCATATTTCCATAAACCACTTCTATACGTTGGGTCTGCCGATACTTGCATACCTTTTTTTCTGGCTAGTTTTAAGCCTTCTTTTAAAGTATCGAAACTTCCTTGAGTTAATGCTGGCGTAATACCTGTCCAATGAAACCAACTACCATTAGCCAAGGATTTTTCCCAATCTACCATACTCGGTTTAATTTCAGAAAAGGCAGAATGCGATCGGTTATACGAAATTTGGCTAGGACGCATTACGGCACCAACCTCCAAGAAGTAAACTCCTAAAGGTCTATCTGACCGAACAATAGCCGTTGTATCTAAATCGAATTTATTTAGGTAAGCCAAGGCTGTATTGCCTATAAAATCATTAGAAATACAAGTGATATGTTTTACACTTTCACCAAAATGAGCAATAGAAAGTCCTACATTTAGTTCTGTACCACCAAAATAAAATTCAACTGTATTGGATTGGATAAATTTTCTATTTCCTCGAGGTGAAATACGCATAAGCACTTCACCAAATGTAATAATCTGACTCATAGTATTCTATTTTAAACTAAAATAGGAAATATCAGTTTAAAAATTACACTGAAACTGGAAGAATATTTATAAACTTTTACTTTGCCCGAATTAATGTCTATAATACCTAGAACCGCCTCCTGTTTCTCCGGCCTTACCTAAGCTATTAAATTTCCAACTAAAACTAAGCATAAAATATTGTTGCAATACGGTGCTTTGAGAATCTTCTATATAGTTTGCTGTGGCAATTCGTCTGGCATTGGTGTTTTGGTTTAGTAAATCGTAAGCCTTTAAAGTAAGCGTACCTTTATCTTTAAGCATCGAGTATGCTAGTGTAGCATTCCAAAACCATGCACTTTTTTGAAACCCATCTGCAATATTGGGATTGTAACTATATCTCATATCATTTCGCCATTCGAAACCTTTTGGCAAAAAAGTAGCTGTATTCAAATTAAGTGAATGACTGACAAACTCTTGGTTTTCGAAGGCTTCTAAATCAAATGTATTTCTGGTAAAAGACAGTCTATAATTAGGGTTAAACTCTAAAACATCTTTCCAATTAAAACGTAAGCCCACGTTTGGAGAAGCCGAATTATTAGTACTCGAATATTTAACACCGTTATTAAAGTTTATTGATTTTCTAATACTTGGCCCAACACCTAAGTAAAAGGTAACCGTGCGTAAGCTATCTACTTTCACTTTCTTGTTTGCAGATATATAACCATTTACATTATAAGAACCGTTTACATTGTCGTAGGTTGTTTCTCTTACCAAATCCTCATCTATAATGGTTTTTGAAACCACTTTATTATTATCAAAATTAGCACTTAAATATCCGTAAAAACCAGAACCTTTTTGAAAATCGAACGTATTGTAACTCGCATAAACTCTATGGTTATTTTGAGGTACCAAATTAGGATTACCAATTACAGTATTTAAAGGATTGGACACATTTAAAAACGGTTGTAATTGAGATAATTGCGGCGGATTATTATCTAAGTTATACCCCAGTCGCATGGACGCTTTATCACTAAATTTATAACGAAATCTTGATCGAAATTCGATAGCTTCAAAATTTCGTTTTAAACTTAAGGTTGGCCTTAAAATATCATTATTTTCTAAAGTTCTAAATACATAGGTGGTTTCAAACCTTGCAGATATTTTTTCGTTTTTAAACTCCAACTCTAAAGCAGGCGTTGTCATTTCATTAATATACTCAAAATCTGTACTTAACTCGTTATTAAAAACGGTATAATCTTCAGCGTTTGGATCTTCTTTATCAAAAGTACTTCGTCTGTCTTGTTGCTTGTTTCGCGTGTACCCGTATTTAAATTCTAGGAAAAATGTCTTCCCTACTATGGGTAATCTATAGGTAATATTGGACCTAAAATTATTGACTTTATTTTCACCTTCAGTATACTGGTTTCTGTTAATTTCTTCGGGCGAATCTCCATAAATATTTGTTTTTGAAACCAAATAATCATCCAGTTCTCGTGTTCTAAAATCATTATCTAAACTAAACCTGACAAAAGCACCATTAGAACCAAATTTCTTTGTAATATCAAGATCACTACTAAAATTTTTACCAATATTTTCAACATTAGAATTGGATGTTGATTCGTTAATTAAGGCATTGGAGTCGTTGGTTGAAGACTCATCTTCATTATAATAATTTTTACTTTTTGTATAGCTGAATGACGGTTCAAAATTAATTAAGAGTGTAGAATCTACCTTAACATCAAACTCCACATTAGCACTGTGGCTTTCGTTATCACTGAAAGAACTGGAGTTTGAAGATGTAAAATATCTTGAATCAGATAAAATATTTTCTCTATCTCTTTTACTTCTGTTTTCCGAACTACTTCCAGAATAAAAATAATTTGCTGCTATATCTTTACCTTCTCCATACTCATCGGAATAATTAGCACCATAATTTTGAGATTCTGTAATACCTTGACCTCCTCCAAAAGACCTACCATCTATAGAAAAAGAACCATTTCCATTAAACCGGATACTATTACCGCCACCAAACATTTTACGAATTTCGCCAAAGCTAAAACCTGGTGAGTTAATATCGTTACCACCTGCCAAAACACTAACGCGTTGGTCGTTATCAAAATGATTATACATCCCTGCAAACTCATAATGTTTATCGGTTCCTTTACCTGCAGCTACCCTACCAAAATCACCTTTATTGTTTTCTTCTTTTATAACAAGGTTTACGGTTTTATTTTCGCCATCGGCCGTTGCGCCTGTAAATGCTTGATCTTTAGTTTTAGTATCTAAAACTTGTATTTTCTCTACAATATCTTTGGTTAGATTTCTGGTTGTTATAGTGGGATCGTCTCCAAAAAAGGGTTTTCCATTAACGAGTATTTTGTTTACTTCTTTTCCATTTACTTTAATGTTACCTTCTTCATCAATTTCAACTCCAGGAAGCTGTTTTAACAAGTCTTCTACATTGGCATCCTTTTTTGTTTTAAAAGACTTTACATTAAACTCTAAAGTATCCTTTTTAATGGTTATTGGAGCTGTTGATTTGATAATTATAGCATCTAAAGCATCAGAGCTTATTTGTAAATTTATAGTTCCTAAATCAATGATTTTTTTATCCATATTAACCTCACGGAAATAGGTTTGATACCCAACGTAAGAAATAAATAGATTAGCTCTTTTACGCGCCAATTTTCCTTCTAAAGTAAATTCACCCTCTTTATTGGTTAACCCATAAGTAACTAAGCTACTATCGGTAACACGTTGTAAATAAACCGTTGCAGACTCCAAAGGAATAGCATCCTCCTCTGATAGTAGTGTACCAGAGATTTCGAATGATTTAGATTGAGAAAAAGATAATGATGCAAACAAAATGACTATTACTAAAAGAATAGACTTCATTGTATTGATTTTTATTTAAAACCTCTAATATAGCTTGAACATCATGTGATTTTTCTTAAAAAAGTCTTAAAACTTAAAAAACTAATATTTAATTTTTTAAGTTTTAAGACTTTAAATAAACTTGATATTTGACTTGAATAAGAGATTCTTACCCAAGATATGTATTACTTTTTACGCATGTAAACACTAATAGGTACACCATTAAAACCAAATTTTTCTCTTAATTTATTCTCTAAGAAACGCTTGTAAGGTTCCTTTACATATTGAGGTAAATTACAAAAGAAAGCAAATTGTGGTTGCGGTGTCGGCAACTGCATAATATATTTAATTTTAACAAATTTTGCTTTGTATGCTGGTGGTGGGTAATTTTCTATAATTGGAAGTAGCACTTCGTTAAGTTGACTTGTTTTAATTTTTTTAGAACGGTTTTGATACACCTCCACAGCGGTTTCAATAGCCTTAAAAATTCGTTGTTTAGTTAAAGCTGAGATAAAAACAATTGGCACATCGGTAAACGGTTCCATTTGTTTTCTTATTACTTTTTCGTATTCCTTAACCGATTTATGATCTTTTTCTACTAAATCCCATTTATTAACTAGCACTACAATACCTTTTCTGTTGCGTTCTGCAAGCCAAAAAATGTTTTGTACTTGTCCGTCAAACCCTCGGTTAGCATCTAAAACCACCAAACAAACATCGGCATGTTCGATAGCTCGAACACTACGCATTACCGAGTAAAATTCTAAATCTTCTTTTACCTTAGATTTTCTTCTAATTCCGGCAGTATCTACCAAATTAAACTCAAATCCAAAACGATTATATTTAGTATCTATAGAATCTCTTGTTGTTCCTGCAATATCTGTAACAATATATCTGTCCTCTCCAATAAGTGCATTTATAAAAGAAGATTTTCCTGCATTTGGACGACCAACCACTGCAAATCTTGGTAATGCTTCCTCTTCAACTTCTTCCTTTTCTGGTAAAGCTTCAACTAAAGCATCTAGTAATTCTCCTGTTCCACTTCCGTTTATACTAGCAACGGTGTAATATTCACCTAAACCTAAGGAATAAAACTCTACAGCATCTTCTGCACGTTTACCATTATCCACTTTATTTACTACAAGAAATACAGGTTTACTTACCTTACGAAGCAACTTTGCAACATCCTCATCCATTCCAGTTACACCAGATTCTACATCGACCATGAAAATAATAGCGTCGGCCTCATCAATAGCCAACTCTACTTGTTTATCAATTTCCGCTTCAAATACATCATCACTTCCTAAAACGTAACCTCCAGTATCTATTAAAGAAAACTCTTTTCCGTTCCAATCACTTTTACCATAATGGCGGTCTCTTGTAACACCACTTACGGCATCAACAATGGCTTCTCTTCGTTGAATTAAACGATTAAAAAACGTTGATTTACCAACATTTGGTCTTCCTACAATAGCTACTATATTACTCATAATCTTAATATTATCTGTTACACCTTATCTGATGCCTTAATATTTCTATCCGAAACATTTTGCAAAAATAGGAAATATAGATGACCCAAAGTTCTTTTTTAATAAAGATTGAAACTATTTTAATTTTAAATAAAAAACAGTAATTTACTATGCTAAACAAAACATAAATGCCTTTAAGTAACGACATTTTACTACGCCCACGGTTTAAATTGGAAATACCTAGGCCAAATGAAGCCATTTTAAATGATTTTGAAAATGCGAAGTCTATCCAATCTGATTTTATTGTTACTCGAGTAGACGATCATGTTTTTATTAAGTTCCCTAAAGAAAAACAACACTTTTGGTCGCCACAATTACATTTAGAAATAAATAAGGTTGACGACAACTCTAGTACACTTCATGGATTATTTGGACCTAACCCAACGGTTTGGACACTTTTTATGTTCCTCCATTTTCTGGTTGCTGTTATTTTTATAGCCTTTGCTATTTGGACCTACACTAACATAAGCCTAAAACAGAGTTATGCTGTGCAAGCTAGTGTAACTTTTTTTATGGTTTTACTTTGGGTTACCCTATATTTTGCAGGTAGTATTGGCAAAGCTTCAAGTATAAAAGATATGCGCTTGCTTAATACCTTTATGAATAATGTATTACACATAGACCATGAAAAAGCGCCCTAATAACAATTAAAGCGCTCATCAACTAATTCAAATTCAATACTAGACTAACTATTGAATGTTTTCGTAGAAACTTACAGTACCACTATCCTCGTTGGAAACTACTAATAAGTCTCTACCATTAGGACTATCAGCAGCAGGTATAACCAATAAACCTTCCGGTGCTTCATCACCATTATGCGATAAAATAGCCATATATTTTGGTGCTGTTGGATTGGTAACATCATAAACCATAACTTGATCATTCCGTTCTAAACCCACAAATAAAATATAGCGTTCATTACCAATATTTAAAATCTCTACGGCTTCTGGCTCTGCTCCTTTATCATCACTTCTTCCGTCTTCGTCATTAAAGCGAGTTGGTGTTATCGATAAGGTTTCTTTTGCAATACTGTTTCCACTATCATAAAGTAAACTGCCACTTCCCGACCAAACGCTAAATGAACGTGCTCCATAACTATAAATTTGTTCTACCTCCCCATCATTATTTGTATCACCTAATGTAGATGTTGTTTTTAATCTTCCAAGATTAACCTCATTTTGAAAATTGTTAGAAGAAGGGTAAATTGTTTCATCAAGTGTAAAATCTTCTACACGTTCTTCTTCACTAAACCCATCATAATCTCTAGAATCACCTTCGTTAGCTGAAAAAAGGTAATCTATTCCTCCAATATTTACTGAAGTAATCGCGTCTGGTTGATACATGCCAAGAACTGGCCAATTTTTAAGTTCTGTAACACCATCTTTATCGCTGGCGTCCATTTCATTTCCTGCAATATTATGATCTTTAAAACCTAAAGGATAAATCCCCTCAATCGTTTTTGATGTTAAATTCACTTTAGCAACGCCATTATTTTCTTGTAATGACACCCATGCTGTATTGGAATCTTCTGATACAGCTATATATTCTGGCTCCACATCTTGAGCAAGTGTAGCTCCAGGACCAAATACTCTAAACCCTTGCGCTTCTAGCGCAGTTTCTTGACTATTAAAAGATGTAAAGTCTAGAATTGATATTGAATCATCAGATAAATCTATTACACTGATAGTTCCTAATGGATCTATGGTATAATCATCATTAGGTTCGCCTTCATTTGCAGAAATAATTAATTTTCCATCTTTAGAAAACGTGACCATATCTGGCAAAGCACCAACAGTATATTGATTTAATAATGTATTATCAGAGGTATTGTAAACTAAAATTTTCCCTGGGTTTTGTTTTGGATCTGATTCAACAGCTATTGCCAATTTACCATTGGAAACTGCTACACTATTTGGTGCACCATATACCGATAAATCTATTGGAGTTTCTAAGACAGGAGAATCTAAATTTGAAATGTTATTTACAGATATTTGATTAGATTCCACATTAACTGTAAATAGTTTTTTTGAAATGGCATCATAAGCCGAAATTTCTGAAGCACCTTCTCCTCCAACATTAATGGTGGTTTTATACTGAAAATTGACTTCGGTATTTACTGGTATTTTTGTAGTATTATCGTCATCATTCTGACAACTGAAAATTGCAGCAATACATACTGCGCTAGTAAGTAGTTTATTAAATCTCATATTTGATTATTTGTTTTGACAAATATGAAACCCTTACTTTAAGCAGATGTTAACTAATTAAAAAGCTATTATTAGCATTTGCTAGTTATTGTAACCAAAACGTTTCAGCTGGTTTTGATTGCTTCTCCAATTTTTATTCACCTTTACGTATAATTCGATATGAATTTGTTTTCCAAAAAACTTTTCTAAATCTTTTCTAGCTTCTACACCTACGCGTTTTAGTGCGCTTCCTTTATGACCAATAATAATACCTTTTTGAGTTTCGCGCTCGACCATAATTACAGATCTTACTCTAATAATTTGTTCTTCTTCAAAAAACTCTTCGGTATCAACCTCCACCGCATAAGGGATTTCTTTTTTGTAATGCATTAGAATTTTTTCTCGAATAGTTTCGTTTATAAAAAACCGTTCTGGCTTATCGGTTAACTGATCTTTAGGGTAAAACGGTGGTGATTCTGGAATTAAATCTAATATTCTATTAAAAACTTCTTTTACATTGAAGCCTTCTAGTGCTGAAACAGGAAAAATCTCAGCATTAGGCACTTTTTCTGCCCAAGTTTGTACTTGACTTTCTAATTGCTCTTGATCAGATTTATCAATTTTATTTAGCAATAATAATACTGGTATTTTTGAATTGGTAATTTTATTAAAGAAAGCTTCATCTTTTAACTCCTTTTCTCCAATTTCTACCATATAAATAAGCACATCGGCATCTTCAAAAGCCGATTTTACAAAGCCCATCATCGATTCTTGTAGCTCGTACGCTGGCTTAATAATACCTGGAGTATCACTTAAAACCACTTGAAAATCATCGCCATTTACAATACCTAAAATTCGGTGTCTTGTAGTTTGTGCTTTGGACGTGATAATGGAAAGCTTTTCTCCAACAAAGGCATTCATTAATGTAGATTTACCAACATTAGGATTACCAATTATATTTACAAAACCTGCTTTATGGCTCATGATATTTTTATTTAAGATAATGCAAAGTTACAACTTGATTATTTTAATATACTAAAAATGTAAAAACAAAAAAAACAGGAAGCTAAGCTTCCTGTTTTTTATATTTAAATACGTAAGGTAAAATTACTTTACTTCTAATAACTCTACATCGAAAATTAATGTTGAATTTGCTTTAATTGGTCCTCCTGGTCTTGGGTTAGCACCATAAGCGATATCACTAGGAATAAAAAACTTATACTTAGCACCTTCTTTCATTAATTGTAAACCTTCAGTCCAACCTTTAATAACTTGAGTTACTCCAAACTCAGTTGGCTCACCTCTATCAACCGAACTATCAAATACAGTTCCGTCAATTAAAGTTCCATGATAATGAACTTTTACTTTAGACGAGGTTGTTGGTGTAGCACCTGTTCCTTCTTTTAAAACGATATATTGTAAACCACTTTCGGTTGTTACAACACCTTCTTTCTTAGCATTATCAGCTAAAAACTTTTCGCCTTCAAATTTATTATTTTCAGCTTCTTCTTTTAGCTTAGCTGCATCGGCTTGTTGTTTCTTTTGAAAATAAGCTCTTACTACCTGTTGTGCTTTAGCTTCATCAAGTAAGATATTTGAAGAATCTGACACGTTATTAAAGCCTTGAATAAATAAATCACTATCAAATTCATCAAAACTAGCTTTTACATTTCTAGCAACATCCATTCCTATAGCATAACTTACTGAGTCAATCTCTGTTGTTATTGCTTTTTGTGTTGCTCCGTTTTGATTACAAGATGCTGCAAGTATAATTACTGATAGCAAACCTAAAACTTTCATTATTTTCATTTTTATATTTTTTTATTATGTCGCCAAATGTAACAAATTTTATAGAGAGTAAAAAAGAAAAATAACGGCACTTAATTACCCCTTAAAATCATTAAACTGAGTTATTAAATTAAAAGAGCCGCTAAATAGCGGCTCTAAAAAACAAATAAAATTTGTAATTATTTTCTAACAGACTTTACAATAGCTAAGGCTGCTTTAACATCCTTCTCTAATTTTGCGTAATCTTTATTAGCTATAATATCTTTTGAAATAAGCTTAGACCCCATTCCAACACATGTTACACCAGCATCAAACCATCCTTTAAGGTTATCTTCTGTTGGAGAAACACCTCCCGTAGGCATAACCGACGTCCAAGGTTGTGGCCCTTTAATACCTTTTACAAATTGAGGTCCGTAGATATCGCCAGGGAATAATTTTACGATTTCGCATCCTAATTCTTCTGCTCTTGTAATTTCAGTTAAAGTTCCGCATCCTGGAGACCATAATACTTTTTTACGGTTACAAGCAATAGCAATATCTTCTCTTAAAACTGGAGTTACAATAAAGTTTGCTCCTAAAGCCATGTATAATGATGCAGCGCCTGCATCTGTTACAGAACCTACACCCATTATCATTCCTGGTAATTCAGCAATGGCATATTTTGTTAATTCTCCAAAAACTTCGTGAGCAAAATCACCACGAGCGGTAAACTCCATTAAACGAGCTCCACCATCATAACATGCTTTTAATACTTTTTTACTTAACTCTATATCACTGTGAAAAAATAAAGGAATCATTCCTGTATCTTTCATTGCTTGCGCTACTTCTAATCTTGAAAATTGTGCCATTATATTTTATTTTTTAATTAGTTAATTTAATTCCAATTTAGTAATTTTTTAAAATCGTATGCTTCCGGATTAGGCAAATATTGTTTAGCCAACTCATAATCTTTTTCCTTAATATAAAAGAGATTATTAATAAATAGCTGAGCCATATCTGAATTTATGTCTACTAATCTAGGTGGTATTTTACCCTCATTGTCTTCAAAGTCCTTTAAATACAGAGGCATAATATCGCCATTTGAATTGGCACTTACTATACAACCAGAAACGCCTTCGTCAAACAACTTTTTAACACCTATACCTAATAACGTACATAATGTTAAATCGAATGCAATTGGGTTACAACATCTTAACTCATATCCAAGCTCTACGGGTCTTGATTTAATTTCTAAACCAACCTCTTTAAGCTTTGTTTGTAATAAGAAGTTAAATATATGTGATTTACTTACGTTTCCTAATTCTGGGTGTCCGTGGTCATCGTATGTAAAGTTGATGCCCGAATTTATAATCTCGTCTTCATCCATAAAATGAAAAACGCCTTCACTAACCAAGGCAACACCATATTCGATACCTTGGATCTTACATTTAACAATCGAAGAAATAATCATATTGATAATTTTTCCGAATGTTATTTTAGTTTTATTAAACATTTCAGGAATAATCATCATTTGATAATGACATGCCGATGCAATTCCAAAAGCAAGATGTCCTGCAGAACGCCCCATAGCGGCAACTACAAACCAGTTTTCACTTGTTCTAGCGTCTTCATAAACCGTATTACCTATACGTACACCTTCATCTTTTGCTGTATGAAAACCAAAGGTTGGATTCCTATCTGGCAAAGGTAAATCGTTATCGATGGTTTTAGGCACATGAACATGCGCCACATCCAAATCCTGAGTATTTACATATTTTGTTAACCTATTGGCTGTTGATGCTGTGTCATCCCCTCCAATAGTTACAAGTAATTTTACGTTGTATTTCTTAAAAAAACCAGCCTTAAAATCGCTATCTTTAGGTTTAAACCGGCTCATGATTAAGGTTGAACCACCACGACTAAAAATTCGATCGGCATGATGAAAATCAAAAAAAACTAATGAAGGTTCATCAGAAAGCAATCCTTTATAACCATGATGCACACCTATAACTTGGTAACCATCTTTCAGAAATGTTTTGGCTAATGTACTAATAACAGTATTTATGCCCGGAGCTGGTCCGCCTCCACACATTATTGCAATAGATTTCTTCATATAGTTTATATGATTTTAAGATTAGAAAAACTTACTTAATTAAATAACAAAAAAACTACAAGGTGTTAACTGCAATTACAGCTATACTTCACCTTGTAGGTTATTTTATAAACTTTATCGGTATAATTTATCTAGCAACTCTACCAGATGCATCACCACCCATTAGTTTTTCAACTTCAGCAACAGTTACTAAGTTAGCATCACCTTTAATAGTGTGCTTTAAGCAAGATGCCGCAACAGCAAAATCTAATGCATTTTGATCGTTTTCTGGGTATTTTAATAATCCGTAGATTAATCCACCCATGAAAGAATCTCCACCACCAACTCTATCAACGATATCCGTTATTTGATATTGACGAGTTTCGTACATTTTCTTACCATCATATAAAACTCCAGCCCATGTATTATGAGATGCAGAAATAGAGCCTCTTAAAGTTGTAATCACCTTTTTAGCTCTAGGGAATTTTTCCATCATTTGTTGACATACAGATAAGAAAGCCTCAGCTTTAACATCGTGCCCTTGAGTTTGCACAGAAATTCCTTCTGGCTTAATACCAAAGTGCATTTCTGCATCTTCTTCATTTCCAAGAACAACATCACAATATGATGTAATCTCAGTCATTATTTTTTCTCTATGTGCATCGCTACAATATTTCCAAAGTTTAGCACGGTAATTTAAATCGGTAGAAATAGTAATTCCTTTAGCACTTGCAGCTTTAACAGCTTCTAAACAAACATCGGCAGCACCTTGAGAAATTGCTGGTGTAATACCTGTCCAGTGAAACCACTCAACACCTTCAAAAACAGCATCCCAATCAATCATTCCTGATTCAATTTCAGCAATTGCAGAGTGTGCTCTATCGTAAACCACTTTAGAACCTCTAGATACCGCACCTGTTTCTAAAAAGTAGATTCCTAAACGATCTCCACCCCAAACAATTTTATCAACACCAACGCCTCTTTTACGCATTTCCATCATAGCACACTCACCAATATCATTTTTTGGTAAACGTGTTACGAAATCACATGACACACCATAATTAGCTAAAGAAACAGCTACGTTTGACTCTCCGCCACCGTAAACAGCATCAAAGTTATTTGCTTGTGAAAATCTTAAAAATCCTTGTGGAGCTAATCTTAACATGATCTCTCCGAAAGTTACTACTTTACTCATCCTATTTAGTGTTATTTAAAAAATTAGTTTTTGCTTAAACGTTTAACCAATTAGTTCAAAATAAATCAAAATCTTTAATTACAGTTAGATTTTGATTGAATCAGTTAAAACTATATATTTGCTTAATCGATTAAACAAATATATAAAAAAATTGAATATCAAAAAGAAAACTACTATAAAAGATATTGCTAATGTTTTAAATATCTCTGCTGCTGCGGTTTCTAAAGCACTTAACGACGACTCCAGAATTAGTAAAAAAACTAAAAAAGCAGTTAAACAAGTTGCCCAAAATCTTAATTATCAACCAAATCATCTTGCTAGTGCGTTAAGAAAAGGAAAAAGCAAATTGGTTGGCGTTATTGTCCCTAGAACCAATAGCAACTTTTTTTCTTCTGTTATTCAAAATATTGAAGAAGTATTAAATAAAGAAGGTTATAACATTATTATAACACAATCTAACGAATCGTTTAAAAAAGAATGCGACAGCATTGACACCTTATTATTTACCCAAGTGGATGGCATAATTGCATCAATGGCCAATGAAACTGTAGATTTAGATTATTATGAAAAAGTAAAAGCAAAAGGAATTCCTTTAATTTTATTTGATCGTGGTGAAAATGACTTAAATGTAGATTATATAGGTATTAATGATTACAAAAGCAGTCAAGATATTATTGAACATCTGGTAAATCAAGGTCGAGAAAGAATAGCACATATTGGAGGCTATAAACGTACTCGTATTTTTAATAATAGAATTAGAGGTTATATTGATGCCGTTAACAAGCATAATTTACCTTTAGAGCCAGAGCTTTTAATTGAAAGTAGCCTAACTATTGAAGATGGCAAAGAAAAAATGGAACAATTACTCCTATTAAAAGAAAGACCAGATGCTGTTTACGTGGCCAGTGATTATGCTGCATTAGGCGCTTTACAGGCTTTAAAAGAACAAAAAATAAAAGTACCAGAAGATATCGCCTTAGTAGGTTTTGGTGACGAACCTTTTACGGCTTATGTTACACCATCCATTTCTAGTATAAACCAGCACAGTACGGAAATTGGCAAACAAGCGGCCTTAACATTTTTAGGTTACACCAAGAAAAAGACAGTAAAACAAACCCTGAATAAAATAATTTTAGATGCTAAATTGGTAATACGAGAATCTTCAAAAAATCAATAAAAAAGGAGTTTCAAAAGTATAAAACCAATAGCTTTAAATACGTTTTACTTTTTTTACTAAACTTTCCGATAGGTTAAACAACCAACTTAACTGCTCAAATATTAATTTTGTTTCATGCAACTGTGCCCGCATTTCGTTGGTAATTGGAACTCCTTTTTCAATTTCTTCACCTCTTTGCGATACCAAACTTTTAAAGTCGTCCTCATAATTTTTAGTAGCCTTATCTAAATCTTCATTTGCTAAAGCAATATTAGATTCTTTATTTTCTAAAATAGCAATAGCTTTTTCCAGATTAGATAAAATATGTGTTACATAAATTTCAAATTGCTTTGGCACGTTACTCGTTTTGTTGGTTCTTATATAGATCCCTAAGGATGCTAGCGAAGATAAATAGGTGTTACAAATGGTTATTAAATCGTAAATAACAACAATATTTTCTTGCTTCGATTTAGGTTCTTGAACCAATCTTTGGTAGGCGGCATTCAAATTCGCAACCTGTAAAAACGTCTCTTTTCTGGCTAATTTATAGGCCGTAGAGACCTCTCCTTTTTCATGGTATAAAAAATCTATTTGCTTTAAAAAATCGGCAATTCCATTAATAGAATTAACAAAAAACTCTTTAATGTTTTTAGACTCCCAAGCCGGCCAAAACAAATAATTACCTGCATAGGCTAATACTGCACCAATAAGCGTATCAAAAACCCTAAACTTAATAGCCATTAATACATTTGGATGAATTAAGGCATACATAAAAATAACATATAACGTAATAAATGCGGCACCATTTCTATAATTCTGTTTTAAAATAGAAAACCCAATTATTAATGAGAAACACGCAATAACAGCATAAATTATGGGGTTTTGTGTTAAAAACACAATCCCAACGCCAACTGCTGCACCAATTATTGTACCCACCAACCTTTGTACGGTTCGTTGTTTGGTTAAGCCATAACTGGGTCTCATTATTACAACTATGGTTAGTAAAATCCAGTAAGATTGCTGCATTTCCATAGCATAACCAATTAAAAAACCAATTAGCATAGTAAGCGTTAATCTTAACGAATGCCTAAATATTGGTGATTTAAAACTAAAATTTGCTTTCAATTTTTTAACATCATAATCCTGCGGTGTTATAAATTGTTCGGCATCCTTAATCCCTCTAATTTTATTATTTTTAGAATAACTTTCTAATATTCTAGCGATATCATTTAAATTACTAATCTGTCTTTCTTGATACGATTTAAAGTTTAACAAAAGAATGGCACCTTCTCTTGAATCGGGCAAACCTACCTTCACTTTATAAATATCAATATGGTTTTGTATTTTTTTAAGTAGTACCTTAAAACTATCATTAAACGTAAGCTTCTCTTCTTTTAAAACAACCTTAGCGATAAAGGCTAGTCTATCGGAAATTTCAAAAATTAAAACTTTAAACTCATCTATTTTTTCGGGATGATCTTTAAATAAGGCATCAAACTTATCATAATCAATAGTGTTGGAAATAGCCAATTCATATATTTCCATGACTCTAGAAAAAAACAATTGTTGTCGTCTTGTTCTATTACTAAAACCAGAGTTTAATCTTTTTTCTAAAATAACCTCTCTTAAAGTTTCTTGAAGTTCATTTATTTCTATTTGAAGTTTAAAATTCGCTTCTAAAAGTGTGCTTCTATTAGTCGTTTCTACTAGTAGTTTTCCTCTAATTTTTATAAATTCTGAAGTTTTATCTAGTAGTTCAACAAATAAGTAATCGGTTTGAACTTGCGGTAAGGACAATTGAGTTAAAATCGTTAAAAACAGATACCAAACCCCTCCTAAAGCCAGATACACAGCATGTCCTAAAACCGTAACCTCATGACTTTCATAAGCAAATGCAAGAACAAAAGATAACAAGCCTGCTAATGATATTAACGATGCCCGAAAACCAAAAACCGAAATATAAGAAACCGCAAAAACCAAAACGATTAACAAGGGTATAACGACTATTAGATAGCTACTAAAATAACCGATAAGTAAGGTTATAGCAAACACTAAAGCTATGGATGTTAATATGCCATAAAACTTATGTTTTAAACTTCCTGGTACATCACATGGCGCACACAATATAGCCCCCAAGGCTATACTAAATCCAATTTCAAAACTATTAAGGAAGTAAAAAGATATTAAAACAGGTGTTACCATGGCCAAAGCAACTAAAATGGCCTTAGTAAAATGTATGCTCTTAAAGTACCTAATTAAATTTTTAACCATAAATAAAATTATGATTCAAATTTAAGAAGTCTTTTTAGCTAACACTAGCTATTCATGATAATAAAACTTTAAATTAAACCAAAATCAATTTTAACAGAATAGTTTCTATAAAATTTTATAAATACTAATAAAAACACTCAAAAATGTATTAAAAAAGCAATTCCAAAAATCTATAATTTTCTAATTTGAAAAGCATTTAATACGGGTTTTCCTTTAACGGCTTCAAAACCTATAGATATACCTTCTCCATTTAAAACTAGAATTTCATACTTTCTTACAACAGCTTTTTCCGCTCCAAACTCATTGGTTAAATTTAAGTTTTTCTCCACATAATGGCCATTAACACTTACTTTAAAAACACGCTCTGAAACAGTTTCTGAAATTTTATCGTTCCCTAAATTATAAACTAATTTTTCATGCTCTTTATCCGATTCTAATTCTGCCCAAACCAAAGACACCACATATTTCCCATCGGGTACATCAAGTTTAAATTTTTGAATTCCTACTCGTTGTGTTTGATATATAGGATCATCTTCAGAATCTATAATATCTAATTCTGAACTTGGAAGGCTTCCAAACCTTGTTTTAGGTCTAAAAGGTTCTCCTCCTTCATATCCCCAACTCCCTGAAGTATATTCTTGTTCTGGAATCCAAACCTGACTTTTAACTTTATCTTCATAAATTCGTTTGGAACCAAGGAGGACATTTAATTGATAAAATTCATCTTTAAATTCTGAAAACTTATTAGGCGCCAATCTAAAATCTACGTCTAACACATCAATATAATCCTTAGAATTGATATTTGTTTTGGCTACTAACTTATTTTCCCCATTAATAAAAGGCACAGAAAACCTAGCGATATAATCTTCAACTTTAGCACTATAAACGACATCATTATGCCATAATTCTACCGAACTTCCATTGGAGTAAACGGTTACAGGTTGTATGCAAAAATCTTTTCCATCTTCTGCAACACCTCCTCTAATTCCCCATTGATTTTGCCCAAATTTAATAATAGGCTTGCTAGAAAGTGTCGTTTTATATAACCACCATGTATCTTTCTTTTCTCTATTTAAAGTGGTAATACCTTTTAGGTTGGTTCTTGGCAATGCGTACCCTCTAGATTCTGAATAAAAATCATTTAAATTCCAAATATTTGCTCCCACAATAAATGGGCGGCTATTTATGGCTTTTAGATAATGTTCATGGTATTTATTTCCATATTCAACGGTATAATCAAATCTTTCAGATTCAAATGAATGTAATCGAGGATGCACATCGGCACCATACTCGGTGATAATAAGCGATTGATTTGGAAAAAGACTATGAAGCTCATCTAGTGTTTTATCAAAACTAGATAGTTTTCCAGAATACCACCCCTGGTATAAATTCCAGCCAAGTATCATAGGTACAGCTGTTAAACCAGCATCTTTATAACGACTTATGGCCCCATGATTTGGAATCATAGTATATCGACTTGAATCTAAATCTCTTATTTTCGCTTCAATTTTAGCGCCTAATTTTGTCACATTTTTAGCATATACCTCATAACGTGCTTTCTCTGTTTTTTGATTAAAAGGCAACCTTAAAAGCACCTCATTCATATAAGCCCAAATAATTAATGATGGGTGATTAAAATTTTGTTTCACCATTTCTTCGGCCATGAAAAGGCAATTTTCTGTAAATGCTTCCGATTCGGTAATGGCATTTACAATAGGAATTTCTACCGAAGCTAAAATCCCTAAACGATCACACATTTCTAATACGGTTGGGTCTTGTGGATAATGTGCAATTCGTAAAAAATTACCACCCATTTCCTTAAGCAAACGGATATCGCGCACATGCATCTCATCGGTTAGGGCATTCCCTTTTTTCAAATAATCTTGATGTCGATTGGTACCTATTAATTTTATATATTCTCCATTAAGAAAAAATCCTTTTTCGGCATCAAATTTAAACCACCTTAGCCCTAATGGCTGAACAGACTCATCCAAAAGCAGTCCTGTTTTAGCATCTTTAATTTGGGTAATAACTTGATACAAGTAAGGATTATCTGGCGACCACAACTCTGGTGCTTCAATAGAAAATTCTTCTAAAATGGTTTTATCTTTTTCGGTTTTAGTGAATTTAACGTTTTTAGTATTGGTTAAAATAGTTTTGCCTTGCTTATCTATAATTCTATTAACAAGGCTAACTGTTTTACTTACATTAGCCTCATTTTTTAATAAGCTTTTAACCTTTACTTTTGCTTGCTTTTTAGAAACCTCGGGGGTTGTCACGTATATTCCTGATGAACTATAATCGTCCATTGAAAAATGAACATCATTTAGTTTTACAAGAAATACATCGCGATAAATACCGCCAAAAAATGTAAAATCTGCCGATAAAGGTGGGATATCTACATTGTGACTATTATCTACTTTTACAGCTATTGTATTTTGTTGATTGTATTTTAAAAACGATGTAATATCAAAATGAAATCTAGTATAGCCTCCTTTATGTTGGCCAACCCATTTATTGTTTACATACACATTGGTAACTTGATTTACTCCTTCAAAATAGATAAAGGTTTTATTATTTTTATTTTCCTCTGCTTCTATAAAAACACTTTTTTTATACCAACCAACACCTCTATAATAACCCGGTGTATCGTCTGTAACATCTATATTATTCCAAGTATGCGGGATGTTTATAGTTTTCCAATTTGCATCATTTTTATTTAAAGATATTGAGCTATTGGAAAGATCTAAATCGCCTTTATAAAACTCCCAGTTATTGTTAATTGTAAATGTTTGGCGTGCTTGCGCATTTGCACTAAAAATAGTGGCAATCGCAATTAAAAAAACATATAATCTATTCGTCATTTTTAATAGTAATATTTTTAGTTATTGGTTTTCAAAAGCTCCTCTATCAGGATTTCCTTTTATAGGGTTTCCTAAAAAATCGTTCATGGGATGTCCTTTTATTTTGATCCCACTGTCAATTTCGGGAGATTCATCTTTTAATAAAAATCGTAAATAAGACTTCCAATTAGTTCCTGTAGCCATAGCACTTTTAAACTGCGGATTCATTTTACTTTTAGCTGAATCTTCAGGTTCATTTTTTATATTTCCAAAAAAGGTGTTGGCTTGAAATATAGTATTGGTACTTTTGGTGAATTCAAACATATTCCCTTCACCTAAGGAATAGAATATATTGTTTTTATATTCCGTTTTATCCGGATATCCGTTCCAGCTTTTATGATATATTAGCTGTACTGCATCATGAGCTTTACCAGCAAAAAAGACATTGTTATAAATTTTGGTGTTTGTGGTAGTACCAGAATTCCTTACAATATGGTGGGCATTGTCTTCAAAAATATTATACCTAATGATTGTGCCATCATTAAAACTAGTTTTACTGGCACCATCGTTACAAATTAGGATACCTCCATGACCGTTATGGTGGCTATAATTGTACTGAATGATGGTGTTTTTACAATTCCAATCACTATCAAAACCACCTGCATCTACATCTGTTTTATGGTCCCAACTATCAGCTTCTGTATTATAATAGGTATAGGATGCTTCGTTATATTGAAATAAGGCATCATCGCAATTAAAAGGAAACGAGGCATTACCACTGCCTTTAATACCGTTATAAGTAAAAACACAGTGCTCTACTAATGGCGATTTTGCCACCCTAACAATTAAAGCATTAGCACCCGCTTTTTCGAATTTATTGTTTCTAAAAATAACGCTTGTATTTGGATACCAATTGTGAATTTTACCATTTTCTAGCGTTTCTCCCCAACTGCTATTAAAGGACCTTCGGTCCCAAATAGATCTGTTAGACCAACCAGTTCTATCTACATTATGTATGTAGCAACCTTCAACATACAAACCATCGAAATTAGATTTTCTTTGTTTTGCAACGCTTTTATCTCTAGTAATTTCAACAAAAACGCCACCGTTATTCTTGGTGCTCATATCACCATTTACATGGCAAATTTCTAAATTAATTAATTGAATATCGTGAAGTGTCCCGCAATCCTTTCCTTCTATATAAATTCCCATTTTAGGCGCATACACATAGGTCACATTATTTTTTAACGGATACTCCCTTGGCGTTTCTGAAACGGCGTAATTTTTAATTTTTAAATCGCGTAATTCTAAATATTCTTGATTAAAGAATCGAATGGTATAGGATACAACTTCTCCCTTAGCAATTCGACCAGCAGCATCTAAAACAGGCATTGGTCCTGCGCCATAAGCTCCAAAAACTATGCGTTTATTTTTAGCTCCACTTCCCTTTGGCATAAAGTTACCTTTCCAAACACTTCCTCTTCTAAAAAGAATAGAATCACCAGGTTTTAAAAGTATTTGATTAATTTTTTCTATACTTTTAAATGGGGCTTCTTTACTAACTCCACTGTTTGTGTCTTGCCCAATTACATCATCCACAAAATAAGTGGTTTGCCCTTGTAACAAGGCAGTCATAAAAACAAAAATGTAAACAATTCTATCTCTCATTACAATTTTAAGCGTTTTGATTTTATTAATTTTCTGAAATTAGTTTTAACATTTCGGTGGCATATCGTTTACCTAAAAGGCGCTGACTTGCACTATCAAAATGAGTTTTATCTATGGTTGATGTGTTTTCGGTAGTAACGACGGCTGTATTTTCAATGGTGTTTGGCAACTCCAGAATCATACTATTAAAATTATTTCGCAGTGGTTTATCTGGTGATAATTGTCCAGCAACAAACGGTAAATTAGGCGCGTCCAAATCTTTTCTTAATGCCTCAATCAATACTGTTATTTTTGGCATATATTGTTTATATTTTCTCGAATTTGCTTCACCTTGATGCCAAATAACACCTTTTAAAACTCCATCCTTCATGGCTTTTTTCGCCTGACTTATGGCTTCATTATAAAAGGTTTTTCCAGGTTCCCATTCTTCAATAGACGTTCCACCTTTGGCATTAACAATCAATCCTATTTTTTGGTTTGGCATGGCTTGAGCCATTTCTTTTGCAAAACCATAGCTAGGACCTATTTTTTGCATTTTTATATCCTTTCTAATCGTAGAATATTTATTTAAAGGATTTGCTGCTTTTTCCCATGGTTTATTTTCAGTTCCAGTAAATAGAAATACGTTTGGAATGCTATCCTGATCTTGCAATTCGATTGGAGCTCGCCCCGCCATATTAGATTGCCCAATACATAGGTAAAGATCCATGGTACGGGTATTGCTTTTTTCTAAACTAGTTGTTGATTTACATTGGTACAAAAAACCAACGCATACCAATAAAAGTATTCTAAATTTATTCATTTAATAATTATATTTTCAATTAATTTTATATCCTTTTTTTTCAAAAAGCCATTATAATAATTCAACCTTAAAAGTGCCTTTTGGAATGTTAACCGTAACACTATTGGGTTTAGATTCTTCTACAGGAATTTTTATACCATCTATTTTTACCGATGAAACACCTGTAGCATAAAAGGTTACTTGAGCTCCGGAAGAAACCATCTTTCCGGTTGCTTCTTTTCTGCCAACCCTAGTATTCATAGATAGTGCTACTGGAGCATCAGATTTAAACCCTATTAGCGTTTGCTGCCCTGATTTAAATGATGATCCCTTAACAAAATAAGAAATCAACTTCCCTCCTAGTTTTCTGTAAACTATATTTTCTCCTTGAAAAGATTCTAAACCACGTTTGCCTATTACATGGCCATTTGAGGTAAGTGCGATATCTATAACCTGACCTTGGGTAATTTCACTCCCTGAATAACTGCCAGTTGTAATTCTATTTAAATCTCCAGCTTTATGAGTTTTATCACCAGGAAAAAGAACGGTTAAAATATCGGCTTGTTTATTGTATGTATTGTAATTAACAAACATATAATCTGAAGCAAAGGCGTACCCTGAACGATCTTGATTAGCTGTCTTTTTTAGTTCTACCGATGCTGGTTCTGTACCTAAAAAGGTAGTTAATGTAGCCTTGTTATCAGAATACAAACGAGGTCCTGCATTTCCTTTTTCTATTTTAATTTCAGAAAAATACTCGGTGGCATTCTTTACCGTATTTAAAATTGCAGAATTAGGATGCCACACTACATTTACATTATCTTCTAGTTTATCGGTTCTAACATGATCCATAACAACATAATAACCGTTAACATTGTTAGAAGGTTGCATAAAAACCACATCTCTAAAATGAGTTCCTGCTATAGCCTTAGCACTAGAGCCTCTAAAATATTCTATATCCTGCCCTACTAATCCTTCAATTATGCCATCTCCCACTTTTGAGGTATGCCTTTTCCCGCCTATCATTAACGTATTGGCCGCCTCTGAATTTGAATGCATAAAATCGAAAGTAGCTGTTACCCCGTTTATTGTTGCGTTGGTATTAGGCCCATCGTATCCAGCATTACGCATTAAAATCTCACCATATCCCGCCAATGCCAATGCGTTAGTCTCATAATGCGTATGATATTCAATGTTACCTTTAAGATTTAGCATACTCAAATAAAGACCATTGACAGATTGGTCTTTGCTTTTTAAAGCGCCATAATTTTCAAATAAACGACTTGGTGCTAATTCTGCATCGTCCGTTTTGAAATTTAATGGATTATTAATTGCAGCTGTTCCTGCCATAATAAGGTAATTGGACAAATGCCCTTTTAAAACACCTTCTGAAACGCCAGCACCTTCACGTAATACCCACATAGCATATTTATAGGCTTCTGGAGAAAACCGAGCCCCCGAAACTATATGTGGAGACAAAATGATATTACCTTCCTCTATATCCCATGGCTTTTGAACTTCGGTATTTCGCGAATCGCCATAAAGCAAAATCCTTCCGAAAGGCGCTGTGGCATACCCATATATAAATTCTTTTAACCCAACAATCCCAGGATTACTGTAGTACTCATTGTAACCCATATATTCCATGATATCTAACATAGTATTTTTAGCTGCACGTTCAATGGAATTCCATCGTTGTACACAGTAGCCATTACCTGCAGGCGACACACCATCATTAGGCATATAGTGTTCTGATAATCCTATATCAAATTCCTTTTTTGCATTTTGAAATTTAGCATCATCTCCAATATATTTATAATACATCATTCTCATGGCCCATCCATGAGGATCCCATTTACCAATTACCAAGGCCATTATTTTATTTTCAAGCCAATTTTCATACTTAGAAAGAACCTCAGCGTCCAAATCATATCGGATAACATCAAGTGCCAAAAGCGCATAAAACAATTCATGAGAGCGTACAGAAGACGTAGCTGCACCGCTACCAATAACAATAGTTTTAATTCTAGTTTCGAATTTACTTGTAATAGCACTAATATATTTATCTTTATTTGCTGGGTCTAGAATATACGCCAGCGCGTTAGCCCCCATTACATCTCGAGTTTCACCATCACCTAAATTGGCTGTATAAATAGCGTTAGCTTTCATGGCTCCAAACAATTTAGAAGTTGAAGCAAGCTTTCTCCAGTACGCGTAATCGTTAGTATCAATAATGTTACCGCAATACCCTTGTTGAGGTATAAACGCTGTACATAAAAACACGATTAACACTAATTTGGTATGACCATTAGTTATTTTCATGTGGTTATTACTATTTAATTTATCGGCTATCTATTCGTTTAAATTCTCTATTACTCCAATATCACATATATCTACATAATATTAAATCGTTTTTTCTCGCTTTTTAAAAACCAGAGCATAAACGCTATTTGGACTGCTCGTAACCCAATACCGCATGTGGTTCTTGCAACAATCCTTTCATATCTTCGATGATAGCTTTATAATTATCCTTATTTGAATGCACTAGGTTATTCCATTCATTTGGATCGTTTTCCTGGTTATAAAGCTCCTGAGACCCATCAAAATATTCTGTAAATCGGTAAGAGCCATATTTCACAGTGGCATATTTTCCTCTTCTAAACGTATAAGCTGGGTGCTCCCATTCTAGACTTGGATTTTTTAATAAAGGCACTAGGCTATGCCCTTCAACTAATTTATTTTCAGGAAGTCCGCATAACTCTAATAATGTTGGGTAAAGGTCAATAAGTTGAACGTTTGATTCTACTGGTTTCGCAATACCGTTTTTTGAACTCGATCTCGGATCCTTGATGATTAATGGCACTTTAGTTGAACGATCCCAAGCGGTGTGTTTTTGAAACCTACTTTTTTCTCCCATATGAAATCCATGATCCGACCATAAAACAACAATGGTATTATCTCTATACGGACTCTTTTCAAGGGCATCTAATATTTTTCCAACCTGAGTATCTGTAAAGGTTATACAAGCCATATAAGCCTGAAGCATCTTACGCCACTGTTTGTTTTTAATCGCCCAAGGTACGTCGGGATAAGAATTCCAAACCGCTCTAGCCGCTTCAGGAATATCATCATAATCATCTGCTTTATAAGGCGGAAGTTCGATGCTATCAAGCGGATACATATCCAAATACTTTTGTTGAATATACAAAGGTGTATGCGGACGCATAAAACCAGTCATCAAGAAGAACGGTTTATCGTGTTCCTGTGAGAGTTGATCTACAGCCCACTCAGCTGCTTTATAATCACTCATTTTATTTTCAGGTTTGTGTATTGGTCCCCAATCTAAAAGTCCTTTTGAGCCGAACCAGTTTAGTCTTTTCTTTTTTCCATTTTCATCTAAATTAAAGTCCCATGAACCGCGACCATGGGATACATCAACCGTTTCTTCGGGAACGTGATGATGAAGGAGCTTACCAGCCGCCATCGTCTTATAACCATAATTCGAAAAATATTGATAAATTAATGAGGAACCTTTCTCTTTAACAGCCTCAACAACTTCTTCATCCTCCCTTTGTATACTGCCTCCCATTCCAAAGCCCAAACTATGATAATACATTCCTGACATAACGCTAGCTCGAGAAGGTCCACAAACCGCATATTGACAATGGGCTGAATTAAAAAATGTGCCTTGAGAAGCTAAAGCATCCATATTTGGGGTAATGGTTTGGTTATTGCCCATATAACCTGCCCAGTCATTTAGGTCATCGACTGCAATAAAAAGTACATTTGGTTTCTTTTCTGTTTTCACTTTTTTAGATGAAGAACAGCTTGCAAAAAAAACTAAACTTATAAAAAGGAGAAGGATTCGTTTCATAGGGTATTATTCTTTATTATTAAAAAAATTATGTTCATTTAGTTATTGTAGCCATTTAGGAATAGCCTTATTAGCTTCCCATTCTTTTACAATACCATCTAATTTATCGCCTTCCCATTCGGTTGAACCCGCAGGAATAGCATCGTGTTTTGGAAGCCATTTTTTATGCGCTTCAATAACCTCAGCATATTCAGGATTTCCAGCTAAATTAATATGTTCCCCTGGATCGGTTTTATGATTGTATAATTCTTCACCGCCATTACGATACCTAATGTATCTCCAATCGTTACTTCTAATCGCATGGTTTTTGTAATACCATGTTGTTAATATAGACCGCTCTGTTTTTGTTTCTGGCGCATTAATTAAAGGTACCATACTTTCGCCTTCTAATTTTGGTAATTCAGGAAGATTACAAAGTTCTGTTAATGTAGGGTAAACATCTAAAAGGCTAACCACCTGACTACTTTTTTGTCCATTACTTGTGTTATTTGGCACTTTAAAAAACAAAGGTACTTTTGTGGCTTCTTCCCAAAGGGCTTGTTTTCTAAAATGTCTTTTCTCACCTAGATGCTGACCATGATCGGACCATAAAACAATAATGGTATTTTTTCCATTCGGGCTTTTCTCTAAAGCATTAATTACCTTTCCAATTTGCTCATCTACAAAGGTGACACACGCCAAATACGATTGCACTAACTCTGGCAAAATTTCTTTTTTTTGAGTAACATCTCCCCATCCTCCTCTTGGCGTGTAACCATAAGCAATGGCTTTTCCCATAATGGGAATATCTTCAAATTCATTATCAGGAATTTCGGGAACAACAATATCTTCGATAGGGTATAAATCGAAATATTTTTTAGGTGCCGTATATGGTACATGCGGACGAATAAAACCAACAGCCATAAAAAATGGTTTATCTTGCTTTTGGTTAAGCTTATCGATAGCCCAATTTGCAATTTGCTCATCATACATGCCTTTTTCTGGAATGTCTTCTTCTTCTAAAGGTCCACCGCATAATGAATAAAACCTATTAGTATCCTTATAATTTTTAATTATATTTTCTTCACCGTACAACTCCACTAGCTGACCACCATTTTTTGGAAAAGGATAAAACATAGTACCACGATATCCAAAGCCATTTTCTTTTATATGCGGCTCCATATTTCTCCAAAATTGAGGCGAATATTCAGTCCAAAAATCATCTGTTTTATCTTTATAATCCGATTCACCACTGTGGAAAACTTTCCCTGTAGCGTAGGTATTGTAGCCATTGTTTTTAAAATGTTCTGGTAGCATTTTATGATTCGCCATTACGGATTCATAATTCTTTTTCATATTAGCCGTAGAACTATACCACCCAGACGACGTTGGGTGAATACCGCTAAGAATTGAGTTTCTAGAAGCCGTACAAACAGGTTGCGATGCATGGGCATTTGTAAACAAAACACCTTCATTAAATAACCTATCCATATTAGGTGTAATAGCCTGTGGATGACCTAGTAATGCACCTTCCCAATCGTTTAAATCATCCACCGAAATAAAAAGCACATTTGGAGGTGTTTCTGTTAAAGCCTCTTTATTTTTAGTTGACGAACAACTTGTTAAGCATAAAATAGTTATAAATACTACGAAAACTTGTTTCATTATAAAGTTTATTATGACTGTTATTTATTAGGTTATTTTTTCAGTTTTGCAACTGCAATCCCAAATTCACCGGAAATAGAATAATAGAGAAACACCTCGTTATTATCAATTAAAATGGCAGGATCTCTAAGTTCATGAACTGGGTTTCGTGAAATCCCTTTTACTGACTCTAGAATAGGTAGATTAACACCTTCATAATCCTTTTCAGGTCTTAATATTTCATTGGGGGTACCTGCCTTCCAACTTTCCCATGAACCCTTAGCAAGATTTACTTCACAATTTAATATCCGTTCTGGAGCATCTCCCTTTTGAGAATAAAATACAACAAGTTTATCTCCATTTAAGCTTACCGCTGTGTGCCTTGCTTTAGGTAATATTAACGCGCCTTTCTTAAACGGTTGCATACCATCTTCAGAACGATAAAAAGCACCTTTAACTAAAGCATAGTAATCTGTTTTGTATTTAAAAACCCGAAAATAAGAGGGACCTAAAATGGTTTCTGAAGCTATAAAATCCAATCCGTTTTTAGAGGTGCTAAAAAAGGTTTTTTGTCCGGATTTGTCGTGATTATATCCATGAAAATACATTCTAATAGTTTTTGTTTCTTCATCTATAATAATATCTGGTGATGCAATATGACCAACTGCTGCGGTTTTATCTATATGAAGCACACCAGGTTTGTAAATTGTCCATGGACCTGTAGGCGAATTGGCATAGGCTAACCTAATGTATTTACCATGATGATGTGCAAAGAACATGTAATATTTACCTAACGGATTTTCAATCCAATCGGGAACTTTTATTACGGAAGGACCATTTATATTGCCACCGAGCTTACCCTCTAAACCTTCCATTTCTGGGGTAATAATTGGATTATTTTCAAACCGAGTAAACGTATAATCTCCCCATTCTATAAAGCCCTTTGCCGATACACATGATGCAGCAGTAAATAACACTATAAAACAACTAAAGGATATTACTTTTAAATATGATTTTTTAATTTTCATGGCTATCAAAATACTCTATAAGATTATATACCCTCGTGTTAATTCCTTTCATTTTAGTCATCATAGGGTTCCAAATTTCATACTCGTTACTTACAATACCTTTGTTTGCATCGACATTGGAAGGATCTACGCCTTTTGCAGTTGGATCGTTATCTTGATACTTAAAATAGTGCCATCCTACGCAATTTTTAGACTCTAATAATGCTAAATTGTAATTTTGATAAAAAAGTCCTCGATCTTCTTGAGTGCGTACAATCCAGCCTGCTCCACTAGTGTTTCCCATACCAGAATCTTCACCTTTTACATAATATTCGGTTACTATAAAAGGCTTACCAGACCATTTAGTCCAATTACTTATTTGTTCGGCGTCTGGCGTCCAATGGTTATAATAATTATTTGATATAACATCTAAATGTTTTCCTGCTGCCTTCATGAATGCTTCATGATTTTTTTCGCTAGCATAAAAACGAGAGCCTATATACATGTGATTGGGATCGTATTTTTTAATGGCTTTAGAAACTATTGAAAAGTATTTGTTGGCAACAAAAGCCATAAATAGCTCTCTATGTAGGTTGGTGATTTCATCTTTATTAATACCTTTTTCTTTTAACCATTGTATGGCAGCTTTATAGCCATAATCGTCTTTTGGCAAGGATAAATAATTATCGATGGCATTGAATTTGAATGGCATTTCGTTATCTGAAAAATGTCCAAACAAATTAGGATCGTCTTTATATTTCAGTAGTTTTTTGGCATGCTCATCACAAAAAGTTTCAAACTCTGGGTCGAATACAAAAATGGCATCTTTTGGGTAGCCAATATGTCCGGGTTGTTGGTGTGTGCCACCACGTTTACGTCCGTAGCTACTCATAAAATTCCAATTTATTGTATACGCAAATGGTTTTTCTAAGGTTTTATTTGCTTCTACAATGGCATTAACATCGCTCCAAGAACCGGCGCTATTAAAACCATTATCTTGCAACATACTTAGGGTTTCATTTATCCAATTTTCTTTAGTTTGAAACTTTTTAGAAAATGCTGCTTTAGTGCGTTTTGATTTACCAGTATTAATACTATTTAATGCAATATTAAAATAGCGGTAGCCTAAGGGATCAATACCCCACCAACGATCTCCTATTTTTTTTACATGAAAAAATCCAGTAGCATCGTTTGTTGGATGTTCTAAAACCCCACCATATTTACTTAATTTAACGACCTTGCTTGAAGGATTAAATCCCGGAAGTAGCTCTACCGTTCTTGTTTTAAAAGGTTGATAATCCTTATAACTTCGTGTTCCATCCTTATGATATACTTTTACTTTAGCATCAACAATTACAAACTCTTTATCAGCATTTGTAGCAGGCTTTTCTTTTGGTTTTGTAATTACGCAACCAACGAATAAACTTGCTAAAAATATAACGGATATCCTTTTCATGACTTTAATTTTTATTCAATTTTACCACTGATAATCTTTTCCTTCTCGACTATCTTTCCAAGATGCTTTAATCTTTTCTAATTCAGCCATCATGGTTTTTAATACTTCTGGTTTTTCTGAAGCTAAATCGTGTTTTTCTCCAGGGTCGCTTTTTAAATCGAAAAGCATCATGCTATCTCCTTTACTCGGAATGCAAATTTTATATTGTCCGCTAACCAATGCATAAAGTTCTGTTCCATTATACAAACGCTGATAACCTGAAGCGATAGGAGCGGTTCTTTCTTCGGAAGAGCCATTTAATAGTACAGGTTTTAAACTAACGCCATCTAAAGGAATTTTCTTGCTAGCTTTAATATGTAGTATATCTAAAATAGTTGGCAAATAATCGACCGTTGAGGACTGAAAGTTTGAAACCAAACCTGATTTTGTGTGTTTTGGCCAAAGCGCTAACGATGGGACACGTAAACCACCTTCATACATTAGGTGTTTATGGCCCCTAAACGGACCTGCTGAGGCAATTCCTTTTCTAGTAATTGGACCGGAAGGTCCATTATCACTTGTAAATAGAATGATAGTGTTTTCAGCTACATTTTTTTCTTTTAAAAAGTTTCGCAAACGTCCAATTTGGTCGTCCATAGCAGTAATACAGCCATATAAATGTTTTTGCCCTTCAGGAAGGTTAGGATATTTAGCTAAATATTCTGGACCGGCAACCACTGGTTCATGCGGGGTATGAAACCAAATTGTAGCTAAAAATGGTTTATCTTCTGAAATTGATTTTTCAATAAAAGGAATGGCTCTATCCATAATAATACGGCTATCGTCTCCCTCTAAATTATCGTTAACAGGAACACCATTTTGCACGTATATGGAACCTCCCCAAGACCCATCGTCCATAGCACCCCAACTGGTCCAACCTTTAGGTGTTTTTGTAGGATTCCAAGTTGGAACAGCACTTTTTGTTGCAAAAGTTTCGTCGTAGCCATGATGCCATGGTGGTGAATACATACCTCTAGACTCCACTTTATCTGGCTCAACCCAACCTAAATGCCATTTACCAAAAAATCCGGTTTTATAGCCTTCTTTTTTTAGGTACTCCGGAATGGTTTTTTCTGCAGGTCTCATTCCTCCTGTATGTGCCGCAAAAACACCTTGACGAAAAGGACTTCTTCCGGTTAACACACTAGCGCGTGTTGGTGAACATAAGGGAGCTGCTGCATAAAAATTTGTTAGTGTAACACCTTCTTTAGCCATATTATCCAAATGAGGCGTTATAATTTTTGTGTTGCCAGTAAACCCTACATCACCATAACCTAAATCATCTGCCATAATAAGAATGATATTGGGTTTCTTTTGAAGCGTTGTATTTTTTTGAGCATATCCATTGGACACCAATAAACAAACCCCAATGGCCAACATGAGCTTACGAGAACATAATTTTTTCATACTTTATTTTATTTAACTTATTGATTTATTTTTCAATAAAGTGAAAAACGGCCTCATTATATTACAAACAAGGCTGTTTTTTTTTAAATTAGTTATTATCGTAACCTCTATTTTGCTCCATAACAGCACCTGTATTAGCATCTATAATTCCTTGCGGTATAGGAAGGTATTCATTATAATCAAAAACTTTTGATGCATCTAAACGGGGGTTGTATTTAATGGTCCACTCTAGAAATTTACCCGTTCTTACTAGTGTGTGTTTTCTATATTCTTCGGTTACCAATTCTCTAGAACGTTCTTTAAGGATAAACTCTAATGTAACATCAGAGGCATCTATTTCTGAAGCATTAGATCTTCTTCTTAATTCGTTTAAATATTGTGCTGCTAATTCGTGCTTATTATTCTTCATTAGTGCTTCTGCAGCAAGCAGATAGGTTTCAGCCAATCGCACAAACATTTGATCATCATAGGATCCTGCATTTGAAGCATTCTCAAAAAAGAATGGATCATTATACTCCCATTTTCTTACCCATGGCCATAAAAAATGCTCTTCTAAATCGTCTGGATCATCATAGTCCATGTTAGTATATTGAACCACATCAAAAGCTGTAGCAGTATCGTCTGTAGGGTATACGTAATACTTCTTTACACAATGTTCTGAAAATCTATCATCAAAAGACTCATACCAACTAAAAGCAGAATCTGACACAGAAATACGACCAGCTCCTTTCCCGCCATTGTAGGTATATTGCGTATCAAGATCTAGCTTTTTTAATACAATATCTTTAGAATAATAACTTGTCCATGCATTTTTCATGTACATGTATTCATTTCCAACTATATCGGCGTAAGCATTATTTAACACCCATAACACTTCATTATTTCCATCTTCTGGTCTAATATTATCGAAAATATCAGAAAACACATTACCAGGTTGCGTAGCATTAACCCCAAATCGTGATGTCATAAGTTCGTACTCCGGACTATTTATAACTCTAAGCGCTTCTGTTTCTGCTTTTAAATCCTCACCCATATCAAGGTAAAGTTCTGCTAACATAGTACTTGCTACTGCGCTGTTAACCTTACCTGTTTGTTCTTTCATATCTAAATGATCTCTAGCAAAAGTTAAATCAATTTCCATTTGTGCGTTGATCTCTTCTATAGAGTTTCGTTCCCAATCATTACGATAAGTGGTACCGTCAATTTCTTCAAGACTTAATGGAACTGCACCCCAACCATAACGAAGGTGACGATATGCCCAAGCACGAATTAATCTTGCTTGCCCAATAACTTTATTTTGCTTTACTAAATTGGCAGCATCATTACTCCCCATCCAATCAACAGTTGTGTTTTCTGCACGGTTGATAATTAAGTTACTTGTATTGATAATTCTATACAGTAAATTAAAATTGCTTCCCACCAAACTATTCTCAGAATTTAAATCGCTATAGTCATTAAAAGGATCGGTTTGCCCCGCTCCATTATTTACAAAAGCGTTATCTGTACCCATTTGCCACAAGGAAGCGCGGGTTGTATTGCTTTGAGATAATCTATCCTCTCTTACCAAGGCGTAAAGCGCATTTAATCCATTTTCAAAACCATCATAATTAAGAAAAAGATTTTCGGCAAAAATATCATCTTTAGGTTCTTCAAGTAGAAAAGTCTCCTCATTGCAAGAACTCATAAAAACGGAACCAATAATTGTTATTAATATTAGTATTTTTCTCATGTTATTATTTTATTTATTTTAATTATAAGCTAATTTTTAATCCCATTAAAAATGAAGTAGTTTGAGGTACTGCAGTTTGTTGAGATGACGTGTTAGAAAATTCTGGATCTAGCCCAATCCAATCTGTTGCTGTATATAGGTTCTTTATGTTTGCAAATATTTCTAGATTATCAATTTTCAACCTTTCTAATGTCTCAGACTTAAATTTATAATTAAGTGTAATATCTTGCAGTCTAATAAAATCTGTACTACGATAAAATTGCATACTACGAGGATTTACACTAGCTGTTCTGTCATTTCTTGGATAAGAATTACTTTGGTTCTCTGGTGTCCAAAATTCCACATCATACCTATTTTCTCTAAGATCAAGATCCTGGGTGTACAGTAATGTGTTAGCTTGAGTAATACCAGAAACCATATTTAAAAAGAAACTAAAAGTCCAATTTTTATACTCAAAAGTATTAGTTAATCCAGCTGTAAAATCTGGAATTTGGCGCCCAATCACTTGTTTATCAGACGGGGTAATAGTTCCATCTCCATCAGAATCTAAATAACGAATATCCCCTGCATCCACATCACCTTGTGGCGTATCATCTGTATCTTCTTGATATATGCCATCAAACACATAATCAAAATTAACATCAATAGGCTCTCCAATAAACCATTCACTATCAATGTCGTCAATATAATTACCTTGGTCATCTGTTAATCCAACATTAACAATTTTAGTATCGTAGTGGGCAATGTTAAAATTGGTAGACCATACAAAATTATCATTTCTAACATTAACTGTGCTTATTTGAAATTCAATTCCTTTGTTAGAAGTTTCACCAATGTTTTGGGTAATAGATCCTGTACCATTAACATTTGAAATAGATTTGCTTAAAAGAAGGTCTGTGGTTTTTGATGAGTATACATCTACTAAACCTCGAACTCTGTTTTTAAACAACCCAAAATCAAGACCTGCATTAAGCGAAACTGTAGTTTCCCAACCTAGGGAAGGGTCTCCTAGTCTACTTGGGTAGAAACCAAATAATGTTCCATCATTCTCATTTACATAATCCACAGATGAGAGTGTAGGCAATGTAGAATAAGCACCCACGGCTTCGTTTCCACTTTTACCGTAAGACATTCTTAATTTTAAGGTATTTATATTGCTAGAATCTTCTAAAAACTTCTCATTAGCAATATTCCAACCAAAAGCTGCCGATGGAAAAATACCAAATTTAGTATCTGACCCAAAGGCCGAATACCCATCACGACGCGCTGTTAATGTTAATAAATATCTTGAATCAAATGTATAATTAGCTCTTAGCATTTGAGACAAATGTGTTTGTTTATTATATGAATCTGAAGGCTCTATTAGGTTTGCTTTACTAGCTTGATAATAGGTCATAACATCATTAGGAAAGCCTTCTGCACTAACATCATGATCTTCAGACCACTCACTTTGTGCACTATAAAGTCCTGTTAAAAAAATAGAATGTTTTCCAAACGTGTTTTTATAACTAATTATATTCTCAATAAGCCAATCTTCATCATATTCGTTTGCAATATCTAAAGAGCCATTAACACTCAAACCAGCTCTAGTATTTCTACCCCTGTAGGTTTGAGCCAATCTAGATCTATAATCATATCCAGTATTTAACTTATAGGATAATCCTTTTACAAAAGGGACATCAATTAAAATACTGTTATTAGAAGTGAATCGTCTTGTTATGTCTTTATTATCATATAAAAGTGCTGATAATGGGTTTTCTACATAAACACCATCATCCCAAGTCTCAATAGTTTGCGTTCCATCTTCATTAAAAGGAACACCTAAAGGGTTCATGCTAAATGCTCTTGAAAAACTAGCATTATTTCCACTTCTATCGTAATACCCATATTGTGTACTAGTACTAAAGGTCATCCAAGGTAAAAGTTTATGGTCTAAATTTAATCTTAAAGTATACCTTTTAAAATCATCACCTACTGAAACCCCTTCAGAATTTAAATAGGACATGGATACATAATATTTTGTTCTTTCAGTTCCTCCTAAAAAGGACAGATCATGTTGTATGGTTTGCCCTGTTCTTGTCGCTAAATCTACCCAATCCGTGTTTCTGCCCTCGGTGTAACCCTCATCTTCAACAAGTGATGTGGTTAAACCTCTTTCAACTTTGGTTTCATAAAACGTTTTACCATCCATTAAGCTAGGAATATTAATAGGTTCGTTAAATGTTGTAGATACAGAGTAATTCACTTTCATTTGGCCTTCTTTACCTTTTTTAGAGGTAATTAATATAACGCCATTCGCTCCTCTAGAACCATAAATTGCCGAAGCTGAGGCATCCTTTAAAACTTCAAGAGACCCCACATCCTTAGGGTTTATTTCTGATAAATTTCCTGCAAAAGGCACCCCATCAAAAATAATTAAGGGGCCGTTTGAAGCCGAAATCGAATTTTGTCCACGAATTAACATATCGTTGGTAGAGCCTTCTGCATTTGAAGCATTAACACTAATATTCAACCCTGCTACTGTACCTTGTAACATCTGCTCTAAACTCGCTTTTGGTCTAGCCTCTAAAGTTTCTGTACTTACCGAAATTACAGAACCGGTAACATCACTTTTCTTTTGTGTACCATAACCAACCACAACCACTTCATCAAGAGTTAACTCATCTGTTTTCATGATTACATTAATAATTGATTTGGTACCAATTACAACTTCCTGTGTTTCCATTCCCATAAAGCTAAATACTAGATTTGATGATTTATTAGGAACATTAATAGCGTAATTACCATCAAAATCGGTCATTGTACCAATACTAGATTCTTTAACTAATATAGAAACACCCGGAAGAGGTATACCATCATCACTGGTAACATTTCCTTTAACAGTAATGCTTTGAGCATATCCGCTAAAGGACAGCAAAACAAAAAGCAAAAAAATCAGTTTAAAAAATAATTGTTTTTTCTTCATAAATTCTTGGTTTAGTTTAGTTGTTATTATTAGTTATTTTTTGGATGTACTTCCAATGCATAACCGTTAATTCAATTATATAAATTGAAAAAATATTTTAAACAAAAATATCTTATTCAATAATGTTTTTCTAAAACCATTGTTCCCATTTAACTACACTCATGTGACATTTTAGCACATATGTTTCAAAAAACAACATAAGTACTAGTTTTATAATAAAAAAATAAAAGGTAAGAATGTTCGAAAACCGCTACAACTAGGCCTTTTCCCTACATAATTACTTACAAAAGCCCTATTTGTTATTCAACTAATCGAAATCTTTATAAGGAAAGCTTTTGTTACAAAAAGACCCTTTAATAATTAAAACCAACTCTCTTAAAAGGTTAAAATTACATCTCTAGACCTATATAACAGAAAAATAAAGTCGCCTAAAAATTACTTTTTAGGCGACTTATTGGAATTAAAAAAATTGTTGACTGGATTAAGGTTTACTATTACAAATTTATAAGACTGCGTTGCAAGTGCCGTTTCTGCTCTTAAAAAGAGAATTGATTAAATAACACCCAACTATTTTAAAGTTTAGATTTTTATTAATTTCCTTACACTAACAGAACCTTGTCCATCTTTAACCTGTACCAAATACACGCCAGATTGAAATGCACTTAAATCTATTTTTAATGACTTAGATTTAACATCATTATTATTAAAAAGCATATTTCCGTTAATAGAAAATATTTTCACATTGTTGATTTCTGAATTTGAAGTTTGAATTACAAATGCATCTTGCGTTGGGTTAGGATACATAGCAAATTTAGAGGCAACGACATCTTCAATACCTAAAGTTGTAGAACCTTCTATTCTTAAATACGCTGCAACCCCCGAAGTATCCTCTTTATGATGGATTTTAAACTGATCACCAGTAAAAGCTGCATCAGCCAAATTGAATGAAACCATCTTATCTCCTGCAAGTTGTTCTTGTACATAATTTGTAACATCTATTTGAAAATCTTCGTAGTTATTGTCGGTATCACCGTTGGTAGTAAATGCACCTATACTTGTAGATTTATCTGGTGCGTTGTTCCAAGTAATTGCACCTTCAGTCCAATTATCTTCTGCCTTATAAACAGTAACATCAAAAGCATTTCCTGAAGATTGTGTTCCTGAAACGTGTAATATAGCCGAAGTGATACTGGTATAGTCCCCGATATTAAATTTTAACCAAGTTTGCCTTGAAAAATCTGTATTTGTAGCACTCTCTTTTACTATTAAAGTTTCTCCGTCAAAGTTATTATCACCATAAGAACCACCTCTTACAAAACTATCTTCTAAAACAACAATATTATTTAAGGCTGAAGGTATATTTTCTTGGGTAATTTGGTGCACGCCTACATCAACAGAAGCATCTAACGGAATGGTGTTTTGATAATAATCTACCATAGGTGTTGTTGGCTGCCTAACCCCTCCTGCCAAAGCAGGAGAATCTGTAGCTAAGGTATAACCGTTTTCTCCGCCACCCGGATTATCGAATTTTGGATCGGCATTTATTTTATTTATATCAGACGGTTCGCCAGACATCGTATTGCCGTAAAACAAATTATTTGAAAAGTGATTATTAGAACTGCTTGCTATATTAAACGCAGTATCTGATCCCTCATTATAAAATATATTATTATAGTAAAAAGAACTATCTGGTTGCCCGCCACTCCAATTTTTATGATAAACAATATCGGTGTAACTTTTAGATGCGCCAACATAAATAACATTATTATAAACCTGGGTATTGGTAGCATTTCCTGAAATTTTAAAAGCCCAAGCACCATAACCTTCCGTTTCTAAAACACCATCATTTTCTAAAATATTATATCTAAATATGGTGTTATCATTAAATCCAGTTCCAGTTCCTGGACCACCAGTTATTAATATTCCAAAATCATTGTCATGTATATAATTATATTCTAAGGTGGTGTTATTTGTACGGTAATCACTATCTAACCCTCCTGCATCATTATCGCCTACATTATATTTGGTAAAACGTGCTTCATTAAATCTAAACACAGCATTATCTGTATTAAAATTAAAAGCTGCGTTACCTGATCCTTTTATAGAGCAAGACGTAAATAAATTATACTCTACTATAGGACTTTCTGACACTCTAAATATTAAAGCATTAGCTCCAGATTTTTCAAACGTACAATTACGTACAACATAATTTAAACTTGGAGTCCAATTGGTATTAGAATCTAATAAACGGGTATCGAAATACGAAACATTTGATAAACCTGTTCTGTCTACATCGTGTATATAACAGTTATCAAATAACAAATCATCGAAATAAGTAGGCGTATTATTTCCTTTATATATTTCTAAAAAAATACCGCCGTTATCTTTATCAGAAATATCTCCATTAACACCATGAATTTCAAGGTTTATAAAGTGTAATTGATTCACAGCACCTATATTCTTTGCTTCTACTAGAATAGCTACTTTATTTGAGTTGACACCTGTATATTGCTCAGGTTTTAAAACATTAGCATAGTTATTAGTGTTGTTTATTTCCCATTGTTCTAATGACATCCCACCCTCTTCGGTGCTGTCAAAATTTGTTAGCTCTAAATCGCGTATTTCCCAATATTCTTGATTATTTAAATATAGCGTACAATATCGTATTTTAGTGGTCTCTACCGAACAATTTACCGTACCATCGCCATGAATAGCCGGATTTGCACCAGTACCATATTTACCCAAAACAATAGGGTTACTAGCAGCTCCAGAACCTTGTGGTTTTATAGTACCGTACCAAGACTCTCCTGCTTTGAATAAAATAGCATCTCCGGGTTGAAATACTGTTGTATTTACATTAACCAAGGTTTTCCATGCACTGGTTGTAGAAGTTCCATTATTTGAATCATTACCACCAGTTGCATCTATATAATAATCTGTGGCATTAACCTTAAACATCCCTAAACAGAACATGAATAAGACTATAACTATAGCCTTTTTTAAATTAAGAGTATTTTTTGTCATTTTTGTTTTTTTTAACAAAAAGTATCTTCTCATAACACCTTTAACCGATTGTAAAATTCAATTTTATGGTCATTACTAGCTAACAAGTAAAACTGAAGTTTACTTGAATCATGCAAATAAGATTTTAGTTAAAACGGTTTTTAATTCACTGTTTTATAACAAACAAAGAAACCATAATTACGAGAAAATACTTTTTTAATTATTTAATAACTTATTATGAAATTCTAATTTCTTTATTCTATTACAAACTCAGCATAATCGGTATAAAACAAATCTATAGAATTATCAAAAGCCTGATAAACACTTCTATATTGTATGTTTTTAGAAATATCAATTTCATCTAATGGAATTAATAAGGTTTGCAAATTATCGAGTGATAGTTGAATAACTTGTTCAACATTATCTGTAGAGGTTCCATTTTTTACTCCTTTTACCATAATATTTACACCTGCCAAAGGCAAACCATTATCCGAAGCCACAACGGTTCCTTCAATTATTAAATCTTGTGTATCTAAATTATTATCACCTTTATTTTTGGCATAAAGGGGTTGTTGCACTAGTAACAACAAATTAAAAAATAGCATTACTTTAAATAATGCGCATAGAGACTGCTTCATTCAATTAGTTTTAATTTTGGTTAGTAATTTAGTTTAGTTGGTTGTAAGAATGCCCTTTTTTCTGTAAAGCGCTTCTAGGTAATAATAATCGGCGTACACTAAAGGCACATCTATTTCGCCCCCCCCTGGCTTAGCACCTGTAGAATGTTTTAACAAAAATCCATGGCCAGTTCCGGGAACATTAAAATAATTATCTGTTGATAATGAGGCAATCATTTTATCTGCCACAGATACATACTCTTTTTTATTTTCTGAATTTGTTGTTAACGTACTCAACTCATAAAATGCTGATGCCATTACTGCAGCCGCCGAAGCATCTTTAGGTTCTTCAGCAACATCTTTTAAACTAAAATCCCAGGTAGGAACAAAATCATTAGGAAGCTTTGCGACGTTAAGTATATAGTTAGCTACATATTCAGCTTGCTTTAAAAACTCAGAATCTTGAGTTTCTCTATACGCCATAGTATAGCCATATAATGCCCAAGCTTCACCCCTTGCCCAACAAGAATTATCGGCATAACCTTGGTGGGTTACTTTATCTTTGGCAACTCCTGTAATGGTATCGTAATTAACCACATGATAGGTGCTATAATCGCTTCTAAAGTGGTTTTTCAAGGTGGTTTTTGCGTGCGTATTAGCAATGTTTAAATACACAGCATCGCCTGTTTCTTTCCATGCCCAGTATAATAACTCAAGATTCATTAAATTATCAATGATTACTGGAAACTCCCATTTGTCTTTGTGGTGATCCCAAGAGCGGATACAACCTATGTTTTCGTCAAACCTTGTTATTAATGTTTTTGCCGATTGAATCAACACTTGTTTATAGTCTTCATTTTTAGTGTCCTTATACGCTAAACCATAGCTTGACATCATTTTAAATCCTATGTCATGGTTAGAGGCGTTTAATTGTTCGCTTTCCAAAAGCTCTGTAAAAGCAGTTGCTTTCTCTTTCCAGTATGGTTTTTCAGACAAAAGATAGGAATACCATAAAACACCTGGATAAAACCCACTAGTCCAATCTCGCTTACTTACTAAACCAACATCTCCAGATTCATCTAATGTTCTAGGAAACACGCTTCTTTTGGAAAAATCAAAATCGTCCTGGAGTACAGGAGAAGATTTTAATTGGTTTTCAATTTTCTCAATTAATTCAACCTTAACTAACTTACTTTCTTTTAATGCATTTTTTGATTTACAAGAACACACTACAATTAACAGCATTACAAAAACACACAGCCTCCTCATTATAATTTATTATTAGAATTTTATTGTCCTAGCAAAAATATTGGATGCTTTTAGTTTTTTCTTACACAATCGTTCCCATTTTAAGTCCTAAATGTGCCATTTTAGTACATATGTTTCAAAAAACAACATACGTGCTAACTTTTATTTCATATTAGATTTTATCTTAAATTTAATATTCAGTACTTTGAAATATTAAATTTTATATATGAAAAACTGGATTTTTAACGCACTATTTAGTGTTTTTTCCATCTTCCTATTTGCCGCAAACGACCCACATATTTCTTTATCTAAGATAACCCCGGCTGGCGGTGTAGCATACTCTCAAGTAACCTCGATTATTGAAGACACCCAAGGTCTTATTTGGTTTAGCACCAACAATGGGCTTTTTTCTTATAATTCTATACATATTGAAAGACATAGTCACCTGCAAAATGACCTAACAACTCTTCCAACTAATAGAATAAACTCCCTTTATAAAGACCACCAAGGAAAGATGTGGATTGCTACCGAAAGCGGAATATGTACTTATAATGCTAAGGAAAACAACTTTAACAGACGCCTTATAAAAGATCAGTTTGAAAATAATATAGGCAAAGACATCATGTCGTTTTTTCAAGATCATGAAAACACATTTTGGTTTTCTGATGAAAAAGGATTTGGCACCATAAACCCAAAAACTAACCGAGCCTCCTATAAGAATATAAATAACAAAACAAGTCCTATTAGCTTTCTTACCATTGATGACGAAAAACGCATTTGGGTTTTTTATAATGATGGTGAAATATATTTTAAACTTAAGGATTCTAATACATTTCAGTTTTTTTCTAAAGAAATAGCTAGTCCGATTAGATCGGTTTTAATTGACGATGGTTTAATTTGGATTGGCTATGAATCAAAAGGATTACTATGTTTAGATCTTAATGGAAATATTAAACGTCACTTTTTATCAGAAAGCAAAGAAAATCTTGAATTACCTAGTAATGAAGTAAGAAGCATATTAAAAGATGAAAACAATCAAATTTGGGTTGCTACCTTTAACGGGATTGGAATAATTAAAGATTTTGAAGTTAAACTAGTAGTAGACCAACAAAAATACCCAGAACTACCTAATCATTCTATATGGTCTTTATATGAGGACTCACATAAAAATATTTGGATGGGTACTTGGATGGGAGGATTAGCTTTTCATAGTTCTCATAACAACTCCTTTTTGCATTACAATCAATCCACCTCAAAAAAGTCATTGAGTGACAATATAGTAAGTTGTTTTGTGCAAATCCCTAACCAACCTGAAATTCTTATCGGAACAGATGATGGTGAGCTTAATAAATTTAATCCAGAAACCAATATTTTTACTATTGAGCCGGTCATTTTAAATGGACAAAGGATAAAAAATATAAAATCGCTGGCTTATGATAAATTTGAAACCTTATGGGTTGGAACATATGGACATGGCCTTTTATATCGGCCTAAAAACAAAAAAACATTTAAGCGACTAAATCCTAAATTTGACTTAGGGTTTCAAACTCTAGATATCTTACCTACTAATGATGGTATCTGGGTTAGCGACTACCCAAAGGGTGTTTACTTTTACAATTACCAATCAAAAACGTTTACACGATACCAGCATAATCCATTAAACATTAACACCATATCAGACAATAATGTGCGGCATATTATTGAAGACAAAAATGGCAATATATGGTTTGCCACTCAAAATGGAGTTAATCTTTTGAAAAAGGGGAGTTCAAATTTCATCCATTCGTTTTATCAAGAAAATAATTCTAAGAGTATTGCTACTAATTACATTTATGTGCTTCATGAAGATAACCAAGGGTTTATTTGGATAGGAACTAATGGCCAAGGTTTAGATAAATACGACCCTAACACAGGTACAGCAGAACATTTTACTGTAAAAGAGGGGCTTCCTGGAAACGAGATCTTTTCCATTTTACAAGATGCTGACGAAAATTTATGGATTACAACAGAAAACGCGCTATGTAAATTCAAACCAAAAACAAATAACATTCAATCTTTTATAAGTAATAACGGTATACAACACAACCATTTTCATCCAACAGCTGCTTTAGCAACTCAAAATAATGAATTGTATTTTGGCGGATCTAATGGTTTAATTCGCTTTTTGCCAAATGAAATAAAAACAAATCCAATTGCTCCGGTAACCACGATTACACATTTTTTTATACACAATAAAGAGATATCGCCAGCTAGCAACACCACCGTTTTAAATGATATAATTGGTAATACGGATTCACTACAACTAAACCATAAACAGAATTCTATTAGCTTTCATTTTATTTCAAACAACTATATAAACCCACAAAAAAACAAATTTAAATATAGGCTAGAAGGATTTGATAGCCAATGGAGCAATAGCGATTTTAATGGAAAAGCTAATTTTACCAATATACCTCCAGGTGAATACATTTTTGAGGTAAAGGCATCAAATAATGATGGGGTTTGGAATACCAACCCAACCCAGGTTTTTATAAAGATAACCCCGCCTATTTGGCTTACTTGGTACGCCTATTTACTTTACGTTTTAGCCTTTTTAACTTCCATCTATTTTTTTAGAAAACAAGTTATACATCGACAAAGACTAAAATCTGAAATAGACATGGCAAAAATTCAGCGAGAAACTGAAGAGGAGTTACACCAATTAAAGCTTCAGTTTTTTACAAATATTTCACATGAGTTTAGAACCCCACTTACACTTATACACGGTCCTGTTGTTCGTTTATTAAAAACAGGGCTTGAAAATGAAACTTCTAATAAGCAATTAATGCTTATAAAAAATAACACAAACCGCTTATTACGATTAATTAATCAATTTCTTGATTTTAGACGAGTAGACCATGGTAAATTAAAACTTAATCCTATACATGCCGATATAGTTTCCTTTAGCAAAAATGTTTTTAATTGTTTTGAAGAACATGCCAATCATAGACATTTTAATTTCAACTTTATATCGGACACTCAGAATATTAAAATGGATTTTGACACAGACAAACTAGATAAAGTCCTAGTTAATATGCTTTCAAACGCCTTTAAATATTCACCAGATAACGGTACAATTACATTACGAATACAACATAACAGAATGCCCGAAATGAAGGCAAATTGGAATAGTTTTACCGTTGGAGATCCCATTGAAGGTAATTTTATTGCTATTAGTATTTCTGATACTGGAGAAGGCATATCAGGCAATGAACTTCCACAAATATTCGAAAGGTTTTTCCAAATTGAAAGCAATCAAACTAAAGGCACAGGAATTGGACTTTCATTATCTACAAATTACATTACCATGCATAATGGGCAATTAACAGTAAGTAGTGCAGAAAACGAAGGTTCTATTTTTTGTATTTGTTTACCTCAAACCCAATTAGACTCTTTTAAGGAAGACACTGTAAAAAACACGGACCTATCGTCTTTTAATTTCTCATCGGAATCTACCGTTCCTCTTGAATTTGAAAATAAACCTACTGATGCTAATGAAAATCAAGAATCACTAATACTAATAGCAGAAGATAATCCAGAATTATTAGATTTTTTAGGCGAATCCTTACAGAATCACTTTAGGGTTGCTAAGGCTAAAAATGGTAAAGAAGCCATGGAACAACTAAATACCTTGTATCCAGATTTAGTGATTTCTGATATTATGATGCCAGAAATTGATGGTGTAGAATTATGTACAAAAATAAAAACAGATATTACAACTAGTCATATTCCTGTAATATTGCTAACCGCTTTGGATACCATTCAAGATAAAATTAAAGGTATAGGTTCTGGTGCAGATGCCTATTTACCTAAGCCCTTTAATGAAGACCTCTTAATAGTTCAAATTAATAATTTATTAAATTCAAGAAAAAATCTTAGAAAATCTTTTGCTTCAAAACATGAAATAATAGAAGAACAAACAGAGCTTCCAAATCTCGACAAAAAACTTATTTTAAAAGCCATACATATAATCGAGCAAAATATTACAAATACAGACTTCTCTGTAGACGATTTAACTAAAAGTTTACACCTAAGCCGTACTCATTTGCATAGAAAATTAAAATCGCTTACCGATCAATCTGCAACAGAGTTTATTAGAAACATTAGGTTAAAACATGCCATAAAACTAATGAAAACAGGAAACTATAAAATAAACGAAATAGGCTATGCTGTTGGATTTAACTCGCATAACTATTTTACTAAAGCCTTTAAAAAACAATATGGAAAATCACCTTCTGAATTTATAAAGGAGAATTTTAGTTAAAAAGGATAATTAAAACTAGATATAAAAAACACATTTATAAAAGTATAGAAGGAGACCAAAACCTCAGTCTCCTTCAATATACTTCAAACTTCAATTATGAAATCTTAATACTTCTGGCAGGCTTTTGTTTTGCCTCTTCTTTTTTTGGTAATAGAATACTCAAAATGCCTTCATTATAGCTTGCATTAATTTTTTCATCATTTACACTTTCTGGCAGCGTAAAGGTTCTTTTAAAAGAGGAGTAACCAAATTCCCTACGTGTAAAATTTTCTTCTTTCTGTTCTTTTTCTTCTTTTGTTTCCGTAGAAATTGATAATGCTTGATTATCAATATCTATATGGAAATCTGATTTTTTTAAACCTGGAACTGCCATTTCTACCATAAAGGCATCAGCGGTTTCTTTAATATTTACTTTAGGCAAAGTAATTCCTGTATTAAAATTTGATGTAAATACAGACGGTAGGTCTCGATTAAAGAAATCATCTAACCAATTTGACAAAGTAGGGAAGTTTTGATTTGAATTGCTGTTCACTAAACTTCCGTTTTTAGGAACATTAACTAAATTGCTCATAATTACAAAATTTTAAATTAAACATTATTTCAAACTTGAAATACTTATTGACTTCAACTGTTATAAAACAAAAAAAATACCAAAACTAATAACCTCCGTTTTTAACTCAATATTTTATCAATACAGATCTTTTATTGCCATTTTTTCATAATAATTACCAATATTTCGTCTAATTAAATGTCAAATTGACATTTTCAAAACATCACTAAAGCAAATAGCGAACAAGACTATTTAACACCAAATCGGGTATAAGGAATTGCTTAATCAGTAGTTAGAAATTCAAATTTTTATAGAATATCGTCTCCGTAATTTGTTTATCCAACCAAGAACCTAAACTACTATACATCAGTTTTATAGATTCCTAATTAATGATAAAATTTAAAAAATTTCTTTTTTTAAATAAATTCAGCTAGTATTTACTTTATGCTATTGGTTAAAAACTTGTAACACAATGGATTTTTAATTGAATGAGTCAATATTTCGAATTAAAACAAACTAAATCAACACATTAGAAATATCCTTTAAAAAGGTAGATTCATGCAGATAACTCAAAATTGTCTAAAACAAGATTCTAGATTCTGTGACATAATTTTTCAGAAGAGAGAAATAGTATGAGTTTACAGAGGGCAAACAAATTGCAAACAACAATAAACAAATCTAATTTCGTTAAAAATAAAAAAAGGGGATAAACTAAGTTTCATCCCCTTTTTCAATAATACAAACTTTAAACCTACATTTTTATAAATTTTAAATCGAATACTTCACCATCATCTGTAATCGCTTTAATAATATACAAACCATCGTTAAAGCCACTAACCTGTAAACTCATATCGTTAGCTGGAACTACATTATTAACGGTATTCAAAACAATTCCGTAAAGATCGAAAACAACCAAACTCATAATATTAGCATCAGATGTAACCGTGATATTAGACTCCGCTGGGTTTGGCGATACTACAAAAGCCTTATAGCTGCCTTTACTCCCTTTTACGTAGTGATTTTCGTTTTTATCATCACAACTGTGTTTACCTTCATGTTTTGTGCACACACATTCATCTTCGTTATTCTCATCTTCATCGATGGTATCTGAATCTTCTGTGGTGTCTGTACGCTCCACTGGATTATAATTAAACTCCTTTACCACACTCATGCTTCCTGAACCCTTAAACGTTGCTGTATAAGCTCGATAACCATCTGTTTCATTTACATCTGTTAAAGTCCCGTTATATTGAATATTGTTTGGATCTTCAATAGCATCATCCATGTCGGTTGAAAAAACCATCAATGGTTTTAACGAAATAGTTTCATCAAAGGCATTGAGTTCCGTTTCTGTAAAGTACATCGTTACATCATAAGTTGCTTCTTCATTAGACGTTGAAATTTCAAAAGCTTTTGAAGGTCTTGCCGTATTGATGTTAGAGAAAATTTCAAAACTAGAACCCTGATCGATAATAGACATGGTTACACATCCTAAATCATCTGATGCATTTTCAATTTTTGCTAATAAGGAATTATCAGAGTGACTCATAAAGTAAATGGTGTTGCCTTGGTACACCTGAGTCGTGGCAGTTTTACCTACTTGTGTGGCGATTCCTGCAGGGGTTGCAGATACATTTACATTGTCTATTGCAAAGCTAAATGCTGTTCCTGCATTGGTATCGTTATACCATCTCCAAGCCAAGAAAAAGGCTTTTCCATTTAGGGCTGGTATAATGGCATTATAAGTACCGCTAGCACCAAAAGCTGCAGCTGGTCCTTCTCCCACAAATTGCTGCATGGACACATAATTTGCACCATCTAAGGTGTACATAAATTCACCATAATCGAAAATAGTTCCATCAACAGCATCCGTTTCTCCTCCTACTTCCCAATCAAACGACACAGTGACATCGCTAGAAGCTCCAGCGTTAATCATTGGAGAACGTAATAGAACATTAGTTTCAGAATTCGTATCATAAATAGGCAGATCGGTAATTCCGTCACTTATATAAGCTCTACCTTCGGCAGTCGCATCACCATTCACTTTCCAAACGTTGTTACCATCTGATAAAGAAATAGCAGTCCAACCGGCTGGAATGCCATCTACAGAAAAGGTTTCAGTAGTTAGCAAATCAAATGGTTCACTGCCCGTTTTTGGAGTAAAATCATTATCCGAAATGGAGAATTCTTGTTTAAAAAATTCACCATTAAAAATATAGGACAAGACGATTGTTTCAGAATCTTCAACAATAGCATCATCGTACACCACAACATCCAAAGACTGAATTTCAGATCCTGAAAAGGTTAAAGATGTTGAAGACAAATCAAAATCCTGACCTAAAGTAGCTGTACTACCAGTTGTACTTAATGTGATAGTTGCAGATGGATCTACATCGACTGCCGTAAAATATATTGGAAAAATATTGGAATCGTTACAGCCACTGATTGCATTACTTTCTGAAAAAATTCTAACATTACCTTCATTTAATGCTATGGTGTTTGGATCGCCAGTATTATAAGCATCTCCAATATCTACACCATGCCAAGCATTTGTAGTTTGTACTTCTTCATTCGAACCTGGTCCATATAAAATTTGAGCAGCTAAAATAGAAGCCTCTCTCATTTCAATAAACTTAGCATTTGGAGATAACATTGTTTCACCTAAATAAGCAATTTTAGATGCTTTTAAAAACCCTATGCCTTCAACATTGTATTGATTTCCGCCATCTGTAATTTGATCTTCGGTTGTCGCTTTGCTGTAACCAGCAGAAAGCGACTGCCCGCTACCAGCCACCAACAAGTAGTACCATTTATTTAACACACCACTATTAGTATGCACACCACATTGATCGTTTGCTAAAGTAGGTGTACCACATTCTGGTTCTATCCAATTTGCTCCACCATAACAATCTGGATCTCCAGCTGCCTTAGGGTCATCCATCCAACGCAACGCTCTAGAACCTTCTTCTCCTGGTTGTAATCCGCCATCGCGCTCATCTATCTGTTCTCCAATTCCCCACGGATCGTAGTTTAAAGAGTTGTCTATTTCCGATAATACATAAGCCTCAACGGAAGCCGCCCAAATATCTGAAAACCCTTCATTCATAGCTCCAGACTCTCTTTGGTAAACCAAATCGGCTGTAAACTCACAAACACCATGTCCGATTTCGTGAGCACACACATCCATAGATGTTAAAGGAGCAAACGAGCCATCTGGATGTTGACCGCCTTGGTAACTACCATCGCCATAAGTCATAGCCGTTCCATTCCAAAATGCATTGTCGTAAGCATCACCATAATGCACGTAGTTGGTAACCTTAGTACCTAAATTATCATAACTAGATCTGTTATGAATTGCTTTCCAATAATCCAATACAACTTCAGCTCCCCAATGTGCATCTAGTGCTACATCGTCGTTATGGGCTTCATTGTGCCCTGCAGAAGGTGCACCATCAACAGGTATTGCGGGTCCATATGGTAAGGAAAAATCATCTTTTCGGTGTTCTTCTGCAGTCCAATTATTATCGGCTGTTTCAGGGTGCAGTGCATCCCCATCACCATCTGCAATTGGTACAGCAAAATCTGAAATTGGAGCACTAATAGGAAGTCCGCCGAGACCTTCATAAGAAAGCGTTTCGTTTTCTACCCCTGAAGGCGTCACACCTTTTAACACCCAATTTCCATTGTCGTCCATAGACGTATCGAAGGTTCTAATACCAGCGTAACGCGTTTGACCGCTCCCAGCAGTTAGCATCATAGAACCATAGGTTGTTTTATTAGCTGGTTTAATTTCCTTTTTGATATCTTCTTTGCTATGATTGGCATCTGCATGTTTGATGATAGCATCTAATAACAAGATATTTCCTGATACGGCATCTACATAAATATCGGCACGTGATAATGGTTCGGCAGCATAGATATTGAATTTGTATGCCAAGGTAAGATCGACTAGATCTGTTAAATAATTATCGACATAAACAAGCTCCCCTTTTGGAAACACCTCATTATATGCCGCAGTAATTTCTGGACTCGTACCTAAACTTTGAATATAGTCCCAGGCATAAGTAGTTGCACCAACATGATCTAATGCTTTTTGAAGAGCCGCACTTTCTGACAATGATGCCACTGCATTGGTTGAAGCAGGCAAATTATAATATTCTGCAGTTAATGCGAATACAATTCCTTTTTTAGACATGGCTTTAAAAACCCCATGTTCCACTTTTATGCCGTTGGTATATTGTTGGAATTTATCAATTTGTATCCCGTTTGATACGGTAGAGGACGTAATTTCAAAAGTAGTTTCCACCCCTACTCCTAAAGCGGATCGAAGAAAATTGGTGGTAGCACCTAAAGCCAGGGTTTCGCCTGTACTATTTAATTTAATGAGTGAAGGTGTACCCCGATTTGGTTCCATTGAAAACTTACTTACCCTGGAATCCTGAGATAAGTTGGCCGTTATATCCTGAACGGACGTTTGAGCATTAGACATAAATAATCCCTGAAGGCATAAAGCAGCTCCAAGAATCATTTTTTTCGGTAATGGTTTACTCATAATGTAATAAATTTAAGGGTTAGTAAAAATTAATTTCTTTTAAAGTTTTCATGGCAATCATCTATAAGACAACCCACTAATTATTTACCCTACCTTTTTTTAAAAAAATGTTTCCTTCTAGGCTTTTTACTTCAACAAACGGCATAAATACCCTTATCCATAAACCATTGCATAAGTTCTTCCTGTTAAAAAACTCATTAACCTTTTGACTCATATGTCTTAATTGAGCATGGATATAATTTTTATAAGGTTTTGGTGGAATTGCATAATACATTTAGGTTACTATTCCAGTATTGAAGGCTAATGAATATAACTACTAATAAAGGCTTTCTTTTGCCTGGAAGTATTCAACCCACCTTTTATACAGGTAGAGCAAAACTATTTAGTTAATGCAACCAGCTGTTAACATCTTTAATTATAGACGGTTTTTTTGTTTCTTTAAAAGTGTCGTCTTTTCTTAAAACAGGACAATATAAAATTCGAAATTATTATGTTTAAACAAGTAAACTGTCCGATAAAAAAAACCTTGCCAAAAGTCTGACCTATAAGATCTAAAAAAACAACCTAATTCATATCATAAAAGATATTGTGCAAACAGTGTTTTGACAAGAGCAGCATCTAATTATTGATCCAATAGCGAGGTTAATTAAGTTAAGATTTAGTGTGCATAAAGAACAGGAGTAACACCAGAATTCCTAGAACGACACGTATTACATTGTCATTTCAAACGAAAGTTCCTTCTACCTAGCAGATATCCTATCGGAACACCAAGCAACGATTTTAAAATTGGATGGGCAAGCAACCAAAAAGGACTAAGACAAAATAAACCAAAACAAAAGCCAATAAAAAACACCGACACACCCCAAGTTTCGTAAATATGCTTAAAAACATGGACTAAAATAAGGTTGAAAAAATATCACAACCTGAAGCTAAAGGAAAATTAAAGCAGAATTTCAAAAATAGAGATCAATACAAGGATGGTTATATAACGGCAGATGAAATGACAAAACGAAATTGATAAAAAGGAAACCATGCAAGGAATAATTAATTGCCTTGTAAAATTCACCTTTAGGCATAAAAAAAAGGTTTAGTAGATACTAAACCTTTTTTTAAATACTCATCTTAGTAGCGGGAACTGGACTCGAACCAGTGACAATTAAAGTCTTATCTTCAATATGTTATGATATTGTTCTTAAAAAGGGTGTCTAATAGTATGCCTTTTTATTATAATTTATACTCTCTAATTGACTCTGGAGTTTTCTCTATTTCTTGCCAGTTAATATCAAAGATTTCTGTCGGATGTGTCTTTTCACCATTTAAAAACCCTTGTCTCAATAATTGTAGTTTTAAATTACTATTTGATAAATATAAAATTTTAAATGTTTGAATAAAATCAATTTTGTAATAGTTTAAGTAAATGGGGTTTAATACTAAATTATAAGATTTTTTGTCTCTTATTATACTCGAATAAACAAGTCCATGCTTACTAAATCTATCTCCATTTTGGTTAATGGTTTCTGTGAAAAAGCATTGAGCGATTGCATTGCTTAATTTATAATGAAAATTATATCTTCTTGTTTTTATGTGAAATAAGTTGTCTAAAAAATCATCTGTTCTCTCAAACTTTTTCTTTCTTTTTTCAACATCCATTTTTCTCATGGATTTAGCCAGTCCAGGTATTTGTTTAAGATATCTATAACCAATTGGACTGATTCGATGCTCAAATTGTTTTCCGTCAAATATACCTACAAAAGAGGCAATTGTTACATATTGACCTACTGTTGGACGAGACTCCATAATTGCAGTGCTTAACATGGTAGAAGCATAAAATAAACTTTCTCCATTATCATTACACCTCCCTCTTTTTACAGCTTCTGCTGGTGCATTTTTAAAGTCCTTTTCATTGGTGAACTCATTTAACTCTCCATTTTTAAGACTACCTAACAAATGATTATGACTCCTTCCTCTAAAAAATCCTTCAAACTTCAAATTTGTGAAATATGAACTCTCATATTCTGCGTCAAGCATGACTTTACCCACAATTTTTTTCAATGTCTCAATATCGGAGAAGTAGGAGAAAAGAAATAAAGTGTTGATACCAAAAAATTTGTATAATTGATATCCTATTTGAACAGAATTGAGTTTCATCTTTTTTACTAAACTTAATGCTGCTTATTTGTGTACCACTTTGGCTCGTCACCTTTTATCACATCATAATCAATTCCTAGAGCTTTGAAGTGTTTCATTGCAACTTTAACTTTGTTAATTTCGTGAACGAATCTTAAGTTTTCAATTTCTCTTGTACCTTTTGTCTCTCTCACTAACTGAACCTTCACTCCGTTATTATCTTTTCTAATGACACCCCAATCTGGATTATAATTTCCAATAATTTTAGGAAAGTCAATTTTATACTTTGATGGGAATTTAAAAAAGAATTCAACATTGTTGTCAGTTTCCAACTTACTACTCACAAATACTTCTTCTATATCCGAGTCTTTTTGTGTGGCATCATAAAGACCATGTTCAGTTGAATCAACTATCTCTGTCTGAACATAGTTTACTTTTTTAGGAAAAAGCTCCTCTAAATCATCCTGTTTCATATCTTGAGATAACTCAAATTCAATATTTTCAGCTACATGAATGGCCAGAGCATTTTTGGTTATTTCAATTAACTTGTTTGTAAAACCTTCAGGGTTTCTGAATAATTTAGGTTGCTCATCATGTGGTACTGCCTTGAGAATTTTAAAACATGTTTCTTTGGTAAGTGATGTTGCTTTTTCAAGTTTGTTGACCACATTGAAGACTGGAAATTTTGTTAAACCTGATTTTGAATCTTTTGATTGAACATCTCTGTTATCACTTACATTATAAGTTTCTGGCTTGAACTTTGAAACCTTGAATCCGTTTTTAAATTCAATATCTGGATTTGATTTGTTTGGTTCAATTGAGTTCACTTTGAAGCCTCTAAGTTTAGGCTCTTTTAAAAGTCTTTCTAAATCATCGCCTTCTGAAATTTTCATCCCACCATCAAACAGGTCTCCACCTAAATTGATTCTGTTACCTTTAGTATCCTCTTTTACTATACTGACAATAGCAGTATTATCTTCTTCAAAGGATTTAATCCTATAAGTAAATGTAGTAATGACAAAATTTCCTTTGCTGATGACTACTTTTGGAACAGGAAAGGTATTGTTTTTCTTATCCTTAAATTTTTCTTTTATCTCTGCCAACAATATGTCCGAATCTACATTAATCTTATAGTTAGATTTAAGAGTAAGTTTGCTCCAGAAGTCTTTAAAATCTTCACTTGTATAGAATTTATCCTGTCTTTTTGCAGCAGCTCTTTTTGGCTTTGGCTTTGGTGGTGCTTCGCCTTCTTGTTCTATGTACTCTTGCTGTAATGTGTTTGCAAACGATTCATAACTTTCATTTGCAATTACAGTTAAAATGTTCACTTGATCGTCATGCAATCTTTCTCCTTTTTGGTTGACTGCCAATCTTAATCCTCTACCAATTTCCTGCCTCTTTTTTGTGGCAGACACTGTTTGATTGAGCGTACAAATCTGAAACACATTTGGATTATCCCAACCCTCTTTTAAGGCAGAATGAGCGAAGATGAAGCATACTTCATTATCAAAAGAAAGTAACTCCTCCTTTTTCTTCATAATGAGCTCAAACTGTCTCTTTTCAGCTTTTCTTTGTTTATCATTTGTGGCTTCTTTGTCAATATAAACTGTTTCTTCTTCACCTCCTTTGGGCTTGTTTCTGTAACTGGCAAAATATGAAGCTTGAACTTCTTCAGGATCTTTATCCTTGAATTTATCTAACTTATCTTTGACTGCATTAAATTCTTCAATGAAAATTTTCTTGATAATTCCTTCTCCCTCTGCTGTACCGACAAAATTCTTTACTTTATCAATAAAGAAAAGCGATAATACTTTTACGCCATGTCTTTCTACCCTTTTTTGATGAGCTATGTGCTGTGAAAGGGTTTCTCTTATTTGGTACCTAAAAATATCCGGTTTAGAAATTCCATCTCCACCAAAAGCATTTAAAACTGTCCCATTTTCAAACTCAACAAATTCCTCTCCTTTGGCAGAACCTATATTATGAACTGTCATTCCTCTATGTTCCTCAAGATGAGTTTTTGAAAAAAGATCATCTCCTGTTTTAAGAATTACCTCTTCTATCTTTTGGATTCCATTTTTGCTGGTATAGGTTGCTAAAGTCACTTTTGCACTTCTTCCCGTGCCAGATACTTTTTTAAGTGAAATAGGGATTTTGCCCCCCAATTCTCTTTGCTCTACTCCAACTACTTGAATACGCTTAACCAAGTTCCTTCTAAAGGCCTCTACTGGCGTAAGCCTATACACAAGGTTAGGCGTTTCTTTGTGTGTTGCAGAGTATCTTAAAGAGAGTAATGGTTTTAAAGTTCTTAAAGCATCTTTTGACTTTTGAGAACTCATGTTTTGTGGTTCATCCAATATAACAATTGGTCTTGTTTGTTGAATGTACTCATAAGGTAATAACTCTCCAGGCAGCTTGTCTGTTGGTTTATAAAGATTATTTGAAACAGAATTAAATGCGGCCATTGTGATTAATAAAATCTCAATGTTTTTGGCCGTTGCAAATGTTTTGACTTCTTGGATTCTACCTGAATCATAAGCTCTTAAAGCACAATAGTCATTTCCATAAATGGTTTTAAAATGGTTTTGAGTGATTTCCCAGCTCTTCTTGACACCTTGGAAAATGGCAATTGAAGGCACTACAATTACATATTTGTTAAAGCCATACTTTTGGTTGAGCTCGTGAATGGTTCTAAGATATACATAGGTTTTTCCTGTACCTGTTTCCATTTCAATTGAAAAACTGGGATACTCATAAATATCATTGCTTACACCTTCAAGCATTTGGCCTCTTTCTTTCTCCAAAGAATTACTTACACCAATTTTCATTGTAGGCGTATCTCTGGCATCCATTTCCATATCAAACTCTTCTTGCACGAACTGCAAGTTGTCTTTTAGGAAATCTTCATCTAAATCTTCTCCTTCTGGAAGGTTTGGAGAAATTTCACTGCCAAGAGAGAACTGTGTGTGATATTCACCAATGCCATCAAATAAGTCCACCACATTTTTGATGGCCTTTAACTGAAACTCTTGATTTGCATTAAACTTTAGTTTCATAAGCTTAGATAGTAAAGATTTTACATTGATTATCTAATTCTTGCTTTAAAGCATCATTTCCTTCAAAGGCTTTGTCTAAACACACAAAGTGGTCTGTCCCTTGTAATTGCAACTTACTAAAGTCTGTGTCTTTAAAACTATATAACATGGTTGCATATAAAGTGTAAGGCACCCACTCATGAGTTATTTTAAAAAAACCACTAACAACCTCTTCTTGCTTTGCTGTTAAGGGAAATCCTTCTTGTAGAATAACTTCTGTAATAAAATCTTGAGTTGTTACGCCATGTTGCAATGGGTTTTTATAGGCTAATTCGAGATTATTAAATAAGTCTGGTAATGCTCCGTCTTGGTCTGGGACAAACTCTTGCCATTTGTATATGGTTGACGTGTTTTGCTTAAAAACTTTGAAGCCAATGTCTGGAGATTCTTCTCGTATAGCAAGTCTGCATCTTTCTTTAGATAGTTCGGATATAACTAACCTTTTATTCTTTTTAGATAAATACTTAATAGCATTTTTACCAGTTTCTTTCTTGGGGTTTAGTTCTTCATCTATTTGTATTATAATAATTTTTCTGTTAATCGATCTTAAATTCTCTGATGAAATAAAACCTTGAAAAGTACTTGCTGAGCCAGCAAAAAAATCTAATATCATATCATTCTCTTCAGTAGTTGCATCAATTAAATGCTTTAATAATTCTGAAGGTTTAGGAAAGTCAAATACACTTGAACCAAAAAGTTTAAGAATCTCATTTGAACCCTTTTTTGTTGAAATATCTGTAATGATACTTTTAGGATGATTAGTGCCTTTTATTTTTTGATATTGTAATACACCATTGCTCTTGAAAAAAAATTTTTCCAAAATTTGTCCCTTTTGATCCACAACTTCTTTTCCTGAAATCCAATTTTCAATTTGGTCTTTCATTGTCCAAGCAGCTTCTAATTCAACATCATTAACTAATACATTATTTTTGCATTCAAAAGTTCCAGAAATTACTTTAACTGGTTCTCCTTCCCCAAATTGATTAGGAAATACTTTATCTGAAGAATTAAACTCTATACCCTTAGGGAATTTTATAATTGATGTAGGGTTTTTTTCAGAAGGTCTTTTTATAGCCCTATCTGAAATTCTATCATCACCCCAATATTTAAAAAGCTTTAATTTATTAATATCTTTACCGTAACAGAGTATATATTCATGCTCTCTTGCAAAGTAAGATGCAGCTGTTCTTCCATTTTTCCAAATTAACTTTTCAATAAAGTTTTCTTCTCCAAAAATTTCATTGCAGAGACTTTTTAAATTATGTATTTCTTGGTCTGCTATTGAAATGAAAATTATTCCATCTTCTTTCAATAAATCCTTAGCTAATTTTAACCTAGGATACATAAAAGAGAGCCAATTTGCATGGTATCTACCTGAAGAATTTGGATTTGATACTAAAAGCCCTTCGTCTGTTTTCACCCCCGATTTTCTTAAATAATCTTCTGTACTATCTGCAAAAGAATCACTATAAATAAAATCATCACCTGTATTATAAGGTGGATCTATATAAATCATCTTGATTTTACCCATATAAGACTTTCTCAAAATTTTGAGTACCTCCAAATTCTCTCCTTCAATAAAAATATTTTCAGTGGTATCTTCATTTACGCCTTCACCTTCACAAGGTTTTAAAGTACCTGTGGGTGGCTTGGTCGCAATTTTCCTTGCGTCCTGCTTACCAACCCAATTTAGGCCAAAATGTTCTTTTGCTCTGTTGCTTGTACTGTGTTCTCCTATTAATTCTGTTAATGTATCTACATTGAACACTCCATCTTCAAAAGCTTCAGGAAAGAGTTGTTTTAGCTCATTAAGCCTATCATCTGTGAATGTATATGAAGGTTTAAATTCTTCTGGCATTGTTTTAACTGTTTTGTTGGGTTAAAAAGTAATCTGTGTTCCAAATTTCTTCGCAAATATCTAGATATAAGTTTTGTCTTTCTTCAATATCTTCTTTTTTAAAAGATGTGTAGGGCTTGAAGTTCATACCCTGTAATTTTGGGTTATTTAAGAAGTTTGGATTATTCTCATAGTATTTAGGATGCAATGTTTGCACTAGTGTGTTTTCTTTAATATAGTGCTCATATTTGTCCTTATATGGCATTGCATTGTAAGATTGATTAGTTCCATTAGGCAATAAAACTAAATCTCCAAGCCTATTTCTTATTTCATTAAACTCATGTAATTGGTCAAATTCATCTTTGTGTTCCTCAAACTTATCGGCCCAGATATGTTCTACCTCAAACTTCTTGCCTTCTGGATGGAAAAACTTTTTAAATGATGAATCGAGGCCAACTTGCTGTTCTACATACCCAGTAATTCTGCACAACAAATATTTGACGAATTTATAATTCATACCATGAAGTCTGAAATTGGGCATACCACCTGCTAACGTATAATCAAAAGCATCAATTTTTGATTTTAGAATTTCTCCAAGCTCACTTATTGACTTATCTCTTATCTCTTTCACAAGGGTGTACATAGTATATCTGATACTGCTTTGAGAGAACTTTTTAAAATTGATAGATCTACTAACCACAAATGTCTCTACGAATCTAGCCACCATGTTTAGTTTTTGGTTTATAACCTCACAAGAATCTTCCTTTTTTATTGGTGCCAACAATAAAGGGTCAAAAAGTGAATTGGCAATTGAATACCTATTTACATAATATAGATAAGGCAAATCCTCATTGAAGTCATTTTTTGCCTTATAAATTTTTAAATACAACTTAGAAAAAAACTTAAAATCTTCATTGACAAAATCATAAAATTGTTTTGAGGTACTGATTCCTATTTTCTTTTGAGAGTCTTTTACCCAAGTATGAAATCTTGTTCCTATTTTTTCAAAATCTTCATTGGTTGAACCTACTTTACCTTGCCTAATGGTTTCTGCATATTTTCCTCTGAGCCATGACTGGAAGAACCTTAAGTCTTCATCTTTTCCAATTTCATTATTTAGCTTTTGCACTTGCTTTTTCCACAAGTCATTGACTTCCATTCTCTGCTCCTCATTCGAAATTTTTGAGAGAATATACCCTTTAAGCATTTCAGTTGCTGATAGGCTTAAACCTCTATCATTCATTGTTTCAAAAATGGTATAAGCATTGTCTTCAGAATAAGCTATAATTTCAACTAATACCACATTGTCTTTAAGCCAGTCAATAAAGAACGGTAATGGCCTGCCTTTTAATTCTTCAGGGAAAAACTCCTTAATGTCATCATATCTATTTACTAGGTTAAGTACTGTCTCGTCATCATCCTCAGTTGGAATATAGTGTCCACTCTCTCTCAAAGACTCTAAACATTCCTTCCTTTTTTCATCTACCATATTAAATGTTCTTGAGCCATACTTTTCTGAATATACCAATGAAGCAATTTCGACTGCATCAGTTTCTAATTCATTTTGTAGATGATTTAAATAAATTAGAAGTAATGTAAGTGAGGTAATCCTTTGTTGCCCATCAATTATAGATTTTGAACTACCTAGTGCACTAAATACAACTGGCCCTAAATAATATGAATTATAATTTTCTACTTCTGACCTTTCATCTTCTTCTTTATAGCTATTAAAAAAAGAAGTTTCTAAATCTGAGAGTAATTCTATAACATGTTTTTGTTCCCACTTATATTCTCTTTGAAAATAGTCAATTGTATATTTTTTCTTGTCTAAAATATCACTAATGGACCTATCATTAGCGTCTATTTTATTAGTAATTACTTGTTGGTTACTCATTTTAAATTAAATCGTTTATATCTAATGGTGGTGGTGTTTCAAAAGCGTTAGTATTGGTAAAGTTCTCCACTTCATCAGTATTACCCAAATCACAAATATATTCAGCAAAACCACCACTAAATGAGCTTGACTTTTGGGCATATATTCTAAATGCATCACAGGAAAATCTTGCATCACAGTTTCTACAAACTCTGTTTGCAAATCTTTGTCTTGTACCTTTAATTCTATTTTGTAGTTGTTCTACACTTGGAGGCTGAAAGTCTCTACCTTCAATTTTATCTACTACACACGCAAATTTCGTAATGGTGTCTTCTACCTTTTCCTGAGAAAAAGGAATAGGTATAACTGGATCCCACTTTTCTAATTCTCTTTGAAGTTTCTCTTCCTCATCAGAATCTATCGCTCTTTTAAGACTCTTTGGGAATTGTGTTGCTATAATTGCCGTACCACTTAGTTTTTCATTTCTTAAATTCTGCCAAATGTGTGTATAAACATTCAATTGGTCAATATAATCCTCTTTATTGGCCTTTACGTAGTCTGCATCATGAGTTTTTACATCATACATGGTAGTAGAGTCTTTTTCTCTAATAATATCAACCACACCTTCAATTGTGAATCTATTCCCTTTTGGAGAGGACTGTTCTGGAAGTGTCAGCTTTACTTCTGTTTCTGTTACAGTTTCAGCCACTTCTCTCATTTTTCTGAAGTACATGATTATTTGAAGTAAACCTTGTCTTTTTACTTCTGGTGATAAGGCATGACCTCCTTCTAACCTCAATCTTTCATAATTAGCCTCATATTCTTGGGCTATCCATTCTTCCATTTCAATGAGATATTGAAGCTCTTGCAACTTTGCTTTCCCTTTTTTCAATAAGTTTAGTTCCTCTTTCATGCTTCTTGCTCTCTTTTTGAAATTAAAAACTGATGTAAATCTTCGATGGTGTTGTGGACTAAGGATCCAAAAAACATCGTTTGACTTCTGGAAGGAATAAATCCATACTTCCTAAATATCATGTACTGCCTTGGGCATCTCTCGTAAGCTAAATAGTCAGCAGTGTATGAATAGGGTTTGCTCAATGCAGACTCTTTTACCTCATCAATCTTAAGGGAATTACTGTCAAAACTTTGCATATCTAATGCGTTTGTTTCAAGAAGTGTATTATTGATATAAGAGACTATATCCCTCCCTTTTTTTGACTTTACTGGTTTTAATCTTGGTAAGATGAGAAGCTTCTCAGCTCTTGATAAGCCAACATAAAATATTCTCATTAAATCAAATCTTCCAATTTTATCTAAAGGCTCTCCCTCTACTTCCTTTAAGTTTCTGATAATGACCTCTTTTTTATCTGCTTCTAAAAACTCCCTCCTTTTTGGGTACATAAAAACAACTGGAAATTCTAGCCCTTTAGATTGGTGTATAGTAAGAACTTGAATATTTCCTTTTGGAAATGGGTCATCATCATTTTCATACTCTGATTCACCAAGTCTGTATATTGTGTAGAGATAAGAAGAAAAGAAAAGTCTAACAAAACCTTCTTCTCTTAAAAAGCTTGCAGATAATATGGAGGAATAAAGCTCCATGAATTTTGCTATATATTCAGTTATTTTTGAAAGGTTGCAGATAGGAGCCTCATTACCTTCATTTTGTGCTAAATCAAAATAATTTTTGAAATGGTTGAAACCTGTTACTTGATAAAACAAGTCTAGAATACTCCAGTCTAAAGATGTTGCTCTGTTGATTATCTGTGAAATATTGAAAAGTTTCAATGTATCATCATTCTTCCTTTCATTCACTATTCTTGCTAAGTATGGGCTTAGAATAGCATTCTTGGCGTCCTCAGATAAGTTATTGGCCTCAGCCAGTTTTCTTCTCATTGAATCTAGGTCAAACTCATCTTCTAATTCCCAGTTATTTTTATCAACTACTCTTAACAAGCTCTCATAGTCCTTGGAAATTATTTCTAATTCGACTCTTTTATTATCAACGAACTTTTTTAAATCTGCATCGCCTTCAATAATTTCATTTCCGATACTTTCAGCATTGTTTATCCATTCCTTGTACTTATTAAATTCAAATCCTGAAAAATCGGATGAATCCGGCAAACCAAAAACATTTGCAAAAATCCCAAATAACTCAGTGGCTTCTTGTCCTTCTAAAAACACTCCTGCTCTGGGTGCATAAACATTTAGGCCATTATCTCTAAGTGTTTGAATAGTAGCTTGTGCATCTCTATTGGTTAGCGAAGGGAAAAGGAAAGCTATTTGATTGGCATCACTCACAACTTCATTCTGGATAAGTTCTGTACAAAATTGAGCTGTTTGATCAATCCAGTTGTCTTCAACAGATATTACAGATGTGTTATTGTCTGTTGAATGAGCAACAATTGCTTTATCATGAACTCTATATTGACTGTTTGGGTCACCATTTTTTGTCCAGTCTTCCTTATCAATAAACTCCGTAAAGAAGTCAACAATTTTTTTTCTTGACCTGTAATTAATAGATAATGGAATTTTAGTTGTTTCAATCCCCAAGTAGTTCTTAACTCTAACAGGAAACTCAACAAAATTCTCAACTGTACTTCCTCTAAACCTATAAAGTGCTTGGTCATCATCACCTACTACACAAATATTCTTATTACCAGCCAGCGTGAAATATAGTTGCTCTTGAATACTATTTGTGTCTTGATACTCATCAATGATTAAATACTTGAAAATATTTGATGCGTCCTTAAATCCTTCTATTACCTCCAAGGCTTTATTTTGTAATAATGACAAATCACATTTTTCATAGGTCTCATCTTCCGTAAGGATGTATCGATATTCTTTATACATATTAAGAATTGCATAAAGCGTATCATCCTCATCAGTTTTACTTAAGGCATCTTCTACATCAAGTCTTTCTTCAGAAAATCTATTGAATAAAGCAATAATGTCCATTATGGCTTTATGCTTGTTTGGATAAGAAGGAGTTTTCTTTTGGAAGTAAGCATTAACATCAATTGTTTCTAATTCACCCGCTATTAAAAGTCTATTCCAGATAGAGTGCTTTTTTATAAAAAAGTATTGTTCTAGCTGGTCAATTGTTTTAACTGGCTTGTTTCTTTTTCTATCCGAATAAAACCTTCTATCTCCAATTAATCTATTACACGAAGAATGAACTGTGCCAATATACATGCTAGCCAAATCATATTGCTTGCCTGTATGATTACTGGCTAAACCTAAAAGTGATTGAAGTCCTTCTTTTAACTGATGAGCTGCCTTTTCTGTAAAAGTGGCAAGCATTATTTCATCTGGTTTTATGCCCTGAAAAACAATTAAATTAAGTGTTCTCCACAAAAGAACTCTGGTTTTTCCAGAACCTGGACCAGCTGTAAGATAAAGTGCTCCATCAATATGTTTGATAGCCCTTTCTTGGGATTTATTTGGTTGGAATCTCACTTCATTCCATAATGTTTCCAAAGAGAAGTTACTACTCATTTATTCGATTATATTTTAACGTCAAAGAGAGATTATAAATCTAATGATATTATATTTTACAAGAAAAGAAAAGGGAATAAAATTACTCCCTTTTTCATATCGACAACTAATAAACATATTCCCATTTATAACCACCAGCTTGCTTCCTTTCTTTCCTGCATACTTTAGTAATACTAGAAATATTTACTCCCGTAGCTTTAGAAGCTTCAACAACGGATTCGAATTTATTCAAAGTACGCCCAAATAATTCTATTTGTATTACGGTTTTCCTTCTTTTATCTTTAAACTTTATGGGAGAAGTATGAGAAGAATAAGACCAATAGTAGCCTTTGCAAGTTTTATTTGTACCAAGACACGCCATACTTATATTTTGTTTAGTTGCATTAACAGCTAAAGCTGCACTTGTTAGGCAATCGTAACAACCAACTAAACTACCGTCTTTAATTGAGTACTGATATAATGTTTTTTTTATGCCACCGCCAGCGTCTAAATTAAATCCATTATTAAAAGTATCGTATTTAAAAATATAATTTTTCTCCTTATCAGCCAATTCGTTGACTGAATTTGCCGAATCAATTTGTGCCCAAGAGAAAGCTTCCGGACCATAGGTTGCAATGGCTTCTTGAAATCTTCCTGTTTCACCTCTATTAGCCCTTTGTATATGATCCATACGACGCTCATTAATACTTTTTGTTGTAGCTCCTATGTATGATTTCCCACTAGGTTTGTGAGTTACTTTATATATGATTCCTTTATTTTTCATCTAAAACAGATTATTATAATTAGTAACCATTTCTTTTACCCCTACAAATAGATTTCCGAATCTTGCATTCTTTTGCCTTTCATTTATGTTGATAGCATTACTTATTATTCTGGAAGAGAACTTATGCACTTCAATTTCAGAATCTACTATTGCTACAAGTAATGCTTTGTCTTTCTCAGACATTATAAAACCTTCAAAATATGGAACTATACTACACAAGAATTCAAATAGAGATGTTGTTCCTTTTTCCTTCTGTTTTTCAGTACACGACCTTATATTATCTATAATGTCTTCTAGCTTATTTGATAGATAAAATTCATTTACCGAGCTTGCTCGGTTAGTAATAAAGTTTTTAGTAGATTTATTATTAGTATATAAGTTATTAGTTGTACACTTATTTGACGATTCCTGAATCTCTTTATTAGTGATTCCTGAAATATCATTAACACCTTTATTAATGTTACTTAATGAATACAGCTTAACTTCTCTTACTATTCTTTGCCAATCCTTAAATGAATTTTCATGTTTTGTAATAAAACAATTGATTTCATTTTTATTGATTGAATAAAGATTTGGCTTGTTTAATCCTTGTTGTATTGATTTTACCAATCCATGTTCTTTCAAAATTTTGATATGTTTTGAAATTACATTTTTACTATAACCAGTTTCAGACCTTAGGTCGTTTAAGCTTGTGAAGAAATAAAGTGCCCCACCTCTGTTTAGAAGCTGATTCTTATTGTCCCAAAAAGTGTATTTGGAATTTAATTCAGCTAAAATGTCTGCTGCAGTACTTCCCAACTCATGTCTTATTACTTTATTAGAAGCAATAAATGAATCCATTAATTTGTTATTCATGCTAAAAAATTTAAATTAAACCATCACTTTGATGATTTTTCTAGCACGAAATAAGGGCAAAAACTCACGAAACTTGGATACAAAAAATCGTATCCATATCAAAATCAATGAATTCAGTATGTTGCAAAAAAAAAGAGGCTTTATGCCCCTTATTAATTTTTATGTGTTTTCAATTATGTTGATGAACTGAAGAAGTCTTCATCAAATTTTTCCTTTAGAACTCTAATTGATTCTGAAGGAGAAGCGTGTCCATTAATAAATTTATTTCCTTGGGTTCTAGAATTAGACATGTCTTTATATTCATCTTTGTCGAAGTACTTGCAATGAGCGTCTAAAAAGCTATATAAATCTAAATCTGTGATTCCACTAACAACTCCTTTATCATACATTGATAGAAATAGCCAGACAACCTGGTTCTTATTAAGTTTAAACTGCAGTTTATCACTAATTTGGTAATTTTCTAACTTAAAATTTGAAATGAAGTCATATACTTTATTATAAAACTCACTAATAAGTGTTTTAATATCTTCTTGAAGATCACAGCATTTGTCCAATTCTGAAATTAAGTTATTTAGCTTTTTTAATTTAACGAGCTTATATTCTTCTATACCTTCAAATGTATAAACCCCTTTTCTATCTAACTCATTAAGGAACTTAGTGCAATAATTGTCAAAAAGAGCCACTAAAGCTCTTTCAAATTCTTCATAAAAATCTATCTCGATTACATCTAACTCTAAATCTATTTCTTCTTCCTCAAACCCAAATTTATCTTGAACAATTCTTACTGATTTGCCAACACTCACTTCTGTTTGAATTTTAGTCTTATTGAAATCTAAATCAGGATATTCACCATTTCTTAAAAAATCCTTATGCATTATATCATTTATAAGAAAGTCCTTTTTTATAATATCTAATTCTTTTTGGATTTTAGGAATCCCACGATTAAATTCTATTAATAAACGTCTATTTTCCATTAAAGTTAGGCTTGATCATTTAATTACAATGCAGTTATTGTTACAGCTAGCAATATAATTAGAACGTTTTAGCTATTTTATAATTATGTGAAAAAAGTTTGACACTCCAATTTTTAGTCAAAAAGAGGGGTTCGCGGGTTAGTAGAAGAAAGAGTTTTGAATAAATAAATAATTAACTCTTTCTCTACTTCTCCAATCTGCAGAATACATTTTCAGGGGCTTTATTGATATAGGAGAAACCGTCTCAAAAGTTTGATTATACAAAATACAGCATAACTCCTCTGGCAGCACTTCTAATCTACTATAATTTGAAAATGATAATAATAGTAAGCTCTGCCGTCTATTACAAATACAGTTTTTAATTCCATTGTTACTTTCACTTGTTGCACCTGTGCAATCTGACCTTTTTTTAGTGGTCCCACTGAATCCAATACAGCTACTTCAAAGGGGCAAAAAAGTTGTTTAAGCAAGTTGTTCCACGTTACCACATAAAGCCATTCTGAACTACTATACTTAAGCTGTTCAGCTAGTTCATTTTTATCCATTTCATTGTTTAAAGTTTAACGAAATAGCTATAATTAATTTAAGAACCAGTTGGCTGTTTTACTTTGCATAGAATTAGCCAAACTAGTAGCAAACTCAAAGGCATTTGCATTTCTTTCTAGGTTGGAATCTATGTAAGAGGATTTGTTTGCTTCAGTCAACAAATTGTAAAAACTCCAAAGATTAATATCTCTATTATTACTTCTTGAGAAATTAGTATCCTTATAGTAGTTTTTTACAACAGTTCCTATTTGATTATCATTCAAAGCAAGTGCGAACTTGCCTTTTTTCTCCTCTTTATTAAGATGCTGGTGCATTCGCATTTTACCAATGGTATGTGCAAATTGTAATTCATTTAAATGAAATTTACTCATACGTTCCATATTACCAAGAAATCTTTCTTTATCAAATTGTTGTATTAACTCATTAATTTTTTCTTTAAGTTCTGCAACACTACTCACTCTAATATCTGCATTTAGTCCATCGGTACTTATACAAAGGTTCGTGCAAACTAAATTTTTAAATCCAATGAACACCTTGAATTTCTCCAAGTTTCTTTTGCTATATAAATTCTCCTGATTCAACGCTCGAACGCCACCAATTGTAAGGGACAACTTATTATTATTCACATTCTCTGTCAAACTTGGTACCTCAATCATAAAGGCTGTTCGTTGATAATAGATTGTCTTCTCTTCTGGTCTAAGTTCTTTAACAGGTTTACCAATGGCACTAGGAATCCTGCCTTTAATAACATGAGACACCCTAATATTTGGTTGCAATATTTTAGTTTCTGTAAAATTGGCTTGAACAACTTCATTAGTAGCATCAATAAATTGAGCATGAGAAATAGTAGATTCATTATCAGAATATACAGGAATTATGCACTCCCTTTTTAAATGGGATAATGACACCTTTTCTGTGTTTGCTTCAATAAAATTTCCTTGTGATATGGTAACATCATCTTCTGATATAACCTGATTATCAATAGTATTATTTATTTGTATCAATTCCATTTTCTTGATTTTTAGATTGTTGAATTATTTGGTTATTTGGTATGATTTGAGAGTCTGCATTTTCAATAGCAGTTTTCCTCAAAAGAACAGTATCCTTGATTTTAGTTTGGTATATGGGATACTTAGCGTAAATGTGTCTAAGCCCTTCAACAGACGTACATGCAATAATCTCTTTTGCAATGGTTGCAAGCACCTCCTGCTCTGTCTTATCATTATTACACCATTTCACAAGTAGATTACCTGTTCCGCTTGTAATCTTAAATTCAGGCTTATTTGAAAATAAGTTGGTTCTATCCTTTGAGGCAATTACAAGGTGGTTATCATTAATTATTTCAAAACAAGCTGTCATCTCGAAATCTAAACCTTCACGAGTAATATCCTTCAAGCCTACCTTAACAACTTTAGTTCTGCCATTAGTATCTTTATCCATTGAGTAGTCTATTTTCTTTCTGACAGTAGTGATAACATGACAAGCTGATGCTAAAATTGCATCTATAAATGCTTGATGTCTAGGTGTGACTTTAGACCAGTCCTGAAACCTCCCTCCCAGTTGTTCATGTATTTGAAGACATCCTCCTTTACCATTCCATTCATGGGTTATGGAGTCTATAATTACCACTTCCATCAAAGCTTTTTCACAAGTTTTAAGAGCCTCAATATATCTTTCCGGAGTATAAGGTGCTTCTAAATTTAGAGTATTGTATTGGCCCAATTCAGCGTAAAGATTAGCTGATCCATTTTCAGTATCAATGACTGCTATTTTACTCCAGTCTTGTGTCATTCCAAATGCCATAAGAAGGGCACTATATGTTTTACCAAATCCACTTGGACTTGATATTCCTATTCTTAATTTTACTCGTTGTTTTTGAGCTTTTTGTAAATTCATTATAATTCGTGTTTTAAATATTAGTAAATAAAAAAGGACCTATACATAGATTGTATAAGTCCTTGATTCGAGTAATATATTGTTTAGGTTACATAACTAAATCATCTTCTATCAGTTGATTTTGCACTTGAATTAAGCCTGCAAAATCATCTGTACTAGCCCGTTCTGCATTGGTTAAATGCGACATGTTAATTTGAGGATTTCCTTCTTCTGTGAAGCTAAGATTACATAAATAATCTCTTCCTTCTTCAATGCCATAATTATAGTTTGAAGCATAACACATTGCTGAACGCTCCACTTCTTCACCAGTTGGTAAGTTAAATTTTAGTGTTACTATTTTGTACTCTTTCCCGTTAGAATTCTCCAACGTCTTTTCTCCTATTTTAAGAAGTTTAGCATTAAAAAGAAACTGTCTGTTTCCAGTTTCCTCATTGATAATTTCCTTGTACTCAGTCATAATTTCTATGGTTTTAGTTATGAGATAAGCCAACCCTATCTCCCAGAATATAAAAAGGGTACTAAAGTTTAATTTCCCGAAGGGGATTACAAACAGTAACAGTTAAGGATGAAAATTTGAGTTGGGGTTTGAATGAGATTTTAGAAAGGACTCAACATAGTAAAGTTGAACTGGTAAGATTCTCCTCTAAAAAGAAGTACCCCAAACACCAAAATTAAAATTGGGGAGGGGCACTTTTATAGATTATTTCGTGTACGACTTTTAAAAAAAAATTAAAAAATTATTTTGGCATAGCCAACATCAGCATTTTTTTTGATTTATTATGAATAATAATAAGTCTATCATTAAGGGTGTCTAAAGTAATAGTCATGTTATTATATGGAGGACCATCCTGATTACCCCCTTCTGCTTCTTGCCCATAGTCGTGTTTTTCTATGTTATTTATATTGTAAATAATATTATGACGTCCATCTGGAAAGAAAATTTGTATTTCATTTTCATTATTATAATTAAAGAAAACTATATAATCCCCAAAATTCTCTTTATCAGCAATATAAGATTCCCTATCAACTTTGCCCGAGGATGCTCGTTGGTAAATTATCTTGAAAGGCTCTCCATTTTGATATTCTCCACCATATTTCAAACTGCCTTTAAGATTTTGACAATAAATATTAGAAGATATAAGTATTAAGGCAATAACAATTAATAGTTTTTTCATATTATATAAATTTTAGTCATATTGATTTAGTGTTATTATAAAATGATTAAGACTTTCAAATGGCATTATATTGAATCACTAATTAAATGCCCCATCAGATTTCATTCTTGTTAACATTTCTATATACCCCCTCTTTTTCTATAACCAATCCATTCCAATTACATATACTAGTCTCGTATAATCCATCGTTTTTTTTGGTGTAGCCATTATCATAAGCAAATATGAGATACTCTTTTCCAATGGTAAAATGGTCTCCACAATCACCAAAGCCACGACCTGTAATAATGTCTATTGACTTACCATTAATACCTTTAAAAGCATTTAATATTGTAAATCTATATGACTGAACATTTTTTATATTCTTGTTGTCTTCAGTCTCTAACTGACAGTTTTGAGCACTTGTTACAGTGCCTGATAAAATAATTTCAGAGTTAGAAATATGATCTGCCATTCCAATATAATTTTTGCAACTACAAGCGTAACTTACCAAAGTGAAAGTTAAAAGAAATAGAGTAATAACTTGCTTAATCATTTGTCTTTTTTTTTAAATTAGAAAATACATTTACAATGCTATAAATAATGAGGGAGAGAATATTACGGGTAGCCGTAATACTATAAATTAAATGTAACTTAAAAAAGTAATATAAGACCACAAAAAAAACTATTAGTCTTTTAATTTTTTTTTAAGCTCTTTTATTTGATTGCTAATTTTTTTCTGCACTACTTTGCCATAACTATCTTGTGTTATTTTCATATTACTATGACCAAGTAATTCACTTACTATTTCCATAGGTACATCATTGTAAAGCAATACCGTACTCGCAAAAGTTTTCCTAGCTGTATGAGTCGTAAACTTCTTTTCTATTCCGATAATAATTCCAATTTCTTTTAAATAGGAATTATATTTTTGATTACTAATCTTAGGAAAAATATAATTTTCATTCTTATATTTTTTCATGATTCCCCTTGCCTTTGGAAGCAATGGAATTGATAGATTTTTATTAGTCTTCTCTCTTTTCATTCTTATCCAAAGATTATCATCAAACCCTTTAATGATATTGTTATGTTTCAAATTCATTAATTCTTTATATGGAAGTCCTGTGTAGCAACTAAAAACAAATAAGTCTTGAATAAAGCTTAATCTCTTTTGTGCAAATTGATAGTTTTCCAACGCATAAAGCTCTTCTGAATTTAAGAAGACAATTACATTACTTACTCTTTTTGGCTTGAATAAAATAAATGGATCTTTTTGCAAATATCCCTCAGCCAAAGCAAGTTTAATAATCTTACGTACTCTTTGAATACTCTTATTTATAGTTATCTGTTTATGACCTAACTCTGATTTTAAATAGAAGTCAAAATCTTGTAGAAAGTTACTTTTGATAGATTCAAGTAATATATCACTCTTTCCAAACTGGAAATTTATAAAGTTACTTGTATGCTTTCTAGCCTCTAGAAACTTTCTGTAAGTAGAGTTTGCATACTCTATTCCTATTAACTTATTCATTTGGTCATTATGCAATTTAAATACTTCTAAAAGGGTTTTATGAGTCTTTATGTTCTCGCCTTTATACTTAAAATAAATGTCCTCAACATCAAATATGTTATTGCTCACTTGCAGAAACAAAAAAGCCTCATTAATCTTTTGACTAATAAGGCTTAATTGTGTGTTGATATAATTATTATCAGGGTTTGGTGGTTTTGCTTTTTGTTGTTTACTGTGCCAATGGCCTAGATTAATAAAAAGACCTGTTGAAAATGTTTTTCTCTTACCCAAAAATGTCAATCTACATTTAATAGGCGTCTTATTCTGCTTATTTAGTTTTGCTTTATCAGTATAGAACAAAACACTTATTTTATTAATATTCATAGTGTTACATTTTTAAATTATGGGTGTCGATTTTAATAAAAGGGTGTCTTTTTTGATACCTTTTTTAAGTTGAAATTGTTGATTATAGTAATTTGAAATTTGAAGA
>NZ_JBDWDG010000009.1:0-12883 GCF_039977455.1 Algibacter sp. | reverse complement strand
ATCTGTAGGTGGAGATACATTTAAACTACCATCAGGCAATAAGCTTACCACACTACCATCAGATAAAGTTACTGGATTACCAACACTGATTGCTGTATTATCAACTTCGGTGATTACTAAATTAGCATTATCGCCATCTGGGTCATTATCACCATCTAATGCGTCTACTGGTACTGCGGTATTTATTGTTGCATTGGCAACAGTTTCATCATCAGCTACTGGAGCTAATTGATCGAAGGTAATATCTACTTGCCCTTCATCAGTTAAGCCATCTTCATCGGCTACCGTATATACAAAACTAATTGGTTCGGTACTGTCTGCCGGTGGCATTACACTTAAAGTACCATCGGGTAATAAAGTCACAACGCTTCCATCAGATAAAGTTACTGGGTTACCAACACTGATTGCTGTATTATCTACTTCGGTGATTACTAAATTAGCATTATCGCCATCTGGATCATTATCACCATCTAATGCGTCTACTGGTACTGCGGTATTTATTGTTGCATTGGCAACAGTATCATCATCAGCTACTGGTGGCTGATTTACTGTTACGATTATATTACCTACATCGGTAAGGCCATCTTCATCTTCTAAGGTATAATCTAAATCTATATTTGTAACACCTGAACCCGGAGTAATATCTAATGTACCGTTTGGTAATAAAGTCACTACCGTGCCATCCGCTAAAGTTACTGGTGTACTTACTGTTAATGAAATAGCAACCGTTGGTGCTGCAGAATCAAAAATCTCGGTAATCAATAAGTTTGCATTATCACCATCTGGATCGTCATCTCCATTTAAGGCATCAACATTTACTAATGTATTTGGATTTGTTACCGCTGTATCATCATCAGCTACTGGTGGTAAATTTACTGTAAGCGTTGCACAATTTACTTCATTAAAACAGTCATTATCATCATGCGTGATTAATAAACAATATTGAGTACCATCTAAACCTGTAACATCAATTATATTTAATATAGATGTATTTTCACCATTGTAATTGGCATCGGCTGCTAAAATTGGAGTACCTCCAGAATTAGGATCTCCTAAATACCATTGATAATTTAAACCTGAGGTTGAGCTTGAACCAGCCCCGTAGTTTGGTACCCCACCTGAAAATACTGTTGTATTATTTGCTATGGCTGAAGTTATTGTAAAGGAAGTTCCTGACCCAGAATTAACAGCTTTATCAACTAATGCCGTAGCATCTACAACTACCTGGGTAGCAGTTGTAACATTACCATTTGTAGCTTGTGGACTCCCAGAATTAGTAGGCACTCCATTTGCATCTACAGTACCTTCATCGGCATCGGCTAAATTATTGCTCGAGGTTAAATCTGCAGGAGTAAATGCTGCCGCACCTTCTAAAGCATCCGGACATCCATCATTATCACTGTCTGTATCAAAATTATCCCGAATTCCGTCATTATCTGTATCTGGGCAAGTCAAAACGGTTGCCTCTAGTATTAAAGATGTTAATGTATTAATAATATTTTCTCGGTCGCCATTTTCAGCTAAATCTTCAAATAAAAGTGAGGCTTCTAAAAAAGGTGAACTTGCTATAAAGGTAGCGCTAGCACCATTAGTTTCTCCTCCAGCTGTACCTCTAACAAGTGAAGAACCAACACCTCCACGCGCTACAAACTCTTGATTAGAGCTTCCTCCAACAGAAATATTATTAGCAGCATTTCCGGCTTGATTATTTGTAATAAGAGCACCTGTAGATAAATCGTAAGATGCCATATCTCCGGAGTCCACTTGCCAAGTACCAGGTATAGTAAATGCTATACCATCAGTGGGACTTGTTCCATTATTATCTCTATCGTAATCATCAAGTGTAGGCAGTTGTATTCTATCTATTGCAATAGTAGAACTAAATGTTATAGCACTTTCTAAAACTGCAAATTCTCCAGGAAGTGTTCCTCCATCACCATCCAAAGCCTCAATAGATGGAGAAGCACCAGCTGTAATAGTTATACCACTTGGCTCTGTACCAGTAGTCCCAAGGTAATGAGCAGGATTACTTGATTCCGTAATAGTAATTGTTTCTACATTACCATTTACAGTTGCTGTAAAAATTAAAGTTCCTGCAGAAGATAATGCTTGATCATAAGTAAAGGTTACATTGCTTGTACCAGAACATTCATCTTCATCTAAAATACCATCATTATCATTATCTAAATCAACTTCATCATCTATTCCGTCTCCATCACTATCAACAGTATTACAAATTCCATCTGTTGTAACAGTAACTTTAGAAGTTAACTCTCCACTACAATTAGAAGGGGATTCTCCTGTAGCTAAAATATTAAATGTTGTATCGCTTGTTAGATTCCCCGTTGTTAAAATAACTGTATTTCCATCTCCAATAACTGCCGTTCCTACATTAGAATCATCTACATCATTTCTTAGTTGGTAAGAAACACCTATTTCTGAAGATTCAACTGAAATATTTGCAGAAGTGCCAGAACAAACTGGACTATTTGAATTAACTGTTAACCCCAAATCTGGTGTCGCATTAACCGTTACAGGAACATTTTCTGTTAAAAAGACTTCACAAAACCCTAGGGGTAATGTTATTGCTTTTATCTTTAAAGTTGTAGAAGATGTTAAAACATCACTTGTTAATGTAATAATACCTCCAGTACCTAGAACAGATGAACCAGTGGCTGTAGTTTCATCATCAAGATATAATTGATAGATAACTAAATTTTCAGAATCTACCTCAATATTGGCTACAAAGGATCCTGAACAAATTACAGCATTATTTGGATTAACAGTTAACGAATTTATTGGTGGTATACATTCAACTATTTTACTTTCTGAAGGTGCCGATTCACAAGAACCTGGTGCACTAGCTTTAACGGTTACAACACCCCCTGTATAAAGCTCATAAGTTGGAAGACCAGAAATTGTCCAAACTCCACCCGAAACCGTTGCAGATGCACCTTCAACCTGAAAATCATCCACATAAAGCGTAATTACATCACCACTTGTTCCTGTTCCTGAGATAGTTGTGGATTGTTCTATTATCGGGTCTGTAGTTATTGCTACGGCATTAGTTGATTGGGAACCTACCACTACGCCTGTAGAGATAGGACTTTCCGTTTTACAAGAACCGCTCTCAGTTGCCGTTGCAGTAATAGTGCTACCTGTAGAAATTAAGATACCTGATAATGTCCACGCACCTGAAGTTACTGTTGTAGTACCTTCCAAAACACCATTTTCGAAAACCGAAATCGTAGTGCCATCGGCTTCACCCGAAATCCCATTTACAGTATTAATGGCTCCAATACCACAATAAGTTCCTGAAATTTGTGGAGTTCCTGTAGTTCCCCCTGCAACATTGACTGCAGTAGATGCATTAGATATACATTTAGGTGTACTACCGGTTCTTATCGCCTTTGCAGTAACTACATCACAAGCATTAAAAGTCAGCCCCCCGATAGTCCAAGCTCCTCCAGCCGTGGTTGTGGTTGTTCCAACTTGCACATCATTAACATATAACGTAACCCCAACATCAGAAGCTATATTATCAGGAGATGGCATCGTTCCTGAAACAGATGTAGTCGCAGTTGTTATTGGTGAGGTTGAAATTATTGGTATAGCCGTATCCCCTGTTGTACCTATACATACGTAGATGGGTGTAGATTCGCACTTACCTGGTTCAGTCGCAGTTATTCTATAAACACCATCAACTAAGCACGCTGGGCCCGAAGCATTACATTGAGTAGAGGAACCATCTCCTACGCATTTCCATAAAAAATTATCTCCTGTATCTCCACTACCATGTGCTGTTCCTGAAACAGTAATCTCTCCACCCGAATATACCGTCCCAGAAGTTGCAGTTAGGGGCGTAGAGCTATTATTGAAATAAACATTAATTATTGCACCTGCCACAGGGGATTGCCCAGAAATACTTTTTCCACAATGACTTGCAGAAATAGGCGGCGAAGAACATATCGCACCCACTTCGGTAGTATTACAATCCAAAGGAGAAACGGTTTCTCCTGTAGCTTGAGCTGTTGCATTTATTATGTCTCCGGAATCTAAAACAGGTGATATTCCTGTTAAACTCCAAGCTCCTCCAGTGCTAGATGTGCTCCCGAGTAAAGAATTATTATTGTATACCCTTATGGTCGTCCCATCTGGTTCAGAAGTGGTTCCCGAAACAACAGTGTCGCCAGAACCTAGCGGTGACGAAATAGTTGGACAACTAGATCGAGGTAAACAAAGTCCTGCGTTAATATCTGCTAGTGAACAAGGACCTTGATTTTCAATAATTTCTTCATAACAATCTGCAAGAGAATCACAAGGGCCAACTCCTCCTACGTCTGAAGCGGAAGATGCGTTACAAACCGTGGACTTTTTGGCTGCCATATTATCAACAATCACCATTCTAATTGGAGTTGAAGATGTTATCCCAAAACCACTTAAATCCGAAGATTCAACATAAAAATCCAGAAAATAATCAGGATCTCCACATATTTCAGAAATAGCAAGGGACTTTTGATAATGATCAGTTCCTAAATATTCCACAACTGGTGAACAATTTGGAGTTCCATCAACATCATAAATAAAGACTCCGAATTTTGTTCCCAATACAATTTCAACCTCAAATCCTGGATTATCTAATGTATAATCAAGATCGGCATCCGGCCCAGAGTTTCCAAATTTCCCATCGGTATCTATTAAAATGCTGTAACTTTTAGCGTTCGATCTAACATCTCCTAACCTTAATCGAAACAACCAGTTTCCACTGCCATCAACATATGACAAAGCAGGATCAAATCCACCTGAATCGACAAAATCCGAAAACCCACAATTAGGTCCATTATTAATATCGCTTGTTGGTTCTAATCCAGGAAACACAAAAGGTTTATAAGGTATTTCACTTTCTGCAGAATCATTACCCATAAACCCAGCGGTATTAGCAGACACATAACCATCTCCATTAGGATCTAAAACGGCAATTCCAGATCCAGAAGCTGGTTCAAGAATCAATCCTTTTGTTTGGGCATTAAGCGTATTAAAGCAGAAAAAACAACACCCAAATATTAAAAAAATACCTTTTAATAGAATTGGGCTAAAAGACAATTGAGTAAAGTTTTTCATAGGGAAATGGAAAAATTAATTAATTTAAATGGGACTAGTAAAAAATCTGACATAATGTAAGACAAATAACAGAAAAAATCTTGTGAAATAGAGAAATTACATTCAAATTTTTCTACACTAAGAATTGAAAACATAGTTTTTTTCATATTTTCGGAGAAATCCAGATAGTAATAACAGTTTGTTTTCAAAATTTATAAAAAAAAAATTTACTGACTATCTTCTTAGGTTTTAAACGCATATTTATTCGTCAAAAAACTAAAATTCAAAAATTTAATTTATAATTTGAACACTAGGATTCTTCTCTAAATTAATATTATTTAAAAAATTTAAAATCTATACCCTTGTTAAGACACAAAATTGGGTGCATACGTCACATAAATCCTTTATAAAAAGTATATTTGCCAAAATTTAATTTTATGTCTTTTTTAGAAGAAATACAACGCAGACGAACCTTTGGTATCATTTCTCACCCAGATGCTGGAAAAACTACATTAACTGAAAAACTACTACTTTTTGGAGGAGCAATTCAAGAGGCAGGAGCCGTAAAGAGTAATAAAATTAAAAAAGGTGCTACTAGTGACTTTATGGAAATAGAGCGCCAACGTGGAATATCGGTAGCAACTTCTGTTTTAGCCTTTGAATATGATGGCATTAAAATTAATATACTTGATACACCAGGACATAAGGATTTTGCTGAAGATACCTTTAGAACTTTAACAGCTGTAGATAGTGTTATAGTTGTTATTGACGTCGCAAAAGGTGTTGAGGAACAAACCGAGAAGCTCGTTGAAGTTTGCCGTATGCGTAATATCCCAATGATTGTATTTATAAATAAAATGGATAGAGAGGGAAAAGACGCTTTTGATTTGCTTGATGAAGTTGAGCAAAAACTAGGCTTAAAAGTAACACCATTAAGTTTTCCAATTGGCATGGGATACGATTTTAAAGGTATTTACAACCTTTGGGAAAAAAACGTTAATCTTTTTAGTGGTGATAGCAGAAAGGATATTGAAGAAACTGTTGAAATTTCAAACCTATCTTCTCCTGAATTAGATAAATTAGTAGGAAACGAAGCTGCTGATACCTTAAGAGAAGAAATTGAACTTGTAGAAGGTATTTACCCTGCGTTTAATAAGGAAGACTACTTAAACGGCCAACAACAACCCGTATTTTTTGGGTCGGCATTAAACAATTTTGGTGTTAGGGAATTATTGGATTGTTTTGTTGAAATTGCCCCAAAACCAAGGCCAAAACAAAGTGAAGAACGCTTAGTAAAGCCTGACGAAAGTAAATTTACAGGTTTTGTATTTAAGATTCATGCTAATATGGATCCTAACCACCGCAACAGGTTAGCTTTTATAAAGATAGTTTCTGGCGAGTTTAAAAGAAACACACCATATCTTCATGTAAGACATAATAAAAAAGTAAAATTTTCAAGTCCAAATGCTTTTTTTGCAGAGAAAAAAGAAATAGTAGACATCTCCTACCCCGGCGATATTGTAGGTTTACAAGATACCGGAACATTTAAAATAGGAGATACTTTAACCGAAGGTGAAGTGTTAAATTACAAAGGAGTTCCTAGCTTTTCACCAGAGCATTTTAGGTATATTAATAATGCCGATCCTTTAAAATCTAAACAATTATTTAAAGGCATAGATCAATTAATGGATGAAGGTGTTGCTCAATTATTTACATTAGAATTAAACGGTAGAAAAGTAATAGGAACCGTTGGAGCTTTACAATATGAGGTGATTCAATATAGATTAGAGCATGAATATGGCGCTAAATGTACTTACGAAAATTTAAACGTACATAAGGCATGTTGGGTAGATCCAAAAAACTCAAAAAGCGATGAGTATAAAGAATTTGTAAGGGTAAAACAACGTTTCTTAGCCAAAGACAAACAAAATCAATTAGTATTTTTAGCCGATTCTCCATTTTCATTACAGATGACACAACAAAAATACCCGAATATTAAACTCCACTTTACTTCAGAATTTGATTAAACCTCATTGTTTTTTATCTATTAAAGTAAAAAAACATATATCGTTTTTTCACACTATATAAATTAATCTCTCAATATATATCATAACCACCAAATGATTACGTAATGAAAATAAATGCCCGAAAATTCAGTAATAATGAAATTACAGTTACATACGATCCTTTTTTATGTACTCAATCTGAAATTTGTGCCAGACAACTCTCAAATGTTTTTAGAAACTCCGTAATTCCATGGGTGGATATTGATGGTGCACCTACAGAGAAAATTATTACTCAGATTAAAAAGTGCCCGTCTGGAGCTTTAAAATTTTCATATAAAGATAAAGTTGCCTAACAAAAAAAATATTTGGCAATTTTAAACTAATACTTCAAAACATAAATAAACTAGATATAAACGCCTTAAACAGTGTTTAAAATAAGCCATTTTATCATGATTTATAATTAAATATTATATTACTAAATTTTTATATAGCTCCCCCTTATACCTCAAGTCGTAGTATGTTTTTAATGGAGTTTATTTTAATAGGCAATCTGTGTTATTATCTCTCTCATCGCCATTTCGTTCTGACAAGTTGGAATAAACACAACAAGCCCTCAAGAAACACTACATGTTGCAGGAACAGCCCGTATTAAAACTACAAACCAGACATCTGTTACCACAAGTAAGCTTTTTGGTTTAAATGCTGCCGGTACCCTTCGAGAAGTAAATTTTGGGTACAGGTATAAAACTATCCAACAATGTGTTATTACGAGTTCGGATCAATCTTTTGGAAGTATCTCTCTATCAACAAATACTAATAATAATAATAATAATAATGTAGATTCATTATTAGATAGTGGAGAAACTAATAAGGGGAAAACTTTTATTAGAATCTATAATACTGCTGGTAAAACAGAAATTACAGGAATTAAAGGTTGTTATAATGGGCAACATATTTGAATATATGCTCAAGACGATGAAGTGAATCTGTCTAACAACAATTCTAGCTCTAGTATAAGAAATTGCATTGAGCTTGCAAGCAAAGCTAAACAATGGGAAATGATAGAACTCGTTTATAATGGTGCCAGGTCCTAATTGGATTATAATGGAACATCACAATTAATAAGTGACTATTTTGAGCATTATTACTCTAATAAATAGCCACAATTAATCACTAAGCTTGCCCTGTTGGCCCAAAATTTAATGGCATTGGAGGTTGCTCATAATCTTTTATTTCACCATGTGCATTTTCAAATCTGGTAACATTTTCGCCGAGTGCTTTAAGTAAACGTTTAGCGTGCTGCGGTGTTAATATAATCCTAGATTTAACCTTATTTTTAGGCACACCAGGCATAATATTTACAAAGTCCACAACAAACTCTGATACAGAATGATTTATAATAGCTAGATTAGAATAAGTACCTTCGGCAACTTTCTCATCAAGTTCAATATTAATCTGTCCTTGTTTTGGCTTATCTTTTTCTTCTGCCATAATAATTTTTATTTAAAATATTAAAAAGCCTTCAAGTATAAAATGCATGAAGGCTTTTAGTTTTATAGAATCCCGCCTTCGCGGAAATAAATTTGATTATCCAACCCCAAAAACTGAGGTTGAATTCTCATTTATTAATTATAATTTAATTCTTGTTTTGCTTGCATCATTTCGTCAAACTCTTCTTTAGAGCCAACAATAATATCAGAATAACTTCTCATACCAGTTCCTGCAGGAATTCTATGTCCTACAATCACATTTTCTTTCAATCCTTCTAAAGAATCCACTTTACCAGCAACAGCTGCTTCGTTAAGTACCTTAGTTGTTTCTTGGAAAGAGGCAGCAGAAATAAATGACTTCGTTTGAAGTGACGCTCTTGTAATACCTTGAAGTATTGGTGTAGCAGTTGCAGGTTGTGCATCTCTAGCTATTACCAATGCTTTATCTTCTCTACGTAAGATAGAGTTCTCATCTCTTAACTCACGAGGCGAAATAATTTGTCCCGCTTTAAGGTTAGCAGAATCTCCGGCATCTTCAATTACTTTCATTCCAAAGATATCATCGTTTTCCTTGATGAAATCTGCTTTATGAGCTAATTGATCTTCTAAGAAAATAGTATCACCAGAATCTATAATTCTAACTTTACGCATCATTTGTCTTACAACAACTTCAAAATGCTTATCGTTAATCTTCACACCTTGTAAACGATATACTTCTTGTACTTCATTTACTAAGTATTGTTGAACCGCTGAAGGGCCTTTTATATTAAGGATATCATTAGGCGTTATAGAACCATCAGATAAAGGCATACCTGCTTTTACGAAATCATTTTCTTGTACAAGAATCTGACTTGATAACTTCACTAAGTATTTCTTAACATCACCTAATTTAGACTCTACTATAATCTCACGGTTACCTCTTTTAATTTTTCCAAAAGAAACTACACCGTCAATTGCACTTACAACTGCTGGGTTAGATGGGTTACGTGCCTCAAACAACTCAGTTACACGAGGAAGACCACCGGTAATATCACCTGCTTTAGAAGATTTACGTGGGATTTTAACTAAAATCTTACCTACGCTAATTTTATCGCCATCATCAATCATTAAGTGGGCACCAACTGGTAAGTTGTACGAACGCATTGTTTCTCCCTTAGAATCTTCAATGTGAAGCGTTGGAATAAGCTTTTTATTTCTAGATTCAGAAATTACTTTTTCTTGGAAACCTGTTTGTTCATCAATTTCTACTTGGTAAGTAACACCTTGCTCAACGTTTTCATATCTTACTTTACCAGCAAACTCTGAAACAATTACACCATTATATGGATCCCAAGTACAAACTACATCTCCTTTACTTAGTTTATCGCCATTCTTAATTTGAATAGTAGAACCGTAAGGAATATTATTAGTACTTAAAACAATACCTGTTTTCTTATCAATAAGCTTAAGTTCAGAAGTCCTAGAAATAACAATATCTACATCGTTTCCTTCACCATCTTGACCTTTAACTGTTTTTAAATCCTCTATTTCAGCAATACCATCAAACTTAACAGCTAAATTGTTATCCTCTGAAATGTTACCCGCAATACCACCAACGTGGAATGTACGAAGTGTTAACTGTGTACCAGGTTCACCAATTGATTGTGCAGCAACTACACCAACAGCTTCACCACGTTGTACCATTTTACCGGTAGCTAAATTACGACCATAACATTTGGCACAAATACCTTGTAAGGCCTCACAAGTTAATGCTGAGCGAACTTCGACACTATCAATAGGAGAAGCTTCAATTGCTTTGGCAATATCATCCTCAATTAATTGACCTGCTGAAACCAATAATTCATCGGTAAGAGGATCAACTACATCATTTAATGATACACGACCAACAATTCTTTCTTGTAATTTCTCAACTACTTCATCATTCTTTTTCAATGGTTCTACTTCAACACCTCTTAAAGTACCACAATCTTCAGTATTGATAATTACATCTTGAGAAACATCTACTAAACGACGTGTTAAGTACCCTGCATCGGCAGTTTTAAGAGCCGTATCCGCAAGACCCTTACGAGCACCGTGAGTAGAGATAAAGTATTCTAAAATTGAAAGTCCTTCTTTAAAGTTAGAAAGAATTGGATTTTCAATAATCGATCCACCTCCTGCTGTAGATTTTTTAGGCTTAGCCATTAATCCACGCATACCTGTAAGCTGACGAATCTGTTCTTTAGATCCACGAGCTCCAGAATCAAGCATCATAAACACCGAGTTGAAACCTTGTTGATCTTCTCTAATACGTTTCATTGACAGTTCAGTCAATTCAGCATTGGTAGACGTCCAAATATCAATAACTTGGTTATAACGCTCATTATTTGTAATAAGCCCCATGTTATAGTTTCCGGTAATTCCATCAACTAAGGTATTGGCTTTATCAATCATACTTTGCTTTTCTGGTGGGATAATAATATCACCTAAACTAAATGATAATCCACCTTGGAATGCAAATTTAAATCCTAACGTTCTAATGCTATCTAAGAAATCAGCACATTCAGGAACAGATGTTACCTTTAGAATATCACCAATAATATCTCTAAGAGATTTTTTGGTTAATACTTGGTTAATGAATCCTGCTGCTTGAGGTACGTGTTGGTTAAATAATACACGACCTACAGTAGTTTCAACAATCATTCTGTCTAGCTTACCATCCTCATTAATATCAATAGTTCTTACTTTGATACCTGCATTTAAATCTACTTTTTTCTCATTAAAAGCAATTTCTACTTCTTCTGGAGAATAAAAAGTTAAACCTTCACCTAAAATTGGAACTTCTGGCGTAGACTTACGTAACTTAGTCATGTAATAAAGACCAAGTACCATATCCTGAGAAGGTACCGTTACCGGTGATCCATTGGCTGGATTTAAAATATTATGAGAAGCCAACATTAATAATTGACACTCTAAAATGGCCTCTGGACCTAAAGGTAAGTGAACCGCCATCTGGTCACCGTCAAAATCGGCATTAAATGCAGTACACACTAATGGGTGTAACTGAATCGCTTTTCCTTCAATTAATTTTGGTTGGAAAGCTTGTATACCTAAACGGTGTAAAGTAGGCGCACGGTTTAGTAATACTGGATGCCCCTTAAGAACGTTTTCCAAGATATCCCAAACCACAGGTTCTCTTTTATCTATAATTTTCTTTGCAGATTTTACCGTTTTAACAATACCTCTTTCAATTAATTTTCTAATTACAAAAGGCTTGTATAACTCAGCTGCCATGTTTTTAGGCAATCCACATTCAAATAATTTTAATTCTGGACCAACAACAATTACCGAACGTGCAGAATAGTCAACACGCTTACCAAGAAGGTTTTGACGGAAGCGACCTTGCTTACCTTTAAGTGAATCTGATAAAGATTTTAATGGTCTGTTAGAATCCGTTTTTACTGCTGAAGACTTACGTGTGTTGTCAAACAATGAATCAACAGATTCTTGCAACATACGTTTTTCATTACGTAAAATTACTTCTGGTGCTTTTATCTCAACTAATCTTTTAAGACGGTTGTTACGGATAATTACACGACGGTACAAATCATTTAAATCTGAAGTTGCAAAACGACCACCATCTAACGGCACTAACGGACGTAATTCCGGTGGAATAATTGGCACAACTTTCATAATCATCCATTCCGGACGATTCTCACGATTAACATTTGATTCTTTTAAAGACTCAACAACTTGCAAACGTTTTAAAGCTTCTGTTTTACGTTGTTTAGACGTTTCAGTATTTGCTTTATGACGTAACTCGTATGATAAAGATTCTAAATCAATTCTTGCTAATAAGTCAATTAGACATTCAGCACCCATTTTAGCTAAAAACTTATTTGGGTCTTCATCATCTAAATATTGATTATCTTGAGGAAGTGATTCTAATACATTTAGGTATTCTTCTTCAGTAAGGAAATCCATTTTTTGTAATGGTTCACCTTCTTCATTTTTAGCATTACCTGGTTGTATTACTACATAACGTTCGTAGTAAATAATCATATCTAATTTCTTAGATGGTAAGCCTAATAAATAACCTATTTTATTTGGTAAAGAACGGAAGTACCAGATATGAGCAACAGGAACCACTAAATTAATGTGTCCTACTCTATCACGACGTACCTTCTTTTCTGTTACTTCTACTCCACAACGGTCACATACAATACCTTTGTAGCGAATTCTTTTATATTTACCACAAGCACACTCATAATCCTTTACAGGACCAAAAATACGCTCACAGAACAAACC
>NZ_JBDWDG010000008.1:0-24515 GCF_039977455.1 Algibacter sp. | reverse complement strand
CAAAAAAACAAACACATAAAATTATCGATGCACGTTCGTCAAGCAGGTTTAGTGGTGAAACGCCAGAACCTAGAGAAGGTTTGCGTTCAGGAACTATTCCTACTTCTGTTAATTTGCCGTTTACAGATCTTTTGGAAGATGGCATGTTAAAGTCTAAAAAAGAATTGGCTAAGGCCTTTTATATGGTGGCAGAGCAAGATGATCCCATTATATTTTCGTGTGGTTCAGGAATTACAGCCTGTGTTTTGGCGTTAGGAGCAGAACTTTCGGGATATAAAAATATTTCAGTTTACGATGGTTCTTGGACCGAATATGGCAGTTTAAAAAAATAAATTATGGAAAAGCCAAATACATGGACGAAAGACGAATTGCTAGCCTATATTTTAATTTATGTGTCTCATGCCGATTTGGACCAGTCTAAAAAAGAAAAAAAATATATTTTAAGCCGGGTTGATAAAACGGTTTATAAACGTGTTAGTGGCCAATTTGAAAAAGATAATGATTACCAGAGTATTCAGAATATTATTGAAGGCGTAAAAACACATGATTATTACCGTAATGATTTAACCGATTTATTTGCCGATATTAAATTGATGGCTTTTGCTGATGGGGATTTTGGCCAAATGGAACAATTAACATACAGGCAATTGAAAAAGATTTTAAAAGCTGAATAAAGGGGTTGGAGTTTTTAAAAAATTACAAATAAATGATAATCGTATTGCCTTCAATTTCATACAATTTATTTTCAATAACTATATTTTTGAGTTCGCCAAAATCACAACACGCGTTGGTTAATGGTAGGGTTGTGTCATAACCAAAGCTAATAGCTAATACTTCATTAATAGTTATATTTAATATTCCTTTTTTATCCTCATCTTTTTCTACATATAACAATCCATTTGATTCTATTAAAGTGAATTCAATTGTGTTTTCGTTTTCATCTTGAATTTCTATAGATTCTTCAGTAATGTTATTATTAAGAACGAAGTTTTCATTAGTGTCGGTATCAATTAAATTAATTGATAAAAATGGAGCTGCGCACAAAACAGTGGAACAATCTGGAATGCTATTGTCACTATTACAAGATACAATTGCAATAACAAAAAATAAAAGGGTTAGTTTTTTAAGCATAATTAAGCATGTTTTATACAAGATGTAGAAAACTTGGTAGGGTTGCGTAACTAAATTGTTATTCTAAAAATTTTACTTTTAATTCTGGCGTAGGAATCATACAAGCTTCCTTTTTACCATACCATTTATAGCGATTTTTGGCAATAAAATCATAAACCCAATTGCGAATAAAGCTAGGGACAATAAGAAAAATAGTTAAAATGCTAGTCGGGAAACCCAGTTTGGAAGCTACTTTTATGGCAGCTGTACTTTTGTAACTAATGGTGTCCTTTTTGGAGTTATATAGAATTATGGAATCTATAAGCGAGGTGTCTATATTAAATTTCTCTATAATTTTTTTTCCTGCCTCACTTTGTAAAGGCGCAAACATAAATTTGCTCCTTTTATCACGTTTAATAACATATAAAATAGAGCTATTGCAAAGGTTGCAAATGCCATCAAACAGAATTAAATTTTTATCTTTTGGTACTTTAATATTCACGTTGTAAAGATAGTGAATATGCAGTAAGAACTCATGTTTTAGTTAGGGCTCAACTTAGTAAGAATTCAGCCTTAAATAAATAAGGGATTTAAGAACTTGGTTTCTCTATAAATGCTCGGTTTTTACCTCATACAACACAACCTGAGCTGTTTTTTCATAATCTGCATTCCAACCATAGTAATTACCTGTTTTAAAGTAATTTTCATGACCGTAACCATTTCCAACATAATCGTATATTAAGGTGTAATCGGTATGAATACCTTTTGCCTCGCAAACTAAGCCATAATAGAATTTACCGTTTTCAATTTTAATTTTAAAGGTGAAAATTTCGTTATCTACTTTACCAACGTTCAATTTTTCATCGAACGCACTGGTCCAAGGTTCGCCGGCATCAGGTTTTGTGTAATAATCAATTTGAATTTCCCCGCTATTCCATCTAATTTTAACGGTTGCAGGAGCACCTTCAAGACTCGAAGTTTCTTTACCATGAATTTGAGCAACAATAGTTCTGCCATTGCCTTCAACAAAATCAACTTTTAAAGTGCTTTCTAGTATGTGTGTGCCAGTAGCCATGGACCAATTATCGGTGGTCGATTGATTCCCTTTCCAAAACTCGCGCAATTCTGTTCTACAATATTTATCGTTAAGTTCAGATTTCCCTGAGGTTGTAAAGCCTGTAAATTGGGTGAATAGGGTATAGCTACCATCTTCATTTTTATAAAAATATTTAGATTGGGCATTAGTTAACGTATTGTTTTCAATAGCTTCATAATAAATAGAAGTTGCTTTGCCGTTGCCATTATCTATAGGCAAAGATAAGTACCAATTTTTCCAAGTAATTTTAGAGGTGTCTTCAGTTGGAGTTTCTTCTTCTTCTTCTTCTTCTTCTTCAACCTCAATAATTTCTTTTTCTGGATCTTCAACCTCGACTACCATGTCTTCGTTATTAGACGAGCTACAGGCAAAAAGAAAAGTGGTGCTTATTAAAAAGAAGAATAGGATATGTTTCATTTCACAAATTTTACAATTGGTTAACCAATTTAATTAAGTAAAAATAAGTAAAATTTTAAAAAGATGTATTTTTATTGAGAAGGCTTACTTTTTAACAGCTTCAACAAGTTCCAATTGATCTAGACTAACATTGGTTGTAAACATTCCGTAATTAACAACGGCCTTGTTTTTTTCTATTTTATCAATAGTGCCTATGGCGCGACCATCTTCCATCCTTACGCGGTCTCCAATACGAATAATGGCTTTGGGTTTAGGCGCTTCAATAGCTTTTTGTTTTGCTATTTTTTTCTTTTTCCTAATAACTTCTACTTTCTTTTCGGCTTCTTGTTTTACTTTGTTTTCTTTAGCTTTTATAGCTTTCTTTTGTTTAGCCGTAACTTTTTTACGTTTCGAGTTTTCAATCTGCACGACTTTAAAAAGCTCGTCCATTAAAGTCTTTTTCTGCTTGTTGCTAAAGTACTTTTCAGCAATATCATTTACTTTTTGTCCTAAATAAATTAAACGTTGGTTGCTATCGTATAATTCTTGATAGCTTTCTAATTTTTTCTGAATTTTATTATTAATCTCTTCAAGCTTATCGGCTTCTTCAAGCTTCTTTTTCTCGTTTTCTTTTAACGATTGCCCCGTTTTTTCAAGTTTAGAACGTTCTTTTTGTAATTTTGCAATAGTAGCATCAAAACGAACTTTACTGCGCTCTATCTTCTTTTTAGCGCGATTTATCAAGCTAAACGGGATACCGTTTTTTTGTGCCACTTCAAACGTAAAACTACTTCCGGCTTGACCGATAACGAGTTTAAAAAGTGGTTCTAAACTACGTTCATCAAAAAGCATATTAGCGTTAAGCATAAATGGCAATTCGTTCGCTAATATTTTTAAGTTGGAATAATGGGTGGTAATAATACCGTAAGCTTCACGATGGTAAAACTCCTCCAAAAACGTTTCAGCCAAAGCTCCACCAAGTTCAGGGTCACTTCCGGTTCCAAATTCATCTATTAAGAAAAGTGTGTTTTTGTTGCACTTCCTCAAGAAATAATTCATTTGTTTTAGTCGGTAACTGTATGTGCTTAAATGGTTTTCAATAGATTGATTATCACCAATATCGCTTAAAATTCTATCAAACAAACATACTTTACTGCGCTCGTGTACCGGAATTAGCATGCCGCTTTGAAGCATAACTTGCAGTAAGCCAACGGTTTTTAATGTAATACTTTTTCCGCCGGCATTCGGGCCAGAAATAACAATAATTCTGCTATCATTTTTTAATTCTATAGTCTGCGGAAATGTTTTTTCTTTCTTCTCTAAATTGTTTAAATAAAGTAGTGGGTGATAGGCATCGCGTAAAAACAGGCTTCTCTCTTCTGAAAATTCAGGTAGAATAGCGTTCATGGATTTGGCGTATTTCGCTTTCGCGGAAATAACATCAATGTCTATCAAGAAGTTTTGATAGTCCTTTAATAATGGTAAAAACGGACGAATAAAATCGGTGACTTCTTTTAAAATACGAACAACTTCTTCTGATTCTTCATACTCTAAATTATTAAGTTCTCTGCTGTATCTTAAGGTCGTTTCTGGCTCGATATAAACAATACTGCCTGTTTTACTACCACCCATTATGGATCCTTTAACTTTACGTCTATACATAGCTTTTACAGCTAGTACACGTTTATTATCTACAACAGATTCTCTAATATCATCTAAATATTCTAAGGCGTGATAGGTGTTTAAAGCACTAGTAAAACTAGCGTTTATTTTACCTTTTATCGTATTTATAGATTGTCTTAAATCGAAAAGTAAGTTGGATGCATTGTCCTTTATATCCCCAAAACGGTCTACAATACCATCTACTTTTTCAATTAGAATTTTGGTAACTTCAATATGGGAAGCGTACCCGTTCAAAATTGGGTAATATTCAGCAAACTTTTTTAAGAATACCACAATCTCATTTACCGTAATAGACATGGCTACTATTTTTTTTAAGCCATGTACTTCTAAAAATGTGTTTTCTATATTAAGTAACTTAATCTCTTTGGTAATGGTGTCAAAACCGTGGTTAGGTATGCGGTTGTCGTTATAAAAAGACGACACGTATTCATTGGTTAAATTGAGCGCTATTTGTAACTCTTCTTTGGTTTTATAAGGTAAAATATCTAATGCTTTTTCATGACCAAGTGCTGTAATACAAAGTTCGCTAACTTGCTGTAAAACCGTTTGAAATTCTAAATCTTGTAATGTTTTTTCGTGAATGTGAATCATTCCTATAAGTAACTAATTTTGTTGATGTAAAAATAGCTTTTTTGAAGCATTTAGCGTCGCACTTCTGGTTGAAAACTTCATCTGATAAACAGATTGTTTATTTAGCGCTAATTTTAAAAATTATGATTTAGAATTCAACTCTTTCATTATTTCAGAAAAATAACGATATGATTTGATTCGGCTAGAAGCATCATAAGTATTGGTAACCGCAATAAGTTCGTCTGCTTGTGTTTCGTTTAAAAAGTCTTGGATGCCTTGTTTTACTGTGTTTTTACCACCTATAAAGGTATATTTGGTCATTTGTTTAACAGCAGGGTGTTTCATAGTTTCTCTTAAATCTGCTGTCATTTCTGAAGGTTTCTCTAAATGTTCGCGTTTAGTACTCGTTAATAAAGCAATTATCATTTTAAAAAAAGAAGTTGCCATTACTTCAGCTTCTTCATCAGTATCAGCAATAAAAATATTAATTCCAGCTAAAACATAAGGTATTTTAAGAGATTCAGAATGTTTAAATTCATTTCTGTAAATCGTTATGGCATTATGTAAATGTGTGGTGGCAAAATGGCTTGCAAAGGCGTAAGGAAGGCCTTTTTTAGCTGCTAAATGTGCGCTATCGGTACTAGATCCTAAAATGTAAATAGGTACAAGCGCGCCTTCTGCAATGGGCACTCGAACCTTAGAGTGGCTGTTTTGTGTAGAAAAATATTTCTGAATTTGTTCAACATCTTGTGGAAACGAATGAGTAGCTTGTAAAAAATTAGGGCGAATAGCATGCGCCGTTTCTTGGTCTGTCCCAGGGGCTCTTCCTAGTCCTAAATCAATCCTATTTGGAAATAAAGTAGCTAAAGTTCCAAATTGCTCCGTTATAATAAAAGGGGAGTGGTTTGGTAGCATAATACCGCCAGATCCAACTCGAAGTGTTTTAGTTTCCTGCGCTACTCGGCTAATAATAATTTGAGGCGCATTACTAGCAATGCCTGCCATATTATGGTGCTCTGCATACCAAATGCGTCTGTAACCAAAGGTTTCAGCTTCTTTTGCCAATGCTATACTGTCCTCTAAAGTTTGTTGGTATGTTTTTCCTTCAGAAACAATAACAAGATCTAAAATGGAATATGCGGTTTGTTTCATGCCATTAGAGTACTAGAAATGTGAGCTTTTTTCGTTAAAATAGAATAGGTATTGTTTTTTTTTTTTTTTTTTTGAAGAACTAATAAAATTAGGTTTTAACCATGTATGGTTTCAGATTTTCCATACTTTTGGATCACTTGGCCTTCAAACTCTATAAGTTCTTTCCAGCGTTTATCAATATCAATCCCTTTGCCATATTGGCGAGCAAAGCCTATAAATGTAGTGTAGTGTCCAGCTTCGCTAATCATTAAATCATGGTAAAATTTAGATAATTCTGGGTCTTTAATACGTTTAGATAAAAGTTTAAAACGCTCGCAACTACGCGCTTCAATCATAGCCGAAAAGAGTAGGCGATCCACCATACTTTGCTGTCTGTTACCACCCTTGTTCATAAACTTATAAAGTTCATTAACATAATGGTCCTTTCGCTCTCTACCAAGCACGTAACCACGTTTTTTGATAATATCATGAACCATTTGAAAATGTTCTAACTCTTCTTGAGCCAATTTTATTAGCTCGGTAACAAGTTCTTCATGTTCGCTATTATTTGTAATAATAGTAATAGCATTGGTCGCTGCTTTTTGCTCACACCAAGCATGATCGGTAAGTATTTCTTCAATATTCGACTCTACAATGTTTACCCAACGTGGGTCTGTTGCTAATTTTAAACCAAGCATGATATATTATTTTTTGTAAAAGTAGTTATAAACATTAAAATAGACCATTAAATTATTAGGGCATTACCACAAGGGTCGGGCTTTTGGCAGTCGCTTTTTTGTGTTGCATAGGTGCAACAACACAAAAAGAGCTTCAATAATGCCTCAATCCCTAATGCGAGAAGCGTGTTTTTATGTCGGAACTACTCAGTTTTATGTAGAAAGGCTTCAGGAAGTAGTCAAAAGTCGGGTTCTTCCAATTTCCGTTTAACTAATATAATTCCAAATATTTTTAAACTTACTTAGTTGTTTGTAGGTGTTTAAAAACACTTGGTTTTCAGGAAGTGCAAGCGAAGGATCTATTTTTAAAACTGATTTAGCATGGTGTCTCGCCAATTGTAAAATATCGTTATCCTTAATAATGTCGGCTATTTTAAGGTTTAAAACACCACTTTGCTGTGTACCCATAATATCACCAGGGCCTCGTAATCTTAAATCCACTTCGGCAATTTCAAAACCATCATTCGTTCTAACCATGGTTTCTAAGCGGGTTTTGCTGTTTGCGCTTAATTTGTGGCTAGTCATTAAAATACAGTAACTCTGTTCTGCACCACGACCAACCCTACCGCGCAACTGGTGTAATTGTGATAGACCAAAACGTTCGGCACTTTCAATAATCATAACCGAAGCATTAGGTACGTTTACCCCAACCTCAATAACGGTTGTAGCCACCATAATTTGTGTTTCACCCTTAATAAAACGTTGCATTTCATAATCTTTATCGGCAGGTTTCATTTTACCATGAACAATGGAAGTTTGATATTTAGGCATTGGGAAGTCTCTTGATATACTTTCATAGCCATCCATTAAATCTTTATAATCCATTTTTTCGTTTTCCTTAATTAAAGGATAAACAATATAAATTTGACGCCCTTTATCAATTTCATCTCGAATAAATTTAAAAACTTTTAACCGGTTTTTATCATATCTATGAACCGTTTTTATGGCCTTTCTTCCGGGGGGTAATTCATCAATTATCGAGATGTCCAAATCACCATAAACAGACATGGCTAATGTTCTTGGAATTGGTGTTGCCGTCATGACTAAAACATGGGGTGGAAGCGCATTTTTTTTCCATAATTTACTGCGCTGTTTTACTCCAAATCGATGTTGTTCGTCAATAATAGCGAGTCCTAAATTTTTGAATTTTACTTTGTCTTCCAATAGGGCATGCGTGCCAATTAAAATTTGTAATTCGCCATTTTCTAAGGACTCATGGATTATTTTTCTTTTTGAAGTTTTAGTTGAACCTGTGAGTATTTCTATACTGATATTCAATTCGTTACACCATTCAAGTAATCCGTTATAGTGCTGGACTGACAAAATTTCAGTCGGCGCCATTAAACAAGCTTGAAAATCGTTGTCAAGTGCCATGAGCATTGACATAAAGGCTACTATGGTCTTGCCAGATCCTACATCTCCTTGTAAAAGCCGATTCATTTGTGCGTTACTACCTAAATCTGCACGAATTTCTTTTAAAACACGTTTTTGTGCGTTGGTTAATTCAAAGGGTAAATGGTTCTTGAAAAAGGAATTAAAATACGTGCCAACTTGATTAAATGGAAAGCCTTTTATTTTTGATTTATGAATTAAATTTTTAATAATTAATTGCAATTGAATATAAAATAATTCTTCAAATTTAAGTCGGAATTGTGCGCGCGAAAGTAGCTCTTGATTCTTCGGAAAATGCACATTAAAAAGTGCCGATTGTTTATTGATTAATTTTAATTCAGAACGTAAATTATCAGAAAGTGTTTCTGTAAATCTTCCTTTCGTTTCAATAAATAATTGTTGCATGATTTTATTAATCACACGGTTTGTAATGCCTTTATTATTTAATTTTTCTGTCGATGGGTATACAGGTTGCATGGCTGAACGCATGTTTTTTTCATGGTCTTCTAGTAATTCTAATTCCGGATGCGCCATATTAAATTTACTACTAAACCAATTGGTTTTTCCAAAGGCTACATAGGTTTTGTTCAATTTTAAGCTGTCCTTAATCCATTTTTGTCCGCGAAACCAAACCAGTTCCATGGTTCCGGTATCATCTTGAAACGTAGCTACTAAGCGTTTTCCACGCTTTTGTGCTACCTCTTTAAAGCTTGTTATTTTTCCAATTACCTGTACATCTGCGTTATTGCGTTGAAGTTGATTGATTTTGTAATATTGTGTTCTGTCTATATATCTGTTTGGGAATAAGTTAATTAAATCTTGATAGGTATGGATGCCTAGCTCCTTGCGCAGTAAATCGGCACGATTTGGACCAACGCCTTTTAAATAATCTATTGGAGTTTGTAGGTTTACAGACATAAATGCGAAATTAATTAAAAAATAAGTCTTATTAAATACTTAGTTTCTTTATGAATTTGAGAGGTTTTTAGCGGTATTGCTTTTTTTTTCTGAAAAACTGTTGAAAAAATTGAAATATAGCACATAATTCTATTTCATTAGTTAAATTTGGTGCTCTTAAAAAACAACTTAACGCATATTGATTGATGAGAAAGCTCAACGAATTTATTTGGGAAACACACGGTATTCATGCTGGAACAGAGCAAGATCATGTAAAACATGGTATTGATAAATTAGAGGATATTGTTGATAAAGCTATTGAAGCTGGTAACCCAAGTATTACGTTTATAATTCACTCACCGCGCTTAACAAATTTTCGTTATATCGCTGAAACGGATACTAATGTAAAGTTTATTCGTGGTAATAAATCGTATTTAAATTATCCAAAACGTATTGCAGGGCTTCGTGAAAAATACGCCGGACAAATAAATATTAAATATGGTGTTGAGTTGGAGTGGATGGGACCAGAAATTGGATTGCAATGGAGTCGTTCAAAGATTTTTCAAGCTGAAGATGCCGATTATGTAATTGGTTCAGTGCATTTTGCACCAGAAGGATTGCCTTATGATGGATCTAAGGAAGAAGCTCAGGAGTTATTAAAAATGCGTGGTAGTCTTGAAGCGTATTGGGGTGGTTATTTTGATGAAATGACCCAAATGATTGAAAGTTTTGGCGATATGATTCAAATAATTGGTCATATCGACTTACCAAAGCTAAATGTAGATATGCCAGAAGCTTTAATTAATTTTGAAACCAGTGCTCATCCTTTGGCTAATAAATTTAGAACGCTTTTAGAGCTTATTGCCGACAGAAATTTATCGCTAGATGTTAATATGGCGGGTAAATTTAAAGGTGTTGGTGTGTATCCGGTACAAAGTATATTAAGACGTGCTAACGAACTGCAAATACCTGTTTGTGTAGGTACAGATACGCATCATGTGCGTTACTACGGTTTAAATTATAAAGAAAGTTTAGAGTATATTCAAAAAGCCGGATATGAGAGTTATGTAAGCTATTCAAAGCTTATTCCAGAGAACCGTACGATTTACGATGACCATGATTTAAAGGTTAAATATACCGTTTTAAATAAGGGTATCGAGTTGCTAAATCAACGATTAGATGATAATCAACGTCGTATTATACCAGATTTTTCTTTTGGAGGTTCATTTTCTGAATTTGTAGACTTATATAGAAGCGCTACAGGAATGGGAGATTATAACGCTATTAGAATACGTAAATGGGGTAAATCTATCACGGTTACCAACGAAATCCCTAAAAACACACAAACCATAGTAAACGGCTTGTTTTCTGAGCATTTGGATGAACCTGGTGTGATTTCTTCATTGTTTAACACATTGGCATCAGAGGGTATTAATGTGGAAACAGCACGCTTAAAATCCAATAACGATGGAACTGCAGTTGCCTTTTTGTCTTTAGACAATAAAAACGGAAGAGTGCAAAATGCTATCGATTTTACAAAAGGTACAGATACTGGTCTTTTTAAAGCTTTAACATATCAAGAAGATGCTGCAATGCCTAATTATTATACCGATGGTGTGTATTTACTTGAAATGGATGGTGTTAAATTAAATTTAGCCCTAAGCGATAAAGTTATTTTAACTAAACATAATAATGCGCCAGGAGTTTTACTGATATTGCTATCTGCATTGGCGTCTAAAAATATAAACATTATAGATTTACGTTTAGGTAAACTGAATGATGTTGGATATTCGGCACTTGCCATTGATGGTGATAGTAATGTGATTAGAAATCTGTTATCAAAACTTGGTAATCAGTATTATGAGGCTAATTTAATTGAGTTTCATAGTTTTTAGTGGCGTTTTTATGGTTTTGGGTTAATCTTTGATATCTTTAAAATCATGAAATGGATAGTTTTAGTGTTATGTTTTTGTGCACATCTTCTAGGTGCACAACAAACCCATTATGTGGATTTTAAAGAAGTAAAAACGGTTTTAGCTTTTAATCAAATGAAAGTGGATACTACGGTTTTTAATTCTTATGAAATAAAATTCGATGTTTTAAAACAAACGGATTCTGTGTATTTGGATGCTATTGACATGAAATTTAGTAGTGTCGAACTAAATAAAAGCACAGTAAAATTCAAAAATGATGGTAAAAAACTAATCATTTATAATCCTTTTGAAGCTTCAAAAACTTACACGCTTAGTTTTCTGTTTCTTGCTTCACCTAAAAAAGCGATTTATTTTATTGGTTGGGATAATAAGGAAAATATCACTTCGGGGTATTCCGATAAAAATCGGAATAGTATCGAGAAAAAGCAAATTTGGACACAAGGCCAAGGGAAATATACAAGTCATTGGTTACCGTCTATTGATGATATGAATGATAAAATAGAGTTCGATATCAGTTGCATAGCGCCTAAAGGTTTTGAAGTTATTTCAAACGGGAAAATGGTTTCTAAAAAAGAAGAGCCTTCGTTTAATTTATGGGAATTCGACATGCAAAGCCCTATGTCGAGCTATTTAGCGGCTTTAGTTATAGGTAAATACAGTAAAAATGTAGAGTATTCAAAAAGTAGTATTCCTTTAGAGATGTATTATTATCCAGAAGATTCTTTAAAATTCGAGCCAACATATCGCTACACAAAACAAATGTTCGACTTTTTAGAAGGAGAAATAGGTGTTCCATATCCTTGGCAAAACTATAAACAAGTACCTGTAAAAGACTTTTTATACGCAGGTATGGAGAATACTAGTACAACCATTTTTGCAGATAGTTTTGTAATTGATTCTATAGCATTTGTAGATAAAAACTATGTTAATGTAAATGCACACGAACTAGCACACCAATGGTTTGGCGATTTAGTTACCGAAACTTCAGGCACACACCATTGGCTACAAGAGGGCTTCGCAACCTATTATGCTTTGTTAGCCGAACGTGATATTTTTGGAGATAATTATTACTATTGGAGGTTATATGAATATGCACAAGAATTATTAGAACAAGATAAGGCGGGTGGAAGTACCTCGTTGTTAGATCCTAAATCGAGTAGTACAACGTTTTATAAAAAGGGAGCTTGGGTTTTGCATTTACTTAGAGAAAGAATAGGAGACAAGGTCTTTAAAACAGCTGTAAAGACATATTTAAATGCGTATAAATATAAAAATGTAGAAACTGATAATTTTATTAAAGAAGTTGAAATAGCTAGCGGAGAAGATTTGAGTGATTTTGTTGATTTCTGGTTAAAAGCTGAAACATTTAACTATCATGAAGTTCTTAAAAGTTTAAAAAAATCATCTTTTATTCAAGAATATTTAATGGTCGATTGCGAAGCTTTCACATCAAAGTGTAGTGATTATCTGGCTTCAGGAATTTCAGATGAAGCTAAAATAAAAGTGATTTCTCAAATACCTAATCATTTAAAAAAGGAAAATTTTAAAAATAGTGTTAAAGTACGACAAGCTATTGCTAGAAACATATCTAATATACCTTCAGAATTAAAAACAGAATACGAGTCGCTTCTTGATGATGCATCATACATAACTATTGAGACTGCATTATTTAATCTGTGGCAAAATTTTCCGTCAGAAAGAACAAATTATTTAGAAAAAACTAAACATATTCAAGGGTTTAACGATAAGAATGTTAGGATACTTTGGTTAACTTTAGCTTTAATTAGTGATGATTTTCAACTAGAGAACAATTCAAAATATTTTGATGAGTTAACTAGTTATACAAATCCAGAATATGGCTTTGAAATTCGTCAAAATGCGTTTCAATATCTACATCAAATTCAAGCTTGTAATGCCGTTTGTAAAGAAAATTTAAAACAAGCTACGACGCATCATAATTGGCGATTTAAGAAATTTGCAAAAGAGTTATTAAAAGCCAATTAATTACACGTTAAGTTTTTATATTTACGTACAATTTTAAATTAATGAAAGCATTAGTAATTTCGGGAGGAGGTAGTAAAGGTGCATACGCTGGTGGTGTTGCCGAGTATTTAATTAAGGAAGAAGGGCGAAATTACGATATGTTTTTAGGAACTTCCACAGGTAGTTTGCTTATACCTCATTTGGCCGCTGGAAAAATTGATAAAATTCATAAGGTATTTACAAACGTAAATCAAAAAAACATTTTTAGTGTTAGTCCTTTTATTATTAGAAGAAAAGAAGGACGTGAGTATGTTTCTATTGATTTTTTAAATTCTTTATGGCAATTTATAAAACGCAAGCGCACTTTTGGTGAAAGTAAAGCGCTACGTCGTTACTTAAAAAAGCATTTTACTTATGAAGAGTTTAAAGCCATAAAAGAAACCAAGGATGATGTTGTGGTTACGGTTTCTAACCTTTCAAAAAACGTGGTAGAATATAAGTCCATAAAAGACTTTAGTTATGATGAGTTTTGCGATTGGATTTGGATTTCGTGTAACTATATACCGTTTATGTCATTGGTAAAAAAAGGTGGATTTGAATATGCTGACGGTGCTTTTGGATGTGTTGTTCCTATTCGCGAAGCTATTTTAAGAGGAGCAACCGAAATTGACGCTATTATTTTAGAGTCGGAAAGTATGGCATATAATAAGGTTCTTGGTAAAAACCCTTTTTCTTTAATGCTTAATCTATTTGGTCATTTATTAGATCAAGTAGAACGGAGTGATATTTTAATTGGGAAGTTAGCAGCAAAAAATAAGGAGGTAAAACTTAACTTATATTATACGCCTTCTAAACTTACTGAAAACTCCTTAGTTTTTAATAAAAAATTAATGACTAAATGGTGGCAACAGGGGTATTACTACGCAAAAAACAAGTGTAAACAAGCGCAGTCTAACGAGTTGCGGGATAAGGATTTACCACAAACTTGATACTTCTTCTTTTATAAATGCAAGACCTGCATCGCTTGGTGAACGTCGCTCCATCATTTCGGTTAAAACAACTTCACGCAGTTTGTTAGCAGAATCTGTTTTTTCAGACATACTTGATTTTCGAATCAGTTGTATCGTAGCGTTTTTTGAAGTCGTTACAATACTCCAACATTTGTCGCTAATGTAAATTTGTTGCGATAAGTTATGCTCAAATTCTTGTTCAATACTTTTTATAAGTAAGGCTTCGTAATCTTCTTTATTTGAAGATGTTGGTGTGATTCTAATAAGTAGTTTTGATGGGGAAATACGCTCTAAAAAAAGCGCCATGCGCTCATAAGCTTGTAACCGTAATGGCATAGCATTAACCTGCATATCTTTTTTTAGTAAATAACTACGGCGATTATCTTCATTTTTGGTGTGTTGTCTAAAAAAGTAGAACGCAATAATCCCTGTTATTACTGTTGGTATTGCAAATAAAAATAGGTCTATAATGCGGCTAGTATCCATAAAAAAAGTTAATTAATTACAAACATAAGTGGTTTGTGTTTATTGAACAAAAATTATTATAGGGTTTGCTAAATTTATAAAAACTAGTTTTTACCTCCTAAATACTTACAATCTTTTAAGTGCTGCATCCCTTTAAACGGCACTATAGTTTTCTCGTACATGTAGGTACGGTGTAGTTCTTTTGAAAGGTTATGGTCATCAACATTTATTTCAATATCACTCATTTTAAATTCACAAGGGTGCTCGTATCCTGCGGCGTGGGTAATTTCAATAAATTCTTTCCTAAACGTTTTAAAATATTGGGCTAAACGTTCCGATTTTAAAGGCACATTAATGCCATTTTGTGTCCATTTTTTTTGAGTTGCAATTCCGGCAGGACAACGATTAGTATGGCAAATTTGGGCTTGAATACAGCCAATACTCATCATGGCCTCTCGAGCCACGTTTATACAGTCGGCACCCATAGCAAAAGCCATTGCAGCCTTTGCAGGAAAACCTAATTTTCCACTACCAATAAACACGATACGCTCTGATAATCCTTTGTTTTTAAATAGTCTATAAAGGTCACTAAATCCATAAACCCAAGGCAATGAAACATGGTCAGCAAAACTTGGTGGTGCTGCTCCGGTTCCACCTTCACCGCCATCAACGGTTATAAAATCGGGACCTTTTCCTGTTGATAGCATAATATTGGCTAATTCTTCCCACTGTTCTAGTTTTCCTATGGCGGCTTTAATTCCTACAGGTAAGCCAGTAGCTTCGGCTATTTTTTCAATAAAATCTACCATTTCCGGAACATTAGAGAACGCCTTATGGTTTGGTGGTGATAACACATCCTTACCTACTTCAACTCCTCTAATTTCTGCAATTTGTTTTGTTATTTTTGCACCAGGTAAAACGCCGCCTTTACCTGGTTTGGCACCTTGTGATAATTTAATTTCTATAGCGCGAATAAAAGGATTGGTTTCTACGAGATTTACTAATTTTTCCATAGAAAAACCACCATCTTTAGCTCGTACACCAAAATAACCCGTACCGAAATGGAATACCACATCGCCACCATTTTTGTGGTAAGGCGATAAGCCACCTTCACCCGTATTATGGTATGCTCCAGCTATTTTTACACCTATATTTAAAGACTCTACAGCTTTTGCCGATAAGGAACCAAAACTCATAGCAGAAACATTAATTACAGATGCCGGTCTATAAGGTCTTTTACGTTTATTAAATTCACCCATTACTTTAGCGCAAGGTAAAAAGCAGTGATCAAACGTATTAGGATGGTTTTTTGGTAATTCATAAGGCATCATCGCATTATTAATAAAGATATGCTGATGGGCGTAAATATCTCTGTCGGTACCAAAACCTTCGTAATTGTTTTCTTTTTTTGCAGAAGCATATATCCATCCGCGTTCAATACGATTAAATGGTAGCTCTTCTCTATTATTTGCAACAAAATATTGACGCATTTCTGGTCCAATGCTTTCAAGCCAGTATCGTAAGTGTCCAACAATAGGGAAGTTATGACTAATGGTATGTGAATTTTGAAAGAAAATATCGCGAATAGCTACTATAATAAGCACTAATAAAAGCCATCCCCACCAGGCTATATTTGATAAAAAAACGAGTATTGAATCCATATTAATGTTTTAAGAAATAGATAAACCGTTAACGAAATGAGTTTACTTTTTAAAAATTAAAGGTATTTAAAAATATGGTATAAAAATATTGAATGTATATCTTTATGAAATGAATTCTAAGTTAAAAAAGCGATTAATTTGGATTGTGGGAGTTTTAGTTTTACTCTTTATAACTGGTTTTGTTGTAAATTATAAATTAAAAAATAAGCTAAAAATAGGTTTACAACACCTATCTGAAAATATAAAAGTAGATTATAAAGATTTATGCTTAAACATGTTAACAGGAAACGTTGAATTAAAAGAATCTACAGTTACAATTTATGGTAAAACAACAGATTCGGTAAATTTAAAAGTTGAAATTCAAGATTTAAGTATTTTAGGTTTTAGTTACTGGTGCTATTTTATAAATGGTAAAATTGCTTTAAACCAGATTGTTTTAACACAACCAAATATAACTTATTTCCATAACCCTTTGGTAGAGAACAGGTCGTATAATAACATTTATAAATCTCCCTTAAAACAAGATTTGGAAATTGGTAGGATTGATGTAATGGATGGAGAATTAGGTATGTATAATGCATCAAATGATTCTTTATTATTGAAAACGGAAGCTATTCAGTTTAATATTAAAAACATTTTAATTACCAAAGCTTCTAGGAAACCGGAGATTACATACGACGCCTTTAATGTAAAAACAGGGCAACTGTTTTATGCCCTAAGCCCATTTGAAAACTTAATTTTAAAAACTTTTGATTACAATGCTGAAGGGGCTAAAATTAGAGGGATTGCTGTAAATACGAAATACTCAAAAGAAACTTTAATATCTTACCATACTGTGGAGCGAGATCACTTCAATTTAAATATAGATTCTATAGATATAAAGCATCCAAAAGTTGGTTTTGAGGGCGATACGCTATTCTATTTTAAAAGTCCACTAGCAACTGTTTATCAAGCAAATTTTAATGTATTTAGAAATAAATTGCTTCTAGATGATATTACTTACAGGCCTTTATATAGTAAAATGCTACGTGAGTTAAATTTTAAATTGGGGGTAGATGTTTTAAATATTAATAATTCGTCAATTACTTACACCGAAAAAGTAAAGACGGAGTTAAAAGGTGGGGAGCTGGTTTTTAATAACCTAAACTCAACTATTAAAAATATTGGTAATACCTACAAAAACAAAACGTCTATTAATATTGACGCTGTTTTTATTAAAAATACGCCCTTAAATGTACAATGGGATTTTGATGTAAATAACCAAAATGACGCCTTTGTGTTTAAATCAGAAATAGGTAATCTGCAAGCCGAGGATTTAAACCCATTTATTGAGCCTAACCTAAATGTGCGCTTTGAGGGAGAATTTAATAAAATGTATTTTACTATGGCCGGAAACGAAAATACAGGGCAGACAGACTTAAAAGTGGATTACAATAATTTTGATGTCATTTTATTAAAGGAAAATGGAAGTGAAAAAAATAAACTGTTATCGGCTGTGTTGAATATTTTTATTTCAAAGCATAGTAAAAGTAAAAACGGTGTTTTCAGGTATGGTGAATCAAAATCTGTTGAAAGAGACAAGTCTAAATCGGTATTTAATTTTGTTTGGCTTAGTTTAAGAGATGCACTTTTAGAGGCGATTACGGGAAACGGTAAAAAGTCAGGAAATAATTAGATATAAATTGTTTATAATTATTAATAATTCAGAAGTGAAAAAAGGATAACAATGGTTAATTTCACGGCTTAAATTGATGATGATTTGGAAAAGTATTTAAGCCAGTTAAACGATGCCCAATTAGAGCCAACAATTCAAATAGATGGCCCTATGATTGTTATTGCTGGAGCAGGTTCAGGTAAAACAAGAGTGCTAACATTTCGTATAGCATATATGATGAGTAAGGGTATAGACCCTTTTAATATTTTGTCGCTTACATTCACAAATAAGGCGGCAAAAGAGATGAAAGAACGTATTTCAACCATAGTTGGAGCTAGCGAAGCTAAAAATTTATGGATGGGAACGTTTCACTCTATTTTCGCAAAAATTTTAAGGATAGAAGCCGATAAATTAGGGTACCCTAGTAACTTTACTATCTATGACTCTCAAGATTCTGGTCGTTTAATAGCATCTATTATCAAAGAGTTGAATCTTGATAAAGACGTTTATAAATACAAGCAAGTTTTAGGTAGAATTTCGTCGTACAAAAATAGTTTGATTACGGTACGTGCGTACATGCAAAACCCCGAGTTAAAGGAGGCCGATGCTATGGCAAGACGCCCTAGAATGGGAGAGATTTATAAAGAATATGTAGACCGTTGTTTTAAGGCAGGTGCCATGGATTTTGATGATTTACTTCTAAAAACTAACGAGTTACTTACCCGTTTTCCAGAAGTTTTAGCAAAGTATCAAAACCGATTTAAATATATTTTAGTTGATGAGTATCAAGATACCAACCATTCGCAGTATTTAATCGTGAGAGCCTTGTCCGATAAATTTCAAAATATTTGTGTTGTGGGTGATGATGCACAAAGTATCTATGCGTTCCGTGGTGCGAACATAAATAATATTTTGAATTTCCAGAATGATTATGACGATGTGAAAGTGTTTCGATTAGAGCAAAATTACCGATCGACCAAAAACATTGTAAATGCAGCAAACTCTATTATTGATAAAAATGAAACGAAGCTGGATAAGGTAGTTTGGACAGCAAATGACGAAGGCGGTAAAATTATTGTAAACCGCTCGTTAACCGATAGTGATGAAGGGCGCTATGTAGCCAGTACCATTTGGGAAAGCAAAATGCAAAATCAGCTAAAAAATAGTGATTTTGCGGTTTTGTATCGAACCAATGCACAGTCCCGTTCTATTGAGGATGCCTTAAGAAAACGTGATATTCCATACAGAATTTACGGTGGTACATCGTTTTATCAACGAAAGGAAATTAAAGATGTAGTAGCCTATTTAAGATTAGTTATAAATCCTGCTGATGAGGAAGCCTTAAAACGTGTCATCAATTTTCCAGCTAGAGGTATTGGTCAAACCACTGTAGATAAACTTATTGTTGCTGCAAATGGTTATAAACGCACCATATTTGAGGTGATGAAAAACATTGATAAAACCAATGTTAGCATAAATGCCGGGACAAAAACCAAACTTAAAAACTTTGTAACCCTTGTTGAAAGTTTTCAAGTGCTTAATCAAACTGCCGATGTTTTTGAATTAGCAGAACACGTTACTAGAACAACGGGTATCATTAAAGAATTCAATAAAGATGGCACGCCAGAAGGTGTTGCTAAAATGGAAAATATTGAAGAGCTTTTAAATGGTATGAAGGATTTTGTGGAAGGCCAGAAAGAAATTGCCGATACCACAGGATCTTTAGCAGAATTCCTAGAAGATGTGGCTTTAGCTACGGATGCAGATGGCGATAAAGGCGATCCAGATCATGTGGCGTTAATGACCATTCACTTAGCTAAAGGTTTGGAGTTCTCTAATGTATTTGTAGTTGGTTTAGAAGAAGATTTATTTCCTAGTGCCATGAGTGGTAATACACGAGCCGAGTTGGAAGAAGAACGTCGTCTTTTTTATGTAGCGGTTACCAGAGCAGAAAAGCAAGCGTATTTAACCTATGCTTTGTCAAGATACCGATGGGGGAAATTAGTAGATTCTGAACCTAGTCGTTTTATTTCAGAAATCGATGAGCAGTATTTAGAGATTGTAACTCCTATTGAAGAACGTCGATTTAACCCAATGCTATCGGCTGATATTTTTGGTGATGGAGCATCAACTAAGGCAAATCCTAATAAAATTAGGTATAAACCAGCTAAAAAACCGGTATTTAAAAAGGCTAATTCAGCTAAAAAAGAACCAGAAAAATTTAAGGTTACAACACCTAAAAACTTAAAGCCTGTTGCTAAAAGTGAAGGAGCTCCTAATTTGTTCGACAGTAAATTAACGGTAGGTAACCTTGTTAAACATTTACGTTTTGGGGTTGGTGAAGTTAAAAAAATTGAAGGCGTAGGAGCCGATACAAAAGCTGAAATTAACTTTCAGCATGGCGGTGTTAAAAAGCTATTGTTACGTTTTGCAAAACTAGAAGTTATCGGGTAATCACGAAGGTTTATAGGGGTTATAAAAGTTTAGTATTGTTAAATGTTTATTAAAGGCTGAAAGTTTTTTTATATAAAGCATCTAAATTAGCACAAACAATTAATCAATACTTATATGAGAGTTTTTCTATTATTACTATGTGCTTTAAGTTTAAATATTACTCAAGCCCAACGTGGTGGCGGTGGTGGTAGAGGTGGTCGTTCTATGGGCGGCGGACAAGAACAAAGTGAACGCCAACGACCAAAAATGGTAGAATTTGATGCCTCAAAAATTGTTGGAATTTTTAATTATGATGATAATGAAGCGGTTAATAAAATAAAACTAAAAAGTAAAAAGGATGATGCTTTAATTTTAGATGTTCGTCAAGCGATTATGAAATACAATCAGGCGGTTAATGAGATTGCTCTTAATAATAAGGATAATTTTGATACGCTAAATGTGTATATGAACATGGTAATGAAATCTTCAAGATCTCAAAGAGGGCAGCAGAGAGATTCTGGCGATTATGGTATGCAGCAAGATACTGAGGAAAACCCAATGCGAGAAGCTAAAAAGTTGGCAGAAGAAAAAATGGAGCCAGCTAAAAAAGCCATTCAGGAAGAAGAAGTAAAGCTTAATACGCAACTAGAAGGCTTATTAAATGAAAAGCAATATAAAAAATGGCTTAAATATCAAGTAGATGTAAAAAAGGATTTAGTACCAGAAGAGTCCTCCGAAGAAAATAATAACATGTCTCGCGGTGGAGGACAAGGAGGTTCGTCAAGAGGCGGTGGCGGAATGCGCTATTAAAACCAATGAAAAAAAGCACTATTTAATTTTTAAATAGTGCTTTTTTTTTATGTCTTACCTTTAGGGTTTAAATAATTTAAAGAATCATTTTAGTATACCAAAAAAATATTTAAATTGTATAAGTAAATTCACAAGGAAAGATGGCTGTTTTTTTAAAAATATATAATGAAAATCCTAACCCAAAAGCAATAGCGAAAGTTGTAGATGTCTTGAAAAAGGGCGGTTTAATTATCTACCCAACCGATACTGTTTATGGTTTGGGTTGCGATATTACAAACCTTAAAGCTTTAGAAAAAGTTGCTAGAATTAAAGGCGTAAAGCTCGAAAAATCTAATTTTTCTTTTGTTTGTCATGACTTAAGTAATTTAAGCGATTACGTAAAACAAATAGACACCTCGGTTTTTAAAGTTTTAAAACGCGCGCTTCCCGGACCTTATACCTTTATTCTTCCAGGTTCTAAAACCTTACCAAACCCGTTCAAAAAAAAGAAAACAGTTGGTATTCGGGTGCCCGATAATAATATTGCTTTAGAGATTGTAAAGCAATTAGGAAACCCTATTATATCGACCTCTATTCATGATGAGGATGAAGTTTTAGAGTACACCACAGATCCCGAGTTGATTCTAGAAAAATGGGAGAATCTTGTCGATTTGGTAATCGATGGTGGTTATGGCGATAACGAACCCTCTACGGTTATCGATTTATCAGAAGACGAACCTGTAATAATCAGGGAAGGTAAAGGCAACCTTGAGATTTTTTAATTCATAATAGTTTACTACATGTTGGTTCGAGATTGTATCGAGAGCCGCTTTAAAACTAGTATTCCAATTCAAAATACAGCGCCATCTATTTTTAAAAGTTAGCACACAAATTATCATAAATTTAGAAACAATAAAATCAGAAATCAATCTATGAATACTACATGTCAGTTCGAGTGATCTCGATTTATTTTCGAGATTGTATCGAGAACCACTTTAAAACTAGTATTTCAATTCAATATTCAACGTCTTTCATTAATACTACACTTCCAATTATTATAAATTTTCAAACGATAGAAATCATAAATACCACCCATGAATATATCAGAGATTAACAGCGACTTGCCTTTTTTTGCTAACGATACTATTATTTTCGGCGTGTTATGCGTCACCCTTGCGCTTATATTTCACACCTCTAGTTTACCAAGGTTTACAAAGTTTTATAAAATTGTACCTGCCTTATTACTATGTTATTTTTTACCATCGGTATTAAGTTCGGTAGGGTTAATAGCCGATAAATGGATAGACGTTACGGCAACCATAACACATTTACAAGGGCTTTATGGCAATCTAGATGGCGTGACTAATTTACCTACCCTAAAAGCCTATATCGCAGCAAACCATATTGATGCTTCGGTGTATGCACAATTTGTAGATGGCAGTAAAATATACTATGTGTCGTCGCGCTTTTTATTACCCGCGGCATTGGTACTATTAACCATGAGTATCGATTTAAAAGCCGTTTTTAAGTTAGGCTCCAAAGCCTTGATTATGTTTTTAACCGCAACCCTAGGTGTCATGATTGGTGGTCCTTTGGCTATTTTGTTTTTTAATTTCGTGGCTCCAGATATATTAATTGATGTAGAAGGTACCGAATTATGGAAAGGATTATCGACCGTAGCTGGCAGCTGGATTGGTGGTGGCGCCAATCAACTCGCTATGAAAGAACAGTGGGAGGTAAGCGATAGCCTGTTTAGTATCATGGCTGTTGTAGATGTGTTGGTGGCCGAAGTTTGGATGGCATTCCTCTTGTTAGGTGTTGCCAAATCCAATAAAATAGACGCCTATTTTAAAGCCGACAATTCCTCCATAACCGCCTTAAAAAATAAAATGGAAACCTTTAGTTTAGAAACCGCAAGAATTCCATCCTTTAACGATTTAATAATCCTTTTAGGTATAGCTTTTGGCGTGACCTCACTAAGTCATTTTGTGGGCGATAATTTAAGTGTTTGGGTAAAGGATAATGCACCGTTTTTGGTCGATTTCGGACTAGGTAGCGGCTTTTTCTGGTTAATAATTACCGCAACAACCGTAGGTGTTATCCTGTCGTTTACCAAAATAAAAAGTTACGAAGGCGCTGGCGCCAGTAAAATTGGCACCGTGTTTATTTACATTTTGGTAGCCTCTATAGGTATGAAAATGAATTTAAATGCTATAGTAGAAAACATAAGCCTATTCGCCATAGGTTTTGTTTGGATGCTTATACATGTGGGTTTACTGTTTGTAGTTGCTAAAATTATAAAAGCCCCTTATTTCTTTCTGGCTGTAGGCTCTAAGGCCAATATTGGCGGTGCAGCCTCGGCACCTGTGGTGGCAGGAGCTTTTCATCCGTCGTTAGCACCTGTAGGCGTTTTGTTGGCGGTTTTAGGCTATGCTTTAGGCACCTATGCCGCATTTGCCTGCGCTTTAATGATGAAGTGGGTGAGTTAGTTTTTTTTAGAGCGTTATTTGGGGTATTAGACCGTTTGTACATCCTCAGGTAAAAACACATATAACATGCCATTGATTATACACTTTGAAGTAGTGCGTTTTTTTATAAAATAGTTTTTTTTAAGACTTCTGTATCTTTTTATGATTAGACTTTAATGATAAATATCATTGCCTTAAGGAATATTTAGTTGTAATCTAAGTATTAAAATAATATAACTATGAAAACAAGGCTAATTATTTTGATTTTTTGTATAGGGTTTTTTAACAATGCCCTAGGGCAAGTTTTAACAGAGGAAAAAGATCAATCTCCTCAAGAACGATATGATTTTCATATTAGTAAAAAGAAAGCAAACAATACTGCTGCATGGCTAACTTTAAGTGGCGGAATAGCTATGATTGTTGGAGGAATTGGAATTAATGTGGCTGAAGACTTGGATAATATTTTTGGCGATGACAATACAAATAATACCAAAGGTCTTTGGTTGTCTTATTTAGGAGGAGCCACTACTTTAAGTAGTATTCCTTTATTTATTGCAAAAGGTAAACACAAAGAAAAGGCCAAAATTCAATTAGAAAATAGGGCGGTTGGATTTGATAATAAGTTAAACTATACAGGTGTTTCTATAGTGTTTTCATTTTAAACTTCGGTTTTTTTAAATGAACTACAACCCCCATATAACGCTAATTTATTAAACTTCTGAATGCTCACGTAAGAATACAATTTGAAATCAACTTAGAACGTGTTTGTGTAGGGTTAGTTGGGTGGGCTGGAACTAAGTTAGCAAACGAAAACAAACCCGAGGAAAATCCGAAGAAATTTTCGAGTACACATATAACATGTAATTGATTATACACTTTGAAGTAGTGCGTTTTTTTATAAAATAGTTTTTTTTAAGACCTCTGTATCTTTTTATGATTTGACTTTAATGATAAATATCATTGCCTTAAGGAATATTTAGTTGTAATCTAAGTATTAAAATAATAAAACTATGAAAACAAGGCTAATTATTTTGATTTTTTGTTTAGGGTTTTTTAACAATGCCCTAGGTCAAGTTTTAACAGAGGAGAAAGATCAATCGCCTCAA
>NZ_JBDWDG010000007.1:0-162124 GCF_039977455.1 Algibacter sp. | reverse complement strand
GGAATGATAATTACTATCTACTACCTATTTATATTCCTTTTTTAGATGATAATGTTAACCTAACACAAAATCCGGGTTACTAAAATATAATTAAATTTATTTACAAAAACCTCCAACGATTTAAAATCGTTGGAGGTTTTTCTTAATTTCTTTATTTTTTTCTTGCGTTTCTGCCAGTTATGGTTTGGAGCCTATTATGAGTGTAGAATTTAAAAAATCTACTAGCTATTTACAACAAACAGTAAGCGGTACCGTAACAGATGTTAACGGACAACCAATACCGGGCGTAAATGTCCTAGAAAAAGGGACAACCAATGGCGTGCAAACAGATTTTGATGGTGTTTATAACATAAGCACTTCCAACCAAAATGCAACATTAGTATTTTCTTTTATTGGTTTTAAAACAAAAGAAATTGCTATTACAAACCAAACTACTTTTAATGTTTCTTCAGAAGAAGACATTTCAGCTCTAGATGAAGTTGTTGTAGTAGGTTATGGTACCCAGAAAAAGGTAAACTTAACGGCTGCGGTATCTGCGGTAGGAACTGAGGTTTTTCAAGACAGACCAACAGCGAATGCAGCACGTTCTTTACAGGGTACAGTACCTGGTTTAGTAATTTCAAATTCTACAGGAGGTGGTCAACCTGGTGAAGATTCTAATATTAACATCCGTGGTTTTATTACAGCTGGCGGAGATGGGGCTATTGGAGATGCTGGACTTTTAGTGCTTGTAGATGGTATCAGTATGAGTATAAGCGATATTAATCCAGAAGATATCGAATCTGTGTCTGTGCTTAAGATAGCTATTTGGCTGCCGATGGTTTACCAACAGCAGTTAGTACTCTTGACGGAAGCAATACTGACCTAAACACCATTGAAATTGGAAGAGACCCTAGATTAGCGGCCTTAATTATGGTACCAGGAGATGTTGTAGAAGTTCGCGATGGCGTAACAACAGTTTGGGAATATCCAGATTGGACTGATGCCAACACCGGTAATACAGGTTATGAAAGCCAAAAGTATAGAAATGTAGACTATAATGCTGATTTTAATGATTTTACTGAAAATACATCAAGAATTATTATGCGTTATGCTGAAGCCTTATTAATTTTTGCTGAAGCTAAAGCTGAATTAGGTACTATTACTCAAGCAGATTTAAACAGGTCTATTAACCTATTACGTGATCGTGTTAATATGCCTGGAATAAATTTAGGAGCTATTATTCCTGACCCAAATTGGCCAAATTATGGTTATACACTTACTCCTATTCTATATGAAATTAGAAGAGAACGATCTTTAGAACTTATGGCTGAAGGGTTTAGAACTGATGATCTAAACAGATGGAGAGCACATACTTTATTTGATAACGACCAACCAAGAGGTGCATTTTATAATGATGGCGTAGTAAATACTTTACCATTAACAACGCCAGTAGATGCTGATGGATTTTTACTACCTTTTTCCAACTTTGGTAATTTTAATTTCGATGAATCTAAAGCCTATTTAAATCCTTTACCTTTAGATCAATTACAACTTAACCCTAACCTAACTCAAAACCCAGGTTGGGAGTAAGTTTTATAATAATTTGTTTAAGTTAGTTTATTAATAATTAAACCACTGAGAACCATTACGTCCTACACCACAAAAAAATTAAAACAGGATGCAAAGGCAAAATAAATTAATTAATTTGAAAAAATTAAGTTAGGTTTTATTCCTTAACTTTTTATACTTTTGCTCTCCTTATAATGCGCACGTGGCGGAATTGGTAGACGCGCTGGCTTGAGGGGCCAGTATCCGTTTTAGGATGTGGAAGTTCGAATCTTCTCGTGCGCACTATCTTATACTAAAAAACACTTCTTTTCTATTTAATCTAACCTCCTAATAGTCACTTTATTAATAAAACTAATAAAATTTAAATTAAAAAGGCATACTTTTGTTTAACTTAAATTCATTTTAAATGAACAACATTAAAGTTAACTTTAGTATTAAAGACCTAGAAAACCTAACAGGTATTAAGGCACATACCATTCGTATTTGGGAAAAACGCTATAATTTACTTAGTCCAAAACGATCGGACACCAATATTAGAAACTATAGCTTAACAAGTTTTCAAAAACTACTAAATATTTCTTACCTTAATAATAATGGTTTAAAAATTTCTAAGATTGCAAAACTTAAACCTGAACAAATCCCCATAAAGGTTAGAGAAATAGCATCTAGGGTTCAAGTGGAAGATTACTCCATTAATGCTCTAAAAATGGCTATGATAAACTTCGATCAAGTTTTGTTTTATAACACCTATAATAATCTTTTAGAGACTAAAACATTTAGCGAAATTTTCTATTCGGTATTCCTCCCATTACTAGACGACATAGGAATGCTTTGGCAAACCAACACCATAACTCCTGCTCATGAGCATTTTTTATCGGTACTCATTAAACAAAAAATATTAATAAATACTGAACGCTTACAACTATTAGAGCCAAAACCAAACACTAGTACATTTGTTTTATTTCTTCCAGAAAACGAAATTCATGACATTGGACTTCTTTTTGTTAATTATCAACTTAGAAGCAAGGGCTACCATACTATTTTTTTAGGAGAAAGTGTACCCATGGAAAATTTAAATAATTTACTTGAATTTTTTAATGAAGTTACTTTTGTATCATATTTTACAGTATATCCTGAAAGTAAGGATGTTCAAGAATACATAATCAAATTCCATAATTTAATTCTAAAAAACGAAAACACAAGACTCATGCTATTGGGCAAAAAGTTTTCTGATTTGCAAATTGAAAATATCCCAGAAAAAGTAACTATCTTTAATTCAATTGAAAATTTAGTTAAACCTTTATGAAAATTTTCATATTGTTTAATTTTTAGCTAAATTTGTTAAACAATATGAAAGCAACTGTAAATATAATTGGCTCGGGTTTTTCTTCTTTGGCGGCAGCTTGCTATTTAGCCAAAGCAGGATACCAAGTAACTGTTTTTGAAAAAAATAAAACTATTGGAGGTCGTGCAAGACAGCTTCAAACCCATGGTTTTACTTTTGATATAGGACCAACTTGGTATTGGATGCCTGATGTATTTGAACGTTTCTTTTCAGATTTTAACAAAAAACCTTCAGATTACTATACTCTAGAAAAGTTGAATCCGGCATATAGCGTTTATTTTGGCAAAGATGATTTTATTACCATAGAAGACACTTTAGAAAAAATTTTAATCGCTTTTGAAAAAGAAGAACCAGGAAGTTCGAAAAAACTAAAAACCTTTATAAACCAAGCTAAAAACAATTATGATATCGCCATTAAAGATTTAGTATATAACCCGGGTGTGTCCCCTCTAGAATTAGTTACACCAGCTACCATAAGAAAAATAAATCAGTTTTTTAGTACTATAAAAAAAGATGTTAGAAAAGCCTTTAAAAATGAACGGTTAGTAAAAATACTTGAATTCCCTGTATTATTCTTAGGCGCCAAACCTAGCGATACACCGTCATTTTATAGTTTTATGAACTATGCTGATTTTGGACTTGGCACCTTTCATCCTAAAAAAGGAATGTATCAAGTGATATTAGCGATTGAGAATTTAGCAACATCACTTGGTGTAAATATTAAAACAGAAAGTCCTGTTGATAGCATTATTGTAAATAATAATAAAGCAGTAGGTCTAGAATCTAACGGTTCAACATATTTTTCTGATGTTGTAGTAAGTGGAGCAGATTATCACCATACCGAAACCTTGTTAGATAAATCTTTAAGGCAGTACACGGAGTCGTATTGGCAGAAAAAAACTTTTGCCCCTTCCTCACTCCTATTTTATGTAGGTTTCAACAAAAAACTTAAAAATGTAAATCATCATACTTTATTTTTCGATGTAGATTTTGATGTTCATGCCGAAGCTATTTACGACAATCCTAAATGGCCAGAAAACCCACTTTTTTATGCAAGTTTCCCCAGTATAACAGACCCAAATGCTGCTCCAGAGGGTAAGGAAGCTGGTATATTTTTAATTCCTTTAGCACCAGGTTTAAAAGATACACCACAATTAAGATCCACTTATTTTAATAAAATAATAAAACGCTTTGAAGAATTAACCTCGCAAAACGTACAAAATGATGTCATTTTTAAAGAGAGCTTTTGTATTAACGATTTTATAAAAGATTACAACTCCTATAAAGGCAATGCATATGGCATGGCAAATACTTTGTTACAGACCGCCTTTTTAAGACCAAAGCTAAAAAGTAAAAAAGTAGACAGTTTATTTTTCACTGGGCAATTAACCGTTCCCGGACCAGGTGTACCACCAGCGTTAATTTCAGGAAAATTAGTAGCCGATTTAGTAACAAAACATAATAAACTATTAGTATGAAATCCATATTTGATACCGTGTCTTACAACAGCAGTAAGCTTGTAACCAAGACTTATAGCACGTCGTTTTCGTTAGCTACTAAAATGCTATACAAATCAATTCGTGCCGATATTTATAACATATATGGCTTTGTTAGGTTTGCCGATGAGATTGTAGACTCTTTTCATGATTATAATAAGGAATTCCTATTCAATAAATTTTCTGAAGACTTAGAATTAGCATTAACACACAAAATTAGCTTAAATCCTATTTTAAACTCTTTTCAACACACCTTTCATAAATATAACATTGACAAATCGTTTGTAGATGCGTTTATGCATAGCATGCGACTAGATTTACATAAGTCCAACTATTTAAATGAAGATGAATACAAATCCTATATTTACGGTTCTGCCGATGTGGTTGGTTTAATGTGTTTACGTGTTTTTGTAAAAGGCAACGACGAAAAATTTAATGAACTTAAAGAGACCGCCATGTCACTTGGTTCAGCCTTTCAAAAAGTGAACTTTTTAAGAGATTTAAAAGCAGATTTTGAAGGTTTGGACCGCACCTACTTTCCAAATACCGATTTAAAAAATCTAGATGAAAAATCGAAACAATATATTATCAACGATATTGAAGCCGATTTCAAAAAAGGCTTAAGCGGTATTAAAAAACTGCCAATCGAAGCTAAATTTGGGGTTTTTATGGCATATAGGTACTATAGCCAATTACTAAAAAAACTAAAAAAAACACCAGCACTTAAAATTAAAGATTCCAGAATTCGGGTTTCCAACTCTAAAAAAATAGAGCTTTTAATGCGTAGTTATGTAAAATATCAATTAAATTTAATGTAAAATTACACCATGCATACCTTATATTGGATACTCATATTTATAAGCACCTATTTATTCATGGAATTTATGGCTTGGTTTACCCATAAGTACATTATGCATGGATTTTTATGGCGTTTACATAAAGATCATCATCACAAGGACCATGACAGTTGGTTTGAACGCAACGATGCTTTTTTTATATTTTACGCCGTAATAAGCATTGTTTTCTTTTTACTTTGGAAGCATACAAGCTTTTGGGCAGGATTACCTATTGGTTTAGGAATTTTTGCTTACGGACTATCTTATTTTATAGTGCACGATATTTTTATCCATCAGCGCTTTAAACTTTTTAGAAATGCTAATAATTGGTATGCCAAAGGTGTTAGGCGTGCTCATAAAATGCATCACAAGCACCTAGGAAAGGAAGATGGTGAGTGTTTTGGTATGCTGTTTGTTCCTTTTAAATATTTTAAAAAATAGATTTCAAACTGGCTTTAACCATGAGTAAAAACCATTTCGACTATATCATTATTGGAAATGGATTAGCTGGTTTACAACTGGCTTTAAAAATAGCAGCAGATTCCTATTTTAAAAATAAAAGCATTGCGCTTATCGATCCTTCTAAAAAAGACACGAACGATAAAACGTGGAGCTTTTGGGAAAAAGAACCTTCCACATGGAATTCTATAACACACAATACATGGAATAAAGCTTCAATAATAACAGCTAAAAAACACATTGATTTAACCCTAAAACCATATGCTTACAAATCAATTCGTTCTATAGATTTTTATAAAAAGGCTATAAAAACACTTTCAAAAAAAAATAATATTAAATTCATTTTAGAACATGTAACCGAAGTACAAGAAAATCTCGAAGTCCATGTCTCTACATTAAAAAATACGTATATGGCTTCGCATGTTTTCGATAGTAGAATCCCTGAGTCCTTTTCCATAAATTCAGAAAAACACATTTCAATAATTCAACATTTTAAAGGTTGGGTTATTAAAACAGAGAAAAACGCTTTTGAGAAAAACACTCTAATCATGATGGATTATAGACTGAAGGATGGCGAGCAAACTACATTTACTTATGTACTACCATTTTCTGAAACCGAAGCCTTAGTTGAATTCACCTATTTCACCTCTACTATTGTTTCAGATGAAACTTATGATGCCTATATAAAGCAATACATAGAAGACTATTTAAAACTAGAAAGCTATTCGATTATTGAAACGGAAAACGGGCAAATACCTATGACTACATTTCCGTTTGAAAAATTCAATACTAAAAAAATAACCAAAATTGGTACTGCAGGTGGTTGGGTTAAGGGATCAACAGGATATTCATTTAAGCATACCGAAAAAAAAGTAGCTAAAATAATTGAAAACATTAAGACAAACCAAACACCTTCAAAACAATTATTTAAGACACGATTTAAGTTTTACGATAAAGTATTTTTAAAAGTTTTAAAGGATGAAAATCATAAAGGTGAATGGATTTTTCAACAATTTTATGACAAAAATAGTGTTCAAACCATGTTTCGTTTTTTAGATGAAGATTCGTCTATCTTTGAAGAATTAAAAATAATGATGTCTTTGTTTTCTTGGCGTTTTATAAAGGCTTTCTTTAAAACACTTTAATTAGATGTTTTATAAACGAATTAGGAATTAACGACATTAACAGGATTTCCTTCTAAATAAGCTTTTAAATTGCCAACTGTAGTTTGCATCAATCTGCTTCTAGATGCTTTAGAGGCCCATGCAATATGAGGCGTAATAATACAGTTTTTTGCATTTAATAAGGGGTTATCTGCTTTTATGGGTTCAGTAGAAACCACATCGACCGCAGCTCCATATACTTTTCCCGAGTTTAGCGCATCTTTTAAATGATCTTCAACAATCAATCCACCTCGAGATGTGTTTATAATCATTACTCCATCCTTCATTTTATCAATATTCAATTTATTGATAATACCTTTTGTCGCATCGGTTTCCGGACAATGTAAACTAATTATATCTGCTGATTTTAATAATTTATCGAACGAAACATATCTACACGTTTCGGTTTCTAAAGCTGCTTTTTTACTTCGGTTATATGCAACTATATTTAAACCAAAAGCTTCAGCTATTTTTGCTGTTGCTTGGCCTATTTTTCCAAAACCAATTATACCTAAAGTTTTCCCATCAAGCTCTATAAGTGGTGTATTCCAGAAACAAAAGTCCTTCGATTTGGTCCACTCACCTTTATTCACTGCAGTGGCATGACCACCAACATTGTGGCACAACTCCAAAAGTAAAGCCATAGTAAACTGTGCGACAGCCTGAGTGCCGTAAGTAGGTACATTAGCGACTGTAATACCCATTTCTTTTGCCGTATTTACATCTACCACATTATAACCTGTAGCTAAAACTCCTATATATTTTAATTGAGAAACTTGTTTCAAAACGTCCTTAGGCAGAGGTGTTTTATTAGTAAAAACAATTTCGGCATCGCCAATGTTTTTTACGATTTCTTCAGTCTTACTTCCTGTTCGGTCATAAACTAAGACATCGCCAAATTGCTTAATCCCCTCCCAACTTAAATCGCCTGGGTTAAGTGTGTAACCGTCTAATACAACTATTTTCAATTTATTAATTGGTTTTTATTACGTTTTAAAATTATGGTAAAATTTACGAAAAATTTAAATTGCAAGGCCTTTTATTTTTTAAGCAAGCTATCGATAGTTGATCTAACCGTTTCGCTATTCCAGTTGGAAGCTCCTGTTTTATCAATTACAATATTCCCTGATTTATCAATTAAAAATGTTCTAGGAATACTTGTCACATTAAAAACATCAGGATGTTTAGAAATGGCTTTGTACGAGCTAAAAGTATATTCGTTTTTAATTAAGAAGTTATTAGTTACTTGAAAGTCTTCATTAGAAACAAAAACAAACTCTATTTTATCTTTATAGTCTTCATATAATAATTGCATACTCGGCATTTCTGCAATACAAGGCGGACACCAAGTAGCCCAGAAATTAACTAAAACCACTTTGTTTTTTGTAGTACTAAAGTTAACATCGTTATTGTTTTCACCTTTTAATAGCCAATTATAATCTGATATTTTGTTTTGCTTTGACACATCTATAGTAGATGGTGCAAAAAGCGCTAATCCTTTATTTAAAAAGACCTGTATAGGTTTTCGGGTTTGTGGTATTAGCAATAGACCTATTAGTACAAAAAAAATAATATTCTTTATTTTACTTCTATTCATTTTGATAATTTACAATTAAAAAGGCACAGTTTCAAAATTTGAAACCATGCCTTAAATCTAACAAAAAAGTTTATGTCTATCTAGTAACTGTGCCTGTTAAAATAGTTAATGGACCTGCTGCCATAGAAATTACAGTATGGTCTGCTGCATCATCAGGCACAATATGGGCTAATGGTTTTAAAGTAAAAGGCGCTGCACTATTATCTGGACTTGGCTCCACTGAAATAACAATAGTTTTTCCTTTTAAATCTGTTGGAAAAGTAACTCCTGCCGCAGTACCCATTACGTAATCTTCACCTGGATAAGCTGGTCCGTCACCTACACTACCTTTAAAAGGTGAAGTAGCAGCATTATCGTCTGCTATAGCTGGATCTAAAAATGTCCCTGTTGATACCGGAGTTCCATCAAAAACCACCCATCCTTCGTATATCCATCCCGCCGAAAGTATTGGTAAATCAAGACCTGCAATTGCCGTTCCGCTAGAATTATCTAAAAACCAAACACCACTTGATTCATTAGTGTCATCGGCATCTGTTGGAGTTGCCAAAATGTAGTTACCCGAAACTGAAGCAAAATCTGCAACAATACCTGCAGAACTTACACTTGCAGAATCTCCCAAAAAATCACCAATTAATAATTTAGTTTCCGCTGGTGCTGGATCAGGATCGACTGCTGGTTCAATAGTTAAGACAAAATTTGTGGCTTCATCAAGTGTTTCCTTTAAAATTGAAAAACTTGTTTCAGATAAATTTCCGTTATCATCTACTGTAAATACACCTGTAGAAACAGGGTTCCCATCAACAATTAGCCATCCTTCGTAGACAAAATTGTTTCCTAAATTTTCTAATCCATCTAATGAGATATTTAATCTTGATGACACGGTTCCGTCATCATCGTTACTGCACGAACTGGCTAAAATCCCCACCGCTAATACGGCTAAAAACATTTTTTTAAACATGATATATTTATTTTAGTTATTGTAATACTTCAAAAGTATATCACCTATATTTTATAAAATGTTAGCTATCTAACATTAAGCCGTTTTATGATGGATTCTTATTGTTTTTCTAGTAAACTGAATAACATTTTCTTCTTTTAATTCGTTTAGCAAAATGTTTAATGTTGGACGAGATATACCTATTAATGAGGCAATATCTTTTTGGGTATATGGATGATTGATGATTTTATCCCCAGTTTTTTCGCAATTATAACCATAATCTGAACATAACTCGTCTAAAAACTCAATAAGTCTAGTTTTAGCATCTTTAAAAAGTAAAAGCTGCAACCGTCTTTCCAATTTTTTTAATTTAAAACCAATGAACTTATATATTTTTAAACTAAAGGTTTGATTATTTCGCATTAGTTCATGCATGGTATTAACACCAACGGGACAAATACTCGTAGCGTTATCTAAAGATTGAGCAAACTCCTCTCGCTTTAACTCACCTAAAATAGCAGTTTCTCCAAAAATTTCACCTCGTGTTAAAATGGCTTTTACAACCTCATTACCATCTTCGCTATAATAGCCAATTTTTACTTTTCCTTTTTCAATAAGATATACTTTGTTTGCAGAATCTTCTTCAAAGTAGATGTAGTCTTTCTTTTTATAGGCATCAAACTCATGACCTTTTTTATAAGCCTTAAACTTATGCGGACAAAGCACCTTAAACAGGTTGACATCGTCAAAAAACCAAAGAGACCTCATTATATAAGAGAGTTTTATTAGGTAATAAACAGTCGATATTCCTAACAAATCCTTACAAAAACGCATAAAAAAACCTTCAAAAAATTTGAAGGTTTTAATAGTAAATATTTAATTTATTTATTCTTTTTCGTCCGAAACGTTTTCTGCTTCTGTAACCTCTAACGCATCTAACATGTTATGTTCTTGTAATAAGTTATACCATTGAATAACTTTTTTAATATCGCTAGCATACACTCTATCTTCGTCATAATCTGGTAAAACATTAAAGAAGTACTCTTCTAATTTATCTTTACTGTCTTTAGGTTTTACAGATGTTTTTTCTCCATTTTCCTTTTCTTTTATGCTTTGAAAAACTTGACGTAAAGGAACCTCTTCGGTTAATGTATAAATAGCAATTTCACTTAATACACTTACATTGTTTTGCATACTAACAGAAATACGTTTGTTATCCATTAACGATTCTGCCACAAAACCTCCTCTTGTTTGGGTAATTAACTTATACAACCCTGGTTTACCTGATATTGAAATTACTTTTTCTAAACTCATAAATTATTTTTTGAAAGACACAAATATCAACTGTTTATTGATGTATTGCAAATATTATCGTTTCTTTTTTTGGCCTGGAAATCGCATACGGTAATCTACATTTATTTTCCCTTTAGAAATATTAGTAAGCCTACCTTTTAATAATCGTTTTTTTAAACTTGATAATTTATCGGTAAATAAAATACCTTCAATATGGTCGTATTCATGCTGAATAACTCGAGCTATTAAGCCATCAAAAGATTCCTTTTGTGCATTAAAGTTTTCGTCAAGATATTCAATAGTAATATTAGGTTTTCTAAACACATCTTCCCTTACGTCTGGGATACTTAAGCAACCTTCGTTAAAAGCCCATTCGTCGCCATCTTCTTCAACAATTTGAGCATTAATAAAAACACGTTTAAACCCGTTAAGTGCTTTTTGCTCTTCTTTACTTAAATCTTCATCTTCGGAAAACGGTGTGGTATCAACCAAAAACAATCGAATAGGTAATCCTATTTGAGGTGCCGCAAGCCCTACACCGTAGGCGTTGTACATGGTCTCGAACATATTTTCTAACAGCCCTTCAAAATTAGGGTAATCCTTAGTAATATCTTTTGCTTTTTTCTTTAAAACAGCGTCTCCGTAAGCTACAATAGGTAAAATCATTCTCTAAATTATTATTCTATGCAAAAATACAATACTTAATGTTTATGCTTTGTATTTAATAAAAAATTATTCTTTTTTTGTTTAACTATTTAGAGTACAAATAGCTTTGTAAAATTAGAGTTGCACTAATTTCATCTATGAGCGCTTTGTTTTTTCTTTGACTTTTTTTCAAGCCACTATCTATCATGGTTTGAAATGCCATTTTTGAAGTAAAACGTTCGTCTACTCGTTTTATTGGTATTTTGGGAATAGCTTTTTCTAATTTAGAAAGAAATTTAACAATATGCACTTCGCTTTCTGAAGCCGAATTATCCATTTGTTTAGGCTCACCAACCAAAAACAACTCGACGTTCTCTTTGGACGTATAATCCTTTAAAAACGCTACTAACTCTTTAGTGTTAACTGTAGTGAGTCCGGAAGCTATTATTTGAAGTTCGTCCGTTACAGCTATTCCTGTTCTTTTTGTACCAAAGTCTATTGCTAAAATTCTTGACATATTTTTTTTTCAAAAATAACAAACATTCCTCTAAGAACCTTTGTTTAGTTTCCTATTCCTTAGAGATTGAAAATTACAAATGGAATCTTTTAAAAGGTTATTTCTTAATTAAAACAAAAAAGGCCATCCTAATGGACAGCCTTTCTCGATAGTTAACCTTAATTATTAATATTTGAACATTATCGTTTAAGCTCTAGTTGCTTTATTAATTTCTGTAAATACTAAATTGATGTTACTCACTTTTCTTTTACGATTTAAATACACTCTAATATCGCTAGAACTGCGAGCAATTGTTTCGTTTACTTGAGACGCATCAATTAATAATGAATCATTTTTTACTGTTGTAGCTTCAGTTTCGTTTGATACTGATACTATCTTATTAGCTTCGTTGTTTACAGCTTCAGTAGTGCTTTGTGCATTTCCTAAAGAGAAGCTTAGTATAGTGATTAATAAGATGTAAAAATTTGTTTTCATTGTGTTTATCATTGTTCGATGGTTCAAATATATATCGCCAACTGTGTTCATCTACAAAAAATTAGTTATACGTCATGAATTTTCGATTATAAGAGGACCGTCATGTTTTTACCGATAAACAGATAAAAAACCAATTTAAACGCTCAAAAACACCAAACCACACAATAATCTAGTATTGATCTGCATTTCTAGGATTAAATGTGTATTTCATCTTAAAAACACCATTTTTACTCATTGGTATTCTTAAGGTTTTTTACTTAAAATAATTCAATTTAAACGCCTTTTTAAATGATAGCCATTATATTTGCCAAAAATTATAATACCAATGACTGAATTACAACAAATAATCGAAAACGCTTGGGATAATAGAGATCTTTTAAAAGAAGAAAAGACCACGACAGCAATTAGAAACGTAATAGATTTATTAGACAAAGGAGAATTAAGAGTTGCTGAGCCTATAACAGATGGTTGGCAAGTTAACGAATGGGTAAAAAAAGCAGTTGTTTTATATTTCCCTATTCAGAAAATGGAAACTTTAGAAGCTGGTATTTTTGAATACCACGATAAAATTCCATTAAAGAAAAATTTTGCAAAACGCGGTATTAGAGTTGTACCTAATGCAGTTGCAAGACATGGAGCTTATATTTCTGCGGGCACTATATTAATGCCTAGTTATGTAAATATTGGAGCTTATGTAGATGAAGGTACCATGGTTGATACCTGGGCTACCGTAGGTAGTTGTGCTCAAATTGGTAAAAACGTACACTTATCTGGTGGTGTAGGAATTGGTGGTGTATTAGAACCATTACAAGCTGCTCCAGTAATTATTGAAGATAATGCTTTTATTGGTAGCCGTTGTATAGTTGTTGAAGGTGTGCGCGTAGAAACTGAGGCTGTTTTAGGAGCCGGTGTAGTACTTACAATGAGTACAAAAATTATTGATGTAACGGGTGATGAACCTAAAGAATATAAAGGTGTTGTGCCTGCAAGATCGGTAGTTATACCTGGTAGTTATGCTAAACAATTCCCTTCTGGAAGTTATAACGTACCTTGTGCTTTAATTATTGGAAAACGTAAAGAAAGCACTAATAAGAAAACATCGCTTAACGATGCACTTCGTGAGCATAGTGTAGCAGTATAAATGAAAATTCTAATTATTCAGCAAAAAATGATTGGCGATGTGCTTACAAGCAGCATATTGTTTGAAAGCCTTCGCCATAAATTTCCTGAATCACAATTAGATTATTTAATAAACGACCACACTTATCCTGTTGTTGAGAACAATCCGTTTATAGATAAATTTATTTTTATCACTCCCGAAATAGAAAAAAGTAAAATAAAGTTTTTCGCATTTTTAAAAAAATTAAGAAAAGAAGAATATGATGCGGTAATTGATATTTATGGAAAAATAAGTAGCGCTTTAATTAGCCTTTCAATTAAGGCTAATATAAAAACGGCTTACCATAAAAGGCATACCGCATATATTTACAGCCACACCATAAAACGCTTAAAACAACCCCAAAACAATTCTAGTTTAGCTATTGAAAACAGGTTTAAATTATTAGAGCCTCTTCAAATAAAATTTAGCCCTATTACACCCAAAATTTATTTAACCTCCACCGAGGTTAAGGATGCGAAATTGTATTTACAGGAAAACAATATCGACCTTCAAAAACCTTTATATATGATAAGTGTTTTAGGGAGCAGTAAAAACAAAACCTATCCTAAAAATTACATGGCAAAATTGCTTAACACAATTGTAGAGCAAAATACAGATTCTCAATTACTTTTTAATTATATTCCGAGGCAGAAAGAAGAAGCTAAGGCAGTTTTTGATGCTTGTAACAAAGTAACGCAGCAACATATTTTATTTAATGTATTTGGTAAAAGTTTACGCGAATTTTTAGCTATTACAAAACATTGCAACGCATTAATTGGAAATGAAGGTGGCGCCAATAATATGGCAAAAGCTTTAGGTATTAAAACTTTTACTATATTTTCACCTTACTTGAATAAAAAAAATTGGTTTGGAGGTGTTGAAAGTGACAAACATCATGTAGCTATTCATATTTCGGATTTTGTACCTTTTTCAGAACAAGATATAGTCTTAGCTAAAAAAAATGTAGAGGATTATTATTTAAAATTAAAACCTGAGTATATAAAACCAAAACTAATAAACTTTTTAAAACAATAATTACCAATGGGTTATAAGTTTTTAATTTACATATCTTATAGTTATGCCATTCCCATTGGAAACCCTTTAGAACAAGAAATTTTAAAACGTGGTTATGAAATTAAGTGGTTTAGCGATGTGGATAATAAAAACCCAGAATTAAACAACAAGAAAAATGTTTTAAAAAACATTAGGGAAGTTATTAATTACGAGCCCGATATTGTATTAGCGGCCACAGATGATGTACCAGACTTTATTTCTGGAATAAAGGTTCAAATATTTCATGGGTTTTTATCCTTTAAACGCCCTGAAAAAAATAATGTAGAAGCACATTTTAGAATTAGAGGCTTCTTTGATTTGTATTGTACACAGGGCCCATCAACTACAAACGGCTTTAAATTACAACAAGCTAAACACCCACACTTTGATATTGTTGAAACGGGATGGAGTAAGGTTGACCCATTATTTCCATTGAAAGCAAAAGACAAAACCAAAAAGCCCACTATTTTCATAGCCAGTACTTTTACGAAACGACTAAGTTTAGCTTATAATGATGCGGTTTTTAATGAAATAAAAACATTATCAAAACAAGGTAATTATAATTTTTCAATGGTAATGCACCCAAAGTTACCAGAAGAATTAAAAACTAAATGGCAAAGTTTAAATAGTGAAAATTTCACGTTTTTTGATACCACTAATTTAATTCCTTTGTTTAAACAATCGGATATTATGTTTGCTGATACCACATCTGCAATTCAAGAATTTTTATTACAAAAAAAACCGGTAGTTACTTTTAATCATACCTTTAATCATAACTATATAGTTAATATTACCGAAACAAGTGCTATTGAATCCGCCTTCGAAAAAGCTTTAACATACCCTAGTGATTTAATTGAAAATATTGATGCATTCGTTAATAATTTACACCCTTATTTCGATGGAAAATCATCAGAACGCGTTATTAGGGCAACAATAGATTTTTTACATAAAAACAAAAATCATCTTAAAAAGAAACCTTTAAACCTTATTCGAAAATATAAAATTAGAAAACGCCTTAATTTCTTTACTTTTAAAAGTTTTAACAAGGCCTTTACCAAATAATTTTAACACCATTTAATTTTTGAAAAACAAACAAAAAATATCGGTTTTAATAATTACTTTTAATGAAATAAAACACATTGAGAGCGTTATAAAAAATGTGAGTTTTGCACAAGAAATTATAGTGGTAGATTCCTTTAGTACAGATGGTACGTTTGAAAAACTTCAGCAATTTAAAAACGTAAAAGCCCTACAACGTCCATTTAAAAACTTTGCAGATCAACGTAATTTTGCTTTGCAACAAGCTAATCATAATTGGATTTTATTCATTGATGCAGATGAGCGTATTCCGGAACCTCTTAAAAATGAAATTCTAGAAGAGATTAATAATCCTGACGGCACTGTTGCGTTTATGGTTAAACGCTTGTACTTTTTCAAGCAAAAAAGAATTCGTTTTAGCGGCTTTCAAACCGATACTACCTATCGATTATTTAAAAAAGGAACGGTAACTTATATTGAAGATAAAATAGTACATGAGATGCCTAAAATTGACGGAAAAAGTAAACTATGTAAAAACACCATGTTACATTATTGCTTTGATAGTGCTGCCTATTACAAATCGAAAATGGAGCATTATGCTCAACTAAAAGCTTTAGAGCTTTTTAATAAAGGTAAAAAATCAAATGCCTACCATTTATACCTCCACCCTGTAATTAAATTTATAACCAATTATATTTTTAGATTGGGTATATTAGATGGTAAAGAAGGATTTCAAATTTGTTACTTAAGTGCTTATGGCGTGCATTTTAGATACCAAGAATTAAAGAAGTTAACGCGCTGATTTCCAAAACTTAATTTTATTTTTTAATCGCCTTCTTCGGTGATATCTGGCCTGAAAATCTTCAGTTTCATGCCACATTAAGTTAAAAACTTTATCATAATTTTCTCCCAAGCATTTAGCATACTCATCACTCATCACTTCAACCATAGATTTATGAACGGTTAAACGTGCAAAATTCTTAATACGGGTTTCAAAATCCATAGATTTGAATTCCATTCGGTTTAAATCTACCAAATAAAACAGATATGTTTCATTCACCTTATTTATTAAAGTATTGCCAGGTGAATGGTCTAGAAAATTGATACCATTTTCATGTAATTTATAAGTAAACCTTGTAAATTCACGCAAAATATTTTCATAATCTGGATAGTTAAAATCTGTGGTAAGTTCTCTATACGTTAAATCATAGTTTAAATGCTCACTTATGTAATAACTTTTCTTGAATAAAAATGGGGTTTTAAACTCGTAATAAGCAATTGGCTGTGGTGTTCCTATATTTAATTCGGTAAGTTTTTTTGCATACTCAAAAGATCGTTGTGCTTTACTTTTCCTGAAAAACTTATACGCAATTTGGTTTACAATATTGGGTATTCTGAACGATTTGATATTTACTAAACTATCATTTAATTTAAACAGCTTTAAACTGTTACGTTGTTGATTACCAAAATCTTCTCCTTCATCATCAAAGTTAACAATGAAGCCATCTATTTCCGATTTATAAGGCTTAAAATTATCATGAATTACAGAATTCTTCATACCGCAATATTACAATATTTTACGTTTTTTATTATAATGTTTCAACAATTTAGATATATTATTTTACATTTGATGAATACAAATTTATATGAGATTACTTCAAATAACAGCTTCTAGTGTATGGCGCGGTCATGAACAGTAAATTGTTTATTTAATTCTCCTTTCATTCAATAAAACCACAACTAGTTACATTATCTTTCAATAAAATCAATAAATAAATATATTTTGTTTAGTTTTATTTTTAGAAACAGATATAAATGCATAATATTTTTTTAGAATCGCATAATATAAAAAATTTAAACTTTGGTTTTGGACAGTTTAATTACCACCTAATTAAAGGAATATATAACGCAAATCAAGACGATTTAAACATTACTGTTCATACCCCTAAAATTCAAATATTAAAGAAAGAATTTGGTAGCTCTTTTAAATACAAAAAGTACTATTCATTAAGGAGATATCCTATATTTAGAATTAAAAAAAAATATGACTTATGGCACGCCATGAATCAAAACACTTCTATTGAGCCATACCATAATACCCCATACCTATTAACGGTACATAATACATCTCACATAAAAGACATAACTGATTATAAAAACAAAAAAAACAATATTAAGTTTCAAGAGAAATTAAATAAAAGTGATGGTATTACCTATATTTCAAACTACGCCAAGGCTTCAACACATAAGTATTTTAATGTTCCAAAAGTACCAGAATTTGTAATTTATAACGGAAACCCTATTTCAAAAATATTGCTTACTGAAAAACATATACCAAAAATAAACATCCAATCCCCCTATTTATTTACAATAGGAGAAATAAAATCTCGTAAAAACTTTACTTCTCTAATTCCCTTAATATTGGGATTAAAAGATTATAAATTAATAATAGCGGGAAAAAATGATACAAACGAAGCAGAAAAAATTAAAAAACTTATTTCAAAACATAAGTTATCGAATCGTGTTTTTCTAGTTGGCAAAATTTCTGAGCTTGACAAACAATATTATTACAAAAATTGTTCGGCATTTGTTTTTCCATCTTTAAGAGAAGGTTTTGGGTTACCAATAGTAGAAGCCATGAAATTTGAAAAACCAATATTCACTTCTAACAACACATCATTACCCGAAATTGGTGGCGATTTAGCATTTTATTGGGACAATTATGATCATGAACATATGATTGAAGTTTTTGAAAACGGAATGCATACATTTATAGAAAAACAAGAGTACTATAAATCTAAATTGGCTAAAAGAGCTCTAAGTTTTAATTGGGACGATGCGGCTAAAGCATATTTAAAGGTCTATAATACTTTAATACAATAAAATGCAAAAATTAATAAACTCAGTTAAGCGGAACATAAAAAAAAGAAAAACTATAAAAACTATTCTAAATACTGAACAGCAAAATAACTCTGTGGTAAATATTCATAGAATAGATAACAGAAATATTGGTGACTACTTTTGTGCTCCTCATTTATATTTCGATTCTTTAAAAAACAAACAGTTAGATATTTTTGATTACAAAAAACTTAACAATGCCGTGACCGATAATTGGATTAACAAAATAACTAACAACGCCTTAATAATAGGAGGTGGTGGTCTATTAAACCGAGGGTGTTTTGAAAAACAATTACATCTTTTTGAACAACTTAAGGCTAAAGGCAAAAAGACTGTTCTTTGGGGAGTTGGGCACAACTCAAAAAACAAAAAAGAATTCGATTCTATTACCTCATACAATATAGACATCAACAAATTTGGATTAGTAGGTGTGCGCGATTATAGCATGAAAGCTACTTGGGTACCATGCGTTAGCTGTTTGCATCCCATTTTTAATAATTCATTTATCGAAACTGAAGAAATTGGAATAATTTACCATAAAAAAACTATTAAAAACAAACAACTTTTAAAAAAACTACAAAATTACCCATCTACCTCGAACACAACCAACTTAGAAGATATGATTTCCTTTATTGGAAACTCACAAACTATTGTAACAGATAGTTATCATGCTATGTATTGGTCCATGTTACTAGGAAAAAAAGTGCTTGTGATTCCAAATTCATCGAAATTTTTCGATTTTAAATATAAACCCGTAATAACCTCGTTTAATAATTTTAAGAACGATTTGCATAAAGCACAATCATATTCTGGGGTTTTAGAAGAATGTAGAGAAATAAATATTGAATTTTCTAAAAAAGTTTTCGACTATCTCGAAATATAAAAGCAAAATAAAACAACGCCAATTCTACAAGTAGAGATAAAACAGTTTTAGCTATTAACTTAAGCACAAATAAAAGAAGTGTAAAATTTGCTTTAATTAATTTAAAGGTTGAAGTAATCATTTATAAATAAATGAGATTTTAAAACGCATGTATTATGTCGTAATTTTGCAACTTTAAAAAAGTAGTTAATTATATAAAATAATGCAAAACGAAATCAATAAAACCCTAGAAATCCTAAAAAACGGCGGTATTATCCTCTACCCTACAGATACGGTTTGGGGTATTGGTTGTGATGCTACCAACCCTGAAGCTGTTAAAAAAGTGTATCGTTTAAAAAACCGTATAGATTCCAAAGCACTTATTTGTCTAGTAACTGACGATAGAATGCTAAAACAATATGTTAAAACCGTACCTGAAACAGCTTTAAACATTATTGATATAGCAGAAAAACCAACAACAATTATTTATGACGACGCCAAAAATTTAGCGCATAATTTAATTGCTGATGACGGTAGTATTGCTATAAGAATTCCAGATGATGACTTCTGCTACTGGCTATCGCGTAAACTAAACGGACCGCTTGTTTCTACCTCTGCTAATATTAGTGGTGCTCCAACACCAAAATCGTTTAAAGAAATAAGCGATGAGATTTTAAAAGGTGTTGATTATGTAGTAAATTTGCAGCACGAAAAAATTTGCAATAAACCGTCTTCAATTATTAAGATAAGCAATAGTAATGTTGTAAAGATTATTCGAGAGTAAACGCTCAAATACTGGTAATGAATTACAAAGAAGCACTTCAGCATAATATATTTAAAATCATATCAAAATCGGCAAAAGAACTCCAATTGGAATCTTTTGTAATTGGTGGATTTGTTCGCGATTTTCTATTAAAACGTGATGATGCTAAGGACATCGACATTGTTGCTATTGGAGATGGCATTCAATTAGCAAAACAAGTTGCCAAAAACCTACCTAACAAAACCAAAGTACAAGTTTTTAAAACTTATGGTACCGCTATGTTAAGGCATGATGATATTGAAATTGAATTTGTTGGTGCTAGAAAAGAATCGTATACGGCAGACAGCAGAAATCCATCGGTTGAAAATGGCTCGTTAGAAGACGATCAAAACCGAAGAGATTTCACTATAAATGCATTAGCCTTAAACTTAAACGAGAAGGCATTTGGCGATTTATTAGACCCATTTAATGGTGTAAACGATTTAGAAAACAAAATCATTAAAACACCTTTAAACCCCGATATTACCTATAGCGATGACCCGTTACGTATGTTACGCGCCATTAGGTTTGCTACCCAACTCGATTTTATTATAGAAGCAAAATCTCTTGAAGCTATAACTAATAATAGCAAGCGCATTAAAATAATTACTAACGAACGTATTGTTACAGAGCTTCATAAAATTCTAGAAAGCAAAAAGCCATCCAAAGGTTTTTTATTATTGGAAAAAACAGGATTATTGAAACATATTCTACCAGAATTAACTGCCTTAAAAGGTATTGATGAGGTGGAAGGGCAGCGCCATAAAGACAATTTTTACCACACCCTTGAGGTGGTCGATAATATTTCACAAAACACTGATAACCTTTGGTTGCGTTGGGCAGCCTTATTGCACGACATAGGAAAAGCACCAACTAAAAAGTTTAGCAAAAAAGTAGGATGGACCTTTCATGGACATGAATTTGAAGGTTCTAAAATGGTCTATCATTTATTTAAAAGACTAAAAATGCCATTGAACGACAAAATGAAATTTGTTCAGAAAATGGTTTTTATGAGCTCGCGGCCTATTGTGTTAGCCGATGATATGGCAACAGATTCTGCTGTTCGCCGTTTGGTTTTTGATGCTGGTGACTACGTAGAAGATTTAATGACGCTTTGTGAAGCAGATATAACCACCAAGAATCCAAAAAAATTCAATAAATACCATAATAATTTTAAAATTGTTCGCGAAAAAATTATTGAAGTAGAAGCCCGCGATCATGTTAGAAATTTTCAACCGCCAATATCTGGTGAAGAGATCATTAAAACATTTAACCTGAAACCCTCTCGCGAAATTGGCCTTATAAAAGAAGCTATTAAAGAAGCTATTCTTGAAGGTAATATCCCGAATGACTATGATGCCGCATTTCAATTAATGCTTAAAGAAGGTAAGCGTTTGGGGCTACAAGCAGTAAACACTAAAAAAATATAACAGGCCTTTTTATAAAGCAATACGGCATCATGCATTTAGTTAAAACAAACTCTGGGAACAACGACTTCATAGATTTAGTGACGCAACTAGATGCTTATTTAAAAATAATTGATGGAGAAGATCATGAGTTTTACAACCAATACAACAATATTGATGTCCTAAAAAACACCATTGTGGCCTATTTAGAAAGTAAACCCGTTGGTTGCGGTGCTTTTAAAGAAGTTGATAAAAATACGGTAGAAATTAAACGCATGTTTACACATGTACAAACCAGAAATTTAGGTCTTGCAACTAAAATTTTAGAAGGTTTAGAGAATTGGGCAAAAGAATTGGGATATAAAAAATGTATTCTAGAAACAGGAAAAAGACAAATAGAAGCTGTGCATTTTTATAAAAAAAACAACTATAATATTATACCAAACTACGGACAATATGCAACTATTGAAAATAGTTTATGTTTTGAAAAAGCGTTAATTTAATATGAAAAAGGACAACAAAAAAGTTATCTATTGGTTGCTTACAGGGTGTGTATTAATTTTTATTATGGTTGTTGTGGGTGGTATTACTCGACTTACAGATTCTGGATTATCCATTTCAAATTATAAATTAATAACAGGTACAATTCCACCGCTAAATAATGCAGAATGGCAAGAAGCTTTTAATTTATATCAGCAATACCCTGAATTTCAAAAATTACATTCGCATTTTACTATTGAGGATTTTAAAAGTATTTATTTCTGGGAATGGTTGCACAGGTTAATAGGTCGAGTTATTGGCTTAGTATTTATTATTCCTTTTTTATATTTTCTAGCAGCCAAACAACTTACAAAAAGCACTATAAAAAAATGTTTAGTGTTATTAATACTTGGTGGTTTTCAAGGTTTTTTAGGTTGGTATATGGTTAAAAGTGGTTTGGTAGATAGGCCAGATGTTAGTCATTTTCGTTTAGCAGCACATTTAACAACAGCATTCCTCACGTTTGCAGCTACACTTTGGGTAGCCTTAGATTTATATTTTCCTAATAGAAAAACCATTAATAAGAAATTCAGAAATCTTATAATAGCCAGTTATTTAATTCTTATCGTTCAAATTATTTACGGTGCTTTTGTGGCAGGTTTAAAAGCCGGTTTACTTCATAACCATTGGCCTTTAATGAATGAAAACATGTTTATACATCATACGGTATATGTTCTTGAACCTTTTTACAAAAACCTAATTGAAAACCCTAGCGGTATACAATTTATTCACAGAACTTTAGCGTATTTAGTCGTTATTTCAATTATAGTATTATGGTTTCAAGCTCGTAAATTATCGCTTACTAAACTTCAAAACAAAGGTATAAATGCCCTGTTAGTTTTAGTAGGATTTCAATTTTTACTAGGTGTTTTAACCATAATATATGCTGTTCCACTTTGGCTAGGTGTTGCACATCAAATAGGAGCCTTTTTTCTGTTAAGCGCCATGACATTTACGCTACATAGATTCTCAAAATAATTTAAAAAAAAGCTACCTTTGTAGCATAATTTGCTTTCCATGATTTATAGATTTAGAGTTATTTTAGATAATGATACCGAAGAGGATATTTTTCGCGATTTAGAAATTCGCGAAACCGATACGCTTGAAGATTTGCACAATATAGTTACACAATCTTTTGGGTTTGATGGAAGCGAAATGGCTTCGTTTTACTTAAGTAACGATATTTGGGAGCAAGGTGAAGAAATTTCATTATTTGATTTAAGTGATGATGGCTCTGCGCGTTTAATGAATGAAACGTCTTTAGATAGCGTGGTGCACGAAGCGCAAACAAAATTAATTTACGTTTACGATTTTATGAGCATGTGGACATTTTATGTTGAACTTGCTGAAATTGTTGAAGAAACCGAAGGTCATGATTACCCAAACCTAATGTTTGTTCAAGGGCAAGTGCCAGATAATGCTCCAGAAAAAGTATTTGAAGCTGATGAAGACGACCCATACAACGAATTTGACGATGGTATTGATGTAGATGATTATGAAGACCTAGATTTTAACGAAAACTGGAATTAGTATTTCGTTGTTGTCTTAAATTCTCAATATTTACATTTTCATAATTCCGAGTTAAAAATTCCAATGAATGTTTTAGAATTTGCCCCATATTTTCGCAACGTTTAAAATTAACGTCTTGGGTATATTCAAAGATTTTATATTTTAATAAATCGATATTATCGATTGTTGAAATGGTATCTTCTTCCATACATTCTAGAAGCATATCTATACGATCATGAAAACTTTTTAAACGTTTTACTAAAATAGAACGCTCTTCAGTTTTATACTGAGTAATGGACAATTTTTGCATACTATTAGAAACCAACTGTACCATCTCATAATTTTCTTTAAAAAATTGTGGCCTGTATATATTAAACTTCCCCTCATAAGATTGTTGATCGAAATCTATAGCTCTTATTTTATACACCACATGATCAAAATCGTGGGTAGGCACAATTACATAATTGTAAGAACGCATATCACCTAAAAGCCTAATCATACAACGTTCGTTAAACTTAACAAACTCTTTTGCTATTTGAGATTTTTCAGATTTATCACATTTTGGTAAAAAATTCTTTATAAACTCATCTCCAGGGATACCTGCAATATGTTCTTCTATTAATGTATTCTTATACACCAAATAATTCAGATTATAAGGCGACAACATATGTTCTAGCTCTAAACCATAAATCCTAGAAGAATCAGCTGTTTTTACATAAAAATACGTGTAATTATCATTTAAAATATTTCTAACTTTTATTCTAAATGGTTTTGAGTTTCCAAAGGTGCAAAAATCAATAGCATCAACATTTAAAAAGGGTAAAACACTATCGTTACCATCAGAATGAAATATGGTATATACTTTTTTTAATGCAGCGTCAATTTCTTCGCGTTCATAATCGTTATAATAAACACGAATCCAAAGGGTATCGTTATCATCTTTATCATAAACCACTATAGACCCTTGAAAACGCAACAAATCATCATAAAAAATAGGGATTTTTATATTTCTATTGTATTCGCTTAAATAGTCATGTAACTTAGGCGTTATAGGAAACGATGGCTTCTTCTTTGAAATTTTTAAATCTTGCATAGGTATCTTACTTATTCAAATTTAATCTTTTTATTGATATGTGTGTAACAAAAACCATATACAATCGTCGTATTAAAATAACAAACCATAGCTAACATATTCGGTTGGCCCAAAAATCTTTTAGTTTGGACACCATACTTTCAATTAACAACCTTACCAAAAAATTCGGATACTTAACAGCAGTAAAAAACTTATCATTTACGATTAAAAAAGGGAATGTTTACGGTATTTTAGGACCAAATGGTAGCGGAAAATCTACCACATTAGGCATTGTGCTAAATGTAGTTAATAAAACCGAAGGTGATTTCCATTGGTTTGACGGCAACACCTCAACCCACGAGGCCTTAAAAAAGGTAGGCGCCATAATTGAGAGGCCTAACTTTTATCCGTACATGACAGCAGAACAAAACTTAAAATTAGTTTGTAAAATTAAAGGTGTTTCGCTTAGCAAAATAAACGAGAAACTAGAAACGGTTGGTCTTTTAGAACGTAAGGACAGTAAATTCCAAACCTTTTCTTTAGGAATGAAACAACGTTTAGCTATAGCTTCTGCCCTATTAAACGACCCAGAAATATTAATACTTGATGAACCTACCAACGGATTAGACCCGCAAGGTATTCACCAAATTAGAGAAATAATAAAACAAATAGCCACTAAAGGAACAACTATTTTATTGGCTTCGCATTTATTGGATGAAGTAGAAAAAGTATGCTCGCATGTTGTAGTGCTTCGCAAAGGTGTAAAATTGTATTCTGGTCGGGTAGATGAAATGATTTCTAGCCACGGATTTTTCGAACTTAAAACCCACAAGCAAACTGAATTAATTACACTGCTAGAAAACAATGCTTCCTTTGGAAAAATTAAAGTACAAGGCCAACTGATTACAGCCTTTTTAAAAGAACCCATGCAATCTGAAGATTTAAACAAATACCTTTTTAGCCAAGATATTATTCTAACACATTTAGTGCAACGTAAGGAAAGTTTAGAAGAACAATTTTTACAATTAACAGATAATAACAACCAAAACTAAACCTAATGTTACGACTTTTAAATTTAGAATTACAAAAGTTATTGCTAAATAAAACGAGTAAAATACTCATATTCATATCCTTTGTTTTGCCATTTTTTGTAATACTTCTGTCATCCCTTAAAATTAATGTTTTTGGTTTTTTCACCTTAGAACTGGGTGAGTTAGGCATTTTCAACTTCCCTATTATTTGGCACTTAACAACATTTTTTGCTTCACAATTTAAGTTTTTCTTTGCTATTGTTGTGGTAAGTATGATTGGTAATGAATACAGTAATAAAACTATTAAGCAAAACCTTATTGATGGATTAAGTAAAATAGAATTTATACTATCTAAGTTTTATACAATTGTATTCTTTTCATTGGTTTCAACCATAATTATTGGTTTCATTTCGTTTTGTATTGGCCTGTATTACTCTAGTTATAATGAGGCATCTATAATTTTTAGTGAAATCGAATTTCTATTTGCCTACCTTTTAAAATTAATTGGTTTCTTTAGTTTATGTTTGTTTTTGGGTATGTTGGTAAAACGTTCGGCATTTGCTCTAGCTTTTTTATTTATTCTATTTATTACAGAATGGATAGTATTTGGTTTAATATCATGGCAATCTGATGTTGCATTGGCCGGTACAATTCAAGACTTCTTCCCTTTAAAATCCATGTATAATTTAATAGACCAGCCTTTTCAACGCATTGCCATGACGAAATTCCCAGATAAGGGAGAACTTATTTATGATTACGCCGTGCATTGGTACGAATTAGCTATTGTAATAGGCTGGACAGCGGTTTTTGTTTTTTTATCGTATAGATTATTAAAAAACCGAGATTTATAATACCTTTGATAGCTATTGCTACTAAAAAATGAAAAAGACTATATTATTCGTAATATTCTGTGTAATAGGTATATCTTCTTTTTCACAGGCTGAAGCTTCAAATTGGTATTTTGGCTATGGGGCTGGTATTACTTTCAACCAAATAAACGGAGAGGTTTCGGCATTAAATGATGGGCAATTATTTACTAATGAAGGTTCTGCTGCTATTTCAGACAGTTTCGGGAATTTATTATTTTATACAGATGGAATAACGGTATGGAATAAAAATCATGGCGTTATGACTAATGGTTCTGGGCTAAATGGCGATCCGTCTAGTACGCAATCGGCTATTATAGTACCTAAACCAAATACACCAGACATTTACTATATTTTTACTGTGGATGATCACAATCCTGATGAAACCCATTACGGATTTAATTACTCTGAAGTAGACATGACTTTAAGCGGCGGTCTAGGTGCTGTTACCAATAAGAACATTAATTTAATTAGCGATTGTTCCGAAAAATTATCGGCTGTAGTAAAAGATTGTGAAACGAAATCCATTTGGGTGCTTGCTTTTGCATCAGAAAGTGGTTTTTTAGAAGAATACAATACCTTTCATGCTTTTGAGGTAAGCGATCTAGGTATAAACACCACAGCAGTTAAATCAACTTTTCCTATTGCCATAAACGATTATAGAGGGAATTTAAAGATTTCTCCGGATGGCAATAAATTGGCTTGTGCCAATGTTTCTGCCGATAGGTTTATTGGTAACACTAGTGACAGGTTATTATTGTTCGATTTCGATTCGGCAACGGGTAAAGCTTCAAATCTTAACCGATTACTTTTAAGTGGAAGTAGTAATTATCCTTATGGTATAGAATTCTCACCTAACAGCGAGTTGCTCTATGTACATGCCTCAAACGATTATAATGGCGCGAATAGAAATGTGGCTTCAAATCATTCTTCAGTACTTGCACAATACAACCTTCTAGCACCAGATATTCAAAGCTCAGAAGTGGTAATTGACAATAGAACTCTATATAGAGGCGGTTTACAACTTGGTCCTAACGGAAAAATCTATAGAGCACTTAGTGCTACTTACGATTTGGGATTATCTAACCTAGGTGTTATTAACAATCCTAATGCTATTGGGGTTGCTTGCGGCTACCAGCATAACGGATTAAGTGTTTCCCCTAATTTATCATCTCAAGGCTTGCCACCTTTTATTCAATCGTTCTTTAACGAAAAAGTAGATATTATAAATAATGGTACCGGATCGTTAACTTTAAACCTTTGTGATGGTGATAAATATACCCTAACCGCCCCAGATATTGCAGGAGCAACTTATACATGGACGGTTAATAAAACCCCGTTAACAAACACCAACAATGAAATAGAAGTATCCTCTAATGGTAATTATGAGGTTTTTATAGATCTAAACGATGGGAATTGCGGGGTTCTTGAAGGTCAAGCTTTTGTGAGTTTAAAACCGAATCCTGAGGCTTATAATGACATCTTATTACAATGTGATGAAGACGGGACTCCAGATGGTCTTACTATATTTAACCTGAACAAATCTCATGATAATTTAACTGGTGGCTTACCAGACCGGTCAACAAAGTTTTACACAGATATAGCCAGAACTATTGAGGTGAATGGCAACGCGTTTCCTAATACCTCAAACCCGCAAACCCTTTTTGTTGAAGTTATAGACGAAACTTCGGGGTGTAGTAGTTTTTCAGAACTAACCTTACAGGCTAGTGTTACAGACTCTAATAACGCCGAATTAGTACATTGTGACGATGATGGTATTGAGGATGGTATCCATAGTTTTAACCTTAGCGACGTTAATCCTAGTATTGTTAATGGGTTACCAACCGGTTTAAACGTTACCTATTTTGAAACTTACAATGAAGCCCTTTTAGGAACTAATAATATATCCGGTCCTTACACCAATACCACACCGTATTCCCAAACCATTTTTGCTCGTGTGGAAAATGCAAATAACTGCTACGGTATTAGTGAGGTTCTACTTACTGTAAATGCGTTACCAAATATAGAACCTGAAGGTTTTGAATACTACTGCTTAAATAATTTCCCAAATACTATAACCATTAATGCTGGGCTAATAAATGATTCTCCAAGCAATTACAACTATAGTTGGTCTAACGGTGATTCCACTTATGAAACCGAAATAAACACCGTTGGCACCTTTACAGTTACCGTTACTGACAAAACTTATGGCTGTTCAAAAAGCAGAACGGTTACCATTGCAACCTCTAATATTGCTACCTTTAGCGCTCCGGATTTTCAAGTAACTGATGCTGTGCAAAACAATACTATAACTGTATTTGTTTCTGGAGAAGGCACTTATCAATACAGCTTAATTGATGAGGATAATATAACTTTAAAACCATTTCAGGATAGTAACTTTTTTGAGAATGTATATCCAGGAATTTACAATGTTGCGGTTAAAGATGTGAAAAACAATTGTGGTATTACATATAAAAATGTATCCGTAATTGGATTCCCAAAATATTTTACACCAAATAACGATGGCATTAACGATACCTGGCAAATTTTAGGTATTTCCAATCAATTTCAGCCAAACTCAAAAGTATATATCTACGATAGGTTTGGAAAACTTTTAAAAGAAATTATAGCTTCCGAAAAAGGATGGGATGGCACATTAAATGGAAAACCTCTACCTAGCGACGATTATTGGTTTTCTGTTACACTAGAAGATGGTAGAATATATAAAAATCACTTTTCATTAATACATTAATAATCAAAGTGTTTTAAATTAAAAAAAACGCATTTTAACTGATTATTTTTGCATTTCATCTAAAAAACATCTATTTTCGGCCATATTTAGCCCCTACAAAATACTTAAAAAGTATCTAAAAAAGAACTAGAAAGCTACTACTAATTATGAGATCGATTGCCTCCATCATATTTACGCTATTTTTTTGCAGCGCTATTGGGTTTTCTCAACAAATTTCTGTGAATGATAACATTGGGCTAGAATCGTTAATTCAAGATAATTTAGTTAATGGCTGTGTAAACATATCAAATATTAGTTCTTCTGTTAATGGCGCTTCAAGTGGATTTCCTAGTTATGCTTATTTTGAAAAAGCAGGATCTAATTTCCCTTTTGAAAATGGAATTATGCTATCTACGGGTGGTGCCACTTCTGGTGGAAATTCCTTAAGAACACCTACCCTTAGCGAAGGTTCTACAACTTGGGGAACCGATACAGATTTAGAAACAGCATTAGGTATTACAAACACCATAAATGCCACATCTATTGAGTTCGATTTTGTTTCAATTTCTAATCAATTTCAATTTAATTACCTCTTAGCTTCCGAAGAATATTTTGGAATTAACCCCTGTCAATTTTCCGACGGATTTGCGTTTCTTATTAAGGAAGCAGGAAGTAGCGACCCATATCAAAATATTGCATTAGTTCCGGGTACAACAATGCCTGTTAATACCAGTACAATTCATAATGTTAGTGCAAATTCAAGCTCATTGAACTGTAATCCGTTAAACGAACAATATTTTGCTGGTTATAATCTTGGAGACACAAATTATAATGGTAGAACAACCGTATTAACAGCAGCAGGCAGCATTACACCTAATGTAACATACCATATTAAATTAGTAATTGCAGATCAAAACGATAACACGTTTGATTCTGCGGTATTTATTGAAGGTGATAGTTTTAAAGTTTTAGATTTAGGTGAAGACATAACCACCTGTGCAAGTTCTGCAATTTTAGATGCCGACTTAGAAAACCCATTAGCATCTTACGCTTGGTATAGAAATGGTACTTTAATTCCTGGTGCCATAGACCCAACATACACCGCAGTGCTTGATGGTATTTACCAAGTTGAAGTTGCTGTTCCTATTAATGGAAGTACTTGCGTAGAAACAGACGAGGTTGAGGTTGTTTTAAACACCGAAGAACCCATGGAATCTATTTCCGATTATCAATTATGTGATGATTCGAGCGGTGATGGCATAGAAACTTTCAACCTTAGTATTAAAGATACAGAAGTTGCGGCAAATGCACCGTTTACAAATTATTCGTTCAGCTATCATTTATCAGATAGTGAAGCTAGACTTAATTTAAATCCAATTACTACACCTATACAAAACACACAGTCGCCTCAACCTATTTATGTTAGAGTTCAAGATTCAGACAGCAATTGTTTTTCATACACAACCTTTAATTTAATTGTTAACCCCTTACCTAATATTGTAGACCCAACACCTCTGGAAGTTTGTGATAGTGACGATTCTCCAGACGGATTTGCTGTTATTGATTTAACCGAAAAGGACGATGAAATAACTTCAGGAAATCCTAATTTAGTGGTTTCATATCACTATAATTCATTGGATGTAAGCACTGGAGACAATCCTATACCTACGCCATATATAAATTCTAGTACTCCAGACCGAGTTTACGTTAGAATTATTGATACAACAACAGGCTGTGTTACCTCTACAACTTTAGATGTAGAAATTACAATAAGTCCTATTGTTAACAGAGATACTCAATATTTGGATGCCTGTGATAGGGATCTAGATGGTGATGCAGTGTTTGATTTAACCGAAGTAATCGATGCCATTTTAAATGGGTTAACTGGTGTTACCACAACCTTTCATTCCTCGTTTACCGACGCCGAAATGAATACCAATATAATCGCCGACGAAACAAATTACCAATATACAAACGCGGTAGCAGAACCTGGTTCTGGCACTATATATTTAAGAATAGTTGATGAAAACACAGGTTGCCCAACCATTGTACCTTTCGAGATTCATACCAATTTATTATTAACGGGTACAGACACCGGAGATTTTGCCCTTTGTGATGACAATGAAGATTCTACAGACACACTAGATTTTGATTTAAACACTGTTGAAACTTTTATTGCTAACGATTTACCTAGCACCATAACAGTTACTTTTTATGAAGATGAAGATGACCGAGATAATGGTGTTAACCAAATTGATAAAACAGTACCATACCCTGCTCTAAGTCCACAAGTTCTGTACGTAAGTATTGCTGGCGGAGGCTGTGTTGAGTCTACAGAAATCAACCTTTTAGTAAATCCTATTTTACTATTTCCTGAGGTAACTATACCTTACTGTGATGATGATGATGATGGCTTTGCAAGTATCGATTTGCATTCCTTAGACGAAACAGTTACAGGTGGAAATACAAACTTTACGGTGACGTACTTTGCAGACGAAACAGATGCCCAGATCAATAATACGGCAAACCAACTACCGCCATTTTACAATAACACAAGTTCAACCGAGACTCTTTATGCCCGCATAGAAAGTGTTAATACAGGTTGTGCTACTGTTAACCCTTTTCAAATAGAAGTGCTAGTTGCTCCAACTTCAAATCAGCCTTCAAATATTGTAATTTGTGATGATGATGAGGATGGCTTTTCAATTATAAACATTGAAGACAAAATAGACGAAGCCGTTTCTAGCAGAACAGGGTTAAATATTGATGTATATACAGATCTTGATGCTGCAAACAACAACACGATTGCAGAGGCTATTCCCACCTCAGAACTTAGTGCATACAATACGGATACTCAGACCATTTATATCCGTATTGAAAACGCCATTACAGATACAAACTGTACTTCTATTGTTTCATTTGAAGCCATAATAAATACCTTGCCAATTATTCCTACCGATATCCTTTTTCAAGTCTGCGAAGACGATGGCGATAATTTTGCAGATTTTATTTTATCTGAGATAGATGAAGAAGTACTAAACGAGCAACCAGGTAAAATTGTTTATTATTTTGAAGATGAAAATGATGCCATTACGGGAAACTTAGCCAATGCCCTTCCTAAAGATGCAAATACACCTTATAATTCGGCTTCCAGAACGTTGTACGTTAGAGTTGAAAATATTACAGACTCAACATGTTTTGATACAGGATCTATAGAAATTCAAGTAGCACCAGACCCTATTTACGACCCTATAATCGATTTTTTAGTTTGTGATGACGCTTCAAATGATGGCTTTTTCGAATTCAATTTAGACGAAAAGAAAGCCGAAATACAAACCAATTCACCAGATGTTTTAGGGATTACGTTTCACCTTTCGCCTCAAGAGGCTATGGATAACTTAAATCCTTTACCATCAACCTACACGAATGTAAGAAACCCACAGAGTATTTATATACGAATAGAAAGTAGTGCTTCTTTTTGTTATGTTGTAGAAGAATTAGGAATAAACATTGTATCAGCACCCGATGTATTAGTTGGTTCACCATCAATAACGGAATGTGCATCAACACAAGCAGGTATAACCACCTTCGATTTAACGTTTTACAATTTAGATACTCAAACAGCAGATTTTGAGGTATTAGATCGTGTAAAAAGCAATTTGACCATTAATTATTTTGAAGATTTAACCGATATTAATCACGATGACGGATTAGATAATTCTAATGAAATTGTTGACCCAACAAGTTTTGATTCTGAAGAAAAAACAGTTTATATTAAAATCACTAATACTTTAACAAGTTGCTTCACTTTAGTTCCTGTAGAATTAAAAGTAGACTTACCTCCAACAATAAATACAATAAATAATATTCCTATTTGCGATAACGACACTAAAACCTATGACCTCTATGAGGTTAACACTTTAGTGGTAAACGACCTATCCATAGTTAATATCACATATCATAATACCGAACAAGAAGCTATCGACAATACAACGCCGCTAGATAATACTTTTAATTATACGGCTAGTAGCCATGAAATTTTTATAAGAGTTTCCGATATTACTACCGGCTGCCCCATTGTAACGTCTTTTATATTAGAAATAAATGAAAACCCAACAGCCAATAGACCAACAGATTTAGCGCTTTGTGATGATGATTTTGATGGTGAACAAAATTTCGACTTAACGGCTAATAATAGTTCAATTCTAGGCAGTTTATCTTCATCCAATTACCGCATCACTTTTTATGAAAATTTAGATAATGCAGAAACCGAAACTAATGCCCTGCCCAACAATTACAGGTCGTTAACTGAAAAAACAATTTATGCCCGACTAGAAAATAGGGCGACTGGCTGTTTTGATACCACGCAGTTTGATTTACTAGTAAACCCAAAACCAGAAATTCCTTTAAATACAATCGTTCCATTATGTAACGACGAACCATTACTCGTAGTGGCAGATACAGGTGTCCCTGGAGATCAATATTTGTGGTCTACTGGAGAAACAACAAGCGAAATAATAATTGCTCCTGAAAATATTGGAAATTACTCAGTAACAGTAACTAGGCAAAATACGGTTGGGGCAAACTGTAGTACAACTCATAACTTTAATGTAATCCCATCTGAAGAAGCGGAAATAACACTTACATCCACGGTTAATTTTGCAGACCCAAATAGGATAACTGTAGAAATTAATAATGCTAGAATTGGAGACTATGTATTTATTTTAGATGGTGGAGAACCACAAACATCTAAAATTTTTAATGATGTTTCTTTTGGTCGCCATATTGTTACCGTTAGAGATTTAAATGGCTGTATGGATATCTCCCAGCCTGTTTTTGTTTTTGACATTCCTAAATTTGTAACCCCTAATAATGATAATGCCTATGATACTTGGCATATTGTTGGAGCAGATCAGTTACCTGGCACCCTAGTATATATTTACAACAGACATGGTAAATTACTTAAAATGCTACCTTACAACTCTCTTGGTTGGGATGGCACTTTTAATGGTCAAAATATGCCATCGGATGATTATTGGTTTTCTGCGGATATAGTTCAAAATGGCGAAACATTTAATATTAGAGGTCATTTTGCTTTAAAAAGATAATAAAGTAAATTTCTATTTTAAAAACGGCATCTACAAACTTTTTAAATTAAAATTAAACGTTTAGACTTTTTTTAAGTCCAACAATACTAAAAAAGTATATTTTAGTAATTCGATTTTAATTCGATTAGTCCTTATGTATAAAGTCTTACTTAATAAGAAGTTTTTAAAATTTATACTACATATTTTAATTATTCAACTTAGTTTTCAAGGTTACTCGCAATTAAGTAAAACACATTATATACCTCCATTAACAAGTGCATCATTTGGAAATGCTAATCCAGAAGATCAATATATTTATTTATCAACACCTAGCAACTCTAACATTCCTTATACTATTATTCCCTTAGGTCAACCCGAAACGAATTATATAACGGGTTCGGTTTCAAACACATCACCTCAGCAAATAACAGTAGACACAGGAAATGGTCAACTTTTTATACCATCAACAGAATCTAGCATTGTAACCAATAACAGAGGCTATATTATAAAAGCAGAAGCTCCCATTTATGTTTCTGTTAGAATGAATGCTGGTGATGGTGCTCAAGCTGGTGCGCTTGTCAGCAAAGGGCTATCTGCTTTGGGTACGACCTTTCGTGTTGGTAGTTTTACCAATGCAAACCCAAGTAGTAATTACTTAAATTTTGTATCGGTAATGGCCACCGAAGATAACACTATGGTTAACTTTAGTAATTTACCAAGTGGTTTAATAATAAAAAATTATACAGGCACAACACCCATAAATGTTACTTTAAACGAAGGTGAAAGCTATACTATAGCAACCAATAGTGACGACTCCGTTATTAATCAGGATGGCCTTATTGGTTGTTTAGTTAATTCAGACAAGCCAATTGTGGTTAATTGTGGTTCTGCCAATGGAAGTTTTGGTTTTGGTAACGGTAGAGATTATGGTATTGATCAAATTGTTGATGTTACTAAAATTGGAACAGAATATATTTTTGTTCGAGGAGACGGTGATAACGAATGGGAAAACGTTTTAATTGTTGCCCATACAAACAATACAACTATAAGTATAAATGGTAATACACCAATTACCACCATTAATGCAGGAGACTATTACGTTATTGAGGGTAACCAATATAATAGTAATGGTAACATGTACGTCGAAACCTCTCAACCTGCATTTGCTTACCAAGGTGTTGGAGGTTTAGGAAGTAATGGCACCCCTAATGAAGCCAATCAAGGTCTATTTTTTGTACCGCCTTTAAGTTGCGAAACGCGTGGTAACTTAGATAATATTGCTAATATTAATAATATAGGAAGCACGAATTATAGTGGTGGAATTTCTATTGTAACCAAGGTTGGGGCAACAGTAACCATTAACGGTGCGCCTATTGGTACTGCTTCCAATCCGGTAAATGGCAAACCCGATTATATAACCTATAAAGTAAAAGGACTATCAGGAAATATAGCCGTACAAAGTGATGATGAGTTATATTGCGCATACTTTAATTATAATGGTTCTGCAACTTCAGGAAGTTTTTATTCGGGCTTTCCATCGGCTCCAGAAATAAATTTTGATACACAGTTTACAACATTAGGAAATTGTATTCCTAATATCACCCTGGAAGCAGCCAATACCCAAAGTTTCGATAGTTTTAAATGGTTATTTGATGATGGATCAGGATCTGGTTATGTTGATTTATTGGTAACCGCAACAAGCATTACACCTAGCCTTCCGGGGAAATATAAATTAGTAGGTATTATTACCTGTACTGGAGAAGAATTAGAATCTATAGAAATTCCTATTAGCGTCTGTCCCGATGATTCCGATAACGACGGGATAATTGATAATATTGATATTGACAATGATAATGATGGTATTTTAAATTGTACAGAATCCAGAGGGGATGTTATTCTTGATTTATCAAATACAAGGGCGCCAATTCTTAGATTTGAGGATGGCAGTAGTAACACTACTATAGCAAGTAACTCCATCGTTTTAAACAGAACAATTTCTGGAACTAGCTCAATAAATTTAACCAGCACAGGACATATAACTAGTACAATTCCACAAGATAGTAATGCTGAAAACGAATACAGCATTTCATTTACAGAACCGGTTAATATTAAGTTTTATGAAGATATCCTAACAACACACATAAATGTAGATGGCGAATTTTTTATTGCTAAAATCTTACCCGTTAATAAAAATATTACACTTGTAGATCCTGATGACAGACTCCTAATCGATTCAAATTTCGATGGTATTTTTGAAACTGGCGTTACCATGATTTCAGGATCTGAAATACACTTTAAACCCAACCCTACCCCTAATGGACCAACACCTTACGAGTTTTTAGCAAATCAAGCAGATCAATTTTTATTCGTTCATAAATTAGAAAATATAACAACAGCTTCGACTTTTTCGGTTAATATAGCATTAACTTGTTTTAAAAATGATCATGATTTAGATGGGATTAATGACGCGTTAGATTTAGATGCTGATAATGATGGCATCCCTGATAGTATTGAATATAGAGGCACTCAAGTTGTTTTATCTGGTATTGACGCCAATCAAGATGGACTTGATGATATATTCTCTACTTTAATACTTCCTCTTGATACGGATAATGATGGGATTTACGATTTTTACGACTTAGATAGCGATAATGATGGCATATTCGATTTATTAGAAACCGGCCAATTAGGCATTTTATCGGACACCGATTTAAATGGTATGGTAGATGGCCCAAATTTTGGTTTAAATGGATGGGCGGATGCTGCAGAAACTACTCCAGATAGCAATCAAATAGGCTATGTATTAGATGATTTAGATGCTGATAACATTTTTAGTTACATCGATAAGGATACGGATGGTGATGGCTGCGTAGATGTTTATGAAGCTGGATTTTCCGATGGCAATAACGATTTTTACTTAGGAGATAATCCTCCAGTAGTAAATGATTATGGAGTAGTTACTAATGCTTTTGATGGTTACACGTTACCGCATTCAGATTACAGAACCGCAAAGCGCATAAGCATTACAACACAGCCTTTTTATACTACTGCCTGTGAATCCTCTTTAACAATTTTTTCTGTGGTTACCAATGCAGAAACCATACAATGGGAAACAAGCCCTGATAAAATTTCATGGACAACTTTAACAGATACAGGCTATTTTAGCGGCACACAATCTAGCGATTTACATATCGCTAATGTCCCAAACACACTAAATAACAATTGGTTTAGAGTTAGATTAAATAGTAGCGGTACAAGATGTACTACCTTTTCAGATGAAGTTTTATTGGTGGTAAACCCTAAACCAATCCTTAGCTCACCTGTAGTATTAGTACAATGTGATGACGATGACCTTAACACATTGGGCTTTAGCCCTTTTAATTTAACCGAGGCTAATAATAAAATTTCTACAAATGCCACAAACGAAACCTTTTCATATTACCTTACGCAATCCTCAGCTCTTCTAGGAGATATTACAAATACCGATTATATTAACAGTCCTACAAGTTTTGAAAATAGAACAATTAGTAACGATGTGGTCTGGGCCCGCGTTGAATCTCCATCAGGTTGTGCTTCAGCAGCTGAAATTCAGCTTAATGTATCTACTACAGTAGTGCCATCAACTTTTATAATTAATTTCAATCAATGTGATGATTATCTCGATATAAATGGTAACAATAACACTAACAACAATGATAGAGATGGCGTTGCTACCTTCGATTTTAGTAGTGCTACAGCTTCTTTTACAAGTTTTATTCCTCCTGGACAACCTGCATTACCACCTCGTTATTACAGAAATGAAACTGATGCCTTAGCTGAAGTAAATGAAATTACAGACCCTTCAAATTATAGAAATATTGGCTATCCTAATTCTCAATATATTTATGTTAGAGTAGATAGTGCCCTGTCTAACGACTGTTTAGCCCTTGGTGCGCATATTTTATTAACTGTAGAGCCATTGCCGCAAGTAAACCCTGTGACTATAGAAAGACAGTGCGATGATGATGACGATAGTAAATACCCATTTGATACCTCTCAAATTGAAAATGATATTTTAGGAACACAAAACCCTGCAGATTTCACGTTTTCTTACTTCGACGAAACGGGAACAGCCTTAGCTAGCCCATTACCAAATCCATTCCTTATCACCTCCCAAACCATTTCCGTTAAGGTTACCAACAAATCTACATCAGCACCAAACGGTCCATGTTACGAAGAAACAACATTAACTTTTAAAGTAGATACGCAGCCAATTGCTAATTCTATTACAGATCAAATTGCCTGCGACGGAAGCTCTGGCGATAACGATGAGGACGGCTACTATCCTTTCGATACTTCTACATTTAACTCAACTATTTTAGGGAGTCAAACCGGTATGGAAATCTTTTATACCTATACCAATGAAAATGGTACACTTTTATCAAACCAAAGCAGTTTACCAAATCCTTTTAACTCCCAATCCCAAACTGTTAAGGTTGAAGTAGTAAACCCTGAAAATAACACGTGTACAGCTAATACAACTATTAATTTCATTGTAAATCCGCTACCAGAATTTACAGTAGACACACCACGAATTGTCTGCTCATCGGACCCTACATTTTCTATCGATTTACAACCTTTTGAAGCTCAGATTACAGAAAGCTTCAATTACGAATGGTTCTTTTCTAGCTTAGATGGTAGTATTACCAATCAATTTGTATCAAACGATAGGATTATTTCGGTTTCTACAGCAGGAACATATAGCATCACTCTAACAAAAACAGATGGCACAGGCTGTTCAAAAACACAAAGTATTTTTGTTGATGCATCAGAACAAGCAACAATAACCCAAGAGGATGTTACTATTGTTGACTTATCGGACAACAATTCTGTAATTATAAACACTACTAACCTAGGCAGTGGTAATTATCAATACGCATTACAAGAAGCAAACTCCCCATTTATTAACTACCAAACCGAAGCGACATTTAATAATGTAAATCCTGGCTTTTATACCATACATATTAAAGATGATATTTGTGGTGTTTCTACTTTAAACATTTCTGTAATTGGTTATCCTAAATATTTCACACCAAACGGCGATGGCATTAACGATTATTGGAGAATAAAAGGCGTTGATAATCGTGTACAACCTAATACTACCGTTTTTATTTATGATCGATACGGAAAATTAATTAAACAACTTTTGGTGAGTAACCAAGGTTGGGATGGCACTTATAAAGGTAGCTTACAACCAAATAACGACTATTGGTTTCAAGTTAAGTTAGATGATGGTAGAACGTTTTCTGGACACTTCGCCTTAAAACGATAAACATTAAATTTCCGCCACTTAAATTCCTAATTCCATCAACTTTAAGTAATTTAGACAATTAATATTAAGGGCATATGCAGTTTAAAATTGAATCGGAATTCAATCCTACCGGCGATCAACCTCAAGCCATTAACCAGCTTGTTAACGGACTTACTTCGGGTGAAAAATATCAAACACTACTTGGGGTAACAGGTTCAGGAAAAACCTTTACGGTGGCTAATGTTATTGAGGAGGTTCAAAGACCAACCTTAGTTTTAGCGCACAACAAAACATTAGCGGCACAATTATATTCAGAATTTAAACAATTTTTTCCAAACAATGCCGTCGAATATTTTGTTTCCTATTACGACTACTATCAACCGGAAGCTTATATTCCTGTTTCAGGAGTATTTATAGAAAAAGACTTATCTATAAATGAAGAAATAGAAAAAATGCGTTTAAGCGCAACCTCTTCTCTTTTATCTGGTCGTCGAGATGTTCTTGTTATTGCATCCGTTTCCTGTATTTATGGTATTGGAAACCCTATTGAGTTTCAAAAAAATGTGATTACTTTAAAAAGAGACCAAGAGATATCTAGAACAAAATTATTACATCAATTGGTGCAAAGTTTATATTCTAGAACCGAAGCAGATTTTAGACATGGAAACTTTAGAATTAAAGGAGACACGGTAGATATTTTTCCAAGTTATGCTGATGATGCTTTTAGAATTCATTTCTTTGGAGATGAAATTGAAGATATTGAATCTTTTAATATTCAAACCAATGAAGTTGTTGAAAAATACGACCAACTTACCATTTATCCAGCAAACATGTTTGTAACCTCGCCTGATGTTTTACAAGGCGCAATAAAAGAAATTCAAGATGATTTAGTAAAACAACATGACTATTTTAAAGAAATTGGTAAACATCTAGAAGCCAAACGCCTTAAAGAGCGTACAGAATTTGATTTGGAAATGATTCGCGAATTAGGTTATTGCTCTGGTATTGAAAATTATTCGCGTTATTTAGATGGCCGATTACCAGGAACACGACCATTCTGTTTGTTAGATTATTTTCCAGACGATTATTTAATGGTAGTTGATGAAAGTCACGTTACCATATCTCAAGTTCACGCGATGTATGGAGGGGATAGAAGCAGAAAAGAAAATTTGGTTGAATATGGTTTTAGGTTACCTGCAGCCATGGATAATAGACCTTTAAAATTTGAAGAGTTTGAAGCCATACAAAACCAAGTTATATATGTTAGTGCCACGCCTGCCGATTACGAATTGCAAAAATCTGACGGTATTTATGTTGAACAAGTAATTCGTCCTACTGGGTTATTAGACCCTATTATAGAGGTAAGGCCAAGTTTAAATCAAATTGACGATTTAATTGAAGAAATACAATTACGTATAGAAAAAGACGAACGTACCTTAGTAACAACACTTACTAAACGCATGGCCGAAGAGTTAACTAAATACCTCGATAGAATTCAAATCCGTTGTCGTTATATCCATAGTGATGTAGATACCTTAGAGCGTGTTGAAATCATGCAAGATTTACGAAAAGGTCTTTTTGATGTGTTGGTTGGTGTCAATTTACTTCGTGAAGGTTTAGATTTACCAGAAGTATCGCTAGTAGCTATTTTAGATGCCGATAAAGAAGGTTTTTTACGTTCAGCACGTTCACTAACCCAAACTGTGGGAAGAGCTGCTAGAAACCTAAATGGTAAAGCCATAATGTATGCTGATAAAATAACCAAAAGCATGCAAAAAACGATAGACGAGACTGAATATAGACGAGAAAAGCAAATTGCATACAATACAAAACACAACCTAGTTCCTAAGGCCTTAAATAAAAGTTTAGACAATGTACTTTCTAAAAACTCCGTAAGTACTTACAGTTATGAATTAGAAGCCTTAAAAGCTGCCGAACCAGAAAGTGAATATTTAAGTAAACCTGAACTTGAAAAGAAAATTAGAGAACGACGGAAATTAATGGAAGAAGCTGCAAAAGCGTTAGACTTTATAGTAGCTGCAAAACTTAGAGATGAGATTAAAGCATACCAAGAAAAAATAGAAAAGCTAAAAGTATAACCTTTTAGCTTTTCATAGTAACCTACCATTGTAAATTATAATCAACACTTATTATATTAAGCCCTTAAACATTAAGAGAGAGAGAGATGACGTTTTAATTGTATTGTGTTTTAAAAATATCAATCAAAACATCTGGTGGTACTATTTTATTAGGAAAACTTTCCATTAAGTATAATACTTTGGTAATAGATTCATGACTTAGCCCCATACGTAAACCAAAGTTATATAACTTTATTACGCCAGCAGAATTATTATCCTTATTAGCTTCTTGTTCAATATTTAATAGTAATACTAATCTATGAAACTGAACTATACGTTCGCTATGTGATTTTAAATGCGTATACGACACAGGATTTTCTAACAGGTAGTCAAAATCTTCACGAGAAATATCTAACTGCTTAGCTACTCCTAGTAAAAAGTTATACTCAATGCGTTTAATATCCTTATCGTATTTTGCAAATGCGATCATTTCTGACAAAAGGCTTAGTTTTTCTACTCTATTTACCATTCTTGAGGGTTTTCTTTAACAAAAAAAAATTATAATATAAAGTTACACAGAAGGGATACATAAATAATCGTAGATTTAATGTAACTTATCGAAAAACAGTAGGCTTTTAATCGTAATTTTTACCTGTTTCATCAATAAAACAAATTATTAAACTAAAAAACTTGCACTTTATCTTATCGACTTCTAGTAATTCAGAGCAACTAAAAACACCTCAACACCCTGTATACCACTGTCATACAAGACTAAATTTTAGTTTAAAATGACCACTATAAAAATTCAATTTTTAAGGTATCTTTACAAAATGTAAAAAACGTTAGTATTTCATTTACCAAAATTGAAAATCGATGAAATGCATAAGCCTTGAGTAAACAAAAGAGTAACAATGACAAATAATGATATTTTAAAAAAATTAAGAGTAGCGTTAAAGCTGCGTGATGACGAGATAGTAAAGATTTTAGAGCTGGTAGACTTCAGAATTTCTAAAAGCGAACTAGGTGCTTTTTTTAGAAAAGAAGATCATCCAAAGTATATGGAGTGTGGCGATCAAATATTACGTAATTTTTTAAACGGACTTGTTATTCATCTTAGAGGTCCTATGCCAAAGAAAAATGAAAACACAGAGGGAAAACGTAAACCTCAGTTTGATACTAAAAAAGAAAGTAAGTTTTCAAAACTACCGCATAAAAAGGATATTAAAAAATAGCATTCTTAACGCCTAAATAAAGTATAAAAAAAAGAGCAACATTTAAATGTTGCTCTTTTTTTTATATAGTATTGATATGCTACTTTAAATTTAGCACTTCAACATTTAAGCTAATACTTGTTGTACCTTATCAGCAGCTTCTTGAAATTCAGTAGCACTCATAACGTCCAATCCAGAGTTATCAATTAATTCTTTTGCTATATCTGCGTTAGTTCCTTGTAAACGTACAATAATTGGTACATTTATAGTTCCCATGTTTTTATAAGCATCAATAACACCTTGTGCTACACGATCGCAACGTACAATTCCACCAAAAATATTTATTAGAATTGCTTTTACAGCAGGATCCTTTAAAATAATTTTAAATGCAGCTTCCACACGAGCAGCATCAGCAGTACCACCAACATCTAAAAAGTTTGCTGGTTCTCCACCGGCTTGCTTAATTAAATCCATTGTTGCCATGGCTAAACCAGCTCCGTTAACCATACATCCAACGTTACCGTCAAGATCAACATAGTTTAAACCAAGTTCTCCAGCTTCTACTTCAATAGCACTTTCTTCACGTACATCACGTAAATCAACATAGTTTTTATGTCTGTATAATGAGTTATCGTCAATGGTAACTTTAGCATCAACAGCCATTATTAAGTTATCACTTGTTTTTAAAACAGGGTTAATTTCAAATAAAGAAGAATCTGATTTTACATAAGCTGTATAAAGATTAGTAACAAATTTTGTCATTTCTTTAAATGCTAAGCCAGATAAACCTAAATTAAAAGCAACACGCCTTGCTTGAAAAGGCATTAAACCAACAGCAGGATCAATCTCCTCTGTAAAGATTAAATGTGGTGTTTCTTCTGCAACGGTTTCAATATCCATTCCACCTTCAGTAGAATACATAATCATATTACGTCCAGTACCTCTATTTAATAACACAGAAACATAAAACTCACTAGTTTCCGATTCACCTGGATAATAAACATCTTCCGCAACTAAAACTTGGTGAACACGCTTACCTTCTGCCGATGTTTGAGGCGTAACCAAATCCATACCTATTATTTGACCAGCGATATCTTCAACTTCTTTCAAATTTTTAGCAAGCTTAACACCACCGCCTTTACCACGTCCTCCAGCATGTACTTGAGCTTTAATTACGTGCCAGCTAGTTCCTGTTTCGCTAGTTAATTGTTTTGCTGCAGCAACTGCTTCTTGAGCATTTTGTGCTACTATACCTCTTTGGATACGTACTCCAAAACTATTTAATATTTCTTTACCTTGGTATTCGTGTAAATTCATAATATGGCTTCTTTTTTAAGATTCACAAATGTAAATAATAGCGTTTACTTACCCTAATATTTATTTGCGAAAACATTTAAAAAATATTCACAAAATTAAATTGTTAAATAATTAACAAAATGTTTAATTTGACATATTTTTTATTTTTTTATTTTTTTTTGAAATCAAACAAATATCTTTGACAAAAATTAAATGAATCATGTTAGATAATCAGTTGCTTAAAATTGCACAAGATTTTGGAAGTCCAGTATACGTTTATGATGCTGAGAAAATTGAAAACCAATACAAAAGACTTACGTCCGCTTTTAAAAATGTTAAGAAATTAAAGATAAATTATGCTGTAAAAGCCTTATCTAACATCTCTATATTAAAACTTTTAAGATCTTTAGGTTCTGGTATTGACACGGTTTCAATTCAAGAAGTGCAATTAGGATTGGCTGCAGGGTTTTCTCCAAACCAAATTATTTTCACACCTAACGGCGTTTCTTTAGATGAAATTGAAGAGGCTGCTAAACTTGGGGTTAAAATAAACATAGACAACCTATCTATTTTAGAACAATTTGGAACTAAACATCCAAAAGTTCCGGTTTGTATTCGTATTAATCCTCATGTTATGGCGGGTGGTAATGCCAATATTTCTGTAGGTCATATAGATTCTAAATTTGGTATCTCAATTCATCAAATACCACATATTTTAAGAATTGTTGAAAACACTAAAATGACCATTAACGGTATTCATATGCATACTGGTAGTGATATTTTAGATATTGAAGTATTTCTTTATGCTAGTGAAATTTTATTTGACACCGCTAAACAATTCAAAAACCTAGAATTTATCGATTTTGGTTCAGGTTTTAAAGTCCCTTATAAGCAAGGCGATATTGAAACTAATATAGAGGAATTAGGTAAAAAACTTTCGGCTCGATTTAATGAATTTTGTAAGTCTTATGGAAAAGATTTAACATTAGCTTTTGAACCAGGTAAGTTTTTGGTAAGCGAATCGGGTAGTTTTTTAACTAAAGTAAATGCTGTAAAACAAACGACTTCAACTGTTTTTGCTCAGGTAGATTCTGGTTTTAATCATTTAATTCGCCCTATGTTTTATGGATCTCACCATGATATTGTAAACATCTCTAACCCACAAGGAAGAGAGCGTTTTTATACGGTTGTTGGTTATATATGTGAAACCGATACCTTTGGTAATAACAGACGTATAAATGAAATTAACGACGGTGATATTTTAAGATTTAAAAATGCCGGAGCATATTGCTTTTCTATGGCTAGTAATTATAACTCTAGATTCAGACCTGCTGAAGTTTTATGGTACAATAACAAAGCGCACTTAATTAGAAAAAGAGAAACTTTTGAAGATATTATAAATAATCAAGTTGAAGTTGATTTCAACTCCAAAAAAGAAGCTGCTTTAACCAAATAATAGTAGCCTTGTAAAGAAAAAAAAGCCTCTTTAAAACCTTAACCTGTTTTAAAGAGTTTTTTTTTGAAATAAATAAGAGCTTATTACGCATTACAACTAAAATCGTTATATTTTTGAGAAAATTTTAATTTCATGGATTTTACAAACCCCCTCGTTTATGGTGTACCTTGCTTTCTTGGTTTAATATTGCTTGAACTAACTTATAGCAAAAGCCATAATGATGATAAAAGCAAAAAATTATACGACTGGAAAGATTTAGGTGCCAGTCTTGCCATGGGTATAGGCTCTGCCATTTTAGCTCCACTTACCAAAACCATTGCAGCAATAGTGCTTTTCAATTATGTTTACGAAGTTTTTAATCCGCTAGTTGATGGTGTTCGTATGAATATTATGGGTTGGCAATCCTTTGGATATGCTTGGTATATTTGGATAATTTGCCAATTATTAGATGATTTTAGTTATTACTGGTTTCATAGACAAAACCATAATGTACGTTTTTTATGGGCGGCACATATTGTACACCACTCTTCAGACAATTTTAATTTAGGAACCGCGGTAAGAAATGGTTGGTTTACTATATTTTACAAACCATTTTTTTATATGTGGATACCTGCAATTGGCTTCCCTCCTGAAATGTTAGTCGTTTGTTTAGGTATAGAGGCACTTTGGCAGTTCCAATTACACTCTGTATATATCCCAAAAATGGGATTCATAGAAAAATTTATGAATACACACACCATGCACCAAGTGCATCACGCCCAAAATCTAGAATACATGGATAAAAACCATGGTGGTTTTTTAAATATTTTTGATAAAATGTTTGGAACTTGGAAAGAACTCGATGAAAGTATAGATATTAAATACGGCGTAACACACGCTCCAAACTCTTACAACCCATTAGTTATTTTAACTCATGAATACAAAGATATTTGGAATGATATGAAGAAATCTAAAAACTGGTACCATAAGTTCATGTATGCCTTTGGTGCTCCAGGTTGGAGTCATGATGGAAGCACGTTAACCGTTAAACAACAACAAAAACTTTTAAAAGCCACAAATAAAGAACATTAATATTTGTTGAGATTTTCTCACACAAACACCTAATTCATTATATAATTACTAAAACATTTGGTAATATTCAATATTTTATCTAATATTATATCTATTCCCTAAGTCTTTTTTATTCATAGCATAAATAAAAAGACTTGTATGTTAAAATTGAATCCAAATTTTCATGATCAGCTAAACAATTTTTGTTTAAGTAATCCTCAACCCTGCTTTATATGAAGCAGCCAATTAAAATATTAATTGTTGAGGATGAAATGATAATTGGAGCAAACATATCATTACAACTTTCTACAATTGGTTACGAGGTAACCGGAATTTTTTCCAAGGGTGAAGAGGCTTTAGCGCTTTTACCCCAAAGCATACCAGATATTATTTTACTAGATATAAACTTAAAAGGTGAACTTTCAGGTATTGAAACAGCTCAAATAATTCAACAAAATTATAACATTCCTATTATTTATGTAACAGCTAATGCAGATGATGCACATTTTAACGAAGCAAAAACCACCAAACCTTATGCTTTTATTTCTAAACCTTTCAAAAAAATAGATTTGCAACGGGTTATTGAATTAACCGTTAAAAGAATCCAATCGGAAAAAGAGGAAGATGTAGCAACAGATAAAGAGAAAGCATCTTCATTTATTTTAAGCGACTGTATTTTTGTTCGGCATCAAGAAAAAATGGTGAGGGTTAATATAACAGACATATTTTATATTGAAGCCGAAAGAAACTATTGCCGCATTTACTGTAAAGGCAAGGAATATTTATTAGCAACAACCCTAAAAGACATGGATGAAAAACTACCCAACCAACATTTTATAAGGGTTCATAGGTCCTTTATTGTAAACCTATCAAACATTGATGAAATTGCCACTAGCCATATTGTTATTTCAAAAAAGGCAATTCCAATAAGTTCCGAATCAAAAAAACTGTTGCTTCAACGTATCCAAAAAGTATAACCTGTATCTTCTCTCCGTCATGAAAACCTTGTTATTTTTATTTATTATTTTAAATAATTTAGCATACAGTCAGGACGCTAAAATTAATCAACTTCAGCAAAAATTAAATTTAGAAAAGCAATCCTTAAAAAAGCTAGAGATCATTAATAAAATGGTTGATATCGCTTTTAACCAAGACATGGCTCAAGCTTTAAAATTCTCAAAATTAGGTGTAGAATTATCCGAAAAGGTAAACAACGAAAATTGGCTTCCAAAATTTTATGAAATGCAAGGTAGAATGCATGCTAACTTATTACAATTAGATTCTGCCACTATCTTTTTCAAAAAGGCGCTTAAAGGCTATGAAGCTGTCGGTTATAAAAGAGGAAAAGCCACTACTCTATTTAAATTGGCTTGGGTAGATAAAAAAATTGGCCATTTAGATGATGCTTTACAAAAAGACCTATCTGGGTTAAAAATAATGGAGTTGTTAAACGACAAAAAGGGCATTTGTGATGGTTTAACACGAGTTTCTGAAGACTTAACACGCCAACACCGATTAACAGAAGCTTTAGATTATGCCGAAAAAGCCATAAATATTGCAGAAAAAAATAATTTAACCTCAGAGAAATTCAATGTCAATTTTAATGCAGCAAATGTTGCCATGGCAAAAAACAATTATGCCCAATCCCTTGAATATTACAAAAAAGGTTTAAGCATTGCACAACAGCAAAACTTGGGCTTACCTACCCAAGCAGATGTTACTAATGGCATAGGAAATGCCTATAAAAGATTGGGGAAATACCAAGACGCTATAAAAAGTTATAACGCATGCTTGACCTTGGCACAAAAAGCAAACTACCCTAATGCGATTAACACAGTTATTGCAAATTTAGGAGAGGTTAATATGCTTTTGGGTCATTATGATGATGCTTTAGTATACCAATTACAAACTGTTAGATTACAAGAAAACAATAAAGACTATTCAAATTTAATAGAAAACTACAACCATGTAAGTACCATATATTATAAGTTAGGAAACTACAAATCTGCGCTAGATTATAAACAAAAAGCATTCACTCTAAAAGACAGTATAGCCTCTATGGAAAGTGATGCAAAAATGTCTGAGCTTTTAACCCAATACGAAACCAAAAAGAAAGAAGAAACCATTGCGTATCAAGAAAGTAAAATTTCTCAACAAAGGCTAATTCAATCTTTAAGTTTTGGTTTTGTTGCTCTTTTACTTGGCCTACTCGCTTTTGGGTTTATAAGTTACCGCAACCGTAGTAGAACTAATATATTATTAGCTGCTAAAAATGCTAAAATCGAACTATTGTTAAAAGAAGTGCATCATAGAGTAAAAAACAATTTAGAGGTGGTTTCTAGTTTATTATCCTTACAATCTGCTCAAATAAAAGACCTTAACACCAAAGAAGCTATGTTAGAAAGTCAAAACCGTGTTAATTCCATAGGTATTGTACACCAAAAATTATATCAAGGTAAAAAGTTAGGTGCTATTGAAATGAAAGATTACTTTTTAAATTTAAGCGAAAGTATTTTAAATAGTTTAGGTGCAGAAAAAAAAGTAACCCTAGACCTAGCTATGAATCAACTAGATTTAGATATAGATACAGCTATTCCGCTAGGTTTAATAATTAATGAGTTGCTAACCAATACTGTTAAATATGCCTTTCCTCAGAACGAACAGGGTACCATTACTATTAAATTAGAAAAGCCACACGATAATATACTACACTTGGAAGTTTCAGACAATGGTACTGGAAAATCTGGGATTACCCATGGTACAGGCTTTGGCTCTCTATTAGTTTCTTTGTTAACGCGACAATTAAATGGAATAATGAAAGAGGAAAACCAAAACGGTACAACCTTTATTTTCGATTTTCAACTGAATCATTCTTCATAGAAAAACTTATTTCATTAATATATTATTCATCAAACACTTACCCTCGATAAATAATCCCTATCCTTTGGACATTTTTACCCCCTATTCGTCCTATATCACTTTTAATCAACTAATTATATTTCTAAATTAGGTACAACTTATAATTAATGGGTTAGTCACATTTTTTTAAGCTACCAATCTAAACTACACCTACAATAACAATATTGAAATAAATCAATATCCATTATTGTAGGTTTTTTAAATAACACAAAAGATGAAAAAAGCAGGTATAATAGGCGGTTCTGGTTTTATAGGAAGCTACATCACCAATACATTTTTAAACCATGGCTATCAGGTGAAAGTTTCTACCACTGATATTTCGAGGAAAGACAAATATGAGCACTTAATGACTCTTAAAAATGCTGAAAATCTTTATATCAGTGAACTAGATGTTACCGATAAGAAAACTTTAAAAGATTTTGTAAGCGATTGTGATATTGTTGTTCATGGTGGAACCCCATTTATTTTGGATGTTCAAGACCCAAAAATACAATTGTTCGACCCCACAATTAAAGGCACCGAGAATTTTTTGCAGGTTATCAATAAAACACCAAGCATTGAAAAAGTAGTATTTATAGCTTCGGTAGCAGGTTGGAACACCAATTTTCCATTTCCACCTGGTGGAAAAAGTTTCACAGATGCTGTTGATGAAAATGACACTAGGTTTACTAGCACTGAAAGCCATCCGTATGCCCAAGCAAAATTTCTTGCCAACCAAACTGTTCAACAATTTATTGCCGATAATCCAAAAACACATTTCGAAATCAGTTCGGTTTCACCTGTGGCAGTCATGGGAAAATCACTATCAAAAAGAGAAGATTCTACCTCGAGTGGTTTACAATTCTTGATAAAAAACAACATGGCACCAAACGATTTTATGAAAGCGCTTTACAAAAACGATGTTCCTTTTGCTATAGTTGATGTAGAAGATGTTGCTAATGCCATATACAAACTAGCAACAACACATGGTTTACATGGTAAAGACTACCTATTAAGCAGTGAAACCTACAAAATATCTGATATGCAGGCCATGCTTAACCAATGTGAGCCTAAAGAAGAACCTAGCATTGTTTATAAAAACGATTTAGCCAAAACCGATTTAAACATGGAATTTAAACCCGTAAAACTCACTTTACAACAATACTCCAATTAATCTTTAATTGAAACCTATTAAAAATTTAACTTAAAAACCAAAGAAAATGAAAACAACAACTTTATTAACAGTACTAGCTTTTGTATGTATTACCAGCGTTTTTGCGCAAAAAAAAACAAATGGCACGGTTTATATTGATCACCCAGCAATTAAAACGGTTGAAGCCATGACCAAGGCTTTTGTAAGCGGAGATTCTACAAAAGTTGCAAGCTTTTTAACCGATGATTTTAAATCCTATAACGGTGTAAGCACAACTACAAAACAAAAGGGGCAAGACAAGGCTTCATTTGCTGGAGCCTCAAAAAGTTGGCTTAATGCACTAGATTATTATTCTATAACTACAACAAAGGGCGCTTACCCGGATGCTATTGAATATAAAAAAGACAATAAAGACGATGAGGTGTGGGTACAGACTTGGGAAGATATTAAAGGAGTACACAAAAAAACAGGCGTAAAAGTTAATATGCCAATCCACAGACTTTTTGTTGTAAACAAAAACAACAAAATAAAAACCATTATTAATTATAATAACGAAAGTATTTTTGATGAAGTTGGAGCTAGTTTTGTTAACAGAACAAACGGCACCATTTACAATCACCATGATAATATCAATACCGTTCGTAAGGCCATGTATGCATATGAGAATTTAGATCTAGACAAATGTCTAAGCTATTATAGCGATGATGCTAGATTTAGAAGTATTCACAACGATTTCGGAACATTTAATACGAAAGAAGAAATAAAACCAATGTGGCAGAAATTTTTAGATGAATTTGAAATAGTTAGTATAGACATGATTGGTTACCCTGATTATTTAGAATATGAAATGGGCAACGGCCGTGAAGTTATGTCATGGTGGAATTATCATTTAATCCGTAAGTCGGATAAAAAAGAACTTGCTATCCCTATGCATTTTAGCAATAGTTTTGATAAAGAAGGAAAAATAGTTGACGAAATAATTTATTATAGTGAAGTACTTTTAAATGCTAAATAACCAACTTAAATAAACCAAAAGGCAGCTTTTTAAAATAGCTGCCTTTATTTTTTATTCAATCTTTTAGGTTAAAAACTCTAATTATTCTTTAATAAATTGTCGAGATAAAGTTCCTTTATTAGTGCGTATAGTGGCAATATAAAGACCTGATTGAAATTGTGAAACAGATATTGAGTTTAAATTGCTTTTATGGACCACTCTTCCACTTATATCAGTCAATATAATCGATTTTACAATCACATCATTATTAAACTTGAAGTTTAAATTATTTTGAACCGGATTAGGAAATAAAGAAACATCTTCTTTAGAGATTTTATTCTCTGAAACGTTTAAATTACTAGATAATAAAACTTCTTTTAATTCTGATGATTGATTACCTACAACAGAAGTAATGTCAAATTTTGAATACCTAAACACCAAATTAGTATTAGTGGCATCATAATAATAAAACGATGTTTGCAGCATATTCCCCACGGGAAAACCGCCAACAGTTAATGTTACACTTTGATCAATTTTTAACCTAGTCACTTCTCCGCTAAATGCTCCTGTTCCAACATCATTTATTGATAAATTGCCATAAGCATCAACTACTGTTGTTAAGGTTCCAGAAAACGCACCAGATTCGCCACCGTAACTAAAAGTGCCAGAAACATTATCTCCTCCATTTCCCGTTTCCAAAGGAAATGTGCCTAATAAACCATTATCTGAATAATTTAAACTTAAACCCGAAGATTCTAATCCTGTTAAAGACAACTCGTTAGTTTCATTTTTAATATAAACTTTAGATTCACCTGGAGGATCTACAGAAGCATTAGTCATTAAAACTGAAGTTGTACCAGGAAAAGCCATTTCAGTAGTGCTACCAACTGCTACAGATTCAACACTATCTTGAGTTGTTGCTCCTGTAGGTGTTACAGTAAAATTCCAACTCGTGGAACCCGAAGAGGTTTGGTCAATGGTACCTGATACTATTGAATAATTGGAATCCAAAGCACTTTCATAATTTTCTATAGGTGTTTGCGAATAACTATAAAAAGTTATAAATGTGACTATTACAAGTAATTTTAGTTTCATAGTTAATATTTTATCAATAAAATTAGTAAAAACTACTTACCGCATGACGAGAAAATATGTCATTACAAAGATTAAAAATTACAATCACGCATAATTAACCTTTAATTACATAATTTTAAAAACCTCTAATCTAATATTTTGCATCCATATAAGGCTATGAATATTAAAACTAAGCGCATTGAATCTATAGATATTTTAAGAGGTCTAGTTATGATTATTATGGCTTTAGACCATGTTAGAGACTATTTTCATTATGGCTCTTTTTTTAGCGACCCAATGAACTTAGATACAACAACACCTTTTTTATTCTTTACACGATTTATTACACATTATTGCGCCCCTGTTTTTATTTTTCTGGCTGGCACTTCCGCATTTTTATATGGAAGTAAAAAAACTAAAAATCAGTTATTCAAGTTTTTATTAACACGAGGCATTTGGTTAGTTATTTTAGCCTTAATAGTAAATAATTTTTTATGGAAGTTTGATATTACCTATAGCTTTGTTATCCTGCAAGTTATTTGGGCTATTGGCCTATGCATGATGTTATTAGCCTTCACTATTTACTTGCCTTTTAAAGCTGTTCTAGCATTAGGAATTACACTAATAGCAGGGCATAATTTATTAGACGGCATCACTTTTCAAGACACTAGCTTTACATCTGTTTTATGGTATATTTTACACCAGCAACAGTTTTTAGTAATTAACAATACTCTAGTTGCCTTTGCATATCCTATTACCCCATGGTTCGGACTAATGACCTTAGGCTATTGCTTAGGAATACTATACAAACCTGACTATAAACCAAAACTTAGAAAAAAATATCTAGTAGGTATTGGACTCTCATCAATTGTTTTGTTTTTCCTTATTAGAGGTGTAAATGTTTATGGGGATTTAGTGCCATGGGTTGTACAAGATACACCAACTAAAACCGTATTAGCATTTTTTAAAGTAACAAAATACCCACCGTCCTTGGTATATCTTTTAATAACTATCGGACCTGCTTTAATATTTCTAAATGTAATAGAAAACACTAAAAATAAAATAACTGATTTCTTTTTGGTTTTTGGTCGTGTACCGCTATTTTACTATTTCATGCATATTTTGGTTATACACGTACTTGCAATAGTAGGTATATTACTTTTTGGAGGAAATTGGCAAGACATGATTTTAACAAAAGAGGTATTCCAGAATGCGAAACTAATAAATTATGGTTATTCGCTCTTCGTAGTTTATATGGTTTGGATTTTTGTTATTACTCTACTTTATTATCCTTCTAAAAATTATATGATATATAAGGCTAATAATAAACACAAATGGTGGTTGAGCTATTTATAATTTAAAAATTAAGGATGAATCGAAAACAAGAAGGGTTAAAAAGAGGAGTTGGCGTATTAGGGCTATCTGCAAACATAATTAACATTATTGTTGGATCTGGTATTTTTGTATTACCTGCCGTTGTGGCAAGTTATATGGGAGCTTCTAGCATAATAGCCTACTTATTTTGCGGTTTATTAATGGCTATGATTATGCTTTGTTTTGCAGAAGTTGGAAGTAAAGTCACAAATACAGGCGGACCTTATACATACATAGAAACAGCATTTGGTGATTATGCAGGATTTATTGCTGGCATTTTTGCCATTGGAAGCAACTTATTTGCCGATGCTGCTGTTTCAAATGCATTAGTAAATATTATAGGATCTGCTTACCCCATATTTGCAGAGGGTTGGCCACGTTTCTTGTTTTTATTTATTCTTTTTTATGGCATGGTGTTTATTAATGTTATTGGTTTAAAACAAGGTATTGGCCTAGTAAAATTTAATACCATGATTAAACTTATACCTCTACTTCTTCTAATCATAATTGGTTTTAAGGATGTTTCTTTTAGCAATTTATATATTGAAAACATGCCGAGTATGAAAACACTAGGCGAAACATCTCTTATTTTATTTTTTGCATTTCAAGGTTGTGAAACAGGTATTATTGTTGGTGGCGAGGTTATTAACCCTAAACAAACCATACCGAGAGGTATTTTAATCAGTTTATCTGTTGTTGTAATTCTTTATGTTTTAATACAAACCGTTTCTCAAGGTGTTTTAGGCGCCGACTTACCCAATTTTAAAGCAGCTCCTCTTGCAGAAACCGCTAAGGTAGTTATGGGCTCCTTTGGCTACACCCTTTTAATTATTGGAGCGGTGGTTTCTATGTTTGGTTATATGAGTGGCACAATCCTTAATAGCCCTAGAATAGTTTATGCTCTTTCTAGAGACAACGTTATTCCTTTAAAGGCTTTATCGAAAATCCATAAATCTTTCGCTACGCCTTATATAGCTATTATTGCTTATGCCACTATTGGTTTTATTTTAGCCATTTCGGGGAGTTTTGAACAATTAGCGGTCATTGCGAGCAGCTCCATGTTATTGCTTTATTTAGGAGTTGCTTTAACCGTAATTAAATTACGTAAATCTCAAAAAGACCTGGATGATGGATTTAAAATCCCTGGTGGTTTCCTCGTTCCTGTATTAGCCATAGGAATTATTATTTACTTTTTATCAAACCTTGGAAAAAACGAAATAATAGTCACCGCTCTATTTATAGTCCTATTATCTATAGTATTTTTATTAATAAAGTCTCAGCAAAAGCGAAAGGCCTAAATATCATTTTTTTATTTTACCACTAAAAACATTTACCTTCGAATTAAATGGGTTTCCGGAGGCGCGGCGTAACATAACAATTTGCCCGCAATGCCATAACGCATCTTCTATCGGGCCATTTATAATATTCCAAAACGGAATCTCGGAATTTTCAAGATTGTATGGTGTAGTTGTATCTCTCAAAACATCGGACACCAATTTTAAATTAATTAACGTTTGTTTTCGTTGGTCTTTAAAACTAAGCTCCGCTTTATTAGTATCTTTATTGTCCAACAAGATGCTATTTCTTATAAGTTTTGAAAGCTCATAAATATGCTTAATAGTTTCAGAAGAAGTTCTTCCAGAAACGCTAGCCTTATGCCTTAAATCATCGATTCGCAATCCTTCGGTTGCCCAAAAATAGCGAAACCCTAAACCATCAATTGTTCTAGCCGCTACTGTTCCTGCAGTATATTCTTCTGGATTATCTGAAATTTCATAAAATGGAAGTTCCTCATTAGTTTGCGCCATAAAAATAGTAGTAAAAAGTAGACTGAATGTTAAAAGTGGTATTCTCATAATCCTAAACTAAAAACTAAAGTATTAGTTTTTTATTGATGTTTTGTTCGAGATAGGATTTACACCATACTTATCAAATAAATACACTAAAGATGTCATTGTAGCCGCTCCTAGTTCTAGTTCCCGTTTATTTATGGCGTCAAAAGTATCGTTACTAGCATGATGATGATCAAAATAACGTTGAGAATCTGGACGTAATCCTGCAAGTACATTTGACTCTGTTTTTAAAGGGCCAACATCTGCACCACTACCTCCTTTTTCAAAGTAATGAATAAGGTAAGGTTTAAAAAGTTGTTGCCAGCTTAATACTTGATTAAAAGCCGCGTCGTTACAATCGAAACTAAAACCACGAGGTGTAAACCCTCCTGCATCACTCTCTAATGCAAAAATATGGTTCTCGTTTTTCTGTTTGGCAACCTCAGCATATTTATTACCCCCTCGCAATCCGTTTTCTTCATTCATAAATAACACGACACGAATACTGCGTTTTGGTGTTATTCCTGATTCTTTTAACAATCTTAAGACATCCATAGATTGCACTACACCTGCCCCATCATCATGAGAACCATCACCTAAATCCCAAGAATCTAAATGTCCGCCTACAACTATATATTCATTTGGAAATTCACTTCCTGTAATTTCACCAACTACATTATAGGATTGTACATCTTTAAGTTGTTTACAATTCTGTTTAAAATAAAACTGGGTGGATTTATCAAGCTTTAACATGGTACTTAATAACTCGGCATCATTTGTACTAATGGCTGCGGAAGGAATGCGTTTATCGACTGGTAAATCGTTATAAGTCATACTACCAGTATGCGGTAAATCGTCCATTCGTAAATTCATAGAACGAACAATTACACCAACAGCTCCATATTTTATGGCTTCTACAGCACCACGGTATCGTTGATTGACACAACCACCATAAGCATCGAAAGTTTGAATTAAATCAACTTGCATAGGACGATTATAAAATACTATTTTCCCCTCTACTTCTTCTGAACCTAAAGCTTTTAACTCTTCGAAATTTTGTACTTCCACAACTTCAGCCTTTAGCCCTAAAGCTGGTGTTGCTATAGAGCCTCCAAGGGCACAAATATTTACATTGGTAGTTTTTCCTGATTCGGTTTCAATAAATGCAAATTCCTTTCCTCCTCGCACCCATTTTGGAACCATTACAGGTTGTAACCAAACTTTATCTAATCCTAATTTCTCTAGTTCTTCTTTAGTATAAAGCACAGCGCGCTCTGCACCTAACGATCCTGATAACCGACTTCCAATTTGATTGGATAAATGGTTTAACCAATCGTAACTTTTTCCGTTTGTTAAAGATTGTGTATATATGTTTTTTAAAACCTCGGCGTCGGTTTGAGAAAAACTAATTGAAGTACTTATAAATATTAAAATTAGAAGTATTCTTTTCATGGTATTATTTTTTTGTATAAAGATACTATTTCTTAAAAATCAGGAATTAAACAAGAACATAAATTTGTGTTAATACCTTTATTAAAGCACCAAAAACCTTACTCTTTACTTAGCTCTTCCTTATACATTTCGATATTTGCTTTAACCTCATCGTCTAATTCAGGTTCTTTAATATCAGTGTATGTGCTTAAGGTATCGTACATGATTTTTGCAATAATATATCGTGCCGAAGATTTATCATCAGCCGGAATTGCATACCAAGGTGCGTGCGGCTTAGATGTTCTGTTAATAGCATCTTCATAACACGTTTGGTAGTTGTCCCATAATTTGCGTTCATCTAAATCGCTAGTTGAGAATTTCCAGTTTTTTTCTTGCTTATTAAGGCGGCGTAAAAGTCTATTTTTCTGTTCTTCCTTAGAAAGGTTTAAAAAGAATTTAAAAATTAGCGTGCCATTTTCTGCTATGTGTTTTTCGAAGTTATTTATTTGCTCGAAACGTTTGTCCCAAAAGGTATCGTTAATATCATCTATAGAATTTATTCCTGGTATATTTTCTCCCATAACATAACCTGGGTGAACTCTTGTAACTAGAACATTTTCGTAATGGGTTCTATTAAAAACTCCAAATTTTCCGCGAGCAGGAAGGGCTATATAATGACGCCACAAATAATCGTGTTTTAACTCTAAATGAGTTGGTACCTTAAAACTATGTACCACAACGCCTCTTGCATTAAAGTCTTTGAATACTTCGCGAATTAAACTATCTTTTCCTGCAGTATCCATACCTTGGATACAAACTAAAACAGCATATTTTCCATGGGCGTATAATGTGTCTTGAAGTTTACCTAGTTTTTTTCTAACTTTTCTAAGTTTTTTTTCGGCATCTTCAATTTCAACTTTTGTTACCGATTTATTTAAACTTATGGTTGATGTTACTTTGTATTGATCTACTTCCATGATTCCTGTTTTAAAAAATTATTTAGATGCAAATAGCTTCACATCTTGTTCACTTACTTCGCTTCCGCCAAGGATTATTAAACGCTCTATAACGTTTCGAAGCTCTCTAATATTACCCGTCCAATCGTACTCTTGAAGCAGTTTTACAGCCTTTTCTGAAAAACCTTTTTTGACAGTTCCCTGCTCACTAGCTATTTTACTAGAAAAATGATTTACTAATAACGGAATATCCTCTCGCCTATCGTTTAAAGCAGGAACCTTTATTAAAATTACGGCTAATCTATGGTATAAATCTTCACGAAATCGGCCTTCTTCAATTTCCTTTTTTAAATTCTTATTGGTTGCCGCCACTACGCGAACATCGACTTTAATATCTTTATCACTACCCACACGTTGCACTCTACTTTCCTGTAATGCTCGTAACACTTTAGCTTGAGCAGAAAGACTCATATCCCCTATTTCATCAAGAAAAATTGTACCTCCATTGGCAGCTTCAAATTTTCCTGCACGGTCTTTATTAGCACTTGTAAACGCTCCTTTTACATGACCAAATAATTCGCTTTCAATTAACTCGCTTGGAATAGCTGCACAATTAACCTCTATTAAATTCCCTTTTGATCGTGTGCTCTTTTCGTGTAACCAATGCGCCACCAATTCTTTTCCTGTTCCGTTAGGTCCTGTAATTAAAACACGAGCATCAGTTGGAGCAACTTTATCGATTATGTTTTTAATTTGAGAAATGGCATCACTTTCGCCAATCATCTCATATTTTTTACTAACCTTTTTCTTAAGAATTTTGTTTTCTACAACAAGCTCTTTCCTATCTAAAGCATTGCGTACCGTATTTAATAATCGATTTAAATCTGGCGGTTTTGATATATAATCAAAAGCTCCTAAACGCATTGTATTTACTGCTGTATCTAAATCGCCATGGCCAGAAATCATGACTATTGGAATTTCTGGTTTTATTTTTTTAACTGCTTCTAAAACCTCAACACCATCCATTTTTGGCATTTTGATATCGCATAATATTAAATCGAAGTCTTCGTTTTTTATTTTTTCAACCCCCAATAAACCATCTTCTGCTTCATCTACTTTGTAAGCTTCGTTTTCTTCTGAAAGAATTTTTACAAGCACGCGTCTAATTGCTGCTTCATCTTCAATTACTAAAATTTTTGACATACTTAAATTTTAAATTTTAATCCTGTTCTTAAATAAAATGCGTTTAACGAGTTAAATTTAAAAACTTCATCTCTATTTTTATTACGTAATACATTATTTAACCTAAATGTATATCCCGTATACATATAAGCTACTAAATGTTTTGTAAAGCAATATTCATACCCAAATCCTCCAATAGCTACAGATAATGAAATATGCTCTGCTTTCTCTCCATTTATTAGAGTGGTATCTTGAAGGTGTGCTAGGTATCCATCTAAGCCCACAAAAACCTGCATATTGTTTCGTTGGTTAAACGTGTATTTTAAATTAGACTTCGGCACACCCGCATTAAAACTCCAATTGTCATTTATTGGTCTAAAATAACTTATAAACGGTAAAGGAAAAGGGATTCCTGTTGTAGCGTTATATGTTAAACCTAAAATTAAGCGATACGGACGTTTTAAATTGTGGTCTTTTATTTTATCATTTATAAAAAACACACCGCCGTTAAAAAAATAATCCTCAGCACTTAATGGTTCTGATAAAGTTGAAGCAATACGGGGGTTAATTTTCACACCAAACCGCCAACTTTCATTCCATTTAAAAGTGTAACCTACGTTTAAGTCGATTACATGAATTTTATTTAAGCTAGAAACATCAAAATTATACCCATCTTCTAAATTAAGTAAAATACGATTATACTCTGCCCCTAGTATTAAATAATTGTTTTCCTTAACTTTAATGGGGAAATTTAAAAGTACTTTTAGTCTTGTGTATTGGTCTTCGGAATTACTTTGAGGAATGAAAGAATATTCTAAACGTGCTAAGTCTGTAAGCTGTGCATGACAAAATTGACAACAGGCAAAAACGCCTAAAATAAACACATATTTTACGACATTTTTAAATCTATTTTTGAATATAATTATCTTGATTTTGTATTATTCTTTTTTATTAAAAATATGAACATCTCTTTGTGGAAATGGTATAGTTATATTATGCGCTCTAAATAATCTGTCAATTTCAAATCTAATTTCACTTTGTGGAATACGCGCATTAAAGCTATCATTAATAGTAAAGGATATCTTAAACTCTAAAGCGCTATCCCCAAAATTCGTGAACAATACAGTTGGTTCAGGAAATTCAAGGACTTCTTTTTGTTTTTTGACCGCCTCTAACAGCAACTGCTTAACTAACTGTACATCGCTTCCATAAGCCACACCTACAACCACATTCTCTCGTGTTGAAATTCCATTTTGCGTCCAATTATACAAGCTATTCGTTAAATATAAATGATTTGGAATTATAAGTACTTTATTATCAATAGTTGTAGCCCTTGTGGTTCTTAATTTAATTTCTTCAACTCTACCTATTTTTCCTTCTAACTCAATTATATCGCCAACATGAACAGTTTGATCTACAAGTATAAATATACCCGAAATAATATCTTGAAATAAGGTTTGAAGCGCTAAACCAATACCTATCATTAAGGCTGCCGAGGCTGCAAAAACTGCCGTTACATTAACACCTAAGCTATTTAAAGTTATTAATAAAATAATGAGGTATACCAACCAACTAAAATACCCATAAACCACATTAAATTTCCCTTTATTTTCACTAGGTAAATTTCTAGTAATTATTTTTAAAACGACTTTAAGCAATAACGTTGTAATAAAGATTACCGTTATAACAACAATAACATCCTTAATTGAAACACTTATATCGTTACTAAAATCAAAATGTAGATTTAAAAATTCAGAAATATTCTCCCAAATTGAGCTTTCTGTAATGGTGTCTTCTATTTTATCTATGGTTTGACTCATTTTAATACTTAATCCATTTAATTAATTCCTTATAACTTGGTTTTTTCCCATACATTAAAATACCTACTCGATAAATTTTTGCAGCAAACCAAACGGTAAACATAAATGTGCCTATTAATATTATCAAAGATACTATTTGTTGCCAAACTGGAACTCCAAAAGGAATACGCATAAGCATGACTACCGGCGATGTGAATGGTATAAATGAAAAAACGGTAGACACTGTACCGTGAGGATCTTCAATAACAGTAAATATCCCAATATAAACAGCCAAAATTAGTGGCATTAATATAGGCAACATAAATTGTTGGGTGTCCGTTTCATTATCAACCGCTGCTCCAATAGCCGCATATAACGAACTATAAAGTAAATAACCGCCAATAAAAAACATAATAAAGGCCATAATTAAGTTAAGCAATGGTAAGTGAAAAAATGCCGAAACAATATTTTGAATTTGGTTATTAATTTCTGGACTTTCCATAGCTTGTTCCATAATTTGCTGCTGTGGCGTTTGCATTTGTGCCATGTCTATACCTAACACAAAAGACGCTACCGTCATTAATAATGCACCAAAAATAATCCAAATTACAAACTGTGTTATTCCTGCTAAGGAGGTTCCTATAATTTTCCCTAGCATAAGTTGTACTGGCTTAACTGAAGAAATAATGACCTCAATAATTCTGCTCGTTTTTTCTTCTATCACACTACGCATAATCATGTTGCCATAAATAATGATAAACATAAATAGTAAATAACCGGCTGCACCTCCAAAAATCAATTTCACAACACTATCTACTTTCGATGTTTTTTCACCTTTAAAGCTTTCTTGATTTATTTCAATTTGTACTTTTGAACCCTCTAGCTTTTCAACATCAATACCTTCTTTTATTCTATTTTGAAGGGTTAATTCGGTTTGAATTTTATTTTCAATTTCTGAAATTAATGTAATAGAAGGCGACTCTTCTGAATAAAACGTTACGTTTTTAGATTTTATTGGTCCTTCTGAATCCCTAGAAATATATAACAGCCCGTAGCCTTCTGATTCTTGCACCAAAGCCTTAGCCTCGTCTACCGACATGCCTTTTAAATTATTATAAGACGTGTGTTCGGTGCTTTTAAACACCTTACTAACTAAGCCTGAATCATCTAAAATAGATACTACCTTTACTTTATCGTTATTTAATTGCGTTAAATAACCAACAACAGCTATAAACGTAATAAATATTAACGGACTCAAAAACGTCATAATAATAAACGATTTGTTTTTAACCTTAGTTAAATATTCTCGTTTTATAATAAGTGGCAAATGGTTCATACAATTAACTATTATTTACAGCTTGAATAAATATATCGTTTACACTAGGGATAAGCTCTACAAAATGAGACACCTCGCCTTTTTGGGTTAAATAATTTAATAAATCATTTGGGTTTTCGTCATGATTTAATTTGATATTTAACTTTAATTCATCTTCCAAGGTTTTAAAATTAGCCTTTGAAACACTAAACTTTTCAGAAATTTCTTTTTCTAAATCTAGTTGATTGGTTGACCTAATTCCTACCTCGAAGGTATTGATCTTAAATTTCCGTTTTACATCAACCAATTTACCATCCAGTATTTTATTCGATTTATGAATTAATGCAATATCATCACACAGTTCTTCAACCGACTCCATTCTATGGGTGGAAAATATTACAGTTGCTCCGTTTTCACGCAATCTTAAAATTTCATCCTTAATTAAATTGGCATTTATAGGATCGAAGCCTGAAAATGGCTCATCGAAAATTAAAAGTTTAGGCTCATGCAATACCGTAACCACGAATTGTATTTTTTGAGCCATACCTTTTGATAGTTCTTGGATTTTTTTATTCCACCAATCGCCAATTTCTAATCGTTCAAACCAGTATTTTAAACGCTTTTTAGCTTCAGCCTTACTTAAACCTTTTAATTGTGCTAGGTAAATAGCTTGCTCACCTACTTTCATGGATTTATATAAACCGCGTTCTTCTGGCAAATAGCCAATATCCATTATATGTTTTTGAGAAAGTGGATCGCCATCTAAAATTACAGAACCAGAATCTGGCATTGTTATTTGGTTTACAATACGTATTAGCGTTGTTTTTCCTGCCCCATTAGGTCCTAAAAGCCCAAATATGCTTCCTTTAGGTATGGATACCGATACCTCGTTTAAAGCTTTAAAGTCACCAAAATACTTAGAAACATTATTGACTTCAAGTAAGTTATTCATGTTATTTATAATTGAATAATAAAAAGTAAATATATTAAATGTTGTATTAGAAGCTTGATGCTTTTAGTAATAATTATGATTATAATAGCTAAATGTTTGGGAATTGCATGAAACCCCTTGCTACTAAAATTTGATTAATTAAACTTACATTTTTTAAAAAGCTTAACAAGCTATAAACAAGGATATTACTAAAAAAACAAAACCCACCCTCAATAAAATTAAGGATGGGAAAAAAATTGCTATGAAAAAGAAAAATTACCACTAAAATAAATTAGTGATAATCAAATATAGTTTTTTTTTCAATACAAATACTAAACAATACTCAAAATAACTTATAAAATTCTAAGGATACACCAAGTTTTTATTATAAAATCTTAAAATTTTCAAACAAAAAAAATCCGCTTTTAAGCGGATTTTTTTTTATCATAGTATAACTTTTTTTTTAAGAAAACATATCTTTTACTTTCTCGAAAAATGATTTATCTGAGCTTTCTGGTTTTGGCGAAAAATGCTCATCATCTTGCATAGCCTCGAAAAAATCTTTTTGTTGTTTGTTCAACGTTTTTGGCGTCCATACATTAACATGTACTAATAAATCTCCTTTGCCATAACCGTTTATGCTAGGAATCCCTTTTCCGCGTAAGCGTAAAATTTTACCCGACTGCACACCAGCTTCAACTTTAATACGTACTTTTCCTGTTACGGTATCTATTTCCTTTGATGTTCCTAAAACAGCATCTGGGAAACTTACATACAAATCGTAATGTAAATTATCGCCTTCACGTTGTAATTTAGTATGTGCTTCTTCTTCAATAACAACAATTAAATCTCCAGAAACCCCATTTCCAGGTGCTTCATTACCCTTACCAGAAACTTTAAGTTGCATACCATCAACAACACCTGCAGGTATTTTAATTGATACGGTTTCTTCGGCAACTTTTAATCCTTGCGCATCTGCATCATTAGGTTTTTTATCAATAGTTTGTCCTGCACCGCCACAAACATTACATGGGGCAGAGGTTTGCATTCTTCCTAAAATAGTATTAGCAATTCGAGTTACTTGTCCAGTACCATGACATGTAGAACATGTTTTATACGTAGTACCTGGCGCTTGAACTTTACGTTTTACTTTAATTTTTTTATCAACTCCAGTTGCTATTTCTTCTAAAGTTAATTTTACGCGAATACGTAGGTTACTCCCTTTAACTCGACGTTGACCACCGCCACCGCCAAAGCCTGAGAAACCACCACCTCCGCCACCGAAGATATCACCAAACTGACTAAATATGTCATCCATATTCATGCCGCCGCCAAATCCGCCGCCACCGCCGCCATTCTCGAAGGCTTGGTGTCCGTATTGGTCGTAACGTGCTTTTTTGTTTTCGTCGCTTAATATTTCGTATGCTTCGGCTGCTTCTTTAAACTTAGCTTCCGCTCCTTTATCATCAGGGTTTTTATCAGGGTGAAATTCAATCGCTTTTTTCCTGTAAGCCTTTTTAATTTCGGCTGCAGTTGCCCCTTTATTTATACCTAATACTTCGTAAAAATCTCTTTTAGCCATTCCTATTCCTACCCTTCCAAAAAGGAAGGACATTTTTTAATTAATAATTCTTTTTATTGCCCTATAACTACTTTTGGAAAACGAATTACTTTTTCTCCTAGAAGGTATCCTTTTTCAACTATATCTATAATTTTACCCTTCATATCTTCAGAAGGTGCAGGTATTTGCGTTATAGCTTCATGGTTATCGGCATTAAAAACATCGCCTTTATTAACTTCCATAGGCTTTAAACCTTTTTGCTCTAGCGTTTTTACTAATTTTTGATAAATTAATAAAACACCTTTACGTAACTCTTCAGCTTCCTTATCGTCTTCAATATGTGTTAAGGCACGTTCAAAATCATCCAAAACGGGCAATAAGGTTTTCATAACACCTTCACTTGCAGTAGAAAATAATTCAATACGTTCTTTAGCAGTTCGTCTTTTATAATTTTCAAACTCTGCAAATAATCTTAAAAACTTATCTTTCTCTTGCTTTACTTCAGCTTCAAGTTTCTCTTCATTGCTAAGTTCTTCTTCAACTTGCTCTTCAACCTGTGCTTCTACCTCAACCGCTTGCTCCTGAGTAGATTCTACTTGTTCCTTTTCTATATCGTTATTTTCTTTATTACTCATTGTAAATTCAATTTTTTCAATCTTAAATTTAAGTTGACAAAAGTACTGCCATTATTATAAAAATGTCATAATGTCATTAAAATAATTATAATTTTTTTTTTGATTGGTATTGTCTAATTTTACAACATAAACAATTAAACCATTTTAAAATGAAAAAGAATATTGCAAAGATGTTATTTATAACTATATTAACTGTGTCTGCATTAAGTTGTAAAGACAAAGCAAAGGAAGCTACTACTACAGCAGCCGAAGCTGTTGAAAACGTTGTTAATGCTGAAAAATATACTGTTAATTCAGAAACATCGACCATTGAATGGGCAGGTTATAAACCTACAGGATCTCATAATGGGACCATTGCTATTGAAAATGGTATTTTAGATGTTACTAATGGTAAAATTGTTGGAGGTTCATTTATAATTAACATGGACTCTATTACTGTTTTAGATATTCCTGCTGACGACAAAGGAAATGCAAAACTTGTTGGACACTTAAAAAGTGCCGATTTCTTTGATGTTGAAAAACACGCTAATGCAGCTTTTACAATTACAGGTGTAGAAGAAGTGGAAGGTAAAACAATGCTTTCTGGTAACTTACTACTTAAAGAAACTAAAAACAATGTCACATTTCCTGTAACGGTTACTAATGCAAATGGAACTATTACCCTTGCAAGTGAAACCTTTACTATAGACCGTACAAAATGGAATATTGAATATAAATCAAAATCTATTTTTAAAAGCATTGGTGATAAATTTATTAATGATGATATGGAATTAAAAGTTACAGTTAAGGCAACAAGGTCTTAGTTAGAAACGAAACCTCATAACTTTAAAACCCACTTTGTTAAAACGGAGTGGGTTTTTCGTTTTAGAATCACAGCATAACGAAGTAGATTTTTTATTGACAAAACACTAAATTAATGTTAATTCATTTTCTTATTACTAACCGATTGGTTAGTTTTGTGAAGTAATTAGAAATAATGGCCAGAACCAAACAATATAACGAAGAGGAAGTCCTCGAAAAAGCAATGAACCTTTTTTGGAAAAATGGCTATGAAACGACATCCATGCACATGCTAGAGAAAGAAATGGGCATCAACAAGTTTTCTATTTATTCTAGTTTTGGTAATAAACACGGGTTGTTTTTGGAGAGCTTGAAACATTACAAATCTAGAGTAAATACCATATTACAAAAATTTAAAAAAGGAACTAAAGGTGTTGAAGATATTAAACAATTTTTCTACGACTCTGTAAGTTCTAATTTTAAAGACGACAACTTAAAAGGTTGTTTTGTTACAAACACGTATAATGAATTTTCTGAAACCGAAGATGAATTAATCAAAGAGCAGATGCATTCCTTTATGGACAATTTAAAATCTATCATTATTGCTAAATTAAAGATGGATACCACCAAAACTGAAGACACTGTTATAAAACAAGCTAACTATTTATTATTGGCAAAGCATGGTTTGGCAGCGGCTGCAAGGGTTAACACAACACAAGAAATTGAAGATTACATTGAAATGACCTTCAAAAACATATAAACATTTTTTTTACACAATAACTAACCGTTCGTTTAGTTAAAAAACATAAATACAATAAATAAGCAAAATTATGACAACTTTAAAAATTCACAACATTGAAACGGCTCCTGAAGGTAGCAAAACATTTTTAGAAAATTCTCAAAAGTCTTTTGGTATGATTCCGGGTTTACATGGCGTTTTGGCTGGGGCTCCAAAAATATTAGAAGCTTACCAAACTTTACATCAGTTATTTACTGAAACTTCTTTTAACGCAGATGAGTTAACTGTGGTATGGCAAACTATCAATGTTGAACACGCTTGTCATTACTGTGTTCCTGCTCATACAGGAATTGCAAAAATGATGAAAGTTGATGACACTATTACTGATGCATTGCGTAACGAAACACCACTTGAAAACCAAAAACTAGAGGCTTTAAGAACCATGACCCTTACCATTGTTAAAAATCGTGGACATGTATCACAAGAAGATTTAGATACATTTTATGCCGCTGGTTATGGTGAAGCCCAAGTTTTAGAAATCATATTAGGACTGTCTCAAAAAGTAATAAGTAACTATACAAACCATATTGCAAATACACCTGTTGATGCACCTTTTGAAAAATTTGCTTGGTCTAAAGATGAAGTAAACTCTTAATATTTTAAATCTGAATAATAAGAATAGACCTTCCGTTTTTCCGGGAGGTTTATTAATTTTAAGGTTATGAAAGAAAAACTAAAAATAGACATCGTTTCAGACGTTGTATGTCCTTGGTGTACCATTGGTTACAAACGTTTAGAAAAAGCAATTACAGAGCTAGGTCTTAATGATCAAGTAGAAATAGAATGGCAACCTTTTGAATTAAACCCGAATATGCCCGCTGAAGGTCAAAATGTAACAGAGCATATTGCCGAAAAATATGGTGCGACTTTAGAACAACAAAAAGAATCTCAACAACACATGACTGAAGTTGGTGAGGACCTCGGTTTTAAATTCGATTATTTTGATAATATGCGCATGGTTAATACTTTTGATGCTCATGTTTTATTAGAGTATGCCAAAGATTTCGGAAAGCAAACCGAATTAAAAATGACCCTCACTAAAGCTTTTTTTAGTGACCGTAAAGATGTTTCAGACAGGGCTATTTTAAAGGAAGCCTTAATACATGTTGGTTTAAATGCAGACGAAGCTTTAGCTAAATTAGATAATGAAGAAGCGCGTTACCAAATAAGACAAACGCAAAATTATTGGAAAAACTTGGGTGTAAACTCGGTACCAACAGTTGTTTTTAATCGAAAAAGTGCTGTTACAGGAGCGCAACCTGTTGATACTTTTAAGCAAGTACTAAACGAATTAATAGCAGAGCAACCTAATGTGTAACTTAAGGCTAAGTTATAAAAACCAATAAGCGTAGTAAAAAGTGTAGCACTACATAATACATAAGTTAGTATTTAAAAATTTATATAACAAAACCCATGACAAAAGTAAAACCAAAAGTACTGTTCTTTGATGTAAATGAAACACTTTTAGATCTTACTGCCATGAAAAAGCAGATTGGGCAAGCTTTGGGAGGAAAGGAAGAGTTGTTACCCTTATGGTTTACAACCATGTTACATTATTCGTTAGTGGTTTCGGCAAGTGGTAAACACCAATCTTTTGGGTATATTGGCGCTGCTGCTCTACAAATGGTAGCCGCGAATAATAACATTACAATTTCAGAAAATGATGCTCGAAAATTAGTTACGGAGTCTATAGAAAATTTACCTGCCCACCCCGAGGTAAAGGATGCTCTAATTAGCTTAAGACAATCTGGATACCAATTAGTTGCTTTTACAAATTCATCAACCATGGGCTTAAAAAAACAGTTTAAAAACGCTGGGCTAACGGATTATTTTGATGACATGCTAAGTGTTGAACCTACTGGAAAATTTAAACCATTCACAGATACTTATCTATGGGGTGCAAAAAAAATGGATGTAAAACCTGAGGATTGTATGCTTATTGCAGCTCATGGCTGGGATGTTGCCGGAGCGCTTTGGGCGGGTTGGCGTGCTGCTTTTGTTAACCGACCAGGACAACAAGCTTTTCCTTTGGCACCAGAAACTGAATTATTTGAAACAGATTTAAAAAAAATTGCAGATATTTTAGTAACCTATAAATAAAGACTAACTTTTTTTTGAACTACTAATTAGCTTTCTAAATTGAGTACTAACTCAGGATTTGGGCAATTATTTTTATAAAACTCTAAATCTTTTTTATTACAAACTCCAGGGTAATCACCTTTAAAATCTCCTAAATCCTTAATGATTTGAAAATGTAAATGTGGTGGATAATCACCATTTACAGTGGGATCGCCAAGGGTCGCTATGATTTCATTTTGTTTAAAAATTCTTCCAACTTTTAAATCAGTAATTGAAGCTAAACTTAAATGTCCGTAAAGGGTGTAGAATACCACGCCATTAAAATCATGTTTTAAAATTATAGTTGGCCCATAATCACCATAATTTCTATTGTTATTAAAACTATGCACGGTTCCATTTAAAGGCGCATAAATAGGGGTTTCTACTTCGCACCATAAATCCATACCTAAATGAATGTTGCGCTCCTCTTCCACTTCATTATTAAAATGAATACTGCGCTTATAAATATTTCTTTTTTCTAAATAGCCCCCATAAGCCACTTGCCCATAATTTTTAGAGATAACACGGTTAACATAATCTCCAAGCTTTTTGGCTGATGATACGTCAATGGTATTTAACTCAGCATTAGTTTCAGATAAATTTAATGGTATATATTTTGAAGCATCCATAACTCGTATGGGATGATCTCCTAATTTTTCAAGTATTGCTGTAAAATTCAATAGCGCATAATTTAAATATGTATTCAAAAGTAATAAAGAATTTCTTTAGGATTAAAATATTCTATATTATCCAATTAAATAATATTTTTGCATCCATGGAAAACAAAGAACAGGTTACAAAAAAATTACATCGTGCAGTAGGCGAAGCTATTAAACAGTTTTCAATGATTGAAGATGGCGATTCTATTATGGTTTGTCTTTCTGGAGGAAAAGACAGTTATACCTTGCTGCAAATGATACTACATTTTCAAAAAGTAGCACCAATATCCTTTAAAGTTATAGCGGTTAACTTAGACCAAAAGCAACCTGGTTTTCCAGAAACTATTTTACCCACCTACTTAAGTCAATTAGGTGTTACCTATAAAATAATTGAGAAAAACACCTATAAGGTGGTTATGGAAAAAACACCCGAAGGTAAAACAACTTGTAGCCTATGTTCTAGATTACGACGCGGCACATTATATGAAGCTGCCAAAGATTTAGGCTGTAATAAATTGGCTTTAGGACACCATAGAAACGATATTATAGAAACGTTTTTATTAAATTTCTTTTTTGCAGGAAAGCTTGAAACTATGCCACCAAAATTTAAAAATGATGCTGGCGATTTAGTCGTTTTACGCCCATTAGCCTTTTGTAAAGAAAGTGATATAGAAACGTATTCAAACTACATGAATTTCCCAATAATCCCTTGTAATCTATGTGGTTCGCAAGAAAATTTACAACGCAAAAAGGTAAAGCAAATGATTGCCGATTGGGAAACCGATTTTCCTGATAGAAGTTCTGTTATGATGAACGCCTTACAAAACGTATATCCGTCACATTTACTAGATAGAAACCTTTATAATTTTGATAGTCTTGAAGACACCTCGCTAAAAGATGACATCTTTGTTTAAGGTCCTTTTACGCAGTTACAACTTCGGCATATAAATCAAAATCTTCTGCTTCAATAATTTTTACTGTCGTGTACTCCCCTGTTTTTAAATAGGTTTTAGTCGCATCAATTAAAACTTCGTTATCAACATCTGGCGAGTCAAATTCAGTTCTACCAACAAAATAGTTTCCTTCTTTCCTATCGATAACCACTTTTAATTGCTGCCCAATTTTATTCTGATTTAACTCCCATGAAATTTGAGATTGAATTTCCATAATTTGATTCGCTCTGTCAATTTTCACATCTTCTGGAACATCATCATCCAAATTATAAGCATGTGTGTTTTCCTCATGTGAATAAGTAAAACACCCTAAACGTTCAAAACGCATATCTTGAACCCATTGTTTTAATTCTTGAAAATGAGCTTCTGTCTCACCAGGATAACCAACAATAAGTGTTGTTCTTATAGTCATTTCTGGAACCGCTTCTCTAAACTGAGAAATTAACTTTGTAGTTTTCTCTTTAGTTGTTCCACGACGCATACTTTTAAGAATATCATCAGAAATATGCTGTAACGGAATATCTAAATAATTACAAACTTTATCCTCACGCTTCATCACATCCAATACATCCAAAGGAAATCCTGTTGGAAAAGCATAATGCAAACGAATCCATTCAATACCTTCAACTTTCACTAAGGCCTCCAATAATTCGGCAAGGTTTCGTTTTTTGTATAAATCTAATCCGTAATAAGTTAAATCTTGAGCGATAAGAATCAATTCCTTTACGCCATTTGCTGCTAATTTTTCAGCTTCTATAACAATTTCTTCAATAGGTGTGCTTCTATGTTTCCCGCGCATAATAGGAATGGCACAAAAGGAACATGGCCGGTCGCAACCTTCAGCAATCTTTAAATAAGCATAATTTTTAGGCGTTGTAGTTAAACGCTCGCCAATAAGTTCATGTTTATAATCTGCACCTAAAGCTTTTAGGAGTCCTGGCAACTCGGTAGTTCCAAAATACTCGTCAACATTAGGTATTTCTTTAATTAAATCTGGTTTATAACGTTCACTTAAACAACCTGTAACAAAGACCTTATCTACATCTCCTTCGTCTTTTTTCTTAACATATTCCAGGATAGTGTTTACACTTTCTTCCTTGGCATTATTAATAAAACCACAGGTATTAATTACAACAATATTTCCTTCTTCTTCATGAGCTACATCCTTACCATTAGCTTTTAATTGCCCCATTAACACCTCGCTGTCGTAAACATTTTTACTACAACCTAAGGTTACTACATTAATTTTGTTCTTTTTAAGAGTTTTTGTGCGCATACGTTTTATAAATCAGGCTGCAAAGATACGTAATGATTTATGATTAACGATTTAATTTCTGCAACTTGAGTTTACTTAAATTAAGACAGAATTTCACTTAGGTAGGAATGTCATTTTTAACTGTAACTTCTAATGAAAAATATAGAAGTGCTATTTTAAATTAAACCTTTTATATATTTGAGTGTCCAAAATTTAAACCTAATCCTATGAATAAGCTAACTTATGTTATTCTAATTCTAGTAACTTCCTTTTTAAGTTGCTCCACTGATGATGCAATCACAAAGGAAGAATCCAATAATAACGCCACTTATTTTCCGCCTTTAAACTCTAATTCTTGGGAAACAACAGCTATATCCGATTTGGATTGGAATGAAAACCATGTACAGCCTTTATTAGATTTTCTTGAAGAAAAGAATACTAAAAGCTTTATTATATTACATCATGGAAAAATTGCACTAGAAGCATATTTTAACAACCATGACGATTCTAAATTATGGTATTGGGCAAGCGCTGGAAAAACTCTAACGACTACCGTTTCTGGCATTGCACAAGAGGAAGGGCTTATTAATTTAGATAACAAGGTTTCTGAATATTTAGGAACAGGTTGGACAAGTGCGACGCTAGATCAAGAAAATTTAATTACCTGTAAACATTTATTATCCATGACTTCTGGTTTGGATGATAGTTTGGGAGACGATGTGTCTCCTGAGAACTTACAATACCTAGCAAATGCAGGTTCCCGTTGGGCCTACCATAATGTATATGTAAAAATGCAAGATATAATTAGCACCACAAGCAATCAAAATTGGTCTGATTACTTCAACTCCAAACTAAGAGACAAAATTGGTATGACAGGGCAATGGATAAATTTAGGTAGCCTAAGTGTTTATTGGAGTAACACAAGAAGCATGGCACGTTTTGGACTTTTAATTGCAGCCCAAGGAACCTGGGAGGACGCGCAAATTATATCACCAGAATTTTTAACTGAAGCTGCTAATACATCACAAAACATTAATAAATCTTATGGCTATTTATGGTGGTTAAATGGCAAGGATAGTTATCATTTACCACAAAGTCAGTTAGAATTTAATGGAAAACTAATTCCGAATGCTCCAAACGATATGTATGCCGCTTTAGGTAAGAATGACCAGAAAATCTACATCATTCCTAGTAAAGATTTAGTCATTATAAGAATGGGTGAAGCTGCTGATGGTGATAATTTTGCATTATCTAGTTTTGATAATGATTTATGGGAGAAACTAAATGCTGTAATTGAGTAATTAGCCCTTAAATGGAATAAGGTTTATTATTAATTAACAACTTGTATTTAAAGGCTTCTAACCTTTGCACCTTAAAGTAACAAAAAATTAAGCTAAGGCTTCATGAGACTTACTTCACCCCAATAATTATCGTGATTTGAGAGAGTTAACAAGACATGACGTTTTATTATCATGAGATTACCGCCTTACAAGGGAATGATACAAACGATTACTTAAAAAAGGAATCGACAAACTCATATTTATTAAATACTTGTAAATCTTCAATACCCTCTCCAACACCAATATATTTTACAGGAATTTTAAATTGGTCTGAAATACCAATTACAACGCCGCCTTTTGCGGTTCCATCTAATTTTGTAACTGCTAAGGAGGTTACCTCGGTTGCTGCTGTAAACTGTTTTGCTTGCTCGAATGCATTTTGTCCTGTAGAACCATCTAAAACCAATAAAACGTCGTGTGGCGCATCGCTAACTACTTTTTGCATAACGCGCTTAACTTTAGTAAGCTCGTTCATAAGATTTATTTTATTATGTAAACGACCAGCGGTATCTATTATAATAACATCTGCTTCTTGATTTACACCAGACTCTAAGGCATCAAAAGCTACTGAGGCAGGATCGCTTCCCATATCTTGTCGTACCATAGGCACTTCTACTCTATCGGCCCAAACCTGAAGTTGATCTATGGCTGCTGCTCTAAAGGTATCTGCCGCACCTAAAACCACTTTTAATCCTTGCTTTTTAAATTGATATGCTAACTTACCAATAGTTGTTGTTTTACCAACACCATTAACCCCTACAACCATTAACACATAAGGTGTTTTGGTTCCGTTTGCTTGTTTTGGTAAATTAGGAATGGTGTACTCTGTTTCTTCGCCAGAATTTGTTTCACTTAATAGCGATGCTATTTCTTCACGCAAAATTATATTTAGCTCGTCGGTACCTAAGTATTTATCTTTAGACACGCGTGCTTCGATACGCTCTATTACTTTTAGAGTTGTATTTACACCTACATCGCTAGATACTAAGACCTCTTCAAGATTATCTAAAACATCATCATCTACTTTAGATTTTCCGGCTACAGCTTTACTTAACTTGCCTAAAAAGCTAGTTTTAGTTTTCTCTAATCCCTTATCTAGGGTTTCCTTTTTTTCTGAAGAAAATATTTTTTTAAAAAAGCTCATTTTTCTTGTTAATTGGTTAAATTTAACTACAAAGTACGTTAGGGATTGCAGCGACATCCTTTTGCTCTTTTTGCAAAAGATATAGCGGAAAGCCCGACCCTTGTGGTAACGCCCTAAAAATTAGAGTCAATTACCTTACCATAATTTAATACCTGTTATTATGGCATATAAATATAAAATAAAAAAGCCGCTTTCGTATAGAAAGCAGCTTATAATATCTTGAAACAAGGTATATTACTTTTTAGCTAAAAAGTCGTTTACTTGATCTGGATTCATAATAGATTCAACAAACATGTAAGCTCCTGTTTTTGGAGACTTAACCATTTTTATTGCTTTTGTTAATCTTTTAGATCCTGTTTGTAATGATGCTACTGATTTCTTTGCCATGACCTATATATTTTTAGGATAGTTTGAGATTTAATATAAAATCTCTAATTATTTAATTTCTTTATGAACTGTCATACGCTTAAGGATAGGATTAAATTTCTTAATCTCCATTCTATCTGGCGTATTCTTCTTGTTTTTTGTTGTAATGTATCTTGAAGTTCCTGGTTTTCCAGACTCTTTGTGCTCTGTGCACTCTAAGATTACTTGTATTCTGTTGCCTTTCTTTGCCATGTCTTTTTCTTATTAAATACAGCTATTATTTTAAAAATCCTTTAGATTTTGCATCTTTAATTGCTGCAGAAATTCCTATTTTGTTGATAGTTTTTAACGCAGACGTAGAAACCTTTAAAGTTATCCAGCTGTCTTCTTCTGGAATGTAAAAACGTTTCTTAACTAAATTCGCATGAAATTTGCGTTTAGTTTTGTTCATTGCATGAGACACATTGTTTCCAACCATGGCCTTCTTTCCTGTAAGTTCACAAACTCTTGACATTATATATAACTTTAAATTCTTTGTTGCTTAAAATCGAGGTGCAAATATATAAAATCTTTATAATCTGACAACCATATTTTTATCAATTTTTAAAAATTTCTTTTAACATCATTTCTAAAGCCTTATTTACGGCTTTATTTATGACCTTTATTCTCGAATTTCCGAAGTTAAATCCTTCGGAATAAACACCTGTTTTATTAGCAATAGCAATGAATACCGTTCCTACCTCGGCATCTGACTCCCCTTTAGTAGGGCCCGCATTTCCGGTAGTTGCAATGGCATAATCAGATTGAAATAATTGCTTTGCATTTTTAGCCATTTCCTCGGCAACTTGATAACTTACCACAGAATTTGAATCAATTTCTGCTTTTGAAACCTTTAAAATATTAATTTTCGATTCCGTTGCATAGGTAACAATACCACCTTTAAAAAATGCTGATGCTCCAGAATGTGTTGTAAATCGTTCGGCAACTGCTCCGCCTGTACAACTTTCTGCAATAGCTAATGATTTTCCTAGCTTAGTTAGTTGTTTGGCTATTACAACTTCTACCGAGCCATCTTCATCCTCTAACCCAGCATATTCCTTTTTGATTAAAGGTATAACTTTGTCTATTTGTTCTTGAACTTCTTGATTTAATTGTACTTCGCTATATCCTGAAGTGGATAATCGCAAACGCATTTTCCCTAAATTAGGTAAGTATGCTAATTTAATATGTTTTGGTAAGGCATCTTCCCAAGCTTCTATCTTAGCAGCCAATGCACTTTCCCCTAAACCATAAACAAGCAAGGTTTTATGTAATATAAAAGGACAATTGTATTTATCTTTTAATCGCGGTACAACCTCCTGTTCGATTAAGGCTTCCATTTCGTAAGGTACGCCTGGCAATGAAATAAATACTTTATTTTCTTTTTCTAGCCACATACCAGGAGCCGTACCTAGCTTATTCATTAACACCTTCGCTTTACTTGGCACAAAAGCTTGGTCTTTATTTACTTGAAGCAACTGCGTTCTTACATGTTGTTTCCAAATACTTTCTATGTTTTCTAAAACCGATTGATCTCTAACCAAAGTATCATTAAAATACTCTGCGATGGTTTTTTTAGTAATATCGTCTTTTGTTGGTCCTAGCCCACCTGTACATATTATAATATCTACTCTATTTTCGGCATCGGCTAAGGCTTGTAATATATGCGCCTTATCATCTTGAATGGAAGTAATTTGAAAGACAGAAACACCTATTTTATTAAGATGCTTTGCCATATAAGCAGAATTGGTATCGACAACTTGACCAATAAGAAGTTCATCACCTATAGTGATTATTTCTGCTCTCATTATAGTTTAAAATCAGATTTCATTTCGGCACTAGCCTTACTAACAGCAGTAAGTACAATCTCTAATTGAGCTGTAATATCTTCATCTGTTTTGGTAAACTTGCCCCAATCCTGTACTTCAATTAACTTATCTAACACACCAAGCTCAAACAAATCTATTGTAGGTTTCATTTTATGTGCTGCCTGATAAGCTTCTTGGTAATCTTTTGCTGCTACAGCATTTTTTAAACGCTCTGCATCAATAGGAACTTCTTCTAAAAAAGCTTCAGCCAAAGCCGCAATAAAACTTTCATCATTATCGGCTAATTCACGTACTCTAAATAATTTATAATGTAGTTCCATTTATTTTACAGTTATTGAAAACATTTCTTCCTTTTCTATAAACCCAGCCAACCTATCGTTAGCAAAAACTTTACCAACTCCAGCAGGTGTGCCTGTAAATATAACATCTCCAATCTTTAAAGTGAAATATTTTGACACATATTCTATTAATTCATCAATTTTCCAAAGCATATGGCTAGTATTTCCGTTTTGCACAATATCTTCATTCTTTTTTAACGAAAATTGAAAATCGTTAATATCCGCTAATTCATTTTTATCCAACCATTTTCCAATAACCGCTGCACCATCAAAAGCTTTTGCCTTTTCCCATGGTAAACCTTTAGCTTTTAATGTACTCTGCAAATCGCGAGCTGTAAAATCAATACCTAAACCAATTTCGTTATAATATTTGTGAGCAAACTTTTTATCAATATGCTTCCCTACTCTATTAATTTTAACTAAAACCTCAACCTCATAATGCACATCATCAGAAAAATCTGGAATAAAAAAAGGCTGTTTCTTAAGCAAAATAGCGGTGTCTGGCTTTAAAAAAATTACAGGGTCTGTTGGTTTTTCGTTTTGTAATTCTTTTATGTGTTCGGTATAATTTCTACCAATGCAAATTAGTTTCATGTATTATTAATTTAAGTTTGGGCCTTACCCGAAAAGGGTTGGGCTTTACTTGATGGTTTCTATCGTAAATAATGGAACTCATGAATATAAATATTTCACTTCTCGCTCCCTCCTAAGTTTGGGAGTTCAAACATGTCGTTCGCCCCCTAACGCGGTTTAGTTTACAATAGCTTGTTTTTCAATTTAAAGTTTCTTGCTCTTCTTTTTAATTTAATGCCCTGATTACAAAAGTAAGAAATTACTTTGTTTTTAGGTCTTGTAGTTCTTGTTAGCAAATATTTTTAATTTATTCCGATTACCACCCACCCTGTATCAATACCTTTAATCTATTTAGGATTTCCATTGATAGGTTTTCGAACATGCTACATAGTTACTTTTATAAATCACATCTCGTAAATAAGTCAGGATATAACAAGCTTTTTTGTAATCGTAATCCCGTAAACTAATTTTTTGACACTAACAAAAAGCTTATTGTTCATTAAAAATGATACACAGAACTTCTGTCTTCCATCTTTTATTACCCCAATTTATTATTAAAACTTCTCAATTTAATAGCGGTCAACACCTTTTTAGTGTACAACGGAAAATCAGCATTTAGCAACCAACCAAAATACCCTGGTTCTTTTTCTAAAACTTCGGTAACCAACTTCCCTTTATGTTTCCCGAAAGAAAAACACTCTAAACCTTCTTTATTAAAGGCAATAAAACCAGCAAAATCCGCAAACTTTTTTCGAGAACTAAACTCTGCTAAAAACTTGGTATCATTTTCTAAATCGTCGTATTTATCTAATTGCGCTTTTAAAACTTCGTATGTAGCCTTTGTATCTGCCTCAGCGCTATGGGCATTTTCTAAACTTTCATCGCAATAAAACTTGTAAGCAGCACTTAGCGTGCGTTGTTCCATTTTATGAAAAATAGTTTGCACATCGACTGCCAAGGTGCTTTTCATATCAAAATCTATTCCTACACGCAGCATTTCTTCTGCCAATAACGGAATATCAAAACGGTTAGAATTAAATCCTCCTAAATCGGAATCTTTAATCATATTATAAATATCCTTAGCTAAAACTTTAAACGTAGGTTCGTTTGCAACTCTTTCGTTTGAAACACCATGAATAGCAACAACCTCGTCAGGTATTACCATTTCAGGGTTTACCAACCAAGTTTTACTTTCTTCTGTGCCATTAGGAAATACCTTTAGGATAGAAATTTCAACAATACGGTCTTTCGTTATATTTATTCCTGTAGTTTCTAAATCGAAAAAACAGATGGGTCTTTTTAGGTTTAATTGCATTACTTTATGGTATGTTTCTTGCAAATATACTGAACTCATTTAAACTAATTTTTGTTTAAATTTACTGCACGCATAAAATCGAAATTAAATCCCTACTTTTTAATTTTACTAGTTTCTTTAACTTCCTTTTTAAGCTTTTCTCAAGCTGCAAATACTGAAAATGTTACGCTTATAGAAAAACAACATGGAAAACGTCTAGAGCTTTACGCAAAAAATACCGACACCATTCCTTACGTTGTCTTCTTACGTGTTACTACTAATGATTATAGGAGAAGTAGCAACCGACCGGTACTAAAACCGGTGAATGCTAATAGCGAAGCGCATTTATTAACCCTTATTAAATTAGCTGACACTAAGGGACATTACGACCATCAATTTATTGTCAATGAATTTAGCACAAATTTGCAGTTTAGAAAGGACAAGAACGATATACAAATAAATTTTGATACCGCTTTAAAATCCGCAAACATTACTTTATTTGAATCTGACGCCTGCGAAATTTGCAAGGATATAAAATTATTATTTGACAATAATAAAGTAGCCTACCTTGTAAAACATATAAAAAACGACCAAGACTTACTTTTAAAGGCTTTAAAAAACAATAGAAAACATACAACAAGATGTATTTGTTTTAAAAATTGAAGATGATGTTTACAGAGGTATAAGCAACAAAAAAGAACTTTTAGAAGCTCTAAAAAATCATATTAAGTAAAATACTACTATATCTCTCTATTCACATCCCAAGCCTCAAGATAGTCTGTTACAGCTTTAACAAACATGCCTCCTAATGCGCCATTTACCACACGATGATCGTAAGAGTGCGACAAATACATTTTGTAACGAATACCAATAAAATCGCCTTCTGGTGTTTCAATAACCGCAGGTACTTTTCTAATTGCTCCTAATGCTAAAATTCCAACTTGTGGCTGGTTAATTATCGGGGTTCCCATAATACTTCCAAAAGTACCAACATTAGTAACGGTGTATGTACCGCCCTGAGTATCATCTGGTTTTAGTTTACCAATTCTAGCGCGATTTGCTAAATCGTTAACTTGCTTTGTCATGCCCACCAAATTAAGTTGATCGGCATTTTTAATTACGGGTACAATTAAATTTCCATCAGGTAAAGCCGCCGCCATACCTAAATTAATATTTTTCTTTTTAATGATTTTATCGTCTTGAAAAGAAATATTCATCATTGGAAAATCCCTTAACGCTTTGGCAATAGCCTCCATAAAAATAGGTGTAAAGGTTAAATTTTCACCTTCACGTTTCATAAAACCACCTTTAACCTTTTTTCTCCAATTCCAAATATTAGTTACATCAGCTTCAATAAAGCTTTGTACATGAGCAGAGGTTTGAATAGACTCCACCATATGATGCGCAATAAGTTTGCCCATTCTAGACATTTGTATAATTTCATCGTCGCCACTAGAAATTACAACCGGTTGTTTTGTTTTAGGCGCTTCAGCTTTAGGTTGCTCTACTGATTTTGACGTATCTGCAGTATGCGTTTCTTGTTTAGCAGCAAAATTTTGCTGTCCTGTTCCTTTATTTTTTATGTAATCTAAAATATCATTTTTAGTAACACGCGCATCTTTTCCTGTTCCTAATATACCATCTAATTCCGCTTGCGAAATGCCTTCAGCCTTAGCTATATTTTTAACCAATGGTGAATAAAAACGGTCGCCACTTGAAACTACGGCTGGTGCTACAGCTTCTTTTGCATTGGTCACAGCCTGTTCTAATTGTGCTACAGCAGCTCTTTCAGTTACTTCTAGTTCTTCAGCGTTATCTTGTTCATTGAGGTTTTCGGTAGCATGCTCTTCGCCTTCTGTTTCTATTATCGCTAATACCTCACCGACCTGAACAATATCATCTACATTAAAAAAACGCTCCACTAAAACACCATCAACTTCACTAGGCACTTCACTATCTACTTTATCCGTAGCTATTTCCAATACTGGATCGTCCATATCGATAGTATCACCAACTTCTTTTAACCAAGATGTTATTGTTGCCTCTGCAACACTCTCTCCCATTTTTGGTAACTTAAGCTCAAACTTTGCCATATCAATAACGTAATGCTTGTTTTTAATTTTTATTTTACAAAATTATCAAAATAAATAACAAATCGCCTTATTATACATAATAAAACTAGTTAAAAGTAATAACTTCCCCTCTACTCATTCCATCATCACTTCCTATAATAAAGTTAGAATCTTTAGGAAGTATTTTAAAGGTAACCGATTTATCTAATCTATTGGTCTCGATAAAACTAATAATTGTTTTAAAGCTTAAAACATTAGCATCGAAAATAACTTCAGACTCTTTAATAATATTTTTAAGGTCGGTTCTTAAAAGAACATCTTTTTCTAAAACAGCTTCTAAGCCTTCATTTATCTGATTGGATATAAAAACATATTTATAAACCCTTTTAATTTTTTTAATATGCTGCTTCCTAAATATATAAACAAAATAAATACCTCCCCATACAAATAAGTCGAATAAAATATTTTTCTTAAAATGCTTTTTGTAAAAAATTTGCATGGCCCCATAAAATCTACGGGCATAGTTTTTATCTTTTAGTGTGCTTTCACCCTTAAAATGAAGAATGGTAGTACCTCCATAATAATAATTAACATACCCTTTTTTTAAAGCTTTATACGAGATATCTATATCTTCGCCATACATAAAGTAGTCTTCATCGAACCCTTCAATTTCATGATATACAGCACGCTTTAAAAACATAAAAGCGCCTACCAATATTTCGACTTCGCTAATATCATTTTCGTGTAAATTGCTAGCATAATACTCTTCTGATTTACCTAGCATTTTTTTAAAGGATGCCATAACGTAAGGAATTTTACGTTTACTTTCTGGTAAAAATAGCCCGCGTCCATTAATTAACTTACACCCAACAATACCAAGATTTTTTTTAGTTTCCGAAAATGCCAATACCTTTAAAAAAGTATCCTCGGCAACAACGGTGTCTGGGTTTAAAATACATAAATACTCTCCTTTTGCTACAGCAACGCCTATGTTATTACCTTTCGAAAAACCGGTATTTTCTTTATTTTCTATAAGCGTTACACTAGGAAACTTGGTTTTAACCATTTGGCAACTATTATCTGTAGAATTATTATCTACAACAATAATTTCGGCATCTATATTTGAAATTGCAGCCTCAACACTTTTGAGACATAACTCCAAAAAGCATTTAACATTATAATTTAATATAACTATTGAGAGTTTCAAATTAAGTTTAATTTATAGTTTAATTGAAGATTCAAACGGAATACGATTTACAATGCTCCGTCCCAAGGTAACTTCATCGGCATATTCCAATTCGTCTCCAACTGATATTCCTCTGGCTATAGTTGATGTTGTTATACCGAAATCCTTAATTTGCTTAAAAATATAAAAATTAGTTGTATCTCCCTCCATGGTGGAACTTAAAGCAAAAATAAGTTCTCTTATCTTACCTGCTTTTACTTTGTTTACTAAAGATACTATATTTAAGTCGTGCGGACCAATACCATCCATTGGAGAAATTTTACCTCCTAAAACATGATATACGCCCCTAAAAGAACTCGTATTTTCAATGGCCATAACATCCCTTATATCTTCAACAACACATATAGTGTCTTTACTACGTTTTGGATTCGAACATATTTCACATAGTTCAACATCACTAATATTATGGCACGATTTACAGAATTTAACATCCCTCCTCATGGTTTGCAAAGCCTCGGACAGAGCTAAAGTTTGATCTTTAGGCTGCCTTAACATGTGCAAAACTAAACGCAATGCCGTACGTTTACCAATACCTGGTAATTGCGACATTTCGTTTACCGCGCGCTCTAAAAGCTTCGAAGAAAATTCCATAAAGGCGAAATTACTATTTAGCCATGAAATTCGCTAATTTTAAACACCACTTTTATATTATTGTTATTTATACTTTAAATCGCTATAACTTTGAGCAATATAATTTCGATAAAAAAACTAAAACCCATTATTCACTTTATATTTGTACATTCAAAATTTTAAAATTCTTTTTTCACTATGACGGCTACTCAAATCATGCTACTTATTGCAGCTTATTTTGTTGTTTTAATCTTTATCTCCTATTTTACAGGCAAGGAAGATAGCAACGAAGCTTTTTTTAAAGCCAATAAGTCGGCTCCATGGTATTTAGTAGCGTTTGGAATGATTGGCGCTTCACTTTCGGGCGTTACTTTTATTTCGGTTCCTGGCATGATAGAAGGACAACAATTTGCTTATATGCAAGGTGTTCTTGGTTTTTTTGTTGGCTATTTATTTATTCTTTTAGTTCTACTACCAATTTATTACAAACTTAATGTCACTTCTATATATCAATATTTAGAACAGCGCTTTGGCGTAATAAGCTATAAAACAGGTGCTTTTTTCTTTCTATTATCACGAGTTACGGGAGCCTCATTTAGACTTTTTTTAGTGGCTTTAGCCATGCAGTATATTGTTTTTGAAGATATTGGGGTTCCGTTTTGGGCTACCGTAGTTATCTCCATTCTTTTAATATGGATTTACACGAATAGAGGAGGCATAAAAACTATTGTCTGGACAGATACGCTACAAACTCTAGCTATGTTAACCTCGGTAGGTGTTGCTATTTTTTTAATTACTGATAAATTAGATTGGACGTATATTGAATTTTTAAATTCTCCTGAGTTTTCTGCCAAAGGAAAAATTTTCTTTTTTGATGACCCTAACTCCACTACTTATTTCTGGAAATACTTTATTGGCGGTATTTTTATAGCTATTGCTATGACTGGTTTAGATCAAGATATGATGCAAAAAAACTTAACCTGTAAAACCCCAAAAGAAGCTAAGAAAAACATGCTTACAATGGCTACGCTTCTTATATTTGTAAACTTTTTCTTTCTATCTCTAGGTGCGTTATTATTTATTTATGCCGATAAATTTGGTCTACAAGTACCAACGATTGATGGTAAAGTAAGAACCGATTTATTGTTTCCTGAAATAGCCATGAAACAAAACTTGGGTATGGCTTTAAGCATAACGTTTATTATAGGCTTAATAGCCGCAGCTTACTCTAGTGCCGATAGTGCATTAACCTCATTGACCACTTCTTTTTCTGTTGATTTTTTAAACATTGAAAAACTACCAGCAAAGGCCCAAAAACCACTTCGAAAAAAAGTACATGTTGGTGTTTCTATATTGCTAATAATTGTGGTTATCATATTTAATAGTCTAGAAGGAAATGTGGTAAGTAACCTATTTAAATTTGCCACTTTTACTTATGGTCCTTTATTAGGTTTATTTGCATTTGGCATTATTACCAAATACCAAATTAAGGACAAATATGTATGGATTATTGGGTTCGCTTCCATAATTATAACATTTGCAATAACCACTTTACCCGAAAGTGTAATAGGTAATTATAAATTTCACTGGGAAATTTTACCTATAAATGGTTTAATAACCTTTTTAGGATTAATATTGATTCGTAGAAAGTAATACTAAGGTACAAGCCACTTCAAAAGCTATATTATTCTGTTTTAAAATAGTATACAACTCAGGGTTTTCTGTGCCTGGGTTAAAAATTACACGAACTGGTTTTAATGACACAATATAGTTGTAATACTCTTTTTGTCTTGTTGGATTTAAATATAAAACTACCGAATGCAGATCGTTATAAAGCAACAACTCCGTACTTATTTCAACTCCAGCCACCTCACCTTTTCGTAAACCTAAAGCAACCACTTCTATTTGGTTTGAAACCAATCGTTTTATAGCCAAATAGGAATATCTATTTGGATTTAACGATGCACCAAGCACCAATGTTTTTTTATTCATACGCTTTAAAACTGTTAAAAGACTGTTAAATTTCGTAAATTCCCGTAACAGAACTTGATTTATGACGTCTTCAAAGAAACATCAATCAAAAATCAAACCATTCACATGAAACCACTACTCTATTTGTGTGCTATTTTATTTTCAATTTCCATAGCACATGCCAAAACAGCAGACCCTAAAATCGATAAAACCGGAACGGTATTAGGTACTGTTTTAGACGCCGCCTTAAAACAACCCTTACCGTATGTAAATATTATTATTAAAGATACAAAAAACACCAATATTACAGGAGGGATTAGCTTAGACGATGGAACATTTACAATAAACCAAGTACCAGAAGGCGATATCATTGTTAGCATACAATATATTGGTTATAAAACTGTGAATAAAAATATTACTATTGGTAAAAACAATTACACGGTTAATTTGGGTACTATTTTACTTGAGGAAGCGGCCGAAGGTTTAGACGCTGTAACCGTAGTAGCCGAGGTATCAACCATACAACAAAAGGTAGACCGAAAAGTAATAACTGTTGGAAAGGATTTAACCACTTCGGGAACAAGCGCAAGCGATATAATGAATAATATTCCTTCTGTTAGTATAGATCAACAGTCTGGAAACATAAGCTTACGAGGCAACGAAAATGTGCGTGTTATGGTTGATGGTAAATTAAGCAACGTGCCCATTGCACAGCTTTTAAAACAAATTCCATCTACATCTATTAAAGAAATTGAATTAATAACAAATCCTTCAGCCAAATATAATCCGGAAGGCATGAGTGGTATAATTAATATTAAACTTCATAAAAACACAAAAATTGGATTTAACGGTAACCTTAATGTAGGTTTAACACATGAGGTATTTGCAAAATTCAATAGTTCTATAGATATGAATTATAGGCATGGCAAATTCAATTTTTATGGAAATTACGGTAACAATATTGGTAAAAACGACAATTTTGGATCGATTTCGCGTTTGGATGACAATTCCTTGCAAAACTTTAAATTTCAGAACAACGGTAAATCTCATTTATACAAAGTTGGTGTTGATTTTTATATGAATGACAAAAACACAATTTCTTTTTTCACCAACCAAAACATCTATAACGGCAATAATACCGGAAGTGCCATAATAAGTTATACATCGCTTACACAAGGTCAATTATTTAACAACACTTCTAGCAATAATTCTGGTCAATATAATCTAGCCTATAAGCATGAATTTACAGATGAAAATGAAACCCTAGATATTGAAATTGATTATAACGATTTTGAAAATGACGAACTTGCCAACTTCGATTTCTTTAATTTTAATTTCCCCACTAATTACGTTGATAATGTTGACACACAGCGCCAACAAACCACAGTAAACATTGATTATGTTAAACCTATAACCGACAAAACCAAAATTGAAGCAGGCCTTGAAGCCCGTCTATTTAACACCAATATCGATTACATGTCTACAGGACAATCGTTTTCTAGCGAAGGCGATATTATCCCCACTCCAAGTACTGGTTTTGATTATAATAGAGACATATACTCGGCATACCTTACCTATGGAAAAACCCTAGAAAAGTGGAATTACCAAGTTGGATTAAGAGCAGAGCAGGTTATTGTAACCGCCGATGCTTTAAAAACTTTTAACAACTCTAGCACAGAATTTATTCCTTTTGAAAATGATTATTTTCAAATATACCCTTCCGCATTTCTAACCTATAATCCAACTGAAAAGAATTCTTACCAATTAAGTTTTAGTCGTCGTGTAGACCGCCCAGGCTTGCAACAAGTAAACCCCATTAGAGAATGGAGTACACCCCGTATATCGTCTTTTGGAAACACTAAATTACAACCCCAATTTACAAACTCTGTGGAAACAAATTACACTAGACAATTAGAAAAAGGGAGTATTACTGCAGGTGTTTTTTACAGAATTATTGAAGACAATATTAATAGATATGTTTTTATCGATAGGACGAATATAACATCTGGGAACTCTAATTTGTCTTATGACAACTTTGATAATACTACGGCATATGGTATTGAGTTATCCACAAATTACCGACCAACTAAATGGTGGAGCTTAAATGGAAGTTTTGATTTATACTCTCAAAAGCAACAAGGCATTATAGAAATTTTAGATACGGATGATATTCAAAATGCAAGTGTCGATGATATTTTAAGGCAAGACAACGAAGTTGAAACGGTTATATGGAATTTAAGAGCCTTTAATAATTTTAAAGTATCTAAAAAATTAAGTTTTTCTTTATTTGCTATGTATAGAGGCGAAGAAGAAAGTATTCAGTTTACAAGAAAACCAATGTATATGGTAAATACAGGGATGCGATATAACTTTTTAGAAGATAACAGAGCAACATTTAGTTTTAATTACAACGATATATTTAACACGATGAAATTCGAATTTGAAGGCAGTACTCCATTTCCAAACATTGGTGGTTTTAATTGGGAAAGCAATACTTGGAATATAGCGCTTTCATATAGGTTTGGAGGAAACAACTATAGTGCTTTAAAAAGAAAACAACGAGAAAACAACACCAAATCTGGTGGCGGAGGCTTTATGTAACCATTCTATTTAATAATCTGCAATTTATTTGATTGTTAGAGTTTTTATGTGATTATTAAATAAACACCTTAAACATTTTGATTAGGGGGCTTAATCTTTTTGTAGTTAATTTTTAAATGCAAAAAAAATTGTTAAAATTTGACTATCAACACAATAACACACAATACTTTTACGTTTAACGTGTAATATGCAATCTAAACCCTTTTAGCGAAAACGTAATTATTTAGAGTTAGTCATCTACAAAAACAAATTCGTAATTTAAGATTCATATAATTAAAACTCGAAACTTGTTTCGAGTTTTTTTTAAATAAAACAATAAAACCAAACAATTAAAAAGGTTTGTAATGTTTAAAAAAATGTAACGTCTAACGTTACATAATTCTTCATTTTTAGTGTTAAATGGAGTTGGTTAATAGCTAGAAAAACCCGAAACTATATGTTTCGGGTTTTTTGATTTTATCTTAGTTTACAAACAGGCTTTAGCTTAAAAAAAAATTACATAATAAAGCCTACTCCCTTTTGATAACCTGCTGTAAGACAGGCACTCAATTGTTTATTTTAAGCCCATTTTATAATGGCACTTGCCCATGTAAACCCACTGCCAAAGGCTGCTAATACCACATTATCACCTTCTTTAATTTTCCCTTCTTCCCAGGCTTCGGTAAGTGCTATAATAACCGAGGCGGCCGTTGTGTTGCCGTATTTCATGATGTTATTAAACACTTGGTCGTCTCGTAAACCAAACTTCTTTTGAATAAACTGCGCAATACGTAGGTTGGCTTGATGCGGAATTAACATATCGATATTTTCCTTTTGCATACCGTTTTTTGTTAAACCTTCTACAATAACTTCGCTAAAACGAACCACAGCATGTTTAAAAACAAAGGTACCATCCATATACGGAAAATAGGATAAATCGTCGTCGCCCGCTTCTATAATTTCTGGCACCCAATGTGCAATACTTGGGCCTTCTACTATTAGTTTATCGGCGTATTTACCTTCGCTATGCAAATGAGTCGATAGGATACCTTTGGTGTTATCTTCTTCGCGAGACAATACACAAGCTCCTGCCCCATCGCCAAAAATAACGGTTACACCACGCCCTCTTGTTGTTTTATCTAATCCGTTGCTATGGTATTCGGCACCTATAACCAATATGTTTTTATACATGCCGGTTTTAATAAACTGGTCGGCTACAGATATAGCATATACAAAACCAGAGCATTGGTTCCGTACATCTAGAGCACCAACGGTAGGCATATCCAACATATCTTGAATTTGCACGCCACAGCCAGGAAAATAATAATCTGGACTTAGGGTTGCAAAGACTATAAAATCGATATCATCTTTGGTTAAGCCCGAGCGCTCAATAGCTATTCTTGCTGCCTTTGCTCCCATAACTGCCGATGTATCCTCCGATCCTTCTGGAATCCATCTGCGTTCTTGTATACCAGTGCGCTCTTGAATCCAGGCATCGTTAGTATCCATCATTTTAGATAAATCGTGGTTTGTTACCACATTATCTGGTACGTATTTACCTAATCCTGTTATTTTTGAGTTGTACATATATTATTGTCTTTTTTCCATTTCCGCGTAAGCGAAAATCTTCTAAATGGAGTAACCAAAGTACAAAATAATACTATCAAATTCCAAATGAAATAAAATCTCAAAAAAAGTAAATTCCAAAAATCATATTATTTAGAATTTACACTTTGCCTGATTTTACTTTTTTCAAGTAAAAGTAGTGTCAGTTTGTCATATTTAGTCAATTGGCATTTTTGTTGACTATAACAATCCAAGTAAGTTAAAACTAAAATTAATCAGATTCCCTTCTTGAGGGAATGACAAATAAATTATATTATGACAAAAGGAAACATTAATGTATCGGTAGAAAACATCTTCCCACTCATTAAAAAATTCTTGTATAGCGACCACGAAATATTTTTACGTGAGTTAGTTAGTAACGCAACAGATGCTACTTTAAAACTAAAACATTTAACCAATATTGGCGATGCTAAAGTTGAGTATGGTAATCCTGTTATTGAAGTTAAAATTGATAAGGAAGGTAAAAAACTTCATATTATCGATCAAGGTTTAGGTATGACAGCTGATGAAGTTGAAAAATACATTAACCAAGTCGCTTTTTCTGGAGCTGAAGAATTTTTAGACAAGTATAAAGATTCGGCTAAAGATTCTGGAATTATTGGACATTTTGGTCTTGGTTTCTACTCTGCGTTTATGGTTGCAGAAAAGGTTGAAATTATTACAAAATCGTATAAAGATGAGCCTGCTGCGCATTGGACTTGCGACGGATCGCCAGAGTTTACCTTAGAAGCTTCTGATAAAACTGAAAGGGGTACCGAAATTATACTTCATATTGCTGAAGATTCTACTGAGTTTTTAGAAGAGTCTCGTATTTCTGAGTTATTAAACAAGTATAACAAGTTTATGCCAGTTTCAATTAAATTTGGAACAAAGCAAATTAACGACCCAGAGCATACTCCAGAAACAACAAAAGATAAAGACGGTAAGGAAACTACTGAACCGCACAGACAAATTACGGTTGATAACATAATAAACAACCCAAATCCAGCTTGGACAAAACAACCAGCAGAATTAAAGGATGAAGATTATAGCGGATTCTATAGAGAATTGTATCCAATGCAAATGGAAGAGCCGTTATTTAACATTCATTTAAATGTTGATTATCCGTTTAACTTAACTGGTATTTTATACTTCCCAAAAATGTCTAACGACATGCAAATCCAGAAGGATAAAATTCAACTGTATCAAAACCAAGTATTTGTTACCGACAATGTTGAAGGTATTGTTCCAGAGTTTTTAACTATGCTTCGTGGTGTTATTGACTCACCAGATATTCCATTAAACGTATCGCGTTCATATTTACAAGCCGATGGTGCTGTAAAAAAGATTTCGTCTTACATAACTAGAAAAGTTGCCGATAAATTAAAATCGTTATTTAATAATAACCGTGAAGATTTTGAAGCTAAATGGAATGATATTAAAATTGTAATTGAATACGGAATGCTTTCCGAAGAGAAATTCTTCGAAAAATCTGAAGCCTTCACCTTATACCCAACGGTAGATGGAACCTATTACACTTACGATGAGTTATTCAACAAAATTAAAGCAAACCAAACCGATAAGGATGGTAAGTTAGTAATCCTTTATGCTTCAGATAAAGATGCACAACACAGCTACATCGAGTCTGCAAAAGCTAAAGATTACGAAGTTTTATTATTGGATTCTCCAATTGTATCGCATTTAATCCAAAAGTTAGAAAGCACTAAAGAAAACATTACGTTTGCTCGTGTTGATGGCGATCATGTTAATAATTTAATTAAGAAAGAAGAAACAACAATTTCTAAATTAGATGAAGACCAAACTAAAGCTTTAGATGCGTTATTGAAAGAAGTTATTCCTTCTGATAAATTTCAAGTGCAACTAGAAGCTATGGATAGTACAGAAACACCTTTTACTATTACGCAACCAGAATTTATGCGTAGAATGAAAGAAATGCAAGCTACAGGCGGTGGAGGTATGACAATGTTTGGTAACATGCCAGAAATGTACAATGTTATTGTAAATACAAACTCTAAATTAGTGAGCGATATTTTGGCTACAGAAGCTAAAGAGGATAAAGATCGTTTAATTACTCAAAGTTTAGATTTAGCACGTTTATCTCAAGGCTTATTAAAAGGCGAAGAGTTAACAAACTTTATTAAACGTAGTTACGAAATGATTAAATAGTCTGTTTTGTTATTCGCTCGAAGCGAGGACATTTCATAAAATATAACTATAACTTATTTCGCAATCGCGGATGTAATAAAAGCCACCTTGTAAAAACAGGGTGGTTTTTGTTTTAAATAAAACCTTGGCTCATTTTCCTTTGTTAACTTAGCTACTTTGACCAACCAGTTCACCCCTTAATTAGCTCACATTAAAAGATCTACAAAAAAACCAATTATTTTATACAAGCAAATAATATAACATTTATCTTTAGACTATAAAACACCAAATAGAGTATATAAATACAATGTTAACCTGTAACCAAATCTCAGGACAAGACCGCTTAAACAAATAATTAGAATTCTCTATTTATAAAATAATATTAGAAACATGAGTAAGAAAACTTTCGGAACGCTTGCTGGAGTTTTTACACCAACTACCTTAACAATACTTGGTGTAATCATATACATTCGCCAACCATGGGTGGTTGGTAATGCTGGTATTGTTGGTGCTTTGTCCATTTTACTAATTTCGGTTGCCATTACATATACAACAGCATTAAGTTTATCTTCAATTACTACCAATGTTCGCATTGGATCTAGTGGTGCTTTTAGCATCACCTCAAAATCTTTGGGGTTAGAAATTGGAGGCGCGCTATAGGAATTCCTTTTTATATAGCCCAAGCATTGGCTGTTGCCATGTATGTCTTTGGGTTTAGGGAAGGATTAGTCCCCACCTTGCCTTATTTAAATCCTTTAATTCTAGATATTATTATTTTTAATAATTCACAACAGATGAAACACAAGCATTTACTCAAAGAGCTATTCCAACCAAGCCTTAAAATCCTTAACCCGCTCTCTGGCCACAATAACCTCCTGCTCGTTATAGGAGTTTAGTTCTATTTGCAATCGCGAATTGGTATAACTTACCATATCTTTTATGGCATTAATATTTATAAAGAATTTACGATTAATACGAAAAAATGTTTTAGGTTCTAGCTCGTTTTCTAAATGCTCTAAGGTATTATCTAAAAGGTAGTTTCTGCCTTCGTTGGTGTGTAAATAGGTCCCTTTATTTTCGCTATAAAAGCATTCTATATCGTCTATATTTATAAGTTTTAGGTGCTGCCCCACTTTTACCGAAAATCGTTTTTTGTACTCGCGATCGAGTGGATTCACTAATAATTTTTTAATATCGTTAAAATCGAGAGTTACGGCTTGCTTTTTTGGTGTACGCTCTTTGTATTTATTTACTGCATATGTTAAATCGTCGGCGTCAATAGGTTTTAGCAAATAGTCGATACTGTTTAGTTTAAAGGCTTGTAGAGCGTACTCATCGTATGCGGTGGTAAAAATTATGGCAGATTTTATTTCGATAGCTTCGAAAATCTCGAAGGATAAGCCATCGCTTAATTGAATGTCTAAAAATATTAAATCGGGATGCTGATTATTTTGAAACCAATTAACAGCCTCTTCGACTGAATGTAGCATAACTTGAGTTTGTAAATTTAAACTCTTAAGCATACGTTGTAAGCGTCTTGCTGATGGTTTTTCGTCTTCTATTATTATTACATGCATGGATTCGTTTCTTTTAAAATCCTTCTATCATCGCCTTGCCTTCTAGAAGAAAATCGTATTGTTATTTAGTTACTAACCCGCGTTAGGGATTAAGGCATTTGTTTAAGCTCTTTTTGTGTTGTTGCACTTATACAAAAAGTGACTGCCTAACGCCCGCCCCTTGTGGTAACTTCCAAATTAGTTTATTTCCTTTGTTTGTTTTCGTTTTCCATATATTGGTTAATCTTTTTTTCTTCCCACGATTTGCTAAACAAAAGGTTTTTACCAAATACGCCCATAGCATGAAAAACAATTCCTATACCCCAAAAAAACGCTGTTGAAAAGGTACTAAATTGCCAGAACTCTGTACTATTTGAGTTTATAGCTACCACGGTTATTAAGAAAATATTTACCAGTGTGTACCAGAACGCATGCCAATAGAAGCCTTTAAGCACTTTTACTCGTTTTTTGGCACGTAAATAGGCTTGCTCTTTGTCGTAATTGTCTATCGTGTATGGTTCTATATTAGATTTTTGCATGACGTTATTTTTTCTGTTATTGTTACTCCCATTTGTTTTCTTCTTTTCGCATAAGCTCTTCTATTTTGCGTGATTCCCATTTTGAGCCTAAGGCATCTTTAAACACAAATACGCGAAGGGCATGAATAGCTACCCCAATACCCCAAATGACAATGGAATACCAAAACCATTTATAATCCCAATAGGTTTTATAATTTATAAAAATTGTAAAAGGTGTAAATAAAATATAGGCCACAAGGTGCTGGTAAAATCCCTTTATGTTTTGGATGTGCTGGCGTGCCTGCTCTTGCTTTTTGTTGGTTTCGTATTCCGATCTGTTTTCCATTACTACATTTTTTTTTAATCCCAATCGTTTTTATCCTTTCGCATGTACTCTTCCATTTTACGCTTTTCCCAGTTACGACCAAATGCACCGTCGTTTACAAATACTCTAAAAGCTTGAATGGCTAAACCTATACCCCAACCAAACATGGGGAACCAAAACCATTGAAACTCCCAATAAATTCGATAATTAATAAAAATTAAAAACGGAATGACTAAGCAGTAAGATATTAGGCTGTAATAAAAGCCCTTTAATTCATCAACGTGATTTAATGCACGCATGTAACTGTCGTCTAATTTTGAGGCGGAGGGTTTGTTTCTCATAACTGATATTTGTTTAGTAAGCATAGGTATTGACACAGCAAAACGGTTTGCTTCTTTATTTATATTTACTTGTTTGTTTGTTAATAAGCCGTAGCGTTGCATGATATTACTTAACCCAACGCCACTACTCTTTTTTACTATTTGCTTGGGCTGCAGATTATTTTCGACAACCAAATTACCTTGGTATTCGTAAATTCTTATGTGCAATGGTTTACTAGAAGTTACCGTGTTGTGTTTTACAGCATTTTCTAAAAGTAGTTGTAACGATAATGGCACAACCTTACTTTCTGGATTTGATGCGGTTTCGGGCATGGTAAAAACAATACTGTCTTCAAACCGCATTTTAAGCAACGACATGTAGGTTTTGGCAAACTTTAATTCCTCGTTTACGGTTACCAACTCTTTATTTTTTTGCTCTAAAACATAACGATATACTTTGGATAATGATGTTGTAAATTTTTGAGCATTAACAGGGTTCTCTTCAATTAAACTAGTTAATACATTTAAACTATTGAACAAAAAATGCGGATCTAACTGATTTTTTAAAGCATCGAACTTAGCACTTGCTGTTCCCGCAATAACTTTTTGTTCTTTTATTTTATTTTGCTGATACTTGTTATAAAAATAAATAACATGAAAAATAATGACAATCGTTAAAGTTATCCATAAACCAAATTGATAAAACCTAAAATGTTCGTTTCCTAGAAATTCTGAAAACGAAATACCATCGTAAATTATAGCTGTTGATGCTCTTAAAACAAACAGGCCTATTAAGGTTATAATGGTAGACCCAAGGATTCCAACAATAACACGTTTTAACGTATCGTCTTTGTTCCAATTGCGACGCTCCATATAATCGAAAAAAAACAGATTAGAATAACCTAACACAAAGGAATACAACTGATAAAAACTAAAATTGATAAAAAACTCACTAAAATTCTGGAATGTAAAACCACCAGATAATAAATTACCTATAGCAAAGATTATGCACCCAATAACAAAGGCGATGATGATATTTTTATTTGATTTGATCATGATGGTATATAACTAGTACGTTTTACTTCTCTTAAGCGTTCAATAACATTTTTGCTCTATCCGTTTCCCAATTTGAATGCAATGCTGTTTCTGGTTTAAAGTTAGCAAAAAGTTCTATGGCGCGATTTAAATCTTTACAAAATGGCGTGGTATCTTGACTATAATATTTCTTATACCTAAACTATACACGATATTAATTTGAGTCACGTATTATGGTGGCAACCAATTATCTGATTCTACTTTTGCAATATGATCAAACAAATTTGAGCCTTCGGTTAATTGGTTTTGTTCCTATAAACCAAAAACTATTTACATACCTATTTCATAATTTGTTTGTGCAAAAACTAATTCTGAAATTAATAGGGTTGCGATAATAAATAATTGATTCATGATTGATTGCTTAAATTTGATGAAACAAATATCCAACACAACTATATGTTAAAAAAAAACAACTTACCGAATTGTAATTTTTTAATACTGAATTGTAACATGCACTAATATATAACCAAAAAAAATAGGCTGTTTGATTTATTATCAAACAGCCTATTTATAATTTAAATAGTCTCACATCAAAATCTATTAACCTCCATCATACTTAAAAAATATAGGCACTGCGTAAGCTACCTTTACTGGTTTACCACGTTGTTTCCCAGGTTGCATTTTTGGTAATTTCCCTATAATACGTTCGGCTTCTTTTTGCAAAATTTGATCTGGACCTCTAGATCGAATACCAGTAATATAACCCGTTTTGTCTATTACAAAAATTACGGATACTCGGCCTTGAATACCTAAATCTAAAGCAGCTTGAGGATATTCAAAATTACTAGTAACATGGGCTAAAATCTTTTTTTGAAAACAATCCTTAGTTGCTTGTTTAGACAAACCTTCGCAACCAGGAAATACCGGTACATCTTCTATAACAGCGAAGGCAACCTGTACATCTTCTTCTATTTCATCAACAACCACATCCCCAACATCTACAATACGTTCTTCAATAGCATCGGATTGATCAACTTCTGTACTCTCTATGATTGTTTCTTCAATTTCAACCGCATCATCAACAATCTCAACCGATTCGCTAATGGCAGCAGGCGGTGGCGGCGGCGGCGGCGGCGGTGTATTCATGGTAACAATTGGAATTTCTTCTTCAATTTCACCTTCCATCTCTACAATTTCGATATCCACTTCTTCTTTATCATAAGTTCTATATTCTAAAGCTTGCCATGATAAAAACAACATTAAATTTAGTCCAATAGCAAAATAAATGCTGCTATTTCGTCCTATTTCTAGGTTAGGATTTTTTTTAACTTCCATAACATTTAATATTAACAGATGGCTTTTTACTTCATTAAGCCATACTAATTTCAACACGATAAAATTATTGCATCTTCAATTAATCAACTATGATATTTGTCATATCCTAAAATAGATTACGCTTTTAATTTAATTTGATAATCATTCCCAATTTTAAAGTTTAATTCCCTTCAAAATATCAGAAAAAATGGTATTTTCATGTCACTTGCATAAACGTTTCTAGGCAGGGTGTGTTATCTTTGTAATACAGCATTTGAATAAAATCGCATATAAAATGAAACTAAAATATTTTTCAATAGCCCTATTACTTCTTCTTTTTAATTGTAATGAAACAAAGGAGGTTAGTTCGCTGCACCATGAAAATTGGTCGAAACGAAAGGCAAACATAAAGGCAACAGATTCTCTAATATTTGGAAAATCTTATTTATCAATATATTCACAAATTTATAGTGTGTCTGAGCATGTCACCCATAATTTAACGGTTATGGTTAGCCTAAGAAACACAAGCGATTTAGACACTATTTACCTTTTAAAAGCAAATTACTACGATTCTCATGGCAAACCTGTAAAAACGTATTTTAAAGATCCTATTTATTTAGGGCCCATGGAAACTACCGAAATTATAATTGGAGAAAAAGATGTTACGGGAGGTACAGGATCAAATTTTATATTTGAATGGCAAACGCCTAAAAACTGTCCAGAACCTCTGTTTGAAGGTATTATGAATTCTACCAAGGGACAACAAGGCTTATCATTTACAACACAGGCAAAACGTATACAATAATTATGAGTGAAGTTTTAACTACTGTATTTTTTATTTTTGCAGTTATCGACCCTATTGGTAGCATCCCGGTATACCTAGAAGCCACCAAGGATTTCGATTTAAAACACAAAAAGAAAATTGCTATTCGAGCATCAATAATCGCTTTTTTTATTCTGTTATTTTTTATTGTTATTGGACAATTAATATTAGAGGGTATGGCCGTTTCATTAGATGCTTTTCAAATTTCTGGTGGGGTTATTCTATTTCTTTTTGCATTAACCATGATATTTGGGGATGGAAAACCGGAGGAAGAAAAAAGCCAGATTACCGATTATAAACACGTTACCATTTTCCCAATTGCCATTCCTTCAATAGCTTCTCCAGGTGCAATTATGGCAGTGGTTTTACTAACGGATAATCATATAAAAACTTTCCAACAACAAACCACAACAACACTACTTGTTCTATTTGTTACAGGCATTACCTGCTTAATCTTACTAACAGCCAACCATTTACAAAAACGCATTGGTAGTTATGGTATTACTGTAATTAGTAAAATTATGGGATTAATTTTGGCATCTTATGCTGTGCAAAGCATACTAAGCGGTATTAGCGATTATTTTGGCTATGTTTAAAACGCTTTAAAACCGCTACCGGTTTTGTGAACGTGTTATGCAAAAGCAACTTTCAAAATATTTAATTACCAAACTGTAAAAATAGGTATGACGAATTAAAATTGTAATCTAATACAATATAAAAAATCGAATAGCATAATGAGATATAGGTAGAAATGACGCCTTTTCTCTATTAAGGCTGATAAAAATATTATATTGGAAACATAGTAAACAAAAAAAAAGCTTTCAATAAATTGAAAGCTTTTTGTGACCTCGACTGGATTCAAACCAGTAACCTCTTGAGCCGTAATCAAGTGCGCTATTCAGTTGCGCCACGAGGCCTTTTTTGTGGGTGCAAATATACATTTTTTTATAAAAAACTACCAAATTTTTTCTTTCAATTTAAATAAAATTTAAAAACCGCTTTTTACACCCCTTACAACAATTACAAAAACGAGCATATAATCCCCTAATAATGCACCACTTAACTTTACAAGAAAGGTGAAGAAGAAAAATCTAATTCTTACTCTACTTCTAGCTACTTTTATTTTTTAGTTGTAATTATGTAATAAAACAAGGTATTTAGAGCAATCAAAATCAAGAAAATGCTACGCAACAACATCTTAAAACTATTAATACTAATAAAAAAACAGCTCTTTTTTGAATATTAGGTATACTAGAAAATAAGTTTTGGCAAACGCTAATAAACTTAAGTTTATAAATACATGTATACTGATAAAAATCATATTTAATAAAAACAACTGTTGATATATTTACATCTGTTTAAAATAACAAAACATTTTTTATATGATATCTCAAAACATAGCCTTATACAGCTGGAGTATCGGTGTTATAATGATCGCTATTTTCGGGCTAGTTTGCCTAATCTTAGTTGGAATTTTGATAAACTTTATGATGGGAGGCAAAAAAAAAGATAATGATACCCCTAAGGAGAACTAAAAACATATTCATTTTACTTTATTAAGGAGTACATTAAAAATGCACTCCTTTTTTTATGCCCGTTTTTTTTTATCTTTTAGTCTATCAAAACATAATTTAATTAGTTTTTTACGATTCTATTTAATAATAATTTTCAAAAAACAATTTAATTTAAAAGCATGCTAAATCGTGTTGCTTTTTATAGTAAAACAGCGCCATTTTAAAGATCTGTGTTGTATTTTTATGCTCAAAATTTTAGGCTATGGAGGATATGCTCTTTTACGATAGATTACAGTTTGCATTTACTATCACATTTCATTATATATTTCCGCAATTAACCATGGGATTATCTTTATTGATAGTCTTTCTTAAAGGTAAATATTTACTATCAAAAATTGAAAAATTTAATAATGCTGCAAAATTTTTAATGAAAATTTTTGCTGTTAATTTTACAATGGGAGTAGTAACAGGTATTCCTATGGAATTTCAATTTGGCACCAATTGGGCAAAGTTTTCAGAATTGACAGGCAGTATCATTGGTCAAACTTTAGCCATGGAGGGCATGTTTTCATTCTTTTTAGAATCTTCTTTTTTAGCACTCTTTATTTTCGGTGAAAAACTCATGGGACAAAAACTACATTTCCTAACTGGCTTTTTAGTCTTTTTAGGCTCTTGGGCAAGTGGTTGGTTTATTTTGGCTACAAACGCTTGGATGCAACACCCTGTAGGCTATGAAATATTAGAAAACGGAAAATTTGTTCTTAATAATTTTGGCGATCTTTTTACTAACCCTTGGCTTTTACCAGCTTTTTTGCATAACCAATTAGCGTCTGTAGTAACATCTTCTTTTGTTATTGCTAGTATAGGTGCATTTTACGTGTTAAGAAATAAGCAAACCGAATACGGGAAACTATTTTTAAAAACAGGTATAATTTTTGGTTTGGTATCTAGTGTATTAGTTGCTTTCCCTACAGGAGATTGGAATGCTAAAAACGTTGCAGAATATCAACCAGCAGCTTTTGCTGCTATGGAAGGCATTTTTGAAACCGAAGAAGCGGGAGCTGAAATTGTGCTTATTGGGCAACCAAATATGGTAGATAAAAAACTAGATAATAAAATTGCTGTACCAAACATACTAAGTTTTTTAACCCATCAAGATTGGAATAAACAAATTCCAGGAATGGATCAATTTATTGAAAAAGAATTACCAAGTAATATTCCTGCCCTTTACTATTCATATCATATAATGGTAGGCTTAGGCACCATTTTTATAGGTGTTATGGCATTAGCGCTTTTCTTTTTATGGCAAAAAAAATTATACGATTTAAAACCCTTGTTATGGACCATAATGTTTTTAGTTCCATTTCCCTATATAGCAAACCTAACAGGTTGGTACACTGCAGAATTAGGAAGACAGCCTTACCTAGTTTATGGGGTATTAAAAACTAGCGAAGGTATTTCTCCAACAGTATCATCAGGTAACACATTATTTACTTTACTTGGCTTTGTTGCTTTATATATGCTATTAGGTTTATTATTTTTAGTATTAGTAGGCAAAACTATTAACGAAGGCCCAACACCTAAAACACATTAATTATGGAAATATTTTGGTACATAGCAATAGGAATTGTTTTAACTGTTTTTTTTATTTTAGACGGCTATGATTTTGGAGCAGGAATCATTCATTTATTTTTTGCTAAAAAGGAAGAAGATAAAAAGGTTATTACAAAATCTGCGGGTTTATTTTGGGATTCCAATGAGGTTTGGTTAGTTGCTGCTGGTGGGATGCTCTTTATGGCATTCCCCACATTTTACGCCTCCGTTTTTAGTGGTTTTTATTTACCCTTAATTATCGTTTTATGGTTAATTATTTTTAGAGCCATTGGTTTAGAATTTAGAGGGCAATTCAAATATCAAATGTGGAAAGACATTTGGGATAAATCCTTTGGAGTTTCCAGCCTATTATTAGCCCTATTTTTTGGTATCGCTTTAGGTAATATCGTGAGAGGAGTAAATTTAGGCAGTGTAGAAAACGGAGTCTCTGCCCATGAAGGTCATTATTTTTTCTTACCCTTATGGGATAGCAGTTTTAGCCCATTAACTGAGCATCCTGGAGTTATTGATTGGTTTACAATTATTATAGGGTTAATAGCAGTGGTAACATTAGCCATTCATGGAGCTAATTGGGTGGTTTTAAAAACAAATTCATCAATAAATTTAAAGCTAAAAAACGTCATTTTTAAATTGAATATTGTACTTACTATCCTTACAGCCTTCTCTTTATATGTGTGGCAAATGGTTAATCCTAATTCTTTAGATAATTTTATTCATAGGCCCTACTTAATTGTTTTTCCTATTATTTATTTAACTGGATTAATAGGATTATTTTTTATAAAAAAAATTAAAAAAGATAGTCATGCTTTTGTATTATCATCTTTATTAATAATAGGTGGAATAACATCGTCTTTAGCGTCTTTATTTCCGGTAATATTACCCTCTATCAATGGAACTCATGAGCATTTAACCATTTACAATACAGCTGCATCTGAATATAGTTTGTCGGTTGCAATGATTTGGGGAATCATTGGTTTTACCCTTCTTTTTGTTTACATGATAATTCAAAAAAGATTAATGAGCGGGAAGGTGGATAAAATGGATTATGGACATTAGTAAAACTTACTATAATGACAGGGACTTTAATTTCATTAATTAGTATTTGTTTTGGAATATTAGGGGCTAATAGTTTAGGTTTTATTTTAAAAAAGTATTCCTTTGGTCCTATAGGCAACACTATAATAGGGGTTTTTGGCAGTGTTTTTTTAATTAAATCGTTTGGAAGATTAGGTTTTGACCCTTGGTCCATAATGCACAATGAAAATTTCCACTTTGGATTATTTATTACCAATTGTGTAGTCTCATTTCTAGGAGGTCTTTTAGGACTTTTAATCCTAAAACTAATAGTACTTAAAATAAACAACTCAAAAGGTTAATTTCCTTTTATGCGTGTCCATAAATCGGATAACAATTGTTTAGCATCCCTATTATTTTTAGGCATTTCTATAAATTTAACATCACCAAACTTGTCTACATCTATCCTATACTTAAAAACAAAATTATCCGATTTCGGCTCTAAACCTAACAATCCAAATCGCAAATCATTAAAATAAAGTGAATCATTATTTTTAGTAATTGTATACCAACCTTCCGAAATGGCAATCATTCGGTTCACTTTTTCATTTTTAACCAAATCGCCTAACAAATAATGATCCTTAGGGTAGCTTTCAAAGCTAATTGGTTGTGAATCAAAAAACGAATAATGTCCTAATAAATAAGCGCTTTCGGTTTCTACATTGGCACTCCAGAGAATGGTGTTTAAGGGTGAAGGCCTAGTATCCATATCTAAATATGCTATATCTTGTATTGCTAAATCAGATTCAAATTTAATGTATGCAACCCACTTTAAAAGTAGGGTTATCGCTAAATAAGATGTGCTAATTATTAACCCCATTTTATTATAAAAACGACGTTTTGCTGTGGTGCGTTTTTGTCGCATAGCCAATATTAGAAACACCAAAAAAGGGATGGTGTACAAAGGATCGATAACAAATATGGTTTTAAAAGCTAATCGCATGTCTAAAGGCCAAAACAATTGAGTGCCCCAAGTGGTATGTGCATCTAAAATTGGGTGTGTTACAAATGACCAAAAGAATAACCACGACCAGTCCTTAAATTTTTTATAGGTTTCGTATCGTGATACCAGCCATCCAAAAAGAGGGGCAAAAAGCACAGAAAACACAATAGAATGAGTAAACCCACGATGTATGGCAAGTGCTGAAACGGTATCTGTAAAGTGAGAAGCAAATACATCAAAATCAGGAATAGTTCCTGCAATAGCACCATAAAGCATCGCTTTGTTGCCCACTTTTTTACCCAAAACAGCTTCTCCTACAGCTGCTCCTAATACTATTTGTGTTAGTGAATCCATATGGTTGGTAAAAATAAGTTAAGCAAAGTAGAACACACAACAATCTTTAATATTATCATCTTTTTTGATGGGTAACTAATGTTACTTAGACTAGAGTTCATCCCTTGTACATTTGTATGACAATTAAATTATTGATGAAAAAATATATTTATATCCCCATAGTACTTTTAGTTTTAGGTTTTAGTATGAAGGCCCAAGAAGTATTGCCAATTACGAAATCGGAGATACTCTCAAGAGTTTCGGAAAACAATATAAACATTAAAATTTCTGAAGAAAAATTTAAGCAAGCTAGAGCAGATTACCGTCAAACTAACGCTGTGTTTTTACCAAATATTTCAGCAAGTCATACAGGAATTGCAACTACGAACCCTTTAATGGCCTTTGGTTCTAAATTGAACCAGGAAATTTTAACCCAAAATGATTTTAGTCCTGCATTATTAAATGCCCCTTCGCAAATTGAAAATTATGCAACAAAGTTTGAATTTCAACAACCATTAGTAAACTTAGATGGTATTTACCAACGTAAGGCCGCTAAATCTAAAATGGATGCCATGTCTTTAAAATCAACACGGACACAAGATTATTTGGCTTTTGAAGTAAAGAAAGCTTATATGCAATTACAATTGGCTTATAAAGCGGTTGCTGTTTTAGAAAAAGCATTAGAAGCTACAAATGCAAATAAAAAATTAGCAGATAATAGATTTAGGCAAGGCTATTTACAACACGCAGATGTTTTGAATATTGAAGTACGCGTTACTGAAGTTCAAAACCAGCTGCAAACCGCTAAAAGTAATGTGCAAAACGCATCCAACTACTTGTCTTTTTTAATGAATGATGAAACCTATGTAATTTACACACCAACTGATGAATTAATGGTTACAACTTTTAAGGTGGAAGACATAAAGGTTTCAGAAAATCGTTCAGATATTAAAGCTATGCAATTAGCATCTATTGCCTATAAAGCTATAAATAAAGCCGATAAAATGGCGTTTTTACCAAGATTAAATGCTTTTGGTAGTTATGAGTTATATGATAATCAAGTTTTTCAAGGCGATGCTAATGGGTATTTGTTTGGAGCACAATTAAGTTGGGATATATTTCAAGGCTCTAAACGTTTTGGAAAAGCGCAAAAAAGTAAAGCAGAATTTGAAAAATCAAAACTAGAATTCCAACAATATGTATCACAAAGTAATTTAGAATTAAACAAAGCCAAACGTGCTTTTTTAGATGCCGCAAATAAGTTAAAACTAAACACTTTAGCTTTAAAACAATCGGAAGAATCTTTACGAATTAGAACCAATAGATTTAAAGAAGGCCTAGAAAAAACTTCCGATTTATTAATGGCTGAAACACAATATGCGCAAAAGCAATTGGAATACTTTCAAACCATTTTTGAATACAATTATGCACAAGCATACTTACAATTTTTAACTAAAGAATAAAAGAGAAATAAGAGCATTAGAACCAAGAAAGAGCTTTGATTTTTAGAGTCTAAATGTATAAATAGTTTCACACTAAGCTTGTCTAAGTGTCTTAAATAAAAAATAATAACCATGAAAAAAATATATGCAATCCTAACACTATTTGTAGCGCTATTAGTAGTAAGTTGTGGAAGTGAAGACAAAAAAACAGTGGTAGATAATTCGCCTGCAATTAGCGTAAAAACTAGTCCAGTAACCGCTAATAGGAATAGTCCTTTTTTATCTGTAAGCGGAAAAATACAAGCCACTAAAAGTGCAGATTTAAGCACGAGAATGATGGGTTATGTAAATAAAGTACATGTAAACGTTGGTGATAAAGTACGTAAAGGGCAATTACTAGTCTCCATAAATAATAGTGATTTACAAGCTAAAAAAGCACAGGTGAATGCTGGTATTACCGAAGCAACAGCTGCTTTTAATAATGCACAAAAAGATTATAATCGTTTTAAAAACTTATTTGCAGATAATAGCGCATCACAAAAAGAAATGGATGATATGACTGCTAATTTTGAAATGGCAAAAGCGCGTTTAGAGTCTGCTAAACAAATGAAAAACGAAATCAACGCACAATTTGCCTACAGTAATATAACTGCTCCTTTTAGTGGAACAATTACTAGTAAAAATGTGGAAGCTGGAAATATGGCAAATCCTGGAGTAGTATTAATAAGTATGGAAACGCCTGGAAGTTTTGAAGTGATGGCAATGGTACCAGAAACAGAAATTTCTAAAATTAAAACAGGAAGCATTGTAGATGTATTGGTGAAATCTATTAATAAAACTTTAAATGGAAAAGTAACAGAAGTGAGTACATCTGCTAAAAACACAGGTGGACAATACCTAGTGAAAATAGATTTAGATAAAACCGAAGCCAATATTTTATCAGGCATGTTTACTACAGTACAATTTCCGGTGGAACGAAAAACAACCACATCTATGGTTTTAATTCCAACAGATGCTATTGTAACCAACGGACAATTATCTGGTGTGTATACCGTAAGCCAAAGCAATACAGCGTTATTACGTTGGTTGCGTTTGGGTAGAACTTTTGGGGATCAAGTGGAAGTCTTATCTGGTTTAAATGCAGACGAAGCTTACATTGTTTCTGCCGAAGGAAAACTCTTTAATGGTGCTAAAATAAGCCCATCCTCAGTCCTTCTCAAAGGGAAGGAAGCCAATACGGAATCAAACTAAAAAAAAAGTATTAATTAAAATTTACCCGTTCAGTTTTTCCCCCTTTGGGGGAATTAAAGGGGCCTATTATGAAAGAAGGAATCGCAGGTAAAATTGCCAAAATCTTTATGCAGTCTAAGCTTACAGTGCTTTTAATGATTGTATTTATGGTGGTTGGTGTGTACAGTTCGTTTTTAATTCCGCGTGAGGAAGAGCCGCAAATCGATGTGCCAATGGCAGATATTTTTGTAGGTTATCCTGGAGCAAGTCCTACCGAAGTGGAGTCGCGTGTGATTAAGCCTTTAGAGCAATTAATTTCGAATATTAAAGGTGTGGAATATGTGTATTCTACGTCTATGAAAGAGCAAGGTATGGTCATCGTGCAGTTTTATGTTGGCGAAGATATTGAACGTTCTTTTGTGAAATTATACAACGAAATTAATAAGCACATGGACCAAATGCCTGCAGGTGTGACGTTTCCGTTAGTAAAAACACGTGCTATTGATGATGTGCCAATGTTAGGGTTAACGCTGTGGAGTGAAAACTACAACGACTACCAATTAAGCCAAATGGCACAAGAGTTAGAAGCCGAAATTAAAAAGGTAAACGACGTTGCTATTACGCATAAAATAGGAGGAAGAGATCGTCAATTACGTGTGGTTTTAGATAAAGATAAATTAGCTGCTAGCGGTTTAGATTTCTTGTCGGTTTCTGAAATGATTAAAGCCAATAATAGCCAATTAAGTGCTGGAAGTTTTGATAAAAGTGATACCGAGTTTTTAGTAAATACAGGTACCTTTTTAGCGTCTGTAACAGATGTTGAAAATTTAGTTGTTGGTGTACAGCAAAACCAACCTATTTATTTAAAACAAGTAGCTAAAATTATTGATGGTCCAGAAGTCCCACAAAACTACGTGAGTTTAGGTTTTGGAAAAGGTAGTGTAAAATCTGCTGAGTACAAATCGGAATATCCAGCAGTTACTATTTCTGTTGCTAAAAGAAAAGGTGCTGATGCTATGAAAATAGCAGAAGTAATTATAGATAAAGTAGATCATTTACGTACCACTTTAATTCCAGATGATGTACATGTAGAAATTACGAGAAACTACGGAGAAACAGCGTCTCATAAAGTATCAGAATTACTGTGGCACCTTATCGGTTCTATATTTGCAGTAACGCTTGTTGTTATGCTAGCAATGGGTTGGCGTGGTGGATTGGTCGTGTTTTTATCGGTACCAATTACCTTTGCTTTAACGTTGTTGAGCTATTATATGATGGATTACACACTCAACCGAATTACCTTATTTGCGTTGGTATTTGTAACCGGAATTGTAGTAGATGACTCGATTATTATTGCCGAAAACATGCACAGGCATTTTAAAATGAAACGTTTGCCATTTAAACAAGCAGCTTTGTATGCGATAAATGAAGTTGGGAATCCTACTATTTTGGCAACATTTACTGTGATAGCATCTGTTTTACCTATGGCTTTTGTTTCTGGATTAATGGGACCTTATATGGCGCCAATGCCAATAGGAGCTTCTATAGCTATGATTTTATCTCTATTTGTTGCATTAACTATTACACCATATTTAGGGTATATTTTTTTAAGAGAAAAAGATAAACCTGCCCGTCCGGCAGGCGGGAAAGGAGTAGAAGAGAAACCAGAAAAAGCAGTCGAAGACACGCTTATTTATAGAGTTTATAACAAGTTTGAAAGACCTCTTTTAGAAAGTAAAGCGAAACGATGGTTGTTTTTAGGAGGAACTTTTGTAATTCTCATGGGAACAATGGTGTTGTTTTATACCAATTCGGTGGCTGTAAAAATGTTGCCTTTCGATAATAAGAACGAATTTCAAGTTGTAATTGATATGCCAGAAGGCACAACGCTAGAACGTACAGGTGTTGTGGCTCAAGAAGTATCGCAATATTTATCGACTCGTCCAGAGGTGGTTAATTATCAAAACTACGTTGGTACATCTGCACCAATTACATTTAACGGATTGGTACGTCATTATGATTTACGAGGAGGATCTAATATGGCAGATATTCAAGTGAATTTATTAGATAAAGAAGATCGCTCTGCGCAAAGTCATGATATTGCTAAATTGTTGCGTCCAGATATTCAAAGCATTGCTGCTAAGTATAATGCAAACATCAAGTTGGTAGAAGTACCACCAGGACCTCCGGTATTGTCCACTATTGTAGCAGAAGTATATGGTCCAGATTATAACGAGCAAATTAGGATTGCTAATAGCGTGCAAGAGATATTAAAGAACACAGCAGATGTGGTAGATATCGATTGGATGGTAGAAGATGATCAAACCGAATACCAATTCGATATCAATAAGGAAAAAGCCATGTTATATGGTGTTGCTCCACAGCAAATTGCCTACACGATGCATATGGCACTTTCTAACCGAGCCATTACTAATTTGTATGATGAAGATGCTGTAAACCAAGTTGGTTTGGTATTGGCTTTAGATGAAAAGGAAAAATCGACTATTACTGATATTTCACAATTAAAAGTAAAATCAAAACAAGGTAATATGGTGCCAATTGCAGATTTGGTAACGATTACTGAAACAATTGCAGCAAAAAGTATTTACCGTAAAAATCAAAAACGTGTGGTTTATGTTATGGCAGATATGGCTGGCGCATTAGAAAGTCCTGCCTATGCCATTTTAGGAATGGAAGAAAAATTAAAAGAAATACCATTACCTAAAGGCTATACTATTAATGAAATGTATTTAGGTCAACCAGAATTTGAAGATGATTATACTGTAAAATGGGATGGAGAATGGCAAATTACCTTAGAAGTTTTTAGAGATTTAGGAATAGCCTTTTTAGGCGCAATTATTCTTATTTATATCTTAATTGTAGGATGGTTTCAAAACTTTAAAGCACCAATTGTTATGATGGTGGCTATACCATTATCTTTAATAGGAATTATTCTTGGGCACTGGATTATGGGAGCATTCTTTACAGCAACGTCATTTATTGGTATGATAGCTTTAGCTGGAATCATGGTGCGAAACTCGGTATTATTAATTGATTTTATCAATTTACGAACAGCAGAAGGCGTGCCACTTAAACAAGCTGCTATTGAAGCAGGAGCAGTGCGTACAACACCTATTTTGTTAACAGCAGGAACGGTTGTGATTGGGGCATTTGTAATACTATTTGATCCTATTTTTCAAGGATTAGCCATCTCATTAATGGGAGGAACTATTGTATCTACAGTGTTAACATTATTAGTTGTTCCGTTAGTGTATTATATGATAGAGAAGAAGAATTATAAATAGAGTTTTTATGCTTCCAAATCAGTCTATCCGAAGAAAATTTAAAAATAGAAATCATGAAATTAGTAATAGTTACAGCGGTAGAAGAATTTCAAAAAGCGGTTTTAAAGCTTTTTAAAAATGCCAATATTCACAATTTTAGTAGTTCTGATATTGATGGTTTTAAAAATGGTTCATCCATAGCCATGGCTACTAGTTGGTTTCCTGGTGATGTTTTTGGGAATGAATCGCGTTTGTTTTTCTCGTTTACCGAATCCGAAAATATAGATACGTTATTTGGTTTAATAAAAGAATTTAACGCAAAATTAGAAACCAATAATCCTTTAAAAGCGGTTGTGGTTCCTATTGAAAAATTTATATAAACTTAAAAAAGAATCAAAATGTTAAATACATATTTTCGAGTTATTGTGGGCACCATGGTATTACTAAGTGTGGTACTTACAGTTTATGTAAACCCTAATTGGATGTGGTTTACTGTATTTATTGGTGTAAACCTAATTCAATCTGCCTTTACCAAATGGTGTTTGTTAGAAACGATATTGGTTAAGTTAGGCGTAAAGAAAGAAGATGACAGTTGTTCTTCTTGTTAAACAAAAGGCTCTTTTTTTTAATTAAAATAGAGTTAGAATGGTTAAAACCTGAGATATCAAAGTTATAATTATTATTTTTGGGTATGACTAAGAATTTACTAGAACAAAAATTTTCTCATACACTAGATAACGATTTAATTTCAGAGATTTCTGAAAAAGGAATATTAAAAAAATTCAAAAAAGATGATATTATTATTGATATCAATCAAACCCTGAATTACATCCCTTTATTATTAACAGGCGATATTAAAATTATTAGAGAAGATAACGAGGGCAACGAGTTACTTATTTATTTCCTAGAAGCTGGAGATACCTGTACTATGTCGCTAACCTGTTGTTTAGGCACCACAAAAAGTAAAATTAGAGCGGTAGCCGAAAAAGATTCCACGCTTATCCTTGTACCGGTTCAAAACATGCAAAAGTGGTTTCACAATAACGAAAGTTGGAGAAATTTCATACTACAAAGCTATCAAATCCGTTTCGACGAAATGCTAGAAGCTATAGACAGTCTTGCCTTCCTAAAAATGGACGAGCGCCTTTATAAATACCTTAAAAATTTAGCCATGGTCGATGAATCGAAAACAATTTCTATAAAGCATCAAGAAATTGCTGAAGATTTAAACAGTTCTCGGGTTGTTATTTCAAGACTACTAAAAAAATTAGAAAACGAAAACAAAATAAGACTAGGCCGAAATAAAATAGTTGTTATTTAATTCGTGTCGGTGCTAACAAAAGATGGTGGGGATTGGAGTATGTATTAAACAAAGTCGAAAGGCTAAATAACCACCTTCCGTCTTCATCGGGCTGTGGGCTTTCCATCCCAATCCCTAGAACAGCTATATGCTGTCTACCATAAAATCACTTGCAAAAGGAAAACCACAAAAAGTATCTGACTCAAAACTAACCAATTAGGCATCATTAAGTAACTTTTATTACATAAAAAAGCAAACTTCCTTGTAAATTTGCATTAAATTATCAGGTATGCAATATATTTTAAACCCTTGGCCGTGGTATGTTTCAGGTCCACTGATTGCCCTTGTTATGGCATTATTACTCTACTTTGGCAAAACATTTGGTATGTCGTCAAACTTACGCACTATGTGCTCAATAGCAGGAGCAGATAAATTTTCAGACTATTTTAAATTCAATTGGAAAAGTCAATTATGGAATTTAACCGTAGTACTCGGTGCCATTATTGGTGGTTTTATAGCTGTTAAATTTCTATCCAATGATAGTTCAACACAATTAAACCCAACAACCATTTCAGAACTTAAAGACATGGGGTTCCAAAACCCAGGAGCCACCTTACTCCCTAACGAAATGTTTAGTTTAAGCGCAATATCATCACCTAAAACCTTAATTCTTTTAATTGTTGGAGGCATTTTAGTTGGCTTTGGCACCCGTTACGGTAACGGGTGTACTTCTGGTCATGCCATTACAGGCTTAAGCAGTTTACAAAAACCATCGTTAATTGCTGTAATAGGCTTTTTTATTGGTGGATTAATTATGACCAATTTTATATTACCCTTAATCTTTTAATACTAAGAAATGAGTTGCAGTAAAATCAAATCATTTCAATAACATTATTAGCAAGTTACATTCAACAACTTTTTCAAATAAATAATAATAATAAATGAAAATTTTAAAATTTCTTTTAGTCGGGATATTTTTCGGAATAGTATTGGTAAAATCAGAAGCCGTTTCTTGGTTTCGCATTTACGAAATGTTTAGGTTTCAATCATTTCACATGTATGGTATTATAGGTACAGCCATTGCATCAGGTATTCTATTTTTACAAATAGCAAAAAAAGGTTATATAAAAAGTATAAAAGGCGCAGATATTTTTGTTCCTAAAAAAGAAAAGGGACTAGTACGATACATTATGGGAGGTACTATTTTTGGCTTAGGTTGGGCATTAATTGGAGCCTGTCCTGGCCCCATGTATATTCTTTTAGGCACCGGTGTTTGGAGTATGCTTATTGTAATTGCCGCCGCCATTTTAGGCACATTTCTTTACGGCCTTTTACAAAACAAACTTCCTCATTAAATGAGTACAACCGAAACCTTAGGTTACGTAGGCGCACTTGTTGTTGGTTTAGTTTTAGGACTTATTGGCGGAGGTGGTTCTATACTAACAGTACCCCTGTTGGTTTATCTTTTAGGTTATAACCCCATAGTAGCAACGGCCTATTCTCTTTTTGTAGTTGGCATTACCTCCATGGTAGGTACATATCAAAAATACAAAAAAGGACTAGTAGATATTAAAACAGGGGTAGCCTTCTCATTCCCTTCTTTTGTAGCCGTATATTTATCAAGACGTTTTTTAGTTCCTGGAATTCCAGAAATTTTATTTTCATCGGATAACTTCCAGCTATCAAAGGGTATGGGGATTATGATTTTCTTCGCCTTTATAATGTTGTTAGCCTCCTTTTCCATGATAAAGAAAGGCAAAGAAAAAATCATATCATTACATCCTCAACCTTATTACAAAACATTTATACAAGCTATAATTATTGGAACTATAACAGGTGTTGTAGGTGCTGGTGGTGGTTTTTTATACGTTCCTGCTCTAGTTATATGGGCAAACATTCCCATGAAAAAAGCGGTAGGAACCTCATTAATAATTATTACAATTAATTCCTTAATTGGTTTTACAGGAGATGTACAAACTTTGGATATAGAATGGGTATTCCTACTAACCTTTACCATAATTTCAATTATAGGGATTTTAATAGGTATATTCCTTTCTAAATTTATTAGCGGTAAAAAACTAAAAAAGAGTTTTGGATTTTTCGTTATTATTATGGCAGTTTATATCATTTTTAAAGAGTTAATATAGTATTAATCGTAATAGATATTACAAACCATTAGTTTAAGGTTTTGTAATTTAGTAAAGTAGAATAAGTAATTGAATAGATTTCCTTTTTATAGGAAATATAAAACAGTATTTACAATGCAAATAGAACAAATATATACAGGTTGTTTAGCTCAAGGAGCATATTATATAGAATCGAATGGGGAAGTAGCTATTATCGATCCATTACGCGAAACCCAACAGTATGTTGATAAAGCGAACAAAGAACACGCCAAAATCAAATATATTTTTGAAACGCATTTTCATGCCGATTTTGTTTCTGGTCATGTCGATTTAGCTAAAAAAACAGGTGCTAAAATTATTTATGGTCCAGGTGCCGAAACTGACTACGATATTCATTCAGCAAAAGATAATGAAGAGTTTAAATTAGGCGATGTTATTATTAAAGTACTACACACCCCTGGCCACACCTTAGAATCCTCTACATTTTTACTCATTGATGAAAACGGAAAAGAACACGCCATTTTTTCTGGAGACACATTATTTTTAGGCGATGTAGGAAGGCCTGATTTAGCAATTAAATCTGATTTAACCAAAGAAGATTTAGCAGCCATGTTATACGACTCTTTACGAGAAAAAATAATGCCCCTTCCAGACGATGTTATTGTTTATCCTGCCCATGGAGCAGGTTCGGCTTGCGGTAAAAACTTAAGTAAAGAAACCGTTGGCGTTTTAGGAGATCAAAAGAAAACTAACTATGCGTTACGAGCAGACATGACCAAAGCCGAATTTGTAAAAGAAGTGTTAGATGGTATTTCACCAGCACCTCAATATTTTGCAAAAAATGCCATGATGAACAAGTCTGGTTATGATTCGTTTGAAAATGTTTTAAAAAAAGGAGACACGCCATTAAGTCCAGAACAGTTTGAAAACATAGCAAATCATGAAAACGCTTTAGTTTTAGATGTTAGGACGGAAAAAGAATTTGTTAAAGCACATATCCCAAACTCCATTTTTATTGGGTTAAACGGTGGATTTGCCCCATGGGTTGGCGTTTTAATAACCGATTTAAAACAACCTATACTCTTGGTTACTCCTAAAGGGAGGGAGGAAGAAACTGTAACACGTTTATCGCGTGTTGGATACGATAATACATTAGGATATTTAGAAGGCGGAATGGAGGCATGGAAAAAATCTGGAAAAGATATTGAAACTATAAAATCTATATCTGTAGATGAATTTTCTAAGGATTATAACAACAAACCTATTAATGTATTAGATGTTAGAAAAGATGGTGAATATAAATCTGAACACTTAAAAGGGGATCATGTACAACATTTTGCGTTAGATTATATTAACGATAATATGAGTGCAATCAATAAAGACAAAACGTATTATGTACATTGTGCAGGCGGTTACCGTTCTGTTATTGCAGCTTCTATTCTAAAAGCTCGTGGATTTGATAATTTAATTGATATTGCTGGTGGATTTGGAGCGATTAAGAAAAATGACTTACCGGTTACCGACTTTGTTTGCCCAACAACATTTTAAAAATTAAATAATTTAAAAGGTTGTTCTTAAATTTAACTGCATAACGCTCACAATTCAGTTAAATTTTATGCAGCCTTTTAAATAATCTCTGCACTTAAGCCCGCATCTAAAAGCATTGAGCAACGTGGTTTTAAATCTTTTAACTCTCCTGTTTTAACTGTACACTTCCCTTTGTAATGCACAAGAATAGCGCATTGTTCTGCTTGTTCGGCAGTATGCTCACAGGCGTAAATAAGGGTCTCAATAACATGATCAAAGGTGTTAACATCATCATTAAACAATACGATCTCATTTTGAGTTAATACGGCTTCTTCAAGTAATAATTCTTCTGATGCTTTTTCTTTTATACTCATAATTAAATAATCTTTTGAGGATTAATAACTGTACTAATTTATAAATTTTAACGATACCCAATTGTTTCTTTCTAATTTTTCTTCAAATTTTAACAGATGTTTTTCGCATTCATTTTGAATCATTGGAATATCATCGGCATAAAATCCGCTTAAAAACAGCACACCATTTTTATTTAAACAAGACACATAAGTTTCCATATCTTGCATTAAAATATTACGATTTATATTAGCAATAATTACGTCGTATTTATTTTTTAAAACTGACGCATCACCCTCAATTACCGTGATATCCTTACAATTATTACGCTCAACATTTTCTAAACTGTTTACGTAACACCAATTATCATAATCAATAGCATCAATTGGATTTGCGCCCTTCATTTCTGCTAGAATAGCTAAAACTCCGGTTCCACAACCCATATCTAAAACTGATTTCCCTTCAAAATCGTTTTTTAAAATATGCTGAATCATCATGTGTGTCGTTTCATGATGGCCGGTCCCAAAACTCATTTTCGGTTCTATAATAATATCGTATTTAGTATCGAACTTTTCATGAAATGGTGCACGAACTGCACAAACATTATCCACTACAATAGGATTAAAATTCTTTTCCCATTCTTCATTCCAATTGGTTTGTTCTATCTCTTCAAAAGTATATTCAATTTTAAATTCGTCTGAATTTATAATTTGAATATCATCTAGAATATTTTCATGCCATTCTTCCTTTTGAATGTAAGCCGTAGCACCATCTTCGGTTTCTACAAAACTTTCAAAACCTGCATAACCTAATTCTGCAATTAGAATTTCTACTGCGGGCTGAAGAGGTTGTACTTTAAAATAGTAACCGATATAGATTGTATTGGACATGTGTAAAGTTATTTAACAGGCGGAAAAGCCTACGTTAGCGATTGAAATGAAAAGCCCACAGCTATACCGATTTTTTTATCGGGATAGTGAGGACTTGTAATGTAAAGCGCGACCCCGATTTTTCATCGGGGTAACGCCCAAATTATTTTTATTTTTTAAAACGCGTTTACTATAGCAAAAAAGTCTTCTGCATTAAGTGCAGCGCCACCAATTAAACCACCATCAACATCTGGCTTAGAGAAAATCTCTTCAGCATTTGCCGGTTTTACGCTACCTCCGTAAAGGATTGAAACCTCATCAGCAATATCGTTTCCATACTTATCTGCCAATGTTGCTCTTATAAATGCATGCATATCTTGTGCTTGCTCCGGGCTAGCAGTTTCGCCTGTACCAATGGCCCAAACAGGCTCGTAGGCCAATACTATATTTTGAAATGCCGCAGCTCCTAAATGGAATAAGGCGTTTTTAATTTGCAGTCCTACTACGGTTTCTTCATTTCCTGCCTTTCTATCGGCTAATTCTTCTCCAAAACAGAAAATAACACGCATACCTTTTGCTAAAGCTGCATCTACTTTTTGGGCAAGAAGCTCATCAGTTTCATTAAAATATTCACGACGCTCGCTATGACCTAAAATAACGGTTTCTATACCAATACTTTTTAACATAGCTGCGCTAATTTCACCTGTATAAGCACCACTTTCTGCGAAATGCATATTTTGTGCTATAACTTCTATATTCGCTCCTTTAAGTGAATTATAAGCTTGCCATAAGTTTGTAGCGGTTGGTGCTACCATTACTTCGGCATCTGTTGTTTTTGTTTGCTTTTTTAATGCCGCTATTAACGCTTCGGTTTGCGCTAAATCATTATTCATTTTCCAGTTACCGGCTACAATTTGTTTTCTCATAATATTTTAATATTCTAGATTTTATACTAAACAAGCTTTAATTATTTGCTAATAGAACAAAAATAACTATTTTTTTAATGCTTCTATCAACTTATTGTCGTTAGCTTCAATAACATTAAATACAACGATTTCGCCAGCTTTATTAATTAGCATATATCTTGGAATCCAGCTAATATTTACAAAATTAGCAAAATCACAATCTTTTGCATTTGGCAAATAATAATGATCACCTTCCACATTATATTTTTTAATGCCTCTTTTCCATGCCTCTTCCCCTCTATCTAAAGACAAAAACACATATGCCGCGTTTGGAAACTGTTCTTGTAATGCTTTTACTTTTGGCATGCCCTTAATACAATCGCTACACCAAGATGCCCAAATATCTATCACAATATTTTTGCCTTTATGGGCTTCTAATATGTTTTTTAATGCTGTTGAAGTGCCATCTAAACTTATAAAAGAATCATTTAAAGCCGCTTCAGAAAATTGTGTTGGCTCTTGTGGATTACAACTAAATAAGGCTAGACACAACGTAAGGGTGTATATTATTTTTTTCATGTATTTTTTATTCTATTTAAGAGATTTCTGCCTACGCAGGATTTTACTCTAATTTAACTTTAGGATCTAACCACACGTAAATTATGTCGACAAAAATATTAATAATTACAAACATCACGGCTATAATTAACACCGAACCCATAATTACTGGCAAGTCTAAGGTATTTAATGCGTTTACTATTTCTTTACCCAAACCGTTCCATCCAAAAATATATTCAACAAAAACTGCACCTGCCAACATAGACGCAAACCATCCTGAAATTGCTGTAACTACTGGATTTAAAGCATTTTTAACCGCATGCTTTTTTATAATTTGAAATTCGCTTAACCCTTTAGCCCTCGCTGTTCTTATATAATCTTGATTAAAAACTTCTAATAGAGAATTCCTCATTAGTTGAATAACAACTGCTAACGGACGAATGCCTAATACAATTGCTGGAAGTATTAAGTTTTTCCATTTTATATGCATGCCTTCTCCAAAATCGTCTAGCTCGTAAAGGCTGCCTGTCATTTCTAAATTAGTGTAGTCGTGCAATAAATAGCCAAAAAACCACGCAAACAAAATAGCACTAAAAAATGAAGGTATACTCATACCAAACGTACTAAATATTTGAATAGTTTTATCAAGCCATCCGTCTTTATACAATGCAGATACAATACCTAATAAAACACCTAAAATAATGGCAATTATAATGGCAGACACCGCTAAAACGAAGGTATTTGGAAGAGTCTCTGATAATACTTGGCTTACGCGTTTTCCTTGTTTAGCGAAGGATTCTCTTAAATATGGCAACTTTAAAACGGTTGTGGTATTTCCTATTGTGAATACTTCTGTGGCACTATATTTCCCATCGCTAAGAAAAGTATAATCATCTGAAGTATTGGAGTGCAGTGAAATAGGTGATAAATCGTTTAAATAATAAAAATACTGTGTGCTTATAGGTTTATCGAAACCGTACTTTTTCTTTACGATAGCTAATTGCTCGCTATCATCATTTTGCCCCATCATCATTTGAGCAGGATCTCCGGGAAGTACGCTAAACAAAAAGAAAATAACAGTAACTACCCCAAGTAATGTGAGGAGCGCGTAGAATATTTTATTTAATAAGTAGTTTATCAATAAAGTATAGTTGTTACGTTTATTTAGTTAATCGGCTATAAAAAATTCTTAAGGTTTTAGCTTAACATCTATAATACCAGTAAAGGATGTATTATTGTCTAAATTATATTCATTTAATGCGCTCCCGTTTTTAATAACATTTACGCTTTCTATTCTATCTGTATTTATTGCTTCTACAGCTTGTTTTGTGCTAGGTTCATCGTTTACAAGATATGCTATTACCTCTTCTAATTTCTTAGGTTCAGCTTTCTTATCAACTTTTGGTAACTTCAAATCATCAATATCATTCCAATGCACTTTCTGCTTTACAAGGCCTTTGCTTAACTCTAGAATTCCAGGGTTTGACCGTACTACTGTTTTTAAAGCCTTTTCATCACATAAGTACCAATTAAAATCGATATTGTAAGCTCCGTTTATACGTTCTTTAGCTTCTTTACCAGACGCCGTTAAACCTATAATTTGATAATTATTTCTTCTAGCCTCATCTTGTAATGCTTTTAATTTTAAAGCTCCTCCCTGTTCAATACTTTCTAAACTATAAGATACCACAATTACTAAATGCTCTTGTTCTAGAAAGTGTGTTGTTAAATCTTCGGTATCTGTTTCAATAGAAAAATCAACTACTGGAGGCGTATAACCTTCTTGAATCACTTTGGTTTCAACACCTATAAAATCGCCTTCTACCGATGGATATGACCCATTTGTTTTAATAACTTTTTCCTCGCCATTAACATTAAATTTCCAACTATATTCTTGAATAGGCTTTGGCGCATCTTCTGGCACAAGCATACCTTCTTGAATATTTTTTCCAATAGCATAAGCTCTAAAATCTATTAGTGGTAAATGCATTAACACATGGTAACCAAACCATAAACTTAGTATAAACCCCAATAACCCAATTACCGTAGTTACTAGATTGCCAAATACAGGCTTAATATGTTTTACTCCTATAAAAAGTATTACAATCAATACTAAAAGTGCGACATCCTTCCAAAAGGATTCCCATGGTTCTAACTTTAAAAAATCACCAAAACATCCGCAGTCTTTTACTTTTTCGAAATAGGCAGCATAAAAAGTTAAAAAGGTAAAAAACACAATCATCCCCAATAAACTCCAAACTGTAAATTTGGGTTTGTAACCAATAAGAAGAAACACCCCTAAAACGACTTCAAAAACCACCACAAAAACCGAAATTATAAGCGCATAGGGTTCTAAAAAGGGAATATTTAGAACATCTGGACTAAAATATTCTTGTAATTTGTATGAAAATCCTAATGGATCGTTAAGTTTAATAAATCCTGAAAAAATGAATAAAACACCTACTAGAATTCTTGATATGCTTACTAATGCCTTCATTATTTATTTTCTTTTAAATGGATCATTGCAAAAATGGCATAATTAATCATATCTTGATAATTAGCTCCTATACCTTCACTAACTAAAGTTTTTCCTTTATTATCTTCAATTTGTTTAACTCTTAATAATTTCTGTAAAATTAAATCGGTTAAACTACTAACTCGCATATCTCTCCAAGCTTCACCATAATCATGATTTTTATCTTCCATAAGCTTTTTGGTAATGGCCGCTTTTTCGGTGTACAGTGCCGTAGCTTCTTCGGTAGACAAATCGGGTTGCTCTACAACTCCTTTATCTAATTGAATTAATGCCATAATACAGTAATTAATTATTCCAATAAATTCGCTTTCTTGTCCTTCATCAACCTTCTGAACTTCATTTTGCTGTAAGCCTCTAATACGTTGTGCTTTAATAAAAATTTGATCTGTTAACGATGGCAACCTTAGTATTCTCCAAGCGCTTCCGTAATCACTCATTTTTTTAATAAATAAACTTTTACAGGTATCTATTACGGCATCATATTGTTTTGAAGTATCTTGCATATATGGTGAACTGATTTCAATTTTGCGTAAATTTCGCTTAAATTGTTTAAAGTTCAAAAGTTTAAGGTTTAAAGTTTTGAAGACTACCTTTGATGTTTCAAATTTAAAGTTTTAGGTTTGGAATTTGATATCGGAATTTTAAGATTATGACAATTAATTGCAAAGGCAAACTTATTGATTTATCGTCACCAAAAGTGATGGGTATTTTAAATGTAACCCCAGATTCATTTTACGATGGCGGAACGCATAAAAATGAAGCTCAAATTTTAAAACATGTTGAGCAAATGCTTAACGAAGGTGCCACATTTATTGATGTTGGCGCATATAGTTCGCGTCCAAATGCCGATCATGTTAGTGAAGCGGATGAGTTGAAGCGCATTATCCCAATTATATCTTTAATTTTAAACGCTTTTCCAGAAACCTTACTATCCATAGATACCTTTAGAAGCCAAGTAGCAAAGGCCTGTATAGAAGCTGGCGCTTGTATGATAAATGATATTTCCGCAGGAAAGATAGACGAGCATATGTTACAAACCATTGCCCAATTACATGTGCCTTACATAATGATGCACATGCGGGGCACTCCACAAACCATGCAACAACAAACCGATTATAATAACCTAGTGAAAGATGTTATTTTCTATTTTTCTGAAAGAATAGCTAAAGCAAAAAAATTAGGTATAGCTGATGTTATTATAGATCCAGGTTTTGGTTTTGCTAAAACTTTAGAGCAAAATTATGAATTACTAAAGCAGTTAGAACTTTTTAAAATGATTGAAAAACCTTTACTTGTTGGTATTTCAAGGAAATCTATGATTTATAAAACCCTTGAGACCTCAGCTAAAGAAGCCTTAAACGGCACCTCTGTTTTAAATACAGTTTCCTTGCAAAAAGGCGCTTCTATTTTAAGAGTGCATGATGTTAAGGAAGCTATGGAATGTATCAAATTAACTGGATTATTAGACTATTAGATTGTTAGATTATGAAAAAACTAATATACGTATTGCTTTTAACTGTTCTCTTTTCCTGCGGAAATGATAAAGTCGTGTTACTACCGGAGATTAATCATTCTGAAATTACAGAAATCTTAGATGTTTCTCCTGGCTATTTATTTTATGATGAAACTAAAACCGAAGGTGTAGAACTAAACCGAAAAAACCTAATAAGTACCACAAATTGGCTGATTAATATCGATAAACGCTTAACACTGAAACAAGTTATTCCGCATATAAAATATTTACAAGATAAAAAGGCTAATTCTAGTCATAAAAAAGAAGGCGTTAAAAATTATTATACCTGCAATGATACAAGTAAAAAAAATCTTGGCTTTATAGATTTTACAGATGTAGTATATTTTACAGACAGCAAAGGATATAAACACGACGTAAAAACCGACCACGCTAATATAATATTCCTCAACCAAAACGATATAAGAATTATTACTTCGGACACCAAAGTAATTGAAACCGAAAAAACAACATTAACAGGGACTATTAAGGAACTTTTCGAATTAAAAGAAGCTCTTTTATATCTTGAATTTAATGACAATCTTAGCTTTCAAGAGTATATAACATTTAAAGCATTAATGTCTAAATTAGATCTAGAAAATATTAAAATATCAAACCACGAAATTATTTTTAATTAACCCTTTTTTACTAATTTTACCAAAACACACTTCCATTGGATATTTTTAAAGACCTTTTAAAATTCACCCTTGTCGATATTATAGATGTTATTCTAGTAGCACTACTACTCTACTATGTTTACCGACTTATTAAAGGCACCGTTGCCATTAATATTTTTATTGGAATTATTATTATTTATGGCGCTTGGATGCTAACCGATTTCTTAAATATGGAACTCCTTACCGGGATATTTGGAGGCTTTATGAAAGTTGGTATTATTGCCTTAATTGTCGTTTTTCAGCCGGAAATCAGGAAATTTTTACTTATGGTAGGCTCCACAAATTTAGGAACGCGAGGTAAATTTTTTCAACAAATAAACTTTTTAAAAACTGAAAGCACTAATGAAACCGATATTGATGCTGTGGTTTCGGCATGTAGCAAAATGTCTATGTCTAAAACCGGGGCACTTATTGTTTTTGAACGTAATAACAACCTAGATTTCTTATCGCAATCTGGAGATGAGATGAATATAAAAGTGACTCAACCCATTATAGAAAGTATCTTTTTTAAAAACAGTCCTTTACACGATGGCGCTATAGTGGTTAGCAATAATATTGTAAAAGCCACTCGTGTTATATTACCTGTAAATAACGAAAAAAATATTCCACAGCGTTTTGGTTTAAGGCATAGAGCCGCTATTGGTGTTACCGAAAAAACCGATGCGCTAGCCTTGGTTGTAAGTGAAGAAACCGGACATATTTCTTATTTTAAGGATGGGGAATTTGTAGTTTTTGAGGACAGTACAGAATTAACTACTATGATTAAAACCGATTTAGCATAATATGAATTTCTAAATGATATTCTAATTCCCCCAAACACGTGTTAATTAAGCCACTTCTTCTTTTAAAAACTGAACCTCATACAAATTCCTGTAATAGCCATTTTCTTTTTTAAGAAGCTCATTATGCGTTCCTTTTTCTACAATTTCACCTGCATCCATAACAATAATTTTGTCCGCTTTTTTAATTGTTGCTAAACGGTGGGCAATCACTATAGATGTTCGTCCTTTGGTAATCTTATCGGTGGCATTTTGTATCAGTTGTTCTGAATATGAATCTACAGATGATGTGGCTTCATCCAAAACCAAAATACTTGGGTTCGTAACGTAAGCACGCAGAAACGAAATTAATTGACGTTGTCCTGAAGATAACATGACACCACGTTCTTTAACATTGTAATTATATCCCTCTGGTAGGCTCATAATAAAATCATGAATACCGATATCTTTCGCGGCTTGATAAACTTGCTCCTCGGTAATTTCGGGATGATCGAGAGTAATATTATTCAAAATGGTATCTGCAAACAAAAACACATCCTGTAAAACCACAGCTATTTGATTTCTTAAAGCCGCTAAAGTCACGTTTTTTATATCAATACCATCAACGCTAATAACACCACCACCAATTTCATAAAAACGATTAAGTAAATTAATAATCGTCGATTTCCCTGCACCTGTTGCTCCAACTATAGCCACAGTTTCGCCCGCCTTTACATCAAAAGAAATCCCTTTAAGCACTTCTTCATCTTCAACATAGCTAAAATGCACACCTTCAAACTTTATATTGCCTTTAAAAGATTCTGGAATCTGTGTTCCATGATCATCAATTTGCGAGGTTGTATCAATTACCTTAAACACACGAGTAGCAGCTACCATTCCCATTTGCAGAGTATTAAACTTATCTGCTATTTGGCGCAACGGTCTAAACAGCAAAGGCATAAACATAACAAAAGCAACCAAATCACCTTGTGTAATAGCACTATCGTCCACAATCATTCGTAATCCACCATACCAAGCTACCAAACCAATGGTAATCGATGCGCATAAATCTGGTAAAGGAAAAAATATAGAGTTATACCAAACCGTTTTAAGCCAACCTTTTTTATGGCGCTCATTAATTTCCTTAAAGTTTTTATACTCGACATCTTCTCGTGTAAACAGTTGTAAAATTTTCATACCCGTTAAACGCTCTTGCACAAAACTATTTAGGTTAGAAACTTCGGTTCGTACCTCCTCAAAGGCCTTTTTCATATATTTCTGAAAAATTCTTGTGGCATAAACCAACAACGGCATCATTATAAAAACAATTAAGCTAAGCTTAAAATTTATATATATCATAACCCCAAAAACCACGACCATAGTCAATAAATCTTTAAAAATCATGAATAAACCTTGCCCAAAAATATCGGCAATACGCTCCATATCGGTTACCGCACGAGTAATGAGTAAGCCAACCGAGGAGTTGTCGTAATATTTCATTTTAAAACGCAGTAAATGGTCAAACAATTTTACACGCACATCCTTAACCAAATTCTGCCCCAACCAAGCTGCATAATAAATAAATAACAACTGAAAAACAGTTTGCACAATCAATACTACAAGCATCAAAATAATATAAAACAAAAAGTCTTTTTCAACTCTATTTGCTATACTATCATCAATGGCGTACTTAGTAATATATGGCGTTGCAGCACTAAAAATAGCCAATAAAATCACCAAAACATTAAGCCCTAAAAACACTGCTTTATAAGGTTTTATATACTCAAAGAGGCGCTTAAAAAGCTTAAAATCAAATATATTTTCTTTCGTTTTACTCATTTATAATTTTATATCTTTTGGGTACTCAATATCTGTTAAATACAAACCATGCGCTGGTACCGAAAATCCGGCTTCACTCCTGTTTTTAGAAGCTATAATAGCATGTAAACTTTCAACCTCAACTTTACCAAGTCCAATATTAATCATGGTTCCCACAATGGCACGTACCATGTTTCTTAAAAATCTATTCGCTTTAATTACAAAATGTAACTCCCCATTTTTAACTAACCATTCGGCTTGCATAATGTCGCAATTATAGGTTTTAACATCGGTATGCGTTTTAGAAAAACATTGAAAATCTTTATAGTCAAGTAAAATTTTCGCAGCGGCATTCATTTTATCCACATCCAAAGCATGCTTTACATAAAAACAATGGTCTACATTAAACACATTTTTCTCAATCGTCACGCGGTACACATACGCCCTACTCAAAGCATGAAATCGAGCATGAATATCTGCCTTAACCTTAAAAATATCTCGGATGGCAACATCGGCAGGTAAAAAAGAATTTAGCTTGTAAATTAATTTAGGCGAATCGAAAACAACATCAGTATCAAAATGAGCAAATAGTTGTGTTGCATGTACGCCAGCATCCGTTCTTCCTGCACCCATAATCGAAATAGGCACTCCCAACAAGGTGCTTAAAGCTTTTTCAACAACCTCCTGAACTGTTATCGCATTTGGCTGAATTTGCCAACCATGGTAAGCTTTACCATTATAAGAAAGTTCTACAAAATACCGCAACACTTTTGTTTTTATCAAGTCACAAAGATAACTAGATTTAAGCTTCCTATAAAGCGCGACATCTTAATTATATATTAAAAGATTACTAGTTTTACTTCAAGCAATGCGACAAAGGAGTATTGTATCGAGAAGCTGGGCACTTATCTGCTGGCAGGTTACTACAAGGGTCGGATTTTCACTACTTACTCCTTCCTTCGTCATGGAGTTCAAACATGCCGTTCAATCCCTAACGTAATTAACCACCAATGTCCTTTCAAGGATGGACGAAGTGGCAATCTGTTTAATTTAATAAACCTAAAAACAATATTATCAAGTTTTTAAAAGGATTTCAAACAAACCTCTCAATCTGCAACTCCATTTACATTACAAATGAAATCTGCTAGATATTTTGTCTAAACACAATGAATCCCTGTAGAAATGCAACATCGTTCAAATAGGAGAATTCCAAACCATTAAATAACTTATTGGATAATATTCAAATAACTTAAAATACAAATTAATAGCACTTTATGGATATTATCTTAATTCTTAAAATATTTGTTACTAACCTTCTTTCTTAACTTTACAATTTATTCCAAATGTTTAGGATTTCATAAATCAACAAACTTAATAAGTAAAGAAGTTTAAACCAATAATCCATAACTTTACCAACATATCATTTTACTAAAAAATTAATGACCAAAATACTCCTTTTATCAGACACGCACAGTTATATAGATAATGACATTTTAAAGTATGTAAAGCAAGCTGATGAAGTTTGGCATGCAGGAGATATTGGCGATTTACAAGTTACTGATGCCATTAAAGCTTTAAAACCCCTTCGAGGCGTTTATGGCAATATTGATGGCGCAGAAGTACGTGTAGAATTCCCCGAACACAATCGTTTTATGTGCGAAGGTGTTGATGTGTGGATCACGCATATAGGAGGTTATCCACCTAAATATAATATTAGAGTTAGTGAAGCTATAAAAACAAATCCTCCAAGACTTTTTATTTGCGGCCATTCGCATATTTTAAAAGTAATGCCTGATAAAAAACTAAACCTTATACATATGAATCCTGGCGCCGTTGGAAAACACGGTTTTCACAAAGTAAGAACCATGCTTCGTTTTACCATAGATGGTAAAAAAATTGATAACCTAGAGGTTATTGAATTTCCCGTTAGGCATCCTAAAGGCATGTAATACTTTTATGTGATGCTTTGATGAATTTTATCGAGGCCACAGTTATGCATAAAATCATTACTAAATACTTGCATTGAAGGTATAGACATGAGTTGGTTTCTTGCATTAATCCAGGAGTCTACAGCTGTATTGCCGTACATGTTTCTAATAAGGTTTTCATTTAAATTAAAGTTTATTTTCCCCCAATGTAAAGTGTACCTTATGTTTTGTTGCTCCATTTTGTTCCAAACGGCAGTATAAAAATTTCTGGCTACTTGTCCATCTATCCCATCCATTTCTAAAACACAGGTATTATCAAATTTTGTAAACCCTAAGGTAGCTTTGGTTCCTTTTACATAACGTAAGGACAAACCGCCTGGGAATGGCGTGTGTTTATTAACCTCCATGATTAGCTCCACTACTTTGGGTGAATCTTCTATATCTATACCCATGGCTGCACTAGCTACTTTACCCAAAAACTTGGTGTAATTAAAGATTTCTTTAATGGTACCAGTAACAACATCTTGTGGCGCAAATGCCCTTTTGTACATAGAATTTACTAACGGCGGAACTGCTAAATCTGATACAGGCGATAAATCATCTAAAAGCTTTGAAATAATACCAAGTAAATCTTCGCCAAAAGAAAACTCGTTTGGTCGTTTTAAAAATTGGTGCCCATCGTGATAAGGCCGTTTAAACATGTATTTTAAAAAGGCGCCTTTTTCTGTATTATTGGGAGCAAACTTGTGTAAATTAAATAAAACCTCAAAATGATAAAGGTTAGTACTGCCATCGGTAGCAGCAATATTAAGATCGGTTACATCTAGAGATTGCATGGCTTTTTTTAAGGGTTCACTATAAGCAATATTACCTACTCTGTGTTCTTCTAATAAAAACTGAGGTTCAGTTTCTATCATGACACCATGAATAAAACCAAAGCTTCCAAAACTTACCAAAGCGGCGTTAAACTGGGCGTCGTTTGATATGAGTTCTGCTCCTAACCAATCTACCATGTCTTGTGAAGCAACAGGATACGATTTGCGCTCTAACCATATATGTTTGTCTTCGCTGGTTATGATATGTAGCCCCACAACAGCATCTTGAATGGCACCAACACGAATTCCAGCACCATGAGTTCCTGTAGATAAAGCTCCTGCTATGGTTTGTCCGTTACTGGCTCCTGAAGCTTTTATAGAACGTTGCGGACGCTTTTGCGACAACCTGTTGTTTAACTCGTAAATGGCAACTCCACACTGCACAAAATAAAGATCGTCTGGTGTTTTTGTATACTGTTGACTGACTTGCTTTTGTTTAGGCTGAAATGAAAAATTTAATGAGGCTGTATCCACCAAGCCGCCTTTTGTAACCCCTACTTTAGAAAATGACCAACCTTTACCCATAGCACGAAGTTTTAAGGTATTATTTATGGCATGATTAATTAGCCATTGAAAATTTTTGGTAGTTGCCGCATAGCGTTCTCTTGCCGAAGCCCCTGGTGGGTTCCACAGTGAAAAGGAGGCATTATCTTCCAATTTATGGGTAAAGTTTTCATGTTTGTTAGTCCATGAGCCAATAGGCAACCTATCTATTCCTTCTGGTATCATTTTTTTTAGTATTTTAAAGTTCAAAACTCCTCTTCGCCATCACAAGGTTTTGCACAACCATACTTTACTTTTCGATGGTTAACAATACCAAGAGTGATAAGGCTTAATGCAAAATCGGTTATCGACGTTTTAACTTCCACCCATGCTATGGCTTGGGAGCGACATGGGCACTCCACACCTTCCGTATCCGGGTGTAAATCGACACGTTTAACTTTCCCTAAACCCCACAAATAACTCCAGTTGGATTTTTCGTGACATTCTAGATTTACAACATTGGCATCATGTGGAGTTGCTTCAACCCGCGTACTTACACAGGATGAACAGCAAAACCAGATACTTAACACAAAAATAATAAGTTGTTTTGATTTCATAATAACACTATTTTAATGATATAGAAACCAATTTACTACCCCGTAAAATATTTCGTAATCATTAGTTTATCGTAATAAGAACTTAAATTCTTAAAGCGACATAAATATTGCTATGTAATTAAATAAGGAAGAAACAAATTTGTAATAAATCTGCTCTATAAAGTAACGACTAATTTTCGTAAAATCAAAGCACTAACCAACTAAAACGAAGGTTTTACGACCTCAAAATTTTCAAATACTGATTAAAAAAGGTTAAAAAACAGCTTAGGATATTGTTTGCTCTAGGGATTGAAAAGGAAAGCCCACAGCCCGTCGAAGGAGACAGGAGAACTTGTATTGAAACATTTATGTTCATGAATTCAAAATAGAAAGAAATAAAAGCCATACCCTTGAATAGCGCTCAAATTTTAAAAAAAGCATGCGTTTTCGCTTGATTAGTTGTAATTTTGCACTTTTAAAAAACAGAAAAGATTATTATTTATGAGTCAAGTAAAAGAAAATGATACGGTAAAAGTACATTACACAGGAAAATTAGGTAACGGACAGGTTTTTGATAGCTCGTTGGAGCGCGAACCACTAGAGGTAACTTTAGGTCAAGGTATGTTAATTCCTGGTTTTGAAAAAGGTATTATTTCGATGGAATTAAACGAAAAGAAAACTATTAATATTCCTGTTGCTGAGGCTTATGGTGAGGTACGTAAAGAGTTATTTTACGATGTAAAAAAGGAACAATTACCACAAGATATGGCTCCTGAGGTTGGTATGGGATTAGCATCGAAAGATGAAAATGGCAGAGAAGTACAGTTTCGTATTGCAGAAGTAAAAGAAGATTTTATTATTGTTGATGCTAACCACCCGTTGGCTGGACATGATTTAACTTTTGATTTAGAGCTTATTGAGATAAAGTAACATTTGTTTAAATACATATTTAAAAGCCTGGAGATACTCTAGGCTTTTTTTTGTGCTAAAAAATAACCTAAGCCTGTACAATAAAGTTGAGTATTTCACTCTTTTATAGAGATTAAAGAAGACATTAAAACCTCCGGTAAATTCCCCTCACTTAAAACTAAAAAACCCAAAGCATTCGCTTTGGGTTTTAGCACTAATACTACTAAGATGTTAGGTTTATCGCAATCTATCAACAGATTTTACAAGTTCTTCATCCTTCTTGATGGCCTTATTAGCTAATGCCAATAACACGATAGAAACAATAGGGAGAAGCATCCCAATACCTTTCTCAGAAACCGCCGTCTCTCCAGATACATTTAGTGATTGATACACGAAAAATCCTAGTAAAATAAAGTTTAATATGATGTTAAGTCGCCCCAATACAAATTGAGACTTCCTATTTTTAAACATAAAAATGGCTACTAACGATAATACTGCCGAAGCTAAAAATAGTCCTAAATACAGTAATTCGTCTTTTGCAAACACACTTACACCGCTATCCGTAATCCATAAATGGAAAACAAAAATAAGGCCCGCAGATACTCCTGAAGCCAATAAAAGGTATATAGTTTGAATACGTTGTAGCATACTTTTTTAATAACTAGACCGCAAAAATAATAGAATTAATGTTAAAAAATAAAATAAAGTTGTATTATTGCATTAATAATTCACAACAACCGCACTTACAAGCGGTTAATTCTTCAAGATTTAAAAAAATCATATTTCAGTATTACTCACGTTAGTAATCAATATAATATCCAATTAAACATAAATGTTTGAAATTTCACAATTAAAAGAGAAAAAACTCACTGATTTACAGGAGATTGCTAAAAAATTGAACGTTCCGAAATACCGTTCATTAAAAAAATTAGATTTAGTTTACCAAATTCTCGATCAACAAGCTGCCGATCCTAAAGCAGTTAAAGCTGTAGTTCCAGAAACAAAACCAGAAACTAAAGCAGAACCAGATGCTGAAAAGCCTGCTAGAAAACCTAGACAGCGTGTACAAAAACCCGTAAAAGCTGCTGAAAAAGCACCAACCAAAGATAACGCTGTAGAAAGCAAACCTGAACAGGTTACCGCACCAAAGCCAGAAGCACAACAAGCTAAAGAAGAAAAAAAACCAGTACATAAGCCTAACCCTAGGCCAAAAAGTGATACAAAAAAACCTAACCCTAGGCCTCAAAATAAAAACCAACATAAAAACCAAAAAAACGGTAATGTTGATAAGGGAAACAAAGATAGCCGTAATCGTTATCGTGAGCCGGATTATGAGTTTGATGCCATTATAGAAAGTGAAGGTGTTTTAGACATTATGCAAGATGGTTATGGATTTTTACGCTCGTCTGATTATAACTATTTATCATCGCCAGATGATATATATGTATCGCAATCTCAAATTCGTTTATTCGGCTTAAAAGTTGGAGATACTGTATTTGGAAATGTAAGACCTCCTAAAGAAGGTGAAAAATATTTCCCATTAATTAAGGTAAGTAAAATTAACGGACAGAACCCTAATGTTGTTAGAGATCGTGTGTCTTTCGAGCATTTAACACCGTTATTTCCTCAAGAAAAATTTAATATAGCAGAACGACAAAGTACGATATCTACGCGTATTATGGATTTATTTGCTCCTATTGGAAAAGGACAACGTGGTATGATTGTATCTCAACCAAAAACGGGTAAAACCATGCTACTTAAGGATGTTGCTAATGCTATTGCAGCCAACCACCCTGAGGTTTATCAAATGATCCTATTAATTGATGAACGTCCGGAAGAGGTAACTGATATGCAACGTAATGTGCGAGGTGAAGTAATAGCTTCAACTTTTGACAAGGAAGCCCATGAGCACGTAAAAATTGCAAATATCGTACTTGAAAAAGCAAAACGATTGGTAGAATGTGGTCACGATGTAGTCATCTTACTAGATTCAATTACACGTTTGGCTAGAGCTTATAACTCCGTACAACCGGCATCTGGTAAAATATTAAGTGGTGGTGTTGATGCTAATGCTTTACATAAACCAAAACGTTTCTTTGGTGCTGCTCGTAATATAGAAAACGGAGGTTCTCTAACTATTATAGCAACAGCACTTACCGAAACAGGTTCCAAAATGGACGAAGTTATTTTCGAAGAATTTAAAGGAACCGGTAACATGGAGCTTCAATTGGATAGAAAAATATCTAACCGTAGAATTTTCCCTGCTATCGATCTTACATCATCAAGTACACGTCGTGATGATATTTTATTAGACGATGTTACCGTACAACGTATGTGGGTTATGCGTAAATACCTTGCCGATATGAATCCTGTGGAGGCTATGGAATTTATTAACGACCGATTCAAGCAAACTAAAAATAACGAGGAGTTTTTAATTTCTATGAACGGATAATTAAAAAACGATTTAAATCCGTGTAAACGGAAAATAGTATAAAAAGCCTTAGCATTAACTGTTAAGGCTTTTTTTATGCCTTACTTCCTATGTTTCAACACTATTTTAAGGGGTGTTAAAAATTTGGGCGTTACCACAAGGGTCGGGCTTTCCAGTATATCTTTTTTTATGTCGTGGCAAGGTCGCAGCACCTAGCCTACCTTTTCAAATATAGTTCCAAGCTTAAACTACGCTTAAATTAAAAAAAAAAGGATGCCCTTTCAATCCCTAACGCGGGTTAGCAACATATTTCTTGTCCCTATTAAATTTCAAATTAAAGCAACAAAAAAGCCTTAGCAAAAAGGATGCCAAGGCTTTATTTATAATGTAGTTGTCTTTTAGTAATTATTTAAAAGATCTCTATATTCCTTTAAATCGGCTATATTCCCTTTGTTATTAAGGTTTTTCATAAGAGCAATAACATACTTTAAGCTTTCAACAGGTGCAACCTCATCAGTAGCCTCAACCTCAGCATCTTCCTCAATAGGCTCATCATCAGGCATAGGTATCATAAACGACTCAGTAGCTTGAATATGCTCGTAAGTTAACCTAAGTACTTTTACTACTAAAGGAATTTGTTCCTCTAAAGCATAAGTTCTCAATTCCTTAATATCATCTATTAATGTATCCGTATTAATTCCTGTCTTATCTAAATTTTTAAGAATCGTGTCGATTAATTTTATTGCTTTTTTATTTTCCAAAAGAGGGTGTGTTTTTTAAACTTATTATAATTGCAAATTTAAATTTTTATTGAATCATAAGCCGTTAATTGCTCATATTTTTTTTCATTTTATTTTACTTTCAAAAGCTCTTCTTCAGTAAAACCTAAACCATCAATAGGTTTTTGTTCTCTTAAGGACTTTATTTTATCAATAGATATATTTTTTGCCTTGCCAGGAAAAGCATTGCGTAAATACTCAATAATACTCTGTATCTCTTTATCGCTAAAATCAGGGTTATTTGCCAAACCAGGCATAGCAATATTTAACTCGTATAACTTACCATTTACATGTATTGGCCCAGATAAACCATGCAATATTACTAGAGCCAAACGTTCAGATGATTCGGTAACGTATTCAGAATTTTGTAATGGCGGAGCTAAACTCTCTATCCCTTCGCCTTCTACACCATGACAAGTGGCACACAAATTTCTAAATATATTATAGCCTGCAATTCTATTATCCATCTTTGCTTTTTTAGCGCTAAAAATAATATTTCGCTTATTTTCAGACCTATTATGGATGGTGGTTTTTAATATTTCGGCTATTAAATTATTTTCCGGGGCCTTAAGCATATCACCCAAAAAGGCTTTATAGCTTTCTTCCTCGCCTCGTAAACTAGTTATTAGTGCTTCTTGGTAACCAATTTTATTGTTATATCTAAAAGACAAATTCCTAACTAAAGGAAATAATTCGTCTTTAGAAAAAGCCATCCAGTTTCCCAAAGCGCTTAAAACATACAAATCTATGGTTGGATTATTTTTTAAAGTTAGATGTTTTACAATTTTAACTATCGATAAACTCCGATCTTGAGTGGCAAATTGCTCCATTAAAAGTATAGCATGACTTATAACACTTTCGCTACTTTTAGAATACAATACCTTTTCTAAAACTTCAAAGTTAAGCGCACTAAGACCTTCTAATGTATACAAGGCATGTAATTTAGAAATAGAATTACTAGACTCATCTAGTACAATCTTTTTTAATAACGGGATTGCTTTTGTTTCCTTTTTTAATATTAATACCTGTTGAGCTCTATCGCGTATCCAACCATTTTTATGGTTTAATAAGTCTACCAATTCAGAACTACTTTGTTCCGCTACATTAATAAAAGTATCCTGCTTACTCTTATTATGGCTAACTTTTAAAATACGCCCCATACCTATTATGGTATCTAACTGTTTTTTGGCATATAGTTTTTGCAAATACGGCGTTAAAAAGGCTTTATCCTGTATAATACCTCGATGCATATCCACAACATACATATTCCCGTCCGGACCATTAAACAGGTTAACGGGTCTAAAGCCTTCATCGGTTGATGCAATAAACTCTTTATTCGGAATAGCCTGTTCTGCAGTAACCTTACCTCCCTTAAAAGATAAAATATTGCGTTTAACTATATTAGCTTCTGGTGCACATATAAAAGCATTTTGTAAATAGTCCTCAGGAAATTTATCGCCACGGTATATTAAAGGACCGCAAGCCGAAGTAACATTTAGCAATAAACTATCGGCATCTAAAACCCCCTTTTGATACCCTCTATTTACCGCAGTTGGATGTAAAGGATAAACTCTTTGGTTAGGTGTAAGTACTTTATTTAAAAGACTATTGGGCTTGTAATACTCATTTTTAATAACCGTATTTGGAAGTACATAATCGCCTAATAGTTGTCTCGAATTAGTATTATAATAAAGTCTACCAAAATTATCTTTAGTTATTCCCCATTGTCCTCTAAAAGTGGTTGGCTCTTTAATCCATTGGTTATTTTTTCGTTGATAACGAAAATTAGATTTTGCATTATAAATCCAATTATCCAAATGCATCATAAGTCCGTTTGGTTGATGCTCCACATTCCCCCCATCAGAATACAATGAATCTACAAGAACTTTATTTATAGGCTTATCATTTTCAATATCTACAAACCAAAGGTTAGGCGGTTCGGCATATAAAAGTCCGCCATAAACATGCGCAATAGCTCTTGGCAGCACCAAACTATCAATAAATATTTTAGCATGATCAGTTACGCCGTCTTTATCTAAATCCTCTAAAATGGTAATTCTTCCATTAGGTTCATGGTCGCCTGTACCTGCAAGATTTTGCATATACCCTTTCATTTCCACAACCCACATGCGTCCATTATTATCAAAATCCATGGTTACTGGAGCTTCAATAAAAGGTTCGGATGCCGCTACATGTAATTCAAATCCTTTTTCAATTTGGTATTGATTGAGTGCTATTTTTGGTTCGTCGTACTTTTTAGAAGTACAAGCCGTAATAAAAAGTAATAAAGCACATAGAAAAAGGAACCTTAATTTAAGGTTAAAACTATTTATATTAAGATATTCTGAAAAGTTGGAGTTGTTTTTCATGAAGTAATACAATTCTTATTTTGTATAATTTTTACTTGCATTTGCACAAAGATTGCATTATAAATTTCAATGCACAAAAAAAGCCTCTCATTTCTGAGAAGCTTTAAGTATTTTTTAACTTTAAATGTAATTAAAGTGCAGCAACATGTTTTGCTAAACCAGACTTAAGGTTAGCCGCTTTGTTAGCATGAATTACGTTTTTCTTAGCTAATCTATCTAACATAGATACAACAGAAGGGAACATAGTTTCTGCTTCTTTCTTATCTGTTAACTCACGTAATTTCTTGATAGCATTACGAGTTGTTTTATGCTGATACTTGTTAATTAAACGCTTAGATTCGTTACTTCTAATTCTTTTTAATGCTGACTTGTGATTTGCCATTTTGTTTCTTTCTTAATTTTTTAATTGTAGCCCGTAGGGGAATCGAACCCCTCTTACATGGATGAAAACCATGCGTCCTAGCCGATAGACGAACGGGCCATTTTATTTTGAGTGCGCAAATATAAAACTTTATTTTAAACTTGCAAAAAATATTTTCAAATAACTTGCAACGTTCCCATTGCGGATGCAAAAATACAACTATTTTTAAATGTTGCAAGAACTAAATAAAATATTTTCAAAAAATTTTATTTAGTTCCGTTTTTCAACACCAATTAATACGCTTTTGCGAACAATACTCTACGTTTCGAAGGGTTACCAGAATATACACAAATTCCAGCCTCAACCGTACCCTCTAGAGGAATACAACGAATTGTTGCTTTAGTTAGCTCTTTTATTTTGTCTTCGGTTTCAATAGTACCGTCCCAATGTGCAGAAATAAACCCTGTTTTTGTTTCCAATACCGTTTTAAATTCTTCGAATGTATCCACCTCGGTAATATGTTCGTTTCTAAAATCTAAAGCTTTTGTAAATAAAGCGCTTTGAATTTCCTTTAAAAGTCCTTCAATTTTATCATTTAAGCCATCCAGAGCTACTACTTCTTTTGTTAACGTATCTCTACGAGCAATTTCAACCGTTCCATTCGCTAGATCTCTGGCCCCAATGGCTAGCCTTAAAGGCACACCTTGTAATTCGTGCTGCGCAAATTTAGCTCCTGGTCTATGTGTAGTTCTATTATCAAATTTAACAGAAATGTTTTTTGATCGTAAATCACTTTGTATTCTGTTAACCACTTCAGTAATCGCCTCTAAATCTTCATCACTCTTATATATAGGAATAATAACAACCTGATTTGGAGCTAAACTAGGAGGTAAAACTAAACCATGATCATCACTGTGCGTCATTATAAGGGCTCCCATTAATCGTGTGGACACACCCCAAGAGGTTGCCCAAACGTAATCTTGCTTACCTTCTTTATTAGCGTATTTAACGTCGAATGCTTTTGCAAAATTTTGACCTAAAAAGTGTGATGTCCCTGCCTGCAACGCTTTACCATCTTGCATTAATGCTTCTATACAATAGGTTTCATCGGCTCCTGCAAAACGCTCACTTTCTGTTTTTAAACCTTGAATAACTGGAATAGCCATAAAATTCTCAACAAATGTTGCATATACGTTATTCATTAATTCAGCTTCTGCTACTGCTTCTTGTTTAGTTTCATGTGCCGTATGACCTTCTTGCCATAAAAATTCGGCCGTTCGTAAAAATAAACGGGTACGCATTTCCCAGCGTACTACATTGGCCCATTGATTTATTAAAAGAGGAAGATCTCTATAAGATTGCACCCAACCTCTAAAGGTATTCCAAATAATGGCTTCACTAGTTGGTCTTACAATAAGTTCTTCTTCCAACTTCGCTTCTGGATCTACTCTTAATTTTCCTGGTTTATCAGGATCATTTTGTAATCTATAATGCGTTACTATAGCACACTCCTTGGCGAACCCTTCAGCATTTTTTTCTTCGGCTTCAAACAAACTTTTAGGCACAAAAAGAGGAAAATAAGCGTTTTGATGTCCTGTTTCTTTAAACATTTTATCTAATTCTGCCTGCATTTTTTCCCAAATTGCAAAACCATAGGGCTTGATTACCATACACCCTCTAACCGCCGAATTCTCTGCTAGGTCTGCTTTGACCACCAATTCGTTATACCATTTTGAATAATCTTCCGATCTACTAGTAAGTTTTTTGCTCATATCTTTGTTTTGGCACAAATATTGTGACTATGTTAAAAAGAGAAATAGTTCAGCAAAACTAACTATTTTTGTCATGTTCAACAATAAAATTAAAGAGATATGCAATTTAACAACTACATAAAAGGAAAAGTACCATTTTTAGCCCTAGTTGGGTTAGCTTTTGGGCTTGTTTCTTGCGGTTCTTATCAATACGTTGGTGTGGATAGCGATGGGATTTATGGCGGCACTCAACAAACTGAAGAAATTGTTGAAACTACTAATAATAATACTGGTAATTATTACCAAAACTATTTTAGAACTAAATCTATTGAATCTGAAAATATAGGCTATGAAGATGAAATTTTTACGGACATAGATTCTTATGAAAGTGAAAATTATGATGAATCAGACCCTTTAGCTAACGACTATGTAGGCTATGCAGGTTGGGGTCAAGACCCTAATGAAATAACCATCAACTTTATAAACAACGGATGGAACGACTGGGGTTGGAACGGTGGTTTTGGCTATGGATGGAATCGTTGGAACCGTTGGGGCTATAGTGGTTATTACGGAGGCGGATGGAACAATTGGGGCTATGGTGGCATATACAATCCATTTTATTACTCGCCTTATTATGGTGGCGGTTTTTATGGAGGTTTTGCTTATAACTATGGTTGGGGCTACCATGGACATTTATATTACAGAGGGAATAATAGAGGCTATAACAGAGGGTTTTACAATAGCAACTACTATAATAATAACCGACGCACGGTGTCTTATAGCAATAGCAGAAGAAACAGTTACGCTAGTACAAGCAATAATAATGTAAGCAGACGTAGTTCGGTAAGTACACAAAATAGAACAACCACATCGCGATATAACACATCTGGTAGAAGTGGTAGTGTAAGTAGAAGCTCAGCAGCTACAACAACGAGAAGAAGTTACAACCCTAACGGAACACAAGTATCTACAGGAACAACAAGACGCTCTACGGCAACAAGCACACCTTCTACAAACTCAACAGCAAGATCATCTTCTACAGCAACAAGAAGAAGCTCAAGTACCGTTTACACAAAGCCAACAACTACAACTAGAAGTTCATCGTCTAGTACAGTAAGAAGATCTACCTCTTCGCCAACAAGAACAAGCACCTACACACCTAGTAGCAGTTCTTCGAGATCAAGCAGTAGTAGTTCTGCTTCAAGATCATCTAGTAGTAGCAGAAGTTCTGGAAGCAGTTCTTCAAGTAGCGGAAGAAGACGTTAATCTTATTTATTTATAGATAAAAAATCACACATGAAAAAGTTAAATTTACTAGGCATAGCCTTACTTTCTATGTCAACAATTTACGCACAAGATATTAGCGATGCGGTACGGTTTTCGCAAAGTGAAATTCAAGGAACCGCTCGGTATAGAGCCTTAAGTGGCGCTTTTGGAGCCTTAGGTGGCGATATGAGTGCGGTTAGCACCAACCCCGCAGGTTCTGCTGTATTTTCTAGAAGTCATGCTTCCTTTTCAGGGTCGAATGTCGATTTAGAAAACACAACAAACTATTTTTCCAACACTGTTAATACAAACACCTCTAATTTTGATATTAATCAAGGTGGTGCAGCGTTTGTCTTCGCAAACCGAAATGCTAATTCACCTTGGAGAAAATTCACTTTTGGAATTGCTTACGATAGAACTAATAATTTTGATGATGTTTGGAATGCTGTTGGTTTGAATACTAATGACGATGGGCAATTTAGCAACTCTATAGCTAGTTATTTTTATGATTATGCGGATGGTTTAAGATATGGCGATATCAAAAAATTAGATGGTGAATTTCCTGAAGATGCCTATTCAGATATTGGGAACGTTTTTGGTTTTAGTCACCAGCAAGCTTTTTTGGGTGTAGAATCTAAAATATTGGTTCCAGTAGATGAAAGTGACAATAATAATTCACTTTACGACTCTAATGTTATAGCTGGAAATTTCTTTCATGATTATTTATATACTAGCACTGGTTATAACGGTAAAATATCTTTTAATCTGGCAGCACAATACGAAGATAATTTATATATAGGTATTAATTTAAATTCACATTTCATTGACTACCAAAGAAGCACATCTTTGCTCGAGGACAACTCAAATGGCGGTATAATAACCGAGATTGACTTTGAAAACAATCTATCTACTACAGGAAGTGGGTTTTCATTTCAACTAGGAGGGATTCTAAAATTAACTCCAGAACTTAGAGCTGGGGTAACTTACGACTCCCCTACTTGGTATACTATTGAAGAAGAAACAACACAGCTAGTAAATTCTAACCAAGCAGATTCCGATATCACTTATATTGGCAACATAATAAATGTTTACCCACGATATAAACTACAAACGCCTGCTAAAATCACAGGAAGTTTAGCTTATATTTTTGGAACACAAGGTTTAATTAGTTTTGATTATTCTAAAAAAGATTACGGAAAAACCAAATTTTCTCCAGAATCTGATTATTTAGACTTAAATTCAGGAATAATCGACGTTTTAACCGAAGCTTCAACCTATCGTTTTGGTGCAGAGTACAAACACAAACAACTAAGTTTTAGAGGTGGTTACCGCTTTGAAGAAAGCCCGTATGCCGATGGTGTAACGGTTGGCGATTTAACTGGTTTCTCTTTAGGGTTAGGGTACAATTTTGGAAACACCAAATTGGATTTAACCTATGATAAATGGGAACGTACAGACGAAACACCACTTTACAACCTTGGGTTAATTGATACCGCAAGTGTTACTAGAGAAAATTCAAACATTACGCTTACATTAGGTTTTAATATCTAATAAGCTTTTACAATATTTTAAAAAGCTTGAACTCTGGTTCAGGCTTTTTTTATATAAAATTCATTATAAAATAAAGGGGATAAAACCCTATATTAAATATTTGCAAACATAAAGGATAACAAAAAGTGAAATGCTTATCTTTGCAAATTAAATTTTTACTTAGTAATCATGGCTTTTGATAGTAATATAGAAGATTTTGACGCATTAGGAAACGATCACATTGGTACTTCTGAAAACACACCAATGCGCAGCGATGCTTTTAAATTAAACAATGAAGAAAAGATAGATATCATTAAAGATGATGTACGTCATATTATGGAAACCCTAGGTTTAGATTTAACAGACGATAGCTTAAAAGGTACACCTAACCGTGTAGCTAAAATGTTTGTTAATGAAATTTTTGGCGGATTAAACCCTGGTAAAAAACCAAGCGCTTCTACTTTCGATAATAAATATAAATATGGCGAAATGCTTGTTGAAAAGAACATTACGGTGTATTCTACATGCGAACATCACTTACTACCTATCGTAGGTCGCGCTCATATTGCTTATATTTCTAATGGAACTGTGGTAGGTTTATCGAAAATGAATCGTATTGTAGATTATTTTGCAAAACGCCCACAAGTTCAAGAACGATTAACCATTCAAGTAGTTAGGGAACTTCAAGAGGTTTTAGGAACTAAAGATGTGGCTTGTGTTATTGATGCCAAACACCTTTGTGTAAATTCTAGAGGTATTCGAGATATTGAAAGTAGCACCGTAACTTCAGAATTTGGAGGAAAATTTCAAGATATGGAGACCCGTCGCGAATTTCTTGACTATATTAAATTAGACACGAAGTTTTAGAACAAAACCTTATTAATAACTCATCAACAAACCAAAATGCAGTTATACCAATCGAATCAAATTAAAATTTACAACTCACTTACCAGTAAAAAAGAAATATTCAAACCTATTAACGAAGGTCATATTGGAATGTATGTTTGTGGTCCTACCGTTTATAGTAACGTGCACTTAGGAAATGTAAGAACCTTTATGTCTTTTGATATGGTTTTTAGATACCTAAGACATTTAGATTACAAAGTAAGATACGTTAGAAATATTACCGATGCTGGTCATTTAGAAAATGATGCTGATGCAGGTGAAGATAAGATCACAAAAAAAGCACGTTTAGAACAAATTGAACCTATGGAAGTGGTACAGCGTTATACTGTAGATTTTCATAATGTTTTAAGAACTTTTAATTTTTTACCACCAAGTATAGAACCGACTGCAACAGGACATATTATTGAGCAAATTGAGTTGATTAGTAAAATTATTAAAAACGGATTTGCTTATGAAGTTAATGGATCTGTATATTTTGATGTGCATAAGTTTAACGAAACTAACGATTACGGAAAATTAAGCAAGCGTAAGTTAGACGATTTAATTCATAACACAAGAACACTAGACGGACAAAGCGATAAAAAGAATCCACAAGATTTTGCCCTTTGGAAAAAAGCCGAACCTCAACACATTATGCGTTGGCCTTCGCCTTGGAGCGATGGTTTTCCTGGTTGGCACCTAGAATGCACTGCCATGAGCACTAAATATTTAGGCGAACAATTTGATATTCATGGTGGTGGAATGGATTTAAAATTCCCGCATCACGAATGTGAGATTGCACAAAACGAAGCTGCTATTGGCGTAAGTCCAGTTAACTATTGGATGCATGCCAATATGTTAGAATTAAACGGGCAACGTATGTCCAAATCTACCGGAAACACCGTTAATCCAGATGAATTATTATCAGGAAACAACTCGTTTTTTAGTAAAGCATATAGCCCAAGCGTTATTCGATTTTTTGTTGCACAATCTTCTTACCGCAGTGTTTTAGATTTAACCGATGATGGTTTATTAGCTAGCGAAAAAGGGTTCTATAGATTGATGGATGCTGTAAACCTTATAGATGGATTAAAAGTATCTGCAACATCTTCCATAGATATTCCTGCATGGAAACAGAAATGTTATGATGCTATGAACGATGATTTTAATTCACCAATTTTAATCGCTCACTTATTTGAAGCTGCCAAATACATCAACCAAATAAAAGAAGGTCAAGAAACAATATCTGTAGACGATTTAAACCTATTAAAAGAAACAATTAACAGTTTTGTTTTTGATGTTTTAGGCCTTGAAAATGTTACAAAAAGTGATTCTGGAACCGATAAACTTTCAGGCGCTGTTGATGTTTTAATTCGATTGAGACAAGACGCTAGAGCAAATAAAGATTTTGCGATGTCTGATAAAATTCGTGATGAATTAGCAGAAGTTGGTATTCAGCTTAAAGATGGTAAAGACGGTACAACTTTTAGTGTAAACTAAATAGTATTGTCATTCCTATAAAGTCAGGAATCACTATCATTCAATAACGTTTATAAAGATTCCCTCCTTTGAGAGAATAATAAAAGTATATTTTGAAGAAACTACTCATAGCACCGTTTTTATTTTTGATAAAAGTATACCAAACACTTATATCGCCATTAACACCCGCTACGTGTAGATACAATCCAACATGCTCCCATTACAGCAAAGAGGCACTTCAAAAGCATGGTTTATTTAAAGGAGGTTGCTTAGCTATTAAACGTATTTTTAGCTGTCATCCCTGGGGCGGTTCTGGTTATGATCCTGTGCCTGACAAGGATGACAACTAAAAATACCTACGCGCTTGCTCGCCTGTGTTCTAAAAATGTACACCGTACATGTTCTTAACGCTAAATCGCCTTGGGGCGGTTCTGGTTATGATTATCCTGTTCCTAAATAATAAGATTTTAGATATCAAGGAGTCGTTGCTAAGCATGAATAATCCACATAATGCTTATCACAAAAGCTTTCCCGTATTTTTGCTTTGATCCCTAAATCGTACCACATTTAGACATGACCAATTTTTGTGAAAAGCAAAGTGATGAATGTTTCTTTTTAGAGGCAATTTGGGACGCTTACTTTATGTTTCATTCAACTACTTGCTTATTAAAATATCATATATGGTACACAACAAATATAAATAAAAATTCGGTTAAATACAAATAAAACCGATTAAGCGTATTTTTAAACAGAAGTTTCTTTCGTTTAATCATAAACAAAAAACGCAACAAACTAAATAAAAATCTAGCTTATTGCGCTTTAAATTTAAGGCCTATATGATTATAAGCGACTTAACAATTCTGTTTTTTTGCTCTCAAATTCTTCAACAGTTAAAATAGATTTATCCTTTAAGGCTGCTAACTTTTCTATCTTTACAAAGATGTCTTCCTCAAAAGCTGTGTTATTTACTTCTGTATTAATAGGCTCCATAGCTTGCTCCTCCAATTCAGGTTGTTGTTGATTATTTATAGCATTATCAACCTGCTGTTGTTCTTGCACGGGTTTAGAAATTTCTTGGCCTCCTGAAACAATTGGCAACGTATTTAAATCTACATTACCATACTGACTTGTAAACGAAACAGAATAATTCCCGCCTTGTTGTTGACCTACACCACCTATTTGGTTATCTAGTGTATCAAAAACAGTTACTTTTCCGTTTTGTTGAATAGCTAATCGTCTTATGTCATTAAAAATAGCATAGCTCGTATTGTTTTGACTTCCTGTAGAATTAGGGAATCCTAAATCGCCCCACCAATTACCACTAGCACCAGATTGAAATCCATTTTGATTATGGCTTTTTGGTTTAGGCAAGGGCTTGTATTGAATAGCTCCTTGATTTATTAAATTTGACAATTCCATACAAAGTCCATCTACAGTAGCTTTTAGTTGATAATTAAACATATCGCCCACCATAGTCATTCCGCCCTGCATCCATTGACCACCTCCGCCTAATTCCGGAATATTAAATTGTGCCATGGTGCCATTACTAGCCATAAGGTTATAGGTTAAATCTGTAACCGCATTAACACTTATTCCATATCTATTTGCTACATCCGTCATGTTTTGAAAACTAACATCTGTGAATATTGCATTCATATTTTATCTTTTATTAAATTAAAAAAATAGTAACTTACTAATTTTATGCAAAGGTAGTCTTTAACAAACCTAAAACACTTATTTTAAGTAGTTGATTTTCCGAAATTTAATAATATCACACTTAAATAAAAAAAGACCTCTATTTTAGTATAAGAATAGATTCTAAAAAAAACAGAAAACTTATTTTTTAGGGATTTCCTTTAAAATTTCTAAAACAAACTTCCAATATTTCTGAACGGATGATATTTGAGCACGCTCATCCGGAGAGTGTGCGCCCTTAATAGTTGGACCAAAACTAATCATATCCATTTCTGGGTAATTTTGCCCCAGGATGCCACATTCTAAGCCAGCATGACACGCAGCAACATGAGGTGTTTCACCATTTAAATCCTCGTAGAGTTTTTCCATAACTTTTAATATTGGCGAATCCATATTTGGTGCCCAACCTGGATAGTCTCCAGAACATTCAACTTCACAACCTGTAAGCTCGAAAGTAGAACGTAATGTATTAGCCAAATCAACCTTTGAACTCTCAACTGAAGAGCGCGTTAAACATCCAATTTTAATGTGTCCATCTTTTACAATGACACGGGCTACGTTGTTTGATGTTTCTACCAAATCTGGAATATCGGCACTCATTCTATACACACCATTATGTGCAGCATACAAGGCTCTTGTTAACCCTTCTTGCACACCTAAATCCATAATTTTAGCTGGCGTATCTGTTTTAGAAATACTAATTTCTAAATCGGGCTCCATAGTTATTAATTCCTTTTTTATGGTGGTAGAAAGTAAAGCTATTTCTAATAAAAAAGCATCTTCATGTATGGCATCTATAGCCACTATAGCATTACTTTCTCTTGGAATAGCATTACGTAAGCTTCCGCCATCAATCTCAGAAATTCGCAAGCCGAAATTTTCAAAACCATCAAAAAGCACACGGTTCATTATTTTATTAGCATTACCTAAACCTTCGTGAATTTGCATACCCGAGTGTCCACCTTGTAATCCTTTTACGGAAACTTTATACCCTATTTTAAATTCTGGTGTTTCCTCTTCTTCGTATGTTCTTGTTGCTGTAACATCGGTTCCTCCGGCGCATCCTACTCCTATTTCATCATCTTCTTCGGTATCTAAATTCAATAAAATACCACCTGTAAGTAAACCGCCTTTTAATCCCATGGCACCTGTCATTCCGGTTTCTTCATCGATAGTAAATAAGGCTTCAATTGCTGGATGCGGAATGTCTGTACTTTCTAAAATCGCCATTATTGTGGCAACTCCTAAACCATTATCTGCTCCTAAAGTTGTGCCTTTGGCTTTTACCCAATCCCCTTCAATAAACATCTCGATACCTTGGGTTTCAAAATCGAAAACAGTGTCTCCATTTTTTTGGTGTACCATATCTAAATGCGATTGCATAACCACGGTAATACGATCCTCCATTCCTGAGGTTGCAGGTTTTTTTATAATAACATTTCCTACCTCATCTTCAATGGTTTCTAAACCTAAATTATTACCGAAGTCTTTCATGAAAGCAATAACGCGTTCTTCTTTTTTTGAAGGTCGCGGTACGGCGTTTAAATCGGCAAATTTATTCCAAAGGGCTTGTGGCTGTAGTTGTCTTATTTCTTGGCTCATGGCGTATTTTATTTTGATTTCAAATATAGCAAATTGACACCAATTTTAGCAGCTACTCCTGATTGAAGTGGCATCCTTTTTAAAACAAACACACACAAATTATTGTTTTAAAGCAAAATTTAACGGATTGTTAGTTCGCCCATTCCTCACCATAACATTTTAAAAAGATATAACAGAAATATTTATACTCATGAATACCAAAATAAAATAGAAAACAACGAATAATGCAGGAAGAAACCTTAATAGATAAACAACTACACTAGGGTGCAAATTTTTATTATTTTTGGAGGATGCTGAAAAAGAAAAAAACACTAATTGCATTGTCGTTGATTCCGCAATTTTTGCTGGTAAAACTCCTGTCTAATTATCCTGATGTTGTGGAACTGTATTATAGCAATGGCTTGTATCCCCTAATTTCGAAGATATTTAGGCTTACCTTAGGTTGGTTGCCGTTTTCCTTTGGCGATTTGTTATATACTTTTGCCGGTATTTATATGATTAGATGGTTTTACAAAAACCGAAAACGATTACGGAAAGACACCAAAAATTGGCTGACAGAGGTTTTTGCGGCGGCGGCCTTTATTTATATGGCGTTTCATTTATTTTGGGGTTTAAATTACTACCGCTTGCCCTTACACAAAAGTTTAAATATAGAGCATGATTACACCACCGAACAGTTGCTTGAGGTAACAAAATCACTGATTGAAAAATCGAATGCTTTGCATTTTGAGATTGCTAAAAACGATACCATAAAAGCCGATATTAAACTGAGCAAAAAGGATATTTTTGAAATGGTGCCTGCGGGATATGCGAATTTAAAAAAGCAGTTTCCTAATTTAAAATACAGTCCTACAAGTTTAAAAAGATCAATTTATAGTTACCCATTAACGTATATGGGATTTAGTGGATATTTAAATCCATTAACCAATGAGGCACAGGTGGATGGCTTGATTCCGGTTTTTAAATTCTCGACTACTTCTGCCCATGAAATTGCCCATCAATTAGGTTTTGCTGCTGAAAATGAGGCTAACTTTATTGCTTTTATGGCTACCACTAACCATGATAATATTTATTTTAAATATTCGGGTTACACGTTTGCGTTGCGCTTTTGCCTAAATGAAATATACAGACGCGATGAAGCACTTTATGAAAGCATCATTGATAGTGTAAATACTGGGATTTTAAAAAATTACAAAGAGGTAAGAGACTTTTGGGAAGCCCATGAAAACCCAATAGAACCTTATTTTAAAAGTTTTTATGGTAATTTTTTAAAAGCAAATAGACAAAGCAAAGGTATGCAGAGTTATAATTATGTTGTTGCTTTAATTGTTAATTATCATGCTACCACTCCGTAATAAGAAAGTATTAATAATTTTTACTCTTTATGGTCTTACTAAACTTAAAGGAGCCTATATGTAAACAATGGTTTAAATATAGGCTCCTAATTATTTATCTAAAATAAATAAAAGGCCACAGCTCAATTTTACTCGAAATGATGGCCGACATAATAATCTTAATTTTACTTATTCGACCTCATAAACACTATTTTTGAGTAAAGGATTGCCAAAAACTTAACCATAAATATCCTGTTGATGGCAATTATTCAGCTAATAGAAGACAAGTTTTATTAGGGCCTTAATCTATTATTTTAGCGCCTGCTGGTGCTTCAAAATCGGCATCGTCAAGTGGTTTTGCGTCAACTTTAACGTTTATAAATTTGGTTTCCCCCTTAGCTGTTGTTGGTTTATTATTTTCATAATTGTAACCTACCATAGTTTCTGGTAATAGTAGTCCATTTACCTGTTGCCAATTGTTATAACGTCTAAAATGAAGTTCACTTCCTTTTTCTTTTGAAAAGAAGGTAACCGTATACCCTAACCATTCCATTTTATAGGTTTCTGGGTTGTAATACAACACGTATTCATCATCTGAAGATTCACCAACACCGTTTTCATAAGAGATTTTAATTCCCGGATAAACCACGTCATCAAACACTAATGGTTCTGCATCTTCATAATGTATACCATCATCGGCCAAAATAAATGGCATAGCATAAAAATAAAACATCAGGTTATAGTAAAATCTTGGTTTGCCCTTATAAGGTTTATCACTTTTATTTAGTAACCACACATCTTCACCATTATACCCAATAACATGATCTGGTGTATCAATTAACGCTTTTCTGTTTTTTAAATTTGTGGTAGTGACTTCCATGCCATTTGGTTTTTCCATGGTAAAGGATAGAGAATTCATTGCTTTCCATGCATCTAAACCGCCATGAGCATCGAATACTTTTGTAATGTTTTCCGGGTAAATACTTGTGGTAACATCAAGGGTTTCTTCGGAATAATCAACAACGGGTGTTGCCGTTTTGTTTTTACAAGCGAATATTGAAATTGCAAGTACTAAGATGAGGATTTTTTTCATAATTGTTTTTAGATTTTAAGCTTTGACGAAGTTAATGGAATATCATTACAATAAAAACAATTACTTTTGTCTTACCATTATGAAAGATATAACTAGCGCACAAAACTCATTAATTCGACAACTTGTTCAGTTAAAAGACAAGTCGCGAGAACGAAAAAAAACTGGCTCGTTTTTAATAGAAGGTATTCGGGAAGTTTCTTTAGCAATAAAGGGCAATTACGAAATTGAAACGGTTTTATTTTATCCTGATTTATTTCCCGCTGAATCACTTAATAGTCTTATTCCTGAGACAGTAAATACTATTGCAGTTTCAAAAGAAGTTTATGAGAAATTAGCTTATAGATCGACTACCGAAGGTTTGTTAGCCGTTGCGAAGACTAAAGAAAACAAACTCTCTAATTTAAATTTTAAAAACGATAGTCCTTTAATATTAGTTGCAGAAGCTCCTGAAAAACCGGGTAATATTGGTGCTATTTTAAGAACTGCAGATGCAGCCCATGTAGATGCCGTAATTATAGCTAACCCTAAAACAGATTTATACAACCCCAATATTATACGTTCTAGCGTAGGCTGTGTATTTACAAATCGAATAGCGACAGGAACAACTACCGAGATTATCGAGTTCTTAAAATCAAAAAACATTAACATATACAGTGCTATTTTACAAGAGTCGGTAGCGTATCATACCCAAGATTACACAAAACCAACCGCTATTGTTGTAGGCACTGAAGCTACAGGTTTAAGTGAGGAATGGCGTAAACATGCCACAAAAAACATCATTATTCCCATGCAAGGTGAAATCGATTCAATGAATGTTTCGGTTGCTTCGGGAATTTTAATTTTTGAGGCTAAACGACAACGAGGTTTTAAATAATCGTACCACTAACATTAGTCTGAACGTAGTCTAAAGACCAAAATAAACTATAAACACTTAAATACTCGGACTACACTCAGTAATCAGAATAGTTTTAATTTAGCACCACAAATACAAAGTATGACATCAACGACCCTATTTTACATCATCATAGCCATTATTGTTATAAATTTTATAGTCGATAAAATTTTAGACGCCCTAAACGCAAAACATTATAACGATACGCTACCCGAAGAGTTACAAGATGTATATGATGAAGCAGAATATAAAAAATCACAGAACTACAAAGCAACTAATTATAAGTTTAGCTTATTAACATCTACCTTCTCTTTAGTTTTAACTCTAAGTTTTTTATGGTTTGATGGTTTTGAGTTTATTGACAACATAGCTAGAACCTACACCGAAAATCCTATTGTAATTGCTCTTATTTTCTTCGGCATTATAATGATTGGCAGTGACATTTTAACCACTCCTTTTTCTTATTACAGCACCTTTGTAATTGAAGAAAAATTTGGCTTTAACAAAACAACCGTAAAAACATTTTTTCTTGATAAAATTAAAGGTTGGCATATGATGGCTATTGTTGGTGGTAGTATTCTAGCATTAATAATTTGGTTTTACGAGGCTACAGGAAAACATTTTTGGTGGTATGCTTGGTTATTAGTAGCTGTTTTTACTTTGTTTATAAATATGTTTTACTCCAAACTTATTGTCCCCCTTTTTAATAAACAAACGCCGTTAAAGGATGGTACATTACGCGACAAAATTTCGGCATATGCTAAAAGTGTTGGCTTTAAACTAGATAAAATTTTTGTTATAGATGGCTCTAAACGTAGTACGAAAGCAAATGCTTATTTTTCAGGTTTTGGAAGCGAAAAGCGCGTTACACTTTACGACACTTTAATTAATGATTTGGATGATGAAGAAATTGTTGCTGTTTTAGCTCACGAGGTTGGGCACTACAAAAAGAAACATATCATTTTTAATCTATTTACCTCAATACTATTAACAGGATTTACACTTTTTGTATTATCCTTATTTATTTCGAACCCTGTATTATCGCAAGCTCTGGGAGTTACAACTCCTAGTTTTCATATTGGTTTAATTGCTTTTGGATTACTCTACTCCCCTATTTCTGAAATTACGGGTTTAATCATGAATCTGTTTTCTAGAAAATTTGAATACCAAGCTGATGATTACGCTAAAAACACATACAAAAGCGGCCCATTAATTACCTCACTTAAAAAGTTATCTAAAAATAGTTTGAGTAATTTAACACCCCATCCGGCTTATGTTTTTATGCATTATTCGCATCCGACACTTTTAGAACGTATTAAAAATTTGAAGAGGTAAACTTTATTCATTAACTCTTACGTTATGCCCTAATAAAAATCTTTTCAATAAATCTTAAATGAAAATAACGTCAACTAACATAGCAAAACCAACGACCATACTATGGAATAATAAAGAAGTGGTTACAGGCATTTATAAAACACCAACAAATCACCCCATTTTCTTAGGCACAAGCGACGTAGTAGGCGATGAAGTAACCGATAGAAAATACCATGGTGGCGAGTTTAAAGCCTGCTATTTATTTTCTGAAGATCATTATGATTATTGGAAAAAATTATATCCCAACCTAGATTGGAATTGGGGCATGTTTGGTGAAAACCTTACCGTTTCTGGATTAAATGAAAATGAAATCTTAATTGGAAACATCTATAAATTAGGCGGAGCCCTTATTCAAATTACCCAACCACGAGAACCTTGTTTTAAATTAGGTATTAAATTTAGCCATCAAAACATTTTAAAACAATTTATTGATTATGGTTTTCCTGGTACTTATATTCGGGTTTTAAAAGAAGGTTTCGTAAAAACTGGAGATACTTTTAAGCTCCTTGAAAAAGCTAAAAATAGCATATCTACTCATCAGTTTTTCAATTTATTATACAGTAAAGAAAAAAACAAAGCGCATATTAAATGCATACTAACCATTGATGCGCTACCAAAACGAAAAAGAGACAAACTGAAACAGTTTTTAAAGTAGCATTGATTTGGTTTGTTATATCTTTGCAACAAACTATTACAGATGTCTTTTAAAGATTTAAAAATTAGCAAACCTATTTTACGTGCCGTTGCAGAAGCTGGCTACGACAATCCTACTTTAGTACAAGAAAAAACTATTCCTCTTGTTCTAGAAAATAAAGATGTCATTGTTTCTGCCCAAACCGGAACAGGAAAAACGGCTGCTTTTGCACTTCCTATTTTACAATCCTTACTAGACCAACAAGACGCCCCTAAAAAAGGAAAAACAATAAAGGCTTTAATTGTTAGTCCCACACGCGAATTAGCTATACAAATTGATGAGAATTTTAAAACCTATAGTGAGTATACCAATTTAAGAACCACTGTAATTTACGGTGGTGCATCTATTGAACCACAAAAGGAGATTTTAAAAAAAGGCGTCGATGTTTTAATTGCAACTCCAGGTCGTTTACTTGATTTACATAAACAAGATAGCATTAATTTAGACTATGTTGATACCTTGGTTCTAGATGAAGCCGATTTAATGCTAGACATGGGTTTTATTGATGATGTTAGAAAAATTGAACGTTTGTGTACTAAAGAAAAACAGATTCTATTATTCTCGGCAACCATTCCGCATAAAGTAGAACAATTAGCAAATTCTTTATTAAAGAATCCGGATCGCATAGAAGTTGCTCAAAACTCTTCAACATCAAAAAATGTAGCTCAATTATTATACTATGTACCAAAACCCAAAAAAATTGAATTGTGTTTACATTTATTAAGAAACACAATAAAGGGAAATATTATCGTTTTTAGACGCACCAAATATGGTGTAGACAAACTTGAGAAAACGCTTTTAAAAAACAACTATAAAGTAGACAGCATACATGGTGATAAAAGTCAAACTGCAAGACAAGATGCTTTAACCCGATTTAAAAAAGGCGAGGTTAACATATTAATAGCTACGGATGTGGCTGCACGTGGTATTGACATTAACGATTTGGATGCTGTGGTAAATTTCGATTTACCAAACGTACCAGAAACCTATGTACATCGTATTGGTAGAACCGCTAGAGCAGGAAATACAGGTATAGCACATTCATTTTGTTCGGCAGATGAAAAGAGCTATATCAAAACTATACAACAACTTATTAGCTTACAATTGGATGTTATTGAAGACCATCCGTACCCATTAGACCCTAAAGCAAAACCTATTATACATACATCTAATAAAACAGGTAGTAAGCATAAAAAAGGCCGAAAAAGTGAAGCTTCTAAAAAGAAAAAGAAACGTTGGTACTAAAAGAGAACAGTTATTAACCACTACTCCACCGGAAAATCAAAATACGTTTTAGGAAATGGCTCCCAGCGTAAGGTAAAATGCCACCATTCCTTAGAGTAGCTTCTAAAGTTAAATTTCAACATTACTTTTTGTAATAATTGTCGGTTGGCCTTTTGAGTGTCTGTAATATTTTTATAAGCAACCCAAGATTCTTCTCCAAAAAAATCGTACGGACTTCCCATATCTAAAGGAGTTCCCGTGTTTCCATCAATTATTGTTAAATCTACCGTACTTCCTCTGCTATGGCCAGATCTAGATGCGATATAACCAGCCTTAAATAAATTTCGTTTTTTCACTTCTGGATAAAATTGAGGTTTCATTAGGGTATCATTTAAATCTTTAGCCCAAGTTATAAAATGATTAACCGCCTCTTGAGGTCTGTAACCATCATAAACTTTTAAACATAAATTTTGTTCTTGTAATGCTTCCTGTACCTTTTTTAAGGCCACTGCTGTTTGCTCAGTTAATATTAATTTATTTGAATTGTAACTGTTAATGGGTTTACCCACAAAATTATTTGGTGTAAAATAGCGCAACTCTACGTCCAAATCAGAAATAACATCCTTAACATAAACGAAACCATCAGGCAATTGGGAGAACACGTTTTGAAAAAAAAGGCAGAATAAAAAAACTAAGGTATACTTCATTTTAATTTTGAATTACGCTAATTTAGAAAATAAAAGAATATGGTTTTTAAAAGTATTATAAATTTAAATTTGAAAGATGCAGAAATTGCCTACTATCCAGAGTTTTTCAATACAATTGAAGCTAACCGATATTTTGAAAGTCTTTTAAATGAAATTAAATGGCAACAAGACTCTATAACTATTTATGGAAAAACGTACTTACAACCTCGGTTAACCAGTTTTTACGCGAATAACACAAACACCTACAAATACAGTAATATTACCATGCAACCACATCCCTTTAATGGGGATTTATTACTCATTAAGAGTAAAATTGAAACACAACTAAAAGTTAAATTTACAAGTTGTTTAGCCAATTTATACAGAGATGGCAAGGATAGTAATGGTTGGCATGCCGATAATGAAAAGGAATTAGGTAAAAACCCTATTATAGCATCAGTATCTTTTGGTGCAGAACGCTATTTTAATTTAAAACACAAAGTAGATAAATCGCTTAAAACGAAACTAATTTTACAACATGGTAGCCTTTTAGTAATGCAAGGCAAAACACAAAACAACTGGTTGCATCAAATACCAAAAACTAAAAAGAAAATAGGAAAAAGAATTAATTTAACATTTCGAATTATTGCATAAAAAAACCGAGTTCCCTCAAACTCGGTTTTCTTTCAATTTGCTTTTTTATATTATGAAGCTAGATTTGGGGTTTCCTAATTTACCAACATAATGCAAATATTAATTAATTAATCCATTGAACTAAAAAGTGTGTTATTTAGTACACTCCAAATATATAATTATTAAAAATACTAAATCGATTAAAAACACTATAAATCGTTGAAATACATGAAATTTTAACATATTAAGATGAAATTACTCTTTTTATCGATGAAATACACTTTTAAAACCAACTTCAACCTTCAAATATTTAGCATTAATCACAAAAAAAGCATCCTAAAATAGAATGCTTTTCTTTCTAACTAACCAACCAAAATATGAATTACTAATCTTCTGTTTAAAGTAACCACTCAATAAACAAAATTAACTATTGTAATTACAATTAGTATATATCAAGTCTCATGCCAAAATTGAAAGTAGAATTCTTTTATGAATTATTTAACAAAACAATTTAATAATAGGTAACTAGTAAAAGCCATTTAATTGTTTGATATTTGTACTTGTTAACTTATTAAAAATTTCAATGAAAAAACTATCACTAATACTAATTACACTATTTTTTATAGCTTGTGGAAAAGATCAAAGCGATTTAACAGTAATTGCTAATATAAAAGGGTTAAAAAAAGGAACCGTATATTTAAAGAAGGTTGATGATACTTTGCTAGTTACTGTAGATTCTGTTGTAGTAAATGGCAATTCTAAAATTGAATTGCATAGTGATTTAGAAGGTCCGGAAGTATTCTATTTATATTTAGATAAGCACAGTACAGAAACTGATAGAATAACGTTTTTTGCTAATAAAGGTGTAACAGAAATAAATACAACCTTAAAAAACTTTGCGTTTGATGTTGATATTAAAGGATCGGAACAACAAAAAGTAATGGACGAATACAAAGCACTTATTTCTAAAATGAATAATAGAAACTTAGAAGTTATTAAGGAGCAATTTGAAGCTCAAAAAGCCAATGATACGGCTACGTTTAACAAACTAAAAAACGAAGCTAAAAACAGTGTAAAACGCAAATATTTATATACTGTAAATTTTGCTTTAAACAATAAAGATAGCGAGGTAGCACCATATTTAGCGTTAACCGAAATTTATAATGCAAGAGTTGATTTATTAGACACCATTAACCAATCTTTAACACCTAAAATAAAGTCATCTAAATATGGTAAAGAATTGGATGCTTTTATTGCAGAAATTAAAGCCAACGAAAACAGTAATTAGGTTTATACTAACAAAATAGCTAAAATAAAAAAAGCTTTCCAAATTGGAAAGCTTTTTTTTTGAGCCGATGGAGGGACTCGAACCCACGACCTGCTGATTACAAATCAGCTGCTCTAGCCAGCTGAGCTACATCGGCGTTTTAACGGGTGCAAATATAAACGCAAATTTTAAATTTGCAAGCACTCCATTAAAATTTTTTATCCAAGTTTGTTAATTTTTTCAATTAGCTCTCTTCCTTTGCTTTCAAGCTCTGCATTTATTGCTTTGAAATGTGCTTTAGGATTCTCTACATTTTTTTCATTTACCTTAACTATTAAGGCATCAAAAGTTGCGATAGCCTCATCTATGATAGCTTCACTTGTTTTAGTGTCTTTATCTGTGTTTGAGTATTCCCAAACGTAAACCGCTTCAATGATATCTCCTAAAACGTAATTTATATCTTTTTTTAAATTTCTAACATTTGCCATTATTATCTCTTTTTAATATTTCAGCAAAAATAAGAATTCTCTTTTTCATGCTTGGTTAATAAATCATATTAATTTCCAGAATACGTAACAAAATTTCTTGGAGTTTCGTAAAGTGTTATTTCTAGACCTAAATCAACACTTAATTCTGGTTTTATTTTATTATAAATCACAACAGCTATATTTTCGGCTGTAGGGTTTAAATCCTTAAATTCAAGCACTTCTAAATTTAAATTTTTGTGATCGAAGGCATCTTCAACTTTGCTTTTAATGATATCCTTTAGGATCTTCATATCTATAACATACCCCGTTTTTTTATCTATTTCGCCTGTTACACTTACAATAAGTTCATAATTATGACCATGAAAATTAGGGTTATTACACTTCCCGAAAATCTCGTCGTTTTTTTCAAAACTCCATTCTTTTCTATACAACCTATGCGCTGCATTAAAATGTGCTTTTCTGCTAACTGTAACTTTCATTTAGAAGTTATATTTATATGTTCGTAGAATTTATCGAAAATAACCTTAAACCATTCGGTATACATTTTAGGATGCACAGCTATATCTGCTTTTACCGCCTCAATTGGCATCCATTTCCAACTCGCTACTTCATCTGGGTTCAATTTAGGTTCTCCATTATATTGGCCTAATAACACATGATCGTATTCATGTTCTGTTAAGCCATTATCAAAAGGTGCCTTGTAAATAAATGAAATTGATTCTTTTAAATCGACAACAAACCCCATTTCTTCATGTAAGCGTCTTTTTCCGGCTTCAATATTGCTCTCTCCATCCCTTTGATGGCTACAGCAAGTATTGGTCCAAAGTCCCGGAGAATGATACTTATTTAAAGCTCTTTGTTGGAGCATGAGCTCATTTTCATCATTAAAAACAAAAACTGAAAAGGCACGATGCAATAGGGCCTTTTCGTGTGCTTCCATTTTTGGCATTAAACCTATTTGTTGGTCTTGTTCATTTACAAGTATTACTTTTTCTTCCTCCATAGAACACAAAAATACGAACAAAAATATTACTTGGTAAACCTTGTTAAAAGAAAAAAGCACCTAAATAAATTTAGATGCTTTTTATATTCATGTTTAATTGCTTTTAATTGGAAACTACAATAAACTCACTACGCCTATTATCTTGATGTTCTTGTTTAGAACATTTAACGCTATTATTACAGTGGTTTACCAAACGTGTTTCTCCATAACCTTGCCCTGTTAACCTGCTTGAAGAAATCCCTCCTTTTTCAATAATATAGGCTCTAGTTGATTTATTTCTTCTATTTGATAATGCCCAGTTATAAGCATCATTACCTCTAGAATCGGTATGCGAACGAACGTCAATTTTTACATTTGGATACTCCTTCATATAATTAATAACTTTTGCTAATTCTATTTCAGCATCAGGACGAATATACGATTTATCATAATCAAAATAAATGGGATTTAACCCGAGTAGTAACGCTAAATCTGTACCAATTGTTGCGGCTTCTGGGTCTAGTTTTAATTCTAACTCTAATTCTGCCTTTTGTCCAGGTTTAACAGTAAAGTCTATAAAATCTTCTTTATATTTTTCTTTTTTAGCCTCAATAAGGTAGGTTCTTTCTTTGCAGTCTAAATTAAAAGTAAAGTTACCTGAAGCATCACTTTTAAATATTTGAAGCAAGTTTCTATTGGAATCGTAAACAAAAACATCGGCATCAGCAATAATTAATTGTGTTCTTTTATTAACTACGGTTCCTGAAACGTCCCTTGAACATGCTGGTTTTTCAAAGCTATAAATATCATCATCACCCTTACCTCCTTCTCTATTTGATGATATGTATCCTTTATTAGTTTCATCATTTATAATAAACCCAAAATCATCTTTAGGACTATTAATTGGTTCACCCATATTCTGAACCATTGAAGACGACTCATTGATTTTATTGGCAGTAATTTTAAAAACATCTAACCCACCTAAACCAAGATGTCCATCAGAAGAAAAATAAAGCATTCCGTTTTCGCTAACAAAAGGAAAATTCTCCCTACCTTCTGTATTGATTTTTGGACCTAAATTTTTAGGGGTTCCATAGGTGCCATCTTCATTTATATCGACCACAAAAATATCTGAAGCACCTAGAGTTCCAAACATGTCTGATGCAAAATATAATTGCTTCTCATCTGGACTAAGTGCAGGATGCGCTACATTATATTGATCATCATTAAACGGCATAGACACAATATTTGTCCATACACTATCAATCAAAGTAGCTTTATAAATTTTTAATCCATAAATATCTTTATCACTCTTTTTAAACTTGCCTTTATAGAAATTGTTTCTTGTAAAGTAAGCCGTTTTACCATCTTTTGTAAATGATGTAGAGGATTCGTGGTATTTGGTATTTACCTCGCCATTCATTTCTGTTACAGTCCCGTTATCGTTTAATTCAAATAGATCTAAAAATGGTTGATTGTTCCATTTATAAATATCCTCATCTTGATCTCTTGAAGAAGCAAAAACTAAATGCCCATTGTAAGTTGATGTACCAAAATCTGAAAAAGCCGTATTTATATCTAAATTCACTAATTCAAAATCATCCGATATTTCATTGATTGCTTTTACATATTCGGGTTTTTTCAAAAACTCTAAAACCCTTGAATCTTCTGATCGTATAGCTGCAAAACTTTTTAACACTCGATCTGATTCTTTATACCTTTCAACAGCCCTAAGTGCTTGGGCATATCTATAATAATTTTCCGGATCAATAGGTAAATTCAATGCCATGAGCTTGTTATACCACACCACAGCATCTTCCATTTCATTATTAAAATAAAAAGAATTAGCTAGTTTTTCTATAACTTTTGGTGAAGCGTTGTCTTGGTTTGCTAATTTTAAAAGTTGATTTCGAGAATCTACATAAGCTAAATTCTCATATTTCTTAATGGCCTTTCTTGCAGATTTCACTTTTTGTGCAAAAGCACAATTAAAAACCAAAGCACTTAATATAGAAAGTATGTATATCTGTTTTTTCATGTCTATAGTTTTATTTTAGAAGAATCTTGGTGATAAAATTTTAGCTATTTCTTGTAATTCGAAACGTAGCATAATTTCGTGAGACCCACTATTATAATTATTTAGTCCAGTGGTTGTTGCATCGTAAGAATACCCTAAGAATATTTCTGGACTAACTTGAAAACCAATTAAACCACTAACGGCATCGTCCCATCTGTAAGCTAATCCTAAAGTAAATTTCTCATTGAATAAGGCATTAACCGAAAGATCTGCAATAATTGGTGCTCCCGAAACTCCTTTAACTAAAAAGGCTGGTTTTAACTTCGTATTATCATTTAAATCAAATACGTATCCACCAATTAGAAAATAATGTAAACGCTCTGTTGCTATGGATTCCTGGAAGTCATCGTAATGTTCTGTATTTATAATATTTGGAACTGATAAACCTAAATACCATTTTTCTGAATGCAAGTATAATCCCGCACCAACGGTTGGAGATATCAAATTTACATTTTCCTGAAACAATGGATCTGTTTCCTGATAACGCCCTTTACTCCAATCCGTATCAAGTATATGCAACCCACCTTTTACGCCAAAGGACAGCTTTAAATCTTCCTCATTTACCGGAATAGAATAAGATAAATTAGCATCGATGCTTGTTTCCTCTGCAGGTCCTAATTGATCGCTAACTATATTTAAGCCTATCCCTAATTTTTCGTTACCTAAAGGTGAATGAATTCCAAATGTTATTGTTTTTGGAGCCCCATCAAGACCTACCCATTGTGTTCTGTATAAAGCTGTAGCACTTAATACTCTTCTCTGGCCTGCATAAGCAGGGTTTACGCTCATGGTATTATACATATAATGCGTAAACTGAGGGTCTTGTTGAGCCTGTGTTTCTAAACTTAATAGTGCAGTAAACACTACTAAAATTAAACTTTTTATTAATGATGATTTTTTTATCATTTTTTAATCTTTTTTAGTCGTTTACTTTAATTATCTGTTTATGTATAACCATCCTGCTAATGGTTTTGTTCCATCTCCCTTATCCAGTACATAATAATAGGTGCCTACTGGTAATTGTTCAGAAGAATTAACTGTAGCTCTTCCGTTAGAAGTTCCATCCCATTCATCATTACTGTTATAGCCTTTCTTCTCGTAAACGATATTACCCCAACGGTTATAAACTTCTAATTTATTATCTGGATAATTATCAATACACTTAATTACTAAGGTATCACCATTTCCATCTCCGTTAGGTGAAAATTCATTAAATACAGTTAAGCAATCCAATTCAGTAACTGTTGGATCATCTTCTGAGTTGCCATCTGAATCAATACCATCATCACTATTATCTGTTACGACACCTGATGATTTTGTTGAAGCTGAAACAAACACACTGTTTTGAACACCTCCAGAATCAATCGCATCTTGGTCAATAATAAAGCTAGCTGTATACGTTGCAGATTCACCAGCAAGTAATGTTCCTTCCTCACTACCTTGGTCTGCACTATCAAATGTAGGTTCTTCGGTAAGAGAAATAGTTTCTCCTCTATAATTAAGGAAGGTATCTACTAACGTAATATCAGTTAATAATATATCTCCTGTATTTTGAACCACAATGGTATACACAATTTTCCCTCCTAAAGAGGTATCTAAAACTTCTGCCGTTTTAGTTACTTCAACTAAGGCTAAACAACCTGTTGTAATTGGATCACACATGTCATTAGGATCACTTGTTTTACCTTCTGGGTTGAGAGGCGTACTTGGATCATCAATTCCTGTTGTTTCCTCACAATCGGTTAAACCATCTCCATCACTGTCCGTTGCATTTGGACACAACGAGTAAGTTATTGTAACTGTTGCTTCATTTGACACATTACCATCATTATCCTCTATAGTATAACTAATTGGTGTTGGATTACCTGTAAAGCCAGGTTCTGGAATAAACGTTAAATTCCCTCCTTCGTCTAATGTCCATGTTCCTTCATTAGCAACTACTAAGGTATCATTATCACCATCGCCTGTTGTATCAGTCGCTCCTGGTGTTGAAATAGTAACCGTAGTAACACTTACTGAGCCATCTTCGTCTGAATCCGCTCCATTGCCATTGTCTTCAGTTACATTTATTATTACTATAGTTCCTGGCGTATTCGCTAAATCTTCATCATTCTGTGCTATTGGAGCAATATCTGTATCCATTAAATAAGTAATGGTTACAGTGGCTTCATTGGATTCATTACCTTCGTTATCTTTTACCGTATATGTAATTTCTGTTGGGTTTCCTGTAAAACCTGACTCTGGGGTAAACATTAAGTTTCCAGCCTCATCAAGAGTCCAAGTTCCTTCTCCTGACACTACTAATGTATCATTATCTCCATCACTATCGGTATCGATTGCTCCTGGTGTTGTTATGGTAACTGTTGATGCGTCTATTATACCATCAGAGTCACTATCTTCACCATTGCCATTATCTGCAATTACATTTAGAGTTACTGCTGTTCCTGGTGCATTATCCTCATCAACATCATCTTGAGCTATTGGATTATCCTGAACTACTACCGTTATTGTCGCTTCATTTGTAGTATTACCTTCTTCATCATTTACCGTATAAGTAATCGTTGATGTTCCTGTAAAGCTTGGTTCTGGACTAAATGTTATTGTTCCGTCCCCATTATCTGTATAAGTTCCTTCTCCTGGTACTGTAAATGTACTTTGTCGACCTGGAGTTAAAGGATCTAAATCTATGGTTGTGTCATCGATAGTTCCGTTAGGATCAACATCATTACCAGTAAGATCAATGATTACATCAGTATCGACATTTGTTATTGCTGAATCATCTTCTGCAATTGGCGTACAACCACCTGCATCTGTAAATGGTGAACAGGCATCATTTGGATTACTTATAGTTCCTGCTGGATCTAATGGTGTGTTTGGATTATCTAATCCTGTAGTTTCCTCACAATCTGTAAGGCCATCGCCATCTGAATCTATTAATGGGCTACTTGCAATTGGATCACAAGCATTATTGGGATCACTTAGTAATCCTAATGGGTCTAGCGGTGTACTTGGATCGTCGATTCCCGTGGTTTCCTCACAATCTGTTAAACCATCACCATCACTATCTGTTCCATTTGGACACGTGGCCACTATTACTGTAATAGTACCTACTGTTGAAATGTTTCCGTCGTTATCCTCTACCGTATAATCTATTGGGGTTGTGGTACCAGTAAATGTTGATTCTGGATCGAAGGTTACTGTTCCATCAGGGTTTACTTTATAAGTTCCTTCTCCTGGAACTGTAAACGTAGTTTGTTGTCCTGGGGTTGCAGGGTCTAAATCCAATGTGGCTACATCAATTGTACCATTTGGATCTGTATCATTACTAGTTACATCAACTATGACATCTACATCCGGTTCTGTTGATACTAAATCATCATTTGCAATTGGTGTACAACCTCCTGAATTTGTAAAAGGATCACATGGATCATTTGGATCACTTATAGTTCCTGCTGGATCTAATGGTGTGTTTGGATTATCTAATCCTGTAGTTTCCTCACAATCGGTAAGGCCATCGCCATCTGAATCTATTAATGAGCTACTTCCAATTGGATCACAAGAATCGTTTGGATCGCTTGTTACTCCTGATGGATCTAATGGCGTGTTTGAATTATCTAACCCTGTGGTTTCCTCACAATCTGTTAAACCATCACCATCACTATCTGTTAATGGACTACTTGCTATTGGATCGCAAGCATCATTTGGATCCGTGGTTGTTCCCGCTGGATCTAATGGGGTACTTGGATCGTCTATTCCTGTGTTCTCTTCACAATCTGTTAAGCCGTCTCCATCGGTATCAACGGTATTAATGCCTACTGGACTACAAGCGTCGTTTGGATCGCTTGTTACTCCTGATGGATCTAATGGCGTGTTTGGATTATCTAACCCTGTGGTTTCCTCACAATCTGTTAAACCATCACCATCACTATCCGTTAATGGACTACTTGCTATTGGATCACAAGCGTCATTTGGATCCGTGGTTGTTCCTGCTGGATCTAATGGGGTACTTGGATCGTCTATTCCTGTGTTCTCTTCACAATCTGTTAAGCCGTCTCCATCGGTATCAACGGTATTGATGCCTACTGGACTACAAGCGTCGTTTGGATCGCTTGTTACTCCTGATGGATCTAATGGGGTGTTTGGATTATCTAACCCTGTGGTTTCCTCACAATCGGTAAGGCCATCACCATCACTATCTGTTAATGGACTACTTGCTATTGGATCACAAGCATCATTTGGATCTGTGGTTGTTCCCGCTGGATCTAATGGGGTACTTGAATCGTCTATTCCTGTGTTCTCTTCACAATCTGTTAAGCCGTCTCCATCGGTATCAACGGTATTGATACCTACTGGACTACAAGCGTCGTTTGGATCGCTTGTTACTCCTGATGGATCTAATGGGGTGTTTGGATTATCTAACCCTGTAGTTTCCTCACAATCTGTAAGACCATCGCCATCTGTATCTGTTAATGGACTACTTGCTATTGGATCACAAGCATCATTTGGATCTGTGGTTGTTCCCGCTGGATCTAATGGGGTACTTGGATCGTCTATTCCTGTATTCTCTTCACAATCTGTTAAGCCGTCTCCATCGGTATCAA
>NZ_JBDWDG010000006.1:0-98093 GCF_039977455.1 Algibacter sp. | reverse complement strand
AACGTCCCTTTTAAAACGAATTGCGTTTTTAACGGGGTGCAAACTTACCACCCTTTTTTAAGTTGACAATGACTTTTTGAATGTTTTTTTTGCTTTTTTTTAAACACAGTTTTAAGTAACTTAGTTCCTGTTATTTACATTCAAATATTTTTAGATTTATTTTAAATCTATATCCATTTTTAGCTTGTTTAGAGCTGTTTTATACCTTTTGAAGCTATTTAACCCCTTAACAGTCCTTAAGACAAACATAGTCTGGCAAAAAATACTAAACCATAATAGGACACCCCTTTATAAATAAACCACCACTTCCAACACCCCAATAACAAGCACTTACCAATTATTAAATATACTACCTTATTATATATAAGACTAACCGCCTTTAATTATAGCTTAAGATAAAAAAACACCCGTTTAAAGTAAAAGCGTGTATTTCTCCTACACTACTTATACATAATGTATAAACTTACTCCTTATATATAGACTAAAATTAACTCTTATATTACTTGATGTAAATACAGATCCCCTTTATTGGAATTAGTTTAACCTTATGAATACGTATTGACCCGCGTTAGGGATAGTAGTGGATAGCCCACAGCCCGACGCAGGAGGTGCGAGGACTTGGAACGGATAGCCAGACCCGCAGGGGAACGCCATAATACAAATATCCTTATTTATTCAAGACCAACTTATACTTTAGATTTGCTCCTAAATAATTAAGGCCTGGTAAGTTAATTTACTAGGCCCTAACATAAATCTACTATTGAATTGTAATTAATATAATTTATTAAAAACTATGTAATCAAAATTATAGCTTGGACTTCTTAATAACAATTTTAATTTATGAATTCCCGCTTCCAATTGAATGTTTGAGCTTGCTGGATTTCCTTTATAAGTCCCCCAGTTGCCTGTACCATCTACCTCAATTAGTGTTAATTCTAAGTCATCTATAAATACAGCCAATTGTCCAACGGAAGTGCCTGAACCTTTACTTGAGCTAAAAAAGCCTTCCAAGCTATAGGTACCTGTTTCAAGAACATTTACCGTGTAAACTAACCATTCTCCATCAGCTGTATGAGACACATTACTTCTACCCGTTAAACTACCTTCAATATCCACATTTTCGTCTCTCCAGCCTCTTCCACTATTACCTGCAGAAGTATCGTTATAAGCATAACCTTGACCGCCAATATTAAAAAATTCAGCCTCAACAGTTCCTGGTATTTCTATTAGACCATCGTAGGTCCCTGTAATGTTTACTATTTTACTTGTACTTTCTACTATAACATCGTAAAGCCCATCATTTATATCCAATTTGATATTATCATTTCCATCATCAGTGACACTCATAAATTCCGGTACCGTTGCAAAATAAGAAAAACCATATTGTTTTTCTGAACTTAAATCTGGATCTTGAAAAGCTCTAATAACATCATTAGCTTTTAGTGTAATGTTCTCCCCTAGATAACTTCCAGGCTCTAGAGCAGAAAGTGTTATAAAAGATGAATTATCCCACCCAATAGATTCCGCTAATAAAAATATAGGATCTAACGAATAATCGGTTGGTACAAATGTAATTTCTCCGGATAACGGTGTTGTATCTAAAATAATTTTATTGTCTACCCTAGGACTAAAAAGCATTTTATAGGCTACTGTATAGGTTTTATCGATATCTAAGTTAGGAACTTCAATAACTAACTTACCTCCTGCAACGTCGTTACTGATATTAGCCGGATCTATAAAAACGGAGTTTCCATCACTATCGATTAATGTAAACTCAAGTCCATCCTTGTATTTCATAACATCGTTATCTAAGGCCGTCCAACTAAACGTTAAACTATTTACATTAACACCGTCTGAAGGTAATATCTGTGGATTAGAAATAAACATATTTTTACTTATCCAATCTTTTGAAACGGGATACAAATCGGCATATAATTTTATAGACTGATTATCATCCTTATCCACACTAAAGATTTGAAAGTTATAGGTGTCTCCAGAATTAAGTCCGGACACCACTATTGTATCAATTATAGTTTCTGAAATTATACTATCTGTTTCACCAAATTTAATAACCATTCTTTCGGCTTTAGCATCGGTAGGCGCATCCCACGCCAAATACACTTTTTCGACACCTATATATGTTCGTAAGCTATCTGCTTTCCCTGGATACACTGTTTCAGTGAGGTATTGTTTATAGTTTTCATCTTGCTCTTCGCAAGAGAAGCAAAGCACCAAGAGCATTACTATTATAAATAAATTATTAATTTTCATAATCTTGTATTTTTAATTTTGTTATGTATAACATCATATTTTGTTTTAAGCCCAAGTTTCTAATTAGGATTTCCATAAATAGAAATCTCGGATGCATTACAAACACTTGTACCGCCATCAAAACGCTTAAGACCTCTATACTCTAAGTATCTAAATGTTTTTGTGAATTTTGGTGCTTCGGGGTATGCAATAAAATGATGCCCATCGATAGCTTCTTGTTTAGCTTCAACTTCATCAAATGGTTTCACTATATTTGCTCTACGTACACGTTCCCAATTCTCTTTATCATTACTAATCCACAATTCAAAAATCTCAACATTTTCGGATGTATAAGCATATCCGGATTGGTCGCTACCTGTTTTAGCAAAATCCCAATCACGTTGCCACACTCTAAATCGACTCATCTGCACTTCTTGACCTAAATCTATATAATATGAAAACGGAATTGTGCCTTTCGATCCAGTACTAAAGAAGTTTTTATTCCTTAAAACACCATCGTCTATAATACCATCCCAAAAAAGCTGAATAAAACCATCTAAACTACGTTCTTCTGCGTTCCAATTTGCTTCGGTACCATCTATTCCCTTATAACCTCCTTCTTTTTCTGCACGAGAAAGGGTTCTAGTCATGGTTACTTCTTGACCTGTTTCATCAAGATCTATCCATGTTTCAGTCATTGAATCGGGCAGAAGTTCATCTTTTAAAAAAGTGAATTTTGACTTATCTAATAACACATCACTAAATGGTGTAATGTCATTATATTCTTTTGGAGCCGTTACATTTTCAAAATCGTCCACAATATCAACCGTAAAATCATACGATTTAATATCCAAATCATCAATTAATATATTATCGTTCAAATCATTACTTGCATACTTAGTAACTATTGAATGCCCATCTACTTGATAAGTAATTCCAATAACTATATTTTTTCTTTGAGGATTCTCCCATGATACAAAAACACTTGAAAACGAAGGTATAACTTGTAAACCATCCAAAACAATATCTGTAGTTGGTTCTAGAGGTGTTATTTCTTGAATTACTGGTGCCGACTCATTACCTGTTCTATCTACAGAAACCAATTTAACATTGTATGGTTTTACAGATCCTAAACCGTCTATACTCAATGAATCTGCATAAAAACTTGATGCTTTATAGATTGTTTTTTCACTATCTAGGGTGTAAATAGCTTTAACGAACAATATATCCTCATCTTCAGGAACTTTATAAAAAAATGTTCCTCCACCATTATCAGGTTTAAAGGTTACATTTTCTACTTGTACAGGGGGCGTAACATCTCCATTACCTGCACTATCACTATTACATGCAGTAAACATAAGTACTAGACTTACACAAACGAGTGTAAAAAAACGAATCGTATTTAATTTATAATTTAATATGTTTTTTTTCATCTTTATATTTTATTAGTTAACTAATTTATCTATCCCAACCTGGATTTTGGATTAACTTAGGGTTTAATCTCAATTCATTTAATTCCAATGGAAAGAAATAATCTCGAGGTGTTATCCATTGGCGTGTTTGCTTAGTTTGCAACGTATAAAATTCTGTTGTTAAACTTTTAAATACATCCCAACCAAGAATTGGAAGTGTAAAAAACTCAGAAGCTCTTTTCCAACGTCGTATATCATCATAACGATGCCCTTCAAAACTTAGTTCAATAAGTCTTTCTTGTTGAATAATATCCCTCAATCCTGATTTATCTAGGTGCTTTCCTACTGTACTTACAATTTCGGCATTACTATAAACCACCTCCACATCTGGTAGTCCCGCGCGTCTTCTAATTACATTTAAATCACTGTATACTTGTTGAGACGGCCCGCTATATTCGTTACGCGCCTCTGCACGCATTAGATAAAGTTCTGCCATTCTCATAATAGGTTTAGCGTAGTGTATTACTGTTGTCCAACTATCGGATGTTGTTTCCGGATGAACAAACTTTTTAACACCAACACCAGACCAATAAAAATCTGTTGCATGAGCTCTTCCTCCAGGAAATTCTGCATTTCGCATTTTCAAATTATTACGTTCATCTTGAGCTCTCCACACCCCTCTATCTGTAGCTAACCATGCATAAAAACGAGGTTCTCTATCTAAATGTAAACTAACGGTTCGCTCTAGAGGTTGTAAAAACCCTTTATAATAATCTTCTTCTTCTGGAATTACCGTAATTGCTAATCTATTGTCGTAATCAAATGTTAAATCTTCTTCTAAAGGAACACCATTTTTAGTATAGAACATTTCTGTCATGCGGTAACTTGCACCCAACCATTGCCATGCATTTCTAGTGTTTGCAGGGTCTAATGGACTACGCATATTTGTAGCAACTTGAAAACCACTACCCGACCTGTCGTTTATATTTGAAAGCCCCCAAATTAACTCACTATTCCACTCTTCTACGATAGAGAATTTATTATTATACACAGGTTTGATGATTCCAGATTCGTCCCAATCGGCCACATCAAAATCTTTAACTTGGTCCTCGAAGATATACAATTTTTTACCTTGAGATAATGCTTGCGCAATAGCCTCTTCTGTTGCATCTAACGCAAGTTTCCATTTTTCAGGATCAGCTTCTAAATTAAAATACGGGTTACCATTTTCATCAAGAAAAGACCCATAAAATTCTGTATTCCCATTATATAATGGACTAGCTGCATACATGAGTACCTTAGCTTTAACACTCATAGCAATAGTTTTGTCTATTTGGCCAAGAAATGAAATAGATCTAACCTCCGAAATATCAGCTATAGCTTCGTCTAAAAGGTTAATAATATAATCAAAACATACATCAACAGACTGTCTATACTGTCTTACTACATCTATTCCATCTGAAGCAAGAATATTTTCGTCAGCAATTATAATTGGCCCATACTTATTTAATAAATAAAAATGATAATATGCCTTAAGAAATTTTACTTGGGCAGCCCAATCTGCCTTATCATTATCAGTCATGTCCGGAACGCTACCAATATTTTCTAAAAAGGTATTACATACACGAATTCCATCATAAAGCCCTGTTCCTCCATTACGACCACTCCAATAATTCATTAGTGGATCATTAGCGGTTTGCCATCCAGCTCTCATTATTTTCGATCCTCTTAGTCGACCTGAATTACCTGCATAATCTGCATCCAACCTTCCAATAAACTCATCTCCCGCCAAAAGCATATTACTATTTACATCGTCATTATAAGGAATAAATGAATAACAAGCTGCTAGCGCATTATAAGCTTTTATTTCAGTTTCAAATAAATGTTCTACTTCTACAGTATTATCTGGTACTACATCCAAATAATCTGAACAAGAGCCACATAACAAAAGGACTGTTAAAACCTTTATATATTTTATAAATTTTATCATATTCTTATTTTTTACTTAATTTAATATCATGCTGCATTATAATGAAACTTGTAATCCCAAATTAATTACACGTTGAACTGGGTAACCTAAACCATTACCTCCCATTTCTATATCCCATAAATCAAAATCAGTAATAGTGAATAAATTAGAGGCATTTATATAAAATCTAAACTTTTCTAAATTTAATTTAGTTAAGACGTCGTCAGGTAAAGAATACCCCAACTCTACACTTTTAAGTCTTAAAAAATCACCATCTCTTAACCACCAAGTAGATTGTTGCGCATTATTATCGACTACAGTTGTAGATAGTCTTGGCCAAAAAGCTTCTGGGTTTGGATTATTTAAACTCCAATAATCATTCGCCACAATGTCTAATGCATTACGTCTATTAACAAATGGAGCCACTGCTTCTGAATCAATGAAGAAAGATGACATTGCAGAGCCTTGAAAGAAGAATGAAAAATCAACTTGTTTAAACCCAGTGGATATACCAAAACCATAAATTAACTCTGGACTTGTTGGGTCTCCAATAGCAACTTGATCATTATCATTTACCAGACCATCTCCATTAATATCTTTATATTTAATATCTCCTGGCTGGTAAACCCCAAATTCCTGTTTTGGAGAATTATCAATTTCTGCTTGATCTACAAATAGACGCTCCGCAACTAAGCCCCAACTTTGGGATAACGACTGTCCTTTACGATCCTGATAATCATAAATAAATTGTTTTTCATCCTCAACTACTTCACTAGTTGCATACGTAAAGGTAGAGCGTCCGCTTATCCAAAAGTCTGGAGAAAAAGAATGGTTAAAATCTAATGACCCATCAATACCTTTTGATGTTGCCTTTCCAATATTACCATAAATATTAGCACTCAAACCAACAGAATTAGGAATAAAATCTCGAGACAAATAAATATCCGATCTATTTTCTTTAAAGAAATCTACCTGAAAATTAATGGCCTTAGCTATTTTCATTTCAAATCCTAAATTAATTTTTTCTGCAACCTCCCAGGTTATTAAATTATTAGCATATCGCTCAACATTATACCCATTATAACTTGTTTGATAATTACCTCCCCAAGTATATCCATTTCCATTGTTATTAATTTGAGATAGGAAGAAAAAACGATCTGACTCGGATGCAATAGCATCATTACCAACTAATCCATAAGTGAATTTAAGCTTCATGGTATTAATAACATCCTCTAGACCTTTCCAATACTTTTCGTTAGACATTACATAACCGAATCCAATTGCTGGAAAAAACCCGTAGCGTTCTTTTTCCGAAAATTTTTCGGATCCATTATAACCAAAATTTGCTTCGAATAAATATCTAGAATCGTAGCCATAGGTAAGCCTACCTGATACACCATTGTTTCGAGATGGTAAAGTGGCATATATACCAGAGCCTGTACCTTGATTCATTTTTTCTTCAGCACGTCCCACAAGTAAACCACTAACAGCATGCTTTTCGTTAAAGGTTTTATTGTATAATAAACGTGCCTCAAAATAATTACGTGAATTTGAATTACGTGACGTTGATGGGTCACCTAAGGCATCCGAACCATTATCATTAATTTGAACTAAGGTATACGTATCTGAGACTTGATCGTAATCTTTCCAGTTGTAATAGAAAGGGCTATACGATCTTTGAGATGAGAACTCACCAAAAGATTGGATTGTAGCATTTGCCGAAAAGGTTAAATTTTTATTTATTTCAGATTTTAATGTTATTTGCGACAATACCGTTGCTGAAAAATAATCTTTAAACCCTTTTACACTTTCTGCGTAAGGATTCACAAAAAGATCATCTTGATTTCCTGAATTACCAAACAAAATATGGGTTGTAAATGCATTAGCATCATCTGGCGCATAAAACTTTGGGAACTCAACCGGATTTATATCCATCACACTATTAAAAACAGCTGTTCCACTAATGGTTGGTGTATTAGATCTATTAAAATCCGAACTAATTTTTAACCCTACCGTAGTTTTTTCACTTAACTTAATATTCAAATTTGAACGCAGGTTGTAATTGTTTATTTGAATATTAGAATTAAAATTATTCTTTTCATCAACTTTTAACAGCCCGTTATCTTTAGTAAAGGACCCTGCTAAGTAATAAGTTGCCACTTTACCCCCACCGGTTACATTTAGATTGTACCTTGTATTTAGTGCTTGAGATTTAAATAACTCATCATACCAATCTACATCAGGATACGCATATGGATTAAGTTTGTTTATTGTATTTTCTATACGTTGAACACTATAAAACTTAGGTAATAAAGGGTCATCGTTAAACTGTGCTTGGTTGTACAATTGCATATACTCCACACCACCAATAACTTCAGGGATTTGGGTTGGTTGAGAGAAAGAGGACTCATATCTAAAAGAAATCTTAGCTTTCCCTTCTTTACCTTCTTTTGTTGTAATTAATATCACGCCATTAGCACCTCTTGCCCCGTAAAGTGATGTTGCCGTAGCATCTTTCATTACGGAAAAACTTGCAATATCATCTGGTTGAACTCTTGAAAGCTCGTTGGCGGAAATTTCAAACCCATCCAAAAGAATTAATGGACTACTAGCGTATCCAAATGTAGATATACCACGAACAAAAAACTGTGCATTATCTGCTCCAGGTTCTCCACTTCGTTGGTAAGATATTAAACCAGAAACACGTCCTGCTAAAGCTGTGGTTAAATTACTTGAAGGTATTTTGAGCTCACTAGGCTTTACAGTTGTAATTGATGCTACAACGCTTTCTTTCTTTTGTTCACCAAAGGCAACTACAACGACTTCATCTAAAGCAGCCGCGTCTTCTATTAATGTTAAATTAATGGTATCGCTATCCCCAACCGTAATACGTTGCGTTTGCATACCAACATATCTAAACTCGATGACTTCACCTTTATTAGCGTTAATACTGTAAAGTCCATCAAAATCGGATTGCGTACCTCGCTTTGTGCCCACCACTAAAATATTTACACCAGGTACAGGCATGCCACTTTCATCTACAATGGTTCCTGATATTTTTTTAGTTTGCACCACTGTAGTATTAGGCGTAATTTTTGTTTCAGCATCTTTTTTATAAATTACAACTTGCCTATGGTTAATAGAATAATTAAACTGGTTTACATCTAAAATTTTATCAAGTACTTCTTCAATATTTTTATTTTTTACCTCAAAATTCCGAACTCTTTTATTTAAAAGCCCCCAAACTTCATCATCATAAATAATAACAAATTCGCTTTGGTTTTCAATTTCTGAAATTACTTTTTTTAAGGAAACATCTTTAAATTGAATATTAAATGTTTTAGTCTGTGAATAAGAATCTGTAAAAGCATAACAGATATTAATTACGAGAAAAATAGTCAAGCACTTGACTGATTTTTTTATACTATCTCTAATTTTGTGCTTAAAATTAGACGTCAATATTTTTTTCATCATAAATCTCTTTTGTTTAGTTGGTTTAGGTTGTTTGATTTTTTGCATCTGCTAACTATTAACAAATACAAGATGAGCAGTTTGTAATACTCATGTTTGGTTGTTTTTACTCTATACTGTATTCATTATCATTACGTTTTTTAATTGTTAATTTAGAAGCTAATACTAGATTATTTAGTGTGGTTTCTAGTTCGTCGTTAAGGTCTAATTTACCCGTTACCTTATTTTCTTTAAAAGCGTCATTTTCAATTACAATAGACACGTTATAGTACCTATTTAAAATGCGAACTATCTTTTTTAAGGGATCTCTATTAAATGAAAGGTAACCCTGTGTCCATGCTGTGTAGAAATCTGGATCTACATCATAAAGTTGAATTTCTTTATGCTGTTTATCCCAATGCGCTAATTGTCCTGGGACTAATAGTGTTTCAGATGTATAAAATACATTTTCCTTCTTTAAAATTTTTACAGAACCTTCTTTTAAAACCGTTTGAATAAATTTTTCTGAAGCATAGGCCGCAACATTAAATTTGGTTCCTAATACATTTATTTGGTAATCATCATTTATAGTTTTTACCACAAACGGCTGTTCTTTATTAGTGGCAACTTCAAAATAAGCTTCCCCTTCTAAAAATACGGTTCTATTATCCTTTCCTGAAAAACTAGATGGAAAAACAAATTTACTTCCAGCGTTTAAGTGCACAATAGTATTATCTTCTAAAACCACCTTACTTCGTTTTCCATAAGGCACTAATAATTGATTAAATTCCTCTTTGGGATTTTCTGTTTTAGCAGTTTCTTTATTGTTTACAATAATATTACCATCGTTTTTATATTGCACATGAGATGATTTAGACGCTTCATCTACATCTATAAGTAAGGCGTCTTTATTTCCTAAAATAAGTTGAGTACTACAAATGGAATCTAGATTTCCAATCTTTGTATTTCCGAAATTTGAAAACTGATGTCTTGTGCTAAAAAACCAAAAGCTAGCTACCCCAAATGCGACCACTAAAATGGCTGCGTATTTGTAAAATTGGGAAAACAAACCTTGTTTATTCCTTTGTTTTTCGTTTTCCTTAATTTTAAGTTTTATAGCTTCAAAAACCTCCTCTTTAACATCGGGAATCGAAATCTCGTTTTCGTCTGCTATGGCTAACAAGATTGCTTTCAGATCTTCTATTATATATTTATCATCAGGATGTTTTAACAATAAATCTTCAACACTCTTGGTATTTTCCTTGTTTGGGTGATATACCCAATTAATAAAATCAGGATTATTTAAATATTTTTTCATTTCTATAGAACTAACTAATCTATAGATACACGAGAAGTATTTATGTGGACATTTTTTTATGACTATTTTTAATAAATCTATAAAAAATTGCAAAAAAAATTAACCAGTTAGTAATTAAACCCCTAAAAAACAACAGACCTACTAATAACTTGTTTTTATAAAATTATTATACCAAACTACATAAGAAAGCGTATAAAACAACAATATTTAAATGTTTAATAACGCATGAGGAAGTACATAAAACTGCGCTTTTTCAATTTAGAAGGCCTACTATTTTTCAAAAAAAGATGGAATTAACATTAACATAACGTCGATAGGTTTTGAGAAATCTTTACTATTTCGAATTTTTTTTATGGCTCTATAAACTTGTTTTCTTACCGAACTTTTATCTATCCCAAGCAAGTCTCCTATTTCTTGGTAATCAAAACCGCGTGCAAATCTTAAAAACAGTATTTCTTGTTGCCTTTTTGATAAATTACGGATTAAAACAGATAGTATTTCTTTTTTTCGATCTATAGATTCCTCATTGAAAGTTTCGTTTTCAACGATATATTTAAATTTATCTATTTTTAAATCTTTATATTTATTTTCGCGTTCTAACTTTCTGTAAGCCACATTTCGAACAGATTGATATAAATAGTTTCTTAAATTATTTGGTTTGGTTAGAAACGCTTTACGCTCGTATAAGCTTACAAACATATCTTGCACACAATCTTTTGCAAAATCTTGATTTGGAAAAATTTTAAAACTATAACTGTAAAGCTCATCAAAATAGGTCGTATAAAATTGTTGAAAAGCTTCGGCTTTTCCAGCAACAAACTCCTCCCATAAATTATTATTTAATTCCTTGTTCTTCAAACCTTCTACAGCGTTTCTCCTTCTTAAACTCTATTAATTTTCATATGTTACACACTCAGACATAAGCCCAAAAGGAAGAAAAATCAAATCTTTTTTTATAATTGTAGTCATGATTATTGAGAGTATAAGGACCATGTATAAAGCAGAAAATTAAAAGTTAAGAAAGCTAGCAAAACAATAATTTACTACACATTTCAAATATAGCTAAATTTGATTCAGTAGATTGTTTTTCTAACAGAGTTTATTATTTTTTCTTACTATTTACAATCACTAAACCCTACCATTTAAATAATAGATTTTACATAAAACCAAAGAACATATTATATAAATTGTTTGGGACGTATTTAACATCAATACGGTTAACAACCTATATTAAAACTAGAATATGGCAATAAATAACAGGGTAACAAAAGTTATTGTATGGCACAAAATAATTAAGAAGTATTTGAAATACCAACACGAACCTTGGCAGTTAGACCCGCGTTAGGGATAGTAATGGATAGCCCACAGCCCGACTTAGGAGGTGCGAGGACTTGAAATGGATAGCCCGCCCCTTGGGGAACGCCCTAAAAAAATTTATACCTATATATATATAGTGTTGGTTTGTTTATACTTTTGAACTCATTATCTTTGCACCCGAATTTCAATTTAATTTATGATACATATTACTTTACCTGATGGTAGTGTGAAAACGTTTGACGAGGGCGTTACACCAATGGATGTTGCAAAAAGCATTAGTGAGGGATTTGCTAGAAATGTAATTTCGGCAAGTTTTAATGGTACAACAGTAGAAACAGTTACGCCATTAACAACGGATGGATCTTTGGTTTTATATACCTGGAGAGATGATGCTGGAAAAACTGCTTTTTGGCATAGTAGTGCCCATGTTTTGGCTCAAGCTATTGAAGAATTGTATGATGGTGCTAAACTAACCATTGGCCCCGCTATTGAAAATGGATTTTATTATGATGTAGATTTTGGAGAACACACAGTATCTGAAAAAGATTTTAAGGCTATTGAAACTAAAATGTTGGAGATTGCTCGTGGGAAACATGATTTTAGTTTAAGAGCAGTTTCTAAGGCTGATGCTTTATCTTTATATAAAGACAATACTTTTAAAACTGAATTGATTGAGAATTTAGAGGATGGCACGATTACATTTTGTGATCACTCTACATTTACTGATTTATGTCGTGGTGGCCACATCCCTAATACAGGTATTATAAAAGCGGTTAAGATATTAAGTGTTGCTGGTGCCTATTGGCGTGGTGATGAGAACAAACCTCAATTAACTCGTGTTTATGGAATTTCTTTTCCTAAACAAAAGGAGTTAACTGAGTATCTAGCCATGTTAGAAGAGGCAAAAAAGCGCGACCATAGAAAACTAGGTAAAGAATTGGAGCTTTTTACCTTCTCGAAAAAAGTAGGCCAAGGTTTACCTTTATGGTTACCTAAAGGTGCCGCTTTACGTGAGCGCTTAGAGAATTTCTTGAAGGCTGCACAGAAAAAAGCAGGATATGAAATGGTGGTTACACCACATATTGGCCAAAAGGAACTTTATGAAACTTCTGGACACTATGCAAAATATGGTGAGGATAGTTTCCAACCGATTACAACACCTAAGGATGGTGAGGAGTTTCTATTAAAACCTATGAACTGCCCACACCATTGTGAGGTTTACAATAATTTCCAGTGGAGTTATAAAGATTTACCTGTACGTTATGCTGAGTTTGGAACGGTTTATAGATATGAGCAAAGTGGCGAACTTCATGGTCTAACACGTGTTAGAGGGTTTACTCAAGATGATGCTCATATTTTTTGTACACCAGAACAATTAGATGAAGAGTTTAAAAGTGTCATAGATTTAGTACTTTATGTATTTGGATCTTTAGGATTTGAAAATTTTACGGCGCAAGTATCTGTAAGGGATATTAAGAATCCTGACAAATATATAGGTGATGTTGCAAATTGGGAAAAGGCTGAACAGGGAATTATTAATGCCGCTAGAGATAAAGGTTTAGATTTTGTTATTGAAGAAGGCGAAGCTGCCTTTTACGGTCCGAAATTAGATTTTATGGTTAAAGATGCTTTAGGCAGACGTTGGCAACTTGGTACTATTCAAGTAGATTACAACTTACCTGAACGTTTTAACTTAAGCTATAAAGGTAGTGATAACGAGTCGCACAGACCTATTATGATACACCGTGCACCATTTGGAAGTTTGGAACGTTTTGTTGCATTATTGTTAGAACATACGGGCGGTAATTTCCCGCTTTGGCTAATGCCAAATCAAGCAATAATATTATCAATTAGCGAGAAATATGAAAAATACTCTGAAAAAGTTTTAAATTTGCTAGAAAATGACGAAATTCGCGCCCTTGTAGATCATAGAAATGAGACTATAGGTAAGAAGATTAGAGAAGCCGAAATGCAAAAACACCCGTATATGATTATCATTGGGGAACAAGAAGAGCAAGAAGGCAAAATAACTGTAAGACAGCACGGTGGAGAAGATTTAGGCATGATTAGTGTAGAAGCCTTCTCTGAAATAATAAAAGCAGATATTAAAAAAACGTTGAAAACGTTTTAATACATAAAAAAAATAATAAGTTTAATTTAAAACCTTAAAGCCATAGCAATTAGAAGAAGACAGCAACCTAGAAGGGTTTCGCAAGAAGATAAGCATAAAATCAACTCGAAGATTACTGCTCAAAAAGTACGTCTAGTTGGAGACAACGTAGAAATTGGAATTTATACCAAAGGAGACGCTATGCGAGTAGCCAATGCACAAGAGTTAGATTTAGTGGAGATTTCTCCAAATGCTGACCCACCTGTTTGTAAAGTTATGGACTATAAAAAGTTTCTTTACGAACAGAAGAAACGTGATAAAGCTTTAAAGTCTAAGGCGACTAAAGTTATTATTAAAGAAATTCGTTTTGGTCCTAATACAGATGACCATGATTACGAATTTAAAAAGAAACATGCTGAAAAGTTCTTAAAAGAAGGTGCAAAGCTAAAAGCGTTTGTATTCTTTAAAGGACGTTCCATCATATTTAAAGAAAAAGGGCAAATTTTATTATTGAAATTAGCTCAAGATCTTGAGGAATTTGGCAAGGTTGAACAAATGCCTCGATTAGAAGGTAAACGTATGACCATGTTTATTGCTCCAAGAAAGTAATAAAATTTAATTCTGAATACCATTTAGACTAAGGTTGAAATCGTATTTTAGAATAAAAAATAAGATGCTGAAACACCAACAGCACTAAAATAATTAAGCGAAATAATTAAAAACTAGGAAAAGAAAATGCCTAAAATGAAAACAAAATCTAGTGCCAAAAAGCGTTTCAAGCTTACAGGTACTGGTAAGATTAAAAGAAAGCACGCTTTTAAGAGTCACATCTTAACAAAGAAGTCTAAAAAGCGTAAGCTTAAGTTAACTCATGATGGTTTAGTACATAAAGCAGATGAGGATAACATTAAAACAATGATGCGTTTAAAGTAACATTCGTTTTAATCGGTTAAAACAATTAATAAACCCTGGAGTTAGGCTCAATTAAAAGTGTCATTTATTTGACCGCCTACTACAAAACACATTTAAATTATGCCAAGATCAGTAAATTCTGTAGCCAAAAGAGCCAGAAGAAAAAAGGTGCTTAAACAAGCAAAAGGTTACTTTGGAAGACGTAAAAACGTTTGGACAGTAGCAAAAAATGCGGTTGACAAAGCGATGCAATACTCGTATAGAGACCGTAGAGCAAAAAAGAGAACATTCCGTGCATTATGGATTACGCGTATTAACGCTGGAGCCAGATTACATGGTTTATCTTATTCTCAATTTATGGGGAAATTAAAAGCTAATGAAATTGAATTAAACCGTAAGGTTTTAGCAGATTTAGCTATGAATAACCCTGAGGCCTTTAAAGCCGTAGTTGATAAAGTAAAATAAGGCGCTTAGCCTATTGTAAAACATATTATTCGCTTAATAAGAAATCCGATTCGTAAGAATCGGATTTTTTTGTTGTTATATTAGTTCTCCATATTTCTATTCTAAAAAAAATCAATCGAACTAAAAAAATATCCTAATTTTTAATAAAATACCCTATGGATTTATCGAACATTAAACTTGTTGTTACCGATTTAGATGGCACTTTACTTAACTCTAACCATGAAGTTAGCCCTTTATTTTTTGAATTATTTGAATCTTTAAAACAACATAACATTTTGTTTGTAGCAGCAAGTGGAAGACCATCTTACAGCATTACAGAAAAGCTACATACTATAAAAGATGATATTATTATTGTTGCCGAAAATGGCGGTATGGTTATTAGTAAGGACAAGCTTTTACTATCTACTCCAATAGACACTACTAATTTAATGGATATAGTAAAATTGATAGATGATAACAACCACGTTCATCCTGTTTATTGTACAGCATCAAAAGCTTATTTTAGTAAAAAATCTATATCGAATGGATTACTACATACCTTACAAGAGTATTATCCTAAGTATTCGATAATTGAAGACATAAAAGACATTAAAGAGGACATCATAAAAATTGCCTTATACCATTCTGAAGATTCTGAAAAACATATATATCCCTTATTTAAACCTTTTGAGTCTCAGTATAAAATAAAAGTATCTGGTAAAAACTGGGTTGACATATCGGATGAATTGGCAAATAAAGGACATGCCATAAACATGTTACAGGAAAATTATAATATCACGGAAGATGAAACATTAATATTTGGCGATTATAATAATGATATTGAAATGCTAAAACTAGCTACTTATAGTTTTGCCATGGAAAATGCTCATGATAATGTGTTAGCTATAGCCAATCACAAGACTAAAAGTAACGATGATTTTGGTGTAGAATACATTTTAGATAAGCTTATAAAAGCTAAACTTTAAGTTCCGTACGCTGTAATTACCAAATTTCTTGATCCACCATAATCACGATGTTCACATAAATAAATACCTTGCCAAATACCTAAATTGGGTTTTCCGTTGGTAATAGGTATTTGTACCGACGTATTTAGTAATGATGCTTTAATATGCGCAGGCATATCATCCGGACCTTCATAAGTGTGTTTGTAATATGGTGCATTTTCAGGAACCATTTTATTAAAATGACTTTCAAAATCTAACCTTACAGTGTAATCTGCATTTTCGTTAATGGTTAAACTAGCCGATGTATGCTTTATAAACACCTGCATTTGCCCTATTTTAATTTGCTTAATTTCGGGAATAGCATTTAAAATTTCATCTGTAATTAAATGAAACCCTCTACTAAACGGTTTTAGTTTTAACTCCTTTTGGAACCAATTCATATTCGCAACAAAAAATTAATCAATATCTTTTGCCATTTCTGCTAGTGCTTTTTTAAATTCTTTCCAATCTATCTCACCATCTCCATCTTTATCATAACCATTAATAAGTGTTGATCCAACCAAACCACGAATGAAACCACTAATTTCTGCTTCCTTTAAAAGCTTTACGATTTCACTTTTAGATAATTTACCATCTCCATTTTTATCAAAGAAGTTAAAAGCAGCTTGTGGAGAATCGAAATGCTTAGTTAAAACGATTTGTATTTTTTTTATGATTGCTTTTTTAGATGCCATAGTAAATTAGTTGTTTGTTGAAAAAATTAAGTTTTTTGCTTCTTCTTTTTGGCTGCAGGAAATAAAACATTGTTTAGTATAAGCCTGTAACCAGGTGAAGTTGGATGTAAATCTAATTCCGTTTTAGCATCGCCTACCCTATGTTGGTAATCTTCTGGATCATGACCTCCATAAAAAGTGAAAAATCCTTTTCCTTTTATACCATGAATGTATTTGGCTTCACCATTTATTTTAGTTTCACCAAGTACAAGTACGTTGGATTTTATTTCCTCTCTAGTAAAAGATGTGGTTTGTCCCATAAAACCTTTTACTAATGCCGTATGGTTTTGACATAACATGGTTGGTATTGGGTCCCATTTGGCCGAAAATTCCATTAAAGAAAAGTAATCGGTTGTTTTAGGAATCTTACGTTTCCTCGTCATATCAATAGATGAAAACTCATAAACTTTAGGGTTTCGTTCTAAAATATAATTTGTAAATGCAAAGGTTTTACCAAAATCAATTTTGTTTTGATAGCCAGCATCACTGCCATCCCCATCAAACATAGGTTCACAGATATCAATGCCTTCGGCTGATAAAGCAATATCAAAACTATCAGTGGCACTACACATGGCAAACATAAAGCCGCCACCCACAACATAATCTCTAATTTTTAATGCTACGGCTAACTTTTCATCCGAAACTTTACTATATCCTAATTTTTCAGCCAAAGCTTCAGCAGCTTTCTTCTCTTCAATGTACCATGAAGAAGCTCTATATTGCGCATAGAATTTACCGTATTGCCCTGTAAAATCTTCATGGTGAAGGTGCAACCAATCGAAAAGTAATAAACCATCGTTTAAAACTTCTTCATCATAAACCGTTTCATAAGGAATTTCCGCATATTTTAAAACCATGGTTACGGCATCATCCCAAGGTTGCTTACCATTTGGTGTGTATACAGCAATTTTTGGAGCTTTTTCTAAAACCACCGCTTCCATGTTTTGACTAGGACTAGCTATTTCTTCTAAAATTTGTTCTGCTTTTGCATTAGATAGCACCTCGAAAGACACGCCTCTAATTTGACATTCGCGTTGAATAGCTTCAGTATCTGGTAACAAAAAAGAACCGCCTTTAAAGTTAAGTAGCCATTTTACCTTTAGCTGTTTATTGAGTGTCCAATACGTTATTCCGTATGCTTTCAGGTGATTTTTTTGACTTTCTACATCCATAGGAATAAGGATGTAAGACGCAAACATTTGCGTAGAACAGAATAATATTAATATGAATAGGGCTTTCTTCATAGGTTGAAAGATACTCAAAAAATATGCCTGATTAAAAATTTTATAAAAATATTAGATATTAAAAAACACCCTTATGGCCATTAGCATAGGTTTATAGAATGAACACAAGTTCTCCTTATAAAAAAAGGGCAGGCATTTTAATTTATTTTCAATTTAAGGTCATTGATAATTAAAAAGGCACTTCATTATCATCGTCATCATTAAACGAGCTTCCAAAAGCTTGATCTGGACTAGCCGTAAAATTATCGGTTTTAAAAGTATCATCGTTGGCAGCAGCATTCATTTTAGAATGAAACTCAAAAGGCGAATCAAAATCTTCAAGATTATCAAATTTACCTAAGTGACCAATAAACTTTAAACGAATATTTTCTAATCCACCATTACGGTGTTTAGCAACAATAAATTCTGCTTGACCCTCGGTTGGCGAACGCTCTTCATCATCCCATTCATCAATTTTATAATATTCCGGTCTAAATATAAAACTAACAATATCGGCATCTTGCTCGATTGCCCCAGATTCACGTAAATCTGAAAGTAACGGGCGTTTACTTCCTCCACGAGTTTCAACAGCACGCGATAACTGCGATAGCGCAATAACTGGAACCATAAGTTCTTTAGCTAAGGCTTTAAGGTTTCGAGAAATCATGGATATTTCTTGCTCACGGTTACCTCCATGGTTACTACCACCAGTCATTAACTGCAAATAATCAATCATGATTAATTTAATACCATGTTGCGAGGATAATCGGCGTGCTTTTGCTCTTAAATCGAAAATAGAAAGTGATGGTGTATCATCAATAAACAATGGTGCTTTTTCCAAGCCCTTAACCTTTACGTTAAGTTGTTCCCATTCGTGTTTTTCAAGTTTACCTGTTCTTAATTTTTCGGAAGAGAGACCTGTTTCACTTGAAATTAAACGAGTAATTAACTGTACAGAAGCCATCTCTAACGAGAAAAAAGCTACTGGCATATTTTGATCTACAGCAATATTTCTGGCCATAGATAAGGTTAATGCTGTTTTACCCATACCAGGACGCGCAGCAATAATAATTAAATCTGAAGGTTGCCAACCAGAGGTTAATTTATCTAATTTATTAAACCCTGTTGGTATACCACTTAATCCTTCTTTATTTGAAATTTCTTCAATTTTCTTTTTAGCCTGAATTACTAAATCTTGGGCAGTTTCACTAGACTTTTTAATATTACCTTGTGTAACTTCATATAACTTAGACTCCGCCTGATCTAATAAATCGAAGACATCCTTTGTTTCATCGTAAGCCTCTTCAATAATTTCACTAGAAATTTTTATTAAACTACGTTGAATATACTTCTGTAAAATAATACGTGCATGAAACTCGATATGCGCAGAAGATGAGACCTTTTGAGTTAAAGAAATTAGATAAAAATCGCCACCCGACAATTCTAGTTTTGCGTTTTTCTTTAACTGGGTTGAAACGGTTAATAAGTCGACCGGTTCGCTATTTTCGAATAACTGAAAAATAGCTTCAAAAATATGCTGGTGAGCTTCTTTATAAAATGCCTCTGCACTTAAAATATCGATTACTTCATCAACACCTTTTTTATCAATCATCATCGCACCTAACACAACCTCCTCTAAATCAAGTGCTTGAGGTGGTATTTTACCCTTTTCGAGGTTGATAATGGTACTTTTATCAACTTTATAGCCTTGTATATTATTAGGTTGTTTCATAACAGCGAAAGTAGTTAAAAAGAAAATGGTTTTGGTAAATATTCGTATTTCAATGTTCACCACTCGTTAACAATTGAACTGTTAATAAGTAATAAATATTGTGAATAAGCATAAAAAAACTGAAGTTAGGCACCTCAGTTTTTTTCTAAAAGTTTTGAATTAAAATTATTAGTCTTTATATACTCCCATTTGAGCATATTTATCCATACGTTGTGCAACTAAATCTTCTGGTGATAACTCTTTTAGCTCATTATAATTTTTTACAATGGCGTCGCTAACAGATTTAAATGTTTTAGCTCTGTCTCTATGGGCACCTCCTAATGGTTCTTTAATAATGCCATCAACTAACTTAAGTCTTTTCATATCTGTAGCAGTTAATTTTAAGGCTTCAGCTGCTTGTTCCTTATATTCCCAACTTCTCCATAAAATAGAAGAACAGGATTCAGGAGAAATTACAGAGTACCACGTGTTTTCCAACATTAAAACTCTATCTCCAACACCTATACCTAAAGCACCTCCTGATGCTCCTTCTCCTATAACAATAGTTATTACAGGAACCTTAAGGCGTGTCATTTCTAAAATATTTCTAGCAATGGCTTCTCCCTGTCCGCGCTCTTCAGCTTCTAAACCAGGATATGCACCGGGAGTATCTAAAAGCGTAACAACAGGAATACCAAATTTTTCGGCAGACTTCATTAAGCGTAGTGCTTTTCTATAGCCTTCAGGATTTGCCATCCCAAAATTTCTATATTGTCTGGTTTTAGTATTAAACCCTTTTTGCTGACCAATAAACATAAAACTTTGGTCTCCAATTTTACCTAAACCACCAATCATAGCTTTATCGTCTTTAAAGCTTCGGTCTCCGTGTAATTCTAAAAAAGAACTTCCACAAATGGCTTTAATATGATCTAAAGTATATGGGCGTTCTGGATGGCGGGACAATTGTACACGTTGCCAAGGTGTTATGTTTTTATAAATTTCTTTTTGAGTAGCTGCTAACTTCTTTTCTATCTGTTTACAAGTTTCTGTAACATCAACTTCACTTTCATCTCCAATGACCTTACACTTTTGTAACTGGTCCTCTAGTTCTTTAATTGGCAATTCAAATTCTAAATATTCCATAAGAATTTCTTTTTTGGCTATTAGCATTAGTTAGGAGGCAAATATAAAAACTTTAATTTTGTTTAAGGGCTAAGACGTCTTTCTTTTTAACTTTTTACTGTTTTTAAGTATCCCATTTAAAAGCACAACACTTAGAATTACAAACGCACCATAGTAAAACGATGCACTCATTTTTTCCTTTTCTGGAAATAAAATAAAGGCCATTGCTATACCATAAACAGGCTCTAAATTATACGTTAACACCACTGTATAAGGACTTATGCTTTTCATAATATACACAGAAGCAATAAAGGCATAAGCCGTACATATGGAAGCTAATATAAATAAACTCCAAAAATCCGATTCACTTAAATTAAAGAAATCCTTAGAAAAGCCACCACCAAATAACAAGATATAAATACTAATAAATGCTACCCCACTAATAAACTCGTAAAACGAAATAACCGTAGCTGAATGTCTTTTTAAAAAATGACCATTAAGAACGGCAAATAATGAAGATAAAAAGGCCGATAATATGCCTAAGATAATTCCTGTAAGATATTTTATTTCACTTTGGGTAATAATAAATACGCCTAAAATAACAATTATCCCAAACAGAATTTCATACCAAATAATGGAACGCTTGTAAATTATAGGTTCAATAAGTGATGCAAAAAAAGCCCCCGTAGAAAACATGGCTAAAGTTATAGATATATTGGACTCATCGATGGCTCCAAAAAAAGTAATCCAATGTAGTGCAATAATAACTCCAGCTATAGATAGTTTTAAAATAGATTTTAAAGTAATAATCAATTTAACCTTAACTATTAAAACATAAAGAAAAATTAAAACAGTAGCCATTACCATTCTAAACCATACCAACGGGATAGCTGTAATGGTAATTATTTCACCTAAAATAGCAGTAAAACCTGCTATAAAAACTAGAAGGTGAAGATGCAGGAAGTTTTTTAATTTATCGCTTAGCATTATACAACATATATGCTGCTAAAATACCAAATAAGATGTTAGGAAACCATACCGCAATGATGGGATTGAAGTCGGACTGCTCTGCCATAACACCAAATATTTTATCGAAAAAAACAAAAACCATGGCTATACAAATACCTATGGCTAAATTAACACCCATTCCGCCTCGTCGCTTTTTTGAAGAAACCGCCAAAGCGATAATAGTTAAAATGAAAACAGAAACTGGCAAACTCCATTTTCTATATAAAACCAACTTAAAACGCCCTACGTTTGACGACCCTCTTGCTTCCTCTTTATCAATAAACTCTTTGAGTTCGCCATACATTTTAGTTTCGGCAGCATAAATTTCTGGGATTAACTCATCAACATCAAAAGCGAATAGCGTATCTTTTCTTCTTAATATTTCAATTTCATCTTCATGCTCACCAATATCTCTTTTCACATAATTTGTTAATCTATAAATAGTATCCTTAGGAATATATCTAATATTACTAGCTGTAATTTTAGATTTTAATTTATTGTCTTTAAAATGTTCTAAACTAAAGTTATTACCTACTTTATTTTTAACATTAAAATTACTAACATAAATAATTTCGTTGTCATTAATTTGTCTAAATACATTGGTGTTTTCAACAGCACTCCTTCCTTTTTTGAAGTATTTATAACTAAAATCATTAAACCCTTCACTAGCTTTCGGAGCTAAAAACAGGCCTAAAATTATTGAAAAAATGGCAACTATAGCAGCACCAATTAAATACGGTCTTAAAAACCGTGAAAAGGATACACCAGAACTTAAAAAAGCAATAACTTCGGTATTATTAGCTAGTTTTGATGTAAACCAAATTACCGAAATAAATAGAAAAAGGGGGAAAAGTAAATAACTAAAGTAAATAGTAAAGTCCAATAGATATGCCATTACCTCGCCAAAAGGCACTTCGTTTTCAAGAATTTTACCAATTTTTTCGGCAAGGTGAACCGTTATCATTATAGGTATAAACAATAATAATAACATGGTAAAAGTAAACAAATACCGTTTTAATATGTACCAATCTAGTATTTTCATTTTTCGCTTTCCTTCAAAAATAAAGGTTATTAATACCGTTCAAAAAATTAATATCTGTTTATGTTTTACAAACGGTTATCCATTTGTTTAACCATTTTATCTTTCCAGGTTCTAAAATCTCCAGCTAATATATGTTTTCTAGCTTCGCGAACCAACCATAAATAAAATCCTAGATTATGAATTGTTGCTATTTGCTTACCTAACAACTCGTTTACAGTAAACAAATGTCTTAAATAGGCTTTACTATATTCGGTATCCACAAATGTAATTCCCATTTCATCAATAGGAGAAAAATCGTCTGCCCATTTTAAATTTTTAATATTTATGCTTCCATGTGCCGTAAACAGCATACCGTTTCTAGCATTACGTGTTGGCATAACACAATCAAACATATCTACACCTAACGCAATATTTTCTAAAATATTGATTGGTGTTCCTACGCCCATTAAATATCTTGGTTTTTCTTCTGGTAAAATAGAACACACCACATCGGTCATGGCATACATTTCTTCTGCTGGCTCGCCTACTGAAAGTCCTCCAATGGCATTACCTACAGCGCCCGAATTGGCAATGTATTCTGCAGATTGTTTTCGTAAATCTGTATACGTACTTCCCTGAACAATAGGAAAAAAAGCTTGATTATAATCGTATTTTAAAGGTGTCTTTTCTAAATGATTAATACATCTATCTAACCAACGATGCGTCATGTGCATGGAGCGCTTTGCATAGTTATAATCGCAAGGATATGGCGTACACTCATCAAATGCCATAATTATATCTGCTCCAATAGACCGTTGAATTTCCATAACATTTTCTGGGGTAAAGGTATGGTAGCTCCCATCTATATGTGATTTAAACTTAACACCTTCTTCCTTTATTTTTCTATTAGCTGATAAAGAATAGACTTGGTAGCCTCCAGAATCGGTTAAAATATTTCTATCCCAATTCATAAATTTATGAAGCCCTCCGGCTTTTTCAATAATATGAGTTTGAGGTCGCAAATACAAATGATAGGTATTTCCTAAAATAATATCCGGATTAATTTCTTCCTTCAACTCCCGTTGATGTACCCCTTTTACTGTTGCTACAGTACCTACAGGCATAAAAATAGGTGTTTCAATAACACCATGATCTGTAGTTAATTTTCCTGCCCTAGCTTTACTTTGAGCGTCTTTTGCTATTAATTCAAATTTCATTATTTCAACAGTATAAGGCGGCAAAGATATAGAATACCCTTTACCAAATAAAATAAGTCTAATAATTTGTTTTTATTTAATGACATGTATTAATAATATTTTATCCGCTAATAAAAACATGAATATAAATTACTAAAAAACCCAAAATGATGACATGAAAAGAAAATAAATTACTTTTGGCAACGTTTTTGTTATTGTTAATGAAATCTAAAAAAATGAACATTATGAAAAGTTTACAAAATTTTCACAAACACTTTAAAAGTTATGGTGGCGTGAGTACAAATTTATTTTTACTATTAATTATTGCCTTTGCAATACCAATGACATCAATGGCCCAAACACAACAAGGAGTTGGCATAAAAGGTGGATTAAATTACAATGCCAATGGTGATTATTTTGAATCTATTAATGATAATTATCGCAACCCTGATAGAAACGTAGGTTATCACATTGGCTTATTTGGTAAAATTGGAGATGATATTTATTTTAGACCAGAAGTAGTTTTTACAAGTACCAAAAGTGATTATGATGATGATAGTTTTGAAATGCAAAAACTAGACGCTCCACTTATGGTTGGTGTAAAAGTTTTAGGTCCACTTAGTGTATTTGGTGGCCCATCATTACAATACATTTTGGATACAGAATTTGATGGTATTGCTATTGATAATGTAGAAGAAGATTTTTCGGTTGGTTTAAACTTTGGTATAGGACTAAACTTTAAAAAACTAGGCATCGATTTAAGATATGAGCGTGGTTTTAGCGAAAACGAAGCCACATTTTTAGGAAATAATGGTGCTAACGTAGATCGTTTAGATACCAGACCAGATCAATTAATATTAAGTTTATCGCTATTACTATAAAAATTGGTATTCTAATATAAAATAAAAAAACCTCGCTAAAGCGAGGTTTTTTTATTTTATAAAGTGTTATTGTTTTTTTTAGTAATCGTCTGTATTATTTACTTCTATAATATCTGCATCTAAATAATCTCCAATACTATCACCATTATAATCTACAATTTTTAAAGTTTTAATGGTAATTACTCCATCGACTTCTGCTCTGCTTACTTCAAACTCTAATGTACTATCTAAAGTAGGCTCTACACCACCATTATTAGTATCTACTACATAAGTATTAGATTGTAACTCATCTCTTGTTAATACCCCATCGCCATCATCATCGGAATCGCTATAATTTGGAAAACCATCACCGTCAGTATCATCATCAGTTTCATCTGTTAAATCATCATAATTTACAGTGTATTCTCCATCGCTTCCTGCTGTGCCATCTTCTTTAAATAAATCTTCAAGGTAAGAAGGGATACCATCAAAATCATGATCGTTTTCAAAAGATTGTAACAAATCAAACTTAAAAACTAAAGGGGAATATGATGAAATATCCGTTGTTGCACCAGAAAAATAGCCTAATCCAGAAGGCAAAAACATAACACCCACTCCACGATTTGAGAAATTAACAACACCATCATCACCATCTGTAAAACCTTCTGCCACATTAAAATCTACAATAACCTTGCTCCAAGCTGGAATTAATGACGTTAAATCAAAATCTACAGGCGTAGTTGCACTGTCAAACACATTGCCATCTAAAGTAAATCCTTCATAACTAACACGAACGGTATCAGAAAAGTTTGGAGAATCGTCTCCTCCACCTTGATTTAATTTTAAAATATAAATTTTGTATTCAGTTTCTAAGTAATTAATTGTTTTTGTTATTAATGCTGATTCTGGAACATCTAACAAACTACCTAACAATGTATTTCCGTCTGGAACCGACTCTCCATCTAGAAGTTCTGTTATATTTAAATCTGCAATACTTGGGTTTGTATTAGAGTCTCCAAACGCACTAGAGTTATAGTAATGTCTTCCTAAATAATCAACTAACAAAGAATCGTCTACAATTTGTTGTTCTGTTCTATCATTAATTTCAATAGTTACAACTGTATCGTTGTCGTCGTCCTTCTTACAAGAAGAAAATATTAAAACAAAACTTAATATAAAAAAACCTATTTTTCTTAAACTCATTATTCCGTATTTTTGAGGCTGCAAGATACAATTTTAATATATTCTTGCACAACATTATTAACGCCCTTTAACACATTAATTATATGCGTGTAGATAAATATTTATGGTGTATTAGATATTATAAAACAAGAACAATTGCAACTACTGCCTGCAAAAAAGGACAGGTTAGGGTTAATGACGATGTTGTAAAACCAAGCCGTGAGGTTTATCCTTTAGATATTATTCAATTGAGGAAAGACCAAATAAATTATAAGATAAAGGTTAACGATATTCCAGAAAGCAGAGTTGGTGCAAAACTGGTAGACATTTACCGAACAGATATTACATCAAAAGAACAATTTGAAGCGAAGGAACTTTTAAAATACTCTAAAGACTATTATAGAAAAAAAGGAACTGGCAGACCTACTAAAAAAGATAGGCGCGATATTGATGATTATACGGATGAAACATCCTTAACTGATATTTAATCATTTATGATAATTTTATATAGATGTTAAATTTGACCACTATATAAAATATAAAAACAAATAAAAATGAGTAATTTTATCCTTTAATTAATATAAACCTAATTATGACAGTTAAGACTAATGTTATACTTAATCATAACGAAATTAACCATAAAATAAGACGTATTGCTTTTCAGATTTACGAAAGCAATGTTAATGAAAAAGAGGTTATTCTTGCTGGAATTGACAAGAATGGTTATGTATTTGCTAAAAAATTAAAAACTGTACTTCAAAAAATATCTGACATTAACCCTATACTTTGTAAAGTTAGTATTGATAAAAAACATCCTTGGCAAGAGGTAAAAACATCTATAAAAGAAGACGATTACAAAAACAAATCTATTGTATTGGTAGACGATGTTTTAAATTCTGGCACAACTTTAATTTACGGCGTAAAACATTTTTTAAATGTGCCTTTAAAACAATTTAAAACAGCTGTTTTGGTAAATAGAAACCATAAAAAATACCCTGTAAAAGCTGATTTTAAGGGTATTTCATTATCAACCTCGCTACATGAACATATAGACGTGGTTTTAGAAGGTAAAGTATTTAGTGCGGTTTTAGAATAGTTCTAGAATAATATCTTCGACAACCTCATCTTTAGTTTTATTATCAATTGCAACTTTAATTTCAGCTTGATTATAATATTGAGCGCGCTCAAACAAATGTTTACCTATAAACTCGGTCATCTCTTCTATAGTTTCTATATGGGCAATTAAAGGACGTTTAGCCTTTTTAAGCAACAGTTTATTAGCCAAGGTTGGTAAGGCAGCTTTTAAATAGATGCACTTAGCATTTTCAGCTGCTAAAATAACATCCATATTTCCGCTATAACAAGGGGTTCCTCCTCCAACAGATAAAATAGTATTGTTTTCAGATTGTAATAATGCTTTTAAATAATGTGCTTCCTGTTTTCTAAAATAGATTTCACCTTTGGTTTTAAATATCTCACTAACCGACATATTTTCCTTTTCTTCAATAAAATCATCTAAATCCAGAAAACTATAATTCATTTTTTTTGCAATTTTCTTTCCAATTGACGTCTTTCCAGATGCCATATACCCTATTAATATAATTATCATTTTTGCGTTATAAATTGATTATTAAAAACATACGTATTCCGAGTGCAAAAAAACAAAAATTTATTTAAAAAAACCCTTGTATAATTAAAAATAGATACTATATTTGCACCCGCTAACAGGAACACATGTTATGTTAGTTTGGAACAATGACCTGGTAGCTCAGTTGGTAGAGCATCTCCCTTTTAAGGAGAGGGTCCTGGGTTCGAGCCCCAGCCCGGTCACAATGAAAAGCCTGAAACTTTAGTTTCGGGCTTTTTTATTTTAGTACGCTTTTTTTTTTAAATTCTATCGAATTCTGGTTTATGAGATTTGTTTTTGACAACTTTTTCTTAATATTTATTCTGAAACCAAAAATTTTCATTGACCTAACACCCTTTTCCAAATATTGAAGTAAAAAATCCTTGTATAATTAAAAATAGGTACTATATTTGCACCCGCTAACAAAAACACATGTCATGTTAGTTATGAAATAATGACCTGGTAGCTCAGTTGGTAGAGCATCTCCCTTTTAAGGAGAGGGTCCTGGGTTCGAGCCCCAGCCCGGTCACAAAAAAAGCCTGAAACTAAAGTTTCAGGCTTTTTTGTTTTAGTATACTATTTTTTTTAATTAAAAAGTATTTAAGCTTTGAGTAAACGTTTTACTTACTGTTTATTCTGAAACTGAAGTTACCCCAGGACTAACATCCATTTCCCTATTTTGAAGTTTTTCCATCATTTTTTTGCACTAATTCAAGGTAATCTTTTGATAAATCTTCCTTTTCAGAAAGATCACTTTCTAATTTATAAAGTTAGTTTATCTTACCATTTTTCTTTTTATGAGATACTAATTTCCAGTTTCCGCTTCTAACAGCTCTTCTGTTAGTATAACTCCAATACAAATCTCTGTTTGGTTATGCTTTGTTATACAAAAGCATATTCTTTAAATTAACATCATCAACGCCCTATTTTTTAAGTTGCCATCGGCTAAATCGACAAAAGTTGGTAATAAATCCATTGTTACAACAGGTGTATTATTTGTAATAGCTCCCTTAATTTTTCCCGGATAACTAATTATTCCTGGAACCCGATGTCCGCCTTCATAAACCGCCAATATCTCCTCTACTTCCTGCTGCTCCATTATCTGAACAAAAAACAATAATAGTGTTTTCATATAGCCCTTCACTTTTAATAGTTTGCATAACCTTACCTACACATTGGTCCATAATTTCGATCATTTCTTTATAAATAACCTGAACACTATCCTGAGGAACCTTTTTTACCGTTTTGCTACTCCCCACATTTCTTACTGGGGCATCACCTCTACCTTGAATTGGAGAATGAGGCGCTTCTTTAGATAAGTATAAAAAGAAAAGTTTACCTGTTTTATTTAGATATAGTTTTTAATAAATTCTATAACATAGTTTGAAGTTAAATCGGTCGTATAGACTTCTTCATTATCTATTTTATTCTCTTTCTACCAATCTAGATGACCTTCTTGGTCTACATGGCTATTATAATCTATGTTTCCGCTTACAAACCCAATAAATGTATAAACCCTTGATGAATTGGATTAAAGGCTTCTCCGTATCCTAAATGTCATTTACCAAACATACCACAAGAATATCCTTCGTTTTTTAAAACCTCAGCCATAGTAAGTTCATCTAAACTTAAACCAACCTCCCCATGATTTTTGGCTATAATAACGCCCTCAACATCTTATTGTTGCTGATACCTTCCTGTCATTAATGCGGCTCTTGTTGGCTACAAACAGGTCCGTTTGCACGAAAATCCGTAAATCTAACACCTTCTTTAGCTAATTAATCTAAATTTGGTGTGCTCACTTTTGTACTTCCGAAACAAGATAATTCGCCATACCCCAAATCATCTGCCATGATAAGGGTGATATTTGGTTGCTTAGACACTTCTATATCGGTTGTCTTATTTATTTTTTTACTATTTGATTATTGGGCGTATTTCCTAATACAAAATGAAGCTTACCGCCTTGTAATATTTGTTTATGCGTAATGGTTAATTGAGGATAAGGCTTTCCATTTAAAGTAATCGCTTGAATATATTTGTTTTCTTTAGATTGATTTTCTGTACTTATTTCAAATTGCTTTCCGTTTTCCAAGTTAATTAAAGCGTTTTCAACGTATGGTGATGTTAAACTATACACCGCATCGGCTGGATTTATAGGATACATACCTATTGAAGAGAAAACTAACCATGCAGACATTTGTCCGCAATCTTCATTACCACAGTAACCATCTGGTTTAGTGCTGTACTGTGTTTCAATAATTTTACGAACCATACTTTGGGTTTTTGAGGGTTCGCCAATATTGTTATATAAGTATGCTACATGATGACTAGGCTCATTTCCGTGGGCGTATTGGCCAATCATTCCGGTACTAAAAATTGGTAATTTATCATTTGCTTCTGGATAATATGTAAACATAGAATCTAATTTAACGGCAAATTGTTCTTTTCCAACAGCTTCCTCTAACCCGTCAATATCATGCGGTACAAACCAGAAATACTGCCAACCGTTACTTTCACAAAACTCTTTGGTATAAGCTTTAGCTGAAAAAGGGCTTACAAACTGACCTTCTTCATCTTTTGGACGAAAAAATGTAGATTTAGTATCGTATAAATTTTTCCAGTTATTAGCTCGTTTAGTGAACGTTTTTGCAATAGCTTCTGCTCCTAGTGCTTTAGCAAATTCAGCAATGCACCAATCGTTATACGCATATTCCAGTGTTTTTGAAACAGACCAATTTTCATGATGCTCTCCCGTTGGCACATAGCCTAATGTTTTGTAAACATCAATTTGTCTACCATTTTCATTTGCTGACGCCACACAAGCCTCTAACGCTTTTTCTGCATTCATAGGTATACCTTTAAAATAAGCATCTACAATTACGGGAACAGCGTGGTAACCAATCATCATATTAGTTTCGTTTCCTGCTAAAGACCAAACGGGTAATAAACCTGTTTCGTCGTAGTGCGATAAAAATGATTTTATCATATCTTCTGTTTCCTTAGGCGCAATAATAGTGTATAACGGGTGTGTTGCTCTAAAGGTATCCCACAAAGAAAACGTATCGTACTTGTTGTACCCTTTCGCTATGTGGTTTTTACCATCGGCTCCCTTATAAGCACCATCTATATCACTATGTAACGAAGGTGTTAAAAACACATGATACAAATTGGTATAGAATAATTCTTTTTGAGCATCGGTGCCTTGAACATCAATTTTAGAAAGATATTTTTCCCAAACCGAATCGGCTTCATTAACTATTTTTTCAAAATCCCAATGCGGTAATTCGGCTGCTAAATTGTTTCTTGCACCGTCAATACTTGCTGAAGAAAGAGCCACTTTAACCTTTATTTTTTCATGGTCTGAAGTTTTATAATGCGCTATTATTTTCGTAAACTGACCTTGAACTGTTTTCTCTTGAATTTCTTCAGTATTATTAAACAATTGTGCCGTATCAAAAGGCTTTGAAAATTGCATAACAAAATACACACGTTGGTCTGCTGCCCATCCTTTAGATTTTCTGTAACCAACAATAGTTTGATTATCTTCAATAGTAATTTTTGTTTCCATGGGCTTGTCCCAATTTAAACTATATCCTAAGTCTAAAATAATCTGACTTTTATCGTCCTTTGGAAATGTATATTGATGAAAACCTACCCGTTTAGTTGTTGTTAATTCAGCCTTTATTCCTGAGCTTAATAAATCAACTGAATAATAGCCCGGACTTGCTTCTTCTTTATCATGAGAAAATTTTGAATAGGGTCTGTAGGCACCTTCAGGCGTTAAACTCTCTGTAAATTTACTATTTAAAGGCATGACCAATAAATCGTACATATCGCCAGCTCCAGTACCAGACAGATGGGTATGGCTAAATCCTGCTATTGTAGAATCTGGGTAAAAATAACCCGCAATTCTATCCCACCCTGGCAAACCGTTATCTGGACTTAATTGTACCATACCAAACGGCACAACCGCACCTGGATAAGTATTTCCTGGCCCATCCGTACCTGTAAAAGTATTAACGTAACTGGTGAGTTTTTTTTTAGAAGCCTTACTTTCTTCCTGTTTATTATCTTCCTTACAGGATGTTATTCCAAAACATAATACGAGTAATAAAAAGCTATAATATTTCATTTATTTTCTCAATTTATTGACTTTGACACCTGCATTATTGGCAATATGTCTTTTATAATCCTCGGTGTACAATGTTGCAATTGTACTGTATTCTTCGGCTAATTTATTATAATCTGCCCAAGCTTTATCATAAGCATTAATCCACTTTTTAACAGCTTTAGTATTTCCGTTATCATGGGCATATTTCATATATACTAAAGTTCTGTATATTTTGTATAATTTAAAACCGTACTCTGCAGAACCAATAGCATGATTTGTAGTTTCATCATTTTGCCAATCAATAGATTTTGCTAATTTCACGATTTGTTTCCATTTAGCAATAGACTCATCTTTTTGAGCTAAATTTCTCTTCTGCTCTGTTTCACCTTTTACCACCATTGGCCATGCAATACCTTGATCTCTTGTCCACCACGGATTCATATCTCTATACGTACTATTTCTACCTCTAACAACAGCTTCAGCAGATAGTAAACATAACTTTCTAAATTTAGCAACATCATCACCTTCTAACTGCAAACGTTCTGATGCATATCGATTAAAAATAAATTCTTCACTCCTATCCGTATTCTGTCCCCATTGAGCCATAACCCATGAGTTTAAATCACACCACATTTCATCTTTAATATAAGGACCATCCCATCCGCCTCCACGAGACCACGTCCAAACACCTGCATATAATTCGGGTTTAGTATCTACAAACTCTTGAATACTATTTATACGTTCTTCTGGCATTCTAGCATGCTCTTCAAAACCATTAATTACACCATTAGCAATGTAATTTGGGTACGCTCCTTTTCCTTCGTACTCTCGAGCAGACTGCACCTCAATAATTTGACGATGACGCCCTTGACCTATAACTTTACTAAAAGCATTTGATCTATGAAAATCACCTTCACAATGTTTTATACTTATAATTAAATTTTCATGAGGTTCTACAGCATGACTCACTTCCATATAATCATCTAACTTGGTATCAAAAGCGCCCCAAGTTCTAAAAATTAACTGTTTGTTTCTTTTTACACAAATTTCTTCTCTTAATATATTGATTAAAGGTGAAATTGTTTTTTCAGGATTTTTTTTATCTTCTATAGCCCCTAAATGGTATGGCGCATCATGTAAGTATGTTTCTCCTATTCGAACAACTAAACCATCAAGATCTGGAAACTGATCAAACATTTCATTAATTTGAGCACGGATTAATTTTTCAGTTAAAGGATCGTTAGGGTTTCCGAAGGTTTTTTCAATACCATATTTTGCAATTAATCGCTTAGGAAACAATACCAAATCCGACATAGCATAAATTGCCATATCTTCAGCTTTGCAAGCCGCATGCATTTTCTTTATTTGTGCTGCTTTTTCATCAACCCATTTACGGTCTTCTGAACCTTTTGGTAAAATATCCTTATCTACAGATTCCCAATTAATAGCTAAAGCAGGAGATTCAAACAGAAAATACACTTTACCATTATACCCCATTTCTTTCACAACCGCAGGATCATTATATTTAGAAACGTATGGTGTTTCACCAGGATTATGATGAACCATATCTAAAATTAAGGGATTGGCTTTGTTATTTTGTGCTCCAACATTAACACTAAAAATACTTATACATACTACACATGTTAAAATGATATGTTTACTTAAATTTAATGCCTTCATATTTTTTAATCTTTTTATTTTTAACTAAAACCCTGTTACCAAACTATTAATTGCAGTTTTATCTTCACCTTGTAAACCATACCAAGCACTTATAACTCTTGGGTTATCACTTGGTCTATACGTTATTTTAATCGGATGCCATCCTGCCTTTAAAGCCACGTTACCGTAACGTTTTCTAGGTCCGTGCCAACCGCTATTATCTACTACTAACGTATCGCCTATGTATAAGTAATCACCGCCGTCAGAACGTGTTTCAAATTGGTAAATCCCATCTTTTTCGGCTTTAAAATATCCTGTAAAAACCATATTAACAGGCTTTTTTCCTTTAAAATCAGCAATATCAACGCTATCTACAGCTTCAAATTTTGATGTATTAATTGAAACCTCGTTTACTTTTTTACGCTTTCCTGTAATTAAAAAACGTTTTAAACCTTTTGTTTTTGGTTCTACACTTACTGCCGGTATAAATTGCTTCTTCTCAACTTTGGTTTTCTTAATATCATTAAAAATATCCCCTTTATACGCTCTAGCTTTAATTTCTACTGTATCGTTTACCACAAATGGTTTTGTGTATTTATTTGTTTCTTTTGTTGGTATAGAACCATCGGTTGTATAATAAATATCAACACCATCTAACGGATAAGCCAATTCTAATTTTACTTCGGTACTTTCAACCATTGCTAAAGTTTTATCTAAACCTTTTACAATAGGTATGTAATAGTAAACACCTAATTCATCAAATCGAGGGTATTGCGCCTCCACTCTAGAATTAAAAGCTTCAAAATCTTTATTTTCTTTTGATGCCCAAGCATTTTCTGCAACAGCTAGCATTCTTGGAAATGCTTGGTATTGTAAACGTTTAAAACTTGGAATCCACTCAGACCATAAATTAGCCTGAATTCCTAAAACGTTTGCCTCTTCTTCTACCGTAAAACTCTCAGGAACGGGCTCGTAATTGTATATTTTCTCTAAGGTATTTCCTTCATTCAAATAATCGAAATAATAGGCATCGGTTGGTGTAATAACTAATTCGTTTCCGTTTTCGGCCGCTTTTTTAGGGGCTTCTGGTCTCCAACCTCTCCACCACATTACGGCTGCATCTTTTGTTAAACCACCTTCAACAATTTCATCCCATCCCATAAGTTTTTTTCCTTTTGAATGTAAAAACTGCTCAATATCTCTGTTGAAGAAAGACTGCAACTCATGCTCGTCTTTTAAGTTGTTTTCTTTTATTACTTTTTGACAATGCGGACATTCTTTCCACGAGGCTATATTAACCTCATCGCCACCAATATGAATATATTCGTAAGGGAATAAACCAACAACTTCATCTAAAATATTTTTCATGAATTCGTAAGTACTGTCTTTACCCAAACATGCTGGATGTGTAAAAACGGTATCCCAACCCGACTGACCTGTACATGATAAAAATGGGTAGTTATCTATAGCTGCTTTAAAATGCCCAGGCATATCAATTTCTGGAACTACAGTAATACATCTATCATCGGCATAAGCAACAATGTCTTTAATTTGCTCTTGGGTAAAAAAACCGCCATATTTACGTTCGCCATCAATGGTTTTAAACTTAGCTTCATCAATAGTGTAAAGCTTATTTTCTTGAGCACGTTCTATACATATGGTGTCTTGATTGTTTGGAGTTCTCCAAGCGCCTTTCTCTGTTAATAAAGGATATTTTTTTATTTCAATTCTCCAACCTTGATCATCGGTTAAGTGCATATGGTACGTATTCATTTTATACAGTGCCAAATAATCAAGAAATTCTTTTACTTCGTTTACATCAATAAAATGACGACTTAAATCGTTATGCATACCACGCCATTTAAAACGAGGTTCATCTTCAATAGTAACGCTTGGTACAAACCAATCTACCGCTACCGTTTCTTTACTTTCTATTTCTACAGGAAGTAATTGACGAATAGTTTGTACTCCATTAAAAAAACCACTTTCATCGGTTGCTTTTATATTGATTGACGTTGGCGTTACAACTAACTTATAAGCTCCTTCTTTTAAACCCTCAACAGTTTCGAAAAGAATAGCGCCATCGGCAATAGAATTTTGCAATTTTAAATTAAAACCAGCCGCTTTCCTGAATAAACCTGTTAAATAATTAGCTGCCTTTTGCTGACTTTCATTATTAGTAATAAGTTCCGTATTAGGTTCAATTTTAAAAGACCCTTTATTTAAATTCAAGCTTGATGGTTTAGGAATAATAGAAACCTGCTCTTGTGTAAAAGATGGGTTTGGTTTTTGCGTACATGATGCAAAAACAATGGTTAACACCATTAACACTACATATTTTTTCATACGTTCTTGAATTATATTTCTGTTAGTTTTTTAATTTCTTTTAAAGCTGAAGATAAAATCAGGTTATTAATTTTATCCTCTACTTGGGTTTAATTTCATGTTTTTCTGAACTGTCAAATCAAAACTCTCCTTTATTGCATTGGATAATTTTGCTTTTTCCTTCCAAGCCTTATCGCTTAAAACACCAGCTTCGGAATAATTAAAAGGTTTAAAATCTATTTTTTTATAACTTCTTTTATTCTGAAACCTAAAATCGGATTGCAACGGGTTTTTAAACCTTGGGTTTACTAAAAAGCTATGTTCATCAAAACCTTTTTTCTGCCAATCTTTAAAACTGTGCTTATTGAAATCGTATTTATTTCCATTTTCATTCCAATATATATTGTTATCGATATCTGCCACTACATCGTCCCAAGCCCCTTTAGCAACCATACCTTCATTAAACAAAATAATATTATTTGTAAATGAAAACGATTTATGATCTTCCGCTATTGTACATTGTAATTGATACTTTTTAGCGTAAGCCAATATGTTGTTTTTTACGATATTTCCTTTGCCGTAATTCTGCTGAAATCCACCTGTTTTTGTGTTATAAACTAAATTATTTCTAAACACAATTCCAGAGGAACCTTCATCGGCATACATGCCCCAGCCACCGTAAGAATACGAATGTATATGATGAATCAAATTATTTTCGACCACGGTACCTTCTGAAGCTCCCAAAGTATAAATTCCGGCCATATCGCTCAGTAAATCCCAACCAATATGGTGGATATGATTGTATGAAATGATATTACGTTTAGCTAAACTTGGCTTGTAACCCCAAACCCATCCAACCGATATTCCGGTGTAATAAAAGTTAGCAATATCGTTATGTGTAATTTTATTATCCGAACTATGACCAACCCAAACTGCAACGGCCGCAGGAAATTCTTGTCCTCCAGATTTTATAATATTATTATTTACGGTTATATGGTGCGTGTGCAAATTATTTTCTAAAGGTTTAAAATCGCCTAAATAAACGCCTCCTCCGCCAATATTGTGAATATACGTTTCTTCTAAAGATGAATAACTACAACCTTTACCAATCCAAATGGCATGCTGACCAACATTTGAAACTTCGCAGTTTGTAATGCTTATATTTTGGGCCCCTTCAAGTAGAATAGCTGCATTTAATTTTGCTGCTGCTTGATTTGGTTCCGATCCTGTTGGCGGAATTTTATAATGACAATGTTTAAAACTTAACCCTTGAAAATAAACATGCTTAACCCATTGATTTGTATTGGTATTACCAGAAATCGTTACTAAATTCTCGAGAACAGGTGCAATTATCTCCGTGTTTTCTAGCGTTTCGCCAATTTGAGGTTTATAAAATAATGTGCCTTTATTATTTAAAAACCATTCCCCAACCGTATCAAGAGCGGCCTTGTAATTTTCAAGAACTAAACGAGTTCCTTTTTTTAAAGGATTCCAAGGTTTCATACCTTTTCCGGAAGTTACTATACTAAGACTATCAAAATTTAAAGCATCTATGTGTCTTAATGTATAATCCCATTTATGAAAGGCCTTAAAACGTAGGTTTTCAAGCTCCTCCTCTTTTGTTTTAGATAGCAGATTAAAATCTTCTTGGTTTAAAAAAACGTTTTGTTCCGCTCTTTGCGCTACTTTTGAAGCCCCTTGTTTCCAAATTTGTTGAATTACCGTATCTATTTTGATAAAACCCGTATTAGGCGTTCTTGCTAAAGTTGCACGTTTATTATTAACATAAAGCTGATCGAATTTCCATTTATAATATGCCGTTTCGGGTATTGTAGTTTGCCATAATCCGTCTTCATTTTTAGTAAAACCTGTTATTATTTTACCTCCACTAAAAACAGGATGCGCTCCTTCTTCGGCTTTATAAATTATTGGATATTCTGCTGTCCCGCTATCTTCAGGTAATAAAACTAGAGGTGCTTTCATGAAATAAACACCATCCTTTATAACCACTTGAAAGCTTTGTGCTATAAACGATGGGTTTTTCTTGATTTGCCTTATCGCATTTCTTGCGCCTATTAATGTGGCTAATGGTTCGGTTTCTGTTCCTCTATTTGCATCATCACCTGTTGTTGAAATGTATATTTTCTGTTGTGCATTAACACTTAAACAACATAGCAATAATAAACAGGATATGGTTTTAAATACATTCACGTTATTTCTTATTTTTTGGTTTCAACAGCATGTTGAGACAACTTTAAAAACTGCTCTTCTGTCGCTAATCCCATCATATTAGTTTTACGATGTTTTAAACGGTTTACTGCTTTATCTAAAAATTCGGTTTTTACATCTGTTGGCAATCCTGGTAAGTTAGTATATGTTGGATTGTTATCTAACTTTGGAAACGCATCTACTTGTGTTTTAAATTCACTTAAAACAGGTTTCATTTCTGCATCACCTATTAAGTTTTCGGTTTCATACGGATCATTTTCTAAGTTGTACAAACGGTGAATGTTCTGTAAGGTATCAACATAAACTTTATACTTTTCATTTCGTAGTACACGATCTCTAAATTGCATGGCGTTTTCTAACCATCCTTCCTTATTAATATGTGCTGGTAACCCACCCATAGAAAGCATATAATCGCGCTCGCTTTTGGTTGCTTTATCAGTTAATACATTTGCAAACGAATGCCCATCAATTTTATATTCTGGTTGTTGTTCTACACCTGCCAAATCTAACAGTGTTGGTAAAACATCCGTAAAATCGACTAATGCATTTGTTGTAAAATGTTTGTTATCTGGTGTTTTAACTATAAATGGCGAGTTAATACCGTTTTCGGTTAAATAAGCTTTTCCTCCTCTAATATACTTCCCGTTTCTTTTTCCTATAATTGATGGCGAAGTTCCATTGTCTGTCGTAAAAACCAAATACGTATTATCATCTAATCCTGTTTGTTCTAAATTATCAAGAATTTTTCCGATTATAAAATCGGTATAACGCACCATTGCTAAGTGCTTTTCGTACTTTGGTTTTGCTTCGGGCTCATTTGGCGTGTGTACAAAAGGTGAATGCGTTAACACCATTGGATAATAAATGCAGAACGGATTTTCGTTATTCTGATTCATAAAATCGATTACAAAATCTGAAAATATATCTGGACCAAATTCACCTTCATAAGTTTTACGACCCTCTTTTGTAATAATGTACGGATCCCAATATCGGTTATCGCTAGGTGCATTTCCAGATTCATAACCTGTCCACATACAAAACGCATCAAAACCTGCTTTTTGCATAGCGTTTGGCTCTATACGAAAATCGTTTATTTGCCATTTCCCTGCTATACACGTTTTGTAACCTGCATTTTGCAAAGCTTTTGCAAAACTTGGATTTTTATCCGCATCAAAATTTGCACCATGTCCCCAACGTGGCACATCGTAATGGTTTACCCAACCATTGCTGTAAGGGTATTGACCTGTTATTAATGCCACACGACTTGGTGTACATTGTGGCATGGAGTACACATTGTTAAATTTAATACTGGTATTTACTAGTGCATCAATTTTTGGAGTGATAATTTCTGTCGCGCCATAGCTAGGAAACCATTCTTTACCTAAATCGTCAACCATAATAAAAATAAAGTTTGGTTGCTTTTCTAGTACTTCTGCTTTAGCAATTTCATTTAATTTCTTTGCTTTTTCTTTACAAGAAAACAACGCGAAAACTAAAGTTACAAGTAATACACTTTTAATGATGCATTTTTTTAAAAAACCAGTATTTATTTTTTCCATTCAATGTCTCCATTTTCTAGGCTCCAATCATTTCCTAAATAGCCAACACCTTCAATTCCATCAATACCATTAGAAAATACATGAGATGAAAAAATCATAACATCAGGTGTATCTGTTCCCGACCCAAAATATTTGTTTGGTAATGTAGCTTTAAAACCATTTAATCCGGTTCCTGTAATTACGGAAACCGATGCCGTGTTACTATCCATTCTTGGGTAAGTTAAGTAGGCACCATAATGGTCGCCTTTAAATGTTTTAGTGCCAACTTTTATTTCGTTGCGTTTTACTTGAACAGGACTTTGTTTTAACAACAATTTCCAAGCACTGTTTGTAGATGCGTTACCGTAAAGAATAACCGAACGATCTTGATATTTTTTAAGAGAAAATTCTTTATCAGAAATGATATCGATAGATCCGTTACCGCGATAATAAAACGTTTCCGCATCAAAACGTGCTTTGTTAAATGCCCAATTATTTTCAGCGTCATTACCTTTGGTTCCATACACAAAAAGCATATTGTTTTTAAAAGCCTCTTTAAAATTACCGTAACGGTTAGGATTTTTTTCGAAAGTGCTTGTTGGCGCTTCACTTAAAGCCCATGTGTTATTTACTTTCTCGAACCACGCTTCTTTTCCTTTTTTTGACGCTAAATTATTAAATGCAACACTATCAATAGTTATATTTAATGTATCGGAAGTTGCCGTATGTTTTAAATCGACTTTAAATTTCTTTAAGTTTTCTGTTTCAATAGAAATATGACGCGTTTTTAAAAACTCATCTTTCTTAATTTGTTTTTCTGTTCTAATATTTTGAGTGGCCTTAACACCTGAAAATTCAAATAACTTTTCTTGTTGATATAAGGTGACATACCTACTTTCTGAAGATACGCCAGGATTAACCGTACGGAATTCAAAGGTTTTCACCACATCATTCTCTGGATTGGTATGCCATTTGAAATAATCGAAAATGGTATGAAAATCGATACCAAACCAGTGTTTTTTATCTTCATATTCTAAATATGCAAAGTCAGGATGAAACTCAGCCAAATGCTTTTTCATAAAACGTGCTTGGTCTACCGAAACCACATCATCGGCATCACCATGCTGAATATAAACACCATGATGTAAATAATTTCTCGACAACTCTAAAGTATGACTGGCATAATTAGATCGTGTAAACATGTGCTCTAACGCAGATTCTTCATCTCTTTTTTCTTTACCAGCATAAGAAAACAACGAGTACCAACCTGAAATAGGTGCAATAGCCGCCCATTTATTAGGAAACGTTGCTCCTAAATGCCAAGTTCCGTGGCCACCCATTGAGTGTCCTGTTAAATACGTACGCTTTGGGTCTGTGCCATACATATCTTCAGCAATTTTTTGAACTTCCATAGCATCCCAACGTCCCCAATCTTCCCAATTGAATCCAAAAGGTCTTCTGTTTGTTGGAGCAAAAACATGTCCCCAATCTTTTGCTTTATAAGATGCTGCTTGATTTCTAGCCTCAACACTTGCTCCATGAACAGATAAAAACATCGCTGGTTTTTCATCTGTTTTTAAATCGCCTTCTTTAACCGAAAAATATTGTACACTCCCATCAATACCCGAAATAAAGGTTCTAGAATAACGGTCTTGTGGTGTTTTTACCTGGTATAAAACTGATGTTTCATCAATTAATTTGTTACTGTCATAAAGTTTTAAATGTACACGTACGGTATCTTTTTCTGTGTACGAATCTTTTACATTATAAGCCACCTTACGCATCGCTAGAGGTATAATTGAAGATGTTTTTGTTTCTAATACCTTTCCGTTAGCTTCAGCTACAATTTTAAGGTTTTTCAATGCTTTTTTTGAGGTATTTAATATTCTAACCGATCCAATTTTTGTATCATTTTCCGTAGTTAAAAAATCTGGAATGGTCATGTCTCTTTTTAGAAAGTAAACAGGTTTTACAATTGGTAATAGTTGCATATTAACCTGTCCGCGACCACCCTTTACTAAAAACGTATTTTCACCTTTTTTAACTTCAATAGGGTGAAATATTAAGTGTTTATTATAAACATCACCACCACGAGGAATTCCGTTTACAAAAACTTCATTATGACCAGATATTTCTAAAATTCGGAGTTCCTCTACTGGAGAGTTGTAGGTTACATACAGATAACCTCCTCTTAGTTTTCTACTCTTAAAAACACCTTTTTCATCGGCTGATGCTTTTTCCCATTTTTCGGTTTCACCTCTTCGATTAACCCCAATACTATCGTTTTCTTTTGGTGTATAATTTTTAAGTGTAATAAAATCGTAAAAGACAGGGTCTTTATAAATAATACTTCGTCTAGATTGTTCTGTAGATCCAACTATTAAACCTTTTGTTAAAAGAATAGTGTCTTGTGCTAATGAAATGAAGGTTGAAAATAATGCTATTAATAGGGTTGAGAGGCTTTTTGTTTTCATTATTAATTAATTAGTACTTTTTCTGTTTTTATAAGTTTTAAAATAGCTTCTGAATCTGCTTTTCTGTTAGATGTTGTATTTGAATCACCATACCAATACACGCCTACACCGTATTCCATATCGCATTTGGTCCAACTCCAAATTTCCATATCTAATTGAAGTGAACTACCAAAAGGCATACCATCTAAAGCACGTGTACGCGTTTCTGTACTGTATTTTTGTGTATTTCTGTCGCCATATTCAGCTTCAGTTTTTCTATTATTTTTATTGTATTTGTTAGAGTTTGGTTGCGCATGAAACGGGTGTTCATAAAAATCGTTACTCATTCCTCCCCAAGAATAACCGTAGTAATCTTCGGTTCCTGTTCCAAATATCGATGGAAAATCTTCACCATCAACCCAAATTTTTTCATCGCCTTCACCCCACCATCTTTTTACAGGGTTCCAAATGGTTAATGCATCACCAACATAAACACCTTTACCTTTTAAGGTTACATAATTCCAATCTGAAAACGGTCTTGTTGCAACCGGATATTCACCTTTAAAAGCCGCATTGAAATACATACTATTTTGCTCCCATGTATAATTAGAAACCGTAGCATTAAGTTCTACGTTTACTGGTTGCTCACCTAAATTAACTACTGAAATTTTTCCTGATTTTTGATAAGGCATAATCCATCTGCTAGACATTGTACCGTCACTAGCAACTGTTCTGTACCAACCTTGAAATGGATTTAAACCAATACCGCTTCCAAAAAAATCACCGATTGGGCACCAAACCGTTTGTTTATCATCAAACTCCATTTTTAAAACTACCGAGCGTGTAACGGTAGAATCTTTATAGTCTTCCAATTTTAAAGATAAATTGCGAACTGCGTTTGTACCTTCAGTTAATGAAACTGATTTTTCTTCACCTTTATTTAAAGTTTCTACCAACTTTAATGTGTTTCCTTCTGAAGTGTTTTTAGGCGTTAACAAAGTTTCTCCTACTGTTTTTATTAAAGCAGTTTCTTTTTTAAATTCTTCTAAACTGAAAGTTTTAATGTTCGTTCCTGCATCGTATTCACGATAGGTAAATTGATAGAAGAAAGGCTTCTCTGTTACTGTAATTTTACAGCTTTTAGCATACGGAATAGGAAAAAACGATACTGCCGATCTTAAAGATTTATGCGCAAACGGAAAAGGAAACAAACCTGTACCGTTTAAAAGCCCAAGCATATTACCCTGCAAAGTTGGTTCTTTGGCACCGTCTAAATATATTTTAATAATACTAGTAGTATTTGGTTTTTTGGCATTTAAAAATGGCATCCAAGTACGTACAATAGCTCCCGGACCTTGATGATCCATCATTACCCATTCTTTTTGACCGTTAATATCTTCAACTCTAATAAAATTGACATCCTCTTCTTTTTCTTTTCTGTTGAAATCTTGGTTTATAAACCACCCTACAGTATCATTAGGTGTTTTTGATGCTCTGTTATAACTACTTTCTTGTTTTAAGCGAAAGTTGTTTTCTGGAAAGCGAGAAATGGCATCACGATCTACCATTTCGTTTAATAATGATGAGATATTTATGCTGGTTTCTTTCTTTTCATTTTGAGAACAGGAAATGAATAAGCAGAGGCATAATACAGTTAATATACTTTTTGTTAATTTAAACTTTAATGCCTCTTTCATCCCTTTTAATTTTTATATTTTAGGTTCTATACCCATGTCCATTTCTAAAACACCGCCAGAAACGATTTCTTCATGGGTTATATAATATCTATCTAAAGCCTTTCCGTTTAATTTTAAAGACTGGATATAAATGTTCTCTTTTGAATTATTATGAGCTACAATTTTAAAAGTTTTACCGGAGTAATAATTGCTATCTAATTTTATTTCAACTTCGTTAAAAACGGGACTCGTTATTTGGTATTTATTATCACCAGGATTTATGGGATGAATACCTATTGAAGCTAAAACGTACCAAGCAGACATTTGCCCAACATCTTCATTACCACATAAACCAAAAGCATCTATACCATAAGCCTTTTCACAAATTTTACGTGTATATTTCTGCGTTAAATGAGGAGCCCCCGCTTCATTTAACATAAACGGTACGTGATGCACTGGCTCGTTAGGATGGTTATAATAATTGTTCCAAAGGAAATCTTCTGGTGTGTTTTCAAAGAAAGACATCAATTCATTTTTAAAAGCGTCTTCGCCTCCCATTAGTTCCTTTAAACCATCTATATCATGAGGTACAAACCACCCCTGCTGATAAGGATTACTCTCTATACAACCTTGACCATGTTTCGTTTTTCCTTCCCAAGGTAACCAAGTACCAGAACTATCTTTAGCTCTAAACCAATTGACTTCTTCGTTCCAAATATTTTTATAGTTTTTACTTTTTTCGAAGTAAGTTTCTGCAATATTATTTTTATCTAAGGATTTCGCCATTGTTGCCAAAGCCCAATCGGAATACGAGTATTCAAGGGTTTTAGAAATATGCTTATTCGAATACCCTAATTCGCCATTACCTGTATTGTTTACCGTATTTAACGAATATTGAAACGCCTTTTCAACATCGTAATTACGAATCCCTTTTTGGTACGCATCGTTAATAACCGAAACAGCCGGATTACCTAACATGACGCCAGAATAGGAGTTTAACATTTCCCAACGTGGTAAATAACCACGTCCGCTTAATTCTGCCATTTGTATCAACGAATTAATTTCATCGTTAACCAAACTAGGATTAATTATGGTTTGTAATGGAAATTGTGAACGAAATACATCCCAACCACTAAAAATAGTACGGTATGTAAAATCATCTGTTTGATGCACTTTTTTATCGGCACCAATATAATTCCCGTTAACATCAGAAAATGCACGAGGGTCGATTAACGTATGATACAACGAGGTGTAAAAAATGGTTTTTTCGGTATCGGTAGCACCTTCAACAGCAATATTATCTATAGCATTACTCCATAAATCGCGAGCCTCTTGCCGTGTTTTATCGAAATCCCAATGGTTAATATCGTGTTCTAGGTTTTCTTTGGCACCTGCAATACTAACGAAAGAAATACCACTTTTTACTAAAACCTCTTCACCTACTTTAGTGCTAAAATTGGTATAAAATCCAAGGTGTTCGCCTTGCATTTCAGTTTTATCTGTATAAATTTTTGCATTTTTAATAGCATCTTGATAATTATCTTTTCTTATCCAACGCATTTTTCGTTTTACATCTGGTAAATCGGCACTCCAGATACCATAATCTTTTAACGGCTTACTAAACTGGCAGTAGAAATACACAACATAATCGGCATTACCAGCACCAGCTCCCCAACCTCCACCTTCTGGCGGACATTTCATCCAACCTTCAATGGTGTTTTCGTTTACGATCTTTATATACTGCTCTGTTGAAGTTCCACCAACACGACGTGCTAAGTCGATTTGAACACGAGAACTATCACTTTCTGGATATGTAAAACGAATAATTCCTGCTCTTGGCGCAGAGGTTAATTCGGCCTTAACTTTATAATCGTCTAAAGTAACCGCATAATAACCGGCTTCTGTAGTTTCTGTATCATGAGAATAACGTGAACGATACCCGCTTTCTGGTGCTTTAGCTACACCACGGTTAGTTTGTAGTTTACCAACGGTTGGCGTAACCAAAAAATTACCCAAATCACCAAACCAGCCAATACCACTCATGTGTGTAAAACTGAAACCTTCCATCGTTGAGTGCTCGTATGAATATCCAGGACCATTATCGCCATCAGAAACTGTATCTGGACTTAGCTGAACCAGACCAAAAGGTGTTGCCGAACCTGGAAATGTTTTTCCAAAACCATGAGCATCTTTTGATTTTTTCCCATAAGTTACCGCTCCAATAATAGGATCTATATAATCTACAGGTTGTTTAGCCTCTTCTACAGCAAGAGCATCTTTTGTTTTTGAAGACGAACAAGCTACAACAAATAACACACTTAGTATTAGGCTAGAATAAACCAATATTCTCATTTTTCTAATTCTCATATTTTTCGTTGTAATCTTAATTATAATTAATGCGCCGCAGCTTTCTTAGTAACTCCTGTTTTAAAAACATCAACCTCAACATCATTTTCTTTTAATTCTCCCTCGGTTGTTCTTCCATTTTCTACAATTTCAATTAATTGTGCTGTCATTTTTTTAACAAGCTTCGGATGTTTATCATATACATTTGTTGTTTCTTCAACATCCTTTTTCATATTATACAGTTGAATATCAGGATAATTTTCTTTAATCGCCTTATTATCTGTTGGGTTAGACCAACCTCCAGAACCTGATGTTAACTCTAACTTCCATTTTTTATTTCTTAAAGAAAATTTTCCGTTTATAGAATGATGAATAACAACATTATAATCTGTCTTCGCTTTTTTGTTTTCTAACATTGGCAAAATACTATAAGAATCGACACCTGTGTTATCATCCAATGTAACTCCTGTAATTTCAGCACATGTAGCCATTAAACTCGTCTGACAAATTAATTTATCATTTTCCGAACCTGCTTCAATTTGCCCTGGCCATCTTACAATAAAAGGAATACGATGTCCACCTTCCCAAATATCCGATTTATAACCTCGAAAATCGGCACTTGGATAATGACCAAATTCTTTTTCTAATTTTCCTACTTTAGCTACAGGGTATGAGCATCCATTATCACTTGTAAAGAAAACTAAAGTATTATCTGCAATTCCATTTTTTTCTAGAGCGTCAAACACACGACCAACAACATCATCGGTTTCCATTACAAAATCTGCATAAGCTCCCATGCCACTTTTCCCTTGCCAATCTTTAGAAGGTACAACCGGACTATGTGGTGAGTTTAATGCTAAATACATAAAGAAAGGCTCTTCGCTTTTAGATGCTTTCTCTATATAATCTTCTGCATGACCTCTTAAAAACTGTAACATTTCTATTGGAGGCATTTTATCGACCACCTTATCATCTTTTATAACGGTTTTCATAACTCTAGAATGGTGAAAACCAATGTAAGAATCGAAACCACGTGTAATAGGACCGTTTGGTACTGTTGAGCCAATGGCTGGGCCAACAACTTTTTTACCATCATAAACTTGAACAGGGTTTCCATTATCGTCAACAAACTTAAAACCAAGATGCCATTTCCCTATAGCAGTTGTTTTATAACCTGCACTTTTTAACATTTTAGGGACTGTAGTGATATTTTCCGCAATAAGTGGTTCTAACTCATCACCAGTGCCAAGAACACCTTGTTGCAATCTAGAACGCCAAGAGTAACGCCCAGTTAATATAGCATAACGCGATGGCGTACACACGGCAGAAGCCGAGTGTGCATCGGTAAACGTCATCGATTCTTTCGCGAAAGCATCAATTTGTGGTGTTAAAATTTTTCCTTTTTCAGGGTTTAACGCCTGTACATCTCCATATCCTAAATCGTCTGCAATAATATAAACGATATTTGGTTTGTTTTGTGCTGAAGCGTAACTAACGCATAGCATTAATGCTAATACTAATTTTAATGATTTCATGTATAATTACTTTAATCTTATTTCTGTTATTTCTCCAATTAAATCTCCTGCTTTATTAAACAAACCTGCTTTTAAAAGCGATTTTGGTGTGGCTTTAAAATTACCACTATACTTGTTTGATTCTATTGTTGGATCCTCTCCGTTAGTAGTATAATAAATATCGTAACCTACAGCTTCGGTTTCTAAATAGACAATGGCTTTATTGTGCAATTGATCGATTCCGAAAACAGGATACACTGTAAAAACACTTTTTGAAACATTTACATTTTCACGTTCTAAGCGTTTAAAATGCGACGTCTCTAATGCGTTTTGAAAGCGTATCCAATCTTTAGTTTTTGGGTCGCTCCATGACACTTCTGCACTTGCCAATGTTCTTGGATATAGCATATATTCAAAATGAGATTCTGTTGGTGTAAACTCGCCCCACAAACTTGCTTGGTTTCCTAAAACCCTAGCCGCTTCTTCTTCAGTTAATTCTGATGGTACAGGCTCATGGTTATAGACTACAGATAATGGCAAAACAGAATTTGGACCTTCTGGCTCCATAGATGTCGGGCCTTGAACCCTACTGATATACGAATGTAAATAAGAGGACATTATCGTTGGGTAACCTGCCTTTGGTGCTTGGACTTCTGGCGCATATTTTCCTCTACGCCATGCCATAATAGTTGCTCCAGGAACCCCATTACCACTTAAAACCTCATCCCAACCAATCATGGTTTTATTTTGTTTTTCTACAATTTTATGAATGCGCTGAATGAAGTAACTTTGAAGTTCTTCGTAATCTTCTAATCCGTTTTCGTCCATGAGTTGCTTGCACATGGCGCTCTTTTTCCAATCTTTTTTACTACACTCATCGCCACCAATATGTAAATATTTAGATGGAAATAATGCGGCTATTTCTTCAATAACACCTTCTAAAAATTCATAAGTAAATTCACTAGCAGGACACACGGTATTATTAGGTGCTTTTCCTCCTACTGCGACTTCAAAACTCACATCTGTAGTATCAATATCTGAACAAAATAATTCTGGGTACGAAGCTACTAAGGCTTTACTATGACCAGGAACATCTATTTCTGGAATAATTTCTACATTTCTAGTTTTAGCAAATGCTATTATTTCTCGAATATCATCTTGGGTGTAAAAACCTCCTACTGTTTTAGGTTCATCTGCTGTTGCAGCTTCTCTACTCCACCATGCAATACCTTCGCGCTCCGCTCTCCAAGCTCCTTTTTCTGTTAGTTTAGGATACTTTTTTATTTCTATTCTCCAACCTTGGTCGTCGGTTAAATGCAGGTGAAAAATATTTATTTTATAAGCTGATAAAACATCTATCTGTTTCATCACAAATTCCTTCGTTTGAAAATGACGAGATACATCTAACAAAACACCACGCCAATGAAATCTTGGGTTATCCGTAATCAACATATTTGGGACAACCGTTGTTCCTTTTATGCCAACAGGTATAGCTTGTCTCAGGGTTTGAAAACCATTAAACATACCTGCATAATCTTTAGCTTTGATAACAACCTTTTTATCTGTAATCTCTAAAATATAACCTTCGCTATCAATCGAAGCATCTTTTACTTTTTGAAAAACAATGTAGTTTGAACTTACTCTTACTTTTCCTTTATTTATAGATATACTTAAATCTGTATCTTGCTTTAATTTTGAAGCTACAATAGGCTGTAAATCGGTATAATGTTTTGAAGGAATATATACTTTTGTTTCACTATTTAATTGAAATCCGCCCGTGTTAAAAACAACAGATTCTGGTTGCGGAATGAAAGTATTTTCCTGAGCTTTCCCCGTTATGGAGAAAAGAATTATTGATATAACAATTAATATTTTATTCATATAATTATAAATTTTCAGCTATTAATTTAGCTACGTGCTTACCCTGTGCAGTTTTTCCTAATTCGTTATAATGTACATTGTGTGGTTTTATATACCACGCTTTTTCGTTCGGTTTTGTAAAGGCATACAAATTGTTAATTTGAATGGATGGATAATTAGCCAAAACTTCTAATGCTGCTTTGTTGTATTTTACACTATCTCCTGCAATTCTTCCATCGGCACCTTCTTGCGGAACTGCTGTAGTAGTTGCAAAAATTAATTTAGCTTTTGGGTATTCTTTAATTAAGTATTTACAAATGTTATGCAAGTTTTCCTTGTACTTTTCTGTACTGTTTACTTGCTTTCCATTCTCTAAATCTAGCTTACCGTCTTTTAAGTATTTTAAATCGTGCAAGCCAACATTAAAATGAATAACATCCCAAGTTAAATCCCAACCACCTTTTAAATACGGTTGAAACATGGTGGTTTTCATTTTTTCAACAAAAGGAATAAATTTATTACTCGACTGTCCATTTTTATGGAAACGAAACACATTGGCTTTTCCTTCTAATTCTTTTCTAACCGTAGGTGTATAACCTATTGAAATAGAATCGCCATAAATAAAAACATTAGGTAATTTTTTATTAGGACTTACATATTTAAAAGCTTCGCCTTTGTTTGCTAAATTTTTCCAAGCTTCTCGCGCTATTTCTTCATCGTATTTATCTCCAAAAAGGTTTAAAGATGCACATGAAGATGCACTTACAAAAAGTGTAGAAGCGCCTAAATATTTTACAAATTTTCTTCTGTTCATAAAAACGTTTATTATAAAGTAACTGTTAAGGTGTTAAACGACTTGGCATCTAACAACGTTTTAACTTCTTTTCCGTTAATATTAAATTGAAATTCTTTATTATCAGTGGCATCATTATATGCTAAAACAACCACTTTATTGTCGGCTTTGTTATAAAAAACAATAGCATTTTCATCATCTCCAGTAGTATCTATTTTAACAGATCCTGGAGCTACAAAAGCACTTAGGTGTTTCATTAAATAAAACTCAGGGTTGTAAGTAATAGCCTTTGTATTGCTATCGATAGAAATCATTGAGTTTTGTTTCCAACCCCATTGACTTTTTCCTGTTTCATCTAAAACCATATTCCAGTACATGTATGAATTAGCACCGTTTTCAAAATAATGTTTCATTAAATTGAAGGTGTATTCGGCAGCTTTCCAATCGTTAGATCCATCACCACATTCGGTTTCTGTTTGCATTAAACGCATATCCGGATACGTAGTATGAACAGATTCTATAGCACCTTTACCTGCCCACTGAAATCCAACTCCATCAACATATTTTTTAGCATCTCCGTATTCAACAACATCTGTTACACGCTCTAATTGCGGACGCTCAACAGTACCTAACCAAATTTCGGCATCGATGTTCTCTGCTTCAAATTTAGGTCCTAAATAATCTGAAATTAACACGCCTAAATCTTTAGGATCCCATACACAAGACGGGAAATTTTGAGCTGAATTGTACTCATTTTGTACGTGCACTGCGCTAATATCTATACCTTCTGCTTGATAAGCTTTTACAAATTTTGCAAAATACAAAGCGTAAGCTTCAAAATACTTAGGCTCTGTAATAAAACGAGACACCAATTCTTCGGTATTACTCCATTTTTCTGGTAAATCGTTAAACTTTGGATTTGATTTACACGCGTAGTGTTTACTTTGTTTCATCCATGATGGTGGACACCAAGGTGACGCCCAAACTTGTACTTCTGGATTAATTTTTTGTGCTTCTTTTATATAAGGAACCAATCGTTTTTTATCTCTATCTATCGAGAAATTTCCCATAGCAAAATCACCTTCGGTTTCGTTATGGCTATACCAATCTACAGCATAATCGTTAGCACCAATTGGCATTCTACATAAATTGAATTTACATCCGTCTTTAGTATCGAACAAATCGTTAAGTATTTGTTGCTTTTCCTCAGGAGTTACCATAGCTAGTGCATCCCAACCTAACTCGTTAAAACAGCCACCAAAACCATCAATTTCTTGTTGTTGCTTCTCTGTATCTACAACTATAGTTGCTTCCGGTTGTAGCGCATCTGTTCTTTCTTCATAGGTCTTATCAGACCAAATGGTTTTTTCAGAACTACTTTTCCATGTTACTTTCAATCCTTTTTCTTCTTGCTTTTCAGCCTTTTCTTTACAAGCAGATAAAGTAACTAGTGCTACCAATACAAGTGATTTTATATACTTCATCATATGGTGGTTATTTTACAGTTAAAATTTTTCTTAAACGAATATCTTTAGATGAAGCGCCAATCATGATTCTAAAATCACCTGGTTCTACAACACGTTTTAAATCGATATCTAACATAGATAAAGCATCAGCATCCAAGGTGAAAGTCACTGTTTTAGATTCACCTGCTTTTAAAGCTATACGCTGAAAACCTTTAAGAGATTTAATTGGTTGTGCTACTGATGATAACTCATCACGAATGTACAGCTGTACAACTTCTTCACCAACTAACGTTCCAGAGTTTGTAATGTTACAATTTACTTCTATAGCTTCGTTTGGTGCTATATTATTTTTACTAAATGTGATGTTAGAATAATCAAAAGACGTATAACTTAATCCATAACCAAAAGGAAATAAAGGTTGCCCTGTTAAATTATGGTAATTATCGCCACGACCAGTTGGTTTGTTGTTGTAGTATAACGGACATTGAGCTTCATCTACCGGAAAAGTAATTGGTAAACGACCAGCAGGATTTTCATCTCCAAAAAGTACATCGGCAAAACCATTTCCACCATTTTCACCAGAATACCATGCCATGATAATACTATCTACATCATTAATCCAGTTTGCCATAGTAATAGCACTACCACCAACTAAAACAACTACAGTTGGTTTTCCTGTTGCAGCAACCGATTTAATAAGTTCTTCTTGATGACCAGGTAAAGCCAATAACGCACGGTCTCTAAATTCCCCCTCATGAATACCTGCAAAAACTACAGCTACATCACTTTTTTCGGCAGCAGAAACAGCATCTTTAATTTGTTGTTCCCAGGCATCGTTAATCTCAGCATCCCAAACAAGTTTGAATTTTGCATTTCCAGCAGATTCGTAAAATTCAACTTTTACATCGTATTCTTTTCCTTCAACAAAAGAAAATTCTTTTAAAATAGTATTGTATGATTGTTTTTGCCAGTTATCAATTAGCAATTTACCATCTAAATACATGCGGTAACCATCGTTACCTTCAATACCAATATTATAAACACCTGTTTTTGGCGCTTTCACTTTTCCTGTCCAACGTACAGAATACCAATCGTAAGGTAAATCTTCATGAGGAGAGAAAAGTGTCCATCCAAAACTAATTCTCTTATCTACTCTTTTCACTTTTGGTGAACCGTGTAGAGTAATATTATCGAAATAATCACCTTTTAAACCTTCTACAACTTTTCCGTCTTTTGTAGTCGATAAATATTTTGAAGCAATCACTTTATGCGTTTCTTCTTTCATTGAAACACCTTCCGCATAATTGATATTTCCTTCGCCTATTTTGCTAGCAACACCTTTATACATTGATACTAAATCGTTTCCTGGTCCGCTATAACCCCCAAGTCTTACGTTTTTAACATCCTGACCAATCATGGCTACTTTTTGAGATTCTTTTTTTACAGGAAGGGTATTGTTTTTATTTTTTAACAGCACCATAGATTTTGAAGCCGCTTTTCTTGCCAACTCACGGTGTGTTTTATGGCCGTTCCATTTATCAGCTTCTTTAGCATCAACATAAGGATCTTCAAATAAACCTAATTCGAATTTCGCTTTTAATATTCGGCTTACAGCTTCGTCAATCGCATCAATATCAACCATACCTTTTTCGTAAGCTTCCCAGAATAATGGATAATGATTGTAATTGGTTTGAAACATAACATCCAATCCGCCTTCTACAGCATCTTCTGTAGCTTCGGCATAATTTGCAGCCGTAAAATGTAATACGTTTGCACCACCAGTTGCACCAGCATCTGAAATTACAAAACCATCAAAACCCCATTCGTCTTTTAATTTATCACGTAATAACCAAGAGTTTGATGTACATGGTGTACCATCTAAAGAGTTATAAGCCGTCATTACCGAACGTGCTCCTGCTTCTTTAAATACAGCTTTAAAAGCAGGAAAGTAAATTTCCTCTAACAAACGCTCGTTGAAACTAATTGGGTAACTATCGCGACCACCAGCGCCAACATTGGCAACAAAGTGTTTTGGTGTTGTAATCACGCCTGCATTTTCAAACTGACTGATAAAAGACACTCCCATTTGAGTTGTTAAATACGGATCTTCACCATAGGTTTCCTCAACACGTCCCCAACGTACATCGCGAGCAATGTTTAAAACCGGAGAAAGAATTTGACGAATACCTCTTGTTTTTGTTTCTTTTGTAATGGCTCCTGCAACATCGCCAACCAACTCGGTATCCCAAGTAGATGCTAATGCAATTGCCTGTGGAAATGTAGTGGCACCACCACGCGCTAAACCATGTAAAGCTTCATTAAATGGAATAATTGGAATACCCAAACGCGTTTCTTCTAAAAAGTATTTTTGAAGGGCGTTAATTTCATTTGCCATGGTTTCTGCTGTTCCTGCAGTTCCGTAGTCCATAATTTGCTCTGCAGCATTATCATTTTTTCCTTTTGAAGAAATTTGAAAACCAAAAATACCGTGCTTCAATTTATCTTTCCCGATACTTAAATCACCAGGAATCATAAACATTTGCCAGAATTTTTCTTCTAAAGTCATTCTACCCAATAAATCTTGCACACGCTCTTCTACAGGAAGTTTTGGATTTTTATACGGTGGATCTTTTTTAGTAGTAAAGGCTAATGAAATTGAAATAATTCCTCCTAAAACTACAAAAGTTAAAACCTGTTTTATACTCATTTTCTTCTTCATGCTATGCTAACTAAATTTTATTATCGTTTAAATTTTCTAATTGTGGCCATGAGCCAGCTTTATCATTAGGCTGTTTTTCTCCAACAGTACTTCGTCCGTCGTTTATAATTTTTAATAAATCCGCTTTAAATTCACTAATAATTTCTGGATGTTCTGCTTGTAAATTATGTGTTTCAGCAACATCTTCCTTTATATTGTAAAGTTGAAACGCAGGTAATGTATCGTAAATTGCTTTTTTTGTGTTGGTATTTGGGTAACTCCATCCGCCAGAACCTTTACAAAAGTTTACTTTCCAATCGCCTTTTCGGTATGCAAACTCACCACGAACGGAATGGTGAATGATGCTTTCTCGCTTAGGGTTTTCAGAATTAGGCAAATGGCTAAAACTGTCTTCTGCAACATTATCGGCTAAATCAACACCTAACATATCTGCGACCGTGGCATAAAAATCTGTTGAACAAAGTAATAAGTTTGATTTTAATGGCGTTATTTTATTTTTCCAAGACATGATGTATGGCACACGATGACCGCCTTCAAAAATATCAGATTTTGTTCCTCTATACTCATAACTTGGGTTATGGTCTTTGGTTTTTAATTGTTTAAAGTTTGCCGTTGGCGAACACCCATTATCACTTGTAAAAACAATAAGCGTGTTTTCTGAAATACCTTTAGTTTCTAATGCTTTTGTAACTTCACCTACAACCCAATCGACCATAATTACAAAATCGGCATACGGGTTATCTAAATTACTTTTTCCTTGAAATTCTGTAGTAGGTAAAATTGGTGTATGTGGTGCAGGTAATGGCATGTAAACAAAAAATGGTTTATCGGCATTGGCCTTTTCATTTATATAATTTACCGTGCGTTTTGTAATTTCAGGCAATGCCTGTTCGTGTTCAAAATTATCGGCCGTTAAACCATAACGCCAAGTGCCTTGTTTGGTTTTCCCTTTTGTGTATTTTGTTGGTACGCTAGTTGGCGTATCATTTTCAACCCAAACATAAGGAGGCATATCTAAAGAGCCACAAAAACCATAGCTATAATCGAAACCATGAGTATTAGGACCATTTTTAATTGGTGTTGTAAAATCGACTTCTGGTCTGGCTTTTAAATTATCTATATCTAAACCAAGAGAATCTGGCATTGTAATGTTCCAATCCCAGCCCAAGTGCCATTTGCCAATAAAAGCCGTTTGGTAACCGTTGGTTTTTAATAAATCGGCAACCGTAGAACGTTCTGGTTGAATTAAAGATTTTGAATAACCACTAACCACTCCTTGTTTAAGGCTTGTTCGCCAATTATAACGCCCAGTTAAAATACTATAGCGTGTTGGTGTGCAAACAGCAGAACTTGTGTGAGCATCGGTGTACATTACACCATTTGATGCTAATTGATCGATATTTGGGGTTTGTATTTTTGAGTTTTGATTGTAAATAGAGACATCACCAATCCCCAAATCATCAGCTAGAATGTAAATGATGTTTGGTTTAGTAATGCTTTTTTTCTCTTCTTTTTTATTGCAAGAAAAGAAAACAACGCTAACTAAAACAACTTTTAAAATGGTTTTTATCGACATTATTTGGTTCGTAAATGTTGCTGATTTCTTTTATTTTCTTGTAATTCTTCATCAAACTTTAACATCATTTTTTTTAGTTTTTTAACTTTTTTAGGATGTGCTAAAGCTAAATTATCTTGTTCTGCGATATCGTCCTTTAAATTATAAAGAGCCACATTATCGTCCATAATTCTTAATTTCCAATCGCCTTTTCTTACCGCTTCAAGTGTGAAATCTAGATAATAGTAAAATCCTTCTTTGTTATAAGGTGATTTTTTATTGTTTTTCCCTGATAATAATGGCCAAATATTTTTACCATCAATCTTTTTTTCTGGTAAATCTGCTCCTGTTAAATAAGCTACCGTTGGCAAAATATCCATGGTTGAAGCGACTTGACTTGTTACTTTAGAAGGTTGTATTTTACCTGTCCATTGTGCTATCATTGGTACACGAAATCCGCCTTCAAAAGTTTCATGCTTTTGTCCTCTTAAAGGCAAGGCGCTTCCACCTTCATCCCCTTTTGATGTCCAAGGTCCGTTATCTGAAGTAAAAATGACTAGTGTATTTTCATCGATACCTTGTGCTTTTAACGTTTTTAAAATTTCGCCCACACTCCAATCTATCTCTTCTACAGCATCCCCATACAAGCCTCTAGCACTTTTACCTTTAAATTGTGAAGACGCATACAATGGCACATGTGGCATGGAATGAGCCAAGTATAAAAAGAATGGTTCCTCTTTATTTTCTTCTATAAACTGAATAGCTTGTTCTGTATAGCGTTTGGTAATAGTAGATTGATCTACTGGATATTCAACAACTTCATCTTGTTTAAACAAAGGCACTCTGCTACCTCGCCATTTTATTTCACGCAGACTATCCATAGTCATCCCTTCTCTAAACACGGCCTTTTTAGAAACTTTAGACTTTGGGTTTACCGACATATCGTTACTAAATGGAATACCATAATACCTATCAAAACCCTGCGAAGTCGGTAAGTATTGTTGTTGGTCTCCCAAATGCCATTTACCAATACATCCTGTAGCATAATTTTGTTTTTTTAGCATATCGGCAATGGTTTGCTCTTCATTTGATAAACCTCCAGGAAGATTAGGCCATAATACCTGAGGTACACCTACACGGTTTGGATAAGACCCCGTTAGTAAAGCTGCTCTAGATGGTGAACAAACTGATGACGCAGCATAAAAATCGGTAAACATTATACCGTTACTTGCCATGTTATCTAGGTTTGGTGTTTTTATTAATGGCGAACCGAAAACACCAACATCTTGATACCCTTGATCGTCTGTAAACACGATAATAATATTGGGTTTATCGGTGATGTTTTGTGCTATTAATGCCATTTTACAACTTAAAAAAGCCGAAAACACAAACGCTATAAAGGTTAATCTTTGCATTATTCTTTTTACTTTTTATTTAACAAGCCATCAAAATTATAAGTCTTTCCTGCTTCTGTTTCAAACTCGATGGTTTTATCATTATAAGTTAAAACACAAGTTTTTCCTGCTTTTGAAAGTATAGAAACGTCTTTTAACTGTCCGTTTTCCCAAGAAAAAGACAGCTCAAAACCACCTCTAGCAACAATTCCCGAAACATGTCCTTCTGGTAATGCTGTTGGTAATGCAGGCAATAGTTCTATTTTCCCTAATTGACTTTGTAATAGCATTTCTAAAATTCCTGAAGCACCTCCAAAGTTTCCATCTATTTGAAACGGAGGATGCGCATCGAAAAGGTTAGGGTACGATCCGCCACCTACTTTTCCGTTAGGTTTTACAGCAGGACTTAATAATTTATGTAATAACTTATATGCATGATCACCATCTCTAAACCTTGACCAGAAATTAATTTTCCAAGCTAAACTCCAACCCGTACCGTTATCGCCTCTAAATAATAAAGATTGTTTTGCAGCTTGCATTAAGTCTGGAGTATCCTCGTAATTTATTTCATTTCCAGGGTGTACTGCCCATAGGTGCGATACATGCCTGTGATGACTTTCCGGATTATCTTTATCTTCTAACCATTCCTGTAATTGCCCATGTTTACCAATTTGGTTTGGAGCAATTTTAGCTAACAATGGTTTTAAAGTTGACGTAAACTCTGCATCAACATTTAAAATATTTGAAGCTTCAATTGTACTTCTAAACAAGGCTCTTATTAATTGATGATCCATGGTTGGTCCTGCAACTAAACCTCCAATTTCTGGTGAATTTGACGGTGAACTAATTAAATAGCCTGTGTTTGGATCTTCATATAAAAACTGGCTATAAAACAACGCTGCATTTCGCATAAGTGGATAACGCTTTTCTAAAAATGCCATATCTTGAGTAAACAAATAATGTTCCCAGATATGAGATGATAACCAAGCTGCTCCACCTAACCAAATACCATGATGTGACGCATTTACTGGAGCAGCACCACGCCAAATATCAACGTTATGGTGTACAATCCAACCATCGGCATTATAATGAGTTTTAGCAACTTTTGCACCTGTAATTGATAAATCTTCTATTAAATCGAACAACGGCTCATGGCATTCACTAAGATTGTACATTTCTACCGGCCAATAATTCATTTCTAAATTAATATTGGTAGTATAACTACTAAACCAAGGCGGTGTTAATTTATCGTTCCAAATACCTTGTAAGGTTCCTGGTTTTGTTCCTGGCCTGCTACTTGTTATGGTTAAAAATCGAGCATATTGAACATACAATGCTACCAATTGTGGATCGTTTGGAGTTTCACTAAAGTCTGAAATACGATTATCGGTTGTGTTATTAGATTTCCCATTATCTCCAAAATTAATATCAAAACGATTAAATAATGCTTGATAATCTGTAATATGATTCGTTTTAATAGCGTCGTAATTTTTAGTTACAACTTGGGCCATAGTTTCTTTTACTATTTTTTCTGGCTTTCCTGACACATCTTCAAAATCGATATAATTTGTAGCTGCTGTTAGGTAAATACTAGCTTTGGAAGCTTTAGTTACTTTTAATTTACCGTCTTCATTTTTTATATCTCCGTTGGTTTCTAATTTTAATGTTGATACGCCGCGTAATACACCATCTTTTACTTTTACTACTAGTGTTTGTGTATCGTTGTTAGTGATTACCGATTTATCTTCATGAATAGCATCCAACCATAAATCGAAATTAAGAGCACCATCTTTACTAGATGTTAAGTTAACAGCTATTATTTGGTCTGGAAAACTAGTTAATACTTCACGTTGATAATCTACACCTTCAACAGTATAAGACACCGAACAAATGGCTTCATTTAAATTTAACTCTCGGTGGTAATTTGTAAAAGTATCATGGTTTTTAAAATCGATATATAAATCACCGAAAGGTTGATAATGTATTTGCTTTATAGGGTCGCTCATAAAATGATCTTGAGCTAATTTATGTGCTTCTCTACTTTTACCCTCCGTCAACAATTGTCTTATTTCATCTAAATATTTGCCAGCACCTTCGTGAGAATAATCGTGTGGTTGTCCGCGCCAAAGCGTTTCTTCATTAAACTGAATATGTTCTTGAGTTACATCTCCAAAAACCATGGCGCCTAAGCTACCATTTCCAATTGGCAACGCTTCTGTCCATTTTTCAGCAGCCTCGTCATACTGCAGTTTAAATTCTGCTTTTTCCTGCGTGTTATCTTTTGGATTTGTACAAAATACAAATATTAAACAAAGAGATAATATGGCTGTTTTTTTAATCATAAAATAATTTTTATTGCTTGTTATTTGAATTTGAATAGACATCATCACTCCACGTTTCTAATTCTTTAAGCATAGATTTAACTAGTTCTGGATGCTTATTTGCTATGTTATTCGATTCGGATAAATCCTTCTTTAAATTGAATAGTAAAGGTTCTGCGTCTTTATTTCTTAAAATTAATTTATAATCCCCTTGACGAATGGCTTTTCTACCGGTATAACCCCAAAATAAATCGCGTTTTTCTAAAGCTTTACCTTCAAGTAAATTAGATTTTAAATTAACACCATCTAAATTTTCGGGCTGTTTCCCACCTGCAAAATCTAATATAGTTGGGAACAAATCCATAGTTAAAATGGTCTCATTATTTATTTGGTTGGGTTGAATTCTTCCTGGATACCAAGCCATAGCCGAAACACGATGACCACCTTCCCATAAGGTAGACTTATAACCTCTTAAACCGCCATTACTACCGACTTTTCTTGAAGCTCCATTATCTGAACAAAAGAAGATTAAAGTATTTTTATCAAGTTTAAGTTCTTTTAACGTTTTCATGACTTCGCCAACGCCTTCATCCATAACTTCAACCATTTCTTTATAAATGTTGTTCAGCTCTTCTTCAGTCATTTTATTCTTTTGCTTCGATCCGTTTTTCCAACCTATTTCTCTTTCGGCAGCAGATTTACGACCTTGAAATGGACCGTGTGGTGCTTCATGAGGAATGTAAAGTAAAAAAGGTTCATCTTTATGACGCTTTATAAAATCGACTGAATGTTTTGTAATTAAATCTGTAGAATAGCCTTCTTCATTTTTAATTTTATCACCATCCCACCAATCTTCAAAACCTTCTTGATCGATATGTGAATGGTAATCTACATTTCCAGAAACATAACCAATATACTCATCAAAACCTTGGTTTATGGGGTTAAATTCTGTTTTGTACCCAACGTGCCACTTACCAAACATACCTGTAACATAACCGGCATCTTTAATTGCTTCTGCAAATGTTTGCTCGCTTGTTTCTAGACCTTTATCTCTATGGTGTTTTGCTGTTACCACACCATCAATACCCACACGTTGTTGATATTTCCCTGTTAAAATTGCCGCTCTTGTTGGGCTACAAACAGGACCATTTGCATGAAAATCTGTAAACTTAATACCTTCTGCTGCCATTTTATCTAGGTTAGGCGTATTAATTAATGTACTGCCATAGGTTGATAAATCGCCATACCCCATATCATCAGCCATAATAATGATGATATTAGGTTTATCTTGCTTTTGTGCCTTGCAACCTAAGGTTGAAATCGCAACAAGAAAGATGCTCAGAAGTTTATTAATCATGAATTAAGTTTTTAATCGTTCCAATGCGCTTTAATAATTTCTAGAACTTCAGGTGTATCACTATCTGTATCTAAAACAGCTTCTTTTTTCTTTAAAATTTCGACTTTTAACTCTTTAATAATTTCTTGATATTTAGGATCATTGTATGCATTATGTTGCTCTTTTGGATCTTCTTCTAAATCGTAAAAATCCCAAAACTGCTCTTGTGCAGCACCTTCAAACCCGTTTCCATAGAAAAACGCAAGCTTATAACGTTTCCCTCGAATTCCGAAATGACCCGGTCTATCTTTAGAATGGTCCCAGTATCTGTAATACGCATAACCTCTCCAATCGTTTGGTGTATTTCCCATTAAGTTTTCACGGAAACTACGGCCTTGCATATCAGATGGATAATCGATACCTGCATAATCTGCAAATAAGGCTGAAAAATCTACATTCTCAATTAAATCTTTATTTCTTGCACCTGCTACAACTTCTTTTGGGTAACGAATTACAAATGGCATGTGCATAGACTCTTCGAAAATTAAACGCTTATCGAACCAACCGTGCTCACCTAAAAAGTAACCTTGATCTGCGGTGTAAATAACCACCGTATTTTCTGCTAAACCAGAGGCTTCTAAATAATCTAAAAGTTTACCAATATTATCATCTACAGCTGCAGTAGAACGCATAAAATCTTTTATCATTTTTTGATACGTTTTGTATCTTGCTTCCTCGTTAGTTAAACCATCTACAGAAAACGGTAAACCCGGATAATTCATAAAATCTTTACGTAATTCTGGGTTTGCTGTAGCATCTAAATAACGTTGTTTTAAGTTATCCATTGATTGACCTAAAAATGAACGTCCTGTGTTAGAAGCGCTACTATCGTAAAACGAATCTGGAACAGGAATTTCTTGATCTTTGTATAAATGCGCAAAACGCTCTGGATAATCGTAAGGTTCATGTGTAGCTTTAAAATGACACATGGTAATGAAGGGTTTGTCTTTATCACGATTTTCAATCCAATCAATTGCCATATCAGTTATAACATCTGTACTATAGCCTTTATATTGTTTTCCGCCTTCGTAATAATCTTCCCAATTATCAGCTGTTTTTATTATTGGGTCATGATATTCACCCTGACCAGGAAGAACTGCATAGTGATTGAAACCTGCAGGCTCTTGCTTTAAATGCCATTTACCAATTATAGACGTTTGGTATCCTCCTTTTTGCATTTCTTTTGCAATGTTATTGTATGCCGGAGAAAGTCCAGCATCTAGAATTTTTACACCGTTAACATGACTGTATTGGCCTGTTAAAATTGTAGCTCTACTTGGTGTACAAATAGAATTAGAAACCAAACAGTTTTCTAGAATTGTTCCTTCGTTTGCTAAACGCTTAATATTTGGTGTATGTACATAATTTTCTAAAATACCTCCATAAACACCCCAAGCTTGTGCCGTATTATCATCAGACATGATGAATAGAATATTTGGTTTTTCTGGCTTAGCTTCTACTTTTTCTTCTTTTGGTTTATCCTTACAGCTAATAACTGATAAAGCAGTAAGCAATACTATTGTACCTAATTGAAGTAACTTTTTCATTATATCGTAATTTAATTTATAACTTCTAGATTAACTGTTTCAAAACTATTAGAAACCCCTCCAATACCTATTTCGAACATTCCTGGCTCAACAACTTTTTTACGTTGCTCAGTATCAAAAAACTGTAAATCTTCTGTTGTGATCTCAAAAGTTACGGTTGTTGATTTTCCTGAATTTAAAGAAACTCTTTCAATTCCTCTTAAATCTTTTAAAGGTCGTTTAACGGAGCTCTCTACATCTTTTATGTACAATTGTACAACTTCTTCACCTTTCAAATCACCTACATTTTTGACCTTAACAGATACTTTGGTTGCACCTATAGTTTTAATCTTATTTTTAGATAATTTCAAATCTTCATATTTAAAATTTGTGTAGCTTAATCCGTACCCAAAAGGATACAAAGCTTCACCTTCAAAATATCTATACGTTCTGCCTTTCATACTATAATTTACAAAAGGAGATAAGTCTTTATGCGATTTATAAAAGGTAACAGGCAATCGGCCCGAAGGGTTAACATCTCCAAATAAAACATCGGCTATAGCATGTCCACCAAGTTCTCCTGGATACCAAGCTTCTAAAATTGCTGGAAGATTATCGTTTTCCCAATTTACTGCTAAGGCACTACCGTTTAATAGCACGAGCACTATAGGTGTTCCTGTTGCATGTAATGCTTTTAGTAATTCGGTTTGTACCTCGGGTAAATCTATATTAGTTTTATCACCACCATCAAAACCTTTGGAATTTATTGGCATTTGTTCGCCCTCGACACCTGGTGAAATACCACCAACAAAAACAACCACATCTGATTTTTTAGCTAATTCTATAGCTCTCTCATAAGATGTTTTATTTTCTGAAGCCCACATGAATTTTAATTTAGCAGGATATCCTTCATGATAATATTTAATGTTTACAGCATATGATTTTCCTTCTTCTAGTTGAATTGATTCTGCTATAACACGACTTTTAGGTTTGTTTGTATTATCAACAATCACCTTACCATCAATAGCTAAAGTGTAACCTCTATGATGACTTTGCAATCCTAATTGATAGTTGCCTGAAGCATCAACTTTAAGCGTTCCGTTGTATTCTACAGCAAACTTAGCTTCGTTTAACCCTTCAATAGGTTTTAAATTCCAGTTAGAATTTATAACCTCTTCCATTCTGGTTTCAACAGGTGTTCCACTAAAATCATGATTGTTATAGTATTTAGCCTGTAATCCTTTTTTATTATTGAAACTTAAAAATTCGGTAGGTACTAATGATAAAGTAGGTTCTTTTGAAATTAATTCGCTACCCGCTTCATAATAGACTTTAGTTTGTTCTGAAACTTTATTTTTAATACCATCTAAAGGCGTGAAGTATTGTGATGGAAATCCGTTATAGTTTCCTAAAAGCACTTCTAATTCGTTAGCATTTGGACCAACAACGGTAATAGCCTTTACATCTTTTTTTAAGGGTAATGTTTTATTTTCATTCTTTAATAAAACCATTGACTTTTGAGCTGTTTCAAGTGCTAACGCTCTGTGTTTTTCAGAACTCACAACATCCATGGGATTACTTGCATAAGGCACCATTTCTGTAGGGTCGAACATACCTAACTTAAAACGCGCTTTAAAAATTCGTTTTAAAGACACATCAATTTCATCTTCATTGATTAAACCAGCTTTAACCGCACTTATTAAATACTCATAGCGCGAACCACAATTTAAATCTGTACCAGCCAAAACAGCAACAGCTGCGGCTTCTTCTTTAGAATCTACATAGTTATGATAATCGTGAATGTCTCGAATAGCATTACAATCTGACACTACAAAACCTTCGAATCCCCAATCTTTACGTAAAATTTCATCTAACAACTGGTGACTAGCGCAACATGGTTTTCCCATATATCTGTTGTAGGCAGCCATTAAGGAATACGCCTGACCTTCTACAATTGTGGCCTCAAAAGCTGGTAGATACGTATCGTATAAATCACGTTCTGTGGTTGTCGCATCAAAAAAATGTCTTTCAGGTTCTGGACCACTATGTACTGCAAAATGTTTTGGAGTTGCTACTAGTTTTAAATATTTATCATCGTCACCTTGTAAACCTTTCACAAAATTAACGCCCATTCTAGAAGTTAAATAAGGATCTTCACCGTAAGTTTCTTGTCCACGTCCCCAACGTGGATCACGAAAAATATTAACGTTTGGTGTCCAATAGGTTAAACCTTCGTAACGTTTGTATGATTGATTACGCTGTGCTTCATGATGTTTTGCACGAGCTTCATCTGAAATTACAACAGCATCGTTATAAATTAATGCTTCATCAAAAGTTGCTGCTAAACCTATAGCTTGTGGAAACACCGTGGCTTTACCTGCACGAGCAACACCATGTAAACATTCGTTCCAGTACTCATGAGCAAGAATTTTTAATCTTGGTATTGCTGGCGCATCATTCATCATTTGTCCAACTTTTTCTTCCAAGGTCATTCGTGATACTAAATCGTCTACACGCTCATCGAAAGATAATGATGGGTTTAAATATGGTACATTTTCTTGCGCAATACAGAAAAAACATTGCAACGATACAAAACAGATTAAAACAATGTTCTTTTTCATGATGCTCTTACTTATTGAATTTTGCTTTTAATACCACAGGATAGCTATCGCCATTTACAGCAGGCATAGTAACCGTTAATCCTTTATTATTTTGTTTGAATGCTAATTTTCTACCATCATACAATTGGGTTAAACCTTTTAAAGTTCCCGGATTATTATCGCTAGATTTTGCGAACGATGGCATAAGAAAATCGCCTCCTTTAGGGTTCATAACAATAATATAGAAATCGTCACCTTTTGTCGTGTAACGTACTTCGTCATGAGAAAAGGCAGGTGTTGCTGTGGTACGTTGATTGAAATGCTCGCCATGTTTTTGGTTTGCTGTGGCATTTCTTAACTCACCATCTACAGTTTCAACAACTTCACCTCTTACACTTCTACCATCTCCATAAATAGTCCAAGGTCGTGTTTCGTAAATAGCCTCTCCGTTAATTTTTAACCAATCGCCAACAATTTTTACACTCTTTTTTATTTCGTGAGGAATGGTTCCATCAGGATTTAACTCCATACTAAGTAATAAGTTTCCGTTTTTACTAACGGCCTCTATGAGCATTTCTAAAATAGTACGTGCATTGTGAGTTAGGTGGCGGTCTTTTTTATAAAACCAATCTGTAAAAGTAATTTCAGATTGCCATGGTTCTTCACGTAACGTATTACTTCCTCCAGATTCTACTTCGTTTACAGTCCCTTTAGCTTTCCTTTTTAATAACATTACAGCATCAATAGCTCCTTTTTCGTTTAAACTATTGTTATATAATTTTCTTGCTACCTCTTTACCATACTCGCCATAGGTAAAATTAAAACCATCATTATATAAAACATCTGGCTTGTATTTATCAACCAATTCAATGTGACGTTTTAACCAGTTTTTCTTAATATCTTCAATAATTTCTGGTGTACGATCTTCTGGTGCAGGACCATATAAATCTTTAGGATCTAACCCTTCCCACCATTTATCTTTTCCATCGGCTTTAGTTAAACGCGCATCATAAGGAACACCTTTATAAACACCATCTTTATCCGATCCAAAAGCAGGTTGCCACCAGTTTAAAAAACGATCGTCGTGACTGGTAACTCCAAATTTTAAACCTGCATTACGACTCGCTGTTGCAAACTCACCAATAATATCTTTTTTAGGACCTACATCTACCGAGTTCCATGGGTGGTATGAAGAATCAAACAAATCAAAATGATCGTGATGATTCGCTAAAGCCATAATGTATTTGGCTCCGTTTTCTTTTGAAAAATCTATTAAAGCTTGAGCATCAAATTTTTCGGCTTTCCATGAATTAATAACATCTTTAAAACCAAATTCTGATGGATGTCCATAAGTTTGTAAATGGTATGGATATGCCATTTTACCAAATTTTTGACGACCAACATCTTGCATATACATGTGACGAGCATACCAACCACCACCTTGTTCTGGTGCAGCTTGTGGCCCCCAATGAAACCAAATACCAAACTTAGCATCTCTAAACCATTCTGGACATTCATATTGATCTGCTAATTGATCCCAGGTAAATGTTTTTTCTTGAGCAGTTAGCGGCGCAGTACACATTACAGTAAGAAATGTGTAAAGTATTAAATGGCTAAGCGATGGTCTTATTTTCATGTTGATAAAAGGTGTTTTTGTTATTTTTTAGTTTTGAAATTATAAGCCTCTTGGTTATCAAAAAGTCCGAATTCTCTTTTAGATAAATCTGCTTTATCACCACTTTCCTTAATCAGTTTTTGTAATTCTAATTTTAATTCTTCTTTAATATTATTATAATTTTCATCTTCAATAAGATTTACAAGCTCCCAAGGATCATTTTTTAAATTGAATAATTGATATTTATAATCATCATGCTTAGCACTCACAATTAGTTTAAAATCACCTTTACGCACTGCTCTGTGCCCACCGTAATTATTAACTTTTGGCTTATAATCTTCTCCTGGCCAAGAATTATAGGCATAAAGCATACTTTCTCTGACTTGGTCTTTTTCACCTTTAATTACTGGTGTTAAATCTTCTGTTTGGATAGATTCAGGAATATCTAATCCTGTTAAACCACAAAGCGTAGGGAAAATATCGTGTAAATAAGCAAACGCACTATTTTTTTGATTTTTAGGAATATTTGGCCCAACAAAAACCATTGGTACGCTTACACTATGCTCGTAAACATTTTGTTTTCCTAATAAACCATGCTGACCTAATGCTAAACCATTATCTCCAGCTAAAACAATAATAGTATTATCTGCTTTCCCAGAATCTTTTAATGCTTTCAACACCCTGCCAATTTGTACATCGGTAGCAGTTATCATCGCATAATAATCTGAAATTTCTTTTTGAACAATAGCTTCAGTTCTTGGAAACGGAGCTAACACCTCATCTCTAATATGATCGTCGGCAATTTCAAATGGATGCTGAGCCATAAAATTTTCTGGTAATGCTATATTCTCTGCAGGATACATATCATGAAATTCTTGTGGTGCTGTACGAGGATCGTGTGGTGCTGTAAATGCAACATACATTAAAAATGGATCTTCCTTTTTATAAGAATCGATAAAACCAACCGCAGCATCTGCAAAAACTTCACTACTAAATTTATTATCATCTTTATATCCTTCAGACCATCCTGTTTCAGGAGTATAATCTTTTACTTTTGTACCAAAATGCCTTGTCATTCCTCCTAAAAAAGCAGACTTAACAAAACTAAATCCACGCTCTATCCATGGTTCGCCATTATGTTGTTTTCCTGTTGCAAAGGTTGTGTACCCATTAGATTTAAAATATTCTGGAAACGTTAGTTTATCACTTTTACCTTTTTCATCTTTTGGAAAAGCAAATTGTGCATATACGTTAGGCTCTATGTTAAAATAATGACGCCCCGTCATTAACATTGCTCTACTTGGTGAACATACAGCCGCCGTAGTAGCTCCTAAAATATATGAATTTGTAAACGAGGTTCCGTTTTCAACAAGTTGATCCATATTTGGAGTTTGAACGTTGTATTTGTCCATCGCACCAATAGTACCACCTCTTTGATCGTCTGTAAATAAGAAAAGTATATTTGGTTTTTTAATTTCTTCGTGTGCCGTTTCTTTTTTTGCCTCCTCCTTACACGCATTAATACTTACAAAAAGTATTAATAAAACAAATTTAATTAGGCTTTTAGTATTACTCATGTTTATTAATTTGATCTTTTATATTGTTTATAATAAGGCTAATCTATAATTACTTTGTTTTCCAAATTTCAGGCTTTGGAACTTCTAATTTCTGGCCTATAAAAACATCTTTCTTACGACTTGCAGGCGTTACCTTTAAGCTTTTAATTTCACCATTAATTATTTCACCTTCAACAAGCGTATTTCTTTTAGCATAAAGTTTAAACTCGCCGCCCCAATTTTTTGGAAAAGCAGGCAGCAACACTATTTTATCTTCTACATTTTGTAAAATCATACGCTGTAATGCTGTTGCAGCAACCGATGAATGTTGAACATCGGGAGTCCCATCATGCGTAGACATAAAAAAACCAGGATAACGTTGTTCTGGAACTGGTCTATATAACGCCCATGTTACCTCTTTTTGAACTGAATCCGTTAAACCAACCATGGCTGCCATAATGGCTTCTGGATGCCAACCACCACGAATATAACCTGGTGCCCATTTTGGATTTTCGCCTCCAACATCATCAACCAAAGTGGTTCTATTTTTATAAGTGTCTTGCGCCATTTTTAAATCGGGCAAACCAACACCATATAAATGATATGGAAATACAGCATATAATTCGGCTACTTCTACATTTGCTTTTTTAGATTTTATAACTTCCGCATTAGCTAAAATTTTAATACCATTCCTATCTCTTGTTGGAATTTCTGGAACTCGTGTTAATAATGCCTTCCAATACGTTCTATCTACTTCTGTTGTTAAATGCTCCGGTAGTTTTAATAAACGTTGTAATACAGATTTTAATCCTGCTATAAATGGCATAGGATTATCTGCCTTTCTAAATGATTCTAAAACATGCACATCTGGGAAATATAATTTGCCATCTTTATGTGGCCAATGCACGTCGAAAAACTTAACTATTTCTGAGGCAAATGGTATAAATTCTTTTTTAGCAAAATCTTCATCTAACGTATAATCATAACGCTCCGATAAATACCAAGCCACTTCTAAACCTGCATTCCAATGTGTTCGGTGCCATTGCGATTGTTGTTGCCCTGGCTCTAACCCTTTTCTATCTACACCATAAACCCCTGGAGCTATAACTCCCCAAAGTGTTGTAGACTCTCTTATTACAGTTCCTTCGTGACCAAAAACGGTATTAGAATGTTCTTTCATTAAATCAAAACCTCTCATGTAAGTATTTATAAAAGGATCTGTATATTTAAACTGTCCCGCTGCATTCATAGAGTAAAACGGCAAACGCACATTTTGATGCAGCATTAAATTACCCCAAGAACGGTGGTCTTTATCTTTAAAATGTTTTATACCTGTATGATTACGTTGTAGAACTTCATTTAAATCTGGAGCAAACATAGAGCCGTTCCATATTATTGGAAATTCACCTTCTCCTGCCATAGCATTTAGGTACATGGTATAAGCATAGCCAGCACTTGTTTGTTTCGCTTCTTTAAACCCTGTTAGCTGAATGTAACTACTTTTCCAGAAGTTATTCCACCAAGTGGTATGGGCTTTCCAATTGGCATTTAGGTTTTCTTTTGTTAAAGATGATTTTTTTATTTCTTGAATCCAATTATCAGCAGTTTCGGTACGTTTATTAAGTGTATAAATTTTTAAATGATTACACTTTCCTGCTTTTGACATCATTGTTGTATCTGATGTATTCGACATTTTATCGCCTACTACCATAGCACCAAAAGTTCGATTTTCTAAAACATTATCTAGATTTTCAGTCTTTGGAATTTCTAAAGCTTTAATGGTCCAATCAAAAGCTTTAGTCGATTCGTTTCTATGATACCATGTAATAGCCTTTTCATTATTATCAACAATAACATCGGGAGATTCCGTAATACCATCAGGAATACCTTTTAGGTTGGTTTCATTAATAATTTTAGCTTCATCTCTCCAATTATGAAGTTTTACATCGAGCTTAAATTTTGAATCAGAATCATTTTCAACATGAATAACATTGTTATTTTTGTCAATCCATATTTTAGATTTAAACCCATTTTCACCCTCTAAGTAAATTGCTGCTTCGCTTAAAATTAAATCCTGTTTGAATGTCGTATTAAATGGATTTGGAGATACCTTAATTTCGACATCTCCTAATTTTAATAGTCGGTGAGCCTCAGACCACGCATCAATATGTCTAACAGAAATCCAGATATTACCGTTTTCTAGAACAGAAATTAAAGCTCCGGTTGTCCCGTTACCTAGAGGCATCGCATCTGATGCTATTTTACTCTTCTCGGTCCATGAAACATTATACTGATTTACAGATATATCTTGACTGTATAGTTTTATTGATATTAAAAATATACCTACGAAAACACCTGTTAATTTTAATTTCATATCGAGTAGTCTTACGTTTTTAGCTTTATTTTATTTTTAGTGTTTTTTAATTCCTTTTTTAGACAAGTACTTATCTAAATTTTCTTGGTTTAAAGCATCGCTATCACCATACTTTGTTCTCATCTTTTCAAGTTGCTTATGCATCTCTTCTTTTACTGAAGCATATTCCGAAGCCTCGTATACGTTATTCATTTCTGTAGGGTCTTTTTCTAAATCGTATAATTCCCATTGATCAATATCATAATAAAAATGAATTAACTTATACTTATCGGTTCTAACACCGTAGTGACGTTTTACTTTGTGTTCTGCAGGATATTCGTAAAAGGTATAATAAATAGCATCTCGCCATTCGCTAGCTTCTCCATTTACCAATTTTCTTAACGATTCTCCTTGAATGGATTCATCTATTTCTACACCTGCATAATCTAAAAATGTTGGTGCAAAGTCAATATTTTGAACTAACTCATCAATTACTGTTCCTGGTTTAATTTCTTTAGGATATTTCATTAAAATTGGTGTTCTAAAAGATTCTTCATACATGAAGCGTTTATCGAACCAACCATGTTCTCCTAGGTAAAAACCTTGATCTGAAGTATAAACAACAATCGTGTTTTCTTCTAAACCATTTTCTTTTAAGTAATCTAAAACTTGCCCAACACCATCATCTACAGATTGAATTGTTCTTAGATAATCGTGCATGTATCTATTATATTTCCAAATGGCTAAATCTTTACCTTTTAAATTTTTCGATTTAAAATCAGCAATAATAGGTTCATAATAAGCATCCCAAGCGGCTTTTTGCTCATTGGTCATCCTATCATATTTCTTTTGGAACATTCCTCTATATTGCGTTTTAAGCTCACCTTCTTTATCCAACATTTTTAAATCGTAAACCAAGTCCATGTCCTTATAGATGCTCATTTCTTGACCTGCTGCTGCTGGCCTACCTTTATAATCATCAAAGAAATTTGACGGAGGATTAAAAGTTACACTATCCATTAAAGTTAAATATTTCTCTTCTGGCATCCATGTTCTATGAGGTGCTTTTTGATGATACATTAGCATAAACGGCTTGTCTTTATCTCGCTTAGAGTCTAACCAGTTTAAAGCAAGATCTGTAGTTACATGTGTTATGTAACCTGGATAGGTTTTCTTCTCACCATTTTCAATAAATTCTGGAGAATAGTATTGCCCTTGTCCAGGAAGTACATTTGAATAATTAAAACCTTGTGGTAACCCATCTAAATGTATTTTACCTACTAATGCTGTTTCATATCCGTTTTTTTGCAAGGCTTTAGCAAAATTATCTTGATCCCAGTTAAAAGCATGAATATTATCTACTTTACCATTTTTAAAACTATGTTTACCGGTAAGCATTGCGGCTCTACTTGGTGCGCATATTGAGTTGTTTACGAAACCTCGATTAAAAATTGCGCCTTCTTTTGCTATTCTATCAATGTTTGGTGTGTTATTTAAACCATGACCATAAGCACTAATAGCTTGGTAAGCATGATCGTCGCTCATTATAAAAACAATATTTGGTTTTTTAGCAACTTCTACTTCTTCTTTAGTTTCATTTTTACAACCATTAAAAAGCAATACCACACAAAGCAATGCGCTTAAAAAAGTTCCTTTATTTTGATTAAGAATTTGCATCATTATAGTTTTATAGAATGTTTGTTTTAATTTTCTTCCAAGTTTGTTTTAACAGCAGTCCTGATACTATTGCTAAAATGGTAATAGCTATAGCATAAGTATAATCGCCATAAATCCAATATCCTGTTGCAAACATGCAGCTATAAATTAATACACATCCTAAAAGCATAGCCAAAATCCCTGAAGGCACACTCCAAGATTCATTTGTATCTTTTATATTGATATTTTCGGCTTCGGCTTCCTTTACTATCTTTTCCCAACCTGGACCACCTGGTTGAATCTTTTTATAAAAACCTTGTAAAACAGTTTTGCTTTCTGGAGCTGTCATAAACGTGGCTGCCAACCATATAATTGTAGTGACCAACACCACAAATGGATACTGTAAATAATCTTCAAACACACCAGTTTCTGAATCGAATAAGAAAGCGCCTAATGGTGTAAGTTTCAATAATATTGAAATTATACCTGAAGCAAACATGGCTGTTATTTCACTCCAAGCATTAATTCTCCACCAGAACCAACGTAAAATAAATATAAGGCCTGTTCCCGCTCCAAATACTAATAGCAATTCAAATAATTGTAACGCATTTTGTAACAACAATGCTAAAACGGCACTAAAAACCATAAGTACGATGGTTGAAAGCCTACCTACTGCTACTAACTTTTTTTCTGATGCATTTGGGTTTATTTGTTGTTTGTAGAAATCGAAAACAATATAGGATGATCCCCAATTTAATTGTGTTGAAATCGTACTCATATAAGCCGCAATTAAAGATGCTAATACTAAGCCTAATAATCCGCTTGGTAATTTAGTTAACATTGCTGAGTATGCTAAATCGTGCCCTAGCTTATCATCTGCAATATTAGGAAACGCTTCTTGTATACTTGCTAAATCTGGAAAAACAACTAAAGATGCCAAAGCTACCAAAATCCATGGCCAAGGACGTAAAGCATAGTGCATAATATTAAAAAAGAACGTGGCTCCAATAGCATGATTTTCATCTTTAGCAGCTAACATACGTTGCGCAATATAACCACCACCGCCAGGTTCTGCTCCTGGATACCATGAGCTCCACCACTGCACTGCCAAAGGAATAATAAATAACGTTATTAAGGCGTTTTTATTACTAAAATCTGGTAAGATTGAGAGTTTATCAGCTACATTTTCGTTTGCCATTACTGCTTGAATTCCACCAACCTCAGGAAGGTTTACCAAATAATAAGCAGCGCCTATTGCACCACCCATAGCCACGAAAAATAAAATAAAATCGGTATAAACAACTCCCTTAAAACCACCAAGGGCACTAAAAGCCACCGTAATAACTCCTGCGCTAATTACAGTTTGCCAAGGCTCTAAACCCAACATAATACCACCTATTTTTATGGCTGCTAAGGTTACAGCCGACATGGTTATTATATTAAAAATAACCCCTAAATAAATAGCTCTAAACTTTCTTAAAAAGCTCGCTGGTTTACCTCCGTATCTAAATTCGTAAAACTCTATATCGGTATTTACATTAGATTTTCTCCAAAGTTTAGCATACACAAATACGGTAAGAAGTCCGGTTATTAAGAATGCCCACCATACCCAGTTTCCAGATACGCCGTTTGTTCTTACAATGTCGGTTACTAAATTTGGTGTATCGGTAGAAAAGGTTGTTGCTACCATCGATACCCCTAATAACCACCAGGGCATTGTTTTACCTGATAAAAAAAACTCAGATGAATTTTTACCAGCTTTTTTTGAAACAATTATTCCGATGGATAATGTTATGGTAAAAAATAAAATTATTAAGAAGTAATCTAAAGTACTTAAGGACACCATAGGCTTGATATTTTTATTGGTTTAGAAATGAATTCTAAATAGTTATGAAAGGAGAAATCTGTTAAAAAAACTCCTTTCAGATAACTATTTATTAAAACAAAACTAACTATAAATGAAAAGATAAATTAAATAACAAAATCTTTTTAACAAAAATTAGTTCGACCAATAACAAATCTGAAAAGGTGTTGGTATGGTATTATTCTTCTTCGTAAGTAATATATGCAGAAACCAACCAATGATTTGCTTTACCTTCCTCTGCTTTAGTTGCAGGAATACTTATTTTTAAGTGGTGTTTACCAGCAACCAAATTACCTAATGTTACTTCAAAAGGCTCTACTTTAGAACCTGGACACCAATTAGATCTTGAAAGATCGGAAGACGCTAAACGTTCTTTAATTTCGATTAACTCTCTTTGTTTGGTTTCCCTATTCCTTGTATACGTTGAATCTTTACGTATCCAAACGCCAGAATGTGGATTAAATCTTCTAAAAGAAGCACAATCATCGCGCCAAGGAATAGTATCTATAACTAATTCATTATTAAAATAAACACTATTCTTAATTTTAATAAACTCATCGCCACCACTATGTCCGCCATGTCCAGTTGTGATGTAGTGTAACTTGACATTTTTGATGTTTTTATCCACACTAAACTCATAATTTAAAGGTTTTTCAGCAAAAAAGTGAGGTAAGCCTTGCCCTTTAACATAGTTTAAGGCGTTTACTAAAGGCATTGCTTTTTGTTTCTTTTTTGCGCGTCCGGAATAACTTAAGCTTAAATCTATTTTATAGCCTTCCTTAACCCAACAATCGATGAAAACACCTATATAAAAGGTTCCAGTAGTTACGTCTTCTAAATGCGAAATATCCTGATTCCAAACTACTTCTTTTTCCCATTTTGGAATGTATACAGGCCTTCTATATTTTACTTTATTATCACTATAGTGACCTACTCCAAATGGCGTCATAAAACGTAATAACTCTAAAGGAGCTTTATAATTTTCCGTTGATAAAACACCACCGTGTTTTTCACTCATATAAGAGCCTTTAGGGAATTTTGCAGCCCCTTTTGAAGCGTCAATAATTGATATTAGTTCTGGATTGGTTATTACAAAACAAGATCCTGATTTATCCCATTTATCACCATTAGATTTTAATATGAGTTTCAAATTAACATCGGTACCTTCAGAAAAAACAGGAACAGTAACTTTTTTTAAAACTACCCTACCGCCCTGAAGCCTTATGACCTCGGGATCTATATTTGTACTATCAGGTTTGCCAAAATTAATTAACTGATCTGTAAATACTTTTTTCTCTAGCCCCGTTTGAGCACATAAAGAAGATTGGCTAATTGCCAATATTAATAAAATTAATAGGCTTCTTTTCATTTCAAATTTATATTTAATACTGCTCCTTTTACTAAGTCGGAATGATCTACAAAGTAACTTTTATGAGTTTTACCGTTTAGCTGAATATTATTTATTTTACCGTCCACATTACCAGTTTTGGTAATAATTAATTGAGTTCCTTTATAATAAGTTTTATCTAACTGAATAGTCACTTTGTCAAACATGGGTGCCGTAATTGTATAAAAAGGCTCGCCTGGAGAAATAGGGTAAATCCCCATCATACTATAAATTAACCAAGCAGACATGGTTCCGGTATCATCATTCCCTGGCAATCCATCGGGTGTGTTTTTAAAATATTCTGCAACTAATTTTCTCACCATATTTTGACTCCTCCATTCTTCTCCCTTTGCATAATTAAACAAATAAGGATAGCCAATATCTGGTTCGTTTGCCATGTCAAATTGATTCGAATCAAATACTTGCTGAAGTTGCTTGGTAAAGCTACTACTACCGCCCATTAACTTCATTAAACCTTTAGTATCATGCGTAACCATAAAAGCATATTGCCATGCATTACCCTCTATAAAACCAATATTTTTGGTGAAATTTGCACCAGCCAAGGGATCGAAAGGTTCATACCAAGAGCCATCGGGTTTTTTAGGCCTTAATAGTTTTAAATTGTTATCGTATAAATTTCTATAGGTTATGGATTGTTTAATAAAGCGTTTATAATCGGCTTTCTTACCCAATCGTTTTGCTAACAACGCTATGGCGTAATCGCTAATATTATACTCTTGTGTGGTTGAAACCGAACCGCTATTTTTAGTTGTTAAATATCCATTAGACACATACTCTTTTATTCCTGGGCGTAAAGGGTTATTTTCTAATTGTGTAGCACTTTTTCGCATAGCTTCATAAGCCTTTTCAATATCGAAATCGTGAATCCCTTTTAAATAAGTATCTGCTAAAACAATTCCTGCTGGGTCTCCTACCATAGTTGTGGTTTCGGTAGCATTTAATTCCCATTTTGGTAACCAACCACTTTCATTGTAAATACTTAACATGCTTTTTACCATGTTAGATTGTTGTTTTGGGTACACTAGAGACATTAAGGCATGTAAGTTTCTGTAGGTATCCCAAAATGAAAAAACAGTAAACCGGGTACCATCTGTTTTTAAAGTTTCTCGTGTTGCCATACTTGGATATTCCCCATTGAAATCATTTAAAGTATTTGGATGAATTAACGTATGATACAAAGCGGTATAAAAAATGGTTTTATGATCTTCTGATCCTCCTTCAACCTTAATTTTAGACAATTGATTATTCCAATCCAATTTGGTTTTATTATATACGTCTTCAAAGGAAGCATTCAAGGTCTCTTTTTCTAAATTCTCTCTTGCATTTTCAATACTTACGTAAGAGACACCAATTTTAACTTCTACAGCAGTTTGCTTTTCAAAATCATAACTAAAATAGCTCCCAATACTATCGCCTACAACGTCTTTTCTATAGCCTTCCATTATTCGGGTTTCACCATTGTATGGCATCCATTTTGCTTCTTCACCGGTATAAGCTTTTGGTTTTTTCCAAACTCCAAAACGAGCAGCAGGTTCACTAAATTTAGCCACAAAATATACAGGATAAGCTTCTTCTGGTTTATAATAGCAAAACGACCCTACACTTCGCATACCTTCGATTTCGGTTGGCGACACAATTTTTAACGAAGCGCCTTCCTCATTAGTTAACCCTAAACCTAGGTTTAATAAAATATTAGATTTTCCTTTAGGAAAAGTATATCGCGAAACTCCAGTTCTTAGTGATGCTGTAGTTTCCACGTTTATATTATACTTTTCTAATTTGGTACTATAATAACCAGCCTTAGCGACTTCATTGGTATAAGTACTCCCATATTTTAAATGATTAGTTTCTAATTCGCCCGTAGTTGGCATTAATAAAATAACTCCTAAATCTGGACAACCTACACCACTTAAATTAACATGAGAAAAGCCCGTTAAAAATGTATTTTCTTTAACATACGGGTTGGATAACCATCGACTATCCTTCTCTAATGTATTTTGTTTGCCTGCAACATTAAACGGCGATACACTTACCATGCCTCTAGGTGCAATAGCTCCAGGATTGGTAGCTCCAAAATTTGAAGTACCAATAAATGGGTTTACAAATTTAGTTAGTTCTTGAGCCTGACTAATTAATTGGCTAGATAATAAGCATATTAAAAAAAACTTGATTTTCATTATATAAAGTTAGTGCTTAATTTAAGGTTAATCTATTAAAATTTCATCTACAAAAATCCATCCTTCGCCACGTTCTCTAACCTTTTCGTTTAAGCTAATTTTTACTTTTACAAACCTTGCATTATGAGATTCAAGGTCTATGACAAACGACTTAAGTTCTGATTCTGTATTTGGTAAGTAAGCTCTATTAATTGTGTTTTGAATTGTAAAATCCTTTCCGTTTGTGGAAGTCCATACTTCTATTTTTGTAGGATAAAAAATTGCATTACCTTGGTTTTCCATACTACCAATAGTCACTAGATTAATAGTTTTTTCGGTCTCCAAATCGATAGTAATTTCTGCATTTTTATTTAACCAAGCCTGCCATCTGCCGTCTCGAAAATTCTTAGATCCCCGCAGCGTATTGACTAAATTAAATGCTCCCGAACCTTGATATCTATCATGATAATTAGATGCATAATGGACTCTACTAGATACTGCATTATGAAACTTAATGGTATCCTTAAAAATAATACCCACAGGTTTATCATTTTTAAACAATGAGGCATTAACAGTTGTAGTTTTATCAATAACGATAGGTGATAAAAATGGTACTGCATTAGTATTTAAATCTTCTCCATTTAAAGTATATCTAATATCAGATTCTGGAAACTCATTGTATAAAACTAATGACACTGTTTTATTTTCAGGATTAGATTTTACTTTAGATGTAACTAAATAAGCACTTTTAGCATAATTAACACCAAGGTATTCAAAACGCTTAAACATACTAGGTATACGATTTGAAAAATCGTTCCAATTCCTTGATTTTTTAGTGCTCCAAACAGTTTCTGCTAGAGCTGTTAACCTAGGAAATATCATATACTGTGAATGTGATTCGGTGGGAATATGTTCTGCCCATACGTTTGCTTGCCCTCCCAATACATGGTTTGCTTCAGCCTCTGTCATGGTATCAACCACGGGATCAAATTGATACACCTTACTTAGGGTTGTAACTGGTCCTGCTGCAACTGGTTCGTATTTTGGTGTTCCTTGATAATAATCAAAATAGCAAAAGCCAGTAGGGGTCATAATAACATCATGACCTTGTGCTGCCGCCTCAAGACCACCCTTAAAACCACGCCAACTCATAACTGTAGCATCTGGAGCAAGGCCACCTTCTAAAATTTCATCCCAACCAATAAGCTTTTTCCCTTTAGAATTAATAAATTTCTCTATTCGTTTTACAAAATAGCTTTGTAATTCTTCCACATCATGAAGCCCTTCATCCTTAATTCGTTTTGCGCAATGCTTGCAAGTTTCCCAATTGGTTTTTGTGGCTTCATCTCCACCAATATGAATATATTTGGAAGGAAATATATCCATAACTTCGCTTAAAACATCTTCTAAAAAATGAAACGTATGTTCTTTACCAGCGCAATAAATATCTGTTATGGGCCACAAAGCCCCAGACGGTATGCCAATTGGTTTTTCGAAACATGACAATTCCGGATAAGCGGCAATAGCACTTGAAACATGGGCTGGCATTTCAATTTCTGGAACAACATCAACACCTCTAGACTGTGCATGAGCTACTATTTCTTTTAATTCTTCTTGGGTCAAAAAACCACCATAAGTTCCTTTTTCATCAGGATTATTTTTTGTTCTAGAAGCCCAAGGTACGTCCTCTTGGTCCACTCGCCATGCGCCCACCTCGGTTAGCTTTGGGTATTTTTTTATTTCAATGCGCCACCCATGATCATCCACCAAATGAAGATGCAATACATTCATTTTAAGTAAAGCAATGGCATCAATGGTTTCTAAAACGTAATTTTTATCGAAAAAATGTCTCGATAAATCTAGCATTAATCCACGCCATTTAAAACGCGGACCGTCTTCTATTTGCACACTAGGAATTTCCCAAATTACTTGTGTTACCTTTTCTTTACTTTCAATTGCTGGAGGTAATAGTTGACGAAGAGATTGCACAGCATATAGGAATCCCGAATTGTCTGAAGCTTCAATATTAATAGCTGTTTTACTAACGTTTAACAGGTAAGATTCCGCTTTTAAAGCTTTATTAAATTTAAACTCTAAATAATTGTTTTTAGGTGACTTGGTGGTAAACTGTAAATCCCAATTTGCAACCGTTTTAAACTTTTCAATTAATATATTTGCTACTACTTTTTCAGCTTCATTTGAAACAACAAACTTAGTATCTTCATTAAATTTAAAAGCACCAGAATTTAATTGTAATTTTTCAACCTTCGGGATAATTTTAATGTCCGATTCCTTATAAATCTTATCAGCTTTTACTGCACATGAATTCAGAAAAAAAACAAATCCTAATAAAATGATATATGGTATAAATCTATTTGTCATAATTATATAATATTCTTTCTCTTAAATTCTTAGTGTTGAAAAAATTTAAAGCTATTATAAAAAAGCTTTACAATTTAGATGCCGCTTTTTCCATTCGATTGCCCTTTTCATCATCGAAAACAGCATAATTAAAACCAGGCCTTACACTATAACCGCCATGTTCTCCTTGCTTATTTACCGCAATGAAACCAACTTGAAGATATTCCATATCCTTATGGTTTTTATGCTTATTGTAAATACGCTCTGTAATTTCTTTACAGGCCTCATTTGGCGATTTTCCTTGTCGCATTAACTCGACCACCATAGCGCTTCCTGCTGTTCTTACAACAGCCTCACCAAGTCCGGTTGCTGCCGCTGCACCTACCTCGTTATCTAAAAAAAGACCAGCTCCAATAATTGGAGAATCTCCTACACGACCATGCATTTTCCATGCAGCTCCGCTAGTGGTACATCCGCCAGACAAATTTCCTTCTTTATCTAAAACCAACATACTAATAGTATCGTGGTTTTCTATATTTATTACGGGTTTATATTTTGAATCTTCTAACCATTTTCGCCAACGTTTTTCGGCCTTTTCAGTTAATAAATTCTCTTCTTTAAAGCCTTCTGATAATGCAAATTGCAAGGCTCCTTTTCCTGTAAGCATCACATGAGGTGTGTTTTCTAAAACCTTTTGTGCAACCGCAATAGGGTGCTTAATACTTTGTAAAAAGGATACAGCACCACAATCGCTATGGTGATTCATGATACAGGCATCTAGCGTTACTTTACCTTCTCTATCTGGTAATCCACCATAGCCAACACTTGCCACATTTGGATCGGCTTCGGATATTCCAACACCAGATACAATGGCATTTAAAGCTGAAGTTCCTTTTTTTAATTGCCTCCAAGCTTCTTCATTTGCCGCTAACCCGTGGCGCCATGTAGAAATAATTAATGGTTTTTTGGGGGAAGTGACTGTTGCTAATGGTGTTTTATTTGTTTTAGAAGATTGATCGCAATTAAACACAGTTGTTATTCCAACTGTACCTATTGCCGCTTTTTTTAAAAACCTTCTTCTACTAGACATCTTTTTATTTTTTTGAATTCTTAATTACCTTAAATTGCTCATCTGTCATAGCATAATCATCAAAAAACGCCACACCTTTCGCGCCATTGTCTTTAGCTAATTGAATGGCCAACTTTAAATCGTTAGGAGTTAATTTAGGTGTAAATAATCCGGTATGTAATTCTGTTGGTTTCCCTTCTAAATCTTCGACACCTTGTTTTGTTGCATAGCCTATCCAATCTAATTCTTCATTATAAAAATTATAATAAATCATGGGTAATACGATATCTACATTCCATTTATCCCAACGCTGGCGCACCATATGATCTGCCATTTCTGGATAGGGAAATACGGCCGCACTTAATTTTTTATTGTGCTTATGCACGACACTGTAAGCTTCATTAACCAATGATTTAATTTCATTTAAACGAAAATTTTTCCATTCGATATCTATAGCTGGATTTTCCATTTCTCTAGGATCCTTATGATGAAGTGCTATAAATTTTTCGACACTAGCATCAGAATAATCGAAATCGTAATCTGGCAATTCTTCTTCTTGTTTTAAATTATATTTAGGAAGTAATCCTATTGGTAAATACACATCTGGATAACGTATATAATCTAAATGTACACTTGCAACACCTTCTACTTTTGCTAAACCTTCTACTAGACTTAAAATATGCTTTCTAGCATCTGGATGGCTTGGTGATAACCATTGATAATAACCAACATAAGGTCTTTCGTCTTTGTTAAAACAGGATTTCCCACTACGGCTAACCATATACCATTCTGGGTGTTTTAAAGCCACAGTATCCCCTGGTCTATTGGTAGTAAACATCCAAGCATGAACTTCTAATCCAGATTTTTTTGCTAAAGGTGTAAGTCGTTTTAACAAACCAGGATCGGCCCCTGTGTTTAAAAGAACAGCATCGAAACCATTGCTTTTTAATTTATTAAAATGTGCTGAATAAGCGGAATCTGATTTTTTATGACCCACCGTCATCCAACTCCAATATTTAAAATTGGTTTGCTTGTTATCTATTTCTTTAGCTGTTGGTTGTAATTGAGATTTATCCTTGGTATTACAAGATACCAATTGAACTAAAACCACAAAAAACAATACTTTAAACACTCTCATATGCATTCTATTTAACTGTAAATTTACTATCTTCTTTTATAATTAATTGTTGCCCCGAAAACGGACTTACCACCACTATACTCCACCCTTGACTATGATTTTCAAGTATAGGATTTATTATTGTATTTTCAATTTTTATTGCTTCGGTTGTCAAATTATGTATAGAGGTGGCCCACTTTTTATTTTTTTCAAAATATGCTTTTTGACTTCTATATAATTCGAATAATTTCCATTTTATTTTTTCGTCGTTTGACACCTCAAAATCAACCATTTCTCCTGCCTCCTTTGAGGTAAAATAGACATAACCCCACTTTTCTGGCTCGTGCATATTTATAACACCCATAGGTGACCACACCCAATTGTATTCGAGTAATCGTTTACCGTTAGCATCTTTTTTTCTTTCGTACTTTCCGTTCGTTAACTGATAATCCCAATTAACTCTTGAAAAATTGACTCTCCAAAACTTGTCTGCAGGTACATTTTTTTGATAGTATCCGGTTTTATAAGCCGCCCAAGGGATAGCTATTTCTAAAACCCAACCTTTATCGGTATCATTTGGGTTATTTAATGTTCCATTTACTTTTACTGCCGATTTAAGCCCTGTAATATTCCAATCATTTAAAACTACATTAGTGTCTCTATAGGGTTTGGAGACGAATAAATCCCAAGCCGTATTTAAAGCATTAATTTCTAGTTCGTAATAATTATGAGAATCCCCATCAGGATCTACAAAAACTTCAAAATCGTTATTATGAAAAATAACCTGATCTCTTTCGGTTATGTTACCCCACACATGTGGCTCTTCAAGCTTAGCTATAATATAAAAATAAGTGTCATCCCATAGCATTTTTACTTGGGTTTTATACTTGGGTATTTTTTGGCCTTCAATATCAATAAAAGGTTCTGACCACTTAACTTTAGCCCAAGAGGAATCAAGATCTTCACCATCAATTACAATGGCTTCGTTAGTTTTATAAGCGACATAACTATTAGGCACATCAACCCCATTACGCTGTGCACAACTTAATGATGTTATAAAAAGAAATAGTATTAAAAATTTAAATTGCATGCTTCTAAAAATTACAAACTATTGTTTTTTGTAAACTGGACAACTTCGCTAAGTTTCCCAAATGCTAAAGCAACTACTGTATCAGCTGCACCATAATATACGGCTAATTTATCTTCTTCGGTATCATGTAAAGCAGCACACGGAAATACCACATTAGGGACATCGCCAACCTGTTCATAAGTTTCGGCAGGCCCTAAAAGGTAAGGCTGCGTTCTATATTTTACTTTATCCGGTTCGTTTTCATCTAAAAGAGCAGACCCCATTGCATATCGAAATCCGTTACAAGTGTTTATAACACCATGATATATCATTAACCAACCTTCGTCTGTTAATATAGGTATTGGCCCCGCACCTATTTTTGTGCATTGCCAAGCGCTATCTTCAAAATTTGAAGCTTTCATTACACAACGATGCTCTCCCCAATACTTCATGTCTGGGCTATAACTAATATAAATATCTCCAAAAGGCGTATGCCCATTATCACTTGGCCTGCTTAACATAGCATATTTTCCGTTTATTTTCTGTGGAAATAAAACACCATTTCTATTAAACGGTAAAAACGCATTTTCGCATTGAAAAAATTCTTTAAAATCGAATGTATAACCAATACCTATAGTTGGACCATGGTAACCGTTACACCAGGTAATCCAATAACGATCTTCAATAAACACAACTCTTGGGTCGTACTTATAATCAGATTCAATCATTTGAGTATTACCAGCTTTCATTTCTATGGGATCATGGTTAATATCCCAATTAATACCATCTTTACTAAAGCCAGCAAAAATATTCATTTGAACTGCTTTATTATCACATCTAAATACGCCTGCAAATCCATCTTCAAATGGTACAACTGCGCTATTAAAAATACTGTTAGACGATGGTATATCGTACCTGTTAATTATTGGGTTAGCATCGTAACGCCACATTACATCGTTAGAATCTTTTGGTTTATCTTGCCAAGGTATATTCTTCATTATTTTAATTTCTTTGTTATAAATTTGAGCAGAAACAGCCCGTTAATCTTCAAGTTTTTTAACTTTATCTAACCAAGTGAATTTTAAAATTACCGTAGTAATTATAAAAACCAATAAGCACACCCAAGTTTTAGGATAATCTCTTATCATAAAATAAATAGGTAGCAAAATCATACTAGATTGCCATACAATACCAACAACACAATTTAGCATATCTTCTGCGAAATTCGAATTTTTATTGATGCTATTATCATCTTCCTTAAGCGCCTTTAAAACTGGTGCCCACCAACCCCACGGACGAACATTAAAATAAAACTCCTTTAAGGTTTGTATATTAGTTGCTGGTGTTAAAAAGGTTCCTAAAAAAGCCCCTAATAAAGATACTATAAATATTATTGGAAAGACATATATAACCGGTATGTGTGCATAGTCATACAACCAAGTACCCATCTCGAAATTTGCCTTATTAGTATCTACTAAAAATTGAAATGTAGCTATAATTAGTCCGGAAGTCATTCCCCAGAAATACCCCCAACCGTTAAATCGCCACCAAATCCACTTTAAAAAATTTGAAGCAACATAACCTCCATAAAGTGCACTGGTAATCCATAAGGTAATCGCATTAATAGAATCGGCAAAAAAGCCCATTATAACGCCTAAAATTACAATAGCAAACGACGCAATATGGCTTGCTTTTATATAATGTTTAGGCTCAGCATCTGTTTTAAAGTATTTTTTATAAATGTCATTAACCACATAGGCAGGACCAGAATTTACAAAGGCAGAAAAGGTAGACATAAAGGCTGCTAGTAAACCTGCTAACAACAAACCTTTTATACCAACTGGAACATGATTATTTATAACATTTGGTAAAATAATTTCTAAATCACTGAGACTTAAGGTTTCTGAAACCGCCATAGAAGGCGCCAAAAACACTAAAGCTAAAACCACAATACCCGTAATAAGTAAGTAACGCGGTATAAATAAAATAAGATTGGTAAAACCACTCATGTATGCAGCTTCTTTAACCGACCTTGTAGATAGTATACGTTGCATATCGTAACTTGGTGTTGGCCCCGCGATACTAGCAAAAAAACCTTTAAAAAGACACATTCCTATAAAAGAGCCAAACATTTTATAGCCTTGAGTATCTACTAGATTATTAAATGCTGTGAGTTTACCTGTCCAAGACCCTTCCAAAGTGGTTCCGAAAAAAATATTACTCCATTCAGTTGAAATAATATTATTAATTTCTACATCTGATACGGTTACAAAAGCATAAATAGCAATTAAAATACCTGCAATTACCATAATGCCATATTGTAAAACTTCGGTTGCTACTACCGAGAACATACCGCCTTTAATAGTATAAATGGTGGTTAAAAATATAATGAGCAATGCATAACTCTGGCTAGAGGTTAATATAACTGAGTTATTCAAAACCAATTCGGCATTCCACGGTAAAATGATGGTCATAAACTTGCCAACACCTTCAAAAAAGTAGGCTATAAAACCTATGGATGCAATAATAGCAAAAATAGCAACAATAAGGTGTGATGCGCGTCCAGCTTTATCATCACCAAAACGGGTTAAAATCCACTCGGAGCCCGTCATAATATTTGAGCGTCTTATCCAAATAGCAAGAAACACCATTATAAAAATCTGGTTCCAAATGGGCCACATCCACATAAACATAAAACTTTTGGCTCCATAAAGAAACAGTAGCCCAACCATCCACGCGGTACCAGAAACATCAAACATGCCTGACCCATTACTTAAGCCTAAAAAATACCATTTGATACTTTTCCCTCCTAAAAAGTAGGAGTCTAATCCTTTAGAAGCACGCTTAGATACCCATATTCCAACACCCAGTGTTATTACTATATATAGAACTATTATTAAAATGTCAATACTACTCATTTATTGGTTTTTAATGTTAGTTCCCCAATTTTTATTAGGTGTATCTCCCATAATAAAATGAAGAGTTCCACCATTTAAAATTGTTTTATGTGAAATTGTTGATTTACTAAATACCTCGCCATTAAGTGTAGCAGATTGTATGTAGATATTTTTATCTGAAACATTTTCTGCTACAATTGAAAAAGACCTATTTTCTGAAATATTTATACTTGCTTTCTCAAATATAGGTGTACCTATTTCGTATTCTGCTGATGCTGGATTCATTGGGTATAATCCTATTGAACTTAAGGCATACCAAGCACTCATTTGTCCGCAATCCTCATTTCCGCTTAAGCCATTCGGTGTTGTGTTGTATTGAGTATCCATAATATGACGGGACCAATATTGTGTACGCCAAGGTTTACCCGCATGATTAAACATATAAGCAATATGATGACTAGGCTCATTACCATGAGCATATTGCCCTATTAAACCAGAAATATCTGCGGATGTATTAGTCCCCGTAATTTCAGAACTTTCAGTAAATAGTTGTTCTAATCGACTAGTAAACACATCATTTCCACCATGTAGGCTAGCTAAATTTTCGACATTATGCGGCACAAACCAACTGTGTTGCCAAGCGTTTCCTTCGGTATAATCTGTATGCTCCCTATGGTTTGAGTATTTAGGATCGAAAGGTTCATGCCAAGATTTTCCGTCCTCTGCTTTACCTCTCATAAACCCTGTTTTGGAATCAAATAAAAACTCATAAGCCTTAGAACGTTGAAGAAAAAACTTGTAATCCTCTTCTTTTCCTAATGCCTTAGCCATTTGTGCTACGCACCAATCATCATACGCATATTCTAAAGTTATAGTAACCGACTCGTCTAACAAATTATATGGAATATAACCGTACTTTTTATAATGATTTAAGCCACGTTCATCCTGCATCATTGTCGTTTTCATGGCTTCATAAACCTCCTCGGCGTCAAATCCTTTAATACCTTTTAAATAGGCTTCAACTATAACTGGAATGGAATGATAACCCGTCATGGTGTTTGTTTCGTTTGCATAAAGCGTCCAAACAGGAAGTATTTTTTTAGTATCGTAATAGTCCAACATGGTATTTGTAATATCAGACACTTTATCTGGCGCAATTAACGTAAGTAAAGGGTGTTCTGCTCGAAATGTATCCCACAGTGAAAGCGTTGAATACGCAGTGTAACCATTAGCGGTTACAATACTGTCATTTTCTTTTCTAAATTGTCCATTTTTATCACTAAATGTAACTGGTGCCACTTGAGCATGATACATGGCGGTATAGAAAATAGTTTTTAAAGAATCTACCGGAGTTTGAACATTAATTTTATTTAAAGCGTCATTCCAGGTCTTTTTCGCCTCTGCCTTTATAACTTCAAAATTAAATTCGTTATCATCTAAATTTTCTTTTGCATTTTCAACGCTAACCGATGATAAGGCTACTTTTGCTAATAACTGATTACTGTTTAAGTCTTCAAAAAATAATTGAGTAGCTGTTTTTGTTCCTGTTGTATTATTTCCTTCAACTATTTCGTTATCCGAAACTAATGTGTGATTAGTAATAGGTTTTGAAAATTTTGCTACAAAAAACACCTTTTGATTTTTTGCCCAACCGGTGCTAAAACGAAAACCGCTAACAGTAAACTCATCTTCAATTTGTAAATGTGTTTGGGTTGCTTTATCCCAATTTATACCAAAACCTAGGTCGATAATTACAGATTGGGTATCCTTATCTTTAAACTTATACTTATGGTATGCTGTCCTTAATGATGTGGTTAACTCTACATTTACATTATGGTCTTCAAGAAAAACTTGATAATAGCCAGGGCTTGCGGTTTCATTTTCATGACTGTAAGCCGATTTATAAGCCAGGGAATCTCTGGATTTTGAAGTTATTGTAATATCTACTTTTTTATTTATTGGCATAACCAATATATCGGCCAAATCGCCTATTCCGGTACCACTTAAACTTAAATGACTAAACCCAACGGCTATAGAATCGGAATAATGATACCCCGAACACCAATCCCAACTACTTATTCCATTTACAGGACTTACTTGTAACATTCCGAAAGGTACTGTTGCTCCAGGGTAGGTATGCCCATGACCACCAGTACCAATAAAGGGGTCTACATACTGCGTTAGAGACTCTTGTTTGAGATTTTTATTTCTATTGTCTTTATTGCAAGCAACGGTAAAAATTAAAATAAAAAAAAGAAGTATAATGTTCTTCATAAATAGTAGTATAGCGTTAACAATATAAAAATTCATAAATTTAGCAAGTTTTAAAACTAATTTAGACAGACGACATACTAACGTAGATAAACATCAAAAAAAAAGACCAACCCTAATATTTTATAAAAAATGAATTTCAACTCAAATCTACTATATCGTGTATCTTTAAAACACCATTTACTTTTCTGGTTAATTTATTTTACATTAAACACATTACGTTGGGGCAGCTATTTTGACGATGTGGCATTTGAAAGGTATTTTACAAACCCTTACTTATACTCTTTAAAAACGAACTTACTTGGTTTTACCATTCATATCGCATTAAGTTATTTCAATATTTATTTCTTAATGCCCAAATTTGTTTTAAAGAAACGCTACTTCCCTTATATTTTAATTATACTTTCTAGCATATTTGTAATGGTTGTTATAAAGTTTAACCTCACCTACCTTCTTGTAAGTCAAGATGTATGGCCAGAGGGTCCGGAAGCAACTAATACCATGACACTTAATTACACTATACAAATGATGTTTGGTGAGCTTTATGTAATCACCTTTGTTACTGCTATTAAAATTACGTTAGATTTTTTAAAGGAACATCAACGCGTAGCTAATCTTGAAAAAGCACAATTAGAGACTGAATTATTATTTTTAAAAACACAAATTTCGCCACATTTCTTCTTCAACACATTAAATAACATTTATTCTTTAGCCGTTGAAAACTCTAATAAAACACCTAAAATTATATTGAAGTTATCTGAACTTATGAGGTATTTACTATATGACACAAAGAGCAGAAAACAATCATTAGAAAATGAAATACTTTGTATTCAAAATTACCTAGACTTAGAACGCGTAAGACATAGCGACGACCTAGAAGTAGAAATGTCTATTTCTGGGGATATACAAGACAAAAAAATAGCACCTATTTTATTATTATCTTTTATAGAAAATGCTTTTAAACACGGAGTAAATAAAAATATTGGGGAAATAAAAATTGATATAGATTTTACTATTAGAAAAGATTTTCTTTACTTCACCATTACTAACCCGATGCCGAAAGAAACCATGCACAAAGACTCTATTAATCAATCGAGTGGAATAGGTTTAGAGAACGTAAAAAAAAGGCTTGCTCTTGGGTATAAAAAAGATGATTACAAGTTAGTTATAAGAAATAAAGACAATATGTTTATTGTTAAGCTTAAAATAAAAGTATAATGAAAATAAAATGTTTAATTATTGATGACGAGCCTTTAGCAATAAATGTCATTAAGAATTACTTAAAACAAATTGATGATTTTGAAATTTCTGAAACGTTCAATAACGCTATTGACGGTTTAAATTTTTTAAAAAGCAATACCGTAGATGTTATATTTCTAGACATAAACATGCCTGTTTTAGATGGTATTAATTTCATTAAAAGTTTAGAAAACCCACCTTTATTAATTATAACTAGTGCTTATGATGAGTTTGCTTTAGAAACTTATGAGTTAGATGTGTTGGATTACTTAATTAAACCCATTGAATTCCCAAGGTTTATGAAAGCCTTAAACAAGGTTAATAGAAGACTAGACAAAAACAAAGTTTTTCAAGAAAGCTCGCAAGATCGCCCTTATCTTTTTGTTAAAATTGATAAAAAGAAAATGAAAAAGATATTTTTGGACGAAATATTAACAGTTGAATCCTTGAAAGACTATTTAAAAATCAATACCACAACGGGCAAATACATTATCCATAGCACGCTATCTGACTTTACTAATTTATTACCATCTAGCGATTTTATTAGGATACATAGATCGTATACCATTGCCATAAAAAAAATAGATGCTGTTGAAGGAAATAGCGTTGAAATTGAAGGTTTAAGGTATGTTATTGGTCGCTCCTATATTGAAGAAGTAAAACAAAAAATATTAAATTCTTCAATATAATAACATATCACATTTTAACTTATATCCTTTTAATCTAAATCACTTCTTTTTTATTGTTTAAAAACCCATTTATGCTAGTAATTAGCCTAAAGTGAGTTTATTAAACTAATTTACCTTTCTTCAAAAAATTACTATCCAGCCCTCCTGTTCTGTTATCCGTCTAAGTTTTCACCGCCTTTAGAGAAAAAATTAGATTCATTTTTTTATTCTTTCTACTTTAATAAGAAAATTTAATGATGACAAAATCACTTAAAAGCCTACTGCACACCGTGCTACTCATTGTAACAACTATTACTTTCGGTCAAGCTAGTTTTAATTTCACAGGAAAGCCAACAGAATTTCACCCAAATGGAACTTTAGCAACAGCATCGCCTATTTCGTTTGTGTTAAGTAATGTTCCTAATGATGCAGATAATATAATCCGTTTACGTTTATATCTATATGCGAATGGTATTGCGACCACTGATATTAATGGTGGCGCTATTGATGATGGTATTAGTTGGAGCGCTACCAATGATAAGGATAATTATTATTTGGGACTTATAAATGATGCTGATGTGAATAATGGGTTTTATAGAACTGAAACTGTAGATAATGAAGATGGAACATTTACAAAAACCTATACCATTTTTAATGTTTCTAACAATGGTATTAGTGATACCTATAGAAATGGTGGTATAGATGATGGGGCGTATTACGCGCCTGTAGTCATATTAATTCATGCTAACGGCCAACCAAGAATAAATAATTCAGGAATGGAAGGTACAGGTAATGGTAATAAACCAATTATTGTAGACCAAGCAACTTTAGACCAAAGTCCAGATGAAATTGCATCACATTTAGCTTTTTCGTATTATCCTCCTGAAGAAAATAACACGACAGGTAATGGTGAATTTCCACATATTATTGCTAACTCTTCCATAGATTTACTTGGTACTGGAGATGGCTCTGGAAAAGAAAATCAAATTATAACCTTTGATTCCGTTGGAAAAAAAAGCACTAGCGCAGATCCTTTTAATGTTTTAGCGACGTCTACTTCTGGTTTAACCGATATAACTTACACTGTAGAATCTGGACCAGCTTCAATTAGTGGGAATACTGTAACATTGGATGGTAATACTGGTATTGTTACCTTAAAAGCAGAACAAGCAGGTAATGACGATTTTAATCCTGCAGAAACCTTCCTTCAATTTGAGGTTATTGATGTTAGTACTTTTTCCCCTACTATTTCAACTCGACTTACAGAAGATTACCCAATAGAAATGCCTTCATTTTACGCCTACCCTATTTACGTAACATCCTCTATTGAGGAAGCTGATTTGGTTAGTATCGACACTATAGAAATTACCGTTGATGATACACCAATTACAGTAATTGGCGAAAACAATTTATATTATGCATTATGGACTCCAAACACCTACGGAATGCATACTATTAATATTACCGCTAGTGGATCTAATGGTAACAATACATCTATAACAAAAACTATAGAAGTCACTAATGCTATTTCGACACAAACTGTAAAAACCATGGATCAAGATGTGATTGAATTCGGAACAGAAAATAGTCGTGATTTTTATGGTACATTCACTATGCCACAGCATGTAGGTAGTTATAATAAAATTATTGCAAATTTATTAGTAGAATGTCCATCAGCAACAGGAGATTGTGATAATTGGGATCGTAGAGCATATATTGATGTTTTGGGACCTGATGGCAATTGGATTCAAATTATTCGCTACATTACGCCTTACGGGGTGGGCTGTAGTCACACTATCGACTTAACCGATTATGCCAGCCTTCTTCAAGGAGAAGTAGAATTTAGAATGTTTATTGATACTTACGGAACAGGTGGATGGCAAATATCGTTAGATTTTGATTTTCAACAAGGCACCCCCGAATACTTATATTCTAGTGTTGATGAATTATGGGACGGTGCTTGGGATTTAGGAAACCTAAGTGACCTACAACCTATTCCTGATGCCAACTACACCTACAATCTTAATGTAGTAAGTTCTCATTTACGTTTATCTAATACTGGCCATGGTTGGGGGAGTAATAATTCTGAAAATGCAGCAGAATTTTATGAAGCTACAAATTTTATTGATGTTGATGGTGTTGAAAACTACACACAACATTTATGGAACGATTGTAATCCAAATCCTGACAGCTGTACTGGACAACAAGGTACTTGGCAGTATAGTAGAGCCGGATGGTGCCCTGGAACAATAGCGCCTCCAGATATTATTGATATGACACCTCAAATTTCTAAAGGCACGGTTGACTTTAGTTATAGATTAGACCCTACTTATGTTGATTACTGCAGTCCTAACAATCCAGATTGTGTTACTGGAGTTACCTGCGACGATTGCAACGACGGATTTAATCCACGTTACCATATAGATGGGCAACTTATTAACTTTAGCAACTCGCCATTAATACAAGGCACGTTAGATGTTGAAGAAGTTGATAATACAGCAAACTATGAATTACTAGCTTACCCGAACCCATCAAATGGAATATTTCATATATCAAGCAAAACAACAATTGGCAAATCAGTTATGTATATAGTAGCTGTTTCTGGTGAAATAATTAAGACTTATTATTTTGATTCTTCTGAGGAATTAAACAATACATCCTTTAATTTATCATCTCTTGCTAAGGGACTCTATTTTGTAAGCATAGAAAATAATGCAGGTCAAGGTAATTTAAAACTTATTATCAAATAAGGCAAGATACTAATTAAGAGATTACACTATTATAAAAACAAGCCCGTTAAATTTAATTTCGGGCTTGCTTTTTTTTCTACTAAACTCCTATTAAAAAAGAATTCAAAAATCCATTTATAGAGGCAACTATTTAAATCTGTTTATTTGTCCTTTGTACAGATTAAGAATGAGCCACAAGAAATCTCATATAGATTAGGATTCGTTCTCTTAAGCTGCGCTTTTCATCTTCAAACTAAATATAATAGCTTTCCATAGCGTTCGAAATGACAAATCACTCAATATTATAATTCATGATTAATATAATGTAGGTAAATAATAATCCAACTCAGGCCTTTACTTAAATATGGCAATTCTAATTAATGCTCACAAAAAATCCTGTTACACGTTTAAATATAACAGGATTAAAATATTATTAAACTTTACAGAATAATTACTTTTTAAGAATTTTCAAGTTAGCAACTTTATTATCTTCTCTAACCTTAACAATATACATTCCAGAAGTTAAATCTCTCATGTCTACAGAATTACCACTGGTTCTAATAATGTTTTTTCCAGTAATATCGAAGACACTAATTTGTAATGAATTATTACTTGCTGTTTGAATATTTAAAAAGTCTACTACGGCATTCGGATAAGCTTTAAGTTCGTTTTGTCCAAAAGCTACATCAGCTGTACTAAGGTAACCACCACCATAAATTGATGTAATTTCTGCTGCAGTAAGCGCAGAATCATAAACTCTAAGATCGTCGATACCGCCACCGTCGAACCATTTTAGAGTATTATTACCTCTACTACCAATAGTAAGTTTATCATTAACTGTATTGAAAGGATTAGCACTATTACCTCCATCGTTGGTAGTAGCCACACCATCTATGTAAAATATAATATCTTCCAAAGTTGTTCCACCGGCATAAGTAAACGCTACATGGTGCCAAACACCTACTTCTTCTAAATTTGGAGTATTAACACCACTAGAGTCATAATTACCGTTAACGTTACCACCTCCAATAGCTATTTGTATTCTATCTTGAGCGGCAGCAAGTGTCCAAGTAACTCTACCTTGGGAGGAAGAACTAGGGTCTCCCATATTCAATATAACATGTGACCCACCGCCACCAGAAATGTTATCAAATCTTATCCAAGCTGCAAAAGTACGAGCAGCATTGCCTAGAATAGCCAAATCTGTTGTACTTTTAATTTCAGCTGAAGCAGCGTTGTCAATTATACCTTCATTGCCAGTATAAGCGCCCCCACTATCAACAGGGTAACTAGAAAAGTCTAAAGCAAAACTACCTTCTTTAGGTGTGCTACTATTAAATAAAACATCAGACGCAGCGGCATCATTACCAACAACCTCAAATTCGATACCAGCAGGATCGGTAGTACTAGCGGTTAAATCATTTTCAAATTGTACATGCAAAAAAGCAGCAGGATCTTGTGCTTGTACAGTTGCAACTGTTAAAGACACTAGAGTAACAAAAGATAATTTTTTAAGTAATTTTTTCATCATAAAATTAATTTAAGGGATTAAGCTACAATTTAGCCATAAAACCCGATAATACCTTAATTTTTAGACGAATAACTAATATACAAGGGAGTTGGTCAAGAAACCACTCATTTTTGCTTGCTTTGTGCAAACAATAAACCGTAATGAATTGTAAATGTGAAGGGTAGCGTAAAAAAAATCATCATTTTACGTAATGTACTAGGATGATCTTATATTGAAGAAGTAAAATAAAAAACATTAAACTCGACAATATAAGACACTTTCCTAATACTGCTATTAATCAAATCAATTAAAAATGATATCGTTTAAAGGCCTCTATTGCTGCATAATCAGCTAATCCAAGGTCGTTATATTTTTTTGCAGTTAACCTATTTCTATCCTCAACTCTTACCCAAAATTCTCTACTGTCATCACCTTGAAACATAACACCGTCTTTTTGTGACTGATGATAAAATATTGCATGTCTTTTTCTTAGTACTTGATCTGGGCTCATTGGAACTGCCATTTCAATTTCGTAAGATTCCCACTCATGCCATGCTCCACGGTATAACCAAACCCAACATTCGTTCATATAATCCTTGTGTTTTAATTCTTCTAATGAAGCAAATAAAGCATCTAAACACACTTTATGTGTACCGTGTGGATCTGCTAAATCACCTGCCGCATAAATTTGATGTGGTTTTATATCTTCTATTAAGGCAGACATTATATCAATATCTGGTTGTGATAAATTATTCTTTTTAATGGTACCTGTTTCATAAAAAGGTAAATCAAGAAAATGAACATTAACATCATTTAAACCTAAATAACGGGTTGCTCCAAGAGACTCACTTCTTCGAATTAATCCTTTTAAACGACGCACTTCAATAGAGTCTACTTCGTTTCCTGTTTTAGTATTAATGGCTTCAATAATGCTATCTGAAGTTTCCGACTCTGCATGTAATGCTTTAGTAATCTCTGCAAATTTTAAAGCTTCGCTATCGGACACAGCTATATTTCCAGAAGTTTGATATGCAATATGCACCTCGTGACCTTGTTGCACAAGCCTATCAAAAGTACCACCCATAGAAATTACATCATCATCCGGATGAGGACTAAAAATAATAACACGTTTTTTCTCGGGATTAGCACGTTCTGGTCGGTAGGTTTCGTCTGCATTTGGCTTACCTCCTGGCCAACCTGTAATGGTATGTTGCAGTGTATTAAACATTTTAATATTTAAATCGTAAGCGGTACCTTCAACACCTAATAAATCAGACATTCCATTATCGTTATAATCTTTGTCTGTTAATTTAAGAATTGGCTTATTGGTTAATTCGCTTAGCCAAACAACTGCTTTTAACTTAAGTTCGTCAGTCCACTCGCAAGAGGCCACTAACCATGGCGTTTTAATACGTGTCAATTCAGACGATGCTCCTTTATCTAAAACAAAAGTAGTATTATCGTGTTCTTGTAAATACGTAGCTGGTACTTGCGATGAAATTTCCCCTTCAATAGTTTCCTTTAAAATTTCAGCCTTACTAATTCCCCAACCTAATAAAACAATTCGTTTAGCACTTCTTACGGTACCAACACCCATTGTTATAGCTTTTCTAGGCACATTATCAATACCAAGAAATGATGGCGCTGCATCAACTCTTGTAATATGATCTAAAGTTATACTACGTGTAGCCGAATTAAAATGAGAACCAGGTTCGTTAAATCCAATATGCCCTGTTCGTCCAATACCTAATAATTGAAAATCTAGACCTCCTAAGGCTTTAATTTTATTTTCGTAATCAATACAATATTGATATAAATCATCATGACTAACAGAACCATTTGGGATATTAATGTGTTCAGGTAAAATATCTACATGATTAAAAAGGTGCTCATGCATGAAATAATAATAACTTTGAATGTTATCTTTTTCCATTGGGTAATACTCATCCAAATTAAAAGTAACCACATTAGCAAAACTTAAGCCGTCTTCCTTATGCATTCTCACCAACTCCTCATAAACTTTAATTGGAGATGATCCCGTTGCTAATCCTAACACACAATGCGTGTTACTTGCTTGTTTACCCTTAATTAAATCTGCTATTTCTTGAGCCACAATTATGGATGCCTCCTGTGATGAATCGAAAACCTCATTATGGATTTTCTCAAAACGTGTATCCTCAAATTTACCTGCCTCTTTAAACTTAATAAGTTTTGCACTCATGATATATACTTTAAATTTATAGAAGTAAAACTATGTTATTGCCAAGGTTTACCTATTAAAATTTCGACCAATAACCATTCGGAACAGATAAAAACTAAAACTTGGTATTAGTTTTTATTTAAGAACAAGAACATACTGACGTTATAAATATCGAAAGAAATATTTTCGAATTAGGACATGCTATAATTGTCTTACAACCCACAGATTTTCAAACACTACACTATTTAGTTTTTTAACGAAGACCAGAGGTTATTCGTCGAAATTTCTAAATTTTTAGAATAAAAAACATCTAAGTTTAGAACTTCGAATTGACCTCTTAAAAAAAAGAACCAACACATTCCGAATGCTTTAAAAAAAATATCCGTTTTTTTTTAAAACATAAAAACAATTTTAAAGTCAATAAATAAATTAAAAAAGTTTCATTAAAACGCAATCAATATATATGGTCTAAAAAAATAAACACTTCAATCGGTAAACTAAAACAACAAATCTTATTATTTAAATTTAAAATCAACTATTTAACTCGCATAATATGAAAATTAAATTCTATTTCTTTTTTGCACATTTAAATAAAAGGCTACTTATTACCACTATGAGGGCTCTTGTATTTTTGTGCTTTACAACGTCTTTTGGTTTTACACCAAAAACCGTAATAACTGAAGAAAACACCAATAACACATCACAACAAACAGTAAGCGGTATTGTAACAGATGTTAACGGACAACCAATACCAGGAGTAAATGTCTTAGAAAAAGGCACAACAAATGGCGTTCAAACCGACTTTGATGGTGTTTATTCCATAAGCACATCCAACCAAAATACAACTTTGGTTTTTTCTTTTGTTGGTTTTAAAACCAAAGAAGTTGCCATTACTAACCAAACGACTTTAAATGTCTCTTTAGAAGAAGACATCTCTCAACTAGACGAAGTGGTAGTGGTTGGTTACGGAACTCAGAGCTCTAGTAAAGTTGTAAGTTCTGTAG
>NZ_JBDWDG010000005.1:0-47450 GCF_039977455.1 Algibacter sp. | reverse complement strand
CAAGAATGAGGTATTAAAACCTAAAACCGGTCCTAAACTAAAGTCTTCAGATAGTTCAAATAAATAACCTAAATCTATTGCAATAGCAAATGTAGTAAAGTCTGCTAAATCTCCAGTAGGTATTCCACCAGAAATACTAGCGTTAAATTGTCCTTGGGCATTCATACTGTTAATTGCAAATACAGCAACAACAACAAATAAGAATAGTTTTTTCATAATTGTTAGTTTTAAATAATTGGTTAATAGCACTTTAAAGTAAACATTATTATTTACAACAGCAAATCAATAAGCTTCAGTACACATTCAAAACACATAAAACATCAATATTTATATTGTAATATTTTCAAGGTATAAAAATGTTTACCTTATTTTTACATCAAATGAAATGGAAAAACGCACTTAAAGATTTTCAACTCTATTTAAAAATAGAACGAGGTTTATCTAAAAACTCGATTGATAACTATAGTCTCGATATAAGCAAGTTAATGGCGCATTTAGAACAACATGATATAAATATTTCCCCAATTGCAATTACTACTGAAACCATACAACAGTTTATTTATGAAACGGCTAAGACTGTAAATGCCCGATCGCAATCGCGACTTATTTCTGGTTTACGAAGTTTTTTTAGCTATTTAATTTTTGAAGATTATAGAAAAGACAACCCTTTAGAGCTTATTGAATCTCCTAAAATAGGCAGAAAACTTCCAGATACCTTGTCAGAAGCCGAAATAGACACTATTATTAAAGCTATTGATTTAAGTAAACCAGAGGGCGAACGCAATAGAGCCATGTTAGAAACCTTATACGGTTGTGGTTTAAGAGTAAGTGAGTTAATAAACTTAAAAATATCAGATTTATACTTTGATGAAGGTTTTATTAAAGTTACAGGTAAAGGCGATAAAGAACGATTTGTACCTATAATTGATATTACTAAAAAATATATCAATATATATAGGAACAGCATCCGTGTTCATTTAAATATTAAACCTGGACATGAGGATACTTTGTTTTTAAACAGACGCGGAAAACAGTTAACTCGAGCTATGATTTTTACAATAATTAAGCAATTAGCGGTAAAAATCGGTCTAGAAAAAAGTATTTCACCTCATACATTTAGACATTCATTTGCCACTCACCTATTACAAAATAATGCCGATTTGCGTTCTATTCAACTTATGCTTGGGCACGAAAGCATTACTACTACTGAAATTTATGTGCATTTAGACAAAAGCCACTTAAGCAAGGTTATTGAAAAATACCATCCTAGAAAATAAAAAAATAAAAGAAAATGGGGCTCTACTGAACCTATTCCTTTCATTTTAAGCTAAATAATTGTAAATTTATAGAACATAATGCCCCTAAATCTTATTAAATTAACGCATTAAAAACTTTTATAAATGCCAATATTTAACAAAGTAAAAGGGTTATTAAAGTTTGAAAAAACTAACTATGCTTCTAAAAATATTGACCTAGAAAATAAAAAATGGGAGTTAGCAGTAAATATTTCTAATATTGGTGTTTGGGAATTTGACGCTGAACAGAATAAAGTATATTTTTCTGAATCTTCAAAAAGAATTATTGGTTTTGAAAATGACTCCACATTTGGAAGTAATGTAAACGATTGGAATGACCGAGTACACCCTGAAGACAGAAAAAAATATTACAAAGATTACCAAGATCATGTTCAAGGCATAAAACCGCTATATATTAATGAGCACCGCATAAAATGTAAAGATGGCTCTTACAAATGGATTCTAGACAAAGGCAAAGTAATAAAATGGGATGATGAAGGCAAGCCTTTACGTTTTCTAGGAACGCATATTGATATTACTAACCTTATTGAAAATGAAATTAAAATATCAAATACACTAAGCCTTGTTAGTAAACAAAATAATAGACTCAAAAACTTTGCCCATATCGTTACTCATAATTTAAAGCAACATGCCAGTAACTTTGAAAGTTTATTAAAATTTCATGACGAATCTAAGTCTGAAAAAGAGAAAGAAGAATTATTACAGTACCTCAAAACCTTATCCTCTTCGTTAACTAAAACAATTAGCAATTTAAATGATATTGTATCCATACAAAACCATAAATCGTCAACCTTAAAAAAACTATATTTGGCAGAAGAAATGGATAAGATTTTAAACATGTTAAATCTTGTTATTACTGAAAATAAAGCTACAATAATTAACAATATAAACCCTAAATTATATATCTATTACAATTCTGTTTACCTGGAAAGCATTATTCAAAACTTACTTACTAATGCTATAAAATACAAACACCCAGAAAGAGACCCTATAGCTACAGTAAGCACCATTATTAATAAACAAAACCTTCAAGTAATAGTATCTGACAATGGTATTGGTATAGATTTAGAAAAATATGGTGATTCTATTTTTGGGTTATACAAAACATTTCATAACAATAAAGATTCAGAAGGCGTTGGTTTATATTTAATTAAAAACCAAATTGAGAGTTATGGAGGTAAAATATCGGTTGAGAGCACTGTAAATGTTGGCACTACTTTTACCGTAACTATACCAAATAAAAAAAGTCCAGTTTAAAACTGGACTTTTTTTATTTTAGGGTTATTAACCTCCTCTTTATTTAGCGATATTAACCGCTCTTGTTTCTCTAATAACCGTTACTTTAACTTGCCCTGGATAAGTCATATCAGTTTGTACTTTTTGCGAAATACTAAATGATAAATCTGCCGCTTTTTGGTCGTCTACTTTTTCACTTTCAACAATAACACGTAATTCTCTACCTGCCTGAATAGCGTATGCTTTTTTAACACCATTAAAGCCAAAAGCAATATCTTCTAAATCTTTTAATCGCTGAATATAACTATCTAAAACTTGACGTCTTGCTCCTGGTCTTGCACCCGAAATAGCATCACAAACCTGAACAATAGGCGCTAATAATGATTTCATTTCTATTTCGTCGTGGTGAGCACCAATAGCGTTACAAACATCTGGTTTTTCACCAAATTTCTCAGCCCATTGCATACCTAAAATAGCGTGTGGTGTTTCCATATCCGCTTCTGCATCTGGAACTTTTCCTATATCGTGCAATAAACCTGCTCTTTTAGCCATTTTAGGATTTAAACCTAATTCTGCTGCCATTACGCCACAAAGCTTAGCCACTTCACGCGAGTGTTGTAACAAGTTTTGTCCGTAAGACGATCGGTATTTCATTCGACCTACCATTTTAATTAACTCAGGGTTTAAATTATGTATTCCTAAGTCTATAACGGTACGCTTACCAACTTCAATAATTTCCTGCTCGATTTGTTTTTGTGTTTTCTTAACGATCTCTTCAATTCTAGCTGGATGAATTCTGCCGTCGGTAACCAATTTATGTAAAGATAAACGTGCTACTTCTCTTCGTACAGAATCAAAACAAGATAAAATGATTGCTTCGGGCGTATCATCGACAATAATTTCAACACCTGTTGCCGCTTCTATAGCTCTAATATTTCGGCCTTCACGACCAATAATACGACCTTTTACATCATCAGATTCAATATTAAAAACAGATACACAGTTATCAACTGCTTCTTCCGTTCCAATACGCTGTATGGTGTTTATTATAATTTTCTTAGCATCTTGTTCAGCTGTTAATTTAGCCTCTTCTGCTGCACTTTGAATGTATGCCATGGCATCATTCTTAGCTTCACCTTTTAAAGATTCAATAAGTTGTTCTTTAGCTTCTTCTGCAGAAAGGCTTGAGATTACCTCTAATTGCTGCACTTGACTTTTATGCAATCTGTCTACTTCTTCCTGCTTTTTGTCAAGCACGTCTAGTCTGTGATTGTAGTCTTTAATTTTGCTTTCAAGGCTTTCGTTATGCTTTTTACTTTTAGCCAATTCACTAGAGACCTGAGATTCTTTATCTCGTGTTCTTTTTTCTGATTCAGCAATTTTTTTATCGCGTCCTAAAATGACTTTTTCATGCTCAGATTTTAGCTCGATAAATTTTTCTTTAGCCTGAAGAATCTTGTCCTTTTTAAGGGTTTCTCCTTCACTATTCGCTTCTTTAAGTATTAAAGCTGCATTTTTTTTCGCTTCTTTTACAAGTTTAGAAGCATTATTTTTCTCTAGTGTTTTTGCTATTACAAAGCCAATTATTAGCCCTAATATAACACCACCTACTGCAAATATAATTGAGTTATCCATCGTTAATTTAGTTGATTATAATATAAAATTCCCTTCTGACTATTTAATCATTTTAGTCAAATTGGTATACAAAAAAGCCTACACCAGTATAAAGTTTTGTATAAACTCCTTAAAAACAAGTTTAGGGCTAACAAGCTGATCAAGGATCTGCTCGAGTAACCAAAATAAATTTGGCACTAGCAGCTTGCTTTTACAACTTAAACTCACCCTTTTTAAAGAATTAACGTTGAGTTTATCAAAAAAAATAACCAATGTAGGCAGTAACTTTTTAGTTTATTTTAAAGAACGTATTTAGAGACTATATATGCGATTGTAATAAATCGTTTAAAGCATTTAGTTTTTCTTCTACATGCTCGCTTACAGTTGCTGTATCTATAGATTTCTGCTCAACCTGAGACGCAAATTGTAAGGCGCACATGGCCAATACATCTTGTTTATCTCGAACAGAATAACTTTGCTCAAATTGCTTTATCATTACCTCAATGTTTTTAGCCGCTTTACGCAATCCTTCCTCTTGACTTGAATCAATTGTTAAAGGATATACGCGATTAGCTATAGACAGCTTTATTTTAAGCTTTTCTGACATTTAATGTAATTAACTTTAATCAGCGAGTTGAGCAATACAATGATCAATATCTCTAATTAATGCGTTTATTTTAAGCTTAGTTTCTCTTTTATTTTCGTCACTACCAAGTATTGTATTTGCCATTTTTAGAGCTTCGTACTTTTCTTCCCAACTAGCAATGTGCTTTTGTTGTGTTAAATTTTCTTGCCGTGAAATCTCTAATTCTTCATTTAATTTCAAATTAGCAAGTTTTAAAAGCTCAAGTTTGTGTAATACTTTACTAATCTTGTTTTCTAAAGAATCTACAATATCTTCAATATTACTCATTTACAAAATTCAATACTTACCTTACAAAGTTAACATTCTTAGCCATAAATTACAATTGTTTTGTCATAAAATTTCACTTTCATTATTTATGATGAGATCAAATAACACATGGCTTGATTATTGTATTATTTTTTGCTCTTTCATATCAAATTAATATTTTAGCCGTAATACATACTTATGCGATTTATACTGTCCCTCATTTTAGTTTTTTCATTATCCATTATTAATGCTCAAAACAATTATCCTCAAGATTATTTTAGTTCACCTCTAGATATACCATTAGTTTTGGCTGGAACTTTTGCCGAATTACGTTCCAATCATTTTCACTCTGGTGTCGATATTAAAACCCAACAACGCGTGGGTTTAAAAATAAAGGCCGTAGCCAATGGCTTTGTAAGCAGAATAAAACTATCACATTACGGTTACGGAAAAGCACTGTATATAACCCACCCTAACGGCTACACCTCGGTGTATGCGCATCTTCAAAAATTCTCACCTGAAATTGAGGCTTATGTAAAAAAGCAACAATACGAGCAAGAATCTTATGAAATTGAATTATTTCCTAAGGCGGAAGAATTACCGCTTTTAAAGGACAGTCTGGTTGCTTACAGTGGAAATACAGGAAGTTCTGGCGGACCGCATTTACATTTCGAAATTAGAGATAAGGAAGAACGCCCAATAAACCCCATGCTTTTTGGGATGGATATAAAAGACACAACCTACCCAACTATTAAATCACTTTACGCTTATCCTTTGGATGAACATGCGTTTATTAATAAATCCAATACGAAACAGAAATTACGATTAACACCTCTTAAAAACGGTGATTATACCACCGAAAATGTTGAAGCCATAGGAAATATTGGTTTTGCTCTTAATACTTTTGATAGGCAAGATTTGGCCCCAAACTCTAATGGCGTTTATAACATTCAAACATTTATAAATGGAAATCGAAATTTTGAAATAGATTTCGGACGCTTTTCTTTCGATGAAACCAAACATATTAACCAGTTTATAGATTACGAACATTTTACAACCAAAAAGCAACGGGTTCAAAAATTATTCAAAAAAAACAATCCGTTAAGCCTTTTTAAATCGGTGTTAAATGATGGCGTTATTAAAATAGAAGACAGCACCTATTCGGTATATAAAATTAGAGTAGCCGATTTTAAAAATAATGAATCCTGGATAACTGTACATATTAAAGGTACCAAACAAAGCGTTTCTAAACCAAAAGAAAAACATACAACACCTTTTTACATTAAAGCCAATCAATCCACTAATTTAAAAGCAGGAAACGTAACCGTCGATTTTTATAAAGACACCTTTTATGAGGATTTTTATATGGATTTTGAAGTAAAAAACGATACCCTGAAACTTCATAAGGATATTAAACCTACCAAAAAGAATTTCAATATTACTTATGATGTTAGCAGGTTTACAAACGAAGACAAAAACAAGCTATATATTGCCAGATTAATTGGCTATAAAAATTATCCTGCTTACACGTCTACAAAAAGAAAAGGTGATTTACTTACGGCAAGCACAAAAAAACTTGGCACTTTTGCATTAACCATGGACACTATAAAGCCTAAAGTTTCTGCAGTAAATTTTAAAGACAAACAATGGTTAAGTAAGTATCGTTATTTAAAAATAAAAATTATTGATGAAGGCTCTGGCATATCGAAATTTAGGGCTTCTATAAACGGAAAATGGATTTTAATGGAGTATGAATACAAAAAAAATACGCTTACTTATGATTTTAATGATAGCATAATTACAGATACTAAAAACAATTTAAAAGTAATTGTTACCGATAATGTTGGAAATAATTCTACTTTTGAAACGTTCTTTTACAGAAAATAAATTTTATACAATTGAAGGCTAAACAACTACTAACCACTATCCTATTTTTTCTAACCTTAGCGTTTAGTTTTGCCCAAAACGCAACGCTTAGAGGTGTTATTTTAGATGAAAAAAATCAGCCCATTGAAAACGTAAATATAAAAACAGAAACTTCTGGCGCACAAACAAATGCCAATGGTTTTTATACTTTAACAATTCCTGCTGGTATAGATATAGCGGTAGCCTTTACCCATATTTCTCACAAAAAAATAGTAAGCACTTTCAATTTAAAAAATGGTGAAAACTTAGAGTTTAATCCCGTAATGAGTACAACTATTGAACAAATAGCAACGGTTATTGTAAATAGTAATAGACGCAAAGAAGTGGAAGGCATAATAACCTTAAAACCAGATGCTATTAGAAAAATTCCTGGAGCTAATGCTGGTGTAGAAAACTTACTACTTACCTTACCAGGAGTTAGTAATAACAATGAACTTAGCACACAATATTCCGTTCGTGGTGGAAATTATGATGAAAATTTAGTTTACGTTAACGGTATTGAAGTGTATCGCCCGTTTTTAGTCCGTTCAGGACAACAAGAAGGTCTTAGTTTTGTAAACACAAATTTGGTGCAAAACGTCGATTTTTCTGCTGGTGGTTTTCAAGCTAAGTATGGTGATAAATTATCATCGGTTTTAGATATTACCTATAAAACCCCGTATGACTTTGAAATTAATGCCGATTTAAGTTTACTTGGTGGAGGTCTTTCAGTTGAAAATATTAGTAAAAATTCAAAATTAACGAGTATCGTTGGTGTTCGTTACCGCGATAACAGTTTACTTGTTAACGCTAAAGAAACCGAAACCAATTTTAAACCCACTTTTGCTGATGCACAAGGATATTTTACTTATAAATTTTCAAATAAATTTCATTTAAGTTTTTTAGGTAGTGCTTCCATAAATAAATATGATTTTGAACCACAAACGCGTCAAACTAACTTCGGAACCTTAAGCGAACCTGTGGCCTTATTAGTATTTTATGATGGGCAAGAAAAAGACAGGTACCAAACACTTTTTGGCGCATTTAAAGGATCTTATTTTGTAAATAACGATTTAACATTACAATTAATAGCCTCCACATACCATACAACAGAAGAAGAATATTTCGACATTTTAGCGCAATATAGCCTAGGAGAAGTAAATAGCAATATTGGAGATGAAAATTTAGGTGAAGTTGAATTTAGCCAAGGTATTGGTAGCCAATTAAACCACGGAAGAAATGACTTAGATGCATTAATAACCACTATTGAGCATAAAGGGGATTTTAATGTGAACGATAACCGTTTTGAATGGTCTGTAAAATTTACTAATGAAGACATTAGAGACCGATTGGTAGAATGGGAAACTATTGACTCTGCTGGATTTTCATTAAGACCTCCAAAAGCAACTACTAACGAGCAGCCTTACGAGCCCTTTACTGGTCCGTTAGTACCTTTTCAAAATGTTAGGGCAACAAACAACACACAAATAAACCGTTTGCAAGCCTACGGGCAATGGAGTAAACGTAGCACTTTAGGAAGTAGTGATGTTTGGTATAATGCAGGTGTTCGTGCCCATAATTGGTCTGTAAGTGGAGATGGTATTTCAGCATCAAATCAAATTGTTTTTAGTCCACGTGCTCAATTTGCCATAAAACCATCTTGGAAAAAAGATATGCTTTTTAGAGTCGCAGGAGGTTTATACTACCAACCACCTTTTTATCGAGAACTTCGTGATGCTAGTGGCGTTGTACAACCAGATGTAAAGGCACAAAAATCATTTCATTTGGTTTTAGGAAACGATTATAGCTTTAAAATGTGGGATCGCCCTTTTAAATTAACCTCTGAGGTCTATTATAAACATTTAACCGATGTTAATGCTTATACCCTAGAAAATGTTCGAATTCGTTATGCCGCAAACAATAACGCCAAAGCTTATGCCTATGGTTTAGATTTACGTTTAAATGGGGAGTTTGTTCCAGGTACAGAATCATGGCTTAGTTTTGGGTATTTAAAAACCGAAGAAAATATTGATGATAGAGGCTATATTGCGCGACCAACAGACCAGCGACTAAAATTCGCTGCTCTTTTTCAAGATTATGTACCTAATATGCCAAATTTAAAAATGTACCTTAATATGGTATTTAATACTGGCCTACCTGGTGGTTCACCTAGTTATGCAGATCCTTATTTATATCAAAGCAGATTACCGTCATATAAACGTGCAGATTTTGGACTTCAATATGTTTTAGTTGATACTAATAAACGTTTTGATCAAGGATGGAAAAAATCATTTAAAGCCTTATCTTTTGGTTTCGAAATATTCAATCTTTTTGATGTACAAAACTCTATAACAAACACTTGGGTGAGAGATATTAGTAGTAAATCTCAATTTGCAATTCCCAATTATTTAACACCAAGAGTTTTTAATGTCAGAACGACTATGAAATTTTAACTAGTCTATAAAAGCATTTAAAACTTCAACAACATAATCGATTTCTTCTTTTGTATTAAAAACACTAAAAGAAAAACGAATAGAAGGTTTTTCTAAATCCTCATCACTTAAAATTTCCGATAATACATGCGATTTTTGCGAACTTCCACTTTGGCAGGCACTTCCTTTAGAGCAAGCAATACCTTTTAAGTCTAATTGAAACAGCAACATTGCTGCCTTTTTAGGACCAATTGGCAAACACACATTTACTAAAGTATAGGTACTTTTATCAAAATCATTAGAACTCCCATTAAAACTCACATTAGGAATAGTCTCCTTTAACTTCTCAATAAAATAGCTTTTTAATTCTTTAATATATTGTGTTTCTTTTTCTAAATTATCGTTGGCCATTAGCAATGCCTTTTCCATGCCAACAATATTATGCACACTTTCGGTTCCTGCTCGAAGCCCTCGCTCTTGCTCGCCTCCAACAATCAATGGTTTTAATAACCCTGAGTTTTTTCTAATAAAGGCGAAACCAACGCCCTTCGGCCCATGAAATTTATGTGCGGCAGCAGCCATAAAATCAACCTGAAGCTCCTGTAAATCGATGTTATAATGACCAATAGATTGAACAGTATCCGAATGAAATAAAGCATTATTCATTTTACATAAATCGGCTACTTGCTTAATATCTAAAACAGTTCCAATTTCGTTATTAATATGCATTAAGCTCACTAAGGTTTTAACATCTTTTTGCAACAATCGTTCTAGATGATTATAATCGATTTGGCCATTTGGTTGTATGTTCAGATAGCTAATAGTTATATCATTTTCCGCTTGTAATTTTTCAACGGTATGCAAAACGGCATGATGTTCAATTTTAGTGGTTATAATATGGGTTACCCCCAAATCTTTAACCGCACTATTTAAAACTAAATTATCGGCTTCGGTACCGCCAGAAGTGAATATAATTTCTCCCGCCGAAACATTTAAACTCTGAGCAATTGCTTTTCTTGATTTTTCAACTAATGCTTTTGATGCCCTACCAAAACTGTGGGAAGATGATGGGTTTCCAAAATTAGTTTTCATAACTTCCGAAATTACATGAATTACCTCTTCACGCAATGGTGTAGTTGCTGCATTATCAAAATAAACTGACTTCATTAAACTGTAAATTAAAATTCAAAAATACTTGAAATAAAACGATTAGCAATCATAACTTTTAAAGTTTAGGTTTTAAGGTTTTTAAAGCAAATAATTTTTTCTTTAAAAACCAATCTAAAGACTAATCTAATCTTTTTATTTTTAGACATTTAAGATAAAACACCAAAATCCTAACAACAAAATTTAGATATTGCTTTGAACTTTATTTCGGATTGCTACGTTATAAATATCAATTCTATTATTTTTGCCTAAAAACCTAGATACCATGCGTAAGTTATTTTTTGTTTTAATCGCCTCAAGCTTAATAGCCCTAAATGGTTGTGATGATGGAGATATAATAACAGTCGAATTAGATTTTGAAGATAGTTTTGAAGTCTGTGAAGGTGGCGACGATTTGGTTTTTTATAAAACTAAAGACGACCCTTCGGAATCTTTATCATTAAAATTAACTAATGTTAGTATTGATGACATACTAGCTGTTGATGAAACTGGTGTATTTGAAAAAACATATACTATTAGTACTACAAACCCTTTTAATTACAGGACTTACAGCAACGCTTCGCTACCAAGCGATTTGTTTTGTGAAGTGATACCTAGCTCAGAAGTAAAAATAACTCAGGACATTGAAAGTACAAGTGGAAGCGCCTATTTAAAAACGGTGTTAACAGAAGATGACGATGATGGAATACCTGCTGAATTAGAAGACTTAAATGGTAATGGCGACTATGAGGATGATGACACCGATGGCGATGGTATCCCAAACTATATTGATGCCGATGATGATGGCGATAATATTTTAACTAAAAACGAAGCCCCAGACCCAAATGGCGATGAAGATTTAAGTGATGCACAAGACACCGACGACGATGGAACTCCAGATTATTTAGATCCTGATGATGATGGCGATGGCGTTAACACAAGAGATGAAGAAAATGATAGTCAAGATCAAAATCCAGCCAACGATTTCACAACGAGTGAAATAGCCGATTACTTAAATGCTGAAATAAAAACTTCGGTTCCTGCCACTGCTTACAGAGAGCATACCATCGATCAAACCTACTTGGTAACCTTACAAATATCTAATTTTGATTTAGAGTTAATCTCTTTAGATGTTTTTGATTTTGGCGCCTTAGACGATAGTAACACAACGGATTCTAGAACAGTAACACCAGATTTCCCTTAATTACTTAACCACATTTTGGTAAATATAAACCTCGGTAGCTCCTAAACCATATTTTTGGTAATTGGCATCATAATACTTTACGTTGCTATATCGGCCAAATAAATATTCGAGCTCCATTTTTAAAACGCCTTCACCCACACCGTGTATAAAAACAACCTTTTGCATGCGGTTTTTAATAGCAAATTCCAGTTTATGTTTTGCTGTATCCAACTGTAGAGTAAGCATATCGTGATTAGACATACCGCGATATGATTTTACCAACTGATGGATATGTAAATCTACTTCCATAGTGGGTTGAAACCTATCCTTAGCTTTTATTTTAGGTTGATTTTTTCTTTTAGCCGTTTCTTTTTCTGAAACTACTGCCTCTATATTAGAATTTAAAAATATCTGATTGTCTATAGACTCCTGCTTATCTTGTTTAACCAATTCATGAGCTTCAAAATCTAGTAAAAAACCATCTTCAGTTTCAATAGAAATAGTATTTCCTTTGATACCCGTTATTACACCAGATAAATCTTCATCTAAAACCAAAACATAATCACCCAATTTAAATGCCATGACTAATTATTTTCATCGTTATTGTCTTGTTCTTCATTACTCCTACTAGGTATATTTCTAGACACTCTATACACGCCAATCATAAGTAAAACAATGCCACCAATTAAAATATATTGATTTTGACTGGTTCCTGTTTTAGCATACATAGCAACAAAAGCACCAATAATTATTAAAATGTAATTTATATATTTCATGCCTTTTAAGTTTTATAATTTAACCCACAATATTACATTAAAAAAAACATTTCACCACAGACATTACAGGTTATAAACACCTTAATTTAAATTAATCGTACTAAAAACCAACATGGTTGGCTTTGTAAAATGATAAAAAACATATATTTGTTGTAAAAAGTTTACCTCCAAAAACTAATGTTTAAAAAATTATTTTTATTCTTATTTTTCTGCAGTTCTACCTTTGCACAAGATTTATATGTTGATGATAACACCGCCATTTTTGCTAAAGATGTAGTGGTATTTGTTACCGACGATATTAAATTAGAAACTGCAAATTCAAACTTGTATTTTAGAGGAAACGCTCAACTGGTTCAAGATACAAATAACCCCAACTCAGGTTTAGGGAAGCTTTCTATTTATCAAAACCAAACAACCGGTGTATATGAATACAATTATTTTTGTTCGCCAGTTGGAGTATCAGATACCTCTATAAACAACAATGTAAATTTTAATGGAAGTAATATTCATGATCCAGCCGATGAAACAGTTCTAGAAAATGTAACTTCAACACCTTATGCATTTACAACAGCTTACGAAGCCACGGCAACTGAGTTGTCTAAGGTCTGGCTTTACACATTACGTGATGGTGAAGGATACTGGAGTTGGAAACAAATTCTTGACACAGGAAATGCAGAAACGGGTTATGGTTTTACTTTAAAAGGAAGCCCTAATCCAAATAATGTTTTAGATTTTAGAGGTAGACCAAACAATGGTACAATTACTGTAAGTTGTGATTTTGATGGTAATGACGACCAAGCTTCTGGAGCACCTGGTACTGTTGTAACTTTAACAGGAAACCCTTATCCCTCGGCATTAGATTTAAAATTATTTTTTGTAAACTCTCCTACCAACCGAGCAAATTTAACTAATCAAATATTTTTTTGGGAGCAAGAAATTACAAATACACATTACTTAGCCGATTATGAAGGTGGATATGGCACATATACACCTGGTGATTTAAGCGACCTTGCAGATAACGGGACTTATGTAAAAGCTACTTTTAAAACTTACAATGTTAACGATGGTAGTGATAACACAACAACTAAAATAAGCACAATAGATTATGGATCAAATAACGCTAGACGCTATGCAGCGGTTGGTCAAGGATTTTTAATACAAAGTGACCCAACTTCTGGTGGTGGAAATGTAACTTTTGATAATTCTATGCGTATATATTTCCCTGAAGATTCTAATACTTCAGGAAACGGTGCTGTATTTTATAAAAATTCAATTAAAAAAAACAAAAGTAGTTCTCAGGTCATTCCGATATCGCACAATGGTGTAGATTATAAATCTATTTTTGAAAACCCCACTATAATTCCAGAAATTAAGTTGCACTCATTTATAAACAATACATTTTATAAAGAAAACATTATAGCTTTTAGAGCAGGCACACCAAATAACAATGTTTTTAATAAATTTTTTGATGGCGAAAATATAAACACTTTGGCTGACGATGCTTATCTAATTTCAAGTGAAAAAGAATTAGTTATTAAATCCATCAATTACAACGAAAACACAAGGTTAGCTTTAGGTTTAAAAGCTTCACAAAACAATACCATTTTCAACATAACTATACACGAATTAAAAGATGTTCCTGAGGATGTCACTATCTTTATCTATGATAATGAAACTAAAACCTATACCAATATTGTAAAAGACACTTTTAATGTAAACTTAAACAAAGGCGTTTACAACCATCGTTTTGAAGTGACATTCACAAAGACTAATACGGTTTTAAGCACTTCAAAACAGAGACTTAACGAATTTAAGGTATCCCAAAATAATAACATTTCAAAACTAAGTGTACTAAACCCAACCAGTTTAAACATGCATTCTTTCAGCCTATATGACGTATCTGGAAAACAAGTTATACACCACATTATTTCATCAAACATATCAGAAATCAGCTATTCTACAAAAGGACTTAGCAATGGTGTTTATGTTGTTAAAATTGACTTATTAGGAAATCAGATAATAAGCAAAAGAATTGTGGTTAATAACAGAAATTAAATAAGCCTACGCGTTTTCTTGAATCGCTTTTTTAGTAATTTAGCCTTATTATATCTATAATTTATGGAAGAGTACATGTTACCATGTTTAAATAAAAAACTTTTAGGAGTAGACTGTATGGGTTGTGGTATGCAACGTGCAATAGCACTAATATTTAGAGGTGAATTTGTTGAGGCTTTCCACATGTACCCTGCAATTTATAGTTTAATTACTTTGTTTTTAATCATAGGAATAAATATTTTCTTTAAATTTAAACATTCAAATAAAATAATTGGAACTCTAGCCATTTTAACTGTAGTAACAATTATAACGAGTTACCTTATAAAAATAATTAATTAAAATTAACACATGGAACAACAAAAACTAAATCCAACACTAGTTTACGTATTAGCAATCTTAGGTCTTTTATGCTGCTGTATGGGCGGTTTTGGATTTATATTAGCAGGTATCTCCTTTTTTATTGCAGCTGGCAAATTAAAAGAAGCAAAACTTAACCCTGAAAATTTTGACCCTGCAAGTGTAAAAGCAATGGATACCGCAAAAACAGTAGCTTTAGTAATATTAGTAATAAACATTCTATACCTTTTTTATACGGCTTATCAAATATCTACAATTGGTTGGGACGAAATGTTGAGACAATCGCAAGAGATGATGGATCAATACCAAAACCAATAATTAAAAATAAAACTTAGCGAAAAAAGAAAAAGCGACCAATTGGTCGCTTTTCTTTTTTAACATTTAAAAAACACGTATTATAAAAATGCTGTACTAAAAAGGGCGCCAATAAATATTAACACATAAATTGAGATAATGGCTAACATAAAAATCCCCATAAATTTATAATGCGATTTTAAATTTGTGAAAGCAACTTTAAAATCATCGTTGTTAGTACTTTTTATTGCACTTTTCATTTTTCTTGAAAAATTAAATAAATTATACACTGGAAAAAAATAAACTAGCCCTAAAACTAAATAAATTAAACCAAAATACCCCATTGAAAACCCTAAGCTTTCATAAGGATTATTTTCTCCAAAGCCACCAGCACTACTCATTATAGCACTAAAAGACAACCCGAAAACTACCATAAAACCTATACCTATAAAACCTAGCATTGATAAAAAATATGTCCATGACGATGTTTCCTTTAATAGTCCTTTAATTTCGTCGCCTATTTCTAATTCAAAGCTTTCAAAAGCCGATTTTTGCTCCATAAATATTTATTAATTCTCAAATTGTTTTAATGTTTTCTTTATAATACTAACGCATTCTAATAGTTGGTCTTTAGTCATAACTAACGGTGGTGCAAAGCGAATAATATTACCATGAGTCGGTTTGGCAAGTAGGCCATTATCGCGAAGGGCTAAACATATATTCCAAGCCGTATCACTGTTTTCATCATCATTAATAAGAATGGCGTTGAGCAAGCCTTTACCTCGAACTAAATTAACAATGTTACTGGTTTTTATATAGTCATTTAATTCACTTCTAAATAAATTCCCAAGCTTATACGCGTTTTCTGCAAGATTCTCATCTCTAACAACCTCTAATGCCGCCATAGCTACTGCTGCAGCCACCGGATTCCCTCCAAAAGTACTACCATGGTTTCCTGGTTTAATAACGTCCATTACATTATTATTTGCCAAAACAGCAGATACAGGATACACACCACCACTAATGGCTTTTCCAAGAATTAAAACATCTGGTTTTACATCTGGTGTTTTATCACAATTTTTAGTTTCACAACTACAGTTACCACAAGTAGCTAACAAACGTCCTGTTCTGGCAATACCAGTTTGAACTTCATCAGCAATAAACAATACATTGTACTTTTCACAAAGTGCTTTTGCTTTTGTTAGGTAATCCTCGCTAGGAACATATACACCTGCTTCACCTTGTATAGGTTCTACTAGAAAACCAGCTACATTACTATTGGCTTTTAAAGTCGCCTCTAAAGCCTCAATATTATCATATTCAATTTTAATAAAACCGTTGGTATATGGACCAAAATTTTTACGTGCCACAGGATCGTTTGAAAACGAAATTATAGTCGTTGTACGTCCATGAAAATTATTTTCACAAACAATTATTTCAGCTTTATTTTCATCAATCCCTTTTACCTCGTACGCCCATTTTCTACAAAGTTTCAAAGCAGTTTCTACAGCCTCAGCCCCCGTATTCATTGGCAAAAGCTTGTCGAATCCGAAAAATTCGCAAGCAAATTTCTCATATTTACCAAGCATATCATTATGAAATGCTCTTGAAGTTAAAGCTAAAGTTTGCGCTTGTTGCACCATAGCATTCACTATTTTTGGATGAGAATGCCCTTGGTTTACTGCTGAATATGCCGATAAAAAATCGTAATATTTCTTGCCTTCTACATCCCATACATACACACCTTCTCCCTTACTTAAAACTACAGGTAACGGATGGTAATTGTGTGCACCATACTTGTTTTCTAAATCTATCGCTTGTTGCGAAGTTAATTGGTCTAAAATTGCCATTTTAAAAAAATTTAAACATTAAAAATATGCAATTCCTTCTGCACCTTTATCCTTTCGAAAAGTCTCGAAAATTCAGCGTGGGAGAGAAATCATCCCTAGGAGTAGCGAAATTAATTAAAAAAAAACAAAATATGTGACTTTTCAAATGCTTATGTGTCTTATAAGTATCTAGAAATAATTAAATCATTAGAAAAACACTTATTAAATTTAAAAATATATAAATACTTAACCTCTATTTAATGGCAAGCTGCTTAGTACCCCAACTTTAGCGGCTTTTCTTTTGCCCTTAGTTTACCTTATTTTGGGCGCCTGCTTGCCGACAGGCAGGTTACCATAATGGTCGGGCTTTTATTTATTTTAAATTTTTGAATTTATAGACATTAATGTTTCAATGCATGTCCTCCCACTTCCTCCGTTAGGCTGTGGGCTACCTATTTCAATCCAAAACATAAATAGCTTTTCACATAGGTATTAACTAGACAACTTTAATCAGCAATTCGTCCAGCTAATGAGGATACTTGTAATTCTAATCGTTTAATTTGTCTAATAATTGCATTTTTATCCATTTGCATCCAAGCAAATATTTTTAACATGCTTATCCCTAGTAAAAAAACTATACTTCCCAATCCAAATTTTAATAATTCCTTTGTAGTTTCAACAATAAAAAATTGCACGATACAGTAAATAAAAAACCCAAAGAATATTACCGTAACCACATTCATTAAAATTAAAAGCCATTTATTTTTTCCTTGAAATAAGCCAAAAATCATTTCAATAACATTCTGCTCATCCAAATCTTCATAGAATTTGGCTTCCTCTTCGGTTAATTTTTCTTTTATTAACGCATCAATATTTTCTTTATCACTTTTCATAAGTTCTAAGATTTTAAAATTTGTTTTAGTGTTTCTCTAGCCTGAAATAGTCTCAATTTAATAATTCCTCTAGAAACATTTAATACCCCACCAATCTCTCTTAACGCACATTTCTACTCATAAAATAGCCTACTAAGCACCTGTTTCCGTTTTGGATGTCTTTGAATTGCATTGAATAATAAAATTTCAATCAAAAAGCCTAAGTTATCCTTCCTTTAGTTCATAATTCTTTCTGGTGCGTTTACACTATTTATACTTCTCTAAAGGCCTTAAAAAACCAAATAGGTTCATTTTATTTTAAAAGAATTATTATTTCCTTTAAAGTTAATATAAATAAATCCGATTTTATAACGTGCTATTATTATTTTTGCAGCATGTCAAGAAGAAGTAAACAGAGAAAACAAGTTTTTGAAAGCGTAGAAGTTATTGATGCTGGCGCTAAAGGAAAAACAATAGCAAAAGCACCAGACGGAAAAGTAATTTTCCTTCCCAATGCCGTACCTGGCGATGTGGTAGATGTACAAACGTTTAAAAAACGCAAGGCCTATTACGAAGGTAAAGCCACGGTATTTCATAAACTTTCAGATAAAAGAACTGAACCAGAATGTTCTCATTTTGGAACTTGTGGTGGTTGTAAATGGCAAAATATGGCCTATGAGCATCAGTTATTTTATAAGCAAAAAGAAGTAACTAATAACTTAACGCGTATTGGACATATTGAGTTGCCAGCGATTACACCTATTTTAGGTTCGGCAGAGCAGTATTTTTACAGAAATAAAATGGAGTTTTCGTTTAGTGATAGCCGTTGGTTAACACTTGAGGAAATTCAATCTGATGAAGATTTAGGCGATAGAAACGCACTAGGTTTTCATATTCCGGGAATGTGGGATAAAATTTTAGATGTCAAAAAATGCCATTTACAAGCCGATCCTTCAAACGCCATTAGAAACGCGGTAAAAGCCTTTGCTATTGATAACGACTTAGAGTTCTTTAATACTAGAAACCAAACCGGATTATTAAGAACCATGATGATTAGAACATCTACCACTGGCGATGTTATGGTTATGATTCAGTTTTTTAAGGACGACAAAGCTAAACGCGAATTAATTCTAGACTTTTTAGCAGAAACCTTTCCGCAGATTACGTCTTTACAATATGTCATTAACGGAAAAGCTAACGATACCATTTACGATCAAGAGGTGATTTGCTACAAGGGTAACGATCATATTTTTGAAGAAATGGAAGGCTTAAGGTTTAAAATTAATGCTAAATCGTTCTACCAAACCAACTCTAACCAAGCTTTCGAGCTTTATAAAATAACAAGAGATTTTGCGGGGTTAACAGGAAACGAATTGGTTTACGATTTATATACTGGTACCGGAACCATTGCTCAATTTGTTGCTAAACAAGCCAGTAAAGTTGTTGGTGTAGAATCTGTACCCGACGCTATAACTGCTGCTAAAGAAAATGCACAATTAAATAACATAAATAACGTTGAATTCTTTGTTGGCGATATGAAACAGGTTTTTAACAGCCAGTTTATTGAAACCCACGGGCAGCCAGATGTTATTATTACAGATCCGCCAAGGGATGGTATGCATAAAGATGTTGTACAACAAATATTAAACATTGCTCCAAAGCGCGTCGTTTACGTAAGTTGTAATAGCGCTACGCAAGCTAGAGATTTAGCTTTAATGGACGCCCAATATAAGGTGATTAAAACCCAAGCTGTAGATATGTTTCCACAAACTTTTCACGTGGAAAATGTTGTACTTTTGGAAAGAAGATAAATTTCAATGAAAAAAATAAGCCTGCTTTTTATTATTCTAATTATAGTTGGAAATTATAGTTGCGAACGCGATGATATTTGTCCGGATGCTACACCTACAACTCCACGGTTAATCATTGATTTTTTAGATGCTGCTGATTCTGACATTCAAAAAAATGTGTTCGATTTAGTAGTTATTGGAGCCGATAATGATGAAATTTTGTCTGATTATTTTTTTACAGATACCGACAATGTTGTTTTACCCCTAAAAACAACCGATAATACCACTGAATATATACTTATTAATGATGCTTCGGTGAATGATAATGATACACCCGATGATGATACGGATGATTATGTTGACGGCAATCAAGATCGAATCATTATAAACTATAGCAGAGAGGAAGTATACGTATCGCGTGCCTGTGGATATAAAACTATTTTTAAAAACGTAACCCTTACCATAGTTGAGGATGACGATAACTGGATACTTTCTAGACAACCTTTAACCGATAATCAATCTGTAGAAGATGAAACAACAACACACTTTAATATTTCGCATTAGTACCCTAATATGCTTTTTGTTATTTTGTGTGTCTGGAAATTCACAAAACGATAGCATTGTTAGTACTGCAAACGATACCACTAAAATAAAGCTAAAATACGGACTGCGTTTAGGTGGAGACATAGGTAAATTAGCGCGTTCTTTTTTTGATGACGATTACAGTGGTTTTGAAATTATGGCCGATTATCGCTTAAAAGAAAAAATGTACCTAGCAGCCGAATTAGGTTTTGAAGAAAAAAACACCATAAACGATTATTTAGATATTACAACTTCCGGAAGCTATATTAAAGGCGGTGTTGATTTTAATATGTACGATAATTGGTTGGACATGGATAACATGATTTATACCGGTTTTCGTATTGGAGCAAGTACTTTTAGTCACGATTTAAATAGTTTTACTATTTATAGTATCGATCAATATTGGGCGCCGCAATACACCTCTGAAGAAAATCAAGAATATAATGGGTTAACCGCGTTTTGGGCAGAAATTATTTTAGGTATGAAAGCCGAATTGTTCAACAACTTTTACATAGGTTTAAATTTGCAATTAAAAGCTTTAGTTAGCGAAACGGTTCCTGATAATTTTGAAAACGTATTCATTCCAGGGTTCGGAAAAACCTATGATAGCGGTAGAATTGGCACCAGTTACAGTTACTTTTTAGCGTATAGAATTCCGTTGTTTAAAAAAGTTAAACAATCTAAACCTACGGAATTTACTAAGCCAGATAAAGACTCAAGACCACCACCAAGAAACAGACCATAATCCCCTATTTTATTATTATTTGGGCTTGATGCTCTACAGGAAAATTACAAGAGTTAGCAATAAAACATAAGCTATTGGCTTTGGCATGTAGCGTTTTGGCCAACTCCAATTGCGAAGCATGCCTTATAGTTACCACAGGTTTTAAGATTACTTTACTAAAATGTCCACTACCCGATGGCTCAACCTCCAAAATAGCCTCGGCAGTATCCGCATAACTTAAAACTTCTATATTGTTTTGTGCACACACATATAAATAAGACATCATGTGGCACGAGGCTAAAGCCGACAACAATAAATCTTCGGGGTTATAACGCGTATCGTCCCCTCGAAAGGGTTTGGCAGCCGATACTTCTAAAGTTGTGTTTTTATTAGCTATAGATACCTCGTGGTTTCTACTAAAACCTTTTGGGTTAGCTGTGGTTTCATTGTCGCCAAGATTCCAATGTACGGCGGCTTTAAATGAGTGTTTAAAAGACATAATTCCTTTTATTAATATTACAGCCCTTTACTTAGCGTTTACAATCTTCCATACCCCAAACATCTAAGCTCCTCAAAATTGCTTCTAACGATGCCCCTCTTTCGCTTAAACTATACTCCACTTTAGGTGGCACTACCGGAAATACTTTTCGGTTAATTAGTCCGTCTTTTTCTAACTGTCGTAAGGTTTGAGTAAACATTTTATTAGAAATGCCAGGTATTTTTTTTTGTAATATGCCCGATCGCAACCCACCTTCTAGTAAATGAAATAAAACTAGTGGTTTCCATTTTGTGCCTATTAAATTCATGGTATAATTTAATGGGCAATTAATTTCTTTTTTCAATATTTAATCATTTAATTAACTTAAAATCAACAATTAACTCTTTTAGTAACGTATATTACATTTAGGTAAGTTATTGCCTATTAAGCAAATATAGAATATTTTTGCAATCTAAATTATGTATTATGACAACAAATAAAGATTATCCTAAGTCCTTTTCGCATATTGGCTTAACCGTACCAAATATAAAAGAAGCTGTAAAATTCTATTCGGAAGTTATGGGTTGGTATGTTATTATGGAACCTTCAAAAATTAAAAAAGAAAAAGAAACCGCCATTGGCCAAATGTGTATTGATGTTTTTGGCGACGATTGGACCGAATTTGAAATTGCGCATTTAGCAACTTCCGATGGTATTGGCGTTGAATTATTTTCGTTTCCGCATGGCGTTAAAGAAGCGCCAGAATTTAATCCTTTTAACACAGGGCTTTTCCATTTTTGTATACAAGACCCAAATATTGAAGACCTAATAGAAAAAATAATAGCTTACGGTGGTAAACAACGTATGCCTATTAGAGAATATTACCCTGAAGACAAACCTTTTAAAATGTGCTATGTCGAAGACCCATTTGGGATTGTTTTTGAAATTTATACACATAGTTATGAGTTAACGTATTCTTCGGGAGCTTATGCGAAGTAGACATTAATTAGATTATTTTAGTTTTAAAAGTGTGGTTTATGCCACACTTTTTTTTTGTAAAGCGAACATAATGAGCTAAAAACGATTCTTTATTGTTAATAAGTACGCATAAGTACGTATTGATTATTTAGTGGGAAAATTCTAACTTGCATTTAATAAAGTTATCAAAACAAAAAAAACAGTAGCTGAATGACTACAACAGAAATAAGAAAGACAATTGCTGATTCCGAACATTCTGATTGGTTTAATTCAGTAAACTTACATATTCAATATCCGTATTCGGACTTCGACCAAACTTTAACTGGGTTTAGTAGTATTTTCAAATTTTTTGAACAACAAATTGATGGATGGGAAAAGTTTGGAGAAGATATTCCTAGTGAATTAAAGGATTCCAAAAAACAATTTATAGGATACAGAAAAAAACTAGAAAAATACATTAATATATATGCTAGTTCAAATTATGATGAAAGCCAATTAAAAAATTCTTGGAATTCGGAAAAAAATCAAATACAGAATAGTAAAACACTTTTTGTATACGACGCACCACAAACTGATTTTTTAATTAAAACTTATAGAGAAGTTCCTAAATATTACTCGGGAGCTTACAATTTTATTGCAGGAAATTACAATATTTCCAATAAAGATTCTATGATTGGAAATCTTTTGGCTTATGAATTCGAACTAAAAGATTATACAGAACTAACAAAACGAAGAAATAAGGAAAAATCATCAATTGGTCGTTTAAGAAATGATATAAGAAGCCAATTGTCTGAAAGCGAAATTCAATTATCAGAACATCTAAAATCTGCTAATGATGAATTCAAAATTTACATTGAAAAAATTGACCAATTAAAAACCGAAAAAGAAACAAATTTTCAAGAATGGTTTGGTAATTCTAAACAAGAATTTACTGAATTCGATAATGCTTCTAAAGAGAAAATTAATGATTTAGAACATACTTATGAGGAGTTATTAAGATTAAAAAAACCTGCAGAATATTGGAGTACAAGAGCCACGAAATTAAATAGAGAAGGCTGGAAAGCAATTTATTGGTTAGTTGGTTTAGTATCATTTGCCTGTGTAACATTGTACCTACTATTATGGCTAACACCTGAAGGCATGTTATTAAGTTTTATAGAAGGACAAACAAGTGCAATAAAATGGTCTATTATCTATGTTACGTTTATTTCATTTCTAGCCTTTGGCATAAGAGCATTAAATAAAGTTGCCTTTAGTTCTTTTCATCTCTCAAGAGATGCTGAGGAAAGAGAACAATTGACATACGTCTATCTATCATTAATTAAAGACTCAGCCGTTGACGATAAAGAAAAGTCCTTGATAATGCAATCTTTATTTAGTAGAGCAGAAACAGGTTTGTTAAAAGGCGATTCCGGCCCTGCAATGCCGAATGATATAAGCGCAAAAATATTTGGCAGTAATTAGAAAACAAGTCCTGTTATCACTATGCTCTAGCTTAATGGCCACAAGAAACGTCCCTACGCCACCTCTAATATCTACTACTAGCGCATTGGGCAAGCTAAAACATTAACAGATTCCTGCTTTCGCAGGAATTTAGTCTTTGTTCATGTATTTACCTTTCTTACTGCCTTCGTACATAACATACTTTACTAAACGCGATTCTAATTTCGCATTATAAAGCTGTATTTTTCTTGATGGACGTAAGCCTACATGTTTTAAAGCATCTAGGTTTGAGGTAATAAACCAAGCATCGGTGCCTGGGTAATTTTGTTTTAGGGTATCGCCAATGTTGGCATAAAACTCTTCCATATCGATATTTAAACGCTCGCCGTAAGGCGGGTTAAATACCATGTGTAGTTTGTTTTCGCCCGGTTTTTTCGTTTTAAAGAAATCTTCGTGGCGTACCTCGATAAAATCTTCTAACTGGGCATTTTTAATATTATCTATGGCTTTGGAAACGGCACTTGGTGCTTTATCATACCCTATTATTTTATGATGGAAATCTCGGGTTTTACCAAGTAAGGATTCTTCAATTTTTTCGAAAAGCTCCACATCCCAATCTGTCCAACGCTCAAAAGCAAATTCTTTTCGCATTAGGTTTGGCGGAATGTTACAGGCTATCATAGCCGCTTCCACTAACATGGTTCCGGAACCACACATAGGGTCCATAAAATCGGATTGACCATCCCAACCAGATAACATAATTAAACCGGCTGCCAATACTTCGTTAATTGGTGCAATGTTGGTTGCCGTTTTGTAACCACGTTTATGCAGAGAATCGCCCGATGAATCTAACGAAATAGTACAACGACGCCTGTCGATATGCACGTTAATTTTAACATCTGGAAACTTAAGATCTACGTTTGGGCGTTGGCCATCGGTATCTCTAAATTTATCAACTATGGCATCTTTTGTTTTTTGCGCTATATAAAGCGAGTGCGTAAACAAATCGGAATGAATAGTAGCATCGATAGCTAAAGACCCTGTAGGCTTTAGATATTGCGACCAATCCATAGCATAAATTTTATTATATAAATCTTGCTCGTTATTTACATTGAACGAATGAATGGGTTTTAAAATTTTAACTGCGGTACGTAAAGCAAGATTACACTTGTACATAAAGCCTTTATCGCCAGAAAAAGCAACGTTACGCACGCCCTTTTTTACATGCATGGCACCTAATTGTGTAAGCTCGTTAGCTAATAAATCTTCAAAGCCAAATAAGGTTTTGGCAACCATATTGAAATTTTCTCCCATTTTTTTCGTCTATTCTACTAATAATAGATTGCAAAAATAACGTAATTTTGCGGCAAACATAACGTTTATTGATAAATCCGGGTTAAGGATTGAAGTGGATAGCCCACAGCACCTTTTTTGGTGCGCGGACTTGTAACGAAAAGCCTGACCACGCTTTTGGGCGTGGTAACCCCTAAATAATACTATGACTAACAACACTACGACTTGGTTTTCTTCTTGGTTTGACACGCCATATTACCACATTTTATACAAGGAAAGGGACGATACAGAGGCGCAAGCTTTTATGGAGACTTTAACGGATTATTTAAATATTCCGGAGGGTGGCACTATACTTGATTTGGCTTGCGGCAAGGGCAGACATGCCTTATACCTTAATAAAATCGGGTATGATGTTACGGGAGTAGATTTAAGCGAAAACAGCATTAATTTTGCTAAACAGTTTGAAAACCACCGGCTTAAATTTGATGTACACAATATGTGTAAGCCTTACCATAAGCAGTTTGATGCGGTTTTTAATTTGTTTACTAGCTTTGGGTATTTTGAGGATGATGCCGATAATTTAAAAACTATAAAAGCCATTAAAGCTGAGTTAAACGAATTTGGTTTTGGGGTTATAGATTTTATGAATAGTGAGTTTGTTATTGATAATTTGGTGCCCGAAGAAATTAAAACGGTTGATGGTATAGATTTTCATTTAAAACGCTTTGTTGAAGATGGATATATTATAAAAGATATTACTTTTACGGCCAATGATAAATTGTATAATTTCCAGGAGCGCGTTCGTGGTTTTACATTAGCCGAATTCGAAGTGCTTTTTGAGCAGGCTGGCGTGTATTTATTGGAAGTTTTTGGGGACTATAAATTAAAAAAGTTTAGCGCTAAAACATCGGAACGGTTAGTAATGATTTTTAAGTAAGTGGGTCGATAATCGACACTAAATCACTTTTACTATTACACATTATTATAGATTGAATTTTAAATTGTATTGTATTTTCTTTGAATGAATAAGTTTCTTTTACCTTTATTGGCGGTAGTTTTAGGTTTTATTTTGGCTGTTATAACCAAAAAGCAAAAATCGTGGAATACCAAACTATTACTTTCCTTTAGTGGTGCTTTTTTATTGGCGTTAACACTTTTTGAATTACTTCCGGAGGTATACCATCATTTAGACACCAAACTTGCTGGACTTTTTATTATGTGCGGTATTATGCTGCAAATAGTTTTGGAATTATTCTCAAAAGGTGCCGAACATGGGCATGTACACATACATAAAAACGAAACCGTTTTCCCTTGGTTGTTATTTATTAGTTTGTGTATACACAGCTTTTTAGAAGGGTTTTCTATTCACGACCATAATGATATGGTGTATGGCGTTTTAGTACATAAAATACCTATTGCGACTTTAATTACCATGTTTTTATTGCAGTCTAACTATACGAAATTACATATTGGTGGCTTTTTAATAGCTTTTGCTTTTATGACCCCGTTAGGAACTTGGATTTCGCATAACTCAACATTTCTTGTCGATTATGCTCACATGATAAATGCTGTAGTTATTGGTATATTTTTCCATATTTCGACAACCATTTTGTTTGAAAGTGGCGAAGGACATAAGTTTAATTTCTCGAAGTTTATTTCGATTATATTAGGTGTTGCAGTGGCATACTTAATTTAGTTATTAGTTGGTGGCTATTTGTTTTTGGTTTATTAATACCAAATAACCAGTAACTAGCAAGCACAACTCAGTAATCAAAAACAATTAACTAGTATCAAGTACCCAATTAAATGTTTAGTAAAGAAGAATCAAGACGTTTACGAGAAGAATTTTGGACTAGCTTTGGAAAATCGTTTCCACGGAAATGGGTATTATATGATACCAAATTAAAAGGCTTTAGTTTTAAATTTCATTTTGATAATAGAACCGCTTTGGTAGCTCTAGACCTTGAGGACGACTTGGAACACCGCATTAAATATTGGGAAAAACTAGTGGCTTTAAAATCGATTCTGTTAGATGATTATCTTCCTGAAGCTATTTATGACGAGGAATATTTTTTAGAAAATAAAAAAGAAATTTCTAGAATTTATGTGCCTTTAGAGCAAAAAGTATCCATACATAACAAAAATTCTTGGCGCGATGTTATGGAATTCTTTAATACAAACATGAGTTTGTTTGAAGCCTTTTTTGAAGAATACAAGGAGGTTATTGAGGGGTAATATTCCGGCGCAGTCAGGAATTTGATAAATGTAAAACACGTATACAATACCTACTTAAAAAATTAAATTTAAGTTTTTTTGATGAGATTCCTATCTACTAAGGAATTTGTTTAACCATCTCATAATCGTCCATAACAAAACCGTTTCCAATATCTGCAACTAGGGAGCCTATATTTAAAAACCCTAATTTTTCATAGGCTTTTATCGAATTAGTATTATTAATATTAACAGTTAGCCGTATTTTATTAAGCTTGTACTGTTTAGCTTTATCCTCAACAAATGCCATGGCTACCTTACCTATTTTTTTTCCTCTATGGGTACTCAAAACATAAATCTTACTTAAAAACAAAGCATCCGTTTCCTTTTTAATAGCGATATAACCAACTGAAACGCCTTCAAAATGTATAATAAAATAAGCGAAACCTTTTTCGATTTGCTCTGAAATAGGTTTTACAGATTGAAATTTTTCTAGCATATAATCTATCTGTGGCTTTCCAACTATAGGAATATAATGCTCACGCCAAATAACATCTGCCAAGGTTTCAATTTGAAGGTAATCCTTTATGGATTTAGCCTCTACAATTTTAATTTTATCAAATAACATAACCAAAAATCATTAAAAAGTGAAAAACAGCACCCGCTAAAACAAATAAGTGCCAAATGACATGATTGTACGGTATTTTGTCAATAACATAAAAAACAATACCAACCGTATAAGACAGACCACCTGCAAATAACCAAAAAATGCCCGGTTCTCCAATTTGTGTGGCAAGGTTCGAAAAATCGAATACAATTAGCCAGCCCATTACTAAATATAGTAACGTTGAGAAAACCTCGAACCTTCCTGTAAAAAACAACTTTAAAATTACACCAAAAGCTGCAATACCCCAAACAACAAAAAAAAGAGTCCACCCTAAAGTTCTCTCTAAAGAAATTAAACAAACCGGTGTATAGGTTCCGGCAATTAAGAAGTAAATACTAATGTGATCTGCAATCCTAAAATAGTGTTTATACGACCCTTCTATTACAGTATGATAAAAGGTAGAGGCTAAAAATAGAATAATAATAGAAAGCCCATAAAGTATAACACTAAATAAACTCCAATCTGTTTTATTAGTATTGTTTGTTAAAAGCAAAACCAAGGCCACGATACCAAACAATGCCCCAAAGGCATGGGTAATACTGTTTAGTTTTTCTTCTAATGGCGATTGAACACGCATTTATTCCGGAGTTTTTTGATGCACCCATTTATTGGTTAAATCGTAAAAATCAAATTCGATTGCCGATTTTTGACGTTCCAAGCGTCCGTTTTGAAAATTTCGTTGTAAAATATCTTCAATTAAATAATCTTCTTTTTCGTTTTCCGGATCGTACTCACGTTTTAAAGAAATATCGAACATACTTGCCGTCGTATTATACCAAAAGGCACGCCAACCGTTTCGCAGCTCTTTAACAAGTTCGAACGCCGTTACACCGGTTTGCCTGTGAATGAGTTTAACCAAAATCTGTCCTTCGGTACGTGTCATTTTTTTTAATTCTTCAGAAAACTCACCTTCAATATACTTTTGAACCCGCTTGGTGTAGCGTTTTTTATCTCGGTTTTTAGTCAGCGTCATCATGCGCGCATTCATAGAATCTAAACGTTCGGCAGCCATTTTAGCATACGGATATACTTTTATGGTTTTGCGGCGCAAAATTAAATACCTAATCCTATCCTTTTTACTATTAAACTTAAGTTTATGAAGCAACATTACTTCATCTAAATCTATAGAGGTTCTTGGTACCGAGTCGCCACTAATAATTAGATACTTTTCAGATATGGAATCTCGCTTAGTTTCGTCAATTTGGGCGAAGAGTAAGACAGGGAAAAATATAAGTATGTATTTTAAGTCAATCATGCAATAAATAATGGGACATTTATTATGCCAAAAATACTCATTTTATCATAATTGAGACCCTAGAAAAATGAAATTATCTTGACACATAGCTATCCCATAAAAAAAAACAATAACTTTGTTTAAATCGACAACCTTCATTAAAACAACATTTTAACTTAACATAATATCCATAAAAAAATGAATAATAAATTTATCGCATCCTTATCGTCATGTTTAGTTTTTAGTGCTATCTTAATATTTAGCAGTTGCAACAATGGTGTTAAAAAAACAAAACCTGTGGACACAGAAAAAAGTGTTTACGCTAGCGAGGTTATTCCTTTTTTTAAGGATTGGAACTTAATTTTAGGTGATGGCTCTAATGTTGGTAAAGCTATAAATTTTGAGAATAACGATTTTTTCTATACTGAAAATGATGGCAATACGAACTGGGTTGTTTTTAAGGCGCCCAATGCAGGAGATACCCACGGCACATCAAACAATACAAGAACAGAATTAGCCCAGTTGAAGAAGTTCTACCCAGAGACAGCTAACGATAAATTAGAAGCTACGCTTAAAGTAATGAATGTTTCTGCTACTGGCGATGCCCGTGTAGCGGCTACACATGCAGTAGTAGTTGGGCAAATTCATAGTGCCGATAAACACGAAAATGAACCGCTAAAAATATTTTACAAAAAATACCCAGGACATACAAAAGGATCGGTATTTTGGCATTATGAGATTAATACAGCTGGGGATGATAACTCTGGAAGATGGGATTATTCATCGGCCGTTTGGGGAAACGATTTTTCTGTTGTTGGCACCGAGGCTAATACGTATCCCGAAGAACCAAAAGACGGTATTGCTTTGGGTGAAGAATTTAGTTATGAAATAGAAGTTGTAAATGGTATTATGACACTAAGGTTTTCTAGTAAAGGCCATAAAACTAAAACGTTTACAAAAAACTTATTAGAATCTGAATACACTACAACTGCCGACATTCCCGAACAGACTCAAAACTTATTTGTACCCCTTGGGCAAGATGGTGTAGAACGCCAAGAAGCATACACAGGCGAAGGTTTATTTTTTAAATTAGGCTGTTACAACCAAACCAATGGAAAATCGCCCGAAATAAACAAAAACTGGTGTTCTGGAGCCGAAACTCATGGTGGCGACATTAAAAAACAATATGCCGATGGTAATTACGCCGAGGTATGGTTTAAGACAGCAAGTTTAAGAATAAGCGATGCCTCGGTATCCAACCAAGAGTATTTTGAAAAAAATGATTAATTGAAGGGTGCCATAATGCAGTAAAATAGCATTGAGAGCTAATAAAAATTCGAATTATAAATACGAGTAATATCAAACAAAAAAGCTGTTAATGAATTTTAGGTTTCGCATAACACGTGCGTTAACTTTTTTGAAAGCCCCACTCCAAACACAAAACAACTTTAAATTTAAAACTGAAGCTAACAAACACTGGCGTTAGGGATTGCAAAGAACATTTAGGTTCATGAATAAAAGCCCGACCTTTTTCAGGTAACCTGTCTTCCGGCAGGTAGGCGTCCAAAAACTTTAGATTAAAAAACAATTATAGATAATATATTATTATTTTAGTACAAAATTTTTATAAATGACAAAGAAGAGCATATTGAACAAAAAGTCTATGGACTTTTTAGAAAAATATTTAAATAACGCAGCACCAACTGGATATGAGTGGGACGGACAAAAGCTGTGGATGGATTATTTAAAACCGTATGTGGATGAATTTATTACAGATACTTATGGTACTGCAGTTGGAGTTATAAACCCAAAGGCAAAATATAAAGTGGTTATTGAGGGACATGCCGATGAGATTTCGTGGTATGTTAATTATATATCGGATAACGGATTAATTTACGTGATTAGAAATGGTGGTAGCGATCACCAAATTGCACCTAGTAAAGTGGTTAACATCCATACTAAAAACGGCATTGTTAAAGGTGTTTTTGGATGGCCTGCCATTCACACACGTGATAAAAGCAAAGAAGAAGCTCCTAAACCAGATAATATTTTTATCGACTGTGGTTGTAAAACCAAAGAAGATGTTGAAAAATTAGGTGTTCATGTAGGTTGTGTTATTACCTATCCAGATGAATTCCATATTTTAAATGGCGATAAATTTGTTTGTAGAGCTATTGATAACCGCATGGGAGGGTTTATGATTGCCGAAGTAGCTAGACTACTTAAAGAAAACAAAAAAGAATTGCCTTTTGGTCTTTATGTTACCAACGCTGTACAAGAGGAAATTGGTTTACGCGGTGCCGAAATGATTACACAAACCATAAAACCTAATGTGGCTATTGTTACCGATGTAACACACGATACTACGACTCCAATGATTGAGCCTAAAAAGGCTGGTTTATTAGAAATTGGCAAAGGTCCTGTTGTGGCTTATGCGCCAGCGGTACAACAAAAACTACGAGATTTAATTACCGATACGGCTGAGGCTAAGAAAATTCCGTTCCAACGTTCGGCTTTATCGCGTGCTACAGGAACCGATACCGATGCCTTTGCTTATAGTAATGGCGGTGTAGCTTCGGCATTAATTTCATTGCCATTACGTTACATGCACACTACTGTAGAAATGGTGCATAGAGAAGATGTTGAAAACGTCATTAAGTTAATTTACGAAACACTACTTAAAATAGAAGACGGCGAAACGTTTAGCTATTTTAAATAAAACTTAAGCCTCTTAATTGAGGCTTTTTTATCTTTATGGACGAATATTTAGATATTGTTGATGCCCATGGAAAACCTACAGGGAAAGCCGAGTTAAAATCGGTTATCCATGCTAAAGGGTATTATCACAATACGGCACATATTTGGTTTTACACCAAAGACTCTAAAATATTACTATCGCAGCGTTCTGCTAAAAAAAACATTTGTCCATTAATGTGGGATGTATCTGTAGCTGGACATATTGATGCTGGCGAAACTGTAAAACAAGCAGCTATTAGAGAAACGAAGGAGGAAATAGGTTTAAGTATTTCTGAAAAGGACTTATATAAAATAGGCGTTTTTGAATGTTTCCAGTCTTATGAAAGTGGTATTATTGACAATGAATTTCATAATACATTCATTGCCGAATTACCTGTATCGCTAGACAAACTGGTAAAGCAAGAAGAGGAAGTTGAAGCTTTAAAACTAGTTTCTTTTGAAGACTTTAAAGCACTTATTAAATCTATTGGTAACAATAACAACCATTTTGTACCTTCAAATAAAACGTACTACGAGTTTGTTTTAAATGCAATAACTAAACATATAAAATGAATTTACTACTTGTAGCCATTGCTCCTGTTTTTATTATTATTCTTTACATTTATTTTAAAGATAAATATGAAAAGGAACCTAGAAGACTGCTTCTTTATAACTTTCTGCTTGGAGCCATTGTGAGTATTATTATCACTTCCATTTTATATTATGCTTTTGATATGGTTTTACCGCTAACCAACAAAACAAGCATATTTGAACAATTTATAAAAGCATTCTTTGTTGTTGGTCTAATTGAGGAGTTTAGCAAATACATCATTATCAGATATTTTGCTCAATCCAACAAAGCGTTTAACGAGCCTTTTGATGGTATTGTATATGCCGTTATGGTATCTATGGGTTTTGCAGCCACCGAAAACATTTTTTACGTTACACAAGGAGGCTTGCCTACTGCCCTAGCCAGAGCGTTTACTGCGGTTCCTGCACATGCTACTTTTGGTATCATAATGGGGTATTTTATGGGTAAAGCTAAATTTTCGAACAATAAAATAGCTTTAAACTTAATTGGACTATTTTCGGCCATACTATTTCATGGTGCTTACGATTTTTTCCTGTTTATAGACTTTGTTCCCGGCATTTGGGTTGGCGCTTTTATATCCTTATTTATAGGTATTATCCTATCTAGAAAGGCCATTAAAATCCATCAAAATAGATCTCAATTTAAAATTTAAATAACGCTACTTTTTAATAAACTTTATGGCTTATTAGTATTTCCGTTAGTAAACTAGGGAAAACACAAGACATTAACCATAAAACTCAAATAGACTTGTTTTGCATTTAAAACACAGTTTACTTCAATAATTTTACTAAACAAATCTTTAATACTAAAGTTTATATTTTAGTATTAAGATGCTACTAATTGCAGTACGTTGCATCATAGAATTCAATACTCTCCATATTCCCTACTCTTAATTTATAGAACACTATTTAAAAACTACTAAAAAAATAGAAGGGTATTTTTTCCAACAACGCATCTTAGTGCAATGAAATTGATTTTCATCTATTTTATGTATTAGACCCTATTTTTGCTTTCTAAAGAAATAAACAACTAAACCAAGGTACTATTTTTAGTACTTATTTATTTTCTATTTTATACTTATATTTACTAGAACGAATATCATTTCTTATTTAATATGGATAAATGTTTTAAAGTAAAAGTTAATAACTCCTTTGATTTCAATATCACTGAAGGTGAACTTTCTAGCCTAGATCTTTTTAAAACTTCAGAAAACAACTTTCATATTTTACAAAATAACAAATCCATTAATGCGAAAATAACCGAAGCCGATTTCCAAACTAAAACCTATCAAGTAACCTTAAGAAATCATACTTATAATGTTAGCATTTCTAATGCTTTAGACATGTTAATAAAAGACATGGGACTTTCTGCTAAAAAAGCTAAACAAATAGACGTTATAAAAGCGCCAATGCCTGGTTTGATATTAGAATTGCATGTTGAAGTTGGACAAGAAGTTAAAGAAAACGATACCTTATTCATACTTGAAGCTATGAAAATGGAAAATAGCATTAGCTCACCTAGAGCGGGTATCATAAAATCAATTTCTATTAAAAATGGTGATCCTGTTGAAAAAAACCAACTCCTAATTGAGTTCGATTCATAACGCTCTTTTGTAAAAAAACAATTTATAGATGAAAAAAATATTAGTTGCTAACCGTGGTGAAATTGCTATAAGAGTTATGAAAACGGCTCAAAAAATGGGTATTAAAACGGTTGCTGTGTTTTCTACTGCCGATCGGAATGCGCCCCATGTAAAATTTGCAGATGAGGCTGTTTGTATTGGAGAGCCACCTTCCAGCCAATCGTATTTAAAAGGGGATAAAATTATTGAAGTTTCAAAACAATTACATGTCGATGCCATACATCCTGGATATGGTTTTTTAAGTGAAAATGCTGCTTTTGCCGAATTATGCGAAACTAATAACATCATTTTTATTGGTCCGAAATCCAAGGCTATAAAAATAATGGGAAGTAAACTGGCAGCCAAAGATGCAGTTAAGACTTATAATATCCCGATGGTTCCTGGAATTGATAAAGCAATTACCAATGTAAATAAAGCTAAGAAGATAGCCAAAACCATTGGCTTTCCAATATTAATAAAAGCTTCGGCAGGCGGAGGCGGAAAAGGCATGCGCGTCGTTGAAAAAGAAACCGATTTAGAATCGCAAATGAAACGTGCTATAAGTGAAGCTACCTCTGCTTTTGGCGATGGCTCGGTGTTTATTGAAAAATATGTGACTTCCCCTAGACATATCGAAATACAAATCATGGCAGATAGCCATGGTAACGTTTTACATTTTTTTGAACGGGAGTGTAGTATTCAACGTCGCCATCAAAAAGTAGTAGAAGAAGCACCTTCATGTATTATATCTCCCCAATTGCGAAACAACATGGGAGAAGCAGCTATAAAAGTAGCCAAAGCATGTGATTATGTAGGTGCAGGAACTGTAGAATTTTTATTGGACTCAGACCATAATTTCTACTTTTTAGAAATGAATACGCGTTTGCAAGTGGAACACCCGGTTACCGAGTTAATTACTGGTGTCGATTTGGTTGAACTTCAAATAAAAATTGCACGTGGTGAAACTTTACAAATAAAACAAAACGATTTAAACATTAATGGGCATGCTCTAGAATTACGTGTTTATGCCGAAGACCCTCTCAATAATTTTTTACCTAGCGTAGGCCATTTGGATATTTATGAATTACCTGAAGGGGAAGGCATTCGTGTGGATAATGGTTATGAAAAAGGTATGGACGTTCCCATTTACTACGACCCTATGCTTGCCAAATTAATCACCTTTGCCAAAACACGAGAAGAAGCTATTCAACTGATGGTTAAAGCTATTGAAAACTATAAAGTTAAAGGGATAGAAACTACCCTACCCTTTGGCAAATATGTATGCGAACATGAGGCCTTCCGATCTGGGAATTTCGACACCCATTTTGTAAAGAATTATTACTCACCAGAAGCTTTAAAAGCTGAAACAGAAAGCGAAGCTAAATTAGCAGCATTAATAGCTGTTAAACAATATATTGAAGACCAAAAGTTATTACGATTACCTATAAAGTAGCCAGTATTCCGTTGGCAGTTTACTGTCTCATTCAACTCAAAAGAGGCAACAACTAACGACTTAACAACATTCATAAAAATATGGATTCGAGACAAAAAAAAATAGACAACCTTAATAACCATAAAGCACTTTCAGAACTGGGAGGCGGTAAAAAACGTATTGAAAAACAACATGCTAATAACAAACTAACCGCTAGAGAACGTATTGATTATTTATTAGACGAAGGTTCTTTTGAAGAAATTGGCGCTTTAGTAACACACAGAACCACAGATTTTGGTATGCAAGACCAAATATACTATGGCGATGGTGTGGTAACTGGTTATGGCACTATTAATGGCCGATTAGTTTATACCTACGCCCAAGATTTTACTGTTTTTGGAGGTTCACTTTCCGAAACTCATGCCGAAAAAATCTGTAAAATTATGGATATGGCTGTAAAGGTTGGAGCTCCAATGATAGGACTTAACGATTCTGGTGGCGCGCGTATTCAAGAAGGCGTACGGTCGCTTGGTGGTTATGCCGATATATTTTACAGAAATGTTCAAGCATCTGGGGTAATTCCACAAATATCGGCTGTAATGGGACCTTGTGCTGGAGGCGCGGTATACTCACCTGCTATGACTGATTTTACAATTATGGTACAGCACACAAGCTATATGTTTGTAACAGGCCCTAATGTGGTAAAAACAGTAACCAATGAAGAAGTTACTAGTGAAGAACTTGGTGGAGCAGAAACACATGCTACAAAATCTGGGGTTGCTCATAAAACTTCAGAAAATGATATTGCTTGTCTTGAAGATATAAAGCAATTATTAAGCTATTTACCTCAAAACAATACAGAAACCCCTAAAAAACTAGACTTCAAACTAATTGATGAGGTTCGAGATGTATTATCGAATATTGTTCCTGAAAGCTCAAACAAACCTTATGATATGCGTGAGGTTATTTCTGGAATTATAGATAAAAATTCGTTTTATGAAATTCATGAAAATTATGCCGAAAGTATCATTGTTGGGTTTGCGCGTTTAGGAGGGCGCAGTATTGGTATAATTGCCAATCAACCTATGGCTTACGCAGGCGTTTTAGGTGTAAATAGTTCAAGAAAAGCAGCACGTTTTACACGTACTTGCGATTGTTTTAATATCCCTTTATTGGTTTTAGTTGATGTACCAGGTTTTTTACCCGGAACCGACCAAGAATGGAATGGTATTATTGTTCATGGGGCAAAGCTTTTATATGCCCTTAGCGAAGCTACAGTACCAAGGGTAACCGTTATTACTAGAAAAGCTTACGGTGGTGCTTATGACGTTATGAACTCTAAACACATCGGTGCCGATTTTAACTATGCATGGCCTGGAGCAGAAATAGCTGTAATGGGAGCCAAAGGAGCAAGTGAAATAATTTTTAGAAAGGAAATTGCTAAAGCTAATAATCGGGAAGAAAAACTTGCTGAAAAAGAAGCAGAATATGCTGAAAAATTTGCAAACCCCTATAAAGCAGCACAACGCGGTTTTATTGACGAAATTATCCTTCCAAAAAATACTAGGCGTAAATTATTAAAAACTTTTGCTATGTTGGAAGATAAAAAAGTAGAGCTACCTAAACGAAAGCATGGTAATATTCCGTTATAAAAAAAAGAGCCTAATAAACTAGGCTCCTTTTCACTTCAATCAAAAGAACTTATAAAAGTTCTTAATTAACCTCAATTTAATATCTTGTAAATTAATTAAAACTATTTTGAAACACAACCAACCCAGTATTTCAAACTAAATATTTAATTAGAATTTAACAAGACTAACGAATTAATAATAGCAATTCAAATATCATGAAATTCTAGAAAACTCAAGCATTAAATGACTACGCAATTAATACTCATTCTATAAAAATCTATTAAAAACGCCTATTTTGGAGTGTTTCCACTTAAAGTATCAGCAAAAGTATTTTGCAAAAATTCCATAAGTGTTTCATCTTCATTATTAAATTCTATTTTTTTAGAAATTCTATAACGTCTGCTTTCAACCGATCTAATACTAGTATTTAAAAATACGGCTATCTCTTTATTGGTAAATCCCATAAGAAGATAAAAACAAATAATGATTTCTGTTTTTTTAAGTTGTGGATAATTCGTTTTAATCTTATTAAAAAATTCAATATTAAATTCGTTAACCAACTCCAAATGGCTATCCGTTTTATCTAATAAGGTGGAAGAATTAATATGTAAATCTCTGTATAATTTTTTTATTTTTTCCTTTTGATGCTCTACACCTTCGGTAATCGAAATTTGTTTTACCTCTTTTTTTAAGTTTTTGATATAAGTCTCTAAACCAAAAACCTTTGTAGCAAGCTGATCATTATTAGACTTTAAAAAAGATAAATTTTTACTAGTTTCTAGAGTATTGACTTCCAACTTCTTTTTTTGTTTTCTATAGATAACAAAACAGTATATACTAAACGTAAGTAAAATAACGACAGAGAGGCCACCTAAAACATTGCCTACAGTACTATTTGGATTTTTTGGTTCTGATACATTTGATTCTTCTTGAAAATAGGAATCATTTACTTCTATACTATGCTCAATATTTTTTTCGTATAATTGATTTTGAAATGTAAGCAAAGAATCCATATAGACATTAGATGTTTCAATACGGCCTAAATGTTTATACAAATCTGAGTAAAGCCGATAGTAACCCTTTAGAACATCTACACTTAAATAATCCGTTACTTTCCCCGTTTCTTTCAAATAAAACCGGGTTGAATCCAATTGTTTAGCCTTAAAAAAAACATCAGCAAAACTACTATTTATTGCTCCCTCAAAAGCAAAGTAATTTAAATTTGTAACCAAGGGCTTCCCCTCTAAGGCCTTAAAAGACTTAAAGTATTTGTGAGCTTGATCATAATCATTCAACCAAATATAATTTGAAGTTATCATATACAAGGCAAACATATGGTAATATGGGTCTTCAGTAACCGCCTTATAATTCTCTAATTCATTTAGTAAAAAGCTATTACTTTCCTCATGTTTACTATCAAGAAATTTTGCATATGCCTCTACCTGTTCGACTTCAAACATGCCATAGGCCTTATCGCACTTTTTGTAAAACTCACGTGCTTTATCCAAATAGGTATAAGCAGACGATTGCTTATCAATAAAATACAAATTTGAAAACATAGCTACACAAACCTCCCCTGCAATACAGAATTCACTTTCGGTTTCTGCAAATTTAATAGCTAAATTGGCGGATTGATAGTATTTAGTAAATTCATTAAAATCGTCATGAATTATTGCCTTTAAGGAATAATATTCAGTCACTCTACCGGGGATATAGTTTTCTACTGGTTTTGGAATACCATCGAGAAAATTTAATGCTTTTTCAGAATTATCATCAAGATAGACATCGGCAGAATCAACCAAACGATAAAACCCTTTATCTACCTGACTATAACCAAATAAACAGCTTGCCAAAACAAAAAGACTAATACTAATTATTTTAAGAGAAAGAATATTTTTCGGCATTTATACGATTACATTTTTACATAAATATACAAAAGGTTATGTAAAAATACACAAATTGAAATAAATCCGTAAAGTATTACAAAATAATCTTAAAAATTATACAAAACAGACACTTCTGAATTGGTTGTATTGTGTCCTCCATTGGGTTGTTTCATTTCCAAGTTAGAGGTATGCCTTACCGAGTATCTAAAATCAAATCTTAATTTATTGATGTCGTAAGAAAGTCCTAAGCCAAAAATATCTGAAAACGCAAAACCTTTAGCTAATCGTTCGGTAGCTTTATCAGCTACCATGGGTCCCAAACTTCCAATAGCATAGGTACTCATGCCATTGTATATTTTATATCTAGCTATTATACCACAATTTAAAACATACTCCTTTATGGTTCTTTTTTGAGTATACAAGGCCGTTAGTTCTTGATAATTTTCTGCATCAGATGGCTTTATATAGTAGCTATTTAAAAGCTGGTGTTCTACGATATTAAAGCTTGGCTCCAAATTAATTTCAAAAGCCCATTTTTTCTTGTCTTTAAATCTATAATTAACCTGAAGTTTATAAAAATCAATCTCGTGCGTATAATCGTCCGCATTAAAGGGATATTTATTTTGAGACCCAGAGCCGTAAGTAAACCCTAATCGCAAATGTTCCTTTTTAATTTGACTAAACCCCAAAAAAGAACACAGTATAAACATGGTAATAAGACCAAGTATCTTATTTCTTTGCTTCATGGAACTCTTATTTAGCAGAAATAATTCGTGAGTTATACATAAATGAATCTTGCCAACGCTCAAATCGGGTATCAAATTTAGTTGAAAATACTAAATATTGACATTTCCCAATACTTTCTGGAGTACGTGCTATTTCGCCTAAATTATTATTTTGAAATAAAAACTCGGCATCTTCAACAATAAACATTTGTATTTTATTCAAATTGATACCGTTTAGGTAATACAATTTATTTAAACGTTTAGGTGTTGCAATAACAATATCTACACCATCATAAATTTCGTTACGCTGATCGTCAATATTTTTTTGATCGTAGGCACAATACACCCTTAAATCTGTTCCTCTTAAAAACCCATTAAATTCTAATTCTAAATTTAAGGCGGCTTGTTTGTCCTTTACAAAAATTAAAGCTCTTGGGGCATCTTCAAATGCTTCTCCTTTTAATTTTTGAATAACACTAAGCACAATACTTGTAGTTTTTCCTGCACCAAGTGGTGCAATACAAAACAAGCTTGCTCCTCCTTTAATTTTGGGTAAAACAGTTTTCTGAAACGGTAAAGGCTCATTAAAACCTTTAGTTTCTAAAGCCTCTTTTAAAGGTTGGATAAGTTTTTTAAATGACATAGAAGAAATAAATATAATAGAATTGCAAATATAGTGCTAATTAATTCCTCCTAAAACTGTTTAAAAAAATAGCAGCGTCCTATTCGTTTCTATTATCGATTTAAATGTAAAATTTAAACCAAAACTATAAACATGGTTGAATATAAAATTGGTTATAATAAAGTCTACATTTTATTATTCTAATTACATTAAAAATTAACGATTAAAAAAGTCTAAATCCTAGTTTTATATCGTATAAGCTGAAAGCGTTAACAAGCAATCACCAAAACTTTAACACGCTAATTCACAATAATTTAAATACTTTTGTATAACTTAATTAAATTTTAAAAACTTAAATGAAAAACACGTTTTTTTTCTTGTTAACTTTTATTAGTTTCAGTTGGCCATTATTTAGTCAAAAAGGCCTACCAATTCATGTAAATAACTCAAACATTAAACCTTTAGTTACACTAACAGATAATCATTTACAAAATAGTTTAGAAAAAGAAATAAATGCAAACCCACAATGGCAAAGACTTATTGCCAATAAAAAAATGGCAGTGGGTATTGTCGATTTAAGCGACCCAAACCAAGTAAAATACATGAGTGTTAATGGCAATTACATGATGTACGCAGCTAGTTTACCTAAAATAGCAATTTTGTTGGCTGCTATGGATGCTATTGAAAATGGCGAACTTAAAGAAACTGAAGATGTTAAAACCGATATGCGCTTAATGATTAGCAAATCGAATAATGCAGCTTCTACAAGAATGATTAATAGATTGGGCTATGAAAAAATTGAATGCGTAATGACTGACCCAAATTACATGTTTTATGACGAGGATAATGGTGGTGGTTTATGGGTAGGGAAACGCTATGGCGGCGGCGGAGATACTAATAGAGAGCCTATAAAAAACTTAAGTCATGCCGCTAGTGTAGATCAGGTTTGTAGATATTACTATTTATTAGCTCATGGAAAATTAGTAAATGAAAAGCGATCTAAACAAATGTTAGATATTATGGGTAATCCAGATTTACACCACAAATTTGTTAATACCATAGAAAAAATAGCACCTGCAGCTAAGCTTTTTAGAAAATCAGGATCTTGGAGAACCTACCATTCAGATTCTATTTTAGTCTGGGGAAATGACCCAAACAGACGCTATATTTTAGTAGCTCTTATTGATGATGACAATGGAGAACAAATTATTAGAAGCTTAGTAAAAACGGCAGAAAAGGTTTTAAAAACAAATAAGAATACGAGGTCTGTTGTTTTAAATTAAAAATTCACGAGCTTTATTTGATAATTATAATCATTATGAAATTACAATATACTAGCTTTGTTATATAATGTCTTTGGATAATTATATAACAAAGCTTTTTAATAAATTTAGCGCCCTAATGTCGATTATAAGGTCAATTAAATTATATATTCTTAAAGTTTTTGATTTAAAAGAGGAAGAGCTGAAAAAAACGCTTTTACTTCAGCTAAATATTTTTATAATTATAACGACTCTGTTAATTATAAAGCCCACAGTAAATTCATTATTTCTTTCAGAACTCACATCAGACGCCCTACCTTTAGGCTATGTTTTAACAGCTATACTAGCCATTTTCGGTTATCATTTTTATGATAAAGCATTAGAGAAATATCCATTAAACATCATTATAGATAGAACGCTAATTGGCTCTATCATTTCGCTTTTTTTATTTGCTATTACCTTCAATTTTAGTCTAGCAAATGGTGTGCTTTTATACATTCCTTATGTATGGGTTGCCATATTTGGATTATTAACAGCATCTCAATTCTGGATTTTAGCCAATCTAGTTTACAATGTAAGAGAAGCAAAACGGGTATTTGGTTTTATTGGTGCTGGTGCGATAGCAGGTGGGATTTTTGGAGGCTATTTAACGTCGTTACTAACTAATTTTTTAAGAACAGAAGACTTATTATTCATTGCAGCATTATTACTAATGGGCTGTATCCCTATTACGAGGTACATATGGAAACATGAGGTGGAAGACCTTAATTCGATTCAAGTATCACTAAGAACAAGCCCTAAAGGAGAATCGCCAATTAAATTAATAAAACAATCTAAGCTGCTTAGCTTAATTGCTGTGGTTATAGGTATTAGTGTTTTAATTGCAAAATTAGTCGATTACCAATATAGTGACTATGCGTCTAAACTCATTTTAGACCAAGAAGAATTAACTTCGTTTTTTGGGTTTTGGTTTTCTACCCTTAGTGTTATTTCATTATTAATTCAGCTATTTTTAACCAAACGTATTGTTGGTACCTTTGGTGTAGGAAAATCGCTTTTATGGTTGCCATCAGGTATTCTTATTGGCTCTATTTTACTACTTATTTTACCTCAACTTTGGGTAATCGTATTTATTAAAATAATTGATGGCAGTTTAAAACAATCGGTTAATAAAGCAGCAACCGAATTGCTTTCAATACCCATTCCTATTGAAATAAAAAAGAAAACTAAAACATTTACCGATGTGGTAATTGATAGTATTGCAACAGGATTAGCGGGCTTTATTCTTATCTTTTTTATAAATGGTTTAGAAATCTCATCAACATATATTAGTTTAATTATTATTGTATTAATTTTAATTTGGTTGTATTTTATTTATCATTTAAGACAAGAATATATTGTTGCTTTTAAAGAATTACTTGAAGAAAAGTCCAATGTAAAAAAAGAAAAAAACAATAAAGAAATTATAAAAGTAACATCTATTATTGATACGGTTTCACGTGTTTTGAATACTGGCACTGAAAACCAAATATTACACATGCTTCAAAAAACTTTAGAAGTAAAAGATGAACGTTTTTTCTACCCCATTAAACAGCTATTAAATCACCAATCAGTTAAAGTAAAAGTCCTGACAATTGAAAACTTATACTTTTTGAGAACGGAGAATTTATGTGACACTATAGAGCCAATGGTCTATGATAATAATCAAGAAGTCACCAAATCTGCTTTCAGGTATTTATTGAAACATTATAAAAACAATACGGTCGAGCTTTTTAACACCTATTTAAAAAGTGAAGACAAAACCATAAAAAATGCTGCTCTTATAGGGCTTTCGCTTGAATTAGGAAACAACATAGTGCTTCAAAATAAATATAGTTTAGAGCAACGGATAGAAAATGCGCTCATTGAGTATAATAAAACTACAGACGAAATTGATAAAGTATATAACATACAAGCCATACTTGAAGCAATAGGTTATGCCCGTGTAGAGCGATTTTATAACGTTATAATTTCTGAACTTAATTCAAAAAACACAGCAATTTTAAACACTGCCATTTTAAGTGCTTCGCGTACATTAAACAAACAATTTATTACTTTAATTGTACCTCATTTATCTAATAAGGAATTAAGACCACAAGCTGTTGATGCGCTTTTCTTTTTTGGAGAAACCATAATTGATCTATTACACTCCATAATAAAAAATGAGACTATTGATTTAGAAGATGCCCTATATATAATAACTGTCATTGAAAAGTTTGCTTCACAAAAAGCCATTAATAAATTGATGAAACTTACTGAAGATACTGAACATGTAATTAAAATAGAAGCTATCGAAGCCCTTAAACGTCTTAAATGGAAACATCCTCATCTTATTATTAAAGATCATTTAATTGTGGATAAAATTTTAGATGAATGCAACCTATATGAAAATACGCTTTCCGTAATTCATACTCAGATAGTAATTCAATACAAAAAGAAAAATCAGAATCCTGAAACCCCAGAAAATCAAGCTAGAAAAGCATTAATTAATTTATTAGAACAACGTTTAGACCGCCAATTACAGCGCATGTTTCGTTTTTTAGGAATTAAATATCCTCCTCAAGATGTTGACCCTATTTTAAATACAATTATGAATGGCAAGGAAGAACAACGCATTCATGCCATTGAATTTTTAGATAATATTCTTGATAAACAACTTAAAAAGGAACTAATCCCTGTTGCAGAATCTATATTATTTGAAACCAATACAGAAGAAAAAATAAAAAAATTAAATATTAAGGTATTAAGTGAAATTGAATGTTTTCATGCGCTTTTAAAACGCAAAGATTCTAAACTAAAAATAGCAGTTTTATACCTTATAGAACAATCCACCGATTCCACATTCAAGTCTCTTATAGAAATGGTTATTCAGACCGAAACGAATGATAAAGTAAAACAACGTGCTATAGACATTCTAGCTAGTTCTTTATAATTTTATCAATGCTTGCAGCCAACATCATGTGATCTGTTGCTGAATTTTTCTGTAAAACATTGGTCATTAAAACTACTATATAATTACAATTATCTGGATGCTCAACAATGGCAACCGAATTCATAAAATTTGAAACATTCCCCATATATTTTCCACAGGCTTGTCCGTTACTTCTATCGCATTTATACAAACTTCCCGATTTAAAATAAACCGCAGCCTCTTTTAACGCTGGCGATTGCGCATAGCGTATCCGCCTATCAGTCATATACATAAGACGTTTCATTTCTAAACTCGACTTAAAATCAATGGCGTTCCCTTGTTCAAGTTGTACCAAGAATTTCATTAAACCAATTGTAGTACCTATACTCCCACCTTTATCTCCAACATAGGTGTTTGCGCCTCTAGTAAAAAAACTTCCTAAACGCCACTCATCATGCGTAATTCCTAAATCTCGTAATGGCAAATTAACCACGTTGTTACCTATATCTGTAATTTCTTTTTTAGGAGTTGTTTTAAAATAAGTCATGGCCTCTTCTTCAGTTAAAACAGGATATTTATCGCCAAAAGCTTGCATAAGCAATACTTCACGCCAAAGGATACTAGCCGCACCATTATTGCTTACAGACATCATATGGTCTGCCCATTCAAAAAGTGTAAACACATCACTTGCAACCACCTGTCTTTTCACCAATTTTTTAGTTTCAATATTGTAAATAGGAACCGTATGCTCGTCGGTTAATCCCCAAACACCTGCCTTTACTGATTTCGACCTGAGTAAATCCAAACGCTTTTCAAAATCATCAGGATAAATCTTTGCTAGTTGATCAAACAAACCTAATAAAACAGCTATTTTACCCACACTACCTGGCTGGTAACCGGTCGTTTCATTTCGTTGCGCATAACGAACATGGTTGATATCCGAAATATCTAAAACCGCTAAAGAATAGCTTTTATCCAAACCTCTAAATAAATGACTAATCTCTTTTTGAAAAGGTTCATTAACCTTCAGGAAACAATGTACACTATCATTCCTTTTTGGTAATAAATTCAATTTAATGTCCAAATAAGATTTGTATGCCCCGGCAGGAAGTTTGGTTCCGTCTTGTATTTCACCACTTTTAATAAGTTCTAAGCGTTTTAAACGCTTAATTCCAGTATGTGCATAACCATCAATTGGATAATAAGAATATGTTGTAAATGCAGAACAAAGCACTATAATACCAAATACTAAAATATATTTTTTCATTTTATAATTTTTTTGAAAGCAAAATGGCTTTGTTGTTATCGATTACTGGTGTGATAGATTCTAAATACCCTGAACTTAATGCTTTTTTATTTTCAACAAAAGGGCGAATTTGAAATAACCATAATTTATCATCTTTAAACCCTAGCTCAACATCATAAGCACCTCCATAATCAGAATTTGTTTCCGTTGGAAGCGTTGCTCGAATAGTTTTGGCAAGATTTCTAATTTCACTTATATTTTGTTGATTAAGAATGGGCGTTTCAAAAGTTGCTGATTTTTTTTCGGTTCCTCCAGTGATTGGCAAACGGTTATAATAAGGTTCTCGTGCAGGTGCTAAGAAACGCGTACCGCCGTTAATATGGATTAAATAGGTTTCTGCCGATTGTCCGTCAACAGCACCTCCTGCCCCTCTACTAAAGGCCACCGTTAAATCGTTTTCTTCACCATTGCTAATACCTTTAGTTATCAAAACCCCCGAATAATCTACATCGACACTTGGAATGACTAAAATAGATGGAAATACGTTTTCCGGATTCAACAAATATTTTTGACGCCATTTAAAACTACGTTCCGTGTATGGCGAGGCCCAAACATCTTTAATGCCTTCAATGATTTTATTTTTATCCGCTACATTAAATAAGGTTAAATTTAACCCAGCACCTGTAAAATCTTTAAGATCTTCCATATTGGTATCACTCCTTAAAAAAACAGGAATCTCTCCTAAATCTTTTCCTAAAACACTTGTAAACTGACGTTCCAATTGTGAAATAAAATCAGGATTTAAAGGCATGACTTTAATCGCTTTACGAAGGATTTCTAGTTCTTGTAATTGATAATTTTCAACTTGAGATTCTGAAACACCATTAACTCGCATTTTCTCAGCTTCGGCAAACATCCTATTTAAAAACACCCAATACGAGACGTCTTGGTTAGGCATTTTTTGATTCATATGTTCTTTAAAAATACCAAATGGAATCACTAAACCTTCTACTACCTGATCTGGAAACATCTTTTTAAGTTGCCCTAAATTAGCCGCTTTGGGTCCGCATAATTGTCCAGAATCCGTAGCATCCACATCCCTCATGTTTAAGATATTGGTTTCTGTTAGCTTGATATTTTCCACAGGGACCTCAATTTTTTCTGCATTACGCTCTTTTTTTACAAAAAGTAAACGCTCGGTGTCTGTCATGTCTTTTTCAGCTTTCATAATGATAGTACCTTTATTAGATACAGCATAAAACACTTTTGTACCATGATATTTTTTTAGACTTTTTAAATTATCATCTGACAAAGCCGCATTCGGGATTCCCAAATTTCTAGCCAATAATTGCACATGAGATACCATATTACCCTCTGAAACTGTAGCAATACCTGCAACCGGTTTTAAATCTGCTGGTGGACGTTGAAATATATAAATGT
>NZ_JBDWDG010000004.1:0-77512 GCF_039977455.1 Algibacter sp. | reverse complement strand
GGGTTTGGCACCTCGATGTCGGCTCGTCACATCCTGGGGCTGGAGAAGGTCCCAAGGGTTGGGCTGTTCGCCCATTAAAGTGGCACGCGAGCTGGGTTCAGAACGTCGTGAGACAGTTCGGTCTCTATCTACAGTGGGCGTTAGAAATTTGAGTGGATCTGACTCTAGTACGAGAGGACCGAGTTGGACTAACCTCTGGTGTATCTGTTGTTCCGCCAGGAGCATTGCAGAGTAGCTACGTTGGGAAGGGATAAGCGCTGAAAGCATATAAGCGCGAAACCCACCACAAGATGAGATTTCTTTAAAGGGTCGTGGGAGATTACCACGTTGATAGGCTATAGGTGTAAAGGCAGTAATGTCATAGCCGAGTAGTACTAATAACCCATAGGCTTATTGTACGCCTGTTTTTTTACTAAGTTCAATAGTTATTACACCAATCATGTCTCTTATTTTCAATATGTTAAGATATTTGTTCATCTATAGGATGAACGCTGAAGACTAGAAGCGAAAGCCGACAGTCAGCAGCTATAACTTAAGGTGGTTATAGCGATGGGGCTCACCTCTTACCATTCCGAACAGAGAAGTTAAGCCCATTAGCGCCGATGGTACTACATTTGTGGGAGAGTAGGTCGTTGCCTTTTTTAATCCTCAACATTTATTTGTTGAGGATTTTTTTTGCTTTATACTCAAACCAAATAACTACCAACATAGGCCATAAACAAACGCTAGTCCATCCCTTGCCCAAGTGATAGTAACACCATCCCTTTGTGGCGGTGTTGCACTAGTAAACGTTATTTGAGAATGGCTTTATAGGCGTGTAAAGTGGCTAATCCTAGATAAAATTGAATAAAAAGATATTGTGGATGGTGCGGTTTTATTTTTTCTTTAAAACCCGCCAAATAAATAATCTATATTAGTATCTTAAAGCTCTAAAAATTTTAATGGTTTAATGACTGAAAATAAGGAATTAGATTTGGCTTGGTCGTTTGTTAACGACACCAACCGATCCATTTTTTTAACGGGTAAGGCGGGTACAGGTAAAACGACCTTTTTACATCGTTTAAAAATGAGTTGTCTAAAACGAATAGTGGTAATAGCGCCTACAGGTGTTGCGGCTATAAATGCTAAGGGTGTTACCATACATTCTTTTTTTCAGATGCCTTTTGGTCCAATTTTACCTGATGCCGATTTGAATGCAGGTAAAGGTTTTAATAGGAGGTTTAACAAAACCAAAATTAATATTATTAAATCGATGGACCTTTTGGTTATTGATGAGATTAGTATGGTTCGGGCTGATTTGTTAGACGGCATTGATCAAACATTACGTCGGTTTAGGGACCGAAGTAAAGTTTTTGGAGGCGTACAGGTTTTAATGATTGGAGATTTACAGCAATTATCTCCAGTAATAAAAGAACAAGAATGGGAGTTATTAAAACCATATTATGCTAATGGGTTCTTTTTTAGTAGCCTAGCTTATAAACAGTGTAATGCCATTACCATAGAATTGAAGCATATATATAGACAGGAGAACCCTAAGTTTATTGAAATTTTAAATGAAATTAGGAATAATAGGTTGAGTATAGAAGGAGCTGAAGAATTAAATAAGCGTTTTGTACCTGATTTCACACCAGAACCAGATGCGGGTTATATTTCTTTAACCACTCATAATAATAAGGCAGAGGCAACAAATAGAGCTGAACTAGCTAAATTAACGACTAAAACACTTACGTATAAGGCTGTTGTAGATGGTAAATTTCCCGAGTATGCATACCCTAATAATGTAGCTTTAGAGTTAAAAGTAGGGGCACAGGTTATGTTTGTTAAAAATGATAGCAATCCCGAAAAACGATATTTTAACGGTAAAATAGGAAAAATTATATTGTTGGATCGTGATGAAGTTGTAGTGCATTGTCCTGATGATGATTTTAATATTAATGTTACGCCAGAAATTTGGGAAAATATTAATTATACTGTGGATGCGGAAACTAAGGTTATTACAGAAGAAAAAATAGGTAGTTATACCCAAATGCCTTTGCGTTTAGCTTGGAGTATAACTATCCATAAAAGTCAAGGCTTAACGTTTGAAAAAGCAATTATTGATGCTCAAGGTGCTTTTGCACATGGACAAACGTATGTAGCGTTAAGTAGATGTAAATCCTTAGAAGGTTTGATTCTGAAAAGTAAAATTAATTCTAGCCAGATTATAAGCGATGGTAATGTTACCTCTTTTAACGAGAATGCAGAACTGAATGCTCCCGATGATCTGGTTTTGCTTGATTCTCAAAAGCGTTTTCAATTAGATTTAATTGCTGAAGTTTTTGGGTTTTACCCATTTTTATATCCTATAAATAGGATTTTAGATATTTATTATAAAAATAGAGGCGTTATTAAGGGGACTGTTGATGAGACATTTTTGCCTATTAAAGATACTGTTGCCAATTTTTTAAAAGTAGCTAATGGTTTTAATGCGCAATTAAATAACCTTGCGGAATCTGATACATTACCCGAGGAAAACACTATTATACAGGACCGTTTTAAAAAAGGTATACATTATTTTTTAATGGAGGCTGAAACAAAAATAGCTAATCCTTTAAAGAATTTTTCTTTTACTACGGATAACCAGGCGGTAGGGAGTGACCTAACAAAGCATTTAGATGCTTTAGAGGATTTATTAGCTGTAAAGTTACATTACTTTAAAGGTTTAAGTTCTGGTTTTACTGCGGAACGGATTTTGGAATTGCGTGCTAAGTCTGTTTTTATGGGGAAAGATAAACCCAAGAAGTCCAGAAAAACGGTTGTTGAGGGAACAAGTAATGTGGAGTTATTTGAAAAACTGCGTATGCTTAGAAATGATATTGCGGATGAGAAGGACTTGATTCATTATCAGATTTTTACTCAAAAGGCTTTGTATGAAATGTGTGAGACGTTACCAACCAATAAAGCTGAATTGCTTAAGGTTAACGGCATGGGGAAAACACGTGTTGAGAAATATGGTGCTGCTATTTTGAAAGTAATTCGTGGGTATTGTGATGAACATGATATTGAAACTTCGGGTGAGGTTGAGATTTTTGATGTGTCTGCAACACCTAAAAAGGCCAAAAAGAAGTCTGGTAGTGATTCTAAAAAAATATCTTTAGAGCTATTTCAAGCCGGGAAATCTATTTTTGAAATTGCTAAGGAACGTGATTTTGTTCCGACGACTATTATTGGGCATTTGGCGAGTTTTATTCCGACGGGTGAGGTGAAGGTTAATGACCTAATGCCTGTGGACCATTATGAGGAGTTGAAGGAATTGATTCCGACTAAAACTTTTGAGAGTTTGTCGGATTTGAAACATGAGTTGGATGATAAGTATAGTTATGGTGAGATTCGGTTGGTTTTGGGGGAGTTGAATAAGTCGGTTTAGGTTAACGAGATTCTTCGTTTTATTTTGAATGACAGAGAGATTCTAAAGTCGCGCTAACGCGCTTGTTAGTATGATTTAAGTTTCTATATATTCTCTTGATATTTCTTTATTCATTTTGCCTTGATGAACTATTTAGAGTTAAAAATGTCTGGTAGACATTTTGGACTAAATACCAAAATCAAATCTGCCTGCCGGCAGGCAGGAAATCAAAACGATTTATAGGAAATTGCGAAGCACCATTCGCTAATAAATTAATGATTTTGGGTTTTTATCAACTTTTAGATTTTAATCCTAGAATTCGTATATCAACAATATTAGTTGCTCATTATTTCTGAAACTCGTTGTTTCCAACTTTGTCGGAAGTCCAAGTTGTATAACTTGTTGGTTTTCAATTGCATTTCGGCTGTGCTCAATGTGACAATGGGAAATCCTAATTATCAATTGCATATCGTTGTGTTACGTTTGCTGCCTTCAATCAAAATATATTTTAATTTTGATAATGCTTAGAATGATATGTTGTCTTTGATTAAGAGATTCTTACGTCGCCTCTGGCGCTCCTCAGAATGACAAATAAAAAATCAAATCAAACCAAAAATATTTTATAACACTTTTTAAACTTTAAATCCCAATTACTTTTGGCTCAATTTGATCTGACTAACTAATAGCTAACTACAAAACCTTTAAACATATTTTTACTTTTTGAATTTGGCACTTCTGAAATTAAGGCGTACTTACCAGGTTTTAAATCGGCATAAAAATAGCCCGTGCTTCCTGCAGACATATCGTTAACGCCTCCTAAAAAAGTAATACCGTCCGGAACCGGAGTAATCAATCCCTTTGGGTGCGACCAATCCATCCACTTTTCTAAAGCGTCTTCACTTGCAGATTCTGTTAACATCACCAAGTTTACATCGTGCCACATAAAATTTTCATGTTGTTTTTGGTCTTTTACAAATACTGAAAATATTTGCTTACCTTTTTGTATAGGTTTGTCGTACATAATACCTTCCTCAACTGAAAGGATTATGTTCACCGTAGATTTGGGAGGTTGGATTCCACTATCTTCATCGGTCACAATAATAGGTTTTGCCATGACCATGGAGGTGTGGAATTTTCCGTTTGGCATTTTTACATAACATTCCATAATGTAATATCCTGGGTCTAATTTTACGGTGGTTGTTGCAGTATATTTTGGTGCAATTAATCCTGAACCTCCAGAAAAAACAATTTCGAAAAACCATTCGGGTAGTTTACCAAATGCTGCAAAACCTTCTTCAGATTTACCTGCATTAATCAAATCCATGCCTTTTTCAAAAACTGGAGCTACATCAGCTAAGGTATTTACAACGGTTTTGCCTTCTGGATATTTATCTAATAAAAAGAAATGCGTCTCATTGGATAAATTTTGATATTTAAAGGTATTCCAACCTGATGGAATGGTATCAACAGTTTGGAATTCCATGCTTCTGGTTACAATGTCTATCACATTTGCTGGTTGTTCAACCTGCTCCTCCATAATTTCGGTTTTTTTTTCGTTTTTACAATTGAAAAAAAGAGAAAAAAGTATAAGTACTAAAAAAAGAGGATTTATTATTTTTTTCATAATTATAATTTATTGGTATGTTTCTATTATTTTTTAACGATTAATTTTTTGGTTAAAGCACCACTTTCTGAAATGATATTCAATAGATACATACCATCTGATAAACTACTTACATTAATGGTGTTACCTTCAGACAAATCTACGTGGACTGCCTTTCCGGCTATATCGTAAACTTCAATGGCAGTAATAATTATTCCTGTATTTGGTTTGATGTTTACTATATGATTTGCTGGATTTGGGTATAATAGCACATCCATTTCTATCAATTGCTCAATTAAATCTAAAGTTAAGGCAGACGTTAATTTATTTACGGCAAATCCATCACCATCACCACCGTTAAATAAGGTTAACATAAGACCTGATAAATAATTGTTTGGTTCTAAAAGAATAGCAAAGCCATCACCGTCGCCTCCTTCAAAAATAGCATTCATGAATCCTTGGAGAAATACAGAACTCAATTCTTTGTAATCTGCACCATCACCTGTATTGCCTTTAAAGAGCATGCTCAAGTCATCTCCATCAATTAAGGTTTGAAATTTATCTTGAGAATGACCATCTCCAGAATCCCCATAATATAAAGTGTTTACATTGCTTCCGGAAACTGTTACTGCTGCTATGTATTGTGAAAACCCATCACCAGAACTACCATGATATATGTCAAAACTTGAATTTGATAGTACTACTTGGTTTTGTTCCTTATCGAAACCATCTCCAGAACTTCCTTGATAGAGGACTGAAAAAGAGGCTATTTCACCAGAAAGCCTACTGCCATGTAGGTAGGAATGGTCGCTACCATCATCCATTCCACCAACATATTGTGCGTTAAGTTGATTTCCTATTATTAATAATGCGGTTATTAAAAATAATTTTTGAGTTGTCATGTTTTAAAGTATTAATCTTCTGTTCTCACACCACGAAATCCTAGTCTGTTATTAGCACCAGCAAGTGATGAAGCTGCATCAAATCTGTCTGAGACTCTTATGTATGGTATACTATTAAAATATGACCCACCTCTATAACCAATACCTGTATTGGTAGTTGGCCATGAAGTAACATTGGCTAGTCCATTAGGTAATATTTCGCCATCTCCATGTGTAGATGTAAAGGCCCTACCTGGTGGGTTACCAACGGTTATGCAACGTTCGTATAGATTTCCAGTTAATTCCATTATCCCATAGTAACTACCACCTGTCTCTTCACGTGTTTTATTAACTGCACTTGCCGCTAAAATACCCACTCTTTTTGGGCCAGTTGGAGTGCCGTTAGTAGCACTATAATAAGCATTTCCTGTACCTATTTCTGGATTTGTAACTAATTCATTGGACTGAGATAGGTTTATTAAATTATATGGCGTATTTGCAATATTTGAATTTCCCCATGCGAACTCTTCTGCTTTTGGCGTAATAGGACCTCTACATGCTTTTTCATATTCTAACTCGGTTATAGGTCTAAGTCCAGACCAATCTAAATAGGCATATAAAATATTGTTATTTACATAATTGAGTGGAATATCGGGAGATGTTGTTGTTGCAGTAGCACTACCTTCTTCCCAAGAAACTGTATTCCTACTAAGTTCGGTATCTTGACTCTTACCGTTTACTCCAGTAATATCATTTTCAGTTTTTTGAGTAGATGTAAGGGTGTTAAAAAAACCAACATATTGTCCTTGCGTCATTTCATATTTCATGCAATAATACGATTGGAAACCTTTAGGAAATTCAGCAGGAATGGGACCTAACTGATCCCCAGGTCTTGAACCTGAAATGCCAATACTATAATAAAGACTCCCTACTGTTCCATTTACTGTTATTGCGTTTTCGGACTCGACTCTATATGGATTGTTTGTAGGTCCAGAATAGAATTTACCAACTTCTGTACCTGGAGTTCCTAAAGAAAAAGGGCCTTCAGGAACATATACCATTTCTATAGCAAATACTTGTATATCTATAATATCATTAGGATCTATAGAACCATAATCCCAACGAAGTCTTATGTCTTGTAAATTTAAATCACCACTACCATCGCTATCTCTATAAATAAACGCACCAATACCGTCTTTGGTAATATCTATTGTACTGCCTGATGCAGGTACAAAATCTGTTTGAGCTATTTGGGCGTGTTGCCAATCTCCGCTATTTACTCGGTATTTAATAAATACCCAAGCAGCATCCCAATTGGAAGGCCCTGCACTTAAGCGCCAAGAGTTTTCCCAACTTAAATCGAATTCTACTTGAACCCAATCTGGTTCATTTAAGTTTTCTAAAGAAATATTACTTACTGTAATATTATTAGCATTAGTTAAAAAGCAAAAAAGCATTGCTAATGTTAATGTGAATTTTGTTTTCATAATTGTTTTTTTTAGTTAAAAGCGATTTTTTTGTATTTCATCTTTACAAATTGATTGTCCATTCTTCCTTGGTTAAATCGTTTTTTAATATTTAAATACACTGATATTAAGTGTATTATGAAAGTAGGTTATTTGAACGTAATATTTCAACCACTATTTTTTTTTCGAGGTAATGCTCTAATTTCTCCTTTAGAGGATACTTTTTTTGGTTCTTCTAAGGGGTTGTAAAAATGGTAAGCAGTGAAATTAAATTCAATATCTATATAATCTTTTTCTATGTCCTTAAATTTAATTGTACCACCACCTAGTATTCCTGTGTCGTACCACTGATACATCTCAATACTTGGTATATATAAATCTATATTTGCTGTAAAAGTTATAGAGTCATTTGGCTGACCATTTGAATCTATTGGTATAAAAGAACCAATAGAGCACGTTTTTCCTTTTTCTATCAAGAAATATTGATTCATAGGTACTATAAAACCCATAGAAAAGGTTTGAGGGTTATAATCAATAATATTAATATCGAAAAATTCAGTTTCATCAGTTCCAAAAGAACCAAAATCTGCCTGAATGTTTTTTCCGAAGTTATAATCGGTAATACCGTCAAGTTTAAGGTTGAAATTATAAAAATGAAGCGGCTCATCTTTTTTATCTGGAGTACAGGATGATATTAATACCGTTAATAATAACAGTATTAAACTAAAATAGATAACTAGTTTATTTTTCATTTTATTGATTTTTTAATCTATTAATTCAAATTCTACCCAGGCAGCGGCTTTGTGCCCAGAATCTCCTAGTTTAATAGGTCCTTCTAATGATTTTCTAGAAGTAAATCTTAACCAAATATAACTACCTCTAGGCCCATACTCGTAGAAATCATTTAAATGCGTTATTGAGGTATCATAGAATTGAACTAGCTTAGAATTCTCAGGAAACTTACCCTTAAGTAAATGATTAAGAACATCGTGGGTTATAATCTCAATTTTGCCATCGAACAAAACAAGGTCTTTGTTTCCGGTATATTCTTTTAACCAAATAAAGAATTTTAGTTCTAGTTCTTTCTCAGTATAATGTGCATTTTCTAATTTGTACATTAATGAGGCACTAATATTACCAATTCGAGTATTTCCTTGTTCAACATGGATTTGATGATTCTTGTCTCCACAGACTAATAAATTTCCACCTGGAACTTGAGTATTACAGCTAATATTATTAAAATCTGTAAAGCCCTTATCATATTTTGCTCGACCTCCATTAAAATAAGTGTAGAGTTGAAACCCATAATCATCCGGATTGTCACCCAAATCCCTTTCTTCAATACACAGTAAATCCGTAACTGTAATTTTTAATATTCTAGGAAGCACAATATTTGTTGAGATTGGAGTGGTTGTAGTTGTACCATCTATGGCGTCATAAAAATCGTTATCAAAAGTTGGCGTTATAATCTCACCAGTAGGTGACTGTATGGGGTTTAAATTGGTGTTCTCTTCTGTATTCTCATTTTTTATATCGGGTGGGGAATCTATACTAGTTTTGTCATCGGTATTTCCAACAGGGTTTTCTAATGGGGGTGTTATAATTTCGGAAGAAGAAGTGGTAGTTTCGGTTTGAGTATTTGATGAAATTTTAACACCTGTAATACTAATATTGGTAATGCCACTTCGCATATCAACTTTTGCTTTACGTGTAAGGCAACCTATTGAAACCATATTTGGTTTAAAATAGAGTTTAGGGAAATTTAGCAACAAGTTATCATCTATATACATCTTAAGTTTACCACTAGTATATTGTATTTTAATATGTCTCCAAGCTTCATCTTTTGATTCTAAAGATTTTAAATAATTATCTAAATTAATGGATGGCGAACTAGGGGTTATACCGTATGAACGGATACCATGTCTAAATAAAATAAACTTGTCGTAATGTCCATTTTCGATTTTAAGATTCGCTTGTCCATTCCAAAACCTTATCTCATACATTTGTTTATTAAATGAAACGGTGTTATCAAAAAAAGCATCAAATTCTATAGTAAAATTATCTGTGAGATAGTTGTCTGTTTTATTATTGATTATTGGTTTTAATATAGAATGATCTATAAACGTTATTACTTTTTTGTTATTTATTTTACTTACATATGCAGAACCTTTAACTAAACCCCATTGGCTAGGAAAGTCTTCGTGAGTTTCATTAGCTAAATCTTCTTTAAAAGTTTGAGTAAATGAAACATTCGCAACTAAAAGCAAAATAAGTATTGAAATGAATCGTAGCATCATGAAAATTTTTTTAAAACCCAATTAAGTGGTACTATGGTAGTAAGTTGATGTCTATTAAAAGAGAACTAAAAGGGAATAGTAAATACTTGTATTCCCTTAAAGTAACTCTTCCTCACTTGATTAATAGCATCTTTATTTTTTTAATTTTATAGACTTTATTACTTTGTTTTTTAATGTGATTTTTAATAAATATTCTCCTTTTTTTAAATGATCTATACTTAAATAAATGTTTTGGTTTTCGTCTGTATTTAAATCATTGGATTTAGTATTCATCACTATTAATAATTAATTTGTTAAAAAAAACAATGATATTAAAGACATCTTGATTGTAAAATTAAAAGGAAAGTATATGCATGAATGTCAAATATGTAACAAAGTGCACTACAAATGTAACATGTGCTTAAAATCTATGATATTAGTGGTTTGATACGTATTCTGAAGGCGTACATTTATACTTGTCTTTAAAGCATTTAATAAAATAAGACGGTGTGTTGAAGCCAATTTGATAGCCTATTTCTGAAATAGATAGGTCAGATTTTTGAAGTAATTCTTTACCAAGCTTTAAACGTTCAGTTCTAATTAATTCCGTGGTTGATTGTCCGGTGAGTGCTTTTAACTTTCTATGAAGCTGCATACGACTCATCAACATTTTTTCGCTGAATACAGTAGATGTAAATGTTGAATCTGTAATATTTTCTTGTAATACGTTTTTTAATTTAATTATAAATTTATCTTCAATTGAGGTAGTATCAATATCTTTTAGTTCTAAACTTGTACTATAGCGTTGCTGTAATTGTTGTCTTAATGTAATAAGGTTTTTAACCTTAATTTTAAGTGTTTCGTTGTTAAAAGGTTTAACAACATAATCATCTGCGCCAGTTTTTAACCCCTCAATTTCATTTTCATTTCCGCTTTTAGCGGTTAATAAAATTATAGGAATATGGCTTGTGCGCTCGTCTTGTTTTAAAGTATTGCACAATTCTATTCCATTTGTTTTAGGCATCATAATATCACTTATAACAATGTCAGGTATTGTTTTAATAGCTTTTTTAATTCCAGATTCGCCATGTATAGCTTCTTCAATAATGTATAAATCCTTAAATATTGATTTTAAAAAAATACGTATATCTTCATCATCTTCAACAATTAACATCAATGGTTTATTAGCTGTTTTTGTTTGTTTGTTTACATTGAAATAATTAGATGTTTCTTTTTTGTTAGGAAGGCTATCTTCAGCAATTTCAGAAGGATTAAAAAATGAACGCTCTATTGGAAGCGTAACGGTAAATTGGATGTCGTCTGTGTTTAAGGCATGTGCAACTATATTACCATGCGATAGTACTATAAGTTCCTTTACTAAGGATAAGCCAATACCAATACCGCCTGAAGATTTATTGTTTTGGTAATACCTTTGAAAAAGCTTAGCAATTTCTTCAGTCTTTATAGTATTACCATTATTTATAACTGTAATAATAATTTGTCCTTTTTGAACAGAAACATCAAAATTAATTATGCCGTCCTTAGGGGTATATTTTATTGCGTTAGCTAATAAGTTGGTAATTATTTTTTCAATAACGTCCTTATCGTACCAGGCATTATCTATAGAAACTATATTATATGAGAAATTAATATTTTTTTCTTTTGCTTTAAATTGAAATGCTTTTACTAATTGTTTTAAAAAAACACTCAAATTCCCTTGACTTACCGTTAAGGTTAAATTGCCAGTTTCTAATTTAGATAAATCTAGTAATTGGTTTACTAGGTTTAAAAGCCGTTTAGAGTTTCGTTGTACCAACTCCAATTCTGTTTTATCTGATTTAGATAGTTTTGGATTGCCTAATTGTTTTTCAATAGGTCCGGTTATTAAGGTTAGTGGTGTTCTAAACTCATGAGAAATATTGGTGTAAAGTTTAGTTTTAAAGTCGTTTAATTGTTTTAAGCGTTCGGTTTCTTTATGTTCAAATTGTAATTGCATTTTAATAAGCCAGCGCCATTTAAGATATTTATAAACTGCAAAAGCTATAAGAATGCCCAAAATAATATAAGCACTAATAGCTAAGTTGCTTAAATACCAAGGTTTATTTATTACAAATGAATATGTAGCAGGTTCGTAATTCCATATGCCATCATAATTACTTGAGATGACTTGAAATGTATAGGTGTTAGGCGGTAAATTAGTATAATGCGCTATATTAGTGTTTCCTGAAGCTATCCAGTTTTTATCATGATTTACGAGTTTGTATTTAAAGGCATTTCGTTCCGGTTGCGAAAAATGTAGACTAGAAAAGGTAAACGTAATGGTATTGTCGGAATGTTTTAATTCTAAATTTTGAGTTAAGGCTCGGGGTTTTGAAAATATTTCTAATTTAGAAATTATAGTTTTTGGTTTAACTGTATTAATAGTTAATTGACCAGGATGAAACCAATTAATGCCTTCTAAGCCACCAAAAATTAAAGTGCCCTTTTTGTCTAAATAATAAGCACCTGTATTAAATTCTTTAGCCTGTAAGCCATCATAAGTACTAAAATTTTCGAACTGGACTTTACCATTAATTGTTTTTAATTGGCTTAAGCCATTGTTTGTACTTAACCATAAATTCTTTTGGTGTTTGTCCGGTAAAATACCGTAAATCACATCGTTAGGTAAACCTTCATTTTCAGAATAAATGGTAACCGTATTTTTTATGGTGTTATATCTCTTTAATCCATTTCCAAAAGTGCCTACCCAAAGTATACTACCGTTGCTATAAAGTGATTTTATTTTGTTTGATATTAGGTCTATTTTGTTAATAACGTCTGTTTTCGAGTCAAGCTTGTATAGGCCGTTATCATCTGTTCCAATCCATATATTATTTTTATTATCAACAGTTAAATCTCTTATATTGTTGGACTTTAATTTTGAGTTGTTGGTGTTGTATTGTTTCAAAAGGCCTTTGTTTTTATCAAATAATAAAACACCATGACGCTCTGTACATAACCAAGCTTGGTTGTTAGTTGCTTTAATGATACGCCAAATTGTAAAATCTGAAATTTCGGGATAGAATTTATAGTTTCCCTTACCTTCAATAATATTTAGTCCATATCCCTGATGCCCAATCCAGAGATCTTTTTCTATAAAGTTTAGGCTAATTATTCTATTACTAGCTAACGGTGTGTTTTTTGTTGTAAAGGTTTTATATGTATCTGTTTTTAGGTTTACAACCGTTAAACCTTTTCCAGAAGTTCCTATCCAAATATTATCGAGACTATCAGTGGTTATAGATCTAACCATGTTGACATTTACCGTTTTTGGTACTTGGTTATTAGTTAAAATATTAAATTTAATTAAGTGCGTATCGTAATAACTAGCACCTGTACCATCGGATCCAAACCAAATAATTCCAGTAGCATCTTCGAATAAACAGAGCATATCGTTATAATGAATAGCAAAGGGATTGTTTTTATTAGCCTTAAAGTTTTTTACACTATTAGTTCTAAAATCAAGGAGGTAAACACCATTACCGTATGTTGCAATCCATAGCCTATTTCTGCTATCAATTAATAAGTCTTCAATATTTAAGTTTTTGGGAAGATCTGGGGCTGTAAATTGGGTAAATGACTCCCTGTCTTTAGATTTAAAAAATAGACCAGAGCCAAAGGATCCCAACCAGATGTCGTTCTTTTCATTTGTTTTTAAAACGCTAAAGTTTGTTGGTTTAGTAGTTGTTACTTTTATGTTGTTATAACTGTTATTTTTATTTAATCGATATACATTGCCAGAGGTAGCAACATAAACACTGTTTTCATGCTCAATGATATTGTATACAGTTTTGTGTACTTCTTCATTTTTAAAAATTTGAAGGGTGTCCTTAGATTTTGAATCAATTTTATACAGCCCCTTATTATAAGAGCCAATAAATAAATTTAAATCTTGGTCTTGAAAAACGATACTTACTTCAAACGGGAGTTTTATAGGTTTAAAGTCATCGGTTTGGGGTTGGTAAAGCTCTAGTTTTCCAGAGTGGGTAATTAACCATAGTCTATTTTGTTTGTCAAAATATATTTTACCCAGCCTGCTAAAAGTAGCTCTGGTTATATCTTCAAACTGTTTGTTGTAATGTTTAAAATCTCTACCATTATATTTGTTTAACCCATCTTGAGTGGCCAACCATAAATACCCAATACTATCTTGTGCAATACTGATAACACTATTTTGCGATAAACCATCATTAATGGAAAGGGTTTTAAAAGAAAATTGTTTTTGAGGAACTATGGGCTCTAAATACGTATTATGACTATGCTGTGCATTTAAAAAAAGACAACAAAACACTATTAAGACACAAGGAATATAAACGTTTGTTTTATTACAATCACGTACCAAACCAGATATAGAGTTAGAGTTTTATTGCGGTGCTAAACAGCAATTTTATTAAAAACAAGGTAATGATTTTTTTTAACTATTTTAAATTCAGTCTTTTATGTTTAGTTGTAAGGAAATGGAAAAAAAAAGACTAATGAGGCATTTGATTAATTAAATTTATTTTAACTAAATTAGGGTCCATGAACGTTATTGTTGAATCTACTTTACAAACTCTCCAAAAATCGCAAGTTTTATTAGATAACTTGTCTAATTCACAATTATGTGATGCTTCTGTACCGCCATATTATTCAAGTATAGGCACGCATATTAGGCATATTTTAGATTTTTATGATTGTATTTTTAATATCGATTCCAAAAATCAAATAGATTTAACAGCTAGAAGTAGAAATAAAGCTGTGGAATCCGATTGTTGTTGTGCACGAGAATACCTTAATTTTGTAATTGATAAATTTGAAAATATAACCTTAAATATAACGGATATTGTTATAGTTGTAGATGATTTAGGTTTAGGAAAAACAGAAATTCCTTATACATATGGCGCATTATTAGCACAAGCGAATAGCCATACCATACATCATTATGCCATTATAAACTATATTTTTGACAGTTTAGGAATTGTTATAAATGATTCTGATTTTGGATATAATCCAACGACACCTAAACAGGTTACTTTTGATTGATTTTTAGGAAAAAGAATGTTCTCGATACGATTTTTATAAAAAATCACTCGAACTGACAATAGAAAATAAAGTTATTTTTTTTTGAACATGCTGTTCATTATTAATTTGATTCCTTTAAAAATAAGAAAAATAGCAAAGGCACAAATTAAGCAACCAATTACTAAAAGCGGAATGTAAAGTTTATCATCTGGTTTACTAAAAGCAAAACTTAGTAATACGGGGCCCATTAATAAACTTAGTGCGGCAAAAATTAGTGTTTTTATTCCTTGAAATAATACGGTTTTATCTGTTTTATGGTCTTCCATCGTTATAATGTTTTATGGCGTTTCTTACGCTTTTGTGTTTGTTTAATAATTCTAATGCTTCGCTTTCAGAAACATTTATTTCTTTCATAATCATTCTAGCACCTCTGTCAACCAGCTTGTTATTGCTTAGTTGCATATCTACCATTTTATTACCTTTTACATGACCTAATTGAATCATGGTTGAAGTGGTAATCATATTAAGCACCAATTTTTGTGCTGTTCCTGCTTTCATTCTCGAACTACCGGTTACGAATTCTGGACCCACAACTACATCAATAGGATATTTTGAAACATTGGAAAGAGGACTATTCTTATTACAAGAAATACAACCTGTAATAATATTATTTTCATTACATTTTTCTAAAGCAGAAATAACATAAGGTGTGGTTCCTGAAGCAGCAATACCAATTACCACATCTTTTGAATTTATTTGATGTTCTTGTAAATCCTTCCAACCTTGAGTTTTGGAGTCTTCAGCATTTTCTACAGCTTTTCTAATGGCTAAATCCCCGCCAGCAATTAAGCCAATAACTAAATCGTAGGATACTCCAAAAGTAGGAGGACATTCTGATGCATCAACAACCCCAAGTCTACCACTTGTTCCAGCTCCCATATAGAATAAGCGCCCGCCATTTTTTAGCTTTTCCACAATTTGAAGAACCAAGGTCTCTATTTGTGGTAGTGCTTTCTCAACAGCATTAGGAACAGTTTTATCTTCTTTATTGATGTTAATTAGTAATTCCGAAACACTCATTTTTTCTAAATGGTTGTGATTGGAATCTTGCTCGGTGGTTTTAATAAAGCTCATGGCTCAAAAATACATAAAAATTTAGTTGGCTATAGTGGAAATTACTATAGATTTAAATGATTTTATTGAACAACATAAGTAAATACATCGACTTCAGAAACTTTAAAATAGCCTAATGGGTAGTTATCGGGATTGGTTTGATTTACACAGTTTCCTCGAACTGTTGCAGGTTGTGTTTGAAATGGATCCCCAGAATCTTCGTCGGTTTGTTGTAATAAGATATTAAAAAATTCATAGGTCCGTTCAGAAATCCCAGAATTTCTAATGATTAGGTTGTCGCCAGTTTTTAAATCTTCATTGGAATAAAAGGCAAAAATTTCGTTTCCATTGGTAAATTCGTCATCATAAACTTCAAGAGAAGCTGTTTCTCTATCTACAACAAAAAAGTCGAACAGATAAAAATTTTTTTCATTTTCAGGATCTGTATAATAGGCTTTAATTTCTATGTCTTCACCTGAAAAACCACCATCATTTTTTTGTTCAATATAATCGATAGGTACCACTGAGGTCATGGTTTCTGTGGCCAAATAAGTTTCATTTTTATAGAGTATGTTTAAGGTGTATTCTTCGTTTTTTAGAGGTGTAAAAGTATCATTGAAATAGCGTCCTGAAGAGCCATCTTCAATAAAATTAAATACTGTATTTTTTGAATCGGTAACGGTTACTGTTGCCCCAGTTGCTACGGGTATGGTGTCGTTAAAATAAGGAGCTGTTAAGGTAAGATGTATAATTTGGCTACTTCCTGCTGTATCTTTAATCCAAAGTATAGAGGCATCAATGACTAATCTAGGCTCGGCAGTATTTAAATCGATATCAATAACATCTTCACAAGATGTAACTAGTAAACCAAGTATGAATATAATAACTATTTTTCGCATATCCTTAAAGTTTAAAATTATAAGAAATTGATGGAACAATACCAAAAATCGATAACCGAGTGGCTTCATTAACTCTAGTTGTTTCATTTTTTGCAAATGAAATAGAGGCTGCATTTCTTCGGTTGTAAATGTTATAAAAACCAAAGACCCATTCACCTTGCCAGCCTTTGTGTTTATTAGGTTTTGGCGTGTAATTTAAAGCAATGTCTAACCTGTGGTATGCTGGCAGACGGTTTGAATTTCTATCGCTGTAATTAGGAATATTTAACCCATTATAGTCGTATTGGCTATTGGGAAATGTTGCCGGTTGCCCTGTTTGGAATAAAAAATTACTACTAATTTTCCATTTATCATTCCATTGGTAGCTGCTAGTAAGTGAAATGTCATGGGTTTTATCAAATGCTGTATTGTACCAATAGCCGTTGTTTATTCCCAATTCATTAGCTGTTCTACCAGGAGTTTGCTGTTCCGATTTTGACAAGGTATATGCAAGCCATCCTTTAAATCGACCTTCGTTTTTTCTAAGTAAGATTTCTAAACCATAAGCTCTAGATTTTCCGTTTAAAATGACTTGCTCTATGGCATTATTAGCAATTAAATCGGCACCGTCAATGTAATCAATTCTATTTTCAACGTTTTTATAGAAACTTTCAATTTCTAATGAATAGGTAGTGTCATTAAAATTTTTAAAATATCCTATGGCATATTGGTCTAGTAACTGTGGTTTAACAAATTTTCCACTTGGGGTCCAAATATCCAATGGAGTAGGAGAACTCGTGTTAGAAAGCAAATGTATATATTGAGCCATACGGTTGTAGCTCATTTTTATTGAGCTTTTGGCGTTTAATTGGTAGGATAGTGAAGCTCTAGGTTCAAAATTGTGGAAACTTTCGATAACATTACTGCGCTTATAATATGCTATTCCTATAGGTTCTGCTTTTTCATAAATTTTAAAATCGTCATTAAATAAAACTGCTTGATCATCCTCATAAATATTTAATTCATCTTGCCCTAAGCGTATAAAATTGCTAATTCGTAATCCATATGAAAAAGTCAGTTTGTCTGAAACCTTATGTTCGGCATCCAAATAAATGGCATTTTCAAAGGCGTATTTGTCAGTTAATTTAAAAGGATTAATTCCAGAAGACTCTACCGTTGGTTTTATTTCACCTGGGTTAAAACGGTAATAAATACTGTTTATTCCATATTGTAGTTTGATTTTATTGCTTAGGTAATGTTTAAAATCATACTTAAGGTTTAAATTTTTAATTCCAGAAACCCAATCAAATTCGACAAAATTTAGTCTTAAATTATAGTAGTAATCGGAATAAATTAAAGATAGGTTTGAAAATAATTTATTAGAAAATAAATGATTCCAACGGAAGTTTATAACCGAATTACCGTAGGTGTTTTCAAAAGTATCTTCAATTTTAAAAACATCTCTTCCAAAGTACCCAGAAAGATAAATGTTATTATTATCGTTTAATTTATAACTCAGTTTAGTGTTAAGGTCGTAAAAGTAGGCTTTGTTATCAACATCGAAAAGTGGTAAAAATAAGTGAGCATAACTAGATCGTCCACCAAGAAGAAAAGAACCTTTGTCTTTTTTTATAGGGCCTTCAGCAAGTAATCTACTTGATACAATACCAATACCACCGTTTACATGAAACTCTTTACTGTTCCCTTCCTTTTGATAAATATCTAGAACTGACGAAACGCGTCCACCATAACGCGCAGGAATACCTCCTTTGTAGAGTTTTAAATCTTTAATAGCATCTGGATTAAAAACGGAAAAGAAACCAAACAAATGTGATGAGTTATAAATTATTGCTTCGTCTAACAAAATTAAGTTTTGATCCGCAGCACCACCACGAACGTTAAAACCAGATGCGCCCTCGCCAGCAGAAGTAACTCCTGGAAGTAATGTAATGGCTTTGATTATATCGGATTCGCCTAGAACTACGGGTATATCTTTTATAGTACCCGAAGTAAGTTTTGTAACACTCATTTGTGGGGTTCTAATATTAAGTTTTTCGATTTTTTCGGTAATTATAATTTCATCTAAACTCTCTAGAGTATCAATTAAACTAAAGTTTTTAGTTATATCTTTTGTTAAAGTAATGGTTTGTGAAATTGTAGAATACCCTATGTAGCTAATAACAATTTTATAAGTGCCTTCGGGAACCGTTATGGAGTAGAATCCATACTCGTTGGTTGTTGTTCCAGCAGAAATCTCAGGAAAAATAATGTTTACACCAATTAATGTTTCATTACTTTTTTCTTCAGAAATGGTTCCACTTAAGGTATATTTAGATTGGGCATTAAGTGGTATGATTGCAAAACTTAATATACAAATACACCAATAAAAGAAGGGTTTCATTTAATAGCTTTTTTTATAAAAGTATAAAAAAAAGCTCCTAAAAGGAGCTTTTTTAAAATTATATTGAAGTAATTGTTAACCTAATATGGCATTAAATGTTTTGCTAGGTCTCATTACATTGTTTATTAAATCTTCGTTAGGTTCGTAATAACCTCCAATATCGGCAGGCTTACCTTGAATTTCATTTAACTCTTTCACAATAGTATTTTCGTTTTCTGCTAATTGTTTAGCAATAGGAGTAAACTCAGCTTTTAATTCGGCATCATCGTTTTGATTTGCTAATTCCTGAGCCCAGTACATTGCAATATAAAAATGACTACCTCTGTTATCTAACTCTCCGGCCTTTCTTGATGGACCTTTACTGTTTTCTAATAATTTATCGGTAGCATCATCTAATGTTTTCCCTAAAACTTTAGCTTTTGCGTTATTATTAACTTGACTAAAATGTTCTAAAGAAACGGCTAAGGCTAAAAATTCTCCTAAAGAATCCCAACGTAAGTGGTTTTCTTCAACTAACTGTTGTACGTGTTTTGGAGCAGATCCACCAGCACCTGTTTCAAATAATCCACCACCATTCATTAATGGTACGATAGATAACATTTTTGCACTAGTTCCAACTTCTAAGATTGGAAATAAATCTGTTAAATAATCACGTAAAACATTTCCGGAAACCGAAATGGTATCAAGGCCTTTTTTTAGTCTTTCGCACGTAAATTTAGTAGCTTCAATAGGTGATAAGATTCTTAAGTCTAAGCCAGAAGTATCATGATCTTTTAAATACGTATTTACTTTTTTAATAATTTCTACATCATGCCCTCTATTTTCATCTAACCAAAATATAGCAGGAATTTTAGAAGCTCTAGCACGTGTTACAGCTAATTTTACCCAATCTTGAATAGGAGCATCTTTAGTTTGGCACATTCTCCAAATATCACCCTCTTCAACGGTATGTTCTAATAAGGTGTTACCAGAGGCGTCAAAAACTTTAACTGTTCCATTTGATGGAATTTCGAAAGTTTTATCATGAGAACCATATTCTTCAGCTTTTTGAGCCATAAGTCCAACATTAGGAACAGTTCCCATGGTTGTAGGATCGAATGCACCATTTTCTTTACAGAATTCGATAGTTGCGGCATACACACCAGCATAACTACTATCCGGGATAACTGCTTTTGTATCTTGAAGGTTGCCGTCGGCATTCCACATTTGACCAGATGTACGAATCATGGCAGGCATGGAAGCATCAATAATAACATCACTAGGTACATGAAGGTTGGTAATTCCTTTGTCAGAATTAACCATGGCTAAATCGGCTCCATGATCTAAAGCAAATCTTATATCATTTCTTATTTCGTCGCGTTTATCTTCAGGTAATTCACTTAATTTTTCAAGTAAGTTTCCAAAACCATTGTTAACATCAACTCCAATTTCATTGAAGGTATTTCCATGTTTCTCAAATAAATCTTTAAAGAAAACACGTACTGCATGACCAAAAATAATTGGATCACTAACTTTCATCATGGTCGCTTTCATGTGTAATGAAAACAATACGCCTTTATCTAAAGCATCCTCGACTTGCGCTTCTAAAAATTCTAGTAATGCTTTTTTGCTCATTATGGTAGCATCAATAATTTCACCTTTAAGTAAAGCAAAACTATCTTTTAAAACAGTAGTATTTCCGTTAGCGTCAATATGTTCAATAGTAATGCTAGTAGCATCATTTAATGTCACAGATTTTTCGTTATTAGCAAAGTCGCCTTCGCTCATAGTCGCTACATGTGTTTTAGAATCCTTAGTCCAAGCTCCCATAGAATGTGGGTTTCTCTTAGCATAATTCTTAACAGCTTTAGGTGCACGTCTATCACTATTCCCTTCACGTAAAACAGGGTTTACAGCACTTCCTTTAATTTTGTCGTAACGAGATTTAATATCTTTTTCGGTATCAGTTGCCGCTTCGGTAGGGTAATCAGGGATGTTAAACCCTTTGTCCTGTAATTCTTTAATAGCAGCTTTTAATTGCGGAACAGAAGCACTAATATTTGGTAATTTAACAATATTGGCTTCTGGCTTTTTTGCAAGGTCACCTAGTATAGCTAAATCGTCTGGAACACGTTGATCTTCATTTAAAAAATCTGGAAACACAGCTAAAATTCGTGCTGCTAAAGAGATGTCTTTAGTTTCAATATTAATACCCGACGATTTAGCAAACGCTTGAACAATAGGTAATAAAGAGCGTGTTGCTAAAGCTGGAGCTTCATCAGTTTTTGTGTAAATGATTCTAGACATTGGTGTCGCTTTTTTTTTAATTATTATTTAGTTAAGTCTTGAAAACGTAGTACGATAACGTTTTCGCGAGCGAATATACGAAAAATGACCTTTTAATATGACCAATTTTATGTTGAAAATAAAGAAAATAAAAACTTTTAGAGTAAATGCAATATAGAGAAGTGTAAGTGCTAATTTGACAAAAAACAAAAGCCATATCACTGCAGAAGTTAATCTCCTTTGATATGGCTTTTTAGAAATAACTTTACAAGTCCTAATAAGTATTTCTACTTAGTTGGGTTTAAAATATTCATCTAAACCTTTTTGGTACTAGTTTTTGTTATTTCAATGAAACATAATCGTAATTTTCAAAATGTATTGACCTATTACTACTATGTTCCTGTAATTGTTTTCTTGATGCTATTAATCTATTATTCACTTTCGTGTTAAAACAGTTATTAGCATTGCTTGCATTACAATAATCACTTTCGTTTTTACTGCTTTTTAAGCTTTCCACTATACTAGTTTGCATCTGCTTGTACGAATGCTACTTTTTATAATGTCATGGTTTTTTATAAACTGACGTATACACGCGGTATAAATAAACCTCAAAAACAATTTTTATAAGAACGTTACCTTATTTAGAAAATTATGCAAATTCGTTGTTGAAGCGAAACCAACCAAAAGGTTGTCATTTTTTCATATGTAAATATATGATCACAATTCAATAAAAGCAAATTATTAAGGTTTTAGATATCAACTAGTTATCAACCGTAGTTATTAACAATAGTTAATAAAAAAAGCCTTGAGAGGTCTCAAGGCTTTTAAATACTGCTAATGCAGATAAACTGTTATTAACGTCTACGCTCTGTAATTCTAGCTTTTTTACCTGTAAGGCCTCTAAAGTAGAATATACGTGCTCTACGTACTTTACCACGTTTGTTAACTTCTATTTTTTGTAATGCAGGTAAATTAACTGGAAAGATACGCTCTACACCAATAGATCCTGACATTTTTCTAATTGTAAAAGTTTCTGAACTTCCAGATCCTCTTCTTTGAATTACCGTTCCTCTAAAAAACTGAGTACGTGTTTTACTACCCTCTTTAATTTCGTAGTATACTGTAATAGTATCACCAGCAGCAAATTCTGGTAAATCTTTCCTTGTTACAAACTCGTCTTGTACAAATTTTACTAAAGATTCCATATCTTTAAATTTAATTATTATTAATTCAGAACAACATTCACGATTCTCGCCAGAGGTTAACCCGAAATTGGGTGCAAAAATAACTATTAATTAGGAATCCGCAACGTTTTATTTGTGTTTTTTTTTGGTGTTTCTTTTTGCTTGATAATACAGCATAAATTTCAAGTTTAGTATAGGCAAAAAGTCAGGCTATTCGCTATATCTTTCTATAAAGCTATTTTTATTTATTACAAATTCACTTTTATAATGAACACTAAGCTTTCATTTAAGTTCAATCTATTAAATGCTTTACATAAAGGATGCCGCTGCTATCCTTAACACGCCGCAGTATATAACAAGGGGGAATTAAGTGCTTACTTAACAGTTTCGATGCTATTTTTATTAAAATAATTTATAGCTAGTAGTAAAAATCCAACTCCAAAAACAAAAAAAGAAAAGGCATTAAAAAAGGTAAGGGTTACCTGTGCATCTAGCAAGGTTTCTGTTCCTTTTTGGGCTGCAATAATATTATACAGGTATCCGCCAACATAACCAATGGTATTAAGCAAGCTTCCTGTAAACAAGAATACGGTTGCTATACATCTTTTTTTTACTAGCATAATTATCGATGCTAGTAATACAATAAGTTGTACAAGACCATTAATTGCAGCCGCAATAGCAAATTGAATTTGAAAATTATCCATATTTTTCTATTTGGTTTAATCGTCCAATAAATCTGGTCTGCGCTCCTTAGTGCGCAAATATGCTTGTTCTTCGCGCCATTTTTCTATTTTCGGTAAATTGCCTCCAAATAATAATTCGGGTACTTTCCAGCCTTTATAGTCTCTAGGTTTCGTATAAATAGGAGGTGCTAATAAACCATCTTGAAACGAATCGGTAAGGGCAGAGGTTTCATTTCCAAGTACTCCAGGAATTAAACGTATTATAGAATCGCAAAGTACTGCAGCTCCTAACTCACCACCGGATAACACATAATCACCAATAGAAATTTCACGTGTTATAAAATGATCGCGAACGCGTTGGTCTACACCTTTATAATGTCCGCATAAAATAATAATGTTTTCTTTCATGGATAATTGGTTGGCAATACCTTGCTTTAAAGTTTCGCCATCGGGAGTCATGTAAATCACTTCGTCATAATTGCGTTCTGCTTGTAATGCCGAAATACATTTATCAATAGGCTCCACCATCATTACCATACCAGCGCCACCACCAAATTGTGTGTCGTCAATAGATTTATAATTATCTGAAGTGTAATCTCTTAAATTATGAAAATGGACTTCTACCAATCCGGCATCAATAGCGCGTTTTAAAATAGAAGCTTCAAACGGACTTTTAAGTAATTCGGGTAAAACAGTTATGATATCTATGCGCATGTTTGCTTTTTAAAAAGGCAAAGATAATTTAATTGTTCTATACCTATTATAATTTGAAATGAGATTAAGAGAAAAAGTACGTTTTATTAGGCTTTAATTTACTCTAAAATTTCATAATCTATATCTAATTTTCGTAAAGCTCTTAACGCAGAACCTGAGTTTTTATCCTTCACTTCAATACCTACAACGTCGCCTTCTAAAAGAATTTCTGTAAGTTCATTTGATAAAGATGCACCTATACTTAATGAAATCTCCTCAATACATTTGGCTATAGCTCTTTTATCTGGCCTTGGAGCATCGCATGATAATAGTTTTAGTTTCATAAGAATGGTTTATTTGTTAGTCTTTATATGAGTAAGGATCCGAGATTTGGACGATGTATTTGTTAAACGTTATTTTTAAGTCGTTAACGGAAATGAAATTCCAAAAGCAAATGCGCCAACAAATTGTTTAACAGAGGGCTGAAAGTAATATGTAAATCCTAAATCAACATTATTTTCTTTTCCTAATTCCAATCCAAACGCAAAAGGAATGTGATAAATAATTCCGCTTTTGGTACTATTATCAAACGCTGTCCATGTTTCAAATTTACCAATAGAAGTTCCTAGTCCTATTTCAACGTATGGTGCCACATAAGGTATAGGTGCACGTACTCTTGCTTTTCCACCAAGTAAAAAGGCTTTTGTTTCCGCTTTTTCGTTAGTAGGATTATTGTTTAGGTCTTTTCCATTTGAGTTTGTCAAAATAAAGCCGGCATAAGGTTTAAATTCTACCCACGATTTAACCTTTAGCACTAACTCTCCTTGCGCGAAAAAGCCATCGTCAGCAATGTTGTCAATACTATTATATGGTACACTAATGCCGTATCCAATTTGCGCATTTATCGACTTTTGTTTTATAAACTGTGCTTCAATTAAATTTGAAGTCAGTACAAGTATTAATAATAACAGAGTTTTTCTCAAAATGAATTTATGGTTTCGTCTACAAGAAAATGTTTTAATACTAAAACAAGTTCAACAGAATTCTTTAATATATTTACTAACATGAAATCAGCTAGGTTTGCCAAAAAAATTAAATGTTTAAATTACTACTTAATACCCTTTAAAGCTGTTAATTCTGCAATCTTACAAATAACCTCGGTTGCTTTTATCATGCTTTCCACAGGCACATACTCATAACGTCCATGAAAATTATGTCCACCAGCAAAAATATTAGGACAAGGTAAGCCCTTATAGCTCAATTGAGAACCATCTGTACCACCACGAATGGCTTTAATTAAGGGTTCAATATCTAGTTGTTTCATGGCTTCTTCGGCAATATCAACAATATGCATTACAGGTTCAACCTTTTCACGCATATTATAGTATTGGTCTATAATTTCGGTAGTTATAACTTCTCTGCCATATTGAGTATTTAATTCGTTAGTAAGTTTTACCATAACCTCTTTTCGCGCCTCAAAATGCTCCATATCATGATCGCGAATAATATAATGTAAGGTCGTTGCTTCAACATCACCTTCTATGTTATGTAAATGGAAAAAACCTTGATATCCCTCGGTATGTTCTGGGGTTTCTAAGCGTGGTAAGGAATTAATAAACTCGGTAGCAATATACATAGAGTTTATCATTTTATCTTTGGCATAACCAGGGTGAACAATTTTACCTTTAATTTTTACAACGGCTCCGGCAGCATTAAAATTTTCGTATTCTAATTCGCCAATCTGACTTCCATCCATGGTATACGCCCAGTCGGCTCCAAATTTTTCAACATCAAATTTATGGGCGCCTCTACCAATTTCTTCGTCCGGCGTAAAACCAACCTTAATAGTGCCGTGTTTTATTTCTGGATGCTTAATTAAATATTCCATAGCCGAAACTATTTCACAAATACCCGCTTTATCATCGGCACCTAATAGCGTAGTGCCATCGGTAGTAATTAAAGTTTGACCTTTATACTGTAGTAAATCTTCGAAGTAATCAGGCGATAAAATGATGTTTTCAGCTTCATTTAAAACAATGTCGTTTCCATCGTAGGTCTCAACAATCTGTGGGTTTACATTTGCTCCTGTAAAATCTGGCGAGGTATCAAAATGAGAAATAAAACCAATAGTGGGCACATCATAATCTACATTACTTGGTAATGAGGCCATAATATAGGCATTCTCGTCTATATTTACATCTTGCATGCCAATGGCTTTAAGCTCTTCGGCAAGTTTGTTGGCCAAATCCCATTGCTTTTCAGTACTGGGAGTCGAATTAGATTTTGGGTCGGATTCTGTATCAATAGTAACGTAACTTATAAAACGTTTTATAATGTGTGTTTTTGAAATCATGAACATGAATTTTTAGTAAGAAAAAGAGTTATTTTTCAAGCAACTAATTTACAATTATTACGCTTGAATAACTTCGTGATGGCTAATTTTTTATTTACAAGATTTCGACTTATTTTTGCATGAAATTATCTTGATTTTGTGTTTTAGCAATAAGAAGATACGTTCAAATAAATCCATTGATGTACAAACTAATACTTCGCCCTCTGTTTTTTGCTTTCGATCCTGAAAAAATTCATCATTTTACATTCCATTTAGTAAAATTTACTTCTAAAATACCAGGTTTTAAAAGTTTGTTTAGAAGCTTATATGTGGTTGATGACGAAAGGTTAGAACGAAAATTACTAGGACTTACTTTTAAAAATCCAGTAGGATTAGCAGCAGGTTTCGATAAAAATGCTGTGCTGTACAACGAACTTGCAAATTTTGGTTTTGGTTTTATTGAAATAGGAACAGTAACCCCAAAGGGGCAAGCTGGAAATCCTAAAAAGCGATTATTTAGATTAAAAGATGATCAGGGGATTATTAATCGTATGGGTTTTAATAATGAAGGTCTTGATGCGGCTATTGTTCAGCTAAAAAAAAATAAAGGTAAACTTATTATTGGAGGAAATATTGGTAAAAACACGGATACCAAACCAGAAGATTACACCAAAGATTACTTAACGTGTTTTAACGCGCTGCATCCTTATGTAGATTATTTTGTGTTGAATGTAAGTTGTCCTAATGTTGGCAGTCATGCTAAACTTAATGATAAAGATTATTTACTAGAATTAATTGGCGCTGTGCAAAACGCCAATAAAACGTTTAGTAAACAAAAGCCAATAGTTTTAAAAGTAGCTCCAGATTTAAATAATATTCAGCTAGACGAAATTATCGATTTAGTAAAAGAAACGAATTTAGATGGTGTTATAGCCAGTAACACCTCAATCGATAGAAGTGGATTAAAGGCTTCAAAAGAAAGGCTAGAGGAGATTGGAAATGGTGGTTTAAGTGGCCAACCGGTAAAAGACAAAAGTACTCAGGTTATAAAGTATCTTTCAGAAAAAAGTAATAAAGCTTTCCCAATTATAGGAGTTGGTGGTATTCATTCGGCAAAAGATGCGCTTGAAAAACTTGATGCTGGTGCAGATTTAGTTCAAGTTTATACCGGCTTTATCTACGAAGGACCGAGCCTTATTAAATCAATAAATAAAGCCATCCTTAATAAATAGACAGCTATTTAATTATCTTTTTTATAACGCTATAATTATTTCTGGTAAGTATTAAGAGATAAGGACCAGATGCTAAAGAACTACAATCTACCGGTTTATTTGAAACTTTACCCGATAAAACAGGCCGACCGTATAAATTGGTGATTTTATAAGTTGTATTTAATCCTGTATTTTCTATATAAAGCTTATTGTTTTTTATAGGATTTGGGTATGTTTTTAAAGGTTCCAAAGCGTTGCTGTCCTCAAGACTTAGTGTAGATGTATTATATTTAAACGTTATACTAGCCATTCGGTTACCGTTAATAGGAAATCCCGAAATTATTGAAATCGGTGCTCTTGGGTTGCTAATCATATTATTCGATGTGTAATCTGTTCCAGAATCGGTACCAGCATCGTAAGCAAAAACATCTAAAGTAAACGTGTCTTTCCAACCGTTATTTATAGTGTTATTTCCAGAACGTAGATTTAAACTAGAAATGGCTATAAACCAATCTGGACTTGGTGCCACCATGGAGACCAAGGTAATTAACGGGAAATCTTCACTTACCGAAACGTTATTTATTGTAGCGTTACTATTATTTCCTGCTGTAGGCGAAAACCCTTGTTCAAGGTATTGATTGGCATTTCCGGCAGTAATTAATGTGTTTATTTCATGTTCAAAATTAGTATTTACACCAATTTCGGCAACATCTTTTATACCGTTAGTTAGAGGAGCAGGAACTCCAAATTCTAAAATATCATTAGGGTTTTTGTGTGTAGCACCAACCAAAGGCGACCAATGTGCATTATTGGGTACTGATGTATGTGCGGTAGTATTCCAAATTGTAGTGACAGAAATATCATAATTAGCTATAGACTGCCCAAAAGTATGATGTTCATTAACTATTAAGATTACAAGTAGAAGTATAAATGTTCTCATAAAATTAGCTTTTATTGGGCGTGGTATATTATTAAGTCGTATTTCCATTTTAAAACTTGCATTCTTAAAAATAATAGTATTTTTAACCATTGAATTTCGTAAATAAATAATGAAAAAACCAGTAAAAATAATTGAATGTCCTAGAGATGCTATGCAAGGTATAAAGCAATTTATACCCACGGCTAAAAAGGTGCAATACATTCAATCGTTATTGCGTGTAGGTTTTGATACTATCGATTTTGGAAGTTTTGTGTCGCCAAAAGCCATCCCGCAAATGGTAGATACGGCTGAGGTACTAGCACAATTAGATTTAAGTAAAACATCAAGTAAGCTGTTATCTATAATTGCTAATACTAGAGGCGCTAACGATGCTTGTAAACATCCGGAAATAGATTTTTTAGGCTATCCGTTTTCCATATCCGAAAATTTTCAGATGCGTAATACGCATAAAACTATTGCAGAATCTGTTAATATACTTCAGGAAATTTTGGAGGTAGCAGATGCATCTAATAAGGAAGTGGTTGTGTATATCTCTATGGGATTTGGCAACCCTTATGGAGATCCATGGAATGTCGATATAGTAGGCGAGTGGACCGAAAAGTTAGCAACCATGGGTGTTAAAATTTTATCCTTAAGTGATACGGTTGGTACATCCAATCCAGAAAGTATCCATTATTTATTCTCTAATTTAATTCCTAAATATCCAAATATAGAATTTGGGGCACATTTGCATACCACACCAACGTCTTGGTTTGAGAAAGTAGATGCTGCCTACAAGGCGGGGTGTTATCGTTTTGATGGCGCTGTGCAGGGGTTTGGAGGTTGCCCAATGGCAACCGATGAATTAACAGGGAATATGCCAACCGAGAAATTACTTTCCTATTTTACCGCAAAACATAACAATAGTCTAAATGCTATTAGTTTTGAAAGCGCCTATAACGAGGCGTCTAAGATTTTTAAAAATTATCATTAATTTTTTTGGTATTTAAGTTATTAAAAAACAGTGGGTTAATTCGTTTTTAAGCTGTCTATTTAAATTTAATCTAAATAAACTTTGCGTACATTAATAATGGGTTTTATATTTGCGACTTCAATTGAAGTATTATTTATAATAAGTCTAAATAAAAACATCAAATTAATTTAAAATGAAAAAAATAGTTCTAAGTTTATTCGTATTAGGTAGTGTGATTACCTCATGTTCAAATGATGATGACGGAAATGTAGAAACTAAAGTTACAGCACCTTCAACCTACGAGTTTACAAGAGAAGGTAATTCAACAGTAAGTTATAGTGGTCAAACCACAAGAATTTTAATGGCGGAAGAAGTGGTATCTGCATTAAAAGTAGAAACTAACACAGAGGCAACAATAGACGCTATGTTTGCTCATGTTGCAGGAGCTAACGATTTTAGCGATGCCGATTTAAATGCTTCAGATAAAAGTGTGCGAAGTAAATTAGCGGCTTCAACGGATTATTTTTCAGCAAATACAACAGAAGCAAATGAAATTAAAGCTGATTTTGATACTTGGATTGAAGAACAAGTAAATACTGTTTTTCCTAGTTGGAGTGTTACGGCATCTGTTGGAGTTGCCGGCGCTTTACAACAAGCAGGTGGTGGAACAACCCGTTATATAAATGCTAAAGGCTTAGAATATAATCAAGCTTTTGCTAAAGGTTTAATTGGAGGGTTAATGATCGATCAAATATTAAACAACTATTTAAGTCCAGCGGTTTTAGACGCAGGAACAAATATTGAAGATAATGATAACGGCGTTTTAGAAGCAGGTAAAACATACACCTCTATGGAGCATAAGTGGGATGAAGCTTTTGGATATCTTTACGGTAATGAAGCAGATGCTACAAATCCTGTTTTAGATGTTGATCAATTCTTAAGTGAATATTTAGACCGTGTTGAAGCCGATGAAGACTTTGCAGGGATCGCTTCTAGCATATACGATGCCTTTAAATTAGGTCGTGCTGCCATAGTTGCTGGCGAATATAGCGTTCGTGATGCTCAAGCAGAAATTATCAAAGAAAACATATCCGTTATACCAGCAGTTAGGGCGGTGTATTACTTACAATCTGGGAAAAATAAACTAGGTGTAGATGATGCTTCTGCATTTCATGGTTTATCCGAGGCTTACGGATTTATTTACAGCCTTCAGTTTACAAGACAACCAAATTCAACAGAACCATATTTATCAAAAACAGAAGTAGATGGGTATTTAGCTCAACTAATGGACGGTAATGGTTTTTGGGATGTTTCAGCAGAAACCTTGGATTCTATATCTAACGAAATTTCTGCAACATTTGGTTTTACAACAGAAGCAGCGGCTAATTAATAATTCTTATTTTTGCAACCGTTTTTAATTTAAAACAATACACATGATTAAAAAAGTTTTTTTAGCAACAGTAGTTCTAGCGCTTTTAGTAGCTTGTAGTTCATCGTCGTCCGATGATAGTCCTACAGTAACGGATAATTTTAATCGAAGTGCCTTGTTAACCAATTTGGCTGATGATATTATAATTCCAGCATTTCAAGATTTATCATTAAAATTAGAAACTTTAAAAACGGATAAAGATGCTTTTATAGCAGATGCAAATCAAACAAATCTAGATGTATTAAGAGCATCTTGGTTAGAAGCTTATAAGGTTTGGCAACATGTTGAAATGTTTAACATTGGTATGGCTGAAGAACTTTTGTATGGGTTTCAAATGAATATTTACCCAGTTTCTACAACCGATGTTGAAACTAATATTTCTAATGGTACTTACGATTTAACACATGCTAATAATAATGATGCCGTAGGTTTTCCTGCAGTTGATTATATGATATATGGCATTGCTGATAATGATGCCTCTATTTTAGCTAAATATGAAGATGAAAAATATAAAACGTATTTATCAGATGTAGTTAATCAAATGGAAAGTTTAACTAATACGGTTTTAACCGATTGGACATCCTCGTATCGTACAACCTTTGTTAGTCAAACATCAAATACAACCACAAGTGCGGTAAATAAGTTTGTTAACGATTTTATTTTTTATTTTGAAAAGGGATTGCGAGCTAATAAATTTGGCATTCCAGCGGGTGTATTTTCTACAAATCCTTTACCAGAAAAAGTTGAAGGGTTTTATAATAAAGAAATTTCAAAGGCATTAGCTTTAGAAGCTTTATTGGCTGTGCAAAATACATTTAATGGAACTTACTATGCATCAAGTGCAAAAGGAGAAAGTTTTAGTTCTTACTTAAATGAATTGGATAGAGGTGATTTAGCATCACTAATAAATACAAGGCTTGACGATGCAAGGGAAAAAATTAATCTCTTGGATAATAATTTTTATTATCAAGTTAACACTGATAATACGAAAATGACCGAAGCTTATGATGCATTGCAATTAGGAGTGGTATCATTAAAGGTTGATATGCTGCAAGCCTTTAATATAAGTGTAGATTACGTTGATGCCGACGGCGATTAAAAAAACATAAACATAACTAAAAGGTTGTCTATTAAAAAAGGCAACCTTTTTTTGTAATTTCATAACCTGTAAGATTCCTGAAATCTTGTAGGGTTCATTTTATAAAAACCGTGTTAAACATAAAAACATATCTAAACCAAACTACAAATGCAGCTCCATTGGCTGTATTTCGTGTTTTATTTGGTGTTATGATGTGTTTTAGCATTATTCGTTTTTGGTATCACGGTTGGATAGAAACACTATACATTCAACCAAAATTTCACTTTACCTATTATGGTTTCGAATGGGTTAAACCACTTGGTGTTTATACTTATATTATCTTTATTATTTGTGGGCTATCGGCATGTTTTGTAGCAATTGGTTTAAAATACAGGCTAGCTATAATAACCTTCTTTTTGAGTTTTACCTACATCGAATTGATGGATAAAACCTCCTATTTAAACCACTATTATTTTATTTCGTTATTAAGCTTTTTAATGATTTTTTTACCGGCCAATGCGCATTTTTCGGTAGATAATTTATGGCATAAAAAAAGCTATAATAATATCCCTAAATGGACCATTGATAGTGTAAAACTCCTATTGGGCATTGTTTATTTTTATGCTGGTTTAGCCAAACTAAATAGCGATTGGTTATTTAAAGCACAACCTTTAAAAATCTGGTTGCCTTCAAAATACGATTTACCACTTATTGGCGATACCTTAATGCACCAAACCTGGTTTCATTACGCCATGAGTTGGAGTGGTGCTTTATACGATTTAAGTATTCCGTTTTTATTACTTTACAGAAAAACACGTGTTTTTGCCTTTGTTTTGGTCGTAATATTTCATGTGTTTACTAGAGTGCTATTTCCAATAGGCATGTTTCCGTTTATAATGATTGTATCTACATTAATCTTTTTTGATGCCGATTTACATCTTAAAATTATCAGCTTTATAAAGCGTATAGTATCTTTCTGTAACACTAAATATTCAGTAGTACAGCACAGCGTTTATACGTATCAATTCAGAAAACCTATTACGATACTTTTAGGGGCGTTTTTTGTTGTTCAGTTAGTACTTCCTTTTAGGTATATGTTATATCCAAACGAATTGTTTTGGAGCGAGGAAGGTTACCGATTTTCATGGCGGGTTATGCTTATGGAAAAAATGGGTATTTCAACATTTAAAATTGTAAATAAAGAAACAGGGGCCTTTTTCTATGTGAATAATAAAGATTTTTTAACTCCATTACAGGAAAAACAAATGAGCGCGCAACCCGATTTTATATTGGAGTATGCCCACTTTTTAGGCGATTATTTTACAGCTCAAGGACATGAAAATGTACAAGTGTTTGTAGAAAGTTATGTGGCTTTAAATGGCAGATTAAGCGCGCCTTTAATAGATAAAACCGTAGATTTGTACGCCGAAAAAGAATCATTTAAACCCAAACATTGGATTTTACCATTTAAGGATGACATTAAAGGACTTTAAAATTATAATAGCACTACTTTTTAGTGTTTCTGCGTTTTCTCAACAAGAAGTTTCAGGAACGGTAATCTTTTCAGAAACAAAGCAACCCATTTCGGATGTTAAGGTTTACGATAAGGCTTCAGGTGTTTTAGCAACAACCGATGCTTCGGGCTATTTTCAGTTTCAAACTTATAAAAAAGAATTAACCTTAGTGTTTTTTTCATTTGAATATGAGGTTGAAGAAATTACGATTACTCCGGAAACCACTTCAGAATTACAAATTATATTAAATGATTTAACTCAAAATTTATCCGAAGTTGAAATCACAGCAAGAAAGCAACGTGTCTTCGAATTACAACGTTTAAAGGATGTTGAGGGAACAGCTATTTACGCGGGTAAGAAAACAGAGGTTGTTTTAGTAGAGCAATCTATGGCTAATTTGGCGGCCAACAACGCTCGTCAAATATACAGTCAGGTGGCAGGTTTAAATATTTATCAAAACGACGATGCCGGCTTGCAACTTAATATTGGTGGCCGTGGCTTGGATCCTAACCGAACAGCAAATTTTAATACACGCCAAAATGGTTACGATATTAGTGCCGATGTGTTAGGGTATCCGGAAAGTTATTACACACCAGCTTCCGAGGGTTTATCGGAAATTCAGGTTATTCGTGGTGCGGCTTCATTACAATACGGGACGCAGTTTGGTGGCTTAATTAACTTTAAAATGAAAGCACCAAACCCTAATACAGCTTTAGAAGTTATTACAAGAAACACGGTGGGAAGCTTTGGTTTGTATACTAATTTTACAAGCTTTAGTGGAACCCAAGATAAATTGAGTTATTATGCATTTGTTAACTATAAAAAAGGAGACGGCTTTAGACCTAATTCAGAATTCGAATCGGTAAATACTTATGCGCATATTGGGTATCAATTTAATAAGAAAACAAAACTAGAAGGCGAAGTAACCTATTTAGATTATTTGGCGCAACAAGCTGGAGGTTTAACCGATGCCATGTTTAATGAAGACCCTTTACAGAGCAATCGCGAGCGAAATTGGTTTCAAGTAAATTGGCTACTTTATAATTTAAAATTTGCTCACGAATTCTCAGAACAAACAAACTTTACCTTTAACTTTTTTGGTTTAAATGCGTCTAGAGATGCTTTAGGTTTTAGAACCAATAGAGTAAGTCAAGTAGATTCTGGTACCGAACGCGATTTAATAAAAGGTGATTTTAATAATTTTGGTTTTGAGTCTCGTTTGCTTACCAAATACAAAGCGTTTAGTAAGGATGCTACCTTTTTAATTGGTGCTAAGTTTTACAAAGCCGATAATTATCAGCAGCAAGGTCCGGGAACAGATGGAAGTGATGCTGATTTCTCCTTTGCTTCAGAAGAATTTCCTAATTACCCAAGTCAATCACAATTCGATTTACCTAACTTAAATACATCGGTTTTTGGTGAAAATATTTTTTATGTTTCCGATAAGTTTTCAGTAACCCCTGGTTTTAGATTCGAATATATAAAAACTCAAAGTGAAGGGTTTTATAAAAACATAAATACAGATGCGGCTGGCAATGTTATTTTTGAAGAAACCGTTGAAGATAATCAAAACTTCGAGCGTTCGTTTGTTTTATTAGGTTTAGGACTAAGTTACAAGCCTAATACCAATTTTGAAGCCTATGGTAATGTGTCTCAAAATTACCGTTCGGTAACATTTTCAGATATAAATATAGATAATCCTGCCTTTCTTATTAGTCCAGATATTACAGATGAAGAAGGCTTTACAACCGATTTAGGAATTCGTGGAAATTTTAATAATGCCGTGTCTTACGATTTGGGTGTTTTCGGACTTTTCTATAAAAAAAGAATTGGTTTTGTAACTATTGTAGATACCGATGGAAGCATTAAAAACGAACGTGGTAATATTGGAGATGCCGTTATGTATGGTGTAGAATCTTTATTCGATTTTAATTTGAAGAAAATTATAGGGTTGAATAATGATTTTAAACTTAATTATTTTTTAAATACATCAGTAATTAATTCGGAATATACAGCTTCAGAAAAGGCAGGTATTAAAGGAAATAAAGTAGAGTTTGTTCCCGATTTAAATTTAAAAATGGGACTTAACGGAGGCTATAAAAATATCTTAGCTAATATTCAATACAGCTATTTAGGAAGCCAATTTACCGATGCTACAAACTCGGTTACCGCTAGTGAAAGTGGTGTGGTAGGCGAAATTCCAGAGTACAATATTTTAGATGCATCGGTGTCCTATAGTTATAAAAATTTCAAAATAGAAACTGGAATAAATAACCTGCTAGATAATAGTTATTTTACCAGAAGAGCCACAGGTTATCCAGGACCAGGTATTATTCCTTCTGCGCCAAGAAACTGGTACACTACACTGCAAATTAAATTCTAAATTATTTTAAGATTTTTTTAACAAGGTTGTGGTTAAACCTTTTCTTACTGTATTGGTCTAAACTTTTTAACCACTACAAACTAAATCAGCTTGAAAAATTTTATAATTTTATCAGTATTACTTTTTTCCACTACTTTATTTGCTCAAAAATTTACTGCCGAAGGCATTGTTAAAGATCAATCGGATTTTGTTCTTGAAGGCGCAACCGTTTATTTTCAAAGTATAAAGGATAGCGTGCCTATTGCTTATGGTATTACAAATAAAAACGGTGAGTTTTCCATAAATGTTAATGCGGAAGAGGATACTAAAACCATTTTCAATATTGCTTATTTAGGCTATAAACCCTATAAAAAAGATATTGATGTACCAGCTGCAGACGATTTAAAAATGGGAATAATAGCATTGGAGGATCAAGCCGAAAGTTTAAATGCCGTTTCTATTATTACCCGGGCGCCTCCGGTTGTTATAAAAAAGGATACCATAGAATATAATGCCGATAGTTTTAAAACATTGCCAAATGATAAGGCAGAAGATTTACTTAAAAAATTACCTGGTATAGAAATAGATTTAGATGGTAATATAACCTATAACGGTGTTGAGGTAGAAGCTATTAATGTGGATGGCATGAGCTTTTTTGGCGAAAAGAAAGGGGAGATAGCATTAAAAAACTTACCTAGTAATGTGGTTAGTAAGGTTCAAGTTACAGACTATAAAACCAATATGCAGAAATTTACTGGCGAAGAGTCAGATTCTGGTACCAAAGAAATAAATCTTAAAATTAAAAAAGGTAAAAATAGAGGTTCCTTTGGCGATGTTAAAGCCGGTTACGGTACCGACGATAAATATCAGGCTAATGCTAACATTTTTCAGGTTATAGACGGCAAGCAATTAGGGGTAATTGGCGGCACAAATAACATTAATATGTCGCGTGGGTTTAATGCGCTTCCAGATACCGATACGAGTACGGGTGATATGAAATCGGATTTTGTTGGTGCAAATTATACCAAAGGGAAGTGGAATGAAACCCGAGTAAACGGAAATTACAAGTATAGCGCTCAAAATAATGATAAGGCCCAAAAAAGTTACACACAGAATTTTTTACCCGATTTAAACTACAATACCAATTCTGAAAGTACAAGTTTTAATGATTCTGAAAAGCATCAAGCAGGAGCCGATTTAAAATTTATAATCAAACCTAAAAATAAGCTGTCTAAAAAAAGAGTACAGCTTTCAAATGAAATCGATTTTAATACCTCAAGTAGCGATTCGGGTTCAACTTCATTAAAAACCTCAGAATCTACCGATGGTGATTTAATTAGCGATTATTCCTCTCAAAATCAGTCAACCTCTTCAAGTTATAATCTTAACAATGAGTTTAGAGTTACAACTATTACCGGGCAAGGACGGGATTATTTAAATATTAGTTTAGATACAGATTTTAGTAAAGGCATGACCGATAGCGAAAAATTTTCAGAAAATATTCTTTATAATAGAAATGAAACCGTTACTCAAAATCAAATTACTAATAACGATAATAATAGTAGTAATATTAGGTTAAATGCCCTTTGGAGTAAAGAGTTGTTTACAGATTTCAGAATTATGCCACGATATTATGTGGCTGTTAACGCTCAAAATAACGAAAAGTATGTTTATGATTATAACGACGTTTCGGAGGAATTCGATGATTTTAACGACATTTTAAGTTCCGAAAGTAATTACACCACTACAACCGTAAGACCCGCCTTAAAATTAAGATACGAATTTAAAGATTTCCGTTTTGAAGTAGAAGGAGGTTATACCAATACTTACCGTAATTATAGAGATCGCTTAGTGGTTGCACGAGATTTTAAAGCAGATTTTGAATACGCAACCTATTCTGCAAGAATACGATACCGCGATAAAAACGGCTATAAAAACATTAACTTAAGGTATAGTCAAGGTATCGATTTGCCTTCTGTAAGTCAGTTACAACCTGTTGAGGATGTTAGCGATATTACTCATATTCGTGTTGGTAATCCGTTTTTAAAACCAGAACTAAGTCATAATTTAAGATTCGATTATCAGAATAATTTAGCATTTCATAATATCAATATTACAGGAAATGCTAGGGCAGATTTTGTTCAAGATAAAATAATCAATTCAACCACTACAGATGCCGATTTAAACAAATTTACAACCTATAGTAATACCAATGGCGATTATTCATTATCTGGAAATGTGGCTTTCTCTAAATCTTATTTTAGTAAAAAGACCAATATTAATCTAAATGTGCGATTAAACGGAAGCTATAAAAACAATATAACGGAACAAAACGGTATTAAGTTTACGGCTAAAACAACTAATATTAGGCCATCGGTTTCGTTTAAATATTCATACGATCAAAAATTAGATTTTAGTGCGGCCTATAGTTACTCGACTACAGAAAGTATTTTTGATACTGATGTTTTTAATGGCAACGACTTTTTTGTTCAAAATTTAGACTTTGAAGCTTCCATATTTTTCTTAAAAAATGTTTTTCTTACTAATAAAGTGTCGTACCGTTATAATAGTACAGTAGGCGATGAGTTTGATGGCGATGCTGTATTTTGGAATGCTGGTTTGGGTATCGAACTTTGGGATAATCAAGCGACTTTAACCTTGGTAGGTTACGATATGTTAGGTAAAAATAATGGCTACAGACGTTCCGTTACAGAAACCTATATTCAGGATGTAGAAAACAAAATTCTGGAGCAGTATTTTATGCTAAACTTTACCTATAAGTTTGGAAGTTTTGCAGGCCAAAAAATGAATGTAAGGGGTAATCGTGGAGGTCGAGGTTCTGGAGGCGGAGGCGGAAGAGGTTAATTAGTACCTATAGCGCCGTGAATTTTTATACTTAAAGTAAATGTAATTAAAATTTCACTTACTTTTAAAGTATGTTTCGATGGTCCTTTTTATTACTACTAGTCATTTTAAATACGTCCGCTTATGCTAAAGAGTGGAAAAACTTAAAGACCTATCAAAAAGCCACTAACCAAAATACAATAACGGCTTCGCATTGGCTAAAAACCGATCGTGTTAATAATACGCTAGTATGGCAAAATGCCAATGTGTATAATCTTAAACATAATGGTTTTCAAGAATACGAGAATATCCAGCAACGCCGCGATTTCTATAAGTGGTTGTATACCCTTTTAGATAAAAAGGGGCACGAGGTTAATTGGGTACAGATGGCACATTATATTTCAGAGAAAATGCGCCTTTTCGATGCCTTTCCTTATACGTTGTTTTTTAATAAGGATATTAAGCAATATGTTTATTTAGGTAACAAAACGGTTTTTAATAACGCTTTTCCTAAGCTTAGGGCATTACATAAATCGCCTATAATTTTAAAAGGTAAAGACGCCGAAAACTGGGATTGTGACATTTTAAAAGAAGAACAATACAATTGGATTCAAGAGGTTTATAAGGTCATGGACATTAAAAGTTTAAAAACCTTAAAACGCATAGCCAAAGGACAAGGTTTATACAGTTTGGTGGTTCCTAAATCCGTTAGGTTTACAGGTGAGTTAGCCAATCCGGAAGACCGTTATCACTACGCTATAAAGGTTCTTAAACCGTATTGTAAAAACAGATACAAAAGTTAACATAATATCTTATAATTTAGTCGTATATTTGCATGCAATTATAATTATAATTGCAACATGACTGCACAAGAAAACAAAATTGTAGGAGAAGGTTTAACTTATGACGACGTTCTATTAGTTCCAGCTTTTTCTGAAGTACTTCCTAGAGAAGTGAATATTCAAACAAAATTTACACGTAATATTACTATTAACGTACCTATTATATCGGCTGCCATGGATACGGTAACCGAAAGTAAAATGGCTATTGCCATGGCGCAAGAAGGTGGTATTGGTGTGTTACATAAAAATATGTCTATTGAGGCTCAAGCACAAAAAGTTAAAAAAGTAAAACGTGCAGAAAGTGGGATGATTATAGACCCCGTTACTTTACCGCTTACAGCTAAAGTGAAGCATGCTAAAAAGTATATGGCAGAATACAGTATTGGTGGTATTCCTATTGTTGCCGAAGATGGTACTTTAAAAGGTATTGTTACCAATAGAGATTTACGTTTCGAGCACGATAACAAAAGACCAATTGTTGAGGTGATGACTAGCGAAAACCTAGTTACCGCAGCTGTTGGAACGTCTTTACAAGATGCGGAATTAATTCTACAAGAACATAAAATTGAAAAGTTATTAATTGTTGACGATAATTTTAAATTATCTGGTTTAATAACGTTTAGAGATATTACAAAACTAAGTCAGAAACCAAATGCTAATAAAGACCAATATGGTCGTTTACGTGTTGCAGCAGCATTAGGTGTTACCGCAGATGCTGTTGAAAGAGCAGAAGCTTTAGTAAATGCAGGTGTCGATGCTGTTATTATCGATACGGCACACGGACATACCAAAGGTGTGGTTGAGGTTTTAAAAACCGTAAAAGCGAAGTTTCCTGAATTGGATGTTATAGTTGGAAATATAGCAACAGGTGCAGCAGCTAAATATTTAGTTGAAGCAGGTGCCGATGCTGTTAAAGTTGGGATAGGACCAGGATCTATATGTACAACACGTGTGGTTGCAGGTGTTGGATTTCCGCAGTTTTCTGCAGTATTAGAAGTTGCCGCAGCTATAAAAGGAAGCGGTGTGCCGGTAATTGCCGATGGTGGTATTCGTTACACAGGCGATATTCCTAAGGCTATTGCAGCTGGTGCAGATACTGTTATGTTAGGCTCGTTATTAGCTGGGACTAAAGAATCTCCAGGAGAAACTATTATTTACGAAGGCAGAAAATTTAAGTCGTATCGTGGTATGGGATCGGTGGAAGCTATGAAAAAAGGAAGTAAAGACCGTTATTTCCAAGATGTAGAAGATGATATTAAAAAACTAGTACCGGAAGGTATTGTAGGACGTGTACCTTATAAAGGGGAACTTAACGAAAGTATCCACCAATTTGTTGGTGGTTTACGTGCTGGAATGGGTTACTGTGGTGCAAAAGATATTGAAACCCTTAAAGAAATTGGACAGTTTGTAAAAATTACGTCAAGTGGTATTAACGAAAGTCACCCGCATGATGTTACTATTACCAATGAATCGCCTAATTATTCTAGGTAAGTTTCTAGTTATATATTAATATGAAAAAAAGCTACACCAACGGTGTAGCTTTTTTTATGAAGTTTAATGTAAAAAAATAAGAAACGGTACTTATTCTACTGCGATATTAAATACAGCTTGAAAATCTGTTTCTCCGCTAGCATTTGTAATATCGCCATCACTTACACCTGTAGCACTTTTATTAGGTTCGTGTCTTAAAGTAATAGTTAATGTTCCTGTACCTAGTGTAGCGCTAGTTGTTACGGTAAATGCTAAACCAACAGGGTTGCTATCGCCATCAAAATCTTCATAAGTAAAAGTCGCAAGACTGTTAGTTACTTGGTAGAAAAATTGGTGTTCGTCATCTTCTTCTTCAATTTCAGCATTTATAGATTCGGCAGGCGATTCTGTTTCATTTAAAAGCTCAAGTGTTCCATTATATGTTGTGTTGGCAGCTAAAGCTCCAGATACAATTACAACAGGAGCGTTTGGTCCGTCGCCATCTAAATCTCTTGTTTGTAAAGTAACAGTTGTTCCACTCGTTACAGGTACTAAAGTAGCTGTTAGGGTTGTTATTACTTCTTCTTCGTTTACAGGTTCTGGATTATCGTCGTCGCTAGAACATGCTGTAAATACTAATGCTGAAATAAATAATAGTGATAATTTTTTTAAAGTTTTCATTCTTCGTGTTTTTTTAATTATTAATAATTTAATTTTAATTGTAACATAAAATTTCTTCCTAAATCATCGGCAAAATATCTTAATCTGTTAAGGTATTCTCTATAAGAAGTATTAAAAATGTTTGAAATATTTAGACCTATATTTAAATTTGTTTTTTTAGAAAGTTTTACTGTAATATCACTTTCAAAATGCATTAAATGATAGGTAGGAGGTGGTGTACTAATATCTAATAAAACAAATTCTTCGGTGGTTGGAATATACACCTCAAAATTATTATCGGGATAATCGTTTTGTTTTAAAACCAACTCGCTTTGTAATTCGGCATTAAAATTTAGCCACTTTTTATTTGAGTATCCTAGGGTATTAACCGTTTTAAAAGAAGGCATATCAATTAAGGCTTCTTTTTGAGTTAGGTCTCTACCTTTTATAAACGCTGTTTTATTATTTAAAAACCACTGGTCGTTAAATTTATAATTTACACTTACATCTAAGCCATATAACAGGGCGTTAGTTTGTAAATACTCCCAAACCGGAAAAGCACCTCTTACGGTTAACTCTGTACCTGTTGGTTTTATATAAATATAATCGTTAATATGATTTACATAGCTTTCTAGGTTTATGGACAGTTTCTCATTTTTAAATAAATACGAAGCACCAATACGGTTTGATGTTTCTTGCTTTATACGCAAATCGCCTAATTCTATTCGTGCTGCAGAGTGGTGCAAACCATCGCTAAACAACTCGGAAGGATTTGGCGCTCTGTTTGCTAATCCGTAATTAAAAATCACAGAGTTAGTCGCGTTAAAATGATGGGTAAGTCCGGCTGAAGCCGAAACATTATGATACGTTAGCACCGGGTTTGCTAATAGCTGTGTTCCTAAATCGTCTATGACAATATTGGCAAAATCTTCATCGTAACCGCGTTCTTCCCAACGGCTTGTTAGATAAAACTTTTTAGCATCTATTTTACTAAAATCGTAACGTAAACCAAAATCTAGATTGGTGTTATCGCCTATTTTGAAGTCTGAAATAGCATAAATTCCGAAATCATATTTATCATAATCAGGAATTAATCGTCTTACACCAGTTTCTGGGTTTGCAAAATTATTTTGGAAACCAAGATTTAACCCAAACTTATAAATAGCGTTGGTGTTAGAGTCTATTTTTAAATCAGATTTTAGGGTATGCGTTTTTAATGTTAAATCTATAGCAGCTTTATCTTTATCGTCGCCAACTCGAATATCGTACTCAAACCTTTGATTGTTTTGGAAGTCGTATTGAACTTCTAAACGCCCAAATTTTTTAAATCGTTTGTAAAAATCTGCTTTAAGAACTTGGTGCGTTACCTCTTGTTTTGGAGCACTAATAGCATAACTAAAATTGTCTTGAACTAACGGTTCTTGGTTGTTAATCGCGTTTACTAAATCTTCTACACTTCCTATATGGGAGGCCCTTAAAATGCCTATTTCATTATTTAAGTAGCTGTAAAAGATATTGAATCCTTTTTCGAAAGTTTTAAACCCAGTATTTACGGATAGACCTTTCGAGTTCATACCCGTATTGGTTAGGTAATAATTTGGGGCTTTAAAATCGCCAAAGCGTTTGTACGACCCTTGCCCAGTTAAATACCATCCTTTTTCCCAAGATTTGGTTAATGAGGAGGATACATTATAACCGCGACCATTACTTTGGGCACCCAAAATGGTTTTGCCGTAAAGGGAATCTTTTAAACTAATGTTTTTAGGTTTTAGCACAATAACACCGCCAATAGCATCGCCACCATAAGCTAAGGCATTGGCACCTTTAATAACGTTTATTTGTCCTGCAGAATTTAAATCGATGTTTGGTGCATGTTCAATTCCCCATTCTTGATCCTGCAAGCGCACGTTATTTGTCATAACAACAATACGGCTACTATGCAAACCATTAATTACTGGTTTTACAATCGTGTTTCCCGTATTAATGGACGACACACCACTTACTCGTTTTAAAGCATCACCAAGACTAAAAGCACTAAAGCGTTCAAGCGTTTTTGCTTTTAACTGCGTTTCTTGAGACGTTTTTGTTAACCTAGGGTTTCCGCTGGCATCAATTTTTATTTCATTAAGTTCCTCAATATGGTGTTCCATATTAATTTCATATTGCGTATCTCCATTAATTTTAACTTCTATTCTTTTTGTCTCGCACCCTAAATGCGAAATTTCTAGAGTTAAAAGTCCTTTACAGAGATTCTCAATACTATAGTTGCCCTCAATATCAGATGTTGTATATCTGTCTAAGGTTTCAATATATATGGCAGCACCAGTTATTGCAGAACCATCATGGAAATCATGTACGTTACCAGAAAGCTTATAATTACAGTTTTGACCATAAGCAATGCCGAATAAACAACATACTATAATCAATGTGTAGTGTTTCATTACTAAATTTTAGTTTAAAAAAAAATGCTAGTATCATTTCTTATTTTAAGCTATTAAAATGAGAAATAATTTTACTTTAAACTAAAAATGGAGGCCCTCTTAAAGAGAAAGATAAAGGCCGATGATTATTAAGAAATTGATATGTTAGACTGTAATTGCGAGCAGGGGATAGGGTTTGAAAAAACTCAATAAATTCTTCCGATAATTGAAAGTGATGAGTAATACTAAATTTTTGAAACTCACAATCTAAATCGACTTTATGAATATGTGTACTACCGTCACCTAAACAAACTTTGTGATTATGATGTTCGAAAACATGTGCTAACTTTACTCCGGCAGGAATTAATAACGTTACTACCAACACAACGGTTAGTAATCTAAAAACGATATGTTCCCTAACTACATGCATTAATCTACAAAGCGTTTTAAACCTAGTCGGCGTAACATTTTCTTTTCGAAATTCCAGAAAAATTTATGCTGACCAAATAGCCAACCTATCAATACAAGTAAAATTTGATAAAAAATAAACCCGATAATGATATATAAAAACCAATATAAAAAGGTGGGTAAGTTGTCTTTATTTATTCCCATTAACTTAATTATTGGCCTGCCTACAAATACTGAAGAAGAGCCCGTAATAGCAAAGACTAAGAATATAGAAATAAGTTCCCATCTATAGGTTACATCCCACTTTTTTTCAAGTTTCGAAAAAATAAAAAGCACTAGTTTTAAAAGGGCAAAAAAGAGTATTGTACTTAAAATTAAATTAAAGACAATATTAGAATTATTTAAAAACAAGGAGGAAAGCCTAAAAGCCGAGTAGCCTAAGCCTAATAGTCCTAATAAAGGGAATATAAATTGCCAATTGCTTTTTATTTCCCAACGTGTTTTTAATTTATCCACTCTTTGCAATTTTTGTGCAAAAATAAATAAAGGGATTTAAATACGGGGAACAAAAGCTCCTAATCTTTGCTTATAGGTTAGCTGGAAGTAAATAAAATAGTTGTATAACATATAATTAACCTCGTAACCGTAATCTATATGAGGTTGATAATCGATTTGCAATTCGTATAAGTTCGGGTCAAACCGTTGAGGTTGAGTGACGCGTTGGTTCCATGCCATGACATATTGATGGTTTCTGTTCTCTAAAAAGGATTGGGAGTAATAACCTCTTTGTTTGGCTCTACTAGCTAACCAAAAGTTAAATCCGGGTTCAATTATTATAATTTCGTATTCAATCTCGTCGTTAGCAATTTTAACAGTATCATTTGCTTTAAGGTTTTCTAAGCGTTCATCTGCATTAGATGTTGTAGTTTTAGAACTGTTACAGGTATAAACGAAAACCGACGCTAGTAATACAAAGATTAATTTTTTCATAATTGACACTTAGTTTAAATGATTATTGTAAAAGTAGTACCAGTTAATTTTTAATAAAAGCTAGAATGAGTAAAGTGGTGGTTTCATTGAGTTATGGCTGCTAGTTTATTTATAAATTTACAAAAAACTAGATGGAGTTGTTGTGTATCCGTGGTATTTAACAAAAAAAAAGAGCCAAACCTTAGGTTTAGCTCTTTTACTACTTTATAAATATCAGGAATCTTATTTTCCAAAAAGACCTCCTAAAAGACCACCAATACCGCCTTTTTTACTTGCATTGCCAAGTACCATTCCTGCAACATCGTCAATAACACTACCGTCACCATCTGCATCAAGAATTTTTTCTAAGAAACTTTGATCTTGAGTAGCTGAATTTCCTCCAAGCATACCGCCTAATAAATCGCCAATACCATTTGAAGCACTTACGTTTTGTTGTTTCGCTTGGTTACCTAAAACACCCATTAAAATTGGGGCAGCAACTTTTAATATGTTAGCTACAGAATCGGTATCTAAGCCAGATTTTTCACCTATAATTTTTTCTACACCTTGTTGTTTTGCTCCTAAAACGTGGTTTAATATTTTCGAACCATCTTCTTTTACATTTTCATCAACACCACCATCAAATAACCCTCCTAGGTTGTTTAAAATACTACCATCGTGTTTGCCTTGAAGGGCACCCATAAGTCCTGCAGCACCTTCTGGTGTTGAGGCATTACGTTCCATAGCTTTCATTAATACAGGCAAGGCCATTGTTAATACACTACTTGTTTTATTTGAGTCGTTACCAGTAGAACCTGCCACTCCGCTAATAATAGTTTTTCCTAGGTCGCTGTTTAATAAATCTAAAATTCCTGCCATGATGTTTTGTTAAATATTTTAATTAATAATTATGAATAAAAATTGGAAGATTAATGTACAAAAAAAAGTCCCAACTTTATAGTTAGGACTCATTTATAATACTTTGGTCACATTTTGTTTATTACTACCCTAAGATACTAATTATTTGTGACGCTAATTCTGTACCAATTCTATCTTGAGCTTCGTTAGTTGCCGCACCAGTATGAGGTGTTAAAGATAAGGCAGGGTTCATTAATAATTGCATTTCTGGTTTTGGTTCTTTTTCAAAAACATCTAAAGCAGCTCTTGCAACTTTACCACTTTCAATAGCTTTTACTAAAGCTACTTCATTAAGAACACCACCACGAGCAGCGTTAGCAATAATAACGCCATCTTTCATCATGTTAAATTCTGCTTCATCAATAACGTATTCTTTTTGAGCAGGAACGTGAAGTGAAATAAAATCAGACTGTTTTAAAACGTCTTCTTTAGAGATGGTTTTAATTTCGAAATTTACTTTTTGACCATCAAAAAATTCTAATTCTAAATCTACTTGATCTAAAAACGGATCGAAAGCTACTACTTTCATTCCAGCACCTAAAGCTACTTTCGCTGTAGCTTGACCAATACGGCCAAAACCTAAAACACCTAAAGTTTTTCCTTTAAGTTCGGTTCCTTTTGCATAAGCTTTTTTAAGACCTTTAAAGTTGTTGTCTCCTTCTAAAGGCATATCTCTGTTTGAGTTATGTAAAAAACGAGATAAACCATAAAAGTGTCCAAATACTAATTCAGCAACAGAATGTGAAGATGCTGCAGGGGTATTAATAACACTTAAACCTTTTTCGCGAGCATACTCAACATCAATATTATCCATACCAACACCACCACGACCAATAATTTTTAATCCTGGGCATGCATCAATTAAATCTTTACGTACTGTAGTAGCACTGCGTACTAATAAAACAGTAATGTCTTTTTCGTTGATGTAGTTAATTAATTGTTCTTGAGCTACGGTTGTTGTTATCACTTCGTATCCACCTTTTGTTAAGGCATCAATACCGCTTTGAGAAATTCCGTCGTTTGCTAATACTTTCATTGAAATTTATTTTTGGTATTCCCTCCAAAGGAGGAAATCTTAATAATTTATTTTAGTTACTTTTTGAGAGTTCCACCTTCATGGAAATAAAAAAGCTGTTTTTTAAGCTTTACTTTCTAATTCGCTCATTACTTCTACTAATACTTTTACACTATCAATAGGCATAGCATTGTACATTGAAGCTCTGTAACCACCAATGCTTCTGTGTCCGTTTACACCACTTACACCTGCTTCTTTAAGCATGGTTTCAAAAGTGTCTTTTAGGTTTTCGTTTTCAAGCGTAAACGTTGCATTCATGTTAGAACGATCTTCTTTAGTAGCAAAACCTTTAAATAATGGATTTAAGTCTATTTCAGAATACATTAAACGAGCCTTCTTTTCGTTTTCTTTTTCGATTTCCTGAATACCACCTAAACCTTTTAACCACTCTAAAGTTAACATGGTTGTGTATATAGGGAATACAGGAGGCGTATTAAACATACTACCTTTATCGATATGGGTTTTATAATCCATCATTGATGGAATTTTACGAGATACTTTTCCTAAAATATCTTCTTTTATAATTACTAGAGTTGTTCCAGAAGGGCCCATATTTTTTTGAGCTCCTGCGTATATTAAATCAAATTGAGTAAAATCTAAAGTACGAGAAAAAATATCACTACTCATATCGCAAACTAATGGAATATTAGTTTTTGGAAACGATTTCATTTGCGTTCCATAAATAGTGTTATTTGATGTACAATGGAAATAATCATAATCTTCAGGTATATCATAACCTTTAGGAATATAATTATAGTTAGCATCTTTTGAAGACCCTACTTCGTATACGTCGTCGTAAATTTTAGCTTCTTTAATAGCTTTTGCTGCCCAAGCTCCAGAATTTAAATAACCAGCTCTTTTTTCTAAAAGATTTAAAGCTACCATTAAAAATTGTGTGCTTGCTCCACCTTGTAAAAACAAAGCTTTGTATCCTTTACCTTCTAAACCTAAAAGCTCTAAAGCTAAAGATCTAGCATTTTCCATAATATCAACAAAAGCTTTACTTCTGTGGGATATTTCTATTAAGGATAACCCGCTGTTGTCTAAATCGACAACGGCTTGAGAAGCTTTAAGTAATACTTCTGGTGGTAAAATACTTGGTCCGGCACTAAAGTTATGTTTTTTCATTTTTGTTCTACCCCTAAACTTTCTTTAAAAGGAAAGTGAATTTTCGGGCTAAATTTAATTAATACTCCGTTTTTATTAAGTATCCTTTATTTTTTTAAAAGGATGAAATGTTATAAAATTTAAAGAAACAAAGGTGCTAATTAATTGGATAAAATTAGTTAAATTATTAATAATTTTTTCGTCAAATTGCTAACAAAAATTCAACAGAATCAACATCATCCGCATAATCCCAAAGTTGAGGTTTTTGAGTAGCTCCAAATGCGATTTCATTTTTATCGAATCCTTTCGAAACTATACATTGAATTTGATCTTTTTTTGATTCTAATTTTGTTTTTAATTCTGAAGCGTTTTCATAATATTCATAAAATAGGGTCGCAATTGGAGAGGCAAAACTTTCATCTTCTTTAATCATGAAGAATCCGTTTTCTAACATATCGAATTCGCTCATTAAATAAACGGCTTTATTATAGTCGTAATTATTAGCATATTTGGCTTTTTCAATAATAGGGTGCCAATGGTAAATAGACTCAAAAAGCACTTTAAAATCATAGTTTTTAGGTACAAAAACTTTTGAAACATTTCTGCAACCTAAACCGTAATATCTAAAAATATCTTCCGAGAGGTTTTTTAAATCTTCAGGCGTTTCGTTTCCTGTTAAAATCGCTATAGAATTCCTGTTTTTTCTAATAATTGAAGGTTTATCTTTAAAATAAAACTCAAAATAACGTGCTGTATTATTGCTTCCCGTAGCAATTACAGCGTCGAAGTTTTCAATTTTAGCTTCTGTAAAAGAAATGCTTCCTTTAAATTGAGGTTCTACATACTCCAAGTATTTTGCTAAATAGGGTAGTAAGTGTTTGTCGTTTGAGGATTGTTTAACCAAAACGTGATGTCCTGAAATTAAAACAGATAAAAAATCGTGAAATCCCACTAGTGGAATATTACCAGCCATAATTATAGCGACTTGCTTTGGCGTATTATTTTCAATCTTGTACGGGGCTAACCAAGTGTTTAAATTTTCTGTGGTTAGCGCATCGGACCACGATTTAAGGGAGAAACTAATATTTTCTTCTGTAAACCAGCCGTTGTTTTCTTTGGCTAATTTTAATTGGTGCTTAAAACCATCGAAGAATAATTCGTTATGTTCAATATTTTCGGCTTTATGGAATACTTCTTTAGAAAATTGTCGTAAAAAATCTCCTAACTTTACAAAAGCATTAATTCTTTCTTGTAATTGCATCCTTTATTTGGTTATGAATAGTTTTGGCTTTATTTTTGCAACTGCAAATTTAAGGAAACTCAAATAGAGTTCTTTAATTTTAAAAGATAAAAAATTACTATGGCAATTATAATAACAGACGAGTGTATAAATTGTGGGGCTTGTGAACCTGAATGTCCAAATACGGCAATTTATGAAGGTGCTGATGACTGGCGCTATAAAGATGGTACTAGTTTAGATGGTACAGTAGTTCTAACTAATGGGAAAGAAGTTGATGCTGATGAGCCACAAGAGCCGGTTAGCGATGAGCTTTACTATATTGTTCCAGATAAGTGTACGGAGTGTAAAGGTTTCCATGATGAACCTCAATGTGCGGCGGTATGTCCTGTAGATTGTTGTGTTCCTGATGAAGATGTTGTTGAAACTGAAGAAGAATTATTGGCTAAGCAAAAATTTATGCATCCAGAAGGATAATATAAATACATTTTAAATATATAAGAATCCTGAGCGTTATGTTTAGGATTTTTTTATGCTAATTTTTATTGAAGAGTTATGAAAGGGTGTACTTAACTTTTTTTAGAATTCAATTAAACCTTTATCAGGTAGCTTAGTCAAACCCCATAAAAAAAAATAGTTATGACGAAAAAATGGATGCGTATAATACATCGTTATTTAGGATTTTTCTTAATTGGCGTAATGATTGTTTACTCATTAAGCGGTGTTATTTTAATTTTTAGAAACACCGATTTTTTAAAAAGTGAAACCATAGTAGAAAAAACAATAAAACCAAATTTAAGCGGCGAAGCACTTGGTCGTGCTTTAAAAATTAAACGGTTTAGGCCAGAAAAAATAGAAGGCGATTTAATTTTATTTAAAAATGGCCAGTATAATAAAACTACAGGGTTAGCTAAATATACTAATAAGGAGTTGCCTTATGTAGTGGATAGAATGACGCATTTGCATAAAGCTACATCGGCCGAACCTTTATTTTATTTAAACATATTTTCAGGGGTATCGCTGTTTTTCTTTTCTATTTCTTCCTTTTGGATGTTTATGCCAAAAACTAAAATCTTTAAAAAAGGACTGTATTTTACAGCTTTTGGTTTAGTGTTAACGCTTATTATGTTGTTTATATAAAGGTTTTTTTTATTGGAAATAAATGTCCTTTAACTTTCCTATTTTTGTTAAGATGAATACGAAGCAAGTATGTTTATTTTTGAATGGCGAGCACCCTAGGTCTATTCCCGATTTGAAAAATTATAAAATGGTTTGTGCTACAGATGGGGCATACAGCTTTTTAAAAGCAAATAACATTGTGCCTCATTTTATTAGTGGCGATTTCGATTCTATAACCGCTATTCCAAAAAGTGTTGAAGTAATTCATACACCAAATCAAGATTTTACAGATTTTGATAAAATTTTACAGATTCTGTTTGATAGGGGTTTTAGCGATATTCATGTTTATGGGGCAAGTGGGCAAGAGCAAGATCATTTTTTGGGTAATTTGCATACCGCTTTGCAATGGCAGAATAAGCTCAAAATTACTTTTTTTGATAATTATGGGGTTTATTTTCTTGCTGATACAAAGGTGAAACTGTCTAATTGTTTAGGTAAACGTGTGTCTTTATTTCCTTTTCCTAAAGCAATGGGGATTGTTACAAAGGGCTTAGAATATGCACTAAACGACGAAGCTTTATTTTTTGGCAGACGTATTGGTACGCGTAATAAGGCTGTAGAAGATACAATTGAAATTAGTTTTAAAACTGGAGATATGTTTCTTTTTATAAACGATTAGTTTTAATTAGGTTCAAAAGACTTCATCTCCAAAGTAGGTTCTATAATTTGTTCATTGTCCCAAAGCGTTTTTTCAAACTTGTTTAGCTGTTTGTATGGTACAATAGAATCCTGGTTAATAGCATGGAAGGTTTTCAAATTTAATTTGCTGTGCGATGTAAATAAAAGTTCTTCCTTGGTTCGATTATTACCTTCAATTTTAAAGCTAAAACTTACTTTGTTTCTTTCGTTACTATTTTCAATAAATTTGAGATCTCTTTTTACAAAAAAGTAACTGCCCGAAGTTCGATTTATGTATTTAGGGTAGTACATGTTGCTGCTGTCCTTTTCAAATAAAAGGGTGCCTTCGCTAACGTTTTCCATATATTTTACACCTAAAACAAATTTTAAGTTCACTTTTTTGCCATGTCTGTTTTTATAATAGTTATAATTCACTTGAGTTATAGCGTAAGTGTGGTCACTAATAAACAATTGTCCAGTATATTTTGCTTTTCCTTTTTTAGGAGTAAATGTGATAAGATGTATTAATTCATTGGCATTAAATACGGCATCGTTATAAGTATATTCATATAGGTTAAAATCTAAAATGGCGTTTAAAAAAGAGTCTTCGAAAAACTGTGCGTGCCTTAATATTGAGCGTGTGCTTTTATTAAGCGTAGCCACCTTATATTCGTGTTTTTGTTTTTCTTCTTGAAATTCATTTTTTAGAGACAGTGAATCTTCTATTTTAAAAAGTCCAGATTTAAGTTTGTAGGTTTTGGTGCTGTCTAGATAATTTAAAACGATATTTTGAGATTTTTCTTGAATTTTATCAAATGAAAAATCGTTTTTAGCATCTAATAAAGACGTCGCTTTTTTTACGGTTAATTTCGTGCTGTCTTTGTTCAATATGAAAATTTCACCTTTAAAATCGGTAAAATTAACCAGATCACTTTCTTTAATTGTTTTAGATAGAGCTTTTAAACTGGTATTGGCCGATTCAAGGTTTCGTTTTTTTACATGCGATGCCTTTTCAATTTCAAATTCTAAACCAGTAAAATTTGCATAATCGGTATCTCGCTTAAATATATTGTGTTTATTTAACACGTTGCTATAGTTACTACTTAGCTTTTGTTTTACTTTTTTAATAATACTATCGGCATTAGGGGGGCTGTTACTAATATAAATTTCACCAAGTTGGTTTATGGCTTCTTCTAGCTCAATGGTATAGTTAAGTAATTTTATACTGGAAGGCGTTATGGTTTTACTTTGGTAACCCATGCATGAAATTATGAGGTTTTCATTTTTTATACCAATGGTAAAGTAACCGTCCTCGTTAGAAATGACGCCCGAATTAACACCTGTTTTTATGGTGGCATAAGGTATTGCCGCTTTTGTGTTTTTATCTATAAGCTGTGCTGTGATATTTTGAGAAATTGCATTCAGACTTACTAATAATATTACTAACGTAATTTTTAAATTCATATATTAAAAGATGCTTATACTTAATAAACGACTGAATTTATAAAATGTAACACTGTTAGAAAATTAATGTCTAGTTATTTAACTTTTAATTAGGGTGAAAAAGCAGTTATTGTTTTTTTGAGTTACATGCTTTTGGAAAAACATGTTTATATTAAGTCGGTTTTTTGTTACTTTACTTTTTTGGTTTTAATATTTTGAATAAAATAAGAAGTAATGACTGGTGAGAAGAATTTAGAAAAGTTAGTACGAAGCATGAACCCAAAGTTAAACCAAGGGAATTATGTTTTTGTAACGGTGAAGGATTTTGGAGAAATCAAAAGAGAAGATACGATATGTGAGTTTAAAGAAGCGGAGGGCATAACCCTTGTAATGTCAAAATTAAAGGCAGATGCGTTAGATCTTAAATATGATTTTGTTGCGCGTTGGATAACTTTAGAGGTGCATTCGGCTTTGGATGCTGTTGGTTTAACTGCATTATTTGCAGAGGTATTAACTAAACATAATATTAGTTGTAATGTTATTGCAGGATTTTATCACGACCATATTTTTGTTGATAAAAACGATGCAGAACAAGCTGTTAAAGTGTTAACCGAACTTTCAGAAAATTATTAGTATTCGTAAAATTTTGACTTATTTTATATAGCGCATAAAAAAATCCTGATAGAGTGTCTATCAGGATTTTTAAGTTTTATAAAACTATATAATAATGTTTAATTATGCCTTACGCTCCAACAAAGCCATATAAAAACCATCGAATCCAGATTTATGAGATAGTAGTTTTTTATCTTTTACTAGTTCAAAATTTGCTCCAGCTTCTGAGGCTAAAAAGGTTTTAACCTGATTTTGATTTTCTGAAGGTAATACCGAGCAAGTTGCGTAAACCAATTGTCCACCTACTTTTAACATTCTAGAATATTGTTGTAAAATGTCTTGCTGAGTTTCTTTTATTTTATCTATAAACTCGGGTTGTAGTTTCCATTTAGCATCTGGGTTACGGCGTAAAACACCTAAGCCCGAACATGGTGCATCAATTAAAACACGATCTGCTTTGTCGTATAATTTTTTAATTGGTTTTGTAGATTCTATTACACGGTTTTCTATATTGTGAGCACCGTTTCGTTTTGCTCGACGTTTTAATTCGTTTAATTTATTGCCATAGATATCCATTGCAATAATTTGCCCTTTATTTTCCATTAAGGAAGCTAGGTGCAAGGTTTTTCCGCCGGCACCAGCACAAGTATCAACCACGCGCATTCCTGGTTGCACATTTAAAAATTCGGCTACTAATTGCGAGTTGGCATCTTGAACTTCAAAATGACCATTTTTAAAGTTTTCGGTAGCAAACACATTAGCACGTTCGCGTAATTTAAGTGCGCTTGGGTAACCGTCTATAAATTCGGTTTCAATATCTAAATCGAATAATTCGGTTTGTAATTTTTCTTTGGTTGTTTTAAGGGTGTTAACTCTTAAAATAACGTCGGCTTGCTCGTTTAAAGCTGCTATTTCTTTACTCCATACGGCATCGCCTAATTCTTTACGGCCAATTTCGTCCATCCAATCTGGAATAGATTCTTTTAGTCGTCGCACTTTCGAAAGTTCATCATAACGTCCTTTAATTTTACGTAATGGTGTGCCTTCAAAATACTTCCAGTCTGGTAATTTTATACCTTTTAAGGTTGCCCAAACGGCAAACATGCGCCATAGGTTATCACGATCAAAAGGTTCTTTAACTTCTGCAATTTCGGCGTACAGACGTTTCCAACGTACCATATCGTATGTGGTTTCGGCAACAAAGCCTCTATCGCGAGAGCCCCAACGTTTATCGCGTTTTAATAGTTGTTGTATAACTTTATCGGCGTATTTACCTTCGTTGAAGATTAATGTTAGGCCGTCTATAACTGCAAAGCAGAGGTTTCTGTGTAATCGCATGGTATTTAAATAAGGCTGCAAAGGTACGTTTTTAAATGGTTAATTTTTAACTTGTTTACAGGTTTTAAAATGGTTTGTTTTATAGGTTACTTGTTTTTGTTTTGTGACTTTAAATACGGTGCTAGCAGATGGGATTTATAAGGTATTAGGAGATGACCTGCGCTCGTGTACCTGCGTTAAGGATTGCAGTGGAAAGCCCACAGGGAGGAACGACCGAGGACTTGCAACGTAAAGCCTGACCCGATAGGGAAACGCCCAAATAGAATTAAGGCTTGATTAAATTTTTTTCATCCATTATTTATCTAGTTTTTATAAAAGCTTAACTTTGATGACTTATATTGATATTGTTAATCCTGATTCTTTAGGGTTAAACCCAGATTAATACTTTTTGACAGAAAACGAATTTATAGAGGGATTGCAAAACCGTAATGCGAATGCGTATGGGAAGTTGTTAGACGAATACCAACAAAAGGTTTTTGCTACTTGTATGTCGTTTGTGCCTAATAAGGAGGATGCCGAGGATATTGCTCAAGATGTTTTTGTTGAGGTGTTTAATTCGATATCGAAATTTAAAGGAAACTCTAAATTGTCGACTTGGATTTACAGGATTACCACCAACAAGTGTTTGGAGTTTATAAGGAAGCGTAATACCAAAAAACGTTTTGCTTTTTTACAAGCTATTACTGGTAATGATATGCCATTGGATAAAACCAATTATTTTACTGAAATGAATCATCCAGGGGTTATTTTGGAAAATAAAGAGAAGAGCGAGACGTTGTTTTTTGCCATAAATCAATTGCCAGATGCGCAAAAGGTGGTATTTACGTTGCATAAGGTAGATGGTAAAAGTTACCAGGAAATAAGTGATATAATTGAAAAAAGTGTGTCCTCAGTAGAGTCTTTAATGTTTAGGGCAAGGAAGAATTTGCAGAAATTGTTAGAAAATTTTTATAAAAATGAGATTTAACGCAAGTTTTTAAAAATTATTGCATCTAATACTATATAACACAGAGTTATGGAAACAAAAAAAAATATACAAGATAAAGTGGATAGCACTTTTAATGCGCTTGATGCTATGGAACCTGTAAACGTATCTCCTTTTTTTAAAGATAAAACCATGCAGGTTTTATTTGCCGAAAAGGATGAAAAACAGAGTGTTTGGAATTGGTTTACGCCTAAATTACAATTAGCAGCTTTGGTTTGTATAGTAGTGCTAAATGTTGTTGCGTTTAGTAAAATGGAAACCGCATCGAGTTACGATGAGAATTTAAGTGAGTTTGCCGAGTCTTATGGATTGGTGGCTAGTGATAATGATAGTTCAATATTAAATTAATTATGTCAAAAAAATTACCATTATATATTCTTCTTGTTTTTTTAATTGTAGTAAATGGCTTTTTTCTCTACAGTTATTTAGGAGAAGGACCGAAGAATAACGCAAAAGAACCTATGCCTCCTAAAATGTTTTTAGCAAAAGAGTTAGGTTTTGATGTGTCACAAAAAGCAAGATTTGATGTTTTAGATAAAAGGCATCATGAACGTATGCAAAATATTGCTAGTGAAATTAGAGTGTTAAAAGATGACATGTTTAATGGATTCTCTGATGCTACCTTTAAGGAATCTAACATTATTGCAATAACAAAATTAATAGGAGAAAAGGAAGCAGCTAAAGATTTGGAGGTATTTCGATATTTTAGAAAGATTAAGGCTATTTGCAATACAGAACAAAAAGAAAAGTTTAATAAAATATTAAAAGATGCACTTAGACGTGGTGATAGAGCGCAAGGGCCTCCGGAAGGAAGACCTGAAGGCAGACGCGATGGAGGGCCTGATAGCGATAGGCCACCGCCACCATTGGATGGTGAGCTCATGAGAGAAACACCGCCGCCTAATCATTAAAAACTAATTACTTTTAAAAAGACCTTCAAAATATTGAAGGTCTTTTTTTTGTGATTTTTTTAACAAAAGGAAACACAAGTTTTTAAAAGTAATGGCATCTAAAAAACCATAACTATAAATTAACGATGCGTTAATATAAAAAGAAATTAAAATGATAAAAAGAAAATTAAAGGTAGGAATATTAGGGTTTGGAATTGCACTATTAACAACGTTAAACGTGAATGCGCAATCACAAAACGGGCAGCAAAGAAAGGAACGTCCAACTATTGAAGAATTGATTAAAGAGATGGACAAAAATGAAGATGCTAAACTTTCTATGGAGGAAGTAAAAGGACCATTAAAAAAAGATTTTGATAAAATTGATGCTGATGAAGATGGCTTTTTAACTGCCGAAGAATTAAAAAATGCACCAAAGCCAAAAGGTAGAGAAGAAAGAGAATAATAATTAAAATACAATATAACATTATGCAAAAAGCTATTCAAAACCTTATAAATACGTTTTCGTCAATCTCTCTAGATGAAATGAATAGTGTTGCACTAATGAAAAGGACGGATACAAAATTTTTAATCAATAAATCCCAATTGGTTACTGTTTTAAATGATCTTGGAAATAATTACAAAGTTTTAGAGGTTAACGATTGTAGAATAATGGAGTATTCGTCCCTTTATTTTGATACTGCAGATAATAAGTTTTATAACGACCACCATAACGGTAAAAACAACAGAACAAAAATTAGACAACGTAAATATGTGAATTCTGACCTTTGTTTTTTAGAGGTTAAGCAAAAAAATGGTAAAGGCGAAACTAATAAAACTAGAATATCTGTAAATGATTTTGAAACTAGTTTATCTAACACTTCCACAGAATTTATTTCAAAAGTTACAGATGAAGAGTATAAGTTGTTTCCGAGTTTATGGAATGGATTTAACCGAATTACTTTAGTAAACATAGCATGTAAAGAGCGTGTTACTTTCGATTTAAATCTTACTTATAAAATTGATACTGTTGAGAAAAGCTATAATGATTTGGTAATTATTGAAGTTAAACAAGAACGTTTCAATAGAAAATCTGAAATAGTAAAAACTTTAAAGACATTAAGGCAACACCCCTATAGTATTAGTAAATATTGTATTGGCATGATAAGCTTGTATCATGATTTGAAGTATAATGTTTTTAAGAAAAAATTAATTAAAATAAATAATATAATAGCATAGATATGGAGTTTTTGGATATCCCAATTTTTGATGATGATTTTTTTAAAATGTCCTTTAGGTTTTTAATAAACTTAGGTTTTTTAACACTAATAATAAGGTGGCTTTATTATACATCGGCAAAACGAAAAGATTATTTGTTTACTTTTTATATGATAAGTTTTATCGTGTTTTTCTTATGCTTCACACTTAAAAAGTTTGAGTTAGATATAGGTATGGCATTAGGTCTTTTTGCCATTTTTGGTATTATTAGGTATAGAACTGATGCCATTAATATTAAGGAAATGACCTATTTATTTGTTGTGATAGGAATATCTGTTATGAATTCGTTGGCAAATAAGAAAATGAGTTATTCCGAAATTATTCTTGCGAATGCGGTAATAGTGATTGCCATTGCAATTATTGAAAAATTTTGGCATTTAAAACATGAGGTTACAAAGGAAATTGTCTACGAAAATATAGAAAATATCAAACCTGAAAATAAACACTTGTTAAAAGCAGATTTAGAATATAGAACAGGTTTAGAAATAAATAATGTGTCGGTTGGTAATGTCGATTTTCTTCGGGATACAGCGCTTCTTACCATTTATTATTATAACCGCAGGTAATAATATATAATAAACTTGATATGAAATTTATAAAAAGCAACACCTCATTATATTTAATGGTTATACTAGTTTCTGTGCTGTTAACTAATAATACCTACGCTCAGACAGAAGATACTGGCGATTGGGGATTATGGAGCACCATTGGTTTAAAATATAAATTAAACAAAAAATGGAGTTTTGGTTTAGAGGAGCAATTACGTTTAAAAGAAGATTTTTCTGTAGTTGATGAGTACTTTACCCAATTAGAAGCAGATTACGAGATTTTTAAAAATTTTAAGTTTGGTGGTGGAATTCGGTATATAAGAGAGAATGATAATCAAGGAAATATTCAGGGTTATGAAAACCATTTTAGATTTAATTTGGATGCTAACTATAAGCATAAACTAAATCGAGTTACCTTAAGTTACAGGCTGCGTTATCAAAATAAAAATGAATTAGGGATTTCCTCCACCGATGGTGATTATCCAAATCAAAACCTGCGTTTAAAAACAGCTGTTAAATATAATTTTAAAAACTGGAGGTTGGATCCTAAGTTTTCTGCCGAAATATTTAATCGCTTTCAAGAAGGAGAGGGGAATAGGTTTAGTAAATACAGATTAACATTTGGTACAGATTACAAAATAAAGAATTTTGGAGAAATAGGTTTTTTTTATCGCATGGAAAAGGAGTTAAATGTTGATTTACCAGAAACCACAAATATAATAGGGCTTAAGTATGTCTATACTTTAAAAAACAAAAAAAATAATTAATAAAACTAATAGAATTATGATTAAGAAAGCTAAACTTAAAATGAATAAATATTCTAGAACACGGTTGTTTATACTCGCCATGGTTTGTATTTGTTCTTGCAGCAACAATACCGATGAAAATGATGAATCTTCCAATGATAGCACAGAAGAAGCAGTTATAGAAGATACCGACTTTGAAGCTATAGATTGGACAACTGAAACCCACAGTAAAGATGCCGATCCGGATTTTGATGAAGTTTTTGATGATACAGCAGTAAAAAGAATAGATATTGTAATCTCTGAAAATAATTGGGATGTTATGTTAAATGATATGACCAATTTATATGGAGCTTTTGGTAACTCTCGAGGTAACAGTTTTTCTGATGAAGACCCCGTTTTTGTTCCAGCTTCTGTGTTTTATAATGATATTGAATGGTATAAAGTAGGAGTTCGTTTTAAAGGAAATTCTAGTTTAGCGAGTGCATGGGGCTCGGGGATATTAAAATTATCTTTTAAATTGGATTTCGATGAGTTTGAAGATGATTACCCGCAAATAGATAATCAACGGTTTTACGGATTTAAAAAATTAAGTCTTAAAAATAATTACGACGATAAATCGATGTTGCGTGAAAAAGTAGCTGCCGATGTATTTAAAAGTGCTGGTTTAGCAGTTTCTCATACAGCGTTTTACACTGTATATGTTGATTATGGTGATGGACCAGTGTATTTTGGACTATATACTTTAGTTGAAGAGGTTGATGATACGGTTATAGATACTCAATTTTCAAATAATGATGGTAATTTGTACAAGCCAGATGGTGATGCAGCAAGTTTTGCTAGTGGTTCTTATGATGAAGATGAGTATGTAAAGAAAACAAATGAAGATGAGGCCGATTTTAGTGATGTAGCAAGTTTATTATCAATAATAAATGATGGAACCCGTAATACTAATGCCGAAACTTGGCGATCGAATTTAGATGCTGTTTTAGATACTGATGTGTTTTTAAAATACTTAGCTGTCAATACGGTTATCCAAAATTGGGATACTTATGGTGTGATGACACATAATTACTTTTTGTACAATAATCCAGATACGGGTAAGTTAAATTGGATTCCTTGGGATAATAACGAGGCTCTACAGGATGGGAAACAAGGTGGTGCTGCAAATTTAGATTTTTCGAATATTTCTTCATCCCAATGGCCGCTAATAGGATATATATACCAAGATGAGGTGTATAAAGCAAAGTATCAATCTTATGTGCAAGACGTGGTAAATGGTGCTTTTAATACAAGTACTATGCAATCGTTATATACTACATATGCTGCTTTAATAGAGGAATATGCAACTTCAGAGAATTCGGGGTATACGTTTTTAAATTCTAGTGCGGACTTTCAAAATGCTGTAAATACATTAAAAAATCATGTGGCATCTAGAGCATCTGCAGCAAGTAGTTATTTAAATAATTAAGATAGAATTTTTGTTTGATTTGGTTTTGTTTAAAAGCTTCATAAGTGAAATTGTGGGGCTTTTTTCAAAAAAAAAAGAATATTTAGCGCAAGTTATTTTTTGATACAGCATCTAAATAAAAAGTATATTAAATAAATAGTAAGAATAATAAAGATGAAAAATATAAATCTAATAAGGTTAATACTTTTAATAACGCTATTAGTTAGCTGTAAAAGTAATAATGCAACACATAGTCATGATGCCGAAGGAGGACATTCCCATCAGCACGATACGGGTAGTCCTGTTAATTATTTTGGTAATTATTCTTTAGTTAACGAAGATTATGGCACTAATACTGTTGTAACCGTTAATTCTAATACAAGAACTATGGTTACCAACGCGTTGCCAAACCATAAAACAGGAGCTTTTCCAAACTCAGGAAATCCTAACAGTATTTCAGCTCAAAATAAAACATACAGCTTTCCAATAAATCCTAAATATTCAGGGAAGGCACAGTGGGTAAGAGAACCAGGGATTGCTTTAAATGGTGTAAAATTCGAGCCAGGAACCGCAGAGGTTGTAGTGTGTGATACAGGTGAAAATTATAGAGTTGAAGCCTTTCAAGATTTAATAGATTTAGGTTTAGATTTTAATCACGCCCACGTACAGCCTACTGGTGCTTATCACTATCATGGATCTCCAACTTCTGTAATCGAAAATTCAGATACAGGTCAAGATTTAGTTCATGTTGGTTTTGCTCATGATGGTTTCCCGATGTATTATTCAAAAAGCGGAGCATATAAACCGAGTTATAAACTTTTGGACGGCAATAGAGAAGGGGAAGATTGTACTTATACAGCGCGTGAAACGATAGATGTTTCTGTTGGCGGTCATCACGATGGTACTTACGGTTCCGATTTTGAATATATTGAAGGTTATGGTGATTTGGATGAGTGTAACGGAATTAATATCGATGGACAATATATGTATTTGGTAACTAACGAGTTTCCTTATGTAAGTCGTTGTTTAATGGGGGAATTTGAGCAGGAGGAACGACGCGGACCGCAAAATGGAGGGGGTAGAAGCCGACAAGGTCAAAAACCAAGAGCTACAGATATAATCAAACAAATGGATGCTAATAAAGATGGGAAATTGTCTAAAACAGAAGCTAAAGGATCATTAGCTGACGACTTCTCGGAAGTTGATGTCAATAACGACGGGTTTATCTCAAAGGAAGAATTAGAAAAGAAGCAGAAACAAAACAGACAAGGTCGACAAGGTGGTCGCCCACAAGGAAATAGAAATTAGTTTTAAAACGAGCTCAGGTTTTTTTACACTGGCATCTAAATATTAAATAATCTTAAAAAAACAGTAATACTATGAATACCTATTTTAAACCTTTTACATTAATTACCATTTTAGCTTTTGCGCTATTTGCTTGTAGTAGCGAGGATTCTTCAAGTGATGATAGTGGTGATGACAATGATGATATCGATGATGTAGTAACAGAATTACATCCTGCTTTTGCCGCGTTCAACCAAGATGCGGTTACCGTTATTTTATCTGATGATGGTACTGAGGTTACTATTGAAACAACAGGGTATCCGGACCACACTTCGGTGTATTGGGAACCAGATAATGCTCTTTATATGGACGAGCCGGAAGTTTCAAAAACAACTCAAGACACTTATATTGGTGGAGGGCAAGGGGAAGCTACGAGTTTTACAGTTGATGCCACTCCAAATTTAACAGGAGCAACTGTTGCCACACAATTAAATACTATTGGAATAGCAGTTAGTGGAGCTTCTATATTTAATGATCAAGAAGGTGCAGGAGATTTGGATCAAGCAGCTGGAAGTTTAGACTGGGCGGGAGCTCATAAAGGCCCTGGTGTATATCACTACCACTTAGAACCTACACCAATTACTAGCGATGATGACAGTTTAGTAGGTATATTACTTGATGGTGTTTTTATTTATGGAAGACAGTGTAGCTCAACAGGAACCTATCCTACTGATTTAGATGCTTCAGGTGGCCACACATCTACCACCCAGTATTCAGATGGAGCAGAAGAATATCACTATCATATTATTAATGAAGTGTATCCTGCTGGTAATTATGCATATGCACCAGCGTATGTTCTTTTTGCGGGACCATTTCAAGGCTACTAAAATTTAAAAAATATGAAACCAATTTTTTTTTTAATACTTATTGTTTTTGCAATAACAGGTTGTAAAAAAACGTCATCGAGTAAAAGTCTTAATACGATTACTATAGAAGAGCAACCTATTGTTATAGAAAATGTTGAGGTGTTAAAAAATGAATTGGTTCTCAATGGAAATAAAGGTCAATGGTTTTATAAAGGTAAACCTTATAATGGATATTCTTTAAAGTATCATCCAAATGGCATTCTGGAAGAAAAATGGGGTTTTTATAATGGTAAGCGAGAAGGTGTTGCTAAACGTTGGACTAAAAATGAAGCCCTTCAATTAGAATCATTTTATAAAAATAATAGGTTAGACGGAGTCTATAAAACATGGTGGGAAAATGGTGTTTTGTCAGGTGAAACATATTACGAAAACGGTGTTAAACAGGGTGTTGAAAGAAAATGGTTTTCCAGTGGGCAATTGAATAAATTAAGACATTTTGTGGATGGTAAGGAACATGGTTTTCAAAAAGCGTGGTTAGCCAACGGTAAGCTATATGTTAACTATGAAGCCAAAAATGGTCGAATTTTTGGTTTGAGGAGAGCAAATTCATGTGTAAGATTAGAGGATGAAGTCGTTATTAGAAAAAAATAATTTTATGAAATACCTATGTATTATAGTAGTGCTAATTTTTACAAGTTGTAAGAAGGAGGCGAAAAAAGAAGCTAATAAGGTTGTTGAAAACAGTCGAGTAGATTATTTACCTTATTACAACGATGCCTCTTTTACACCACATTGGTTAACCCCAAATACAGAAGAAGAAAAAGCGTTTCATAAAATTCCAGACTTTTCATTAACAAATCAATTAGGAGAAACGGTTACTCAACATACGTTTGATAATAAAATATATATAACCGATTTCTTTTTTACCACTTGTCCCGGAATTTGTCCTAAAATGACAGGGAATATGGCAAAAGTTCAAGAGGAATTTAAAAATGAGAAGGATATCTTATTATTGTCGCATTCGGTAATGCCAAGTACAGATTCAGTTTCTGTTTTAAGCGCATATGCAAAAAATAATGATGTTATAGATGATAAATGGCATTTAGTAACAGGAGATAGAAATGAAATTTATACGCTTGGTAGAGATTATTATTTTGTTGAAAGTGATTTAGGAGAAGAAAAAAGTATTGAAGACTTTTTACATACAGAAAACTTTTTATTAATTGATAAGAATAAACATATTCGTGGTATATACAATGGGTTAAACCGTGCTTCGATAGCACAACTACTAACAGATACAAAAACATTATTGTTAGAAAATTAATTTTTTTTAAATTATGAATCACACAAAGTGCCTTTTAGTTTTGCCATTATTTTTAGTGTTTTTTCTTATAGCATGCTCAAGTAGTGATGATGCTTCTCAAACTTTGGAAGAAGAAGAAGTGATTGATGATTTTAATTACGATATATCTTCTATCCTTTCAAAGTTTGATGGTACCGGATTATCTTATGCTGTTAACGGGAATACAGTAACGTTTACAACTGCCGATTTACCAAATCATAAAAGTCCGTATTGGCCTGTAGATAATCCGCTTTATGAGGCTTATAATGGCACAAATTCAAATTGGCATAAAAACCCCAATGAAATTGCAGAGCAAAATATTGTGTTTACAATTACCTTAAATCCGGAGGAAGCTACTAATAAGGAAGCTACACCTCTCGGGCCTATAGGGATTTCAAGAAACGGTGTCGTGTTTTTTAATCAATACGCTGGTCCAGATCAACCATTAACTACTGAAATTAATTCGTTCGATCAATATTTAGGGCATCCAACAGGAGGCGATCAATATCATTACCATATCGAGCCCACTTATCTTACTCAGGAATTTGGAGAAGATGCTTTTTTAGGGTTATTGGCAGATGGATTTCCTGTTTATGGTCCTGTTGAAAATGACAAAACTATTGCCAATAGCGATTTAGATGCGTTTCACGGCCATACAAGTGCTACCGCAGATTTTCCTAATGGCATTTACCATTACCATATTACAAGCGAAGACCCTTATTTAAATGGTAATGGCTACTTTGGGCCCCCCGGAAATATATCGCGCTAATTGAAATTACCAATTGTACATATCGTTCTAATTGCCTTTATAACTTTTAGTTGTAGCCCAAATGCTAATTTACAAAATGTAAATGCTCAGGATGTGAATTTAAAGTTAGGTAATGGTGTTTTATTTTATAAAGACCTGCCTTTTACCGGATATTTAGTATCGTATTACGAACCTTTAAAGTTGAAGTCTAAAATTGAATATGTAGATGGAAAGAAACATGGTTCGGAAAACCAATGGTACATTAATGGCGATAAATCAATTGAGCGTTTTTATAAAAAAGGTTTTAAAACAGGGATTCATAATTCGTGGTGGAAAGATGGAACACCAAAGTTTGAATATCACTTTAATGAAAAAGGTAAATTTCATGGTGTTGTAAAGGAGTGGTATAAAAATTCACAGATTTTTAGAGACTTTAATTATGTTGAGGGAAAGGAAGTTGGACACCAACGTATGTGGAAAAATGATGGCACTATTAAGGCGAATTATGAAGTTGTAAATAACGAACGTTTTGGGTTAATAGGTTTAAAAAAATGTTATACAGTAACTGCTAATGAATACGGAATTAAATAATAATTCTGGTATAAATAGGAACTTTTTTAAGGTGCAATGAATTTTAAATATATAAGTGTACTAATCTTAATAATTTGTTTGTCTTGTAAAGAAGAACAAAAGAATAAATCTGTAGTATCGTTACCCTATTTTAATTCGGCTGATTTTACACCAAAATGGCACACTCCAAAGCATAAAATACCAGCGTTTTCATTTATAAACCAGAGCGGAGTGTCAATTACCAATAAGACCTACGAAGGTAAAATTTACATTGCCGATTTTTTCTTTACAAGCTGTCCTGGTATTTGCCCAAAGCTTACAAAAAACATGGCGGCAATTCAAGACATCTACATGGCAGATAAAGATATTATGCTCTTGTCGCATACGGTAATGCCATGGCGAGATTCTGTGCCATTGTTAAAAGCGTATGCAGAAAAATATCAAGTTAATCCAGAGAAATGGAACTTGGTAACTGGTAATAAAGAGGCGCTTTACCAAATAGCACGAACCGGCTATTTTGCAGATGAAGATTTTACTAAAACACAAGATGAAAGTAATTTTATCCATACAGAAAACTTTGTTTTAGTAGATAAACAAGGATATATACGAGGCGTTTACAACGGAACTTTAGAGGTTGAGGTAGAACGATTAAAGCGCCACATTAAGATTTTAAAACAAAAAGTTTGATTTGGTTAATAGTTCGAGGTTTTTCTCTCTAATGAAAAAAGCCTCGAGAGCATTTGTTTAAAAGCTTCGTGATTTATTCATGAAGCTTTTTTACTTTTATAGAAATTCGAAAATTATGAGGTGTTTTATTCTTTCATTTATAGGTGTTGTTTTATTCGTTTCCTGCGGAAAAAAGGAAACGTTTAAACCGAGAGATATTTCTATAGTTGAAATTGAGCATCTGATTCAAGATTCTACTTTGAATGTTAGGGCTATAGATTTAGTAAAACCAATTGGAAAATATGATTTTTGGAATTTAAACTATGCGGGAAGTAATAGAGTTGTGGGAGAATTTGTTCTTAATGAAGTTTTTGAAAAAAAAATAGAAAATAAAGGAAAGTTTTTATTTAGTCATGGAGATTCTTTGAATTATCATTTTAGGTCTATTGCAAATAATTCAAAAGCCACATTTGTTTTAAGTATTGGAAGTCCTGCTTTATTATTTAAGAAAGATAAGTTTAGTAATAAATTTAATATTGTCTACAAGGAAATCCACCCTAAAGCATTCTACGACTCTATGGCCTTCTGGAACGACCAAGAAGGAATTGCTATTGGAGATTCCACTGATGGATGTTTAAGTGTCATTATTACTAGAGACGGCGGTAATACTTGGAGAAAACTGTTTTGTGATGATTTACCACAAGGAGCGGAAAACGAAGGTGCTTTTGCTGCAAGCGATACCAATATTGCTATTGTTGGCAATAATACTTGGGTGGCAACAACTTCAGGGCGTGTTTATTATTCCCCGGATAAAGGTATAACATGGGACGTATTCAGTACACTAATAGTTAAGGGTAAAGAAACAGAAGGTATTTATTCTATTGATTTTTACGATGCATTAAACGGATTTGCTATTGGTGGCGACTATACCAACCCTGATGATAATGCTGCTAACAAAATAAGAACTCAAGATGGTGGCAAAACATGGCAATTGGTTGCTCAAAATCAAAATCCAGGATATAGAAGCTGTGTGCAGTATATTCCTAATGGAAAAGGAAAGGAATTGGTTGTGATTGGTTTTAAAGGTATTGATTATAGTAATGATTCTGGTAAATCATGGAAGCATTTAAGCGATGAAGGCTTTTATACCATTCGTTTTCTAAATGATTCAATAGCTTATGCTGCAGGTGTGGGTCGAATTTCTAAGTTAGTGTTTAGGTAAAGTCTTTCTATTTTAGTATATTAGTCCTACTGTGTTTTTAGGAATCAGATTACATAAAGAGTAGATCATATTTTAGGTGTGAGGTCTTAAAATTATTCGTGATTTTTAAATTTAAAGAATCCTAATCCTATAATAAAATGCTTCTTTATTTTCGATATCGATATTTTATATGTATTTTTTTTGTTAAAATTTCAAAATTATTTTTTAAACGTAATAAGTACGTTAAAGCCTTTGTTTATACGGTTTTCTAAGCTTGTTTTTGTTGGTTTTAAGGTGTAATGTGTTCTTTTTTAAACTGTTGTTGTTTAAATATATTTGGAGATTAACATTCAATTATTATATATTTGCACAAGAAACGTATAAAGTACGTTTATTAAAAAAACTAAACTAAATATTGAAATTATGAAATCACCACTTCAAAACACTAGGCTAAATCTGCCTACTTCGGTTTTTAATTCAGAACAATCAAAATTTAACAAAACGCGCATTATTCAATTAATAGGGCTTTGTATTCTATTTTTAGGATTTAATACAGTTACTGCTCAAGATGAAAATAACGACGACGATTACAAGGCGTTTACAGCTGGAGCACATTTAAAAAACATGCATTTATGGCATGGTTTTGTAGTGCACCCTGGTGCTATGTTAGCTACTAACTTAGAGTATAACTCTAGAAATAAAAAATTCACTTTTGGTTTATGGGGTGGAGCTAGTTTAACAACAATTGATGTTGTAAATAAAAATACTGGAGAAAATGTAGCAGCTCATTACCAAGAGTTTTCATTGTATACTAAATACCGTTTTTCCGATAAGTTTTTTATAGAGGCAGTGACACATAATAACTATACAGGTGTTGAAGAACGTGGCGATGTACTGCATTATTGGAGTTATGATAAAACTCAAGGTTATAATTTTGTCGATATTAATTTCGGGTATAACATTTCACCTAATACTTTATTGTATTTCGCTACTATAGTTGGAGGTGGTTCTGGTGACTATGAAGTTCAAGTTGACGGTTCGTTTGAAGATTCATGGACGCATTATTTTGAGGTTACCAGTAAAGTTTGGGAAAAAGAAGATGCTAACTTATCTCTATTTGCTGGTGGGGCTTGGTCATTTATAACGGATAAAACGTTTTATACTGAAGGCGCAGGAAACCTCATTAATGTAGGAGCTACCTATAGTGATAAAATTAAATTAGGTAAACACAAATTACCTGTAGGTGTTACCGCCATGTGGAATCCTGAAAAGGAAAAGACTGTACTTCAGGTAGATATTACTATTTTTTAGTATTTTAAATGAACTATTAACTAAATTAAGATATAAATCCATTTATTATGAAAACAAAAAACATGACATCCGTTTTAAGGCAAATTGTTAAACCCTTATTTGTATTAACCTTATTATTTAATCTTTCAAGTTGTGTAGATCAAGGTGCATCTACCCAAGCCGATGTAAATAGTGCAGAGGATACTAGTGCAAAAGTAGAAAGCGAAATAGATTTAACAGGAAAGAAAATAGGATACGCTACACCCTCTTTAAACGCGCCATATTACCAAGCCTTATTACAAAGTATTAAAGCTAGTACCGAAAAAAATGGAATGGTATTTTTATCTGCCGATGGTCAAGATGATATTAATAAACAAGTTGCAGCTGTAGAGGACTTAATAACCAAAGGAGTTGATGCTTTATTATTAAACCCAAAAGATCCTGATGCCTTAGTAGGTGTAACAAAAGTGGCTAAGGCTGCTGGTATTCCTGTTTTTATTATTGATAGCTCTATTGATTCTTCAGCAGAGTACGTAACCACTATTCAATCTAATAATTTAGCAAATGGAGAATTAGCAGGCGAGTGGCTGGTTCAAAAAATGGGAAATACTAAAATGAATATTGCTTTATTAAGTGGTAATGCAGGAAATCCTGTAGGAAGAACGAGAAAGCAAGGATTATTACAGGGTATTACTGAAGAGCAATTAAGAACGCAAGGGAAAATTGATTTAAATGTAAAAACTCAGGCATATACAGATTGGTCATACGCTGGTGGTTTAAAAGCTATGGAAGATATTTTAGTAGCACACCCAGATATTAATGTCGTAATTACAGAATCTGATGTTTGTGTATTAGGAGCTATAAAAGCAATAGAACAAGCTGGTAAAACAGACGATATTTTAATTGTTGCTGGTGCCGACGGACAAAAAGAAGCCATTAAGTATATTATGGATACTGATTTTTACGGGTGTACTGCAATGAATAGTCCGGTGCAAATTGGAAAAAATGCTGTAGAATATGCCATTCAATACATGAATGGAAAAAGAGATTTTAAGAAAACGTCATTCACAGCACCATTATTAATTACAAAAGAAAATGCTGCTAAGTATTACGATCCTAAAGCCTTATTTTAATCTTTAAAATTCATTTATATGAAAACTTCAGAAAGTGAATACAGATTAGAAATGACCGGAATATCAAAAAGTTTCGGTGTAGTTTCTGTACTTGAAAATGTAAACCTAAAAGTAAAGCCTGGAGAAATCCACGCTTTACTTGGAGAAAATGGAGCAGGAAAATCTACGTTAATCAAAATTTTAAGTGGCGTACACCAAAAAGATTCTGGTAAGGTAGTTTTAGATGGTGAGGAAATTAGCCCTAAAAATACCCACGATGGTCAGGTTTTAGGTATTAGTGTAGTGTTTCAAGAATTATCCTTAGTTAACGATTTATCAGTAGCCGAAAATATTTATTTACACAAATTAGGTTCTAGTAAATTTTGGATGAATTGGAAAGAGATTACTAAAAATGCTCAAGATTTAATTGATTCTTTAGGATTTGAAATTGATGCTTCTGCTCGAGTTAGAGATTTAAGTATCGTTCAAAAACAAGTTGTTGAAATTGCTAAGGCGTTATCAGAAGATACTAAGGTTTTAGTATTAGATGAGCCCACAACGGTTTTCGATCCAACAGATACAAAAAAGTTATTTGACAACCTTTTTAAACTTAGGGATAAAGGTATTTCTATTATTTATATTTCCCATCACTTGGATGAGATCTTTAAAATTGCAGATTCTGTAACTGTGCTTAGAGATGGTGTGGACACAGGAAGTATGGCTGTAGCAGATACGGATACCGATGGGGTAATTCGATTAATGATTGGTAGAGAATTAAAAGATTTATATCCAACTCGCGATGTTGAAATTGGTAATGTCCCTGTTTTTGAAGTTAAAAATTTAACGGCTAAAGATACCTTAGTTCACGATGTTTCATTTTCGGTACGCCCAGGAGAAGTTCTAGGAATTGCTGGTTTAGGCGGAAGTGGAAGAACGGAAACTGCTAAACTAATTTTTGGTGCACATAAAAAGAAATCGGGAACTTTAATTTTAAACGGTAAGGAAATAAAAACCAATACACCTGTTTGTGCTGTTGGGCACCAAATTGGTTTTGTTTCAGAAGATAGAAAAGAAGATGGTGTGTTTTTACCACTATCTATCAGACGAAATATTAGCGTTACTAATTTCTCTGGTATTTCAGGTAAATTAGGGTTTATAAATGTTGGTAATGAATATAAAAATGTATTAGGATTAATTGAAAAATTAAATATTAAAGCACCAAGTTCTGAAGTTGATGTTAAAAACCTAAGTGGAGGAAATCAGCAAAAAGTAGCCCTAGCTAAATGGCTAAGTATTGATAGTAAAGTTATTTTTATTGACGAGCCAACCCGTGGTGTTGATGTTGGTGCTAAAATTGAAATTTACAACCTAATTAACGAAGTTGCCAAAAAAGGTGTTGGGGTTGTTGTTATTTCATCAGATATGCCTGAAATCATGGGAATTTCAGATCGCATCTTAGTAATGCATCAAGGGACATTTTACGGCGAATTATCAAAAGAAGAATTTTCCGAAGAAAACATATTACGCTATTCTATTGGCGAAAAACTTAAACAAGTAGTCTAACAAAGCTATAACAAAAAACAAAAAAACAATGGCATTAACAATAAAACAACAACTAAGTACCCCAGGAGGTTTACTTAAGTTTCTCGTAAAACATAATACAATTTTCATTTTTATATTGCTGGTTGTATTTTCAGCATTTATTTCCGATGTGTTTTTTACATCAACAAACCTTTCAAACTTATTAAAGCAAGTATCTGGAATAGGTATTATTAGTATTGGCATGTTGCTTGTAATTCTAACAGGAGGTATCGATTTATCTGTAGGTTCCATGGTGGCATTATTGGCAGTAACCTTTGCAATATTGGTTAACATAGTAATATTACCAATAGCTATTTTGTTAACTATAATTATAGGTTTTGGTTTAGGTAGTGTTTCTGGTTATCTCGTGGCCTATCAAAAAATGGCTCCGTTTGTCGCTACTTTGGCTTTAATGACTATTGCAAGAGGCTTAGGGTTTATTTATTCTAAAGGGTCTCCAATTACATTTAAAACTCCGGGCGGTGAATTCATGTCTAATTTTGCAAATAATTCTACATTAGGTATTCCAAATATTGCAATTGTGTTCTTTTTAATTGTCATTTTAGCAATGGTTTTATTGCGTTACAATGTGTTTGGAAGATTAATTATTGCTATTGGTAGTAACGAAGAAGCTTCTCGCTTATCTGGTATAAAAGTTAATAAATATAAATTTTTAGTCTATGCAATTTCTGGAGCTTTAGCAGCAACCGCAGCTGTAATTGTGGCTTCTAGAACCAACTTAGGATCACCAAATATGGGAATGGCTTGGGAACTTGACGCTATTGCTGCAGTAGTAATTGGTGGCGCAAGTTTAAATGGCGGAAAAGGTACAGCTATAAATACGCTTATGGGTGTGCTTATATTGGGGTTAATTGGTAATATTTTAAATCTTTTAAATGTACCATCATATCCACAGCAAGTAGTTAAAGGAGCAATTATCATTTTTGCCGTATTACTTCAGCGTTTCGAAAGCAAATAAAAAAAAAGAAAAAATGACAACATATAAATTAAACAACTTAAACTTAGATAAGTTTAAGGAGGTAGCGTCTATTCCTAAATATAACAGGGATACTATAAAAACAGGCATTGTACATGTTGGTATTGGAGGGTTTCATAGAGCACATGAAGCCTTATATACAGATGAATTACTTCATAACGAAACAGTTAAGGATTGGGGTATTTGTGGAGTGGCTTTGTTAGATTTTGATACTAAAATATATAATACTTTAAAAGATCAAGATGGGCTTTACACTTTGGTTGTTAAAGAATTGGATGGGACACTTTCTAAACGTATTATTGGATCGATTGTAGAAGTGTTATATGCGCCAGAAAATCCTTTGAACGTTATAGAAAAAATGGCGAGTCCAGAAGTTAAAATAGTATCACTTACTATTACTGAAGGTGGTTATAACTACAACGAGGGTACAGGCGAATTCAATTTTGAAAATCCATTAATTCAACATGATTTGGAGCATTCAGAATCTCCAAAAACCATATTTGGTTATTTAACACAAGCCCTAAAACTTCGAAAAGAAAATGGTTTAAAAGGCATTACTATTCAGTCTTGCGACAACATTCAGGGTAATGGAGACATGACCAAGAAAATGCTAATGAGTTATATTGAAGTGGCAGAACCAGAATTAGTAACTTGGGTAGCTTCTAATGTATCCTTCCCTAATGCCATGGTAGACCGTATTACCCCAGCAACAAGTCCTTTGGATATTTCAATCCTAAAAGATACAACAGGTATTGATGATGCGTGGCCTGTAGTTTGTGAGCCATTTAAGCAATGGGTAATCGAAGATGATTTTATTGCAGGACGACCAGCTTGGGAAAAAGTAGGCGCACAATTTGTAAAGGATGTTGAGCCTTTTGAAAAAATGAAGCTTCAATTACTTAACGCAGGACATTCTGTTTTAGGAATATTGGGAGCTTTAATGGGGTTTGATACGATTGACGAAGTTGCTAATAATTCTAATGTTAATAGCTTTTTACGGGCTTATATGAGGTATGAGGTGGCACCTGTACTTAGTGATTTAAACGGTGTAGATCTAGAAGCTTATGAGGCCTCATTGCTAGAGCGTTTCGGGAATATTTATATTAAAGATCAAATTGATAGAATTTGCAGTGAAAGTTCGGCTAAATTCCCAATTTTTGTTTTACCAACTATAAATTCACAGTTAAAACAAAACGGTCATATTGAACATGCTGCTTTTGTGGTTGCTGCTTGGGCTATTTATAGTTTAGGGCAGGATAAAAATGGAAAGGCCTTATTAATTAAAGATGCCATGCAAGTTGAATTAAATGAAAAGGCTATTGCATCAAAAAATAATCCGGTTGCTTTTTTAGAAATCGAATCTATTTTTGGAAAGCTAAAAGATTCTAAGCTTTTTGTTGAAGCCTATACTAAAGCATATCAAGATATTTCACAAAAGGGTGTTGAAAATTGCGTTTTAGAAATTAATTCTAATTTGAAAAACAATAATTAAGATGGCAAATATTACATGTTTTGGGGAGGTGTTATGGGATGTTTTTCCAACCCATAAAAAGATTGGAGGAGCACCTTTAAATGTGGCAGCTAGACTACAGGATTTTAACAATACGGTTTCTATGATTAGTCGTGTAGGTGAAGATAAAAAAGGCCGTAAAATTTTAAAGTTTTTAAACGCAAAGGGTGTTAATACAGAAGGTGTTCAAATTGATAAAACTTATAAAACAGGGAAGGTAAAGGTGGTTTTGGATGCTGAAGGGTGCGCATCATACGACATTATGTTTCCTCGAGCATGGGATAAAATAGAGTCTACAAATAAGGTACAATCCATTGTTAAAGAATCTGACGCTTTTGTTTTTGGAAGTCTGGTGGCTCGTGATAATACGTCTAGAGAAACGCTTTATGACCTTTTAAAATTAGCAAAGTATAAAATTTTCGATGTGAATTTAAGGGCGCCTTATTACAAAATGGAAGTGTTGTGGTATTTAATAAATCAGGCCGATTTTGTTAAATTTAATGACGATGAGATTTTAGAAATAGCGAATGATTTAGCTCCAGAATCACAATCTTTAGAGGAAATTATATTGTTTATTGCCAAGGAAACTAAATCGAAAACTATTTGTGTAACCAAAGGTGGTAAGGGTGCTATATTGTATTATCAAGATACGTTTTATTACAACAGTGGTTACAAGGTAAATGTGGTAGATACTGTGGGGGCTGGCGATTCTTTTTTAGCTTCAATTATAACTAAATTGTTGGATAATACAGCGCCTCAAGATGCTTTAAATTATGCTTGTGCTGTAGGTGCTATAGTGGCAAGTAGAGAAGGAGCTAACCCAGAAATTAAACAAGAGGATATTGATAAAATGGTTCGCTCCTAAGAGTTTGTTTTTTGTTAATAGTGTTAAAAGCTTCATGTAAATATTCATGAAGCTTTTTTCTGTTTTTACATCTAGAGTAAATTGTTGTTAAAGTGATTCACACTTTCTTTAATGCTGTGCTTTCTTAAATGATTTAGGTAATGAAGATATTTGTTAGTAAAAACGGAGTTGCTGCTTAAGCCTTTAAATACCGATTCTATTTCTAAAAATTTAATAGGATTTTGTTGTGAAAATGCAGCCATTCTAATTAACGTGTTACTAATAGAGTCTACAATATTATATGCATAGCCTAAATCGTTAATGCCATCATTGTATTTACACCAGGCTGCGATAATAAATGCAATATGATTTATTGAATTGTTTTCTGAAAGTTGAATTTTTAAAGTGGATAATATAAAAATTGGAATTTTGGCAGAGCTTTCACTACAAATCCTAGACAGGCTATCATTAATGTTAGGGTTTTTAAACCTGGAAATTAATGTGCTTTTATAGTCCTTGAACGTCATATTTTCTGCATCAACTAACGTGGGTGCAACTTCTAGATGCATATAGGATTTTAAAAATTGAATAAAAACCTCGTCGTTTGCAGCTTCATGTACGGTTTTGTAACCATGTAAAGTTCCTAATATGCCTAAAATACTATGGCCGGCATTTAAAAGTTGCAACTTCATGTTTTGATATGGTTCTATGTTTGTAACAAACTGCACGCCAACTTTTTCCCAGTTTGGTTTGGTTTCAAAAAAATTATCCTCAATAACCCAATTCGTAAAAGGTTCGCAAACCACTGGCCATTGGTCTTCAACTAAAAAATTACTTTTTAATATATTAATATCTTTATGTAATGTTGTTGGGGTAATACGATCTACCATTGTATTGGGGAATGTGGTATTCGCTTTTAGCCAAGGTAAAAGGTTAGGTTCGTTTTTTTCTACATAGTTTAAAAACGAATGTCTCATAGTATCGCCGTTGTTTTTTATATTGTCGCACGATAAGATAGTGCAACCGGAAATACCGCGAAGCTTTCTAAGTTTAAAGGCTTGTGTTAAATAACCAAAAACGGTTTTAGGACTAAAAGGATTTACGACCTCTTCGGCTACTGCAGGATGTTTTTGGTTAAACTCCCCTGTAATTTCATTTAAATGATAACCATCTTCAGCAATAGTAAGTGATATTATTTTAATATCGGGGTTTGCTAATCGTTCTATAACGGCCATTGGGTTTTCTGGGCCAAAAAAATATTCTACAATTGCACCAATAATCTTTGGTTTTTGCAAGCCTGTTGGTGTTTTTGTAATTAAAGTATAAAGGCCATCTTGGTCTTTTAAAACATTGTAGGTTTTACGGTCGGAGTCTAAGAGGTCAATTCCGCAAATTCCAAAATTTAAAGCCTGATGTTTTTCAATTAATTCATTAATGTAATACGCTTGGTGTGCTCGGTGGAAATTGCTTACTCCAATATGTGCAATACTAGTTGTTATTTGATCGCGATCAAATAATGGAATGGATGCATTCTCCTTTATGGCATCCAGGTTTTCCATATTTAAAAATAAAGAATTGGGCATTTTATTATGGTGTTACAAGCGTTGTTTTTATTTCTTTTTAAAATTACATAAAAAATTAATGAAATACGTTGAATTTTTACGGTTTCATTGTATATTAACAGTGCAAAGTAGTTGAATTTTAATGCCCTCTTTTTTAATTGTAAATGGATTTTAGGAAGCGTGATAATGTATCTGTAGATTGTGTGATTTTTGGTTTAGACACCGATGGTTTAAATGTTTTATTGCACAAACGTACACTTAATATGTTTAATGATGATTATCCTGTTATTGACGATTGGGTTATTTGTGGTGGACGTGTTTATATTAGTAAAACTTTAGAGGCTTCGGCAAATATCATTTTTCAAAGTAGTACAGGATATAATGTTTTTAATAGAACCCAGTTTCGTACCTATGGAAATCCTTCACGAATAAAATCTGATAAAGATTTATTATGGGTGCGTAGTCATGGCGTTAAAACCCAGTCTATGACTATTGCTTATTATTTTGCCCAGCCCAAAGATTGTATTGTGGTTAATGAAAAGCATTTTAAATGGTTTCCTATTAAAGACTTGCCAGAGTTAGGTTTTGATCATAGTAAGATTATTAAAGATGCACATGAAGATCTTAAGAAAAAAATTATGGTAGAGCCTATAATTTTTGATTTAATGTCTGATAAGTTTACGTTAAATGAATTGCAATTTGCTTTTGAATCTATTTTAGATATTGAGTTGGATAATCGTAATTTTAGGAAGAAAGTATTAAAGAAAATATATATTGTTCCGTTGAATGAAACTAAAAAAGGTAATGCCAAAAAGCCGTCTAAATTATATGTGTTTAGTAGAGAGGTTTATGATAAGGTTTCCGAAAAGGATTTTATAGTTAATGTATAAAAAAAAGAGAATCATTAGTGATCCTCTTTTTTTCGTTTTTTATATTCTTCTAACATTTTCTGCTTAAAATCATCTTCAGCTATTTTTAAAAGTATTATTTTTTTTGGTGATAATATCTTAGTAAGCTGTTTTGAAAACTCCATTCTTGCATTGTGTTTGTCGACTTCTGCTTTTTCAAGTCGAGTAATTAACTCGTTAGCCTTTTTATCGGTTAAGGTATCTAAGCTTTCTCGTATTTCTTTACGAATTTCTCTAGATTCGATATATCTAATGGCATAATGTTGTTTTTCGTAAGCGTTATAAACCGGCCAAAATTGTTGAGCCTCCTTTTC
>NZ_JBDWDG010000003.1:0-12181 GCF_039977455.1 Algibacter sp. | reverse complement strand
TATATTTATATTTTTTAAATATAGATTCATCCGGAATAAACGACACTTTAGTTCCCTTTCTTCGGGTAGTATCATCTAACATATCCTGACTAATCAGGTTTCCCTGCTCAAATTCTGCTGAAGCGGACTTACCGTCTCGATTAGATTCTACCCTAAAATAATTAGAAAGTGCATTTACAGCCTTTGTACCTACCCCGTTTAAACCAACCGATTTCTTAAAAGCTTTTGAATCGTACTTTCCTCCGGTATTCATTTTGGAAACCACATCTACAACCTTTCCTAATGGAATTCCACGGCCGTAATCGCGAACAATAACTTTACTACCTTGAATAGAAATTTCGATGGTTTTACCAGCCCCCATTACAAACTCATCAATAGAGTTATCAAGAACTTCTTTTAGTAAAATATAAATACCATCATCTGGCGAAGACCCATCACCGAGTTTTCCAATATACATTCCTGGACGCATACGAATATGCTCTTTCCAGTCTAGTGAACGAATATTGTCTTCGGTATATTTGGTTTGTTCTGCCATGCTCTAAAATAGAAAAATTAATGAGGGTTTGCTAATATAGCACAACCATTTAAAAAATAAAATAGGAAGGCTACAAATTAATTAACAATAAATCGCTAATGTTATTAAGAGCAAACCTTAGGCTTTTGTGGTTTTATTTAACGACACCATTAGAACACCGATAATAACCACCAAAGCTCCAAATAATTGCCACCACGTAAGTACTTCGTTTAAAAAAATGCCTGCTAAAATTATAGTTGAAATAGGTCCTACACCTGCTACAATTGCAAAATTTGAGGAACTAATCATCTTTATAGAAGCGGACACTAAAAAGGATGGTATTACAGTTGCAAAAATAGCTATTAATGCTCCTAAAACATAAACTTGCCAAGAAAAACCAAAAAGATTTAATTTACCTATAAGACCGTAATGAACAAAAACACAAACACATGAAACAAGCATAGCATAAGCTGTAAACTTAACAACGCCAAACTTAGGAATTAACCACCCGCTACCTGCTAAATATGAGGCATAAGTAACGGCACTTAACAAAATAAAGAAACCGCCTATAAAGGCTTCAGATCCAGAAATTAAAATCTCGTTTGAAAATGCGATTACAATTCCTAAATACGTTAAGCTAATGGCAAGACCTTGAATTTTTGTTATAGGTTGCTTTAAAAACAACTTATTTAACAAAAGCACTATGGTAGGGTATAAAAACAAAATAATACGTTCCAAACTCGCCTTAATGTATATAAGCCCAATAAAATCAAAATAACTAGCTAAATAATAGCCAACAAAACCAAAAAACATTAACCACAAATAATCTTTGTAATTGGTTTCAGCTTTGTTATTTCGATTTCTGTATAAGCATGCAATTACAAGGTAAAAAGGAAATGAAAAAAGCATGCGTAAAAGCAAAATACTAATGGTGTCAACCTGATAATTATAGGCTAATTTTACCATAATAGCCTTTGAAGAAAACAAAACGATTCCTAAAACTCCTATCCCTACTCCATACCAAAATTGTTTTGATGCTTGCATGGAACGAAAGTAAGCTGATATGTTTAAACATTGCTACTCCTAAATTTATTATTACGACGCCCAGCAGAAGATAATAGTTAAAAAAATATATGCTTTGCTTTTAAAATCTTTTAATTATAATTTAACCCTAGCCTTATTTATAATATTGTTGATTCTTCTGCTTTAGAACGAAGTATTTGGTTCCGTATTTTTAGTAGCTTCATCATATACCTTTTTACATAAATCCAATTTAATAATTTTCCTAAAACCCCAAAAGGGTGTTCATAGTAAAACTTATCTATCATGATGGTTTTATCGTTATCTATTTCAAAAACATGCTCATGCCTGAAAGTTCTAAAACTTCCATTAACAAGTTCGTCAACAAATAATTTTGGCGATTGAAATTCAACAATTTTTAAGGTAAGATGCTGCACATAACCTAAATGACTTGTTTTCCAGTTAACAACATCGTTAAAGTCTAATAAACCAAAAGTTTTCCCTGAGATTGCAATATCCCTTGAGTTTTTTAAAGATTTTTGTAAAAACCGACATCCCTTGCTAGATTAAAACAGGTCTGTATATCCGCATTAATTTGCGTCACAACTTTAATTAACGTCATAGGCTCTAAAATAAATTTTTATGGATAGCTTGGGGCTTCCAATATTATAGACCCTAACCTTTATCAACGGTCACATAAACACAAAATTAAAGTTTATACATTGAATAAGAAATGCATAATATCGCCATCCTTAACAATATAGTTTTTACCTTCAACACGCATTTTCCCTGCCTCTTTTACCTTAGATTCGCTACCATAAGTAACATAATCCTCATAAGCAATAACCTCGGCACGTATAAATCCTTTTTCAAAATCAGTATGGATTACCCCAGCTGCCTGTGGGCCAGTTGCTCCTACAGCTACTGTCCAAGCTCTAACCTCTTTCACTCCCGCTGTAAAATAAGTTTGTTGGTTAAGTAATTTATACGCCGAACGAATTAATTTTGCGGCTCCAGGCTCATCTAAACCTATATCTTGAAGAAACATTTGGCGTTCTTCATAATCATCCAACTCATTTATATCTGCTTCCGTTCCAACCGCTAGAACTAAAACTTCTGCGTTTTCATTTTTAACAGCCTCTTTTACCTGATCTACGTAATCATTTCCAGAAACCGCTGCACCTTCATCTACATTACACACATACATAACAGGCTTATCTGTAATAAATTGAGAAGGTTTTACATAATCTTCGTAATCTTCTTCAGAAAACTCTAATGCTCTTACCGATATCCCTGCTTCTAAATTTTCTTTTATTTTTAATAAAACAGCTTCTTCTTTTTGAGCTTCTTTATTTCCAGTTTTAGCTGCACGCTTAACTTTATCTAACTTCTTTTCAGCCGTTTCTAAATCCTTAAGTTGCAATTCCATGTCGATAGTTTCCTTATCTCTTATAGGATTTACGTTGCCGTCTACATGCACAATATTATCATTATCAAAACAACGTAATACATGAAGAATAGCATCAGTTTCACGAATATTTGCTAAAAATTGATTCCCTAAACCTTCACCTTTACTTGCTCCTTTAACTAAACCAGCAATATCCACAATCTCTACAGTAGCAGGTAATACACGTTCAGGCTTTACCAAAGATTCTAACTTTTCTAATCGCGGATCTGGAACATTAACCACACCAATATTAGGCTCGATAGTACAAAATGGAAAGTTTGCACTTTGCGCTTTAGCATTCGATAAACAATTGAATAAGGTTGACTTCCCTACGTTTGGTAATCCTACAATACCTGCTTTCATCTATAATATTTTTATATTTTCGAAATACCGAAAACCTTTAACACTTATTTTTTTTTAAAACTATTACCTCCTTTAAAGTGGCAACTTATTTTGCGAATGCAAATATATAGTTAATTCGTAGTATTTTATAATTTTATCCAAATGAAAAACACTGAATATTATTAGGTGATTCTAATGTTTTATTAAAGAGTTCTTAATAAACAAATATCAAACATAAATATTCACTAAGGTTTTAATTATATTAGTAGCTACTAACACAAAATTAATTAAAATGAAAGCTATTTATTTTCAACTATTTCTCTTTTGCACATCCATAACATTTGCCCAACAACAAGTAAGTGGTATTGTTAAAGATGCATCTGGAGTTCCTTTACCAGGAGTAAATATTACAGAAACGGGAACCACCAATGGAACAACATCAGATTTCGACGGGAAATATAAAATATCGCTTAACGCGGATAGCACGTTAACCTTTAGCTATGTTGGATATAATACCAATGTAATTTCCGTAAACAACCAATCTATTATAAACGTAACATTAGAAGAAGGGGTAAGCCTAGACGAAGTTATTTTAGTTGGATCTCGTAGCCCAAAAAGAACAGCTACCGATACGGCGGTACCTGTAGATGTTGTAAATGTTTCGGAAATAGCAACTACAACTGGTAAGGTTGAAGTTAATGAAATACTACAATACGCTGCTCCTTCGTTTAATGCAAGTAAGCAATCAGGTTCCGATGGAGCCGATCATATTGTACCTGCATCACTACGTGGTTTAGGACCAGATCAAACTTTAGTTTTAATTAATGGAAAACGAAGACACCAATCGAGTTTAGTCAATGTATTTGGCACTAGAGGTCGTGGAAATTCTGGAACAGATTTAAATGCCATTCCTGCCAATGCTATAAAACGCATTGAAGTTTTAAGAGATGGTGCATCAGCACAATACGGGTCGGATGCTATTGCAGGTGTTATTAATATTGTTTTAAAAGATAATACCGATGGTTTTACCGGTGGCGTTACTTACGGTGCTTATAGCACAGCTATTGGTGAAGGCTGGGAAGAATCCACTGGAGAAACGCTTTATAACGTTGAAGGTAAAAACAGGTTAGATGGCGAAGACAGAAGTTGGGATGGAACTACCGTAAAAATTGATGCTAATTACGGCGTACCTTTAAATGACGCAGGTGGATATATAAATTTTACAACCGAATTTTTATCTAGACAAAACACTTTAAGACCAGGGTTTTCTTGGAGAAAAGGCTACGGTAGTGCAGGCGTCGATGGTTTTAACTTTATGATTAATTCATCTTTACCTATTAACGATAACACAGAAATTTATGCTTTTGGTGGCAGAAACTATAGAGATACCGATGCTTATGCTTTTTCTCGTGATAGTTTTAATGATGGAGACAACAGATCTGTTCCTAGCTTATACCCCAATGGATTTACCCCAAGAATTACATCAAACATTTCCGATGTTTCTGTATCAGTTGGTGTAAGACATGAAATGGAAAATGGTTGGAATTTAGATTTTAACAACACCTATGGTAAAAACAATTTCCATTACTACATAAAAGATAGTAACAACGCCTCTATGCAAGATTCATCGCCAACAGATTTTGATGCCGGTGGACACTACCTTTCTCAAAACACAACAGGTATTGATTTTAATAAATATTTAGATGATGTAGCCTCTGGATTAAGTTTAGCTTTTGGTTTCGAATATAGAACCGAGAATTTTGGTATTTTTTCTGGTGAAGAAGCTTCATATGGCCTATATGATAATAACGGTGTAATTATAACTAATCCGGCGGTTCAGACTGTAGCTACTGATGGTAATGGAGACGAATTACCTGGAGGCTCACAAGGTTTTCCAGGATACAGTCCGGATAACGAAGTGGACAGAAGCAGAACCAACTACGGGATTTATTTTGACTCAGAACTTAATATTAGCGAAACCTTTATGTTAGCCGGAGCTCTCCGATTTGAAAATTATAGCGATTTCGGAAACACTTTTAATGGCAAATTAGCAACTCGATTAAAACTTAATGATTATTTTTCTCTTAGAGGCTCTATTTCAACTGGGTTTAGAGCGCCATCACTTGCTCAATTATATTACAATTTAAAATTCACAAATATTGTTGCTGGTACTTCGGTTCCTTCGTTATTATCAGCTAATAATAGTACGGTTACCAAAGCCTTTGGTATTGGACAATTAAACGAAGAAAAAGCCTTTAACACTAGTATTGGATTTACCTATAAAAGAGGAGGTTTTTCTGCAACTATTGATGCTTACTCTATTAATGTTGATGATCGTATTATTTTAACCGACAACTTTACAGACCAAGCAATTTTAGGGCCTTTAAATGTAGATGCGGCACAATTTTTTGCCAACGGCGTAGACACAAAAACTAACGGACTTGATATTGTTTTGGGCTATGATTTTAATGTTGGAGAAAATGGAAAATTAAAAACAGCATTAATTGGTAACTTTAACGATTTAACTATAAAAAGCATTAATAATGGTGCTTTAAATGAATTTACGTTTTTCGGTCCATTTTCTCAAGCTTATCTTAAAGCGGCAGCTCCAGATTATAAATTTGGTTTAAACTTAGGATACTCTTGCAACAAATTTAATGCATCAGCAACCTTAACTCAGTTTAGCGAAGTTACCCTTCAGGATTTTCAATGGGTAGAGTCACCAGCAACAACCCAAGCAGAAGCCGACGCCCTATTTCCTGTTGCTACAGATATTTATGAAGCGGCTTTAGTAGTAGATCTTAGTTTAGGATATGAAATATCTAAAAAAGTTAAGTTTAGTCTAGGAGCAAATAACTTATTTAACACTTACCCAACACAACAATTTGATGGTTGGACAGACCAAGGAGGTCTTGCAGATTCTGTTCAAATGGGTTCTGATGGCACCTATATCTTTGCGAGATTAAACTTTAGTTTATAAAAAAAGATATTGTAAACATAAAAAACCGAGCAATTAGCTCGGTTTTTTTTTGTTTAATCCCTCCACTCCTTTAAAAATTCCTGGATATAAAAAAGGATAATCCTATAAGTTTAACATTAAAATAATGTTTAAATTTAAAGTCATTTTATGCAAACATTTATTTTTACAAAAACCCTCTTAAAACAACTCCCACATGAAGAAAAACTACATTTTAGCATTATTTCTATTTATATCTGCATTCATCCATGCACAACTAACGCCTCCAACTAATCAACAAAGCTACTATGCCGATGTCGATTTTAATAATACTGGTATGGATTTGTTTGACGATTTAGCCATTGAAACAGCTGCAAAACATACAAATTACTTAAGCTACACACCAGGTATTTGGGAAGCCAGTAAGGTTACAGACGAAGATCCTGTAAACAATGCAAACGTATTACTAATATATGGGCATAATGATTCCGATGGAAATTATATTACCGACAGAAGTCGAAGTAAAAACAACAATGGTGGTACCGCTGGTAGCGACTGGAACAGAGAACATACGTTTCCAAACTCTTTAGGTTCTCCAAATTTAAATAGCAATGGCACAAATGTACCTCCTTATGCTGATGCTCATAATTTAAGACCTTCCGATGTTACCATGAACAGTAATAGAGGTAACTTAAAATTTACGGATGGCTCTGGAAACGCACAAAACATCTCTGGAAACTGGTATCCTGGTGACGAGTGGAAAGGTGATGTTGCTAGAATAATTATGTACATGTATTTAAGATATGGCACCCAATGCAAACCTTCGTACGTAGCTTTAGGAACTCAAAATGCTATTGATGCCGACATGATTAATTTATTTTTAGAATGGAATGAAGAAGACCCTGTTTCTGCTTTTGAAGACAATAGAAATACCTACCATGCTAACACCTCAAATACTTATGCCCAAGGAAATAGAAACCCTTTTATTGATAATCCGTATTTAGCAACAGTTATTTGGGGTGGAAACCCAGCTGAAAACCGTTGGGGAGATACTCCAGATCCAGATACCGAAGCACCAACTACACCAACTAACTTAATGGCTTCGAACACAACATCGACCACAACCGATTTATCTTGGACAGCTTCAACAGATAATATAGGAGTGGTAGCCTATAATATTTATGTTGATGGGTCGTATTATGTATCAACAAATTCTACCGCTACAAACATTACTATAACAGGATTATCACCAGAAACCAATTATACTTTTGCAGTACTAGCTGTTGATGCGGCAAATAACCCATCTAATTTAAGCACGCCAATTAACGAAACTACTTTAGAAGCTTCCGGAGGAGGCGACACCTGCGCTAGCGAAACCTTTGAGCTTATGCCAAGTAATTCTTCAAGCTATTCTGATAGAACTTGGACAGGAGATAATGGTGGAACATGGAATGCCACACGAGCTAGGACAGACCAAACTTTAAATAGCAGAGCTTTGGTTATTGATGGCAGAACATCTTCCTCTGGGTCTTTAACTGCACCCGAAGTTCCTGACGGTATAGGAAGCTTAACTGCCACTACTAAAAGAGCTTTTAGCGGAGGAACTGGTAATTTAGAAGTTCAAGTAAATGGTGTTAAAGTTGGTGATTTACCTTATGGCGATAACACTGAAACCACCACGCTAGAAAACATTAACATTGAAGGTAATGTTACTATAGTCATAGCCGAAACAACTTCTGGTGGCGACCGTGTAACCATAGACGACCTTTCATGGACTTGCTATACATCACTAAGTGTTTCAAATAAGCAATTAGGCCAAATTAAAACTTTTCCAAATCCTATATCTGGAGCTTTTTACAATATTGAAGCTAAGGAAGTATTAAACTATAAAATCATAGATCTTTTAGGAAAAACTTTAAAAACTGGCCATGTAAGCCCGAGTAATCAAGTCATAAATGTATCCAATTTAAGTAAAGGGATTTACCTCTTAAAACTTGAACTCAACAACCAAAGTATGACAAAAAAAATAATAAAACTTTAAATCTTAATTGTTGTAGAAAAGACGACTCTTCTGAAGTCGTCTTTTTTTTGTTTAATAAAGAGTGAATAACTCTTCATATTGTAATTACTTTTTTTATAAATATTCTATTTAAAAGACCTAAATTTGCGCTTTCTTTAAACATATACAAATCAAGATATAATGATTCATTTCTTTGGAAACATAACCAGTAAAGTATTTGCTGTTCAAACAACAAAAGAATTATCAACAGAAACCATTTCTAAATTAGAATGGCTATTTGGCAACCAGCCAAAAATAGAACAAGCATCCTTAGATGCTTTTTTTGTTGGTCCTCGCGCTGCCATGATAACGCCTTGGAGTACAAATGCTGTTGAAATTACCCAAAACATGGGGATATCTGACATTATAAGAATTGAAGAGTTTCAGGCTTCAAATGCTGATTTTTCTGATTTCGACCCTATGATTTCTGAGAAATTTAATGGTTTAAACCAAGAATCTTTCACCATAGATATTAAGCCAGAACCTATACTTGATATTGTAGATATTGCTGCTTATAATCAAAAAGAAGGCTTATCACTTAGTGATGAAGAAGTAGAATATTTAAATGGCGTTGCAAAGAAAATTGGTCGTCCATTAACAGATTCAGAAGTATTTGGGTTTTCTCAAGTGAATTCGGAGCATTGTCGTCATAAAATTTTTAACGGAACATTTGTGATTGATGGCGAAGAAAAGCCGGTGTCACTATTTAAAATGATTAGACAAACCTCTGAAGCACATCCAAATGATATTGTATCGGCATATAAAGACAATGTGGCTTTTGTAAAAGGTCCTAAAGTGGAGCAATTTGCACCTAACCGTGCTGATGTTCCAGATTTCTACACAACTAAAGAGTTTGATTCTGTTATTTCACTTAAAGCAGAAACGCATAACTTCCCAACAACTGTTGAGCCTTTTAACGGTGCTGCAACCGGTGCTGGAGGAGAAATTAGAGATAGACTTGCTGGTGGTAAAGGCTCTTTACCTTTAGCAGGAACAGCGGTTTACATGACCTCTTATTCAAGACTTGAAGAAAACAGACCTTGGGAACAAAAGTTTGAAGCTAGAAAATGGCTGTATCAATCACCAATGGATATTTTAATTAAGGCTTCAAATGGCGCTTCCGATTTTGGAAACAAATTTGGACAACCCTTAATTACAGGTTCTGTTTTAACTTTTGAACACAATGAAAATGCTTCTTCAAGTGATGCAGCTGCAAGGCGATTAGGATTCGACAAAGTTATTATGCAAGCAGGAGGAATTGGTTATGGTAAAACTGAACAAGCATTAAAAGACACACCAAAAGAAGGCGATAAAATTGTTATTCTTGGTGGCGAGAATTATAGAATTGGAATGGGTGGCGCAGCCGTGTCATCTGCAGACACTGGGGCTTTTGCATCGGGCATCGAACTAAACGCGGTACAGCGTTCTAACCCTGAAATGCAAAAACGTGCAGCTAATGCCGTTCGTGGTATGGTGGAAAGCGATGAGAATTTTATTGTTTCTATTCACGATCATGGTGCTGGTGGACATTTAAACTGTTTATCAGAATTGGTGGAAGATACTGGTGGCAAAATAGATTTAGACTCTTTGCCTGTTGGAGACCCTACGCTATCAGATAAAGAAATTATAGGTAATGAATCACAAGAACGTATGGGCTTAGTGATTGCCGAAAAACATATAGAAACGTTAAACAAAATTGCTGATCGTGAACGTTCACCAATGTATACTGTTGGTGATGTAACAGGCGACAATCGTTTTACATTTCAATCTAAAACCAAAGGCAACAAACCTATGGATTTAGCTATGGAAGATATGTTTGGAAGTTCTCCTAAAACAATTATGACCGATAAAACGGTTTCTAGAAATTATAAAAACCCAAGATATAAAACTAAAAACCTACAAATCTACCTTGAGCAAGTATTACAACTTGAAGCTGTAGCTTGTAAAGATTGGTTAACAAACAAGGTAGACCGTTGTGTTGGTGGTAAAGTTGCCAAACAACAATGTGTTGGACCTTTACAAATTCCTTTAAACAATGTTGGTGTAATGGCACTAGATTTTAAAGGAAAAGAAGGTGTTGCAACCTCTATTGGCCACTCGCCTATTTCTGGATTAATTAATCCGGTTGCAGGGAGTAGAAACTCTATTACCGAAGCCTTAACTAACATGGTTTGGGCACCACTTAAGGATGGTTTAAAATCGGTTTCATTATCGGCTAACTGGATGTGGCCTTGTAAAAACGAAGGTGAAGATGCCCGTTTGTATGAAGCTGTAAAAGCCGTTTCTGAATTCTCAATAGATTTAGGAATTAATGTGCCTACAGGTAAAGATTCGCTTTCTATGAAGCAAAAATATCCTGATGGCGATGTTATTTCTCCGGGTACCGTTATTATTTCGGCAGGTGCTAATTGTAATGATATCACTAAGGTTGTCGAGCCTGTTTTTAAACAAAACGGTGGAAATGTTTATTATATAAATATTTCACAAGACGATTTTAAATTAGGCGGTAGTTCATTTAACCAAGTACTAAATACTATTGGAAACGATGCGCCTAATGTAAAAGATGCAGCTTATGTTAAAAATGTATTTAACACAATACAATCTTTAATTGTTAGCGATAAAATTGTAGCAGGACACGATGTTGCTTCTGGTGGATTAATTACAACTTTATTAGAACTTTGTTTTGCTGATGTTAACTTAGGAGCAGATTTAGATCTTTCTAAATTAAATGAAGAGGACTCTATAAAAGTGTTATTTGCTGAAAACTCAGGACTTGTTTTTCAAGCGGATGCTTCAGTTGAAAGTATCTTAACTGATAATAACATTGAGTTTTTCAACATAGGACATGTAAACAACTCTGGTACTTTAACCATTGTAAACAACGACGATAAATTTAGTTTTGATATTGCTAAAAACAGAGATGTTTGGTACAAAACGTCTTTCCTATTAGACCAAAAACAAACAGCTAACGGTTTAGCACAAGATCGTTTTGATAATTATAAAAACCAACCGCTTCAATATACATTCCCAAAACAATTTACAGGGAAACTGCCTGATTTAAAAGGGAAACGACCAAAAGCCGCAATTTTACGCGAAAAAGGTTCTAACTCAGAGCGTGAAATGGCAAATGCCATGTATTTAGCCGGTTTTGACGTAAAAGATGTACACATGACCGATTTAATTTCTGGTCGCGAAACACTTGAAGATATTCAGTTTTTAGGAGCTGTTGGTGGTTTTTCTAACTCAGATGTTTTAGGATCTGCAAAAGGATGGGCAGGTGCCATTAAATACAACGAGAAAGCTAATAAGGCTATTAAAAACTTCTTTAAAAGAGAAGATACTTTATCGGTAGGGATTTGTAATGGTTGTCAACTATTTATGGAGTTGGAAGAAATTAATCCAGAACACGAGGTTCACGGAAAAATGGGTCATAACGATTCTCATAAACATGAAAGCTCGTTCACTTCTGTTAAAATTCAAGAGAATAATTCTGTAATGCTATCAACACTTGCAGGAACAACTTTAGGCGTTTGGATTTCACATGGCGAAGGAAAATTTAACTTACCATATACTGAAGACCAATACAATATCGTAGCTAAGTATGGTTACGAAGGTTACCCTAACAACCCTAATGGTTCAGATTTCAATACAGCAATGCTTTCTGATAAAACAGGTAGACACTTGGTAACCATGCCTCATATAGAACGTTCAACCTTTCAGTGGAACTGGGCTAATTATCCCGAAGGCAGAAAAGACGAAGTAACACCTTGGTTAGAAGCTTTTATTAATGCGCGTCTTTGGATAAAGAACCAATAAATTAACAAAACATCACTTAAAAAAGCC
>NZ_JBDWDG010000002.1:0-9419 GCF_039977455.1 Algibacter sp. | reverse complement strand
ACAGTCTGTATAGGTGAACGTATATATTTTTTGACCTTCGCAATCAGGATCTGTACTTGCAGTAATTACAGGATCAATAACATTTCCACAAGCATCATTAACACTAGGTGCAGTTGGTTGTGTAGCTTCTGCAAGACATTGGACTGTAGAACTGTCATTTGTTGGTACTGTAGGTAATGTTTCTGTATTAATTGTATACGTATATTCCCAAATACCGGTATTACCAGCACAGTCAGTATAAGTAAAGGTGTAAATTTTATCGCCTTCACAATCAGGATCTGTACTTTGAGTCATAACTGGTATAACTTCCGTACCATTTGCGTCGTTAACTGTTGGTGATGTTGGCACTGTGGCGTCAACTAAACATTCTACAGTTGAACTTTCGTTAGCAGGAAGTGTAAAAGGAGCTAACTCAATGTTATATGTATATGTCCAATTGGCAGAATTATTAGCACAATCGGTATAAGTAAAAGTATAAACTACGGATCCTTCACAATCTGGTGTTGCTGATTTTACAGGTTCAGATGGAATAATTTCGTTTCCGCAGTTATCATTTACAGTAGGTGGTGTTGGTTCAACAACATCATTTAAACTATCAACTGTTTCAGTTCCATTTGTTGGTAAAATAAAAGCAGTAAGGTCTATGTTATAGGTGTAAGTATAAACCGCTTCATTACTAGCACAATCCGTGTAAGTGAATGTGTATATTTTTTGACCTTCACAATTAGGATCTACACTTTCCGTAATTACTGGAACTATAGCAGTCCCACAAGCATCGTTAACGTTTGGTGCCGTTGGTTGTGTTGCATCCGCAAGACACTCCACTGTAGATTCAGCATTCTCAGGAACGATGGGAGCGGTTGTAAGGTCTATATTATAAGTGTAGGTATATATAGATTCGTTATTAGCACAATCGGTATATGTGAATGTATATATTTTTTGACCCTCACAAATAGGATCTGCATTTTGTGTAATTACAGGTACTATAGCATTTCCGCACGCATCCGTTACTTCGGGCGCAGTTGGCTGTGTTGCATCTGCAAGACATTGCACTGTTGTTTCAGCATTCACCGGAACTGTAGGTGCCGTTGAAAGATCAATATTATAAGTATAGGTATAAACAGATTCGTTATTAGCACAATCTGTATAGGTAAATGTATATATTTTTTGACCTTCACAATCAGGATCTGCACTTTGTGTAATTACAGGTGCTATAGTGTTACCGCAAAAATCCGTTACTTCTGGTGCGGTTGGTTGTGTTGCTTCCGCAAGACATGTTACCGTAGAGCTATCATTTGTAGGTACTGTAGGTAATGTAACAGTGTCAATATTATAGGTGTATTCCCAAATACCTGTATTATCAGCACAATCTGTATATGTAAAGGTATAAGTCTTAGCACCTTCACATATAGGTGTTGTACTTTGAGTCATTACAGGTGTAATTTCAGTACCATTAGCATCATTAACCGTTGGCGGTGTTGGTACAGTAGCCTCAGCCAAACATTCTACAGTTGAATTTTCGTGTGCCGGCACCGTGAAAGGAGTTAATTCGATGTTATAAGTATAGGTCCAATTAGCAGAATTATTAGCACAATCTACGTAGGTGAAGGTATATACTACTGAACCTTCACAATCTGGTAAATTTGATATTGTTGGTTCTGAAGGTGTAATTTCGTTTCCACAGTTATCCATAACTGTTGGTGGCGTAGGTTCAACAGCATCATTTATACTACCAACAGTTTCTGAACCATTAGCAGGTAAAGTAAAAGTATTTAGTTCGATGGTATAGACAAAAGCCCACTCTACGTTATGACCAGAACAATCGGTAAAAGTATATGTATATGTTCTAGTACCTTCACAATTAAAAGGATTAGATGAGTCTGAAATAACAGGAGTAGAGGCTGTAAGTTCATTTCCACAGGCATCTTGTACTATAGGTAAAGTGATGTCTGTACCATCTGCATCAGTAATACATTCTACAGTAAGGGCACCATCTACATCAGGAATTGTAAAAGTTGGTACACTTATAGTATAAACATAAGCCCATTCGTATGAAACATTAGAGCAGTCTGTAAAAGTATAAGTATAGGTTTTAGTACCCTCACAATCAAATGGTGTTGGCGACTCTGTAATAACCGGACCAGAGGGCGTTATGGTATTTCCACAAACATCTGTTACCGTTGGTATTGTAAATGTTTCTGTGGCGTCAGCTAGACAGTTTACAGTTTCGGCTCCGCCTTCAGGTAAAACAATTGGTGTTGAATTTTCAATTGTAATGATTTGAGTGAATGCGCTAATGGTTTCTCCACAAGCGTCTGTAAACGTCCATGTATTAGTATATGTACCTGTACTACAGGTAGCGTCTTCAACAAAGGAACCAGCTGTTTTAGTAGGCGTAAATGTACATTTATTAGCTTCTGGAGATAAAGCTTGAGCTTCAGTTAGCCCATCAGAATCATTACATTGGATAGTCCTATTTAATGAATCTTCGGCTGTTTGCCATTCAACAGTAGGTTGTATTACATTAACAATGGTTTCTTCATTATTACCTAAACCACATTCAACTTCCGAAGAACTTGTTGTTGTTTGAGTTTCTGGGTTTAATTTTCCATTGTAAGTAGCTGTAAATTGTATTCCAAAGGATGTTTGACAATTTTCTTGTAAAAAATAACATTCATCTTTTATAGTTAATTCAAAATCTACATTTAAAGGAGGCGATGTCGTGGTAACATAGGCATCTTCTACTGTAAATTCTAAATAACCTGATGCAGAATTGTATGAAGCGCTAACTCCTGCAGGCCAAACTATACTAGAAAAATTTTCAATGGTAAGTTGAGGAGGCAGGGTAGAAAATATTTTTACATTTTCGGCGTCATCATTTCCTTTATTTTCCACAACAAATTCCCCAGTAATACTTGCGCCAGGAGCTTGTGGTGTATTTGATACATTGGTAGTGACTTCAATGGGGCCTAGTTTTGGCTCAAAAACTTCAACAGAAAGACCTAGTAAATATAAACCATAAGATTCATTGGTGGTCAATAATTTTAATGTTGTTGAAGTTTGATCATTTCCTATTAAATCGTTATTAGTATTAATTAATTTAAAAATACCTGCATCGAACCCTAAGGTATTTGTACTTGCAGGGGTTCTATCTATAAAGTTGTCATTATCAATAGTAATTCTACTATTAAAAAAATTGTTTCCACTTCTAATAGGAGCGATTGAACTAGTTGTTAAATCCTCAAAGTCAGTTGCAGAAGGTGGTAATATTTGTAACCTATCTCCAGAAAAACCTCTGTCACCTTCTATACCACCAAAAAGAATGTCAACATTAACATCTTGAGGCGCTGGAACGGTATTAAAACCTGTTATTTCAACTTCATACCCGTCACTATCTAAAGCATTGACATGGGCATAACCATCAAAAATTGTTACGTTTTTTAGAGGAAGAGTAGGGCTTTCATAAACAAAAACAATTTGCCATCCACCGGCACCATTTGCATTATTGGTTAACCCATGCTCACTAAAACTTTCTAAAGTAGCTTCAACATTGGCAACCTGGTAGGTGTCATAAGGCGAAATATTTTTGTCTATTAGCTCAGTATTGACAAGGTTTGTTATATCCTTAAAACAAACATAAGGATCAAAACCAAAGTGGTCGTCTGCAATACCATCACCATTATCATCTCGACCTCTATAAATCACTTCATCGGCTGTTAAAGTATTATAATTAGGCTGTGTTGGTAGCATTAATTTAATGTCATTAAAATTCCAATCTGGTCTGTTTTCAGTGGAAGGAGGGCTAGTTCCAGGTTCATGATCTACAGCTGTCCAATATAAAAACACCTTTTTAATGGTTAAACATTCAGTATTATTTATTGGTGCTTTAAAAGTTGCATTACTTGAGCTAAATGTGCTATCGTCATTATCAATATCAACATAATTTAATGAACTATAATTATTATTATTTAGGGGCCCAAGATATGGTATGGTTTCAAATACAGAAACTGTATTGTTTGCAATCATTGCAAAATCACCATTGATAGGCTCATTAAAACGAGGTTCAAATTCGTGTTTTAATTGCGCATAAGAGCATACACTGAATAAAAAAAGTAGGGCCAAAATAAATTGATGGCGTTTAATAGTATATTGGGTAGACGTTATCATAAGCCTTTAATTAACTAATTAATATGTTTTGTTAAGAAAACTTAATTTTAAATCCATTTAAAAGTATGGAATGTACTAAGTTTTTATAGTATGTTGATTTTGAAATAGCGCTTTTTAAAACTTTAATATTAATTAAAATACCTGTATTGGTATTTAATACAAATAAAGCATCAGTATTATTATTTGGTTTTAATTTATTTAAATGTTTACAAAAATCATTTTTTAAAACACACACACATAATTTAAGAGCCGTTTTAGTTTTCATGATGTTAAGTTTTTATTACACCTAAATTTATTATAACCAGATATTATTTCTGATGATTATTAATTTTCATTAAAAAAACTTTTTGAGGGAAATTAAGCAGGAGGAGGATAATATTGCTTAAAAAAAAGAATATTACTGTTGATAGTAGATTTAGGTTCATATGTTTAAAATTTAGTAGGTACCACAAAAAAACATATATGTAACTAGTTGGTCAAATATTCATGGCAAATCACTTATAAATTCGTTTAAAAGCTATTATTGCTTTATTAATTTGTATTTAAATAGAGATAATTCATTATTGAATATTATAAAGTTTTAATACATAATACTTAATTTACTTTTTTAAAATGTAAAAATAGGACCTGCGATTTACTTGATGTTCTTCTTCCGTACATTTAACTCCGTTAGAACATTTGTTTAATAATTGACTTTCTCCATAACCAATAGCACTTACTATACGATCTTGTGTAATACCTCTTGAAAATATATAATCTCTGGTCGCTTTGGCTCGTTTGTCAGATAACTTCATATTATATTCATCTCGACCACGACTATCGGTATGGGCTTCTATTTTAATTATCATGGTAGGGTTTACCCTTAATACATCGACTATGTTTTCCAACTCATATTGGGCATCTGTTCTTATATTCCATTTGTTAAAATCAAAATATATAGGGTTTATTACTATTTGGTTTCCTTGTATTAATGACTCTAAAAACAAATCTTTTTCAAAAACGTTGCCATCCATATCGCTAGTGGTAATAGCTACTTTATCACCGGAATAGGCAATAAGTTTTGCTGTAATGGTATAATTCTTTTCACAGTTTAACGTGAATTGATACGCTCCATTTTCAGAGGTAACTATTTCTTCAATAATTTTTCCAGATTCATCTATAAGGTTAACTGTTACGTTGGCTAATGGTGTGTTGTCTTTCCTATCTCTTGTAACACCTTTTACTAGTTGTGAGCAAACTTTTGAGTATACTGTATAAATATCGTCGTTACCTTTTCCTCCTGGTCTGTTAGAGGAGAAATAACTGCGTTTGTTTTGATTATCAGGATCAATATAGTATGCAAAGTCATCAAAACCACTATTGTAAGGTGCTCCAATGTTTTTTGGAGTTGCTAAACTATCTTTAATAATATTAGATTTAAATATATCTAAAAGTCCTAGATTTAATCGTCCGTCGGATGAAAAATAAAAGGTACTATCTTTACTCACGAAAGGGAACATTTCTCGTCCTTCGGTATTAATTTTAGGACCTAAATTTTTGGGTTCGCCAAATTTGTCGTTTGGTAGAATATCCACTTCATAAATATCGGTGTAACCTAGTCCGCCAGCTCTATCGGATACAAAATATAATTTTTTATTATTTGGACTTAAAGCTGGGTGCCCAGTGGAATATACGTCGTCATTTATACTAAGTTCTTTAATATTACCCCAACCGCTTTCTGTTAAGGTGGCCTTGTATATTTTTAAATGTGTCGTTCCTTTTTTGTCAAAGTTTAATTTGTTCTTTTTAGTAACATTATCTCTAGTAAAATACATAGTGTTTCCATCGTTAGTAATGGCTACATTCGATTCATGATAATCGGAATTTATATTAGAACCATCAATTAAAATAGGGTTAGAAAACTCTAAATCAAAGGCTTTTTCTTTAACTGAAACTTGAAATAAGTCTAAAAATGGTTCTTTATTCCATCCATATTTTTTTGTTTCCACCAAACCTCTTGCCGAAGCAAAATACAATTCGTTTTTATAAATAAAAGTCCCGAAATCTGAGTTCTCAGAGTTAATATTTAGGTTTTCAATTTTGATAGATAAGCTGTCTTCCACTTTATTAAGTTCATCGTACTGTAATAAATTATCGACATCATAATTTTTAACTCTGCTATCGTTATTCTGAATGGTAATAAACTTTTTAATCCATTTATTAGCTTCTGCGTAGTTACCTAAGCTTTTTAAAGATTGTATATATCTAAACAGGTGTTCAGGATCAATATCATATTTGTTGGCTGCTTTTTCATACCAATAAATAGCTTGTTCCGAATTGGAATTATTGTAATAACAATCGCCTAATCGGGTTAAATTATATTCACTGTCATCACCATTTTTGATTGCTTTTTCATATAATTCGGCAGCTTTAACAAAGCCATAATTATTATAAAATTTATCTGCAAGTTTAGTTTGGGCACTTATTGTACTAGTAAAAATGAACAAGAAAAGTATAAAAAAATTTGTTTTCATAGTAATAAGATTTAGAAGTACCTTGGGGATTTAATACGTTTACTTGTAAATAACTCGTACATGAATAATATCTCGTGTGTACCGCTAGAATAGGGTCTAATGTCTGAAATTGGGTACTCGTATGCATAGCCTAAACGTATTTGTTTAGATACTTGAAAATCTACAATACCACCTAATGCAGCAGCCGATTCATTAATTCGATATGCTGCGCCTAGCCAAAATATTTCGTTGAATAAAAAATTTGCTGTTATGTCGAAAGATAGAGGAGCACCGTTAGTGGCCTTCAATAACATGGCAGGCTTGAATTTGGTTGTTTCATTTAGATTGAAAACGTAACCACCCGTAAAATAGTAACTGATTCGTTCTAGCGCTATATAGTCTATGGCGCCTTGCTTTCCATTGTTATAATCGGTATTTAATATCCTTGGAGCAGAGAGACCTAAGTACCATTTGTCGGAATGGAAGAATAAACCTAAACCAATATTAGGGCTCCACCTGTTGGATACATCGTCAAAAAATGGATCATTAACGGCATTGGCTAATTCAGGGTCACTTGTGTCATTTAACAAAGATTGATCTAAACTATAATGAGTAAAGCCTCCTTTTATACCAAAAGCTAATTTAGATTTTGTATTTACAGGGAGTGTGTAAGAAAAATCAGCATATATGTAAGATAAGTTTTCATAACCTAGTTGATCATTTATAAAAGATAAACCTACACCAATTCTATCATTTCGCAATGGGGAATGCACCGAAAGTGTTTGGGTAGTTGGGCCGCCTTCTAATCCAACCCATTGGCTTCTGTGCAAACCTACAACGCTTAAAGTTTCTCTGCTTCCCGCGTAAGCTGGATTTATAGAAATGGTATTGTACATATACTGCGTAAATTGTGGTAATTGTTGAGCGAACCCAACCCAGCAATTTGCTAGCATAAAAATAAATATATTTAACTTAATAGACTTCATAGTTTGTTTAGATTTATTTAGTACCTACATAAAATGCTTTAGCAAAAGGTTCTAATCCACTATTTTTTAAATTTATAATATAGAAATAGGTCCCGTTAGGAACTTTTTCTGCTTTACCAACTGATGAGTTGTGAGCAAATCCATTCCAATTATTTTGGTAATTAGAATTATCATAGATTTTTGCTCCCCAACGGTTGAATATTTGTAGTTCGATAACAAATCCACAATTTTCAACACCTGTTATTTTAAAAAATTCATTGTAAGCGTCCCCGTTAGGAGTAATAACTTTGGATATTACTACATCATCTTCACCACAAGGAAAAACGATACAGTCATCATGTATTTCTAAATTTACTTCAACAGAGTTTAGACATCCACCATTTGGTATTGAATAAGTGAATTTATAGGTGCCTAATTCAACCTTTTCAGGGTCAAATAGGTTGTCGTCTAAAACGGCATTACCTTCAATTACAGTCCATTCTCCTCCTGCATCAGTATTACTTAAATAACCATTTAAATCAATGATTCCATCAGTTGAACAAGCACTTTCATTAATAGTGGAAACGAAGTCTATTAGTGTTACTGAAATTGTTTGGGTGTAGATTTGCTCGTTATTACAATCGTCTGAAACAGTCCAAGTTCTTACTATTTGGTAATCAGAAGGATTATTTTCATCTAAAGAATTTGTTTCATTAAACTCAACATTTACTATAGATGAGCAACTATCTAAAAACTCAATATTTGGAATTTCTGGAACACTATCACAATTTATTATAATCGAAGATGGAATGTTTGTTGTTGGTTGAGGCGCTTTAGTATCTTCAATAGTTATTGTTTGAGTATGCTCTGTTGTTAATCCATTTTGGTCTGTTGCTACCCATTTGCGTTCTATATAATAGTTTCCGCTACAAGCTCCATCAATTATGGTTTCAGTAAATGAAACATCCACGGTACCACACGGGTCTGTTGCGGTTAAAATATCAGGCATAGGAATATTATCGCATTCGTAGGTGGCATCTTCAGGTAAAGATTCCACAAATGTAGGATCGATGTTATCTATAATGGTTACAGTTTGCTCGCAAGTAGCTGTATTTCCAGAACCATCGGTTACGGTCCAAGTTACTATGGTTTCTCCTAATGGGAATGTATCCGGAGCATCGTTAGTAATAGTTGTTTCGGTACAGTTATCATTAACAGTAGGTGTACCTAAATTGATATTAGCGATATCTGTAGTACATCCGTTAGCATCTACATTCACAGATACAGGTGCGGCACAGTCCACAAATGTAGGATCGATGTTATCTATAATGGTTACAGTTTGCTCGCAAGTAGCTGTATTTCCAGAACCATCGGTTACGGTCCAAGTTACTATGGTTTCTCCTAATGGAAATGTATCCGGAGCATCGTTATTTACTGAAGAAACTAAACAATCATCGTTTGTTAATGGTGTTCCTAACGTAAATTCAGTTGCCGCTATTTCACAATTATCTGCAGTAACTTCAAGCGAAATATTTTCAGGACACTCGATAGTTGGATTGGTAACATCGGGTATTGTCGTAATTTCAACTATTTGCTTAAAAGTACAACCATTAGCATCAACAGCAATAACCGTGTAACTTCCTTCAGATAAATTGGAGAAAGTTCCATTATTCTGGTAGTTAGAACCATTATCGATAGAGTATGAGTAAGGCGGAATACCACCATTAGCTTCTACAGTTACTTGACCAGTTGAATTACCAAAACAATCCACGTTAGTTTGATCAATAATAGAAGC
>NZ_JBDWDG010000001.1:0-53912 GCF_039977455.1 Algibacter sp. | reverse complement strand
GCTGTAGATTTGCTATAAAATCGCCAGATTCACCAGTGTAATTCTTCATGGATTCTGTAGCAAAACCAGCTTTTTTCCATGCTGGAAATCCACCGTTTAAAACAGCAACATTTGTAAATCCAAAAGCTTTAAACAGCCACCAAACGCGTGGGCTAGAGTAAATACCTTTATCGTCGTAAACCACAATAGCACTATCATTATTAACACCTAGCGCCCTAGCCTCCTTTTCAAACTGCTTAGTACTTGGAAATGCACTAGGAAACGGATCGTCTAGATTGCTAAATTTCTTTTTAATATCGAACAATCTCGCATTTTGAATTTGCTGGGAATCGGGATTAAAAACTTTGTTTATTGTACCATCTAGAATGATTAAATTTTCGGCACTTTTATGTTCATAAAGCCATTCCGCAGACACTACTGGCGATATTAACGCTATATTGGAATTCATTTATACTGTTTTTATTATACGAAAACAGAAGATATATTTCGCTTGATATAAATTTAAAAGAAATTTAGAACACACCAAAATATAGACTAGGATATTTTAGTGTAGAATCTTAGCTTACTTGACGGCTTCATAATTATCGTCCCATTCCTTTGGTTTTGGATCATGTAATTTATCTAATGACTTTGCTACAATCATAGATACGGTAGCATCGCCAGTTACGTTTACAACGGTTCTACACATATCTAGTGGTCTATCAACCGCAAAAATAAGAGCTAGACCAATAGGTAATAATTCCGCCGGAAACCCTATAGATTCTAACACAATAACCAACATAACCATACCTGCACTTGGTACCGCCGCACTTCCTATGGATGCTAATAATGCAGTAAGCACAATAACCAATTGATTAGTAAAGGTTAAACCTTCTGGCCAAATAACCTGCATAATAAATACTGCAGCAATACCTTGATATAAACTAGTACCATCCATATTTACGGTGGCACCTACGGGTAATACAAAACCAGAAACTTCTTTATCGACTCCTAAATGTTCTTCAACACGCTCCATGGTAACAGGAAGCGTTGCAGCACTACTACTTGTAGAAAATGCTAATAATTGCGCAGGACTTATTTCTTTTAAAAACCACATAGGTGACTTTTTGGTATACACGCTCACCAAAATTAAATAGAACCCGATCATTAAAATTAACCCTCCAACTACGCAGAATGCATAATATAAAAGTTTGATTAAAATTTCGACATCATCGAAAGCAATAATAACATTTGCTAATAAAGCAAATACAGCGTAAGGAGCGAAAAGCATAATTAAATCTACCATTTTCATCACGACCTCGTTTAAAGAATCGAAGAAATCTATTAATGGTTTTGCCTTTTTCTCCCCAATTAAAAGCAAACAAATACCAACAAAAATGGCAAAGAAAATAACTTGAAGCATAGAGGCCTCTGCAAAGGATTTAAAAATATTACTGGGAAAAATATCGACTAAAGCTTGTAAAGGTCCTGCTTCTTTTTGTGCCGAAGCTTTCATTAATTTATCAGTTACACCAGCATCATTTTCATATTTAAGCTTAATTTTTTCGATAGTTTCTTCTGGCATTCCGTTGCCTGGTTTAACCACGTTTACAATACTTAAACCAATAACAATGGCAACTATAGTGGTTGACACATAAATTCCTATGGTACGTAAACCCATAGATTTAATTTTAGATATATCTTTTAAATCTGAAATACCTTTAATTAAAGATGCTAGAATTAAAGGCACAGCAATTAGCTTAAGAAGATTTATAAATATGGTTCCAAAAGGAGCAACCCAGTCGGTTACGAATCCTTTCCCACCATCAACGGTATTCATTATAAAACCAAAAATGATTCCTAAAATCATTCCTATAATAATCTTCCAATGCAATGCTATTTTTTTCATAAAGTCTCTCGTACCCTCTCTCAAAAAAGAGGCTTTAGTTAGGTTTTAAATTTTTTAAAATGTCAATTTCTAATTCAGCACAATATAACTATTTTAAATATAAAGTAACAAATAGGATTTTTAGCAATAAAATTCTCATCACAAAATAGATTTGACGTAATATTATTTAATAAAAATCAATCGTTTACAAGTCTGTTTTGTAAAATAAACGTTTTAATGTTAAAGCTTTGACATCAAAGTAAAAACAGCCTTAACATATAATTTAGCCCCGATTAAAGCTTTTCTTCTAGACTTAAGACAGGCTCATCCATTTTAAAACCTAATAAAAACTGAAATTATGTAAAATAATATATCAAACTAAAAAACCACGCTATTTAATTTTTGTAATAACGTGGTTTAAAAAAGATATAGTCCATCGACCGCGCTCAGGATCACCTATAAGCAGGATAATAGTATCATAAAACTTATATTCCAGCAATAGCGCTTATTTCGTTTATAATTTTGTCGCCTAAAGCATCGGCTTCTTCTTGCGATTTTGCTTCGGTATAAATTCTAATAATTGGCTCTGTATTACTTTTACGCAAGTGCACCCAACTTTCGGAGAAATCGATTTTAACACCATCGATAGTTGTTAATTGCTCGTTTTTGTAACGCTCTTCCATGGTTTTAAGAATACCATCAACATCTAAACCTGGGGTTAATTCTATTTTCTTTTTACCCATAAAATAACTAGGGTAGGATTTTCTAAGGGCGCTTACTCTCATGTTTCTATCAGCTAATAAGCTTAAAAATAAGGCTACACCAACCAAGGCATCGCGACCGTAGTGTGCATCTGGATATATAATACCACCATTGCCCTCGCCACCTATAACAACTTTATTTTTTTTCATGAGTTTTACAACATTTACCTCGCCAACGGCACTAGCTTCGTAAGTACCACCGTGTTTTTCGGTAACATCGCGCAAGGCTCTTGTAGAACTCATATTACTTACAGTATTCCCTGGGGTTTTACCTAAAACATAATCTGCACAGGCTACAAGGGTGTATTCTTCACCAAACATATCACCGTTTTCATCCATAAAAGCAAGACGGTCTACATCTGGATCGACAACGATACCAAAATCGGCATTATGCTTTTTAACTTCTGAAGATAAATCTGTCAAGTGTTCTTTTAAAGGTTCGGGATTATGAGGAAATTGTCCGTTTGGTTCGCAATATAGCTTAACAACCTCTACGCCTAAACGCTCTAAAAGCAACGGAATTGCAATACCTCCAGTAGAGTTCACACCATCTACAACCACTTTAAAACGGGCTTCTTCAATGGCTTTTACATTAACAAGATCTAGATCTAGAACTTCAATAATATGTAAATCTATATAAGCTTTGTTTTTTGATATTTTTCCAAGATTATCAACATCGGCAAATTCCATAGTATCGCTTTCTGCGATGTCAAGGATCTTAGCTCCTTCAACGGCATCTAAAAACTCTCCTTTTTCGTTTAATAATTTTAAGGCATTCCATTGTTTTGGATTATGACTTGCAGTTAGAATTATACCACCATCTGCATGTTCCATGGGTACTGCAACTTCTACGGTTGGTGTTGTAGATAAACCAACATCTACAACATCAATACCTAAACCTATTAAGGTATTCATAACTAAATTTTGAATCATTTTACCAGAAATACGAGCATCTCTACCAACTACAACTTTATAGTCTTCCTTTTGGCGTTGTTGTTTTAACCATACACCATAAGCCGAGGCAAATTTTACTGCGTCAATAGGAGTAAGATTCTCGCCTACTTGACCGCCAATGGTTCCTCTAATACCTGAAATTGATTTTATAAGTGTCATTATCTAAATTTAGTTTTAAGTTTTAAAAATGGTTTTTCAAAATATGTATATGAAAAATGAGCCAATACTATGGTTAATACAAATGTTAAAATATTTATTAATATAATAGTAATGATATTACTAAAAAACACAAATTCTTTTAATTTTATAAATATGAAAACTACCGCATTAAGTGATATTACGTGGAACATATAAATCCCATATGATATTTGTCCAAAATAATTTAGAACTCTAATTTTTATTTTAAACCCAAAATTATTACAGCTTAGAGAATGTATAAAAAGAGATAACACTATCATAGATGTTAAGTTTGTAAGCCATAAATCTTCAAATTGAAAAATATTTGTGAAAAAATACAAAATTGAAGAGCAAACAATTAGAATAGGAATTGCGATAGATATTTTTAAAAATTCTAACTTTTTTTTCTTCTCTAAGACAGCAATAACACCTCCTGCTAGCAAATAAAAATAGACAAAATAATGGTTTCGCAAATACGTGTTATTTTGTAAATGAAACACTAAAAAATATAAAAGTGTAATACCAATCAAGACATGTAATATTTTAGTTTTTTTTAGAACAAAAAGCAATGGTGCAATTACTAAATAAAATTGTTCTTCAATACCAATAGACCATAGAATCTTTAAAATCCCTCCAGGGTCGTGTGAAAATGCAAAAATATTTGGAAAAAAGAATATACTAAGAAAAAGTCCTTCTATTAAACTATAATTATTTTCAAATGAAATACCAATATTGGGCAATAAAACATGATAAAACAAAAAACCAAAAACTAATATTAAATAGTACAAAGGGAAAATTCTTAAAATTCGCCTTAGATAAAAATTACGTATTGAAAAAGTCCCCTTTTCTTTTTCGAGATAAATCGATCTTATAATTAAAAATCCGCTCAAAACAAAAAAAGCATAAACCGCCTCTACCCCTTTATTAAAAATAGGTAAATCATTATAATACGGAAGTCCTTGATTCTTTGATAAATTGGGAAGATGATAAATAAGAACTAACGATGCTAAAAAAAAGCGCAAAGCATCTAAGTTTGGAAGCTTCTTCAAAAATATATGGTTTAGCTTTCAAAAATACATATATTTATTCAATGAACTACTTAGCCCATATTTATTTATCTGGTGACAACGATTTAATAACCATTGGAAACTTTATTGCCGATGGTATTAAAGGAAAACAGTATAAAACCTACCCAAAAGAGATTCAAATTGGCATTCTATTACATAGACATATTGATAGTTATACCGATGCACATAAAACGTTTAGACTAAGCACTAAAAGGCTTCACGAAAAATATGGACATTACTCCGGTGTTATTGTAGATATTCTCTACGATCATTTTTTAGCTAAAAACTGGAATACATATTCAGACATTCCTTTAGACACGTATGTAGAATCCTTTTACGATGCGTTAGAAGAAAATTTTGACATCTTACCCTTAAGAATACAAAAGATGATGCCTTATTTGCTTGCTGACAATTGGCTTTTAAGTTATGCTTCTATTGAAGGGATTTCTAAGGTTTTAGACGGGATGAATCGTCGAACTAAAAATCGTGCTAGTATGAATGAGGCTGTTGTGGAGCTTGAAGCTTTTTACACCGAATTTGAAACCGAATTCTCAGATTTCTTTGAAGAACTTATTGCCTCATCGAAACAAAAATTAGAACAAATAAAACAAGAACTCAATGATTAAACACTTATTAGGAATAGCTATTATTTTAAGCCTTTTTGTTTCATGTAAAAGAGAACATAATAATCCGGCAACAACACGAGGGTTAATTACAAAAAATGCTATGGTGGTTTCGGCGCGTGCCGAAGCTTCTAAAATAGGAAACGGTATATTAAAAAAAGGCGGAAACGCTTTTGATGCCATGTGCGCCACCCAATTGGCTTTAGCTGTAGCTTACCCATATGCTGGTAATTTAGGTGGCGGTGGTTTTATGGTTTACCGAAAAGCTAATGGTGACATAGGTTCTATTGATTTTAGAGAAAAAGCGCCTTTGGGAGCTACTAAAGACATGTATTTAGACGACAATGGCGATATAATACCAGAAAAAAGCACTTTAGGCGCCATGGCTGTGGGGGTTCCTGGAACCATTGCTGGTGTTTTTGAAGTCCACGAAAAATTAGGATCCTTGCCTTTAGCAACCATAATTACTCCCGTAATTGAATTGGCTAAACAAGGGGTTGTTGTTACTAAAAAGCAAGAAGCCAAATTTAAAAAATATCAACCTTTATTCCTTAAAGCGAATAAAGATTCTATAATCTTCGATAAGCCATGGAAAGCAAACGACACCATTAAATATCCCAACCTAGCAAACACTTTACAACGTATTTTAAAAGATGGAAGGGATGAGTTTTACAAAGGCGAGACAGCCAAGATACTTACTAAGTTTATACAGGACAATGGCGGTATAATGACCGAAGAAGATTTATCAAGCTACGAAGCAAAATGGCGCACCCCAACTACGTTTAGTTACGACAATTTAAAAATAATATCTATGGCTCCCCCTTCTAGTGGCGGTGTTTGTTTAGCACAAATAATGAAAATGCTAGAGCCCTTTAATTTAGAAACTTACGGACATAACACTCAAAAAGCCATTCAAGTAATTACTGAAGCAGAACGTCGCGCCTATGCCGACAGAAGTTATTATTTAGGCGATCCAGACTTTGTTAATGTACCCGTAGAAACTTTAATTAAAGAAGACTATTTAAACGGTAGGATGGCAGATTTTTCTTTTGAAAAAGCTACACCATCAAACCGTGTTTCACATGGTAACATTCAAGTGGTAGAAAGCGACGAAACCACGCACTACTCTATAGTCGATCAATTTGGTAATGCCATTGCTGTAACTACCACTCTAAATGGTGCCTATGGCTCTAAATTATATTGCTCGGAATTAGGCTTCTTTTTAAACAACGAAATGGACGATTTTAGTAGTAAACCTGGAACCCCAAATATGTTTGGACTAATTGGAGCAGAAGCTAACAAAATTGAACCTCAAAAACGTATGCTAAGTTCCATGACACCAACTATAGTCGAGAAAAACGGCAAATTATATATGACACTTGGTACGCCTGGGGGATCCACCATAATAACTTCCGTTTTGCAAACTATATTAAATGTACATGAGTTTGGTATGACCATGCAAGAAGCCGTTAATGCGCCTCGTTTTCATCATCAATGGTTGCCGGACGAAATTAGAATGGAACCCAATAAATTTAACAGCGATCTCATAAACAACCTAGAAAAATTAGGATATTCAGTTAATGAGGAGGACTCCCCAGTAATTGGTATAGTAGATGGTATTCTTGTTTTAGACGACAACTCGTACGAAGGTGGTGCCGATTATCGAGGAGATGATACGGCTGTCGGTTTTTAAACTTTTTCCTTTAATAAACCAACCATCTTTAATAATTTGGTTGAATAAACCTTCATTAACAAGTTTGTTTTTATGTCTATAAAACCAAAAAAAGTATTAAAAATAATTGCTGGAGTAGTCATTTTTTTCACACTTCCAACCCTTCTGCTTTATGGATATATGTACATAACACATAACGAAGATTTACCAATAGGAATTCAAGGCGAGCAAGCCGATGCTTTGGCTAACAAAATGCTAAACGCACTAGATTACCAAGCTTATAAAAACACCAATTATATAGAATGGACCTTTAAAAAAAGACACCATTACGAATGGGATAAAAGCAAGAATATTTGCAACGTGTATTGGAAACAATACAAGGTTGTTTTAAACTTAAACGACACTTCAAAAAGTAAGGTTTACATAAATAATTTTATTAATAAAAGTAATATGGCTCAAGAGCTCATTGAAAAAGCTTTAAGCTATTTTAATAACGATTCGTTTTGGCTAGTCGCTCCATATAAAGTATTCGATAAAGGCGTAGAGCGCAGATTAGTAAACATTAATACTAAAGAAGCCCTATTAGTCACTTATAAATCCGGTGGCTCAACCCCTGGCGATTCTTACTTATGGCTCATGGACAATAATGGCAAACCCACAGCCTTTAAAATGTGGGTATCTATTTTGCCAATAGAAGGGTTAGAAGCCTCTTGGAGCGATTGGACCACAACTGAAACTGGGGCACAATTGCCAACATTTCATAATTTTTTATTTTTCGGTTTAGAAATCGACCATTTAAAAACAACAGAGTAATTTTTTTAAGCAACCTTAAAGCCGTGTACTAACCTATAATCAAAAACCTAACCGAAGGGCTATAAGTCACCGCTTTCTCTACGTCAGACTTTGAACTGTCCTCGAATACCCAACAGAGGTGAAACAGTTAACTTCTTGTTATCAAATTTTTAAGGTAACCGCACTCCCCTCTCCTTTTAATCTCCTGAATTAACCAACTTAAAGGTCATAACTATTTAACAAACAACAAGTCAAACCCACTTCATTTTTAATCCCAAAAAGCGTAACTTCGCAACTTTGCCAATTTATGAGCCAATTCACAGATTTTATAGAAGTAAAAGGAGCACGGGTACACAATCTTAAAAACATTGATGTATCTATTCCACGCGAAAAACTTGTAGTCATAACAGGATTATCAGGTAGCGGAAAATCTTCTTTAGCTTTTGATACCATTTATGCTGAAGGACAGCGTCGTTACATTGAAACCTTCTCTGCTTATGCTAGACAATTTTTAGGGGGGTTGGAACGACCAGACGTCGATAAAATCGATGGTCTTTCACCTGTTATCGCCATAGAGCAAAAAACAACAAGTAAATCGCCACGTTCCACAGTAGGAACTATTACGGAAATTTACGACTTTATGAGACTCCTATTTGCACGTGCTAGTGACGCCTACAGTTACAATACAGGCAACAAAATGGTAAGCTATAGCGACGAGCAAATTAAAGCTCTTATTATTAAAGATTTTAATGGCAAACGCATCAATGTATTATCTCCAGTAGTACGTTCTAGAAAAGGACATTATCGCGAATTATTCGAACAAATAGCCAAACAAGGCTTTGTAAAAGTAAGAACTGATGGCGAGATTCGAGATATTGTAAAAGGTATGAAATTAGATCGTTACAAGAATCATGATATTGAAATTGTAATCGACAGATTAGTAATTAACGATACTGTAGATAACGATAAACGCCTAACAGAAACCATAAACACAGCCATGTATCATGGTGAAGATGTGCTTTTAGTAATCGACCAAGACACTAACGAAACGCGTTATTTTAGTAGAAGTTTAATGTGTCCTACCTCCGGTATCTCCTATCCTAACCCAGAACCCAATAACTTTTCGTTCAATTCACCAAAAGGTGCATGTTCTAATTGTAATGGTATAGGTACGCTGTATCAAATAAATGAATCTAAAATTGTTCCGGACAACACGTTATCCATTAAAGCCGGCGCATTAGCACCTCACGGTCCGCAAAAAAATAGTTGGATTTTTAAACAACTAGAAACCATAGCACAACGTTTTAATTTTAAATTAACCGATCCTTATAAAGAAATTCCTCAAGAAGCCAAACAAATTATTTTATATGGTGGAAATGATAAGTTTTCGGTTGAAAGTAAAACATTAGGTGTTACCCGCGATTATAAAATAGACTTTGAAGGCGTCGCAAATTTTATTGAAAACCAATATAACACCGCCGAATCTAGATCTTTAAAACGTTGGGCAAAAGATTATATGGATAAGGTAGAATGTCCTACTTGCAAAGGCTCTCGCTTAAAAAAAGAATCACTTTACTTCAAAATAAACGACAAAAACATTGCCGAACTAGCTAATACTGATATGGTTGAGCTAGCCGATTGGTTTAGTACCTTAAACGAAACCCTTTCAGAAAAACAATTAAAAATTGGCGAAGAAGTTATAAAGGAAATAAAATCTAGAATTCAGTTTTTATTAGATGTTGGTTTAGATTATTTATCATTAAACCGAAGCTCAAAATCCTTATCAGGTGGCGAAGCGCAACGTATTCGTTTAGCTACTCAAATTGGCTCACAACTTGTGGGCGTCCTTTATATTCTAGATGAGCCAAGTATAGGTTTACATCAGCGCGATAACGAAAAACTTATTAATTCTCTAGTATCACTTAGAGATATAGGAAACTCTGTTATTGTTGTAGAGCATGACAAGGATATGATTGAACGCGCTGACTATGTTATTGATATTGGTCCTAAAGCAGGAAAGTACGGTGGCGAAATAATTAGTATTGGCACCCCAGGGGAACTTAAAACTCATGATACTTTAACAGCCGATTATTTAAACGGAAATAAAGAAATTGAAATCCCCAAAAAACGGAGAAAAGGAAACGGAAATTATATAGAACTAAAAGGCTGTACCGGTAACAACCTAAAAAATGTATCGGTAAAACTACCCTTAGGGAAAATGATTGGTATTACTGGTGTTTCTGGTAGCGGTAAATCCACATTAATTAACGAAACCCTATACCCTATTCTTAACGCCCATTACTTTAATGGCGTAAAAAAACCAATGCCCTATAAAAGCATAAAAGGTTTAGAGCATATAGATAAGGTTATCGATATTAACCAATCGCCTATCGGGAGAACACCGCGAAGTAATCCGGCAACTTACACAGGTACCTTTGGCGAAATTAGAGCTTTATTCGCTAAAATACCAGAAGCGATGATTAGAGGTTATAAAGCAGGTCGTTTTAGTTTTAATGTAAAGGGCGGACGTTGCGAAACTTGTCAAGGTGGTGGTTTACGTGTTATTGAAATGAATTTCCTTCCAGATGTTTATGTAGAATGCGAAACCTGCCAAGGTAAACGTTTTAATCGTGAAACACTTGAGATTCGCTACAAAGGAAAAAACATTAGCGATGTGCTGAATATGACCATGAATGAGGCTGTAGAGTTTTTCGAGCATATTCCTAAAATTCATAAAAAGTTAAAAACCATTAAGGATGTCGGTTTAGGCTATATAACTCTAGGACAACAAAGTACAACCCTTTCTGGAGGCGAAGCGCAACGTATAAAATTAGCAACCGAACTTTCCAAACGCGATACAGGAAACACATTTTACATTTTAGATGAGCCAACCACAGGTTTACATTTTGAAGATATAAGGGTATTAATGTTGGTTTTAAATAAATTGGCAGACAAGGGTAACACCGTACTTATTATAGAACATAATCTTGATGTTATTAAAACCGTAGATCATATTATAGATATTGGTTATGAAGGTGGAAAAGGCGGCGGACAAGTTGTGGTTGAGGGACCCCCTGAAGATATCATAAAACACAAAAAAAGTTACACGGCTAAGTTTCTTAAAAAAGAATTAAATTAGCGAGCCTGAGTTTAGGCAAAAGATAGATACAATAAAATTTCTGTATGTGCAGAAATAAAAAACATACAATGAGAAAAGAAAAACATCACAAAGGTTGGAATGAAATAAAAACAAACGATTCTTGGGCCATTTTTAAAATTATGGGCGAATTTGTTAATGGATTTGAAAAAATGAGCAAAATAGGCCCTTGCGTTTCTATTTTTGGTTCTGCAAGAACTAAGCCTGGTCACAAATACTATAAACTTGCCGAAAATGTAGCTACAAAAATAGTGGAGGCAGGTTACGGCGTTATTACTGGAGGTGGCCCTGGTATTATGGAAGCTGGAAATAAAGGCGCACATTTAGGAGGCGGAACATCAGTTGGGTTAAATATCGATTTGCCTTTCGAGCAGCATGACAATCCTTATATAGACCCTGATAAAAGCTTAGACTTCGATTACTTTTTTGTTAGAAAAGTCATGTTTGTTAAATATTCTCAAGGCTTTGTAGTTATGCCTGGTGGTTTTGGCACTTTAGATGAACTTTTTGAAGCTATAACACTTATTCAAACCAATAAAAGTGAAAGATTCCCAATTATTCTTGTGGGAACAGATTTCTGGGAAGGCCTTATGGATTGGGTAAAAAAGACGCTACTTGATGGGTTTGGAAACATTAGCGAAAAGGATTTAGACCTTATTCATTTGGTGGATACGGCCGATGAGGTTATTACTATTCTAGATGGGTTTTACAAAGAATCTGGTTACAGTCCAAATTTCTAAAAATAAGGTATTAGCTGTTTATTTTTTTATACTACATGAAATATAAATTTACTAATGTTGTCAAGTTTAAAGCCATCATATTTTGTTATCTTGCAGCGCCGTACATGAATCTATTAACCTTAAATGTTATTTAAAATTTGAAAATTAGATATTTTAATTGTTTGATTTTACTGTGTTTTTGCCTCACTGGTTTTGCTCAAAACAAAACGGATATCAAGGCTATTTTTAATATAGAAAATAAACAAATAAAAATATCGCAGTCTATTCAATATCAAAACACCACAGAGGTCGAATTAGACACCATTTACCTTAACGATTGGAATAATAGTTATTCAACAAAAAAAACGCCATTAGCTAATCGTATTGCAGACGAATATAATAACAATTTTCATCTTGCTAAAAATGAAGATAGAGGATTTTCTGTTATCACTTCAATTAAACAAAACGGTAAAGAATTAGAATTTAAGCATCTAATAAATCAAATAGACATTCTTAAGGTAGCTCTAAAAGACCCGCTAAAACCAAACGGTACGTATAATTTAGATTTAGAATATTTGGTAAAAATTCCTAACTCTAAATTTACGGACTACGGAATTACGGAAACGGGAAATGTTAACCTTAGGTACTGGTACATTACACCGGCTGTTTATAACGGAGCATGGCACTATTATAGTAATAAAAATTTAGACGATTTATATATCCCAATTTCAGATGTTAACCTAGAAATAGAATATCCAAATGGTTACACATTAACTTCAGATTTAGATTTAATTAAAACAGAGCAACTGCCTAAAAAACAAATTACTAAACTCGAAGGTTTAAACAGAAATAACAACAGATTATTTTTAACAAAAGGATCTTATTTTAAAACTCTACAAGACGGAAAACTATCTATAATTTCGAACATTAAAGATGAAGAAATTGATATCGTTGAAAAGGTTATAATTAATGAAAAAGTTAAAAATTTTCTATTTGAAATCTTTGGTGAATACCCCCACAAAAAACTACTACTTTCTCAAATTGATTACAATAAAGACCCTATTTACGGCTTAAATTTTCTACCTAGTTTTATAAAAACATACCCTAATCATTTTCAATACGAATTAAAATATTTAAAAATTGCATTACATAATTATTTAGAAAACACACTGCTATTAAACCCTAGAAAGGAACAATGGTTAATTGATGGGATCCAAATTTATTATTTAATGAAGTATGTGGAAAGGCACTACCCAAACATGAAATTTCTGGGGAGTATTGCTAATTTCTGGGGAGTAAGAGCCTTTCATGCTGCCGATATGAGTTTTAATGACAAATATGTATTATCCTATATGCTCATGGCCAGAACGAATCGAGATCAACCATTAACCATGGCTAAAGATTCGTTATTAAAATTCAACAAAAACATAGCCAATAAATACAAAGCAGGCGTCGGACTTAAATACCTTGATGATTTTGTAAATCAAGATATTGTAGAACACAGTATTGAAACTTTTGTTAAAGAGAATAAACTAAAACAAACCACGACTAAAGATTTTGAAACCTTTATAAAATCTAAAACCGACAAAGACATAGATTGGTTTTTTGAGGACTATTTGAGCACTAGAAAAAAAATAGATTTCAAAATAAGTAAAGTAAAAAGAACCGAGGACTCTATTACCTTAACCATTAAAAATAAAGGTAATAACAACATGCCTATTTCTTTATATAGCCTTTATAACGATAGTGTAATTGCCAAACGATGGGTAGAAAACATTAAAGGCTGTAAAACCATTACCATTCCTAGTAAAGAAGTCAACAAATTGGTACTGAACTATAACAACACCATACCAGAATTTAATTTAAGGGACAATTGGAAATCTTTAAAAGGATTCTTTTTTAACAACAAGCCCTTACAATTCCGATTATTTCAAGATATAGAAGATCCCTATTATAATCAAGTGTTTTTTATGCCCATTGTAGAATACAATAATATTTATGATGGTTTTACTGCGGGTGCCAAAATTTATAACAAAACCGTTTTAAGAAAATTATTTAATTACAAAATAGCGCCTCGATATTCCTTTAAATCTAGGTCCTTAACTGGAGCTGCTTCTGCATTTAAAACCCATTACATTCAAAACAAAAACCTATATACCATACACTATGGTATTGCAGCCGGATACAGTTCCTTTGGAGAAGATTTATTTGTTAGACAAATAACACCATCGGTACAATTTCTATTTAGAGAAAATAACGATTTTAGGTCCAACAAACGTCAGGCATTAAGTTTAAGACATGTTAACATTCATAGAGACCAAGACTTAACTAATCCGGCTTCCAATGAACCAAACTACAGTATTTTTAATGTTAGGTATATCAATTCAAACGATAATCTCATTAAATTTAGTAAATGGAATACCGATTTTCAAATTGCCGATAAATTTAGTAAAGTATCCTTTAATTATGAATTTAGACGCCTTTTTGAAAGCAACAGACAATTAAATATAAGAGCCTTTGCAGGTGTTTTTCTTTCAAACAGAACCAATTTAAATTCTAACTATTTTAGTTTTGCATTAGACCGCCCAACAGATTATCTTTTCGATTATAACTACTTAGGACGCTCTGAAGATACAGGTATTTTTAGTCAGCAATATATCGAGGCAGAAGGTGGATTTAAATCTAAACTAGAAACACCATTTGCCAACCAATGGATAACCACATTAAATGCGAGTACAACGCTTTGGAACTATATTCTTGCCTATGGTGATGTAGGATTAGTTAAAAACAAATTTAATAACCCTAAGTTTGTTTATGACTCTGGAATTCGAATAAATTTAGTAACCGATTACTTTGAAGTTTACCTGCCTGTATACTCAAATTTAGGTTGGGAAATGGGGCAGCCACGTTACGATCAAAAAATCCGTATAAAATTTACGGCAGACCCTCAAGCCCTACTTGGCCTGTTTAGAAGACGTTGGTTTTAAATCATTTTAATTATTGAATAACCAGTAAAAGGCTTTTATTGGTTAATAATTATCAATACAAAAGTGATTAAACTATACATTTTTAAAAATTTATCATTATTTTAACAAGGAAATTAATTGCAAAAAAGGTCTATTTTGACTACTTTCGCAGAACTAAAAGCATGAACCTATGCAACCCTTAACCAACTTGGAAAACAATTTATCGTTCGCTGATTTTAAAGCAGAAGTAATAAACGACTATCGTACTGCTATGATAAGTCGGGAATGCAGTTTACTTGGTCGACGAGAGGTATTAACTGGAAAAGCAAAATTTGGAATCTTTGGCGACGGCAAAGAAGTGCCGCAGCTTGCTATGGCCAAAGCTTTTAAAAAAGGCGATTGGCGTTCTGGATATTATAGAGATCAAACCTTTATGATGGCTATTGGCGAGTTAACGCCCGAACAATTTTTTGCTGGTTTATACGCCAATACTAATATTGAGCTAGAACCTATGTCTGCTGGCCGCCAAATGGGCGGACATTTTGTTACCCATAGCCTTAATAATAATGGAAGTTGGAAAGACTTAACAAAACAATATAATTCTAGTGCCGATATCTCTCCTACTGCAGGACAAATGCCGCGTTTATTAGGATTAGCACAAGCCTCAAAAATATTTAGGAAAGTTAAAGGCATAAACGCTTCAAAATTTTCTGTACAAGGAAATGAAGTGGCTTGGGGAACCATCGGTAACGCAAGTACTAGCGAAGGTTTATTTTTTGAAACTATTAATGCCGCAGGGGTTTTACAAGTACCTATGGTAATTAGTGTATGGGATGATGACTATGGCATATCTGTGCATGCCAAACACCAAACAACTAAAGAAAACATATCGGAAATTTTAAAAGGTTTCCAAAGAGAGAAAGGTACTAATGGCTTTGAAATTCTTCGTGTAAAGGGTTGGGATTATGCCAACTTAATAGAAACCTACCAAGAAGCATCGACCATAGCTAGAGAAGAGCATGTTCCCGTTTTAATTCATGTTCAAGAATTAACACAACCACAAGGACATTCTACTTCCGGATCTCATGAACGTTACAAAAATGCTGAACGTTTAGAGTGGGAAGCCAAAAATGATTGTAATGTTAAGCTGCGTAAATGGATTTTAGAAAGCGGTATTGCCACAATCGAAACGCTTATTGAAATTGAAAGAGCAGCCAAAAGAGATGTTAGAGAAGCCAAAAAGAGTGCTTGGAATACGTTTTTAAGACCCATAAAAAAGGAGCAACAAGAATTAATTTCAATACTAAAACAAGTTGAAACCACTAGTATTAACGGTGTTTTTATTTCTAAAATAAAAGATAGCTTAGTAAATATTGACGAGCCAACACGAAAAGATATTTTATCGCATGCTAGAAAAGCATTACGATTTACTATTAGCGAAAGTATACCGGAGAAAAAAGTACTTAGTAATTGGATAAACTCTATTTTCGAGCATGTACAACCTAAATTCAGCTCACATTTATATTCCGAAACACAAGGGTCTAATACCCGAATTAAAGAAATAAAAGCCACTTACGACGATGAGGCTTTACAAGTAGATGGCAGAATTATTCTTCGAGATAATTTTGATGCTATTTTTAGTAATCATCCCGAAGCATTAGTCTTTGGAGAAGATACTGGTAATATTGGCGATGTAAATCAAGGTTTAGAAGGCTTACAAGAAAAATTTGGAGAGCTTCGTATTGCTGACTGTGGTATTCGAGAAGCCACTATTATAGGACAAGGTATAGGTATGGCCTTACGCGGCTTGCGACCAATAGCCGAAATTCAATACCTAGATTACATATTATACGCTTTACAAATAATAAGCGACGATTTAGCTACCGTACATTACCGTACAAAAGGTAAGCAAAAAGCGCCTTTAATAATAAGAACACGTGGCCACCGTCTAGAAGGCATTTGGCATTCTGGTTCCCAAATGGGCGGTATCCTTAATTTGGTTAAAGGTGTCAATTTATTGGTACCTAGAAATATGACTAAAGCCGCCGGTTTTTACAACACCTTATTGCTTGGAGATGATCCTGCTATAGTTGTAGAATGTTTAAATGGCTACAGACTAAAGGAAAAAATGCCAAATAACTTAGGCACGCTTAAAACCCCTATTGGCGTTGTTGAAACTATTAAAGAAGGTACAGATATCACCTTAGTATCCTACGGTTCCACATTGCGTATTGTAGAGCAAACAGCAAAAGATTTATTGGGTATTGGCATCGAAGCAGAAGTTATCGATGTACAATCCCTAATGCCTTTCGATTTAAACCACGACATCATTAAAAGTATCGCAAAAACAAATAGAGTAGTCATTATAGATGAGGATGTTCCTGGTGGCGCTTCAGCATATATTTTAGATAAAATACTAAACGAGCAAAACGCCTTTCAATATTTAGACAGTTCGCCTAAAACCATAACAGCAAAACCACATAGGCCAGCTTATGGAAATGATGGCGATTACTTCTCTAAACCATCGGCCGAGGATATCTTTGAAGGTATTTACGATGTTATGCACGAATTAAACCCGAGCAATTTTCCCAAACTTAGGTAATAGGAAATTAAAATAATATGGGCGCCTGCCGGCAGGTAGGCTACCACAAGGGTGCGAGCTATACACTACAAAGATCTGTATTGAAGCCTGTCTTGAGCGAATTTGAAAGGCTGCTATCCCTAGCGCAAGTATCCGCCAACTTAAGTATACTACAATTATTTATTTTACACCCGCAAACCATTGTAGTTACAATGGTTTTTTTATATTTATAAAATGAGGTGATATTAAAAATATTTGTATCCTGGGAGGTTTTAAAACCTTGTACGTCTAAAAAAAAATGCATTATTAGTATTTTACAACTAACCACTATTTCCTTATTAAATTCACTTTTATAAATGAAAGCTGTACCATTACCAGAAATCAAGAAAGAACTTAATACACTTTCACACAAAGAAACCCAAGAACTATGCTTGCGTTTAGCCCGATTTAAAAAAGAAAACAAAGAGCTCCTTACCTATTTACTTTTCGAATCGCACAACGAAAGTGGCTACATCGAAACCGTAAAAAGCTATATGGACGAGGAATTCGACCTTATAAATACCAACAGTTATTTCTTCATTAGGAAAAGCACTCGTAAAATACTCCGTAACGTTAAAAAATTTATACGCTACTCACAAAAAAAGGAAACCGAAGTAGAACTCCTACTCTATTTCTGCCAAAAACTAAAAGATTTTAAACCCAGCATAAAAGGAAGCACACAACTCCAAAACATGTACAACCGTCAAATACTTCTAGCCAAAAAAAGTATTGCTAAACTGCACGAAGACTTACAGTACGATTTTAACCTGATGTTGGAAGACTTGTAAATTGTTCAAAATTCAACTATTTAAAAACTTGACTTTGTAAAAATTTTCTGCCAACTTCGTTTATCGTCGGATATAAAACATTAAAACGATTTCATATCCGTAAAACGTTTGTGCTTTCTTATTCTCACTCGAACGGAATGAATTAATTATCCTAACTTTCGAGAAATAACTAACCAATAATAAAATTCTTTAGAAAAATTGTACCTGTTGCTATCGGAATCTTAATTGCTTTACAAGTTAATATTCAGAATCAAATATCGAATATTTAAAAAAGATGCACTACAATCTAATAAAAGTCTACTTGCTGAGAAAAGGTTAACAAAGAACCGAGTTAAAAACAAGCATACTCAAAATTAAACTTACAGTCGTTTATTAGATACGATATCTAAGGCTCCTCATCTAGAGCTATTACAAATTGAATAAAAGTAATCTAAAAAGTTGATAATTGTCATACTTATAAAGCAAAACAGGTTTTACTTTTGACATAAAATTAGAATATGCCGGTTTTTTATTCAGTTCTTTCTTTATTACCAATAGTGCTGCTGCTATTAGTAAGTTTGCTAAAAGGCGTTAAAGCAGGTATATATTCAGGGTTTGCAGTAACGATAGCACTTTTCTTTATTTGGGATAGTCAATTAATTGCGTTCCCAGCAGCATTAATTGCTGCATTCATCAATACCATGACTATTTTAATGATTGTTTTTGGAGCATTATTGCTTCATCAAAACATGGAACAAGTTGGTTTTATTACACAGATTAAAAACTCACTAACAACCACACATACTGATAAGAAGTTTCAGTTTTATTTTTTAGCCTTTTTTTTAACAGCGTTTTTTGAAAGCGTTTCGGGTTTTGGCACACCAGGAGCTATAGTTCCTTTACTGTTAATTTCTCTAGGATTCTCTCCCATTACATCTATAGTCGTTGTGTTACTTATTGATGGGCTTTTTGCAATTACTGGTGCAGTAGGTACACCTGTTATTGCTGGCTTTGAGGGTACATTAGATTTATCTGATGATCAAATAAGAAAAATTTATTTCTATGCCTCTTGTTTTATGATCGTTTCGGGTAGTATTATATTATTTTTTATTGAAAACATTCTAAAAAAACAAGGGTATAAAAAAGGTACGCATGGTTGGAAACTATTCTTTTGTATTGCCATTCCTTATGTATGCTTATCGTATTTTCTAAAAGAATTAACAGGCGTAGTAGCCTCAGCAATAATGGGTGTTTTTGCATACTTCTTCCTTTTTACAAATAGAAAATTAGCTTGGAAACCTTGGTTCCCATATGTGATTTTAATTGTCTTACTTTTATTACCAAAAATAATACCACCATTAAAATCTATAGTTTCATTTTCATTACCATTTAATAATATTTTAGAGTCGTCAGTTAGCACATCATTTCAACCTTTTAGGTCTCCTCTTTTCCCTTTTATAATTGCTGCCATTTGCGCTGCATTGTTAGGTAAAAGTTCTAAAACTAATTTAAAACCTGTATTTAATAAAATTGCCACTATATTTATAATACTATTTCCCTCATTAGCTATTACACAACTCATGCTATCTAGTGGTAGCGAAATGCCATCTATGGTATCATCAATGTCTTCTCTATTTACAAAAACTGGAGCTGCTTACCCAATTTTAAGCCCTTTTATTGGTGTTGTTGGCACCTTTATAACAGGTAGTACAACAGTATCAAATATTATTTTTGGTTCAGTTCAATACAACGCAGCAGAAAATCTTTCATTATCTAAAGAAATCATTTTGGCTATGCAACTTAATGGAGGTTCATTAGGCAATGCTATATGCCTCTTTAACATTATTGCTGCAGCAGCTGTTGCTGGTGTAAGTAAATATGTAAGCATATTACAAAAAACTATTTTACCCATTGTAATTGCAACTTTAGCAACCTCTATCTTAGGGATGATTCTTTTAGCTGTTTTATAAAATGAAACCATTAAAACCTTTTAAGATTAAAAAATAGCTATAGCATATTAAGGCAAAAAAACTTGAATAAATAAGAAACCTAAAAAAGGTGAAATGTAGAAATTAGATAAAAACAAAAGGCATTATGTAATTAATTGCCACAATTCTAATAGTGATATTAGGATTTATTCAATCGAAATCTCAACTGATTTTTCATAATAACCTTATTCCTCTCTTTTGTTCTTTCTAATTTATAGGTCTTAATTTAATGTTTTTATTAAAATGCTAACTTAAGACGTGTATAATTAATGCTAACCTCCTACTTAAATAAAAATCATATATTTAAACAACTGATTTTCAAAGACTGAAAACCTTCGGATTCTAAGTCGCACAAATCATACACGAACACGATAAACGAAACTTCGCTATTTCAATACTCCAAACTAGCACCTAAAAACATCAATAAACATTCAATTACAACTTTATCCACTTGCATCTATTGTTTATCATTCTTGAGGTAACAAATTCAATCGTTTTCCATCCCCAAATTAACATATTAACAAAATGCATTCCTTTGTTTGAATGCTGACTTCAATATTTTATCTTTGCAGGCTTAAATAGGACATTGATTTATGAAGATTTCATACAACTGGTTAAAACAATTTTTAAAAACAAATTGGACACCAGAACAAACTAGCGAACTACTTACAGATTTAGGACTTGAAGTTGAAGGTATTGAAACCTACCAATCCGTAAAAGGCGGATTAGAAGGTGTTGTTGTTGGCGAGGTTTTAACCTGTGTTAAGCACCCAAATGCCGACAAACTTAAAGTAACTACGGTTGATGTTGGTGGAGATGCTCCTTTACAAATTGTATGTGGCGCACCTAATGTTGATGCAGGACAAAAAGTGCCTGTAGCCACAATTGGTACGGTTTTATATACTGAAGAAGGCGAATCGTGGACCATTAAAAAAGGTAAAATTCGTGGCGAAGAAAGCCACGGTATGATTTGCGCTGAAGATGAATTAGGTTTAGGAAAATCGCACGACGGTATTCTAGTCTTAGATAACGATATTAAAGTAGGCACCTTAGCTGCCGATCTTTTTGAAATTGAAAACGATCAGGTTTTCGAAATTGGATTAACACCAAACCGTGCCGATGCTATGAGCCACTTAGGAACGGCTCGCGATTTAAAAGCGGGATTGGTTCAAAAAGATATTAACCTAGAATTAATTACACCATCCATTAGTGCGTTTCATGTTGAGAATCGTACCCTAAAAATGGATATCGAAGTAGTCGATAAAGAATTAGCACCACGCTATTGTGGGGTGTCTATATCTGGAATACAAGTGGCCGAGTCTCCTGCTTGGTTGCAACACCGCTTAAAAGCTATTGGAATAACACCTTTAAATAATATTGTAGATGCTACTAATTATGTATTACATGATTTAGGGCAACCTTTACATGCTTTTGATGCTGCAAAAATTTCAGGAAACAAAATAGAGGTTAAAACCTTACCTGCAGGCACAAAATTTGTGACTTTAGATGGTGTAGAACGCGAATTACATGAAGATGATTTAATGATCTGTAACGGCGATAAACCTATGTGTATAGCCGGTGTTTTTGGAGGTTTAGATTCTGGAGTTACCGAGCATACCACTAATATTTTCTTAGAAAGTGCTTATTTTAATCCTGTAAGCATCAGAAAATCTGCTAAACGCCATGGTTTAAATACCGATGCATCTTTTAGGTTTGAGCGTGGTATAGATCCAAATACCTGCGAATACGCCTTAAAACGTGCCGCTTTACTTATTCAAGAAATTGCTGGTGGTGAAATTACGAGTGATATTTTAGATTTCTATCCTAAAAAAATTAAAGATTTTGAAGTGCGTTTAAGCTTTGAAAATGCTGAAAAATTAATTGGAGAAGAGATTCCTAAAGAAACTATAAAACGCATATTAAGCTCTTTAGACATCAAAGTTAATAATGTTACTGAAGCTGGTTTAGGGTTAACTGTTCCTGCTTATAGAAATGATGTTGAAAGAGAAGCCGATGTTATTGAAGAGATCTTGAGAGTTTACGGTTATAATAATATTAAAACAACCGAAAAACTTAATGCATCTATTTCTACAACGTCGCGTTTTGAAGATTATAAAATTCAGAATATTGTTGGAAACCAATTAGCATCACAAGGCTTTTTTGAAATCCTTTCCAACTCGCTTACTACACCAAATTACGTGGCTTTAAGCGAGCAATTAAAGGAAGAACACAACATAACCATCTTGAATCCATTAAGTAACGACTTGTCTGTAATGAGACAATCCTTATTGTTTTCTGGATTAGAAGCGGTATCGTTTAACATCAATAGAAGACGTGGCGATTTAAAATTGTTCGAATTCGGAAAAACCTACCATGGTTATAATGATAAGCGTGAAGAATTCAAGCATGTATCGGTTTTTATAACAGGAGATAAAAACTCAGAAAACTGGACAGACCCTAGTAAAAAGAGCGATTTCTTTTTAATGAAAGGTTACATTATTGCAATTCTAGAACGTTTAGGCATTTCTAGGTTTAACGAATCGCCTATTAAAAGTGATTTGTTTACCGAAGGTTTAACTTTTGGTCTTGGTAAAAATGTTTTGGTAGAATTTGGTTTAATTAAAAAACCAATTTTAAAGCATTTTGATATAACACAAGAGGTTATTTATGCTGATTTTAAATGGGACACTATTTTAAATTTAGTAAAACACAACAAAATTAAGTTTAAAGCCATCTCTAAATATCCTGGGGTACGTCGTGATTTCGCCTTATTGCTAGACGACACTGTAACTTTTGAGTCTATCTACAAAATAGCTAAACAAAGCGAAAAGCAATTGCTTAAGGACGTTAATTTATTTGATGTTTACCAAGGTAAAAACTTACCAAAAGGTAAAAAGAGTTACGCGGTTAGTTTTACTTTACAAGATGAAAATAAAACGCTTAACGACAAGCAAATTGATAAGATTATGAAAAAATTACAAAGTAATTTTGAAAATCAACTTGGTGCTGAGTTGCGCTAAATTTATAATTTAAATAATTTACTAGACCTGTCAAGTTTTTAAAACTGACAGGTCTTTCTTTTTATTCCCTGTTTTTATATTTAAAAATTTTGTATCTTGTAAGGACAACCTTATAAAACAGAGCGCCATGTAAAATAATGTTGAAATATGTATTGGTTATTTGACTATGGTTCATCGTATTGTTTCTGGTTGTTAAAAAGAACACATTGTTCAAAAAGTAAAAGATTATTCCGAAACTGCTCTATTAGTTGATTTCGGTAGTAGTGATGTACTGGATCTGAACAAGCGTTATGATCATAGTGATGAATTTGACCGAGTAACTCTAATTATTAATAAATTGAATGCAGAATTAAAATATTAAACCCCTTAATTGTTTTTTTAAGCTAACACAACCAATAGTTAGAAATTAAATTTGAACCTTTTAAACCTTAAGCTATGTCAAACTATCTAAAAGTATTTTCTGGAAATTTTATTGAAGTTCAACGCACATTCAAGTTACTTGAAGACGTAAATATTTGTGCTATAATAAAAGATGAATCTGAATCTGGTCGATTAGCTGGTTTTGGCCCTTCTATTCCAGGTTTACAAGAAATCCATGTACATAAAGATGAACTTGAAAGAGCAAAACCAATTATTGAAAGCTTAAATTCAACTTCTCAAATAGAGCAAGATAAATAATTGTAACTTACACCTTGGCTATTAGTTACTAACTTGTAGCCATGTCTTAGTTTTTACATGAATTGAAAAAACACAACCCTATGACTGATTCAAATTATATTAAAATTTTTACAGGTGAATTATTAGAAGTACAAAAAATTGTTCCTGAATTAGAAAAACATGATATTATTCCTGTGGTTAAAGAACAAACCGATTCCGGTTTATTACCAATTTTTGGAATGTCTAATAGCACACTTAAACAAATTTTTGTTCATAAAGACGAACATGAAAAAGCACTCACTATTCTTAAAACAATAACTTCCGATTCACAAAATTAATTAAACCGTTACGCCGTACATTTTGTTACGTAACTCTTTAATTTTTTTATCCTGCATATACTCATCAAAAGTAGTATAACGGTCTATAACACCATTAGGCGTTAACTCCACTACTCTATTGGCAACGGTTTGTGCAAACTCATGATCGTGCGTTGTAAATAAAATGGTGCCTTTAAAGTTTTTTAACGAGTTGTTAAATGCCGTAATGCTTTCTAAATCTAGGTGGTTTGTTGGCTCGTCTAATTGTAAAACGTTAGCTCTCATCATCATCATTCTAGATAACATACATCTTACTTTTTCTCCTCCAGATAAAACAGACGATTTTTTAAAGGCTTCCTCGCCACTAAAAATCATTTTCCCAAGGAAACCACGAATATTTACTTCTTCGCGTTCCTCTTCGGTAGTTGCATATTGGCGTAACCAATCAATTAAAGTAAGTTCATTATCAAAAAAGGCGTCATTATCTAATGGTAAATACGATTGTGTAGTGGTAACACCCCACATAAATTTACCAGAATCGGCTTTTTCATAATTATTTAAAATTTGATAAAAGGCTGTAGTCGCTCTAGAGTCTCTAGAAAACACTACTACTTTATCCCCTTTTGCCAAGTTTAAGTCAATATTTTTAAACAACACTTCACCTTCAAGGGAAGCGGTTAGTCCTTCAACATTTAATATTTGATCTCCAGCTTCTCTTTCGCGCTCAAAAATAATAGCAGGATAACGACGACTGGTTCTTCTAATATCAGCTATATTAAGCTTTTCAATCATTTTCTTTCTACTTGTTGCTTGTTTACTTTTTGCAACGTTAGCAGAAAAACGACGAATAAATTCTTCTAATTCCTTCTTCTTTTCTTCAGCTTTCTTATTCTGTTGTGCATGTTGTCTAGCTGCTAATTGCGAAGACTCATACCAGAAGGTATAGTTACCAGAATAGTGATTTATTTTTCCAAAATCAATATCAGAAATATGTGTACAAACGGCATCTAAAAAGTGTCTATCATGCGAAACAACAATCACACAGTTATCATAATTGGCTAAAAAGTTTTCTAACCACGAAATAGTTTCATAATCCAAATCATTGGTAGGCTCATCCATAATTAACACATCAGGATTACCAAATAAAGCCTGTGCTAATAACACACGTACTTTTTGTTTACCATCCAAATCGGCCATTAAAGTATGATGAAACTCTTCTTTAATACCTAAGTTAGATAACATAGCTGCAGCATTACTATCTGCATTCCAACCATCCATTTCTTCAAACTTAACTTGAAGCTCCCCTATTTTTTCGGCATTCTCATCAGAATAATCAGCATATAAAGCATCAATTTCTGTTTTAATTTTAAATAAGGGTTTATTCCCCATTAAAATAGTTTCTAAAACGGTATTCTCATCATATAAATTATGGTTTTGTTCTAAAACCGACATACGCTTTCCGGACTCTAAAGAAACATGACCCGATGTTGGTTCTTGTTTTCCAGATATAATCTTTAAAAATGTAGATTTTCCAGATCCATTAGCGCCAATAATTCCGTAGCAATTACCATTATTAAAAGTGGTATTTACTTCATCAAAAAGGACACGTTTACCGAACTGGACAGAAAGATTTGATACTGATAACATAAAGGACTATTTATTTTTTTGCAAAAGTAGAAAATTACATTGGTAAGACGAAACTTAGTTACCCAAATTTTAAGGCGTTATAGGAGTTTTTGATTCCTAAATATTTAACAACGCATTAACAGGAGTTTATGATTACAAGCTATACTTTTGTTATTACAAATACGCTTTAGGGTTATATGAAGTTTTACTTTACTATTTTATTTATTTCAATCTCATTATTAAGTTGTAAAAAAAACAACGAGGATTCTGCTTTGAATATAGCGTACTTGGGTGGCGAAATAATTAACCCGAATACTAACTATATTGTTTTATCTAAAGATGAGACCATTATTGATACGGTTAAGTTAGATGCCAAAAACAGATTCCTTTATAAAATTGAAAATTTAAACAAGGGCCTTTACACTTTTAGACATGGTGGCGAATATCAATTAATATTATTAGAACCAGAAGACAGCTTACTTTTTAGACTTAATACTTTAGATTTTGATGAATCGTTGGTGTATAGCGGTATAGGCGACGATAAAAACAATTACTTTATTAATGAATATATTGAAAACGAAAAGGAAGAAAAATATATCATTAAAATTTGCCAACTTAACGGTGAAGACTTCCAAAAAAAGGCCGATTCTTTAAGAGATTTTAAAGCAAAAAGATTGGACCATTTTGTGGAAAAAAATGATCCTTCAGAGTTATTTTTAAAAATAGCTCAAGCCAATATCGATTACAAATATTACTTAAGTAAAGAGGTGTATCCTTTTGTACATGTTGGACAAAACAAAGCCGCTATATTAAAATCGTTACCTAATAATTTTTATAGCTACAGAAAAGAAATTAATTACAATGACACTTTTTTAAGTAACCACCACGGTTACAATAAATTTTTACGTTATAATTTAAGTAACTTATCGCTTAAAACCCACGACAAGCACGAAAAGAATGCCTGTTTTGATAAAAAATCATTGTGTTTTAATTTAGATAGGCTTAAACTAATTGATAGTTTAATTTTAAATCCGGAGGTTAAAGACGATTTACTTTATCATTTTACAATTGGTTACTTAGCTAAAAGTAAAAATATAGAACATAATAAGGAACTATTAAAAACCTATTTAAGTATAAGTAAAAGCGAAAAAGGTAAAGAGCGCATGCTACGTTTTACTAGCTCGGTTAATAACCTTAGGAATGGCGATAAGTTACCAAATATCAAAATTTTTAGTTACGACGAGAGTGAATATCGACTTAACTCAAAAGTATATGCACCTACCGTATTATGCTTTTGGTCATCCAAATATTTTGATCATTTTAAGGAAAGTCATTATAAAATTAAAGAACTAAAAGTTAAATATCCTGAGGTTAATTTTATTTCCATAAATATGGATGGAAGACACATAGAAAAGTCTAAAAAACTACTTAAAAGCAATGGGTTTTATAGCAAAAACGAATACCTATTTAAAAGTCCTGAGGTAGCATCAAATGTTTTAGCTATTTACCCAATGACTAAAACCATATTGGTTGATAAAAACAATAAAATTGTAAACAGCAACACTAATATGTTCTCTGTTAATTTTGAAGAACAATTGCTTGGTTTAATTAATAGGTAATTAAAACCTATAGAACTACAGTTTATAATGGTTCATGAGCATTTTCTCATATACCTTATCGGGTAGAATACGTTTTAAGACAATAGAAAACTTCTGCAAAAACTCCCCTACTTTATAATGCACTTTCGGGTTAGGATTAGTAATAATCTTATAAATCGCTTTAGCCATAATATCAGGATCACTGCCATTATCAACATGCGTATTCATTAAGTTTAAAGTATCTCCATAAGGTTTTTTGTATGGCGAAGTTTCAAGTAATGGCGCGTGGTATCTACCAGCGGCAATATTGGTAGCAAAATCTCCTGGTGCTACATTGGTCATTTGTATATTAAAATCCTTTATCTCCATTCTAAAAGCTTCGGTTAAAAGCTCTAAAGCCCCTTTACTGGCACTATAAATACCACGATATGGTAACCCCATATAACCCGCAATTGAAGTCACATTAACAATTAACCCCGAATTTTGTTTACGCATTTGTGGTAGCACCGCTTTTATTACACGTATAGGACCGAAAAAATTGGTTTCAAAATTATTTTTAATTTCTTCATCAGGGGTTTCTTCAATAGGCCCTGTAATTCCCGCTCCAGCATTATTAATAACAATGTCTAGTCTGCCTTCTTTTTCAATAATAGTGCGAACCGTTTCAGAAATGCTTAAGTTCTCTTTAACATCTAAGGCTAGAATAGGAAATTTACTGTCCTTATATTTCTCTGGACTTCTACTTGTGCCATACACTATAAAATCTTTACCAATTAAAAATTCACCTATAGATTTTCCAATACCAGAAGAACCACCTGTTATTAATACGACTTTAGACATAAAAACTTTTATTTAATGCTTTAAAAATACAATAATACTCATAAGGTTGAACCCTTGCAAGAATGTTCCTTAAACTAAAAAATCCTGATTCGCCTAAGCTTTCAAGATTTGAGTTTATTGTACAAAAAAAGGCAAGCTACCTACATCACACCGCTACGACCATTTACCTTTGCTTCGTTCCCGACCTGGAGGATTCAACAGGAGCTGGTTGTGTAGGACTTGCCGGTTGCAAAGATACAAACTTTTAAAAATTTCACAATGATTTTTTAAACCGATTTTAAATAAATATCTTGCTATAAATTATATTTCGAAAATGAAAACATTCAACCTTCTCACTATCATATTTTTAAGCCTATTATTAATTGCTTGCGGATCTAATTCTGCCCATAAAAAAAGTGATTTTTCTATAAAAACTAATGCTGAAAAAGGAAATATTGCCAATAATAGCACCTTAAAATTATCTCTTGAGAACAAAAAAGCGCTTACTATCGACTCGGTTGCCTATTATTTAGATGGAAAACGAATTAATGAAAATTCTGATTTAATAGATTTTAAACTAGGAAAGCACAGCCTTGAAGCTACGGTTTATATTGAAGGTGAAAAACAAACAACCACATCGGCGGTTACAATTTTAAATAGCGAATTACCAAAAGTGTATACCTATAAAATAATTAATGAATATCCTCACGACATTACATCTTACACTCAAGGTTTGGAATTTCATAATGACACCTTATATGAAAGTACTGGACAGCATAAAGAATCGAAACTTAGAAAGCTAGATTATAAAACAGGAAAAGTTATTAAAAATATTGATTTAGCCGATGAGTATTTTGGGGAAGGTTTAACCATATTAAACAACAAAGTATACCAATTAACGTGGCAAAAAGGTACAGGCTTTGTTTACGATGTAAATACCTTTGAAAAACTAAGCAGTTTTAAGTATGGTAATAGTAAAGAAGGTTGGGGTTTATGTAATTATAACAATACCATTTATAAAAGTGATGGCACAGAAAAAATATGGTTGTTAGACTCTGAAACTTTGGCTGAGCAAGAATATATTCAAGTTTATACGAATAAGGGTAAAATTGTAGGTATTAATGAAATGGAATGGATCGAAGGAAAAATTTATGCCAACCGTTACCAAAAAGATGGTGTAGCCATTATTAATCCTAAAAATGGAGCTGTAATTGGTGTTGTAGATTTTAAACCATTAAAAAAATTAGTTACTCAACATGCTGGTTTAGATGTTTTAAACGGCATTGCTTACAACCCAAAGACAAAAACTATTTTTGTTACAGGCAAACGTTGGGATAAATTGTTCGAGGTTGAAATTTTAGAGAAATAGGGAGTTAACATTTGGCTATGCCACGTTTTTATGCGCTTTAGCTCTTGTTGGCTGTAGTTAGTTATTAATTTTTTTAATATGTTTCAATACACGCATAGCCCTCAAAGTATTCCATCTGCTAGGTTTACCTGCTTGTTCCATTATCAAATGTACCTTACCCGGATACGCAGCTTGCATACTCCAGGTCCCATCATTATTCCTTTTTTTAAGCAGGACTCCAATCGCTTCATTCATTCTGTCATCCCATTTTCTTCTAGTGGATTGGAAATAGTCTAATGCCCGTAAAATGTCGTACTTCCACCTACATGGATAAGATAATTTCAAAAAGTCTTTGGAAATGATTTCTCCTGTGCGGTCAGACAGGAATAATCTATGAATCAGTATGAATTCTTCCGCACTTTTAATGGCTCTTGAGATGTCACCTTTTTTATAAGAAAAACCTGCTTTTTGAAATTCAAACAATCCTTCAAGAACGGAAATCGTTGAATGCAACGAACTATGACTTGCCCCACATCTTGTTGTCCGGCAATTAAATCCTCCATCAGGCATTATTTCATTGAGGAGGCAATCAACAATTGACCGCAATCTTTTTTCAGAGGTTTGGAAATAAGATGCATAGTTTAAAAACATTCCGTTTACACAAACATCACTATGTTGAGATGTTGATGGTCCGAGTTGAATTCCACCATCTTCAGATTTCGAGGTATTCAACACTTGCTCTATAGATTCTTTCACAAGTATGTTGTTGGGATTCAGATTTAAGTTGCGAAGATCAAGAAGTGAATAGTGGGTTGAAATCCATTTAGGCTGATAAAACCTGTCACCCCAATGTCCATCTGGTTTTCTTAAGGATAAGAATTGTTTTCCCCAACCTTCATTTGAAATTCTGTCTTGTATTTCCATTCTGTCAGTTCCCAACAAATCACGGTAAACTTGGTATTGTATTGAAACATCACCTTTAAGCAACCATTTTATGAGCTGTTCTTCGTTCATTTCTAATTTACCGCCAACGTCCGCGTACATGATGTAGAAACATCCCGCATGCTGTTACGATACTATCCACTTTGTTAGCACTTGACTTTTTTTAATTCTGTATCTATTTTCTTAATTATTTTTACCCAATATTCTTTCATTTTTGACCGCTGTTCGGCATTCAATAATTTCTCTTGATGAATAGCAATGGTCGTTTTTTCCTGTTTCTCTATTACCCGGAGCTGGACAGTTGACATATTCGGCCAATCTTTAAGTTTCCAGTTCAGTCGGATATGTGATTTTGGTTTAAAAACACGTACAAAGCCCGTAATTCCTTTTTTAGTTTCAAATTCTTTTTTGAATTCCAATTCATGTTTCAATTTGCCGAGCCAAATCTCTACCCCCTTATCTGAAAAAAGGAAATTCCATACCAATTCAGCGGATATTGAAACTGTCTTTCTTATTCCAAACTGAATCCCAACATCTTTAGTTTGTCCGACTTGCTTTTTCATTAATTAATATGCGCTTTACATCCAATGGTTTTGTATATGGATCGTTGTGGAAAATATCATTTTTTTTTTTTGCCATAACCGAAAGATAGTAAATTACAATGAATTTCGACTACGGAATTCAGTCGCAATGTTCTATACATATTGTTGCCAATTGACTTAAACTTAATTCTCTTTAAAGTAACTTCTAAGTATTAATTCCATGCCCCAACGCAACAATTCTTTGAATTCCTCATTATTTAATCCAGACACATCTTTAGATACTATTAAGGGCTCGATTCCCATTAAAATGGTAAGAAGATTTACCAATTTATCCTTTTCTTTCTTTGACATTTTAGCTTGCTTGAGTGCTAATTGTAAGGTCTTATTTCTGCGCGCACCACGTTTTTTTTCAGAAACAGACATCAAATTTGCACTTAAAAATTTCCGAAATGCGTTTTCATGCTTAAGGGCATGATCGTTATAATAATTTTGAATACCAAAAATCATTTCCTTTAGAGAATTATCTTTGAATTCTTCCATTATATCTTCAGAACTTTTTGTTCCAAGATCAATGCCAACTTCATAGGAAAGTATTTCTACATTTGAATAATATCTATAAATTGTTGCCCTGGAAATACCTGACTTTGATGCCACATCTTCAAGGGTGAACGCTATCCCTTCTTTCGCTAGTTGTTTTGCACTATTTAATATTTTACCTCTTGTTTCAAGCTTTTGCTTAACTCTGCCGGTTTTAACATATTTATCATTCATGAGACAAATATCTCATAAATTTTGGAAATTTAAAAATATATTAATAGATTTGTGAGACTAAAATCTCATAAAATGATAAAAAGTAATTCAAAATGGGTAGTAGGTCATAAGGTATCTTTTCACGACACTTCAGGAGACTATGACCTTACAATTATTGAAACACCTCCTCAAGTACAAGGCCCGCCTCCTCATACGCATAAGCTCTACAAGGAATCCTTTATAATTATTGATGGAGAAATGGAATTTTTTGTCAATGGAACAATAAAAACTCTTAAAGCTGGTGAAGTTCTTGATATACCAGCAAATACATTACATACTTTTGAAAATAAAGGCGACAAAACATGCAGATTCGTAAATATTCATAGTCCCAAAGGATTCCGTGATTTCTTTGTTGAAATGGGGATATCGGATGACGAATCGGACGCTCAAATGAAATCAGTATCGCCAGAGGTCATAGAAAATGTAATTCAATCAGCCGAAAACTTCGATATGCATATTAAGATGTAGATTAATATTAGCTTGTTGCTAACATGTTTATATGTGGTTGGTTGCGTGAATTAAGCAACTAATTTAATAAATAATTACTAGCCAAGAAAGTCAGCGAGGAATTTCCAAGTAAGCTAGTACTAACAATGAATTATACAGGTTGTTACCTGCTAGCTTTTTCTGCTTTCATTTACTGTATTTATCATTCAGACCTATTCCATTTAGAATTTTATCGGTACATTTTTCAATTCTCGATTCCCGAGTTTTAGATTGTTTGGCTTGCGAAAAATGTAGAAGATAGCCTCTTTGTCGTCCAGGTGTTAAAGAATAGAATGCAGTTTTTAAATTGGAATTATTATCTAAAGCTTTTTTAAATTCAGCTGGTATTTTAAATTCGGAAGTCTTTTTCATTTTCACTTCCAAACCTGCTTTTTCTACTTCAATTGCTTCAAAAATGTAGGCTTTAATAACGGATTTTAAATCAATTATTTCTTGCACGTTTGTAAATCGGATTTGGCGTGCCGATTGCACATTCTCCGTTTGTTGGATTAGAATTCCATTTGTGTCTTTTAACAAAACACCTTTGTGAAAAAGTAAAGCACAATACTCTTTAAATCCGTGAATTAAAACAATATTGTTTTTCCGAAATGTATAACAAGGAACTCCCCATTTCAATTCTTCAGTTAGTCCACAGTCCAAAACAATAGCTCGAAGCTTTTCATATTCCTTTTGCCATCTTGTAGCTTTCTTGAAGAACCAATCTACTTTCTGATTCATTGTATCTCTTTTAAATATATATTACTTACTCATTATATTCTTTAAATTCAAATAATATTCTCTTGTTTCTTTGTCTAACTTTTCAATTGCATAGCGAAGAGTTATTCTTGGCATTTTGCTTTCGTGTTTTTCAAGGAATTTTTTTAGTTTTTCTTCATTCCGTTTTCCTGCTTCTCTTATCCAACTTCCCACAGCTTTTTGAACATATTCGTCTTTGTCATTCACAAGAATTTCAGCAATTTTAAAAGTGTCTTCGGTTTCGTTTTTTCTGATAAAATAGTACGTACTTACAATTGCTGTTCTTCGTTCCATTGGATTATCGGATTTCGCCAAATCGTATAATGGTTTCGTGTCTTTACCATATAAATATCCACCAACTACATAAGGTGCACTTCTATCTACCAACCCCCAATTATCTATCCACTTATGATTATCAATATACGCTCTGTATATCTTTTCTCGAACCTCATAAGAAGTTTTCTTATTTCGGGCTTTCCAGTCTAAAATTGATACAGCACCAAGTCTGTGATTTTCATTTTTATCTTTTAGTAATTTTACAACTTCAATTACTGGAATTTGCTGATATTCTTTCGCTAAAGAAAATATTTCTCTTTTCGGAATTTCTCCTGAATAATCTTGTCCGATAATCTCTAACGTCTCGATAAATTCTTTAGCAGTCATTTTTTTTAGCTTGCAACCAACGGTATCGGCTATGAGTAGTTGTGTGTGTGTGTGTGTGCCACTTTTCCGTCCAAAACAAAGATAGCAGAAAAGAACCAAACTTTTAATTTGGCTCTTAACTGCTATTTTTTATATACATTGTTAGGCACAGGACGTTCCACACAATTTGTTGTATTTACCTTTTAATTTTCAACAACGACTTTTCCAATTGCGTTTCCGCTTTCAAGTTTTGCATAAGCCTTTCCAACATTTTCTAATGAAAAACTTTCTTCATCAAGTAATGGTTTTAAAGCTCCAGATTCGACAATTTTAGTAATATTTCTTAAAATTTCTCCGTGTTTTTCTCTTTGGAAATTATGCATCATTTGAATTAGCATAAAAACTACGTGTAATGATAAACCTTTGAAATGCATAGTACTCAAATCTATTTCGCATAACGAAACTGTTGTAGCAACTTGACCATTTAAAGCAGTTGCTTCAAATGATTTAAGCATATTTTCTCCACCAACTGTATCATATACAACATCAAAACCAGCACTATTGGTGTGTTTCTTTACATAATCTTCAACTGTTTCTGTTTTGTAATTGATTGCTTTTGCTCCGTAACTTTCAACTATTTTAAATTGCTTTTCGGAACTTACCGTTGAATAAACATCTGCTCCAAAATGTTTTGCTATTTGTACAGCCAAGTGTCCAACACCACCAGTTCCACCGTGAACTAAAACTTTCTGTCCTCTTTTAACATTGGCACGAATTAAACCTTCGTATGCAGTTATACCAACTAAAGGAATCGAGGCTGCTTCTTTCATTGTTAAGTTTTTTGGTTTAAGAGCAATTAGTTTGCTATCTGCAGCTATATATTCTGCCAAAGTTCCTTGTAAATCTCCTAAACCACCTGCACAACCGTAAACTTCATCGCCTACAGAAAATTCAGTAACATTTTCATCGACTTTTTCAATTGTTCCAGCAAAGTCCATTCCTAATATTGCAGGTGTAACAGGTGCAAATGGTAAATCATTTCCCATATTTCTAATCATTGTATCTACTGTATTTATACTTGATGCAGAAATTTTAACTAATACTTGGCCGCCTTTTAATGTTGGCTTTTCAACTTCATTGGATTCAAACTTTGCGCTTTCTCCATATTTTTTAATTGTCATTGCTTTCATTTCGTGTTTTTTTTAGTTACTATAAAAATTATAGTTGCAAAAATAAGTATAGTATTCTATCTTTGCAATAACGGTCAAAAATGATAGTATAAATTATATGGGAACTGCAGAACCAAAAATGCTTAATTTCAGAGGTAAAGAATACCCTTGTTGTGCAAGCTTGACGATGGGAATTATTGGTGGAAAATGGAAAACAGTTATTCTTTTTCATTTGATGAATAAAAAGTTAAGGTATAACGAATTGAGGAAATCAATGCCAACGGTTACCGAAAGAACATTGAGCTTACAGCTAAAATCTTTAGAAGAAGATGGTTTGATTGAAAGAAAAGTTTATACCTCCAAACCACCACTAAAAGTTGAATATTCCTTAACCAAATTTGGTAAAACCTTAATCCCTTTAATTCAATCTATTGCGGATTGGGGTGATTCTGTCATTGAGAATCAAACAACCTAATAGCAACATTTTTATTTAAAAAATGCAGACTATAATAATATAACCTGCATTTTTAATTTTGTTCCAATCAGACTTAAAACTTACCATTGTCATTTTTCCATTCGTCTTTAGGTGCGATGGTTTCCATTACATCCCAATGCTCAGCTATTTTTCCATTTTCAACACGGAATAAGTCGTAAAATGAAGTTGGTTTATCGGCAAACGAACCTTCGCTAACTGTCAAAACAAAATTCCCTTCTCCTAAAACTCTATGAACTTTGTCAAATTTCATAGTAATACCTTGTGAAGCCATATATTCCAATGCTTTTCCAAGCCCTGAAAGTCCATTTGCGATGTTTGCATTGTGCTGTACGTAATTATCTCCATCAAAATATCCAGCCAGTTTTTCCATTTTACCGTTTACTAAAATGTCATTTACAAAATTCTTTACTAAAGTTTTGTTTTCTTCTGTTTTGTCTATGTCCATAATTTCAGTTGTTCCGTCGATCATTGTGTTTCCGCTTGGATTTGGATTTTCTGGTGTTTCTTGTAGATTATCCCAATGTTCAACGATTTTTCCATTTTCAAATCTGAAAATATCGAAACCGATTTTTGGTCCGAAAAAATTATAATCAGTTTGAGTGAAAACAAAATCGCCATCTTCAAAAGCTCTAACTGTATTCACTTTCGCAGAATTAGGTGGAAGTTGTTGCAATAATGCACCAAATCCTGCAAGTCCGTCTGCAACTCCAAGATTGTGTTGAATATACTTGTTTGGGTTAATATACCCAACTGGTTCTTGTGCAGCAGTTTCAATGCTTTTTAAAAGAGCAATTACTTTTTCTTTGTTTGAAATTTCCATTTTTTCTTCTTTTTTAGTTTCTGAATTTGTTGTTTTCTGACTTTTGCAAGCGGTCAACCCAATTGCTAAAATTACTGTTACACTTAAAAGTATCTTTTTCATTTTTTATGATTTTAAATTGATACTGCAAAGTTGCAATGAAGAAGAAGAAAGGGAACGATAAAAAAAGTCCTTTGAATGATACTTTTACGCCACATTAAATTCTGCTCTGAATTCAACAGGTGTTTTGTTAGTATGTTTTTTGAAGTATTTAATGAAGTTTGTTGGCTCTTCGAAGCCTAATGAAAATGATATTTCTTTGATGCTTTCGCTTGTGTGAGCCAATAATCTTTTAGATTCCAGTAAAACTCTGTCATCAATGATATTTTTAGGTGTCTTTCCAAAAATTTTAGAAGTAGCTTGATTAAGTCTTTTTGGTGTCAAGTGCATTTGTTGACAATAAAAACTAACTCTTTTTTGAGTTATGAAATTGTCATCTAATAACGTTTTAAAATACAATGCTTGTTCAAGGTTGGCATCTTTTTTTAATTCTATAAAATCTTGTTTTCGTCTTTCCCGTTCGGAATGCAGTAAAAGATTACGCAAATCGTTTCGTAGTAAGTCAGATTGATAATTGTCTTTAGAATTTCTTAATTCAGTTTCCAATAATCCAAAAACAGTCTCAATAATAGAGTTGTTTTTGGGTAACTCAATTTGTGAAATAGATAGCAAGTCGTTGAACAAAATACTACTCTTTAAAAATTTAGTATCTATTTCGGTTTTGCAGAAAAAACTGTCAGTAAACAAAATTGCTTTTCCTCTAAATTTTGTTCTATTGTCAAATAGTTGAACGCTATTTTTATTGACAAAAAGTAATGAGTTAGGTTTAATTTTTATTGGGTTGAAATCTACAAAATGAGTTGGTGAGCCTTTTTGAAACCATAAAATCTGATAAAATTCCGCTCGATGTGGTTTCTTTATTTCTTCGGAAAATTCGTTAAAAAGTAAGTCAAAATCTATAATTTCAAATTCCTGTGGAAGTCCATCTTTGAAGTCATATTTTTGAATTTTTTTTCTCAATTTTAAATTAGATCTGAAGTTTTTTTCGTCTTGTGCCTAACGTTGTTGTATAAGCTTTGTTGCGTATTTTAAGCACTAAAGTTAGTAAATAAAACACAAACCAAGAAAGTCCGCGAGGACTTTCGCAAGTAGGCAAATAGCAAGCAATAAAGTTTATACGGTGTTGTGCACAGGCTTTTTCTTCATATTTATAAACAACATTCCAATTAGTATTATTGAAATAAGTATATCAATTATTTGCCATACTTCTCTTTCAAACCAGATTTTAAAAATTGGATTGAATAGAATTGCTGTTGAAATAAAAAAAACTGACCTTTCAAATTGCTTATTTTTTATTGTGTTAATACTTAGACAAATAAATGAAACTGTTATTGTCCATCTAGTAAAAGTATAAAAGGTATATTGATGATTAAATAATGCAGTAATTATTAGTAAAAGACTACAGCAAATAATAATATTATCTAATAATCTATTATAATTCTTCATTAAAAATAAATTTAAAAATCTTTTTAAACTCTATATTTTGTCTTTTCTTTAAAGAAGAAATATTTTCTTTAAATTCTAAAACTTGTGATTCGTCAAATGAACCTCCAGAATTAGTCAAACTAGTTGAAAGTTGTTTATGAGATTGTTCATTCTGTTCTTTAATAATCTCAATTTTTGAGTCTATGTTATAAGATCTTAACTTTTGTTCTAAAATTTTTGTTTCCCTACTTTTTTTAAAATCATATTTTCCATTTTCATAAAAATTAGTCATTCCTTCAATAACTTCATTTTCTAATGAAATTGAATATTTTATGTATATTCTAGAACCATTTTTAAGAAAATCTAACTTTTCTTCAGGATATTTATTGATTTTTGATGAAAATTTTTCAAGTTTATCATTCAATTCAAATCTATCAATTTGGTCGTTATGTGCTTGAGATAAAAGATAGATTGATATTTCCATATCACTCTTTAATTTTTTTTCCCAATCTACTTCCTCAAAGTCATCGTGCCACCACATTTCCGCTGAATAATACCACGCATAAGGTGGAATTACTATTGATATTAAACCATCCAATTTAGAATGACTTTTAAAAGTGTGATAAATTCCAAAAATTTCTCCGTAAATAAATATTCCGTAAAATAAAAATCCTACTATATTTGATAATATTCCTTCTTTTCTGCTCATTTTTTAATTAAATTTCGATTTCGTTTTTTTAGCTTGTGCACAACACGTATATAACACAATTACTGTTTTTTGCTTGATATTAAATCTCTAACCTATCAAAAATCTTAGTTAGTTGTTTACTTGAAGGTCTAGGTGCATTGTCATTAACAACAATACCATTTGGATCGATTAAAATAAACCTAGGTATCGTGTTCACCTTAAAATCTCTGGCAAATTTTTGATCGCCTTTAGCGTATAACTGCACACCTGTTAATTCTTTTTCTTTAACCATAGCTTTCCATTTATCGTAAGCCTTAGGGCTATCTAAAGAAATACTAACAAAGGCAATATTTTTTCCATGATATGCTTTTTCAACACGTTTTAATGCTGGTATTTCGGCCTTACATGGACCACACCAAGTAGCCCATAAATCGATATAAACATACTTTCCTTTTAAATCGTCTAGCGATGTGCTACCACCGGCATAATTTTCATAATCATTAAATTTTGGTGCCACTTTACCATTAAAAGGCGATGGCTCATTATTTTTACTATACGCCGATTTTAAATGCTCTTCAATCATTTTAAAACCTTTCTCTTCGTTAGCAATAAATGCGACATTATCTTTGGATACTTCATTTAACAAGGCTTTAAATTCTGCAATACTAGAACCTAGTTTATTTTCAAATTCCGATTTATCAGAAGCCATTAAATCATCATAATCCAAAAGACGTTCTTGTAACAATACTTTTTTGGCTAAATAATTATTGACGTCCTCTCCTACTCCTTCATAATGTATACTTTGGTCAAATGCATTGGTATCTATCGTGATTTTTAAATCGAAACCATTTTCTAAATAAATATTAGCTTGCTCTTGTCCATCGAACAATACGTAATTTCCTGAAGCTACTTTTAAAGTATCAGAAAATGTTCCATCTTGATTTACCTTAATGGATTTTATAATAGCACGTTGAGCGACAACTAAAGAATCGGATGTTGCATTTATAATTTTACCAGAAAGCGTTACATAGTCTTTCTTTTCTTCTTTATTACACGATATAAGCGCTATAGCAACCAGTAATATACAGGCAAGTTTTTTCATAATTAAGTATAAAGTTATAGATGTATCATCTATTGAATGTTAAAAGTAAGGTTTTCAGGATCGGGCATAATACATTGGATATCATCGCATACCATATACTCGATTTCGGTTTCAATACTAAAAGGTGGTTTCTTTTTTAACTTAACACGTTGTTTAAATTCCGTTTTAGTTTCAAAGTATTTAACCTTCATATTAAATGTTGGATCATCCACCATTACCCCTATTTCCTCTTTTGTATTACCTTTTTTTAAATAATGCCCATTACTTACAAAGCTGAAAACAGTTGGCAAAGGCCCACCGTCTGGGACCGTTTGAGAATATAAATGCCATTTCTTATCAATGTTAGCAATAGCGATTAGCTCATATTCAGAATCTGATATCTTTTTTACATCGGTTGTCCATTTGACTGGTTCTAAAATTTGAGCAAACGAAAGTGCTGTAAACAACAGACACACTATAACAACAATATTTTTCATAACTATTTTTTAATTAAACGCATTTTAAACCAAAAATAAAAAGAAAGTTAATGGTTTAGGATAAAAATTGACATTAAAACCCACACTAATTTATTGTTAAACAAAAAGCGCACCATAAAGGTGCGCTTTTAAATACTATGCTTTTTTTTAAAATTTAACAGATATTTTCCCCCTTAAAAAAAATGGAGAACCTGGTGTAAAATGAATTTCTTCGACTGCGTTAGATTCGTTAACCAACCTACTTTCGGTAGCAAATTGTGTTTCGTTCCATTCGCTATCAAATAGATTTTCAACAACAATTCCAAACGTCCAATTTTTAAGCGTATAATTCAGGTTTAAATCGGTTATAAAATAGCCATCAGCAACTATGGAGTTATCTTCGTTAGCAGCTCTGTCTCCAATCATTCTATAACTTATACCTCCTGAAAAGTTATTTAAATCTTTAACAATTAAACTTCCTGAAGATGTTAAATCTGGAGCTAAAGGGATGTAATCTTGTCCGCTTGCCTCTTCGCTACTTCTAGCATAGGTATAATTAACATCGGTATTAAAAAACAAATAATCATTTAGTTGATATTGCAATCCAAAATCGACACCAAAACGTTTTGTTTTTCCGCTAGGTTCTACAATTCCGGCATCACCAACGTAAACAAATTCTTGTTGTAAAAATAAGCTCCAAAGTGCTGCATTAATTACTAATCGATCTGCTGGTTTAGTAATAAGCCCTAAATCTGTACCAAAAGCTGTTGGTAAAATATCCTCTCCATTATTAGCGGTAACCACTCTAGTATCATTGGAATGATATCCTAAACCTGTTTTAGCAAACCACTGTAATTTTGATGATGCTGCATAAATAAAATTTAGCTTTGGGCTAAGTAACACCTTATTTTCACTAGCATTATCATAAGTTTCGGTTAATAAATTCTCATAATCGAAATTAAAATAATCTAGTCGCAATCCCGGATTAATAGTCCATTTGTTTTTCTTGTACATTAAATTAGCAAATGAAAAACCATTTAATTCATCTACATTTCCGTAGGCCAAACGCTCTAATAATTCTTGTCGGTTTTTTGTCCTTGACAATTGTACATCATTAACATCATCATATCTAAAACCCATACCTAACTCATATTTTAATTGCGCATCATGGTCTTGTAAATGAAAAGAATGCTCGTACGCTGTTTTGGCTCCAACTATGGTTCTGTTTTCATATTGACGAATTTGATCGCCATTAACCGCGTCTTCTAGAAAGAAAGTGAAGTTTGAAAATAACTCAAAATCGTATTTAGACACATAAGCTGACGTTTTTATAGCCGAATGCTCATCCAATTGCTTTTTATGATTTAGCCATAAATTTGTTCTGCTGGTGTTACCGCCTTCGGTATCATCAATCGCTCCAAAACGTCCAATTTGACCACTTTCTACCGCGCGAACAGGGATTTGTCCCGAAGCATCCCATTTACTTTGAAAATGAGACATAGACAATGTTAACTCTTGATCTTTATAATTATTATAATTATAACGCCCCATAATGTTTATACGGTTAAAATTTTGAGGCGAATCAAATACACCATCAGAAAGCATTAATTCGGAGGCTAAATACCCCGAACTATTTTCGGTCTCAACTAGCTTAAGCATACTTAGCGCTCTAACCGTATTAAACTGTCCAGCCTCAACCGAAATCACATTATTATCGATTGTTTTTTTCGTATTAATATCTACATATCCGGCGGTATTAAAGTTTCCTTTATCGGCGTAATATGAACCTTTACCAAAATCTATATTTTCTATAGTTTCAGGAATTATAAAGTGCATATCCGCATAGCCTTGACCATGCGCATGCGATACCATATTTACTGGCATACCATCAACATCTATAGCGATATCTGTACCATGATCAATATCAAAACCTCTTAAAAATATTTGTTCGGCTTTACCTCCACCGGCATGCTGACCAATTACTAACCCTGGGATTTTTCTTAATATTTCCTGTGATGTTTTTACAGGATTTGTTTTTAAATCGACATTTAAAAAAGTACTTAAAGTATTAACTTTCGATACTATAAAAACTTGATCTAAAGATGCTTTAGATATTGGTAAGAGTATATCAACGGAACCATTTAATTGACTTTTATCAATTACAACCTCCTGATTTTCAAAACCTAACTGATAAAATAAAATGATATCGTTAACCGATACATCATCAATTTCGAAATAGCCAGAAATATTAGTATACGTATAATTCCCTGTAGTTTTATTATAAACCCCAACACCTTGAAGCGGTTTGTTATTTTCTTCTGAAATGACTGTTCCACTTAGCTCATGAGCATAACTTAGCCCAACGCTAAAAGTAAATAACAGTCCTGTTATTATATGTTTTAACATTATTAAATATATTGCATCCCCTAGGACAATTAATTAAGCATTAATTTCCGTAGAAGTTGATAAGTAAAATTTTTACATTTTTTAATTTTAGTTGGTGAACTACGTTTATAAAAATGAATAAACAAACTAGTACACTAAACGAATTGTGGAGGTTCTATTAAGCTATTAATATAGCCTTTATGTACATTTTGTACCTTGAAGATAAATACCGATTGCGCTTTTAAAGACCAGTCTAAATTTTGAATTCTAAAATTCGTGTTGACCTCTAAATGTTTATCTAATTTAAAATTTACGATTTCAGATTTTTTGGAATCGTTTTCAGAATTTGAACCTTCTAAAACTTTATCTATAACCTCTATAATCTCATGGCTATGAACTTCTGTTTTTTCGGTTTCCGTATGTGTATGGTGATTATGATGGTGATGACTAGAATGAGTCAAAAATAAACGAGAAGATTCTATACCATGGGACAAACTATGCAATAGTTGACTAACCACATGGTGAGAAGGCCCAAACACATAACATAAACTTATAGCTATTACAGCTATTTTTATAATAAAAGACTTTAATATTTTAAGAGTATTGTTATCCATTAAAACGCTAGTTGTAACTTATTCTACTGCATTCTATACTGAAAACACAAAAGCTTTAAACTACTTTGTAATACTAACGAAAAAAACATTAGTTTGGTTTTAAAAAATCTAAAAAAAAACTTAAAATTGAAGATGAATGGCTGATTCCCCTATTAAAAACCCTAGCCTCTCAGATAACAAATTACTTTCTAATGGCACTTTGTGTACATGGGCAATTACTAATATTTTGTAAAAAGTTTAAACCAATAGTTACTACATGGGTACCTGAGTTGTAGGCAGACAACTCGTTTGTAGTAACTTGATAAGCATAACCAAAATAGAATATCGATTTTTGAAAACCTACCATAGGTCCAATATTTAAAGGTTTTAAAAACTGATCGTTTAAGAATCTATAAGAAATTCCGGCCCAAAAATAATCGTAGTTTCTATTATACTTTCTAAACTTAAAGTTTAAATCGGTACTAGACCGTTTGTCGCTACTAAACATTTGGTAAAAGATTGATGGCTCATACTCCAACCCACTTTTTTTAGGACCTTTAAAAATATAACCAGAATACACTTGATAATTTAAAAGTAAATTTGGTTCTGCAACTCTAACACTTTCATCAATTTGTTTCTCTAAAATATTGTTAGCATTAACACTTAAAAATGCACCTTTATACCTCAGCAAAGCACCTATATCAAAATTAGTATTGGAGGTTCGTCTATCGTCGGTAACAAAAGGATCTACAATTGGGTTTTCGTAAGTTGTATTAAAATTATTAATATCAATACGGAAGTTATTAATATTATAAGATATTCCGAAGGACAGATATAATTTTTCGTAATAATCTAATATTAAATGGTGTGCAAACGATATTTTACCACCTGTTTGTATCGTATTTCCGTTTCTATCATTATAAAATGAAAATCCAAGACCAGAACGATCTGCAATTCTAACATCGGCATAAACAGATTGGTTATCGGGTGCATTTTTTATACCAACCCATTGCGTTAAGCCGTTTGCTCGAATTTTTAAATTGTCGCCAATACCAGCATAGGTAGGCGAAACAACAAAATCATTATCGGCCAAATATTGTGTAAACACTGGCAAGTTCAACTCCTGGCTATAACTGTTAGAGATAACCATGAGAAGCAGAATTATATATAATTTTCTTAATTTCATAATTTATCTATACAGTGTAAAGTGTCCAACAAATTCACGTTTATTTCTAGGTTCATTTAGTTTAACTAAGTACCAATAATCACCAGAAGGCAATTCGACACCGCCATATTTACCATCCCACTTTTCGCCTACTCTTAAGGTTGCTATTTTTCGTCCGTATCTATCAAAAATATCGAAGGTTAAATTAGTATATTGGCTAGAACAACCTGGTCCCCATGTATCTAAATTACCATCACCATTAGGTGTAAAGTAATTTGGAATACAAACATCTATAAACTCGAAAAATCGTGTTGCTGATACTTCGCAACCATTATCATCAATTACAGTAACAGTATAATCTCCAGACTCATAAATTAAAAAGGTATTTATATTTCCGTTAGATTGACCATTAAATATATATTCATAAGGTGGTTCTCCTCCAGATGCTACCGCAACTATTTCGTTTAAACCACCATCTTCAAGCACCAAGGCCAAAGGCTGAAAGGTTTCAATTTCAAATGGCACATTGTTATTGGTAATTTTTACACAACCATTAGGATGACGCACAGCAATACTATGATTGCCCGGAGACAGGTTTTCAAAAACACCTGTTCCAGTTGCAAATGTACCTCCATCTAAAGCATATTCTAATGCAGTAGTATCTGTTATACTTGAATCTACAGTTACTGTTACGGTATTAGTCACCCAGTTTGTATTTGTAGCATCATTAATACATTCGTATTCGATATTGGCTTGCGGATCTAGATTAACAGGATCTGACAACGGAATTGAAAACGGACTATCTCCACCACAATTTCCACTATCTAAAATATACACCATTTTTTCACCACCCTCCAAATCTTCAAAGGTATATGTGTTTTCGCCATTTGGCAATTGAATATAAGTTATATCATCTAAACTTACGCTAAACGGTGGCTCTCCTCCTAAAATTTCAACTGTAAACGCTCCTGTTTCATCTCCAATACAAGGTGCTTCAGTATCAATAGTATATCTAAATCCTAAAGGATCTGGCTCATCGATATCAAAATTATAAGCAACATAACAGCCTAACTCATCTTGTACTACAATATCATAATTTCCTGGCGCTAAATCCTCAACGGTTTCAACATTAAAAAACTGATCTAATTGTGGAGATATAGCATATTTAATGGCACCAGAACCACCAGTAGTCGTGATTTCTAACATACCATCATTTTCACCATTACAAGTCACGTCTAATGGATTAAATACAACTTCTAGCAGGGTTCCTGCATTTGTTATTGGGGCATTGGAAGACACTTCTAAACAATCGCCACTTTCAACTTGAACGCGATAATTCCCAACCGGAAGATTTGTAAAAACTCCTGGACTGTCTTGTGTGGCTCCTACAATATCAGTTCCTGATGTATCTTGTAACGTGTAAATGTAGTTACCTAGTCCACCTTCCGCGGAAGCGATAATGACACCATTATCATCGCCGGCACAATTAATGGTAGCATTGGTTGTATCTAAATTAACCATTAATGTTGGAAGCGGGTCTATTTTTATTTCGTTCGACACATTTGCTGAACAATTATTGGCATCTCGAACATAATACATAAATGTTCCTGTTGAAACCTGAAAGCTAACAGAACTAGCAAAAGTACCTAAGCTTGTTGCGAATGATGCTGTATCACTATATTCATAAACTCCTGTTCCGCCAGAAGCACTAAGTGTTAAAGTCGTTTGAGTAGTACATGTTTGCGAGGTGGTTTTTACTAAACTTGCTTCTATCTCTGAAGGCTGTGTAATTACAACATTTGTTGAAGTAAACTCACAGTTAAAACCATCGGTAATCATAATATTATAAGTACCTACACTTAGATTATTAAATACTGGCGAGGTTTGAGGTCCCGAAGTACTTATTGATGGCGAGGTCATATTTAAAGTATACGTATAATTACTACCCTGTCCACCCGACACACTACTTACGGTAATAGTGGCATTGGCATCACCATAACAAGCCAATGTACTTGGAGTTGCTGTTATAGTAGCATCGATATCCGACGGGAAATCAAGCACAACATCTTCTGAAACAATACAACCACCAGCATCTCTTACATTAACCGTATAAGACCCTGCCGATAAATTACTAAATGTGCCGTTAGCAGAATAAGCTATTGTTGCTGTTCCTGTTAATTCATATTCATAGTTTCCCCAACCTCCTGTTGCTGTTGCTGTAATGGTTCCTTTACCATCATCACAGGTTACATTGGACGTTTCTAAAGCGATTAGATTAAGTGCTTGGGATGGAGATGAAATTATAACTGTGTTTTCTGCAGAACAAAAAGGACTTTCTGACTCTGTAATTATAACAGAATAAGTACCTGCTCCTAGTCCAGAAACCATTTCTGGATTTGTCGAGGTATTAGTACTCACTACTCCAAAAACTGAAGTAGACGTACTATCAAAAACCTCATAAGTATAACCTCCGGAATAGCCGCTGCTAACGTTAAGTTCGAATGTGCCCGAATTAGTTCCAAAACAAGTTACTGCCGTTGCTGTGGTTGTAAAATCAGGTTGAACAGCTTCTGGCATGGATACGGTCACATCTTCAATACAACCTGAAATATTATCGGTTACTGTTACAGTAAAAATTCCAGAAGGTACGCCTGAAAACACATTTCCTAATAATGAAATTGAAGCTGAATTAGGCGCTATTGCATACGAATATGCCCCAGACCCTCCTGCATCGGTCATAACTATTTGTCCGTCGTCATTATTACAAGTTGGGAAAACTGTAATATCTGGTAATACATTTAAAGGTGGCTGAATATCAACTGAAACTAGATTACCACAACCATTGGCATCCTGAATAGCAATTGAATGTGTTCCTGATGCTAAATTTGAAATAGTAAAAGGTACCGTTTTAGTTTGAAAAGCACCACCATTAATACTATAACTATATGGGGCAATACCTGTGGTTGTTAAATTTACATCAATTTCGAATTGACCATCTATTGCAATACATTGATTAGTTACCGCTGCTGTAATAACAGGTTCCGGGTCGGCATCTAATATAATACCAGGTGTAGACTCTATACAACCAAAAGCATCCAAAACATGCACAAAATAGCTATTTGGACTTGCGTTTGCATTAAAGGTACTTACAACGTCCCATAAAGGATCGGAAGCTAAAGGTGGTGTTGCAGATGTTGTTAATTGATAAGAATACGGTGGTGTTCCATTTGAAGCAACAGCACTTATAACACCAGAATTAGGATTACAATTAGCATTTTTATCTATAGAAGCCGTTAATGATAATGCTACTGCAGATTCACTAATCTCAAATATAGTCGATGCAGATTCGCAACCATCAAAAGATCCGGTACCATTTTCTGTAAAACGAATATAATATTGGCCTACAGATAAAGATCCTGGTGCTGGTGTAGTTACAGTTGTTGGACTACCAAAAGTTACTCCTATATTAATGGGACCTTCAATTAACACATTGGAATACGCTCTAAATATTTCGTAATCTACTGAGGTTGTTGTACTATCAAAATTATCGATAGTAAACGTTACACTTCCATTATTTTCACCTTGACATACCACGTTATTTGGAATTACTGTAGAGGTTAATGATGATGCTGGCGCAATAGCTGCATCTGCAGATTTTACATAATAACAATCGGTAACTAAATCGTGAACTACAAAAGTATATACGACACCAGGTGTTAAATTAGTAAATGTTCTTTGGTTAGGAAAACCAGCATCAGCAGGAAAATAATTTGAAGTATACGGTAATGTATTAAATTCTAAAATACCAAACTCGTAACTTCCACTTCCTACAGCAGAAATAGCTTCAACAACTGCGGTTCCCCCTGTTGTACAATCTGGAACAACCGTTGTTACATCAATTAATAAATCTGATGGCGGCGAAGCCATAGTTACCTGTCTAGAAAAACTACAACCATTGGCATCAATAACATTAACAGTATATGTTCCAAAATTGATAATACTAAATGTATGATCTTCGTTTGTAGTTGCCGAATATGGATTCCCTGGAATTACATCTCCAAAATTATTGGTAATGTAATAGGTAAATGGTACTGTTCCGCCTGTAACATTTTGTACGGTAATTGACCCTAAACTAGAACCTCCAGGGTTGTTACAAGTTATATCAACCTTACTTAAAGCAAAATCAATAGGATCTGGTTCTGTAATAGTTATGCTTTCCGTATCTATACAGGAGTTTGCATCGGTTAATGTAATGGTATAAATACCGGCAGATAAACTGGTTGTTTGTGTACCGTAATCTGTTGCTGTAGTTTCGTTATAGACGTTAATTGTAAAAGGAGCTGTGCCAACCGAATTATTAATAGTAATATCAATTGCTGCATTGCTATCATCATGACATAAAATTGGTTCTGTTTGAACTACTGAAATAATTTCTGGTAATGAGATAGCATTTATAGTTTCTTCTGAAGATTCTGCAATACAATTATTAGCATCTGTAATTTGAAATTGATACGTACCATTAGTTGTCACAGGGTAGGTAAACGTATTGCCCGTTACCGCATTAGAACCGCTAAATGCACCACCATTAAAAGATACGGCGTATGTAAATGGTGCTACGCCATCAGTAATTGTTCCTGATATTATACCATCGGGAGATGCAGTACAATCTAATCCTTTTGAAATTACAGTGCCTACAACTACTGGGTCTAAAGGCGCAATACTATATGTTTCACTATACGTACAACCATTGGCATCTCTAACTTGAAATGTGTATGCTCCAGAAACTAATCCGTTAAAAACATTTGATGTTTGGTATCCTGTAGCCATTGCTGCTGGAGCAATAATCTGGTATTCCAAGGTTGGTGTCCCTCCTGTTGTTGAAGTAATAGTTACGTTTGATGTTAATGCAGGACAACTTAAAGCGGTAGCACTAAAATCCATATCTGTAGGCGGATTTAATGCTTCAATGGTAATTGGATCTGCTATAAAAGTACAGCCACCAGAATCTCTAACAGTTACTGTATACGACCCAACGGTTAAATTAGTAAATGTATCGGCTGACTGAAATGTAACACCATTTAAACTATACGAATAAGGCGCTGTTCCACCTGTTACTCCCGACACCGTAATTACACCTTCAGAAAAGCAGCTATATGGTGTTGTTAAAGTTGCTGTTCCCGTTACCGTAGCAAGTGTTTCGATAGTTATATTCTGCACATTGGTTGTACACACTTCTGGCCCTGCACCGTACTGAATTACAGCTTCGTAGGTACCATCGGCTAAACCTGTAAATGTATTAGAGTTTGAATATGTTACACCATTATCAATACTATATTCTAGAGTATTGCCGTTCGCATTAGTAACATTAAATCTTATACTACCAACATCTCCAGAATCTGAACATGCAATATCGCTAGCATCCACTGTAAATTCTGGTGGAAGAATAGCCTCGACCGAGATAGAAGTTTCAGCAATACAATTATTAGAATCTACAACACGTATATTATACACTCCAGAAGCAGTTACAGGGATTGTTGGCACTGTTTGAAAATCTGTGGCACCATTTACAAAATAGAAATAGGGTGCTGTTCCTCCTGATGGATAAACAGTAATTTCTCCATCCGTACATGTTAAAGGTGTGGTAAGTGCTGAAGTGGCTTCTAATAAATCGGGCTCTATAATATCAATATCTTCAGAATAGATACAACCATCTTCAGTAGAAACTTCAATTGTATAGGAACCTGGGTTTAAATTTGAAAATTCATAATTGTTTGGTGTTATAGGACCAACACTATTTACTAAAGTCCCTCCACTTGAAATAGAAAAATAATATTGCGGTCTCACGTCATTGGCAGCCAATGCAATACTACCTAAATCGCCATTACATAAGGGTTGACTAACAACCGTAGAAACTGTAAAATCTGTTTGTCGTATTTGAATATCTGGAACGCTAAAAACACAAGGATTTGGATCCACCCCAATTTGTTTAATATAAACCGAATAAACTCCAGGTGTGTTTATCGAAAACATATTACTAGATTGATAATTTACATCATCAATACTAAACTCATATCCACTAGGAACATTCCCAACAACTATTTGTCCAGGAGTTGTACAATATATATCTCGTGACGTTACCGTAGGCACTAATAAATTGCTGTAAACGTTAAAATAAAACTGATTAAAACATCCACCATCATAATTTAAGGTTAACCTAAATTGACCTGCAGTATCTGCTAAAAAGTTTGGCCCCGTTTCAACTTGGTTCCATGTGCAAGCTGCATCTTCATTGGCACAGTTTGGGTTGACTTCAGCAGTACAACTGCTTTCGTCTAATTGTTCCCAAATAATTGAAGTGGTATCGGTAATATTAGTTTCTATAAATCTTGGTCCATTGGCACCACACAAAAATATATTGGGTAATTCTTTACCATCATTAGGACAAATAACAACCTCATCTGCAAAAGGAATTACAGGGTTAGTAACCCCTGCACCAAACGTAATAACCTCAAACTGTTGTGCTGTAGATTGACATGGCGCCACAGCAGTGTTATTTACATAATACGTTCCTGTTTCAGTTACGGTAATTGATTGTGTGGTTCCTATTACTGGTGTTCCTGAAGGACTTGTAGACCATGAATAAGAATCGTAACCACTACCCGATGTTAAAACTGTACTTGCACCACACAAAATAACCTCTTCTTCAAAAACACAATCTATATCTGCTAAAAAATTAGTTGCTCCTGGTGTAATTAAACACCCTGTATTCGTATTAAAACTAGGATCATCGGATATTGTAAACGTAGGGTTCAAAGTACCATTGTAGGTCGAAAATGCTTGATTACTTATTATGTTTGAACACGCATCATTCAATAAACTACAAGTTGAAACCACTGTAACTTTAAATCGAATTTCTTGTATTGGGTCATTTTCTTCTACAACAGAATTATCTACACTAAACACTAATTCTCTAGTAGATGGATCATAACTCTGCACTGATACACCTACTGGAAGCAGTCCAATATCGCTAGGATAATTAAAAACCACATTCGTAGGAAGGATATCCCTAATAATTAAGTTGGTTGCATTATCATTTCCTGTATTTTGAAAGCCCAAAACATAGTTTAACTCATCGCCCAAATTAGCAATCATACCTCCAATATCATTACCTGCAGCATCTTCAACTATTTTTGTTAATACTATATTTGGTTCTATAATATCGACTGCTAAAGAGAAAAAATAAGGAAAATAAGTATCCCCATTTGTTTCTAAACGCACAGTAGCAGATGTAGCATTATTTCCTATCACTGAATTAGAAGGATTAGGAACGACAATAACTCCTGTATCAAATCCTAAAGTATTGGTGCTATTGGGATTTCTATTGGTTACAGGTAAGGCACTTAATTGAGTTACCGAACTATTAAAAAAGTTAGTTTGAGGACGATCGACGGTTGATAAGTTCAAACCATTTAATAGTAATTGATCGCCAACAATAGGACTATCTCCTTCTAGGGTCGCAAATGCAAAATTTGCTCTAACAGGTGCTGGTGCAGGAACGGTTCTAAAGCCAGTAACAGGAACATCTAACGTTAAGTTAGCACCTGCTACACTAATAGCACTAAATCCATCAAAACTAGTAATAGACTTACCTGGTAATGTAGGGTCTTCATAGACAATGTAAAGCGACCAACCCGCAGAGTTTCCTGTGCCATTTCTTGGTATAAAAGTAGATGTTCGGCCTTGTAAAGAAGATACATTTGCCATTGTATAAGTACCTAAATCTGTTGCTAAAGAAGTTACGATAGATGTAACATCGGCAAAACACGCATAAGGATAACTATCCCCATTGTCAACCGAAGTACCATTGGCATTAAAAATAACTGTGCCAGTAACATCATGATAACCTCCTGAAGGTCCTTTAAATTTAACGTCTATTATAGATTCATTTCCGTTAGTAACCGCTCCCCAATATAAACCCGCATGAATAATTCTATAACATCCTGGATTCGGAATTGTTAAATCTGCACTAGATGAACTAAATGTTGAAGGATCACCATCAATATCTATATAAACCATGTTAACATCATGATTGTAAACACCTCTATTATTAAAGGCATTGTTATCAGGCCCTAAAATATTATTTCCAATTAGCTGAATATCCCCCTTTAAATCTTGGTTAAACCTTGGAGTAAATGGGACAAAATTTTGGGCATATAATGGTATACTCATCATGAGTAAAACTAAAATAAGCCCAATGTTATTTATAGTAGTCTTTTTCATATTACATATATTAATTTCATCTTACATATTGAAATACAATCACTCAAACTTACGCACAATATTGTTTCACCTAAAATCATTTAGTTTTGTATTTTAACCATAGACATTTTGCTGTTAAATGGCTTACTTCCTTTACTTTTATCTAATGCTGTTTTAGCTTCTCCAATATTGTCATACTTTTCACTATAAATGTAATATTTACTTGTATTTAAATCAAAGAAAAAGTCTACATTATTTTCTCCAGACTGAACTGTTTTCTTTAAAAACTCATCTCTTTTAGCTACATCCTTATGTACGGCAATTACTAAGTAATAGCCTTCATTAACCTTATTTATTCCATTTACTATTTGAATGTTACTTAGTGGTTCTCCAAAATCAAAATCTTCAATGGTTAATGGGGTTGCACTTGGTTCTGTAAATTTCTTTATACTTGCTAATGCGGCTCTATCCTTATTATATCTATCCTCTTCATTATCATAATCGGCGCGTTTTATCCTTCTTCTTCTTTCAAAATCGGTGGCTATTTTAATATCATTTAAAGCTAAAATTAAACTTTGCTTCTTTTTTTGAGCTTTTAAAACATCAGATTTTAATACCTCAATTGTGTTTATATATTCAATATTTACTAAGTCGTTTTTATCTTTTACTTTTTTAAGCCTTTCTTTATACAAGGCTTCTATTTCGGTAATTTTAGCTTTTCCGAAACTTATAGAATTATCAATTTTAAGTTTTAAGCTTTCTATCTCTGCATTTTCTGCAGAAACACTTTTAAATACTTTTGGCCCACTAACAATTCCTTTTTCACTTAAATCATTTTCTTCTTTAAGTTTATCTAAGTCCTGTTGTTTACTGGCTACCTTATCATTTAGTTTATTAAATAATAATTCTTGAGATTTTGTTGCCCCTTCTGTTGATTTTTTAAATGCAATTAAAACTTCATCCAATAGAATTTCCTCTATTTGTTCGTTTTTATCCTCGTTTGCTTTTGCTTCCTCTTCGGCCTGAGCTTTGGCTAATTCTGCTACTTGTAATCTAGCAGCTTCTATTTCTTTCGCTTTAGCTTCCTCTTCAGCATGAACTCTTGCTAATTCTGCTTTTCTAGCTTGTTCTAATTCTAATGCTTGTAATCTAGCAGCTTCAACTTCTTTTGCTTTAGCCTCCTCTTCAGCTTGTACTCTTGCTAATTCTGCTAATCTATCTTGTTCTAATGCTACTGCTTGTAATCTTGCAGCTTCTATTTCTTTCGCTCTTGCTTCCTCTTCAGCCTGAACTCTTGCTAATTCTGCTATTCTGGCCTGTTCCAATGCTAATGCTTGTAATCTTGCAGCTTCAACTTCTTTCGCTTTTGCTTCCTCTTCAGCTTGAACTCTTACTAATTCAGCTTTTCTAGCTTGTTCTAATTCTAATGCTTGTAATCTTGCAGCTTCAACTTCTTTTGCTTCCTCTTCAGCCTGAACTCTTGCTAATTCTGCTATTCTGGCCTGTTCCAATGCTAATGCTTGTAATCTTGCAGCTTCAACTTCTTTTGCTTTTGCTTCCTCT